>NZ_JBHSAF010000001.1:0-452352 GCF_042649925.1 Pseudaeromonas sharmana
GGCTCAGTCGGTAGAGCGCACCCTTGGTAAGGGTGAGGTCCCCAGTTCGATTCTGGGTATCAGCACCATGATTTTGTTTGACGGCAATAGCGCAGTGGCACCACCTGTACCCATGCCGAACACAGAAGTGAAACGCTGTAGCGCCGATGGTAGTGTGGCATTCGCCATGCGAGAGTAGGACACTGTCAAACTCCCATTCCAAAGCCCGCATCTGCGGGCTTTGTCTTTTGGTTTCGAACGAAACATTTTCCTATTTTTTTAGCCAGCTCTCACTCTGAGAAAGAAAGCTGTTTGGCAGGCAGAGAGTGTGAGATCGGGCAGATTTTCCTGTTCGTGCTTTTGGTTTAATAGCGCACTGAAGGGTTGTTATAAAACCCTCATAAATTCAAACCGATAAACAATGAACGAAGGAAAGTCTATGTTTAAGAAAACGCTGATGATGGTATTCGCTGCCAGCGCCTTGGTTATGTCTGGTTGTGCTTCTGATGGTAAGACCGCAGCTGCTGGTGCTACTGCTGGTGCCGGTGGTGCTGATGTATTCGGCAAAGAAATCTACCTGCGCGGCGAGATGAACGATTGGGCTGCTCTGCCAGAGTACAAAGTTGTCATGGTTGAGAAGGGTGTTTACAAGGCCAAGGCTAACTTGAAGGTGGACTGGGCTCCGTACAAGTTCAAGTTTGCAGATGGCGCTTGGACTCCAGGCACCAACTTCGGTTACGCTGAAGTTCCTGGTGTGTTCGAAATCGGTAAGGATCCTGTTGTCCTGAACCCGAACTCCAAGTTCGAAGAAGTGAAAGTCACTCCGCCGACTGATGGCGACTATGACTTCTACATCGACATCCGTGGTGAGAAGCCTGTCACCTACGTTAAGCCAGCTGGTCAATAATCGACCCTGAGCTTTACCGAAAAATTTAAGCCCGTCCTTGAGACGGGCTTTTGCTTTTTGCCGGGCTGCCGGAAACAAAAAAGCATTATAAATAAACCATTTGCATCAATCGGATAAAAAACGGACTGCCAAATCGCTCCATCTTCCTTACAATGCCGCCCCTTGAATTGTTGCACAACTCGTCACGAAAACACATTATCTAGTGATTCAAATTAATGTGGCCACACTATGTGGTGTTGGAGGCGAATTATTGATTCTGGTTTCTGGCTCAAATTTTTGTTCTGCCCGGCCTGCTAGAGTCGCTCAGTTTGTACGGACAGGAACTCATCACTTCGGGAGGATGCAATGGCAACGCAAAAAGTGGACGGTATGATACAGCTGGAACACGAGCTGGCCCCCGATATCCCGCTGCAAGAGACGTCACAGGAGATTTGGGATACGAAATACCGTTTGAAGAGCAAAGACGGTACGCCGGTCGATAGTGATATCGATGCTACCTATCAGCGCGTTGCCAAGGCGTTGGCGGCCCAGGAGCAAGATCCGCTTGCCTGGTATGAACCCTTCCTCTGGGCTCTGCGCAATGGAGCCATCCCTGCTGGCCGCATCACCTCTAATGCCGGTGCCTTTGAACACAAACCTGCGACCTCGACCATCAACTGTACCGTATCCGGAACCATCCATGATTCGATGGATGACATTCTCAACAAGGTGCATGAGGCAGGCCTGACGCTGAAGGCCGGGTGTGGCATTGGCTATGATTTTTCGACGCTGCGGCCGCGCGGTGCCTTTGTCTCTGGTGCGGGAGCCTATACATCGGGTCCGCTGTCGTTCATGGATATCTACGACAAGATGTGTTTCACCGTCTCGTCGGCCGGTGGTCGGCGTGGCGCCCAGATGGGCACCATGGATATCCGTCATCCGGACGTGCTCGAGTTTATCCAGGCCAAGCGTGAAGATGGCCGTCTGCGCCAATTCAATTTGTCGTTGCTGATTACCCGTGACTTCATCGAAGCGGTAAAGGCGGATGCCGACTGGCAGTTGATCTTCCCGCTGAACCGCAAGGAAGTAGAGCAGGATGGCATCGATCTGCAACAGGACGGGATCGTCTGGGCGGATTGGCCAAGCAAAGGGGAGGCGGTGGTCAATGAGACCGGCCTCGTCGCCTGCAAGGTATACAAGACGATGCCGGCGCGCCGCTTGTGGAACGTGATCATGACATCGACGTATGACTACGCCGAGCCTGGTTTCATCCTGATCGACAAGGTCAACGAGATGAACAACAACTGGTTCTGCGAAGACATCCGCGCCACCAATCCCTGTGGTGAGCAGCCGCTGCCGCCGTATGGCGCCTGTCTGCTGGGCTCCATTAATCTGACCAAGTTCATCCGCGAGCCCTTTACCGGGCAGGCGCACTTTGACTGGAGCGCGTTCCGTCGGGTTGTCAGTCTGTTTACCCGTATGTTGGATAACGTGGTCGAAATTAACCAGTTGCCGCTGGAAAAGCAGCGTCAGGAGATCCTGAGCAAGCGCCGTCACGGTATGGGTTTTCTCGGTCTCGGCTCGACGCTGACCATGCTCGGCATCAAATACGGTTCACCAGCTTCCGTGGCCTTTACCGAGCAGGTCTCCCAAGAGTTGGCAATGACGGGATGGCGCGAGTCGCTGGCTCTGGCCAAGGAGAAAGGTCCGGCACCGATCATGCTGCAAGAGTTTGAGCTGACTGCCGATCTGCTGCGCAAGCGTCCCGAGCTGCTGGCCGATGGCTATAAATTGGGTGACAAGGTGCCAGGACGGATCCTGCACGCACGCTACAGTCGCTACATGCAGCAGGTCGCGGATGTCGAGCCGGAACTGGTTGCGGCGCTGGCTGAACACGGTGGACGTTTCACCCATCACAGCTCGATTGCGCCGACCGGGACCATATCGCTGTCACTAGCTAACAACGCCAGCAATGGCATCGAGCCGAGCTTTGCTCACCACTATGTGCGCAATGTCATCAAGGCGGGCAAGAAGACCAAGGAGAGTGTCGATGTCTACAGTTTCGAGCTGCTGGCCTATCGCGCGTTGATCAATCCCAAGGCGATGCCGTACAGCAACGAGGCGGAGGCCAAGCTGCCTGAGTACTTCATCACTGCTGATGACGTAACCCCGACCCAGCATGTCGACATCCAGGCTGCAGCCCAGCGCTGGATCGACTCGTCGATCTCCAAGACAGCGAATGTGCCGACTGACTTCCCGTATGAGGAGTTCAAGCACATCTACATGTACGCTTATGAGCAAGGGCTCAAGGGGTGCACCACTTTCCGTTTCAATCCGGAGGCGTTTCAAGGCGTGCTGGTCAAGGAAAAAGATCTGGAGAACACCCTGTACGAGTTCACGCTCGAGGATGGTTCCGTGGTGCAGCTTAAAGGCAACGAAGAGGTGGAATATGATGGTGAGACCCATACCGCGGCCAACCTCTATGATGCGCTGAAAGAAGGTTATTACGGCAAGTTCTGATTTTGTGGCCGCAAGGCCCCCACTGATAAGTGATGCCAACATGGTCAAAAAAATTCAAAGCAAGATTGTCGGCTACAAGGTCAAAAGTAAGGAAGATCAGGCGCAGCAGGAAGCGGCGCGCGTGATCCACATGCACGAAACGGTGCAACGTCCGGAGAAACTGATGGGCACCACCTACAAGTTGAAGACGCCGGAACATATCTCCGAGCATTCGCTGTTCATCACCATCAATGACATGGTGTTGAACGAAGGTACCGAGCATGAAACGCGCCGTCCGTTCGAGATCTTCATCAATTCCAAGAGCATGGAACACTACCAGTGGATCGTGGCGCTGACGCGGATCATCTCGGCGGTGTTTCGCAAGGGGGGGGATATCACCTTTCTGGTCGAGGAGTTGCGTTCGGTGTTCGATCCGCGGGGGGGCTACTGGAATAAGGGCAAGTATGTGCCTTCGCTGATTGCCGAGATTGGCAACGTCATCGAGCAGCATCTGGTGGACATCGGCATGCTCAGGAGTGCCAGTCTGGATGAGCATCAGAAAGCATTCCTCGAACAAAAGCAGGCCGAACTCAATGACGAAGTGCCGAGCGAGGAGGCTGTCAGCAGCTTTCCGCCCAATGCGACCCTGTGTTACAAGTGTCACACCAAGGCGGTGATCCAGAAGGATGGCTGCATGACATGCTTGAACTGCGGTGACTCTAAATGCGGTTAAGACGGGACTGATGGTCTCGAAAAGCCAGTCGGTTTCAGCCGGCTGGCTTTTTCATTTCTGGCCAGCTTGTTAAGTGGGAGCCAACATGGATATTGCCGAGCTGAAGCTTGGCTTCGACAGCCATCCCGTTAGCATAGGAGGATGACTTTGCCGTATCCGCGGGCCAACGACCTTGCTGACTGCCAACTTAACTGTTACCGATCCTGCCGAACCCTACCGACAAACAGAGTTTGTCGAGCACTTGGTGGCGCAACTGTTGCTGTCGGCCGCCAGCCATCTACCGAACAAAAAGATCGCCTATCGGCACGTGCAGTACGATGCGCTGGATATGGTGCGTATGCTCGATTACGTCCTGGTTGCACACAACAGCATGATGGATGGCATCAATGTATGGGCCCGATTGCTCCCCTTGTTGGATGTGCCGGTCGAGGTCAAGGCGCGCCGTACTGACACATCGCTGACCTTGTTATTTCAGGGGTGCGATACGGTTCCTCCCTGGCTGTTCTATTTGGTGCAGGCGTTGCATGTACGCTTGCTGACGTTGTCATTACCTCCGGTCTGGAGTTGGGATCCGGGCAGTGGCAAGCTGGATGTTCCCCTGCCTGGCAAGCTTAAAATTGCCATCCCAATCGTTCGCGATGATCAGGGTGTCAGCCTTACCCTGCCTCGCCCCCTGTTATTGCAGCGTTATGTGCTCCCGCTGCCCTCGATCGGTGAGCTGCTCGTCCAATTTTTGGACTGGTTAACGCCAGAGTCGTTTGGCAAATTTGGTACTGTCGATGCCATCAAGCAGCAAATGGTGTCGCTGCTGCCGCGCATCCCGACCATAGAAGCGTTGGCCGATCACCTGTGTATCAGTGCCAGAACATTGCAGCGCCGGCTACGCCAACAGGGCTACACCTATTCGCAGTTGAGCGATGAGGTCCGCTATGCCGAGGCGATGCGGTTACTGGCCACGACTGTGGCGCGGGTCTCGGATATCGCGCATCAGTTGGGCTTCAGTGAAGCCAGCAGCTTCCAGCGCTCATTCCGTCGTTGGCACAGCGTGTCACCCAGTCAATATCGGGCGCAATTGCGGGTTGATCCGCAACATCTCGGCGATGAATTACCTTTGCAGTTGTTCTATGCCGAAAACCGGATGCGGGAGCAGCGACTGATTGTCCGACGCACGGCTCGGGTCTGGTTGCTGGTCAGTAATCTTGGATTTGAAAAAGAAGTCAGAGTTCGTTGTCTGGATATGGATGGCCTGTATCGTGAATATGATGCCAGCTTCGAATGTTTCATTTCTCCCAAGCTGGAATTATGGGCGACAGCTAATTTACCGGTGGCAGAGCCATTACATTTTATGACGTCTTTGCGTGTGGCTGGCCGTTATTATGTCGATGATAACCATGGCGCGGGATATCGTCTCGATAGTGAAGAGCAGATATTATTGGGCCAGCGCGAACTAGTCCATCCGCAAAGCCACTTGCAGTCTGTTGGCGAACAACGCTGGCTCTTGTGTGGCAGCTTATATCGACCAATAACCCACACAACAACACTCTTTATTCTGTTAAAAGAGGACATGCATAAAAAGCATCCTGTACATGCGGTATTCAGCGCGAGTAAACAGGTTGCAATTTTTCATTTCTCGATTCAAATAGTCGATCCGGATGTTAGTTACTTTATTGTCGAGCAAAATAAAAATGGAGATGAAAATATAATTGATGGTCCCTTTTCTGCGACATATATATAGCGTGATAGATGACTGGAATAATGCTTTCCGGCACCACTCAGGAAAATTTTGATAAATCTCTCCTGTATATACAGTCGCATACTCAATGGAATATGCAAAGTCACAACATGTTATCCCTCTCACACTCACTGTTTTATGTCGCTTGGCGTCATTTATTTTGTCGTGCAATGTCATCCTGTTGTGTGCGTCACCCTGACTAAACTCACTCCTGTTGCGTCACCTTGTGCTGTTTTTTTGCACAGCTGACTGCAGTAACCAAGCACCGTTGATGCCATATTCCTTGTCATGTTGACCTTCCCCCTGCTTGCAGGGGGTATTTTTTCCTGACAACGAGCCCTTTACAACCGTGTCTCTCCGGTGCGGCTAGCTGCAGATCAGGGCCCGAGGTTGACGGCACCGGCTGCTACATTTGACGTCTGATCGGTTGCACCCCCCTGGCATGGAGGCTGAGTCAACGGCGATGAAGAGGAGCTCGGACAGCCGATTTTGGCGCTCGGTCTGGCACGTGGCGTTGCCCGTTACCCTGCAAACCGTCGTCATGTCGTTATTGTCGATGACCGATCAGGTGATGGTGGGACAACTTGGCATCACCGCAGTGGCGGCGACGGGGGTGGCGGCCAAGCTGAACGCCATTGTGATCGTCGTGTTATCCGGCCTATCCAGCGGCATTGCCATCTATGCGGCCCAGTTTTGGGGGCAGGGACGGCCTGAGCGGTTACCGCCTTTGTTGGGCTATGGTTTCATGGTGGGGATACCACTGGCTGGCGTAATGGTGTTGCTGATCTCGTTCTGGCCTCAGCACGCGATAGCATTGTTCTCTGCCGATTCCCACGTCCAGCAGCAAGGCGCCACCTATGTACTGATCGTGGCCTTCAGCTTTGTGCCACAGATGGTGACCCTGCTCTATTCCGCTCTGCTGCGTGCCACTGGCGATGCACGGTTGCCGCTGTTTGCCAGTCTAGTGGCCGTGTTGCTGAATCTCCTGTTCAACTATCTGCTGATCTTCGGTCATGCCGGTTGTCCCAAACTGGGATTGTCGGGGGCAGCGTGGGCTACCTTGCTGGCGCGCAGTGTAGAACTGGCGGTGATCCTGCTGGCACTGTACTGGCGCGGCCATGTATTGGCCATCTTTCATTGGCGGGCATTGTGTGGCCTCACCAGCCACGTGCGGCGTGGTCTGCTGTTCACGACGATGCCGCTGATTCTGACGGAGGGCGTTTGGGTCTTGGGCGAGAGCGCGTATGCGATGGTGTATGGCCATATGAGCACCCTGGCCCTTGCGGCGATGACCATGACCTACCCGCTGCAGGGGCTGAGCATCGGCCTGCTGTGCGGCCTGTCGGCAGCGGCGTCGGTGCTGGTCGGCCAGCGCCTCGGTGCCGATGACTTCCGTGGCGCCATCAGCTGTGCCCACCGGCTGTTACGGCTCGGAATGGCGGCGTCACTGCTGGTGGGCTTGTTGTTGCTGGCTGGGGCGGGCAGCTATGTCGGCCTGTATGACGCCAGTGCCGAGGTGCTGTTACAAGCGCAGTGGTGTGTCTGGGTGTTTGCGTTGCTGCTGTGGGTTAAGGTCGGCAACATGATCATCGCTGGCGGCATCCTCAACAGCGGGGGCGATAGCCGCTTCGTGCTGGTGATGGAGTCGCTCGCCACCTGGCTCATCGGCGTGCCGTCGGCGTATATCATGGCGTTCTGGCTGCAATTGCCGATCCACTGGGTCTATCTGGTGCTCTCGCTCGAGGAGCTGGTGCGCCTGGCGGTTGGCTACTGGCGGTTGCGCTCACGACGCTGGATGCGCAACCTGGTGGCGACACCGGTCGACGACGCGGTAGCGCAGCCCTCCTAGCTGCGATTATTAAGTCAGATTTAATAATCGCGGCGTGCAGTCAGCCGTTTTGACGAGGAATCTGTGCACTCTGCTGCCCGCAACCCTTCTGCTCCCCACGGCCGGGCGGCATAATGGCTCCCTGTTTCCACATGGTGAGTGCCTATGTCCAGTCTGATTGACCGTTTTGTAGATAGCTTGTGGCTTGAGCGTGGCCTGTCGGCCAATACCTTGGCCGCCTACCGCAATGACCTGGGCAAGCTGGCGGCGTGGCTGGATCAACACGGCTGTTCGTTGCTGACGCTGCAGGCGCTGGATTTGCAGGCCTATCTGGCCTGGCGCGTCGATCATGGCTTCAAGGCCACCTCTACCGCGCGTCTGCTGTCGGCGCTGCGCCGTTTCTATCAATATCTGATTCGCGAACAGTTGCGGGCCGATGATCCGACGGCATTGCTAGCGGGTCCGAAATTGCCACAAAGGTTGCCCAAAGATCTGGACGAACAACAAGTCGAAGCGCTGCTCACCGCTCCGCAGGTTGATAATGCGCTCGAGCTGCGCGACAAGGCGATGCTGGAGTTGTTGTACGCCACCGGGTTGCGGGTTTCCGAATTGGTCGGTCTGACCATCGAAAACGTCAGCCTGCGTCAGGGGGTGGTGCGCGTCGTTGGCAAGGGCAACAAGGAGCGGCTGGTACCGATGGGCGAGGAGGCGCTGTACTGGCTGCAGCAGTATCTGCGTGCGGCGCGTACCGAGCTGCTCGGCGGTGTCAGTTGTGATGTGTTGTTCCCCTCCAGCCGGGCACAGCAGATGACGCGGCAGACGTTCTGGCACCGCATCAAGCTCTACGCCGAGCGGGCCGGGATCCGCGTCAACCTCTCCCCGCATACGCTGCGTCACGCCTTCGCTACCCACTTGCTGAACCATGGCGCCGATCTGCGCGTGGTGCAGATGCTGCTCGGCCACGCCGATCTGACCACCACCCAGATCTACACCCATGTCGCCCGCGAACGCCTCAATGCCCTGCATCAGCAGCATCACCCGCGGGGCTGAGCGGGCTCGGTTATAGCGGCAACCCCTCGGACTCGGCTTGTGCCGCCTGTAAAAACGCGCGCAGCAACGCCAGCTTGGGTTCGGCTTCGATCCGGGCTTGCGGCAGCAGCAGATGCGGCGCCAGCAGCAGTGCCTGCTGCAGCACCGGCAGTATCTGGCTGAAGGTGGCGTAGCGGGTATCGCGCCCCACCTTGCTCAGGCTGCGCAGCAGGCCGATGGCACCGAGCTGCTCCAGCAGGTCGGCATCATGCAGCAGCTGCGCCTCGATGGCCGTCGGGCGCGCCTCGGGGTGATGCTGGGCGATGGCCTCTTGTACCGCGCCGATCTTGTGGGGCGCAAAGCCCCAGCGGGTGAGCAGGCCCGGCACAGTGGCGATGGCGTAGGCGACGTTATCCCACTGCGCCAACGCGGCCGGATCGGCCGGACGATGGCCGATGAAGACCCCGAGATCGTGCAGCCAGCAGGCGGCAAACAGGATGTCATCATCAAATAGCGCATCGCCTGCCAGGCGGCAGGCCAGGGCATAGAGTCGCGGCTGGTGACTGAATTTGTCGCGCGGTTGCGCGTGCTGTGTCAGGTAATGCTGCAGGGCGTGGCGCCACTCCGACATGGCCGGCTCCTTAAAAAACATCAGGCCGCACTGGGCGGCCTGAATCACCGGACTAGAGTCCGAGTTTCTTGTGCAGGTAGTGGATGTTGGTTCCACCCTGCTGGAAGTGCTCGTCACGCATGATCTCTTTTTGTAGCGGCACATTGGTCTTGATGCCTTCGACGACAATCTCGTCCAGCGCCTGGCGCATGCGCGCGATGGCGATGTCACGGTTTTCGCCGTAGCAGATCAGCTTGCCGATCATCGAGTCGTAGTACGGGGGCACTGTGTAGCCGCTGTAGATGTGGGAATCCCAGCGTACACCCGGACCGCCCGGCGCGTGGAACCACTCGATCTTGCCGGGCGCCGGCAGGAAGGTGTGGGGATCCTCGGCGTTGATCCGGCACTCGATGGCATGACCCTTCATGCGGATGTCTTCCTGCTTGATGGTCAGCGGCTGGCCGGCGGCGATCTTCAGCTGTTCCTTGATCAGGTCGATGCCGGTTACCAGTTCGGTCACCGGGTGCTCAACCTGGATACGGGTGTTCATTTCGATGAAATAGAACTCGCCGTTCTCGTACAGGAACTCGAAGGTGCCGGCGCCACGGTAGCCGATCTCCAGACAGGCACGCACGCAACGCTCGCCGATGAACTTGCGCATCTCTTCGGTGATGCCCGGAGCCGGCGCCTCTTCTACCACCTTCTGGTGGCGACGCTGCATCGAGCAGTCGCGTTCGCCCAGATACAGGGCATTGCCCTGGCCGTCGGCCAGTACCTGGATCTCGATGTGGCGCGGGTTCTCCAGGTACTTCTCCATGTAGACCATGTCGTTGTTGAAGAACTGGCCCGCTTCGGACTTGGTCAACGCGATGGCGTTCACCAGCTCGGCTTCGGCACGCACCACACGCATACCGCGACCACCGCCGCCACCGGCGGCCTTGATGATCACCGGATAGCCGATGCGCTTGGCGATGGCGGCATTTTCCTTGGCATCATCGCCAATGGGACCACCTGAGCCCGGCACGCAGGGCACACCGGCCTTCTTCATCGCATTGATGGCCGAGACCTTGTCTCCCATCAGGCGAATGGTATCGGCTCTGGGGCCGACGAAGATAAAGCCGGATTTTTCCACCTGTTCGGCGAAATCGGCGTTTTCGGAGAGGAAACCGTAACCCGGGTGGATCGCCACGGCACCGGTCACTTCGGCGGCGGCAATCAGCGACGGCACATTCAGGTAAGACTCCTTGGCCGACGGCTTGCCGATACAGATGGTCTCGTCGGCCAGCTTGACGTGCTTGAGATCGCGGTCCGCGGTTGAGTGAACCGCCACCGTCTTGATACCCAGCTCCTTGCAGGCACGCAGGATACGCAGCGCAATCTCACCGCGGTTGGCGATGACTACTTTGTCCAACATGGTCAGACACCCCTTATTCGATGATGAACAGCGGCTGATCGAACTCGACGGTTTCGCCGTTGTTGACGAGGATGCTCTTGATGACGCCGGCCTTGTCAGACTGGATCTGGTTCATCATCTTCATCGCTTCGACGATGCACAATGCATCACCGACCTTGACCTGGCTGCCTTCCTCGATGAAAGGACCGGCATCCGGGCTGGCGGAGCGGTAGAAGGTACCGACCATCGGAGAACGCACGACATGACCGCTCAGGGCCGGAGCTGCGGCAGCAGCAGGCGCGGCGGCAGGCGCCGCAGCCGGTGCCATCGCTACTTGCGGCGCGGCATAGGCAACCGGAGCCGCCACGACACCACGACTGATTCGGACCGATTCTTCACCTTCGGTGATTTCCAGTTCGGCGATGCCGGACTCTTCAACCAGTTCAATCAGCTTCTTGATTTTACGGATATCCATTTGCATTCTCTGTCAACTTCTCTAGCTGTTAGTTGGAAGACCGGCGCAGGGTGCGCACGGCCGCTAGTAAAGCAAATTCATAGCCATCGGCTCCGAGGCCGCAGATCACTCCCTTGGCCACATCGGACAGGTAAGAGTGATGGCGGAACGGCTCACGGGCGTGGACATTGGAGAGGTGGATCTCGATAAACGGGATGGCCACCCCCAGCAAGGCATCACGCAGTGCCACGCTGGTATGGGTAAAGGCCGCCGGATTAATCAGGATAAAATCGACCTGACCCATCGCCTGGTGGATGGTGTCCAGCAGCGTAGCTTCGGCATTCGACTGGCAATGGAGCAACTCCACGTCCAGCTCTGCCGCGCGTTGTTGCAAGCGGGCAACAATGTCGTCGAGGGTATCGGCACCATAGATAGCCGGCTCGCGTTTCCCCAGCAGATTCAGGTTGGGGCCATTCAGCAGCAGGATACGTTTTTTTGCGGCCATCGTGCAGTTATCCTCGGCAATCATGCGGCGATCTTACCAAAAACTGGGATTAAATCACCTGTTGTCCATTTTTTAGGCTTTGAGTTGCCTGCCAGCAAGCGAAACTTCGCAATTATAGTGATTTCGTGAAAATTGGCAGCACTTTACTGGTCTAATCACTACAAGAAGACCCTTGGAGCTCGAATTTGGTTCCCTAACGAATGGCAGAGTGGACGTTTTTAGCGCAATTGTTGCCATCCTGTGCTATTCAGTCGCCGGTCAGCAAGGTAGAATGTGACCAACCCCCCAATATCATTACGCTAGAGTCAGGAGAAAGGGATGCTGAAGCGTGACATGAACATTGCCGATTACGATGCCGAGCTGTGGGCGGCGATCACCGATGAAACCGTGCGTCAGGAAGAGCACATCGAACTGATTGCCTCCGAAAACTACACCAGCCCACGCGTAATGCAGGCCCAGGGTTCACAGCTGACCAACAAGTATGCCGAAGGCTATCCAGGCAAGCGCTACTACGGCGGTTGCGAATACGTCGACATCGTCGAGTCGCTAGCTATCGAACGCGCAAAGCAGCTCTTTGGTGCGACCTACGCAAACGTTCAACCGCACTCCGGCTCACAAGCCAACAGCGCCGTGTATATGGCTCTGCTGCAACCGGGCGATAAAGTGTTGGGTATGAACCTGGCCCACGGTGGTCACCTGACTCACGGCTCTCCGGTCAACTTCTCCGGCAAGCTGTATGACATCATTCCTTACGGTATCGACGAGACGGGCAAGATCGACTACGTCGAGCTGGAACGTCTGGCGCTGGAACACAAGCCGAAGATGATCATCGGTGGTTTCTCGGCCTACTCTGGCATCGTTGATTGGGCCAAACTGCGTGAAATCGCCGACAAGATCGGGGCTTACCTGTTCGTCGACATGGCTCACGTTGCCGGTCTGGTTGCGGCGGGTGTCTACCCGACCCCGGTTCCACATGCCCACGTCGTCACCTCTACCACTCACAAGACGCTGGCTGGTCCGCGCGGTGGTCTGATCCTCTCTGCCGAAAACGACGAAGAGCTGTACAAGAAGCTCAATTCTGCCGTCTTCCCGGGTGGTCAGGGTGGTCCGCTGATGCACGTTATCGCCGGCAAGGCTGTTGCGTTCAAAGAAGCGATGGAGCCGGAGTTCAAGGCGCTGCAGCAGCAGGTCGTCAAGAACGCCAAGGCGATGGTCGAGGTGATCAAGTCTCGCGGTTACAAGATCGTCTCCGGTGGTACCGATAACCACCTGTTCCTGATCGACCTGACCGACAAGGAACTGACCGGTAAGGATGCCGATGCCGCACTGGGCAAAGCCAACATCACGGTCAACAAGAACTCGGTACCAAACGATCCGCGCTCTCCGTTCGTGACCTCCGGTATCCGTATCGGTTCGCCGGCGATCAGCCGTCGTGGTTTCAAGGAAGGCGAAGCCCGTGAACTGGCTGGCTGGATCTGTGACGTGCTGGATAACGCCGCGGATGAGAAGGTGCTGGCGGATACGCGTGAGAAGGTACTGGATATCTGTCGCCGTTTCCCTGTCTACGCCTGAGTCTGATTGTCGTGATATCGAAGAGCCGCTGATGCGGCTCTTTGCTTTTCTGCTGTGGCCAGTGCACCGGAGTGGGTTCAACCGGTTAGGGTGGCTCTGTTACACTGCAGTATCTGATTGACGGCGAGGAGTCCGCAGCCCATGCATTGTCCCTTCTGTAATGCCGATGATACCAAGGTGATTGATTCGCGTCTGGTGGCCGAGGGGCATCAGGTGCGTCGTCGCCGCGAGTGTGTCGAATGTCATGAACGTTTTACCACGTTCGAAAGTGCTGAGCTGGTGATGCCGCGGGTGATCAAGAGCAATGGCAGCCGCGAACCCTTCAATGAGGACAAGCTCAGGGGCGGAATCCAGCGGGCGCTGGAAAAGCGGCCGGTCAGCATGGAGTCGGTGGAGGAGAGTCTGAACCGCATTGAATCGCGCTTGCGCGCTACCGGTGAACGTGAGGTGGATGCCAAGCTGATCGGTAATCTGGTGATGGAGGAGCTCAAGATCCTCGACAAGGTCGCCTATATCCGGTTTGCCTCTGTCTACCGTAGTTTTGAGGACATTCGTGAATTCGGCGAAGAGATTGCCAAGCTGGAGAGGTAAGTATGTCACAACGGGATCGCGACTGGATGCAGCGGGCCTTGATGCTGGCTGCGCACGGTATCTACACCACCCATCCCAATCCGAATGTGGGGTGCGTGCTGGTCGATGCCGATGGCGTGGTGGTGGGTGAGGGCTGGCATCACAAGGCTGGCGAGCCCCATGCCGAAGTCCATGCGCTGCGCCAGGCCGGGCTCAACGCGCGCGGTGCCACGGCCTATGTGACACTGGAACCCTGTTCACATTTTGGGCGTACGCCGCCCTGTGCACTGGCTCTGATTGAGGCAGGTGTGAAACGAGTTGTGGTGGCGATGCAGGATCCCAATCCGTTGGTGGCGGGACGAGGCCTGCAGATGCTGCAGCAGGCCGGGATCGCGGTCTGCTGCGGCGTGATGCAGGCTGAGGCCGAGGCCATCAATCTCGGTTTTCTCAAGCGGATGCGTACCGGATTGCCCTATGTCCGCTTGAAGCTGGCAGCATCGCTGGATGGGCGCACCGCGCTGGCCAACGGCCAGAGCCAGTGGATCACCGGCCCCGCAGCGCGACGTGATGTCCAAGCCTGGCGGGCGCGTAGCAGCGTTATATTGTCCGGTGCCGATACGGTGCTCAGCGATAATCCCTCGCTGAACGTGCGTTGGGATGAACTGCCCGCAGAGGTACAGTCTGTCTATCCATACCAGGCGTTGCGCCAGCCGTTGCGCGTCTTGGTGGATGGCCGAGGCCGGATCCCGGCCTCGGCAAAATTGTTCTCGCTGCCGGGGGAGGTCTTGGTGGCCCGGCAACAGGCTGTGGCGGCCTGGCCACAGGCATTGACCGAGTGGATTGGGCCGACGGCCGACAATGGCAAACTGGATCTGCAAGCCTTGATGCAGGAGTTGGGGCGTCGAGGCTGCAATGAGGTTTGGGTCGAAGCCGGGCGTCAATTGGCCGGGGCGCTATTACAGGCCGGCTTGGTAGATGAATTGTTGCTTTATCTGGCTCCCAAGGTGCTGGGGGACTCGGCGCTGGGCTTGTTGCACATTGCTGAATTGGATTCTTTGGCGCAAGCCCCGCAGTTGATCTGGCACGATGTGCAGCAGATCGGTGATGACCTGCGATTGACGCTGCGTCCGGCAGTGAAGGAGAAGTAAGATGTTTACCGGAATCATCGAGGCAGTTGGCGAGATTGTCAGCATGCAGAGCAAGGGGGCGGATGTGTCGTTGCGCGTTCGCAGCGGTACACTCGATCTGGCGGACGTCAAGTTGGGTGACTCCATCGCCACCAATGGTGTCTGTCTGACCGTGGTCGCGTTGCCGGGGGATGGTTATGTAGCCGATGTGTCGGCAGAGACCATAGCGCGCACCGGCTTTGCCCACTACCGGAAAGGTCAGCGCGTCAATCTTGAAAAGGCTCTGCAACCGAGCAGCCGGCTTGGCGGACATCTGGTATCCGGGCACGTCGACGGTGTTGGTGAAGTGGTGGCGGTCTCACCGCTCGGGCGGGCCATGGAGTACTGGATTGCGGCACCAGGCGAACTTGCCCGTTATATTGCAGAGAAAGGCTCCATTACCGTCGATGGAATCAGCCTGACGGTAAACAGTGTCGAGGGGGCGCGTTTTCGCCTGACAATCGTCCCGCATACCTCACAGCAGACCACGGTGGCTGAGTGGAAAGTCGGGACGCGTGTCAATCTGGAGGTGGATGTCATCGCGCGTTATCTGGAACGTCTGGTCTTGGGTGACAAGGCGGCAGAGCCGCAAACCCAAAGCGGTGTGACGTTGGCGATGTTGGCAGAACAGGGTTTCATGCGTTGAGTAACGCTAAGGATGAATCGAAATGGCATTAAGCACTACCGCGGAAATCATTGAGGAATTTCGTCAAGGCCGCATGGTCATCCTGATGGATGACGAAGATCGGGAAAATGAAGGCGATCTGATTATGGCCGCCAGCATGGTGCGTCCTGAGGATATTAACTTCATGGCGCGTTATGGTCGCGGGCTTATCTGCCTGACGTTGACGCGCGAGCGTTGTCAGCGTTTGAGTCTGCCGCTTATGGTGGGCAACAATGGCGCTCAGTTCTCGACCAACTTTACGGTTAGCATCGAGGCCGCGGAAGGGGTCAGTACCGGCATCTCGGCAGCAGATCGCGCGCGCACTGTGCTTGCGGCGGTGGCGCCGGAGGCTAAAGCCAGTGATCTGGTACAACCGGGGCATATTTTCCCGTTGATGGCGCAACCCGGCGGGGTGCTGACCCGTGCCGGTCACACCGAGGCCGGTTGTGATCTGGCGCGGTTGGCCGGGCTGGAGCCGGCGGCGGTCATCGTCGAGATCCTCAATGAGGACGGTACCATGGCGCGGCGTCCGGATTTGGAAAAGTTTGCCGCCGAGCATGGTATCAAGTTGGGGACCATTGCCGATCTGATTGAGTACCGCAATCAACACGAGACGACGGTGGTCGAAGTGGCTCGGGCGATGTTACCGACCGAACACGGCGAGTTTGAGCTGGTGACCTTCCGTGACACCATCGATAACCAGTTGCACTTTGCATTGTGCAAAGGTGCGGTCAGCAGTCAGGACGCGCCGCTGGTGCGAGTACATCTCCATGATTTCTTCCGTGATGTATTGCTCAGCGATCGGCTGGCAGCGCGTAGCTGGCCAATTCCCAAGGCGATGGCCAAGATCGCCCAGGAAGGCGGTGTGCTCGTCGTGCTGGGACATGACGGTGGACAGCAGGAGCTGCTGGCTCAAGTAGAGCAACTTGCCGCCGGAGCGGCTGCGCCGAAACGGGCGCAAGCATCCCGTCGGGTGGGTGTTGGCTCGCAGATCCTCAAGGCGCTGGGGGTCACCCAGATGCGGCTGTTGAGCAGTCCTACGCGTTACCATGCCCTGTCCGGCTTTGGCCTGGAAGTTGTGGAATATCTGTCGGAATGACCCGACTGCGCCGGGTAAATGTGTGTGACCCGGCGCACAGGCTTTTGTCAACGCCGTCTTGTGCTAGAATACGCGCACTTTCACGCCATACAGACAGGATTTCCCATGAAGGTCATCGAAGGAAACATCGCCGCTCCCGAGGCGCGTATCGCAATCGTGGTCTCCCGTTTCAACAGCTTCATCAACGAACGCCTGATCGACGGGGCTCTGGATGTGATCAAGCGCCAGGGATTGGTACCGGATGAGCAGATCACCCTGGTGCGTGTGCCAGGTGCGGTGGAAATCCCGCTGGCAGTGAAGAAGCTGGCCAAGAGCGGCAAGGTTGATGCGATTGTTGCGCTCGGTTGTGTCATCCGTGGTGATACCTACCACTTTGAACTGGTGGCCAACGAAAACAGCAAGGGCATGGCGCAGGTGATGCTCGAGCATGAGATCCCGGTCGCATTTGGCGTCCTGACCACTGATAATGTTGAACAAGCAATCCAGCGCGCGGGTACCAAGGCGGGTAACAAGGGTGCAGAGGCAGCACTGAGTGCGCTGGAAATGATTAACGTCCTGAAGAATCTGGACGTCGAAGGAGTCTCAGAGTGAAACCATCCGAACGCCGCAAGGCTCGTCATTTTGCCGTCCAGGCCATTTATCAATGGCAAATGACACAGGACAACGTGGCGGATATCGAAGAGCAGTTCAAGCTGGAACAGCCGATGAAAGGTGTTGACATTGGTTACTTCGGTGAGTTGTTGCTAGGTGTTGCCACTAATGCCAACAAGCTGGATACCACCTTTTCGCCATTCCTCTCGCGCAAGCTTGAAGATCTGGATATGGTCGACAAAGCGATTCTGCGCCTGTCGACTTTCGAACTGCTGTATCGCAAGGATGTACCGTATCGCGTCGTCATCAATGAAGCGATCGAGCTGGCGAAGGCCTTTGCCGCCGAAGACAGCCATAAGTTCGTCAATGGTGTTCTCGACAAGGTCGTGAAGTCATTGGAAAACTAAGCGTGCTCGTCTTCAGGAACATCATTAAGCCAGCACATGCTGGCTTTTTGTTTTATCAACGCCAAATCAGGAGAATCAGACGTGGGTGAATTTGACGTAATCCGTCACTTTTTTCAGCGCCCTCCACGGCGTAAGGATGTCGTGACCGGCTCGGGTGACGATTGCGCCTTGCTGCGCGTACCCGCTGATGCGTTGCTAGCCATCAGCACTGATACGCTCGTGTCCGGAGTGCATTTCTTTGCCGACGCCGATCCGCTACGCCTGGGTCACAAGGCCTTGGCTGTGAACCTGTCCGATCTGGCAGCGATGGGCGCCGAGCCGCGTTGGGTCTCGCTGGCGCTCACGTTGCCTGAGATCGACGAGGCCTGGCTCGGTCGCTTCGCGCAGGGGTTTCTCGAGCTGGCGGATTTTTTCAATGTCGATCTGATCGGTGGTGACATGACGCGAGGCCCCTTGTCGATCACTGTTTCGATTCAGGGGGTTGTTCCAGAACAGGGCGCGCTGCACAGAAATGGCGCAAGCCCGGGTGATGCCATCTGGGTGACAGGTGAACTGGGTGCAGCAGCGCTGGCACTACAACATCAGTTGGGACAGGTTGCGTTGTCAAATGAGCAGTGGCTGCCGCTTCGGGAACGGCTCGAGAAACCAGCACCTCGCATCCTGGCGGGTATGGCATTGCGTGGTTTGGCCAGCAGCGCGCTGGATATCTCCGATGGGCTGGCGTCCGATTTGGGACATATTCTGGCCGCATCCGGTGTCGGCGCGCAGGTGGAGCTGGAACGGCTACCCTTACCACCCGCCCTGCTGGCGCAACCTGATGCGTTACGCTGGCAATTGGCCTTGGCCGGGGGAGATGATTATGAACTCTGCTTTACAGTGCCGGAGGTACAACGAGGGGCGCTGGCGACAGCCTTAGCCGGGGCAGGGGTCAAGTTTACCGAAATCGGTCGCATTGTGGCCGGTGAACCGCAGATAGAATGGTTGTATCACTCCACGCCGATGACGTTGACGTTACGGGGCTGGGATCATTTCAAGGAGTCGACATGATTAAACCAGAACTGCGCCGTCTGTCGTGGCGCAATCCACTACACTGGCTGGCAACAGGCTTTGGTTCCGGCCTCTCGCCCTGGGCACCGGGGACCATGGGGACCCTGATGGCGATACCGCTCTATCTGCTGTTGCCCCCCCTGAGCTGGCCATATTATCTACTGCTGCTGTTCGTGGGCGCCGTGGCCGGTATCTGGATCTGCGAGTCGGCGACGCGAGCCATTGGCGTGGAGGATCACGGCGGTATTGTTTGGGATGAGATCATCGGCTATGGCATCACCATGCTATTGGCCCCACCGGGGTGGCCATGGTGGGTGATCGGTTTTTTGCTGTTCCGCCTATTCGACATTGTCAAACCCTGGCCGATTCGCTGGTTTGATCAACATCTGTCTGGTGGCCTGGGCATCATGCTGGATGATGTGGTCGCCGGAATCTTTGCCTGTCTCTGTCTGCAATTCCTGGCACATTTCGTGCTTTCTCTCTAATGCTGGCGCGCTTGCTGACCGGATAATCTTCCGGTCAGCAAGCGACAGTCTCGAGCAAAATATCATCAATATTCATTTTTGTCGCATAAGGTGCGAATTGTGTCCGCCTGAGTCTTTTTGATAAAACAGAAAGAAACACTGGCTGTCACACACATCTTGGTAGATGACTCGATAACTGGACAAACCTTTCGACGATGATACTGGTGTTGGTCAGGATGCTGGCATATTACACTGCAATATTGGTTGATTATAGTGAATTAGTGCATATCTATCTGTAAAGATGCGATTTACACAGCATAATAAACGAAGTAATTTAAACCAGTTTGTCATCAAAATGCAGAATAAACTGCCTCTGACCCCCAGTGTTCGGAGGCTTTTCCAGGAAGAAATACGCGGGGGCGTCGCCCCTGCCGAGGTTGTGTCATGTCCTTGCTTGAAGTCAGGAACCTGCGGATTGAATATCCGTCCCGTCGCGGCGTGATGGCGGCGGTCAAGGATCTCTCGTTTACCATTGAAAAAGGGGAGATCCTCGGTGTCGTCGGTGAATCCGGAGCCGGTAAATCGACGATCGGGAATGCGATCATTGATCTGCTCAGTCCTCCGGGCCGGATTGCCCGTGGCGATGTGTTCCTCAATGGTCAGCAGATTTCCGGTCTGAGTCCCCAAGAGATGCGCAAGGTGCGTGGCGCCCATATCGGTTTTATCTTCCAGGACCCGATGACCTCATTGAACCCGTTGTTTACGGTTGAGCGTCAATTGGTCGAAACCATTGAGGCCAATACCGAACTGCGTGGTGATGCCGCCGTGGTTCGCGCCATCGAGCTGATGGCTGCCGTAGGGATCCCGCAGCCGGAGATCCGCATCAAGCAGTACCCCCATCAATTTTCGGGCGGCATGCGGCAGCGTGTCGTGATCGCGATTGCGCTTTCCGGTGATCCGGAATTCCTGATCGCCGATGAGCCGACAACCGCACTCGATGTGTCGATTCAGGACCAGATCCTTGAACTTATCAAGACGCTGTGCAAAGAGCGCCAGGTTGGCTGCATGCTGGTGACACATGACATGGGGGTCGTGTCCAACGTGACGGATCGTGTTGCGGTCATGTACCGCGGTGATCTGATGGAGATTGGACCCACGGCCGACGTGTTGGGCAATCCACAGCACCCCTATACCAAGAGTCTGATTGCCGCGGTACCGCGGTCAGATGTCAAACTGGTCCGCTTCCCGCTGGTCAGCTATATCGAAGAGGCGGGAGAGAGCTCGACACTGGATCTTAAGCATCACTGGTTAGGACAGGCCCAGGATCAGCGCAGTTACGACGGTGCTTTGTTGCGAGTCGAAAACGTCAGCCTGCGTTTTGTGACCAAAGATTCCTTGTTTGAGTCACGCCGTCAGTATGTTCAGGCTAACAATGACGTCAGTTTCGAGATTCACGAAGGTGAAACCTTTGGTCTGGTTGGTGAATCCGGTTCCGGCAAGTCGACGATTGCCCGCGTGATTGCCGGTCTGTACCCACCCAACGAAGGTAAAATTGTTTTCGAAGGGATCGATCTGACGGCGCTAAAAGGTGAGTCAGAACGTCGTCCCCTGCGTCGTCAGATGCAGATGGTATTCCAGAATCCCTATTCTTCAATGAACCCGCGCATGAAGGTGGCTGACATCATTGCCGAGCCGATACGTTTCCACAAGTTGGCCGAAAATGAGCGCCAAATTGAGCAGATCGTTGCCGATCTGCTGGACCACGTCGGGCTGGGGCGGATGGCTGGCTTCAAGTACCCGCATGAGTTTTCTGGTGGGCAGCGTCAGCGCATCTCCATTGCGCGCGCCTTGGCGACGCGTCCTCGCTTGTTGATCTGTGATGAGCCGACATCTGCGCTGGATGTCTCGGTACAGGCACAGATCCTGAATCTGCTCAAAGACCTGCAGGATGAACTAAAGCTGACCATGCTCTTTATCAGCCACGATCTGCCGGTGATTCGTCAAATGTGTGATCGGATTGGGGTCATGCAGAAGGGAGCCCTGCTGGAAGTGGCTCCGACCGAACAACTGTTTACGGCCCCCTCTCATGAGTACAGCCGTAAATTGATTTCCCTGATGCCGGAGTTCAAGGGGATGAGTCGTGACGGACTGCAGATTGCAGGCTGAGCACGTAACCGGTGCCAACTAACAACAACAGCAACACGGAGTAAGCAATGAAGAAAGGATTTACCAAGATCGCAGCCGCGCTGTTTGCTGCCGGCATGAGCTTCAATCTGTATGCAGCCAATGTCACAGTGGCACTGGACGCAGATCCGGAATCTCTGGACGTCTACGAGCAACTGTCTGGTGGTATCCTGCAGTTCGCTCACATGTCCTACGATCCGCTGGTGCGTCTGACCAAGGATATGAAGTTCGAAGGCCGCCTGGCCGAGAGCTGGGAACAGCTGGATCCCAAAACGGTGCGATTCCATCTGCGCAAGGGCGTCAAGTTCCACTCCGGCAACCCCTTTACCGCCGATGATGTCATCTGGACTTACAACCGCATTCTGAAGTCCGAAGACTATAAGGGCCTGTTCGAGGTCTATGAAGGCATGAAGAAGGTCGATGACTTTACTGTTGATCTGGTGGCCAAGGTTCCGTATCCGCTGGTGTTGCAGAACGCGACCTACATCTTCCCGATGGACTCCAAGTTCTATACCGGCACGACTGAAGATGGCAAGGACAAGGCTGAAATCGTCAAGGCCGCGGGTACCTATGCTGCGACCCACGTCTCCGGTACTGGCCCATACAAGGTGGTGACCCGTGAGCAAGGCGTCAAGCTGGAGCTCGAACGCAATGCGGACTACTGGGACAAGGCTTCCGGCAGCAATGTCGACAAGCTGAAGATCGTCCCGATCAAGGAAGATGCGACTCGCGTAGCGGCGCTGCTGTCCGGTGACGTCGACATGATTGCTCCGGTGGCACCGAACGACCAGGATCGCATCAAGAAGGCGGCGAACGTCAAGTTCGTGACCGAGTCCAGTGACCGTATCGTCATGTTCGAGTTGAACCAGAAGACCCAGCCGGCCTTTGCTGACAAGCGCGTGCGCCAAGCGGTCAATCTGGCCGTCAACCAGAACGGTATCGTTGATAAGATCATGAAGGGCTTCGCCACCCCGGCCGGTCAATTGAGCCCGGCAGGCTACCTCGGGCACGTGGAAGATCTGAAGCCGGGCTACGATCTGACCAAGGCCAAGGCGCTGATGAAGGAGGCCGGCTTCGAGAAGGGCTTCAAGGTGACCATGATCTCCACCAACAACCGTTACATCAACGATGCCAAGATCGCGCAGGCCGTTGCAGCCATGCTGTCCAAGATCAACATCAAGGTTGAGCTGAAGACGATGCCGAAGGCGCAGTACTGGCCGGAATTTGACAAGTGCGCCAGCGACATGCAAATCATCGGTTGGCAGTCTGACACCGTCGACTCAGGTAACTACTTCGAGTACCTGGTTCAGACCCGTGACGATAAGACCGGTAAGGGTCAGTACAACTGCGGTGGTTACTCCAACGCCGAAGTGGACAAGCTGATTGCCGACTCTAACGCCGAAGTGGATGTGGCCAAGCGTTCCGAGATGCTGAAGAAGATCGAGAAGATCCTGGCTGACGATGCAGCTGTACTGCCTATCCAGTGGCAGAACCTGGCCTGGGCCGGCAAGAGCAAGCTGAACGTTGAAGAAGTCGTCAATGGCCGTGATTTGCCGGTATATGGCAATCTGAAGGTCAGCGAGTAAGTAAACTGTGCCGGCATGTCGCCGGCCAGTGTGATTCGACAGGCGTCCTGCCCTCCATGGGGGCAGGACGCCCTGTCATGTGAGTAGCAAGAAAAACACCCTGGCCTCAGGTTCGGGTGTGGCAAGGACACTCCTGCATGTTTACGTTTCTGATAAAGCGGCTGATTCAGGCCGTGGTTGTGATGTTTGTCATCAGCCTGGTGGCGTTTGCCATTCAGGATAATCTGGGGGATCCGCTGCGCGAAATGGTCGGGCAGGGGGTATCGGAGGCCCAACGCGAGGCGCTGCGCGACAAGCTTGGACTCAATGATCCCTTCATGGTGAAGTACAGCCGTTTCCTGGCTGGTGTGGTGCATGGTGACTGGGGAACGTCCTTTATCTTCAAGAAACCCGCTTTGCAGGTGATCCTCGCCAAGTTACCGGCAACCCTGGAACTGGTGCTGGGGGCGACACTGATCATCGTGGTGCTGTCTATTCCGCTCGGGGTTTATTCGGCCATTCATCCACGGAGCTGGCTCACCAAAGTCATCATGGGGGCGAGCATCATCGGGATTTCGGTCCCCGTATTCCTGACGGCTATTTTGCTGATGTTTGTCTTCTCGGTGCAGTTGGGCTGGTTGCCTTCGTATGGTCGTGGCGAGACCCTCAATCTGCTGGGCTGGGAGTCCGGTTTCTTCACGCTAGATGGCCTGTTGCATCTGATCCTGCCATCCATTGCCCTCTCGTCCATCATGTTGCCGCTGTTTATCCGGCTGGTACGGGCCGAGATGCTGGAGGTTCTCAGTTCCGAGTACGTCAAGTTTGCCTGGGCCAAGGGGCTCGACAAGAATAAGGTCTGGTACCAGCACGCATTGAAAAACACCATGCTGCCGGTGATTACCGTTGGTGGTGTGCAGGTGGGTACCATGGTGGCGTATACCATTCTGACCGAAACCGTGTTCCAGTGGCCGGGTACCGGCTTCCTGTTCCTGGAGGCGATCAACCGTGTCGACACGCCGCTGATTACCGCCTACGTGATCTTTGTCGGTCTGATCTTTGTCGTGACCAACACGCTGGTTGATTTGCTGTATGGCGTCATCAACCCGACTGTCAATCTGACCGCCAAGGGAGCCTGATCATGAATCACGTTCAAGTTACCAGTCGCTGGACCCGGATCCGGCAGTCTGACCTGGTCTATTTTTTCCTCAAGGACAAGGTGGCCATGTTCAGCATGGCGATCTTTGTACTGTACGTCCTGTTATCGCTATTGGCTCCGGTCATTGCGCCACATGACCCCTATGATGCATCAACCTACGACATCATGGATGCCGAATTGCCCCCGGCCTGGCTGGATGGGGGCGACGAGCGCTTCCTGTTGGGGACTGACAACCAGGGGCGCGACATTCTGAGTACCATTCTCTATGGTTCACGCGTCTCGTTGTCGATCGGCTTGTTTGCCGTTGGTCTGCAGCTGGTGCTGGGGATCGTCATCGGCTTGCTGGCTGGCTATATTGGTGGCCGACTCGATAACCTGCTGATGCGGTTTGCCGATGTGCAGCTGTCGTTTTCGACCATGATGGTGGCCATTATTGTCTCGGCCATTTTTCAGGCCGCGCTGGGCG
Organism: Pseudaeromonas sharmana; assembly: GCF_042649925.1. Classification (NCBI taxonomy): domain Bacteria; kingdom Pseudomonadati; phylum Pseudomonadota; class Gammaproteobacteria; order Aeromonadales; family Aeromonadaceae; genus Pseudaeromonas; species Pseudaeromonas sharmana. The sequence goes on from NZ_JBHSAF010000001.1 coordinate 24,600, forward strand.
GCGAGTTTTACTCTCAATACGCGATTCTGATGCTGGTGGTGATCATCGGTATCTCGGAGTGGCCTCAGTATGCGCGTACGGTACGGGCTTCCGTGCTGGCAGAAAAGAAAAAAGAGTATGTTGAAGCGGCACGGGTCATGGGGTTCAAGGCGCCGCGCATCATGTTCCGTCATATTCTGCCGAATTGCCTGTCACCGATTCTGGTTATTTCGACGGTGCAGGTGGCCAATGCCATCATGTCCGAGGCTGCGCTCTCGTTCCTCGGTTTGGGCATGCCAGTTGACAAGCCGTCACTGGGCTCGCTGATCAGCATCGGCTTTAACTATATTTTCTCGGGTTCCTGGTGGATCACTGCATTCCCGGGTTTTTGCCTGGTGCTGCTGGTACTGGTGATCAATTTGCTGGGTGATTGGTTGCGGGATGTCTTCAATCCACGCATCTACAAGGGGTGAGTTTGCGATCTATCAAGAACGGCGAAGCGTGGGCTTCGCCGTTTTTTTTGCCTGATCCGCAAACTGTGCAAATTCGCAGCAATATGCTGCCGTGGTCGAATGGCTTCGACTTGCTGCGGTGTCTTATTTCATTCGAAAGACAGATGACCGTTTTTTATGCTGCATTGATAGCAAAAGATTCGTAGCAGGTGCTGCTTTAGACGATAAACCTAGATTGTCAGCGCAAGCGTTTGTTTGGCATACTGCCGGCGCAGTCAGGATCGACGCGTTTTTTCAACAAGGGAAGGAGGACAACGATGAGCGCTATGCCACTACGACATACTGTCGCGTCCTTTACTACCCCAACTGTTGATAAAACCGCTACACGTCGGTTCGCTGCCTGATCTCTTTTTTCACAGGCCGCGGCGTAAGCGGACTGTGGATACCCTTCTGACACCCAGTCCCCTTTGCCCCGGCCTCCGAACATCCGTTGGAGGATATTATGCGTCGTTCTGTTTTGATGAATCTTGCTCTGTTGTGTGTCAAGGCGGATATCGCCCTGGAACAAGCCAAGCTGCGTAGCGCCCTGCGTCATGCGCGTGCCGAACTTGGGCACTATTCCCCTCACTTGCTGCGCGATATGGGGCTGGATGAAACGTCCTTGGGACGCGATCTGGCGGCTCGTCAACGCGAGTCTCTGCGTCTGGTCTGTCGTTCCCGTCAGCGGCACAGGTGGCCCAGACAAAGCTGAGTCGAGTAGGCTCGGTCTCTTTACCGCCGGGCCTGCTTTATCATCACCAGAAAACCAAAACGCCCGAAAGGGCGTTTTGGTTTTCTGCACGGGAGCGTCAGTAATGCGGGGGGGGCGTCTCTTCTGCCTGGCTGGCGACCGGCGAACCGACCTGCTCACGCATCTTCTGGATCAGTATGTCCATCTGTTGGCGCATGCGTTCCATCACTTTTTGCTGTTGCGCCAGCTCCTCGCTCAGTTGTTCAAGAGCATGCTCCTGGAAGGCGACTCGGGTTTCCAGATAATCCAGCCGCTGAAGCAAAATGTCTGACATCGATGGCTCCTGATGACGTTATTGAGGACGGCGATGATAGCGTGTTGCCGAAGCGATGCACAGAGGTGGTATGTGATGGAAAACGCTGTCAATTCTTGCCGCTGTCGCCGATGGCGCTATCGGCTTCACTATTTTTTGATAATTGCCTTGCGAAGCCTGTTGTTCTGTACCTCAGTGCGGTTAGTATAAAACGCTTTATAAGACGAGCCTCTCTATAACTGTCGCAGAGAGCCAAGATTGGGTGTTTGGAGAAAATAATGAAACAGATCCTGAAAGTTTCCCTGCTGGCCGCGGCCATGAGCCTGGTCATCACCGGTTGTCAACAAGATGAGAAGAAGGCCGACGCTGCTGCAGGGAAAGCGCCGGAAGCCAAGGCTGAAGTGAAGAAGGATGCTGCCAGTTCAGCGCTAAAGACGTTTGAAGAAACGTCAGCCTATGCTATCGGTCAATCCATGGGCCGTTATATCGCCAATACGCTGGAGCGTCAGCAAGAGCTGGGCGTGAAGCTGGATAATGCCGTGATCATGCAGGGCGTCAAGGATGGCTTGGCCAAGAATTCGTTGCTGGATGAGAAGCAACTGGAAAAGGCTCTGAAGGATTACGATCAGAAGATCAATGAAGCGGCCGCCAAGAAGGCTGCGGATGATGCCAAGACCAGCCTGGAGAAGGGTAAGAAGTTCCTGGAAGAAAACGCCAAGAAGAAGGGTGTCACCGTTACCAAGTCTGGCCTGCAATATGAAGTGCTGACCGAGGGCAAGGGTGACCAGCCTAAAGCCTCTGACATCGTCAAGGTTCACTATACCGGTACTTTGATCGATGGCACCAAGTTTGACAGCTCCTATGATCGTAACGAACCGGCAGAGTTCCCGCTGGATCACGTGATCCCGGGCTGGACCGAAGGGGTTCAACTGATGAAGGTTGGCGCCAAGTACAAGTTCTATCTGCCGTCGCAACTGGCTTACGGTGAACAGGGTGCGGGTTCTATTCCGCCAAACTCCGTCCTGGTGTTTGAAGTAGAGTTGCTCTCTATCGGCAAGGACAAGGCTGATGAAGCGGCCAAGCCGGCGGAAGCCAAGAAGTAATCTGTTATTCATGCGCTAGCAAAAACGGCCTCTTGCGGGGCCGTTTTTATTTCTACCGTTGTGCTATCTGTGCCAGAAGGGTTTGCTGGACTCGCGATATTGTTCGCCGTGAGTCAATCCGATGTCTTTTAACTGGTGGTCTGTCATGCTGGCCAACAGTCGTCGGCTGCGGTAATTGTGCTGCCATTGTCGGAGGCAAGTTTGCCATCTCTTAAGCCATACTAATGCCTTCATGCCGCGCATATCGTCGTCCCTCTTGTGATTTATCGCGCTTTTTATCCATACTGCTGAAGACACATTGTTCTTATCCCCGGCTGAACAGACAAACGGGTTAAACTGCAGAGGGTATTAGTAGAACTAATGGCAATTTTGATGCATCGCCTGAAGGCGCTGGCGGTACTGGATGCGGTACTGAGCACAGGTTCGTTCAGTGCGGCCGCGGTTTCGTTGTGCGTGACCCAGTCAGCCATCAGCCAGCACATCAAGCAGCTGGAGCAGGAAGTTGGCCTGTTGTTTGAGCGCCATCCCAGAGGATTGCGGCCTACTTGCCGGGCGGAACGCATGCGGCCGTTTCTGAGTCAGGGCCTGGCACAGCTCGAGGAGGGGTGGCGGCAATTAAGATCGGACGCGGCGGACAACGTGGTGTGTCTGACTGTACTGCCCTCCTTTGCCAGTTGCTGGCTCTTACCCCGACTCGACGCTTTCAACCTGGCTTTTCCGCACATCGAACTACGACTGTCGATGAGTGAACAGGTACAGGATCTACAGGCCTCCACGCTGGATCTGGCCATTCGCTTCGGCCCGGGCGATTACCCGGGGCTGCTGGTCACGCCGTTGATGAGCGATGAGCTGTTCCCGGTGGCGTCACCGGCTTTCTTGGCCAGCGTCGGTCTGCCGGAGTCTCCTGCGGCGCTACAACACTATGCCCTGCTGCGTGATAATGCGCCCGAGCGTATGAACTGGCGAGCCTGGTTCGAGTGTGCCGGTGTCCGTGAGTTTCGTGGACAACATCATTTAACCTTGTCTGACTCGGCACAGTTAATCCGCATGGCCGTGGCCGGTCGTGGGGTGGCGTTGGCGCGTCGAGCCCTGGTAGCCGAGGAGCTGGCATGTGGCACCTTGCAGCGGTTGTTTGATATCGCCCTGCCATCGCCTTACGCCTACTATCTGGTGCAGACGGCGCGAAGTGCATTGCGCCCGGCCGTGCGCGCTTTCGCTGACTGGTTGTTGTCGCAGGTGGCCGATAGGGCGGGAGCGATTCAGCGACCGGCCTGCCAGGTCGAGGCATCAAGCCGATAACGGAGTAGCGACAAGAACTGGCCATCAGGGAGCGGCTGTTCGTCGCTCCCGCGGTAGCTGAGTCCACATTTGCGCATGACAGCACCGGAGGCCGGATTGGCGGTGTGATGCAGCGCCTCGATGCGGTCCAGCCCCAACTCTTGAAAACAGAAATCGATCATCGCCGTGACCGCTTCGGTCATCAGACCCATACCCCAATAGGGTCGACCCAGCCAATAGCCAAGACAACCTCGGCTGATGAGGCGCCCCGCTTCCCGCTGCTCATCCAGCACGACGCTGATGCTACCGATCAGTTTGCCATCCACGTCATCGATCGCCAGTATCAGGGCTTCACCTGCGCGCCAGGCACTGTCATGGCTGGCAATCCAGCGCTGTGCCAGCCCGGGAGGATAGGGGTGGGGAATGAGCACGCTGCCGGCCGCCACCTCCGGATCGCCGGCCAGCGTTTCGATGCCAGCGATGTCGTGGAATGAGAAGGGGCGCAGAATCAATCGCGGCGTCCGCAGTTCAGGATGTGTCATGCTAGCTCCTGGCTATTTTTGGCCAGCCTGCCACAAATGTGTTCATTTGCCGATGGGGCTGGCCCCATTTGCCAGCCGGCGCATCAGGCTTTCGCGCTGTCTTTGGAAAGGGGTGACCCATGGCTTGGGTTGGTCCGGCTGATTGATGTGCCGGACATCACCGGTGGCAATAAACTGGCGCATGCCATCACGGTTGAGCCAGTAATAGATGCCCCAGTTAGCAAAGTCCCATTCGCCATTATAGGGATGCGCCTCATAGTCGATGTAGAACAACCCTTGTGCGTTGAGTACAAAGTTGGTTGGGAAGTAATCGATGTGAAAACCGTGTTGTTCCAGTTGCTGTGCCATCGCAAACATCGGACGAAAGTGGCGATCATCCAGCCCCTGCCGGATCAAGAGATCGCTGATCAGTTCTCCGGCGATGAACGCCTTGGCCAGACAGTAGTATTCGTGGCTGTAAGCCAGTAAACGCGGGTGGGCGATGCCGGCACACTGCAAGCGTTGATAACTACACAACTCGAACGCCAGTGCCTGTGAAAAGTCGATGGTCTGGTGCCCGGTCTGGCAGTACCGCTTGAGTACGATCTGGGCTGGTAGGGTGCTATTCGCAGTGGTCCGTCGGTAGAGCCATGAGATCGCCGATTTGCCACGACCTAGCTCCTGTTGCAGCTCGTATTCAACATCGTCCAGCCAGAGGTGGTCTGACTGCAGGGTTAACCGATAGGGTGAGATCACATCTTGGGTCATGTCGACAGCTCCTGGTCAATTCCCTACAGCGTGGCAGAACCTGTGGTGGCCCACATCCTGCTCCGGGGTGGAGGTTGCAGGCGGAACCTGGCGATGCGAGGAGCAAGCTCGCATGACGCTTGTCTTCGGGTCCGGGCTAGCCGATGATGGACATCAGTCAACGCAACCCTCGTTTGTTGCAGGAGCCCGAGATGAAACCCATTGCCACCTTGACCTTGTCGCCATCCCTGGACAGTGCCACGGAAACCGATGCTCTGTATCCGGAAGGAAAGCTCAGATGCACGGCCCCGCGCTTTGAACCCGGTGGGGGGGGCATCAATGTTGCGCGCGCGATCCGCATGCTGGGTGGTCAAGCCACGGCCATCTATCCGGCGGGGGGACCAACCGGAGAGCACCTGACACAACTGCTGCGCCATGAAGGCTTGGAAGTCGGTGTCGTCAGCACCCTGGACTGGACACGCCAGAATCTGCATGTGTTTGCGCGACAAAGCGGTGAGCAGTACCGCTTTGTCATGCCTGGCGCTTGTTTGCACGACGAGGAGATCCATGCCTTGCGGCAGCGGGTGGCAAGCCTCCCGGAGGGGGCCTTGCTGGTTATCAGCGGCAGTTTGCCTCCCGGCATGGATGTTGCCGATCTGGTCGACTTGGTGGTGTTTGCCAGACAGAATCGCTTGCAGTGCGTGGTCGACAGTTCGGGGCCGGCGCTGGAGGCGGTCGTCAAAGAGGGGGGCTTGCTGCTCATCAAGCCAAACCGCAAGGAGCTGGCGGCGCTGACTGGTCAGCCGCTGGAGACACTGGAGCAGGTTGCCCTGGCGGCGCGGGCGCTGATACAGCGAGATGTCACCCGCTATGTCGTTGTCTCGCTGGGCGCAGAGGGCGCCTTGGCTGTCAGCCGTGAACAGCAGGTGCTGGCGACCCCGCCGCAGGTCAAGGCGCTGAGTACGGTGGGCGCGGGGGACAGCATGGTGGCTGCGCTGACATTGAAACTGGCAGAGCGGGCGTCGTTGGAAGAGATGCTGCGCTGGGGCGTGGCTGCCGGGACGGCGGCTACCCTGCGTCACGGTACTCAGCTCTGCGATCCGGTTGCCACGGCCGAATTAGTCACCCAGGTGCATGTTGGGCGCTAAGACCCTAGATGTTTGGATGACTGCCGGCGTTGAACGAGCACAGATAGATGGTATCGCGCAGCTGCCAGCCCAAATGGCGATAGAACTGCAACGCAGCCGTGTTGTCGGCATGCACAAACAGGTGTGTCTTCTCGATACCATGACGCTGCAGGGCTGCGATCCCCGCCTCCAGTAGCCGACGTCCCAGGCCCTGATGTTGCCATGCCGCAGCGATCGCCAGGTGCTGCAGGTAGCCGCGACGGCCATCGGTACCAATCAGCACGGCACCGATCAGGGTATCTTGCTGCAACAGAACCTGGCTGAGTTGCGGATTGTGGTCCAGATAACGAGCAATGGCTTCGCGCGAGTCGCTATCACGCAATGTCATGCCACTGCTGCTTTGCCACAGCGCGAGGACCGCATCGTAATCGCTAATCAGCATGGGCCTTAGTTGCATCTGTTCCGGTGATGACATCAGGCATCGCTCCACGGTAATGGGCGTACCAGACGCAGTGTCTTGTTCAGTACGCCCTGTTCCACATCCAGCTGATAGTCTCCCGAGGCGACATATAGCTGCAGCCGTTCCTGATCCAATCCTTTTAATGCCAGGTAGTCGGCGGCCTCGCTGCGGCTGGCAAAAGCCTGTTGACCGGTAAACAGCCCGTAACACCAGGGGCCCAGTACCAGCACCTCTTCACCGCGGGCAATGCGTTGTGCTTGCGCGGGGGAGGCCAGTACATAGACCGGATGACGGGGCTGGGGGCGAATCATCGGGATGCTGCGGGTCTGGTAGTCAATGCCAACCGCCATACCCAGAGCACATAGCAGTACCAGGGGAATCAGAAATCGCTGCAACGTCTTCTCCTGGTTGGTAAATATCAGGATTTCTACTGTACGGGAAAGCAACAGACTGTGCCAGATGAATGCTGCCGTTTTGCGCAGGCAAACCGTTGAATTGCAATCCTAAATAGCCAACGGCGACCATTGGCCGCCGTTGGCTATCACCAGCCGATTGGCCGTTTAGAACAGGGCCAGCCCCTTGAGCATCACCACCAGGATCAATGCGGGGGTGACGAAACGCAGCAGCAGGAACAGTATGCCTACCAGCCGCTGGTTAGCGAGGGTGCCGCGATTACTGAGTGCCTGCAGCAGACGCTCTTCACCCCAGACCCAACCGGCGAACAGGCAGATCAGGATGCCACCGAGCGGCAGCAGGAGGTTGGATGAGAGGAAATCAAACAGATCGAACATCGTCATGCCGAACAGTTTGAACTCGGCCAGGGTGCTGTTGGTCAAGGCACAGGTCGAACCGGCCAGTGCCAGGATCAGCAGGCTGATGAGCGTGGCCTTGCGGCGCGTCAGACCAAAGCGCTCGTGGATGATGGCGACAGGCACTTCCAGCAGCGACAACATGGCTCCGGTTGCAGCCACCGCGGTCAGGACGAAAAACAGCACCATCAAGAGATGCCCCATCGGGATCTGCGCAAATACGGCCGGTATGGTGATAAAGACCAGAGATGGTCCGGCAGCCGGCTCGAAACCGAAGGTGAATACCGCCGGAAAAATGGCGATACCTGCCAGCATGGAAATAAACAGATCCGCGGTCATGACCCGTACCGTAGTCGCCGGAATATTCTGCTCATCCCGGAAGTAACTACCATAGGTCATCATGGTGCCCATGCCGATCGAGAGTTTGAAGAAGGCCAATCCCATGGCCATCAAGACGACAGAGGCACTGAGTTTGCTGAAGTCAGGTTGAAACAAAAAGCGCAGTCCTTCGGCGGCCTTGTCCAGCGACAGGCTGACGGCACATAGCACCAGCAACAAAACAAACAGCAAGGGCATTAATTTCTTCGTGACGGCCTCGATCCCCTTGGCGACCCCGAGTAGCAAAATACCGCCGATGAATACCAGCACGAACCATTGCCATAACAGCGACTGCAGCGGATCACTGATCAACTGGCCAAACGCCGCACCGGTGACCGCGGGATCACTGCTGAGAATGGAGCCGTCGATAGCCTTGACGATGTAGGCAAACACCCAGGCGACGACCTCGGAGTAGAACGACATGATGAGAAAGGCCGCCAGCATGCCAAACGCGCCAATCAGCCACCACGGTAACCCGCGCGGTGCCAGGCGTTGCAGTGCCGTGATGGGGTTAGCCTTGGCTTCACGTCCCATGGCGATCTCCGCCATCATCACCGGTAGCGCAATCAGCAGCGTCGCCAGCAGATAAACCAGCAAGAATCCGGCACCGCCATTGGCACCGGTCATGTAAGGAACTTTCCAGATGTTACCTAGACCGACGGCCGAGCCGAGGGTGGCGGCTAGCACGCCGAAGCTGCTGGTGAAACCATCGCGTTTCGCGGTTGGGGCTGAGTCACTCATGTGGGTGTCTTACTCTATTAATGGGATAGATGGCGAAATAATCTTTTGCAGAAAAACGAGCGGGCCGATTTTTTCATCTGCCTATGCTGGCGCCAAGCCTTTTTTGCTGTCTGTTGAGTGAGATGAGAAGAAAAGAGAACCCCCCTCACGTTTTGCGGTCGTCGAGGGGGGGAAGGTGCTCGGCGCCCTGCGTGGTGCAGGGCGCTGTCACGCGATTATTGACCCAGGGTGATCAACGGGAGATCGTCCCAAATCAAGGGGTCCAGATCGCTGCCACCGGAGAAGTTCCAGGCCCCGGCTGCGCTTTGCAGTGGTCGGTAGCTGCTCGACAAGCCATCCAGGTCCCAGGTGGTGACGTAGAAGGTGATGCCGTTTAGCGACGAGGGTTTACCCAGCGAGGCGCTCGGAAAATCGAAGTTGATGGTCTTGCTGGCTTTATCGACTGAAAGGGTGGGGGCCGGAGCGATCGGCTCACCAAACTGGCTGGCGGTCGCGCCCTGGCTGCTGTAGAGGCTGTTCTGCCAGCCAAATGCCACGACTTGACGCTGCCAGGTTTGGCCATCCGGCATAGTGCCGCGGATCTTCGGTAGCAACGTCTGACCCGTCCCTTGTTCCGGCAGATGGATGAAGATGCTGAAGCCGACGTGGTCAAAGCCGAAGGTAGGAACCCAGGTATCCGTAACATTTGCCATCTTCAGGCTCAGGCGCACATTGTTGCCGGCTTGGAACACCTTGGCTTCTTCAATGGCCAACTGCGGTGCCGTCTTGTCGAAGCTGTTATCTCCCGGTAGACCATAGGTACCCAGCGGACCGCCACTGCCTTCGGCGGCATCCCCGGTGTCATCGACAGTGATGGCCGGTGTTTCCGGGTACGCCAATTGGCTTTGGAAGCGGATATCCGGCAGGCTGCTGCCATCTGCGGCCTCGTACAGAGCCAGGCGGTGGTTTTGCGTGCCGATCTGGAAATCTCTGACACTCACACTGCCTTGCCAGTTGCCCTCGGTGTCGACTACCACCTCTTGTGCCGCATCAAGGTTGCCATCCACGACCAGTTTGATCCGGCGGCCCGGCGTTCCGGTGCCCTGCAGTGGCAGATCGGCCGAAATCACAGCGCCTTCGAGTGGCGTGGTGAGTGTCATGCTCTGATCGGTAGGCGGGACCGCACCTGTACCATCGGCCAGTAACAGCAAGGCAGACTTGGCCGGTAAGGCCAGCGTCAGGCTACCATCGTCACCGGTGATGATCTCCTGCTCGGCATCCTGGTTCATGGCATCGAGAATCCGCAGTCGGCTGCCGGCACCCAGACCTGTGAGCATGTGATTGAGCAGAACCGGCTGACTGGCGGTATTGAGGATGATGAGCAAGCGAGTGTCATCCAGTTGGCGCCGGTAGGCAAAGGCACCTGCACCGGCACTCTCCTCGGCCAGGATGGTCAAATCCCCTCGCGACAGCGTTTTATACTCGTGGCGCAGTGTGGTCAGCTTCTGGATGAAGCGGTACATGTCGGAATCGGAGTTGAAAGAGTCAAGCTGTTGTCCATCTTCGCGATAGCCGCCGCTGAACATGGCATCGCGATAGCCGGTAAAGGCTTGTTCCGTGCCCTGATACAGCACAGGGATCCCTGGCAGGGTCAGCAGAGTGAACAATGACTGTTTGAGGTCATCCTGGCTGGCCTGAGCCAGCAGACGAGCCATATCATGGTTTTCGATGAAGTTACCCAGTCGATACGGATCCGGGTACATCTCCATCATTTTGCGCAAGCGGAAGCCGAGCTCGGCGGTGGGTTTGCCACCGGCAAAAACCTGGCTCATGGTGGCTTGCAGCGGGAAGTTAAGCACCGATTCCAGTTCGGGTTTCTCTTTGGTACCCAGGTAGGCAATCAGCTTCTCTTCCCCTTCGGTGTGGTAGGCGGTCGAGGCTTCGAAGATCTCACCGAGGCTCAAGAAGTCGTTACGTCCCGTCTCTTTGGCCTTGGCCAGGATGCCGTCGCTGCCGTGAAAGAAGTCGTTATAGAAGTCATGCTCAACAAACTTGACGGTATCGACCCGGAAGGCATCGACGCCGACCTGATCTATCCAGTAACGATAGCTTTGTTTGAGATAGTCGCGTACCGCCGGTGTGCTGGTATTGAGATCGTCCAGGTCCGACAGCTGGTAGGTAAATTGTTGCGTTGTGTTGTTATGATCCGCAATGGCCGGGGTCCAGTGGTAGATCGCCGCCTGCTGAGCCTCCGTACTGTTGCAGTCATTCAGATTCAGCGGCGGTGGCAAGGTTTGTCCTGCGGCGAGCGCGCCGGGGATCAACTCAAAGCCTTGACAGGGTTGCGCCGGGTCATAGTTGCCGCTGTAGGTAAAGAAGTTACCCAGATGGTTTACCACCACATCCTGAATCAGATACATGCCACGCTGGTGCAACCCGCTGGCAAGAGCCTGGTAACTGGCCAGATCGCCAAAGTGCTCATCCACTTTTTGCAGATCCCGCGCCCAATAGCCGTGATAGCCCCCGTAGTTCTGTGCCGGATCCCACCACTGATTGGCGACAGGCGGTGTTGTCCAGACGGTTGTGGCGCCAAGCCCGGCAATGTAATCGAGTTTCTGTTGTACCCCGAGCAGATCCCCTCCGCTGAATTTCTTGTCGCTGCTGGGATCGTATTCACCAGTGCCCTGATCGTTGTTGCTGCTATCACCGTCGTTAAAACGGTCAATCATCAGGAAATAGATTATCTGATCGCGCCAGTCAGGAGAGGCAACATGGCGATCAGGATGCGGATTGGTTGTGCTGCTGTTGTCGTTACCGCAGCCAGATAACGCAATAATGATGGCGGATGCGAGGGTTCCAAGCTTTATGGTTCGGTTTTTTTGCATTTTTTTATTCCATTGACATGAACGGGTGTGCTGATTTTATTCATCTTCACTGGAATCGAATTAGCATTATGCGCCAGAGCATTGGCGTGTAATGCCAAGCCTGCAAAGTGTGATCAGGCTCCTGTTGGCTACAGTCTTGGTGGGAGAAACCCTTCGCCGCCATTATCCAGCACGAGGCGGTTGTGTTGCTCGCTGCCAAATTCGAACCAGACCGGTGTCTCCTGGTCTGGCGGGTTAAGCTGGCAATACCAGCTCCAGGCCGGGCCGCAGCGTTCCGCACTCATCCGTTGGCGGACTTCGCCATGAGAGCTGTTCCAGACGGCTTCGGCTCTGGGCCAATCGGAGCGGGTAAACAGGCGCACCAGCCACTGCGGATGCCCTGTGGTGGGCAACCGGATCAGCTGATGACATACGGCGGCATAGCTGCCTAACAGCACAGGGGCATCCAGGCAATAATCTAGGCCGCCGTTATTATCGAGATGCAATTCGCCGCCAACGCGGTATTCGATACGAAAACGCAAGGGATCATGGACCGGCAAGGAGGGGGTCGACCACAGCTCGATATCCGCAGCCAGGAAGCGTTCAAAGGTCGCGGCATAGGGGCGCCAGATACCATCCTTGTCTTCACACAATACCTGGACGGACTTATCAAAGGCGCGGTTGTGCAAACAGATCCAGATCCGCGCACCACTGTATTGGCGCAAACTGTGCTGCTGCAGCTGATTCAATGCGTAGTAGAGCGATACGGCAGGCAGAGCCCCGGAGTCATCATGTTCAAAGTAGCGTTGCCGATAGCGGCCCGGCGTCATGCCAAACCAGCGGCGAAAGGCGCGCTGAAAACTGGGGGCATCCTGATAGCCAAGTTGCAAGCCAACCTGAGTCGCGCTGTACTGTTCATGACACAACAGACTGACGGCGCGGTTACGGCGCACATCCTCCAGCAAGGTGGAGTGAGTGGTGCCGAAGGAGTGTAACTGCCGTTGCAGACTGCGCACTGGCAGTTGTAGCTGCAGTGCCAACTCCTGGAGCGAGGGCTGCCGCGGCAGTGTCTGCTCCAGAAGCTGTTTTACCCGTTCCAGCAAACCGCGGGGTTGTGCGCCGAGGCGATGCAGGCGGTGCAATACGGTGAGCAAGGCGCCATGCAACGGTTGCCAGCTGACGTTCGGTTGCGACGTGTTGGCACTCAGTGTCAGATGCAGGGCTGGTCGTCGGCCGTAACTGGCGGCCAGCAAGTGCAACGGCACAACTTCGGTTTCCGTGCGCATCCGCTGTGGCCACTCCAGCCGCCACTGGGCGCCGTTTTCCTGAACGCTGAGGTGCCACAGCTGGAGCAGCCACCACAAGGGTTCGGGATCCGGCTCTGGCACCAAAGGCTCAAAGCGGATCAACAGGGCGAGATCGTGTTGTTGCCACTGTGGATACCATTCGCTACCCAGCAGTGGCAGGCTCTCGCACCAGACCTGGCAGGACTGGGAAAAGGTAGCGGCGGAGCGGGCGGTGAACTCGATCAAGCGCAACAGATCATCCAACTGCCACACCTCATCGCCAAGTGAAACCTGCTGGCGACGACAGCTGTCGGTCAGTTTTTGCAATAGCCAGCGGCGTGGTGATTCAGAGGGCATCATGCTAATTCCGGAAGGCCGACTTCGCCGCGGATCAGAGCCTCCTTGCGGGCCTTGGGCCATTGTTTGATGGCATATTCCAGACGCAGGGCTTCGCGGTGCGAGATGACGGCGCTACGCCAAACCAGCGTCAACGGGCCACGACCCCGCAACGCGCGGGCCCCGGTGCCGTTCTGGTGCATGACCAGGCGCCGTTCGACATCCCGACTGATGCCGGTATATAGGCGCTGATCCCGGTCGCGGATCAGATACAGATGCCAGTCGCTCATGCCAATAGCTGGTCCAGCAACAATTTGATGGGGGATAACAGCACCAGCGCGGCCATGGCCGTCAGTAACAGATTCAGCAAGGCCTTGAGCATCGGCAGACGCTGTGCCTCGGAAACGCCGATGCACAGCAGCCAGAGCGACCAGATACCCAGTAGCAGTTGCAAGGCCGCCGCGATGACAAAGCCTTTATGCTGTGCCAGTGATTGCATCAGCTCAGGAGAGCGCGGGGCGAAGACCAGAATGCCGAGCTCGGCAATCATCCCCCCCCAGGTCACGAGTCCCAACACATTCGGTAAGCCCGACCAGGCCATGACGGTACGCATTTCGGCGCTGTCGGCTTCTCCTCCCAGCCAACGACCGATACGGCTTAACAGCCAACTGCCAATCCAGAGCTCCGCCAGCCCCATCAAGGGTCCCAGCAGCAGGCAGATGGCCAATAGTGGCCACAATGCGACCTGGCTGCCAAGGCCATGTCCACTGGCTTGTCCGAGGGCGGCGGCGATACCCGTCAAGGATGCCAGTGTCAGCACGTTGTAACCGGGCGCCTCATCCAGCAGATGGCGAAACGTCCGGCGCGGGTAGCGCCATAGGCTCAACCAGGGATTGATCGCTAGTTCCGGCATAGGGTCGGGGCTCCGCAATGAAGATAAGGCGTCAGTCGCTAGAATACACCAGCTCAGGAACGAATCGGCATGGAATCCCTTTTGGCAATGCGCGAGTGTGCGAGCGATCGAATCTGGCGACCACCGACGAAAAAGCCGGCACGAGGGCCGGCTTTGTCAGGTGGGGTGACGGTTAGAAGTCGTAGCGCATGCCGACAGCCACCACATCATCGGTATTGATGCCATAGGTCTGGGTGAAGCTGTTGTCATCCAGCATGTTGATACGGTAGTCGACATAGCTTTGGAAGTTGTCATTGAAGTGATACGCGGCATTCACGCTGACGTATTCGTTAGCCTTGTCGTCAATGTTCTGGCTGGCATCCTTGACCTCGGAGCGGACATAGGCCAGGCCGGGGACAAACTTGTCGGCGACAGTGTACTGAACCACGGCCTCGTAACCCCGGCTCTTGTGGGCATAGCCATCACCGATTGCGTAATGGTCACGGCCCTCGGAATAGGTCGCGGCCGCATACAGGTTGTTAGCGTTATAGCGCACACCGACACCGGTCAGCTGGGCATCATCCTGACCGCCAAACGTGGCATTTTGCTTCTGATCGTCGGTCTTGCCGGCGCGGTTATAAACGGTGGCGATACTCAGACCGATGGGCGCGTCATAGGACAGACCGACGGCGTAACCGGCATCGCTTCCCAGCATCCATTTGCTGGTATCGTTGTTTTGCGGATCATTTTTCCCTGTGTATTGCAGGCCGAGTGTGACGCCGTTGTAGTTGAAGGCGTACTTGAACAGGCCGTTGGTACGACCGGTGCCAAAGACTTCGGTGCCTTTGCCGAGGCCATCGCCACCGAACTCTGGCAGTACGTCGGTATAGTCGTTAACCATGGAGAACAGGCCGTCCTGCCGGCCGTAAGTCAACTGACCGAAGGTCGCGTGGCGCAGGCCGGCATAACCCAGACGCAGCTCATCGTTGTCGCTGCCGGAGGTTGGGAGGTTGTATTCCACCTGGCCGATACCGCTCAACTCGCTGTTGATGGCGGTTTCACCTTTCAGGCCAAGACGGAAATAGCTCTGATCGCCGCTTAACTCGTCGTTGTCTGAACCGTAATACATGCCGGTAGCGCGACCATAGAGATCCAGTTTGCTGCCGTTCTGATCGTACACGGTGGCAGCAGAGGCGGTGCCCGCGACCAGCAGGGCGGGGATGGTCAGACAAAGGGTTGATGCTTTTTTCATGCTTGGTGTCCTCCAGAATGCGCGATGCCGGAAGCAGCCGGTCATCGCAGGTGGTGAGGTCACTCTAGCTAGTGAAAAGTAAACGGTAGTTCAACATCCCGGTCGTCTGGTGGGTGAAGCTTAACGGCGGCTAAACAAGAAAATGGAATAGATAACGCCTTGATTCATATTAACAAAGTTGTTAGCAGATGAGTGTCCTGGTAATGCGATGACACCGCCAGGACACTGGCTCAGTAGCGGCTGGGGCTTTGCTTGTCCGGTTGTGTCTTAAACCGGCGGTGTAACCACATGTATTGCTCGGGCGCTTGCCGGATGGCCCTTTCGATCACTTGGTTGCTCAGGGTGGCGTCGGCTATGTCGTCGCCGGTAGGGAAGTTAGCCAATGGCGCCTCAAGAACCAGACGATAGCCGGCATGTTCCGGCAGGCGCAGCGTGTAGCAGGGCATGACGCGGACGCCTTTCACGCGTGCCAAAGTGGCGGTTCCGGTGATGGTGGCACTGTCCTGCACGGCGAAGAACGGCACAAAGACACTGGCGTGGCGACCGTAGTCATGATCGGGGGCATACCACAAGGCTTCGCCTTGGCGCAGCGCCTTGATCATGCCTTTGACGTCACGCCGATCGAGCAGATATTTGTTGGAGCGGGTGCGTCCTCGCACCTGTGCAAATTCGAGTACCGGGTTGTCATTGGGACGATAAACGCCGACACCAGCCTGCAACAGGCCGAACATGCGCGCGTTCAACTCCAGCGTCAAAAAATGACAGGAGAGCAGCAGGATGCCATGACCGCCGGCCAATGCGGCGCGCAGATGTTCTTCGCCCTCAACCTGCATGAATTTTCGCATACGCTGGTCGGACCAGAACCAGGCCATCCCTGTTTCGAAGATGGCACAGCCCACACTCTCGAAGTTCTGTCGCAATAACACTGCCCGTGCCGGTTCATCCAGCTCCGGCATCGCCAGTTGCAGATTGCGCTGGGCAATCGCGACACGACGCGGTTGCAGGCGCATGCTGAAGCGTCCGAGCGCCTTGCCAAGGCGCATTTGCCAACCGTAGGGCAACTGGACTAGCAACCAGAGCAGGGCCTGACCTATCCAAAGTGGCCAATATTTAGGATGCAAGTAGGCGATGGTCAAGGGTGGGGTGTGTACAGGACCCATGGCAGTCGACTCCAGAGAGGGTAAAACGCCGAGCATGTTAGCAGAAGTCATGCCGTAGTGGCGAATCGACACCATTCTGTGTGCTAGAATGGCGACCAATTTGGTTGTCAGAGTAAACAAGATGAAGGTCTCACTGCCCGATTTTTCTCAAGCCCACGTATTGGTTGTGGGTGATGTGATGCTGGATCGCTACTGGTCTGGCTCAGCCAAACGGATTTCACCTGAGGCACCGGTGCCGGTTGTCAAGGTAGAGCACAATGAGGTGCGTCCCGGTGGGGCGGCTAACGTCGCGCTGAATATCGCCGCGCTGGGTGCCCACGCTGTGTTGTCAGGTTTTACCGGTGAGGATGAGGCGGCTGACCTGCTGGAGCAGGAGCTGACGGCGCTGGGGGTCGAGATGGCCTGTATCCAGTCCAGCGAGCGGCCGACTATCACCAAATTGCGGGTCATGAGTTGCAATCAACAACTGCTGCGGCTGGATTTTGAGGAGAGCTTCGCCGGTGTCGATGCTGCACCGTTGCTGGAGCAGATGAGACAGCGACTGAAACAATGCAAGTTGCTGATTCTATCGGACTATGCCAAAGGCGCGCTGCATGAGGTGCGCGACATGATCGCGTTGGCCAAAGACGCGGGTATTCCTGTGCTGGTCGATCCCAAAGGCACCGACTTTGCCAAGTACAGCGGTGCAACTTTGCTCACGCCCAATATGTCCGAATTCGAGGCGGTGGTCGGCAAGGTGATTGACGAGGCGGATCTGGTCGCCAAGGGCCAGGCGTTGATTGAACGTTATCAGTTGCAGGCATTGCTGGTGACGCGTTCCGAGCATGGCATGACCTTGCTGCAGCGAGGACAGCCTGAGCTGCACTTGCCCGCGCAGGCGCATGAAGTGTTTGATGTTACCGGGGCCGGGGATACGGTCATTGGCACCTTGGCTGCATCGCTGGCGGCAGGCATGACCTTGCCCCAGGCGTGTGCTTTGGCCAATACGGCCGCGGGAATCGTGGTCGGCAAACTGGGCACCTCCACGGTCAGTCCGCTGGAATTGGCGCAGGCGCTGCACATCGATGCCGATGCCGGTTTTGGTGTGTTAAGTGAGCAGCAACTGCTGGTTGCAGTCGACGCCGCCCGTCGTCGGGGGGAATCGATCGTGATGACTAACGGTTGTTTTGACATTCTGCATGCCGGGCATGTTTCCTACCTGCAACAGGCTCGCGAACTGGGCGATCGTTTGATCGTCGCCGTGAATGACGACGACTCGGTGCGCCGTTTGAAGGGGGAGGGACGGCCGGTGAATCCTGTCGATCGCCGCATGACGGTGCTGGCCGCATTAGGTGCCGTGGATTGGGTGGTGCCGTTCAGTGAGGATACCCCGCGCCGCCTGATCGCCAATGTCCTGCCGGATCTGCTGGTCAAAGGCGGTGACTATCAACCAGAACAGATCGCCGGCTATGAAGAAGTGGTGGCCAATGGCGGTGAAGTCCGGGTGTTGAATTTTGAAAACGGCTGTTCAACCAGTGCGATTATTCAAACCATCCGCGAGCGGGACGGCGACTGATAGCCCGCCGCGTTGGCACAAACAAACCAAGGCCGGTGTCATCGACACCGGCCTTTTTATTCGACTGAAGACGACTAAAAAAGGTGGGCTGGTCAGGCCGTCTTTTGCAACTCGTTCAATTGCCGATCCAGCATGATGTACAAGGCCAGAGCCAGACTATCTTCACCGAAGAAGCGTTTGATGCCTTCCAGATCTTCGACCGTGGCGGCTTCGTACTTTTTCTCTTCGTCATCAATCAGTGTCATGCGCTGGCAGACAAATTTATCGGTACGGGTCTGGAAGAGTTTCAAGTAGGCCAGACGGCGGTCATCCTTGTTATGCCGTTCCTCGACATTGCAGATTTGCCAGCCGACAAAACAGATGTCGCGGGCATTATCGCGACGGACCGTCTGCTCTTGTGGTTCGTCGTCTACCCCGCTGCACAGATCGCGACGTTCTTTGATGATGGCGTTGTGATGATCCTGCTCGGTAACATGATGCAGATTGCCAGAGGGTTGTCCCTGCCCAAACAGTTGTTTTGCCTTGTCCCACAAGCCCATATGTGCCTCCTTCAACAAGCACAAGCTTCAATAAAATGAATCGGTTGCATGAATGTTAACCGGTTACCAACCCCAGAAAACGCGATCAGGCTCCAAAGTGCGAAAAACACTCAACAAGATTGAGTAAAAATGCGAGCAAAGGCTTGAAAATAAGAAGGGCGCCATCGGCGCCCTGGGGAAGGAAGAGCGTGGCGGACTTAGCCTTTTGCCAGACCGCTGTTAACGTCGACCAGATCCTGTTCTTGCAAGGTTCCGGCAATCTGTTTGAGTTGTAATTGCTTGAGAATGAAGTTGTAGCGCGCCGCGGACAGCATCTGTTTGGCAGAATAGAGGTTCCGCGTTGCGTCCAGCAGATCGACGATGGTCCGGGTGCCTACTTCATATCCGGCGCGCGTGGCGGTTAACGCACTCTCCGCCGAGACTACGGATTGCTGATAGGCGTTAACCGAGCCGATGGCGGCCGTGACGTCGTTATAGCCACGATAGAGATCGGCTTGCACGCTGCGGTAGGTTTGTTCCAGACTCTCGCTGGCCGCCACGAAGTTGAACTGGGCTTGCTTGACTCGAGAGTCAATGGCACCACCGCTGTAGAGTGGCATATTGAACTGTACGCCGACATTCGCTGAATTCAGGGTACCATCTTCATAGCTGGCGCCGGTATTTTTGTAATCGGTGTAGGTTGAACCGAGGCTGGCAGTCAGATCCACCGTGGGTTCATGACCGGTCTTGGCCAAGTCAATCTGCTGTTTGGCAATGTCCTTGTTGATGCGTTGCAGATTCAAGGAGAGATTGCCATCTTCAGCTCGCTTCATCCAGACATCAGAACCGTCACTCAACGCCGCAGGACTGAAACGTTGGGTATCCAGAACATCCAGGGTTTTATATTCACTACCAGTCAGCTGACGCAGGCCTTCATAGCTGTTGGTCAGATTATTCTCGGCAGTAATGACATCGGCGGTGGCCAGATCATAGGCCGCCTGCGCTTCGTGTACGTCAGTAATGGCGGTCATGCCGACGTTATAACGTTGTTGGGTCTCTTCCAGTTGGCGCTTCAGCGCTTCCTGATTCGCCTTGACATATTCGAGAGTGTCCTTGGCTGAGAGCACGGCAAAATAGGCGTTGGCCGTACGCAGAATCAGCGACTGTTGCTCCAGGTTATAGTTGACGTCGCTCTGCGTTGCTTGTTTGGCTGTGATATCGCTGTTCAGCCAGTTGCTGCGACGGAACAGTGACTGGGACAAACCGATGGATGCTCCGGCCGAGCCCGCGGTTTTAACGTCGTTCTGGTTGGTTTTCAGATAATTGGCATCTGCGCCGAGGTTGATTTGTGGCAGGTTGGCGGCGTCAGTTTCGTTGATCTTCTCAAACGCCGCGTCGCGTTGTGCCTTGGCTTGTTGCAACTGAGGATCTTTTCCTTGCGCCTGTCGGTAAATGTCGAGCAGGTTCTCTGCGCTGGCGGCGTTGCTAAGGCCGAATATCACGAGGGCAGACAAGAATCGCATTTTCATAATCTTTTATTCTCCGTGAAGCCGCAGGGAGCCGATCTGCTGGTGGCCTGCAGGCCCTGTCGATGGCAACTCATGTTCTGAGTGTAACGAGTGTAAGAAAAAAACGCTGGGGTGCCATTAATATAGTGATTTTGTGGCAAAAAAAAACTGCCGTGACATGTGCCATTCATCACTTGTTAAGGTTACCCTTCCGAACTCATGCTGGCCGTTGGGCTGTTGTGTAACGGAGTCGCTCATGTCTGAAGTCTATTCTTTGCCTGAACCCCATTTCTCTGCTGCCGATGTCGAAATCCTGCAACAGGAGACCTGCTTCAAGGGGTTTTTCCGAATGAATCGCTATACCTTGCGCCATCGGCTATTTGCTGGCGGCTGGTCGGCGCCGCTCACCCGCGAATTGTTCGAGCGCGGTCATGCCGCCGCCATGCTGCCATATGACCCAAGCCAGGATACTGTCGTGCTGCTGGAGCAATTTCGAATCGGTGCCGTGGATGGCAAACGCTCGCCATGGCTGCTTGAGATGGTCGCCGGCATCATTGAGCCAGGTGAGGCGTCGGATGAAGTGATCGAACGCGAGGCGGCTGAGGAGGCGGGCCTGAGCATCGGACGCAGCCGTTTCGCGCTCAGCTATCTGGTCAGCCCCGGCGGGACCACAGAACGCATCGACGTATTTATCGGCGAGGTAGATAGCCGTCTGGCATCAGGCCTGCATGGCCTGGCGGAAGAGGGTGAAGACATCCGGGTGCATGTCGTCAGTCGTGAACAGGCGTATCGCTGGGTCGAGAGCGGCCGCATTGATAACGCGGCGACGGTCATCGCCTTGCAGTGGTTGCAGCTGCATCTGGATGAGGTGCGGCGTGACTGGGGAGTTTGCGCGTGATCACCGCGCGGCGCCGTCATGTACCAGATTTGGTCGATTTGCACCGAATTTGTGAAATTAACTACATGGGGCTAATGAAATTATTGCCGAAGCAGGCATTCGAGCAACAGGGATATTGCTTTTGTGCCGCAGACGGACTGAGGTTTACGTTACGCGTTCTCGAAGAGAGTCGCTTCACGACTTTGGTGGAGGTGTCACAAAATAACGAAAATTTGCCACATTATCTTCGCGCCTACCTGCAGGTTAGGTTGTATCATGATGCACGGATGGCCGAAGTGTGTGTCAGTCAGCAGATTTCACGCTTGCAGCCCAGTTATCATTATCCTAATGCGAAGATGCACCACAGGAATGAGAAAGAGCAGTGCAACCACTTCCTCGGTGAATGGTTACGCTTCTGTCTCGCCCATGGCTACGGTGCCTTTACCTTTGTTGTGGACTAAATACGAAAGAACTAGCCCCAGTGGACACCGTTACGCTTGCAGCCGGGGGCGGCGACCAACCGATTCGCCTGCTCCAGATCACGGACACTCATCTCTTTGCCCAGGCGGAGGGACAACTGCTGGGCATTCGTACCGCCGATAGCTTCCAGGCGGTTCTCGATGCTGTGCAGGCACAAAAGGCTGCGTTCGATTTGATTCTGGCGACGGGTGACTTGTCGCAGGATTACAGCACGGCCTCCTATTCCCGATTTGCCGATATGGTCCGTCCGTTGGGACGCCCGGTATTCTGGTTGCCGGGTAACCATGATGACGGCCCCCTGATGCGCCGTGTGATGCCGGACTTTGGTATCAGCCCGGCGCGGCAGGTATTGTTGCCAGGGTGGCAGATTCTGCTTCTGGATACCCAGGTCTATAGTGTGCCCCATGGCTGGCTGAAGCCGGAGCAAATGAGTTTCTTGGAGCAGTGTCTGAGCAGTGAGCCGGCGCGTTATAGTGTCATCTGTCTGCATCACAACACCTTTCCGGTCGGCAGTACCTGGCTGGACCAGCACGATTTGAAAAATGGCAGTGACCTGCTCGGATTGCTGGGACGTTTTCCAAACGCCCGCCTGGTGCTGTGCGGGCACGTACACCAGGAAACCGATCTGGAGCACAACGGGGTACGTTTTATTTCGTCGCCGTCCACCTGTATCCAGTTTGAACCCCTGAGCCGTGATTTTGGTCTCGATACCAAGGGGCCGGGGTGGCGTTATCTGCAGCTTTATCCGGACGGCCGCATCGAGACACAGGTTCATCGTCTGCCTGACGGGCATTTCGTGCCGGATGGTGCGGCGACCGGATATTGATGGCGACACTCATCTACCTGCACGGTTTCCAGTCATCAGGGCGCTCAGCCAAGGCCTGCCTGCTCGGGGAATATCTTTCCCGCCACCACCCTGGAATCACCTACCTGCGGCCGACATTGCCTGATACGCCGCTGCAAGCCTGGGACATGATTTGCCGCCTGATCGCCTCGGCATTACCGCAGGGGGAGGTGGGCCTGGTCGGCAGTTCGCTGGGAGGGTTCTGGAGTACCTGTGCCAGCGAGCGCTTTGGCTTGCAAGCCGTGGTGATCAATCCGGCGGTGCATCCGCAGTATTTGCTATCCCGGTTTTTGGGGCCCCAGATCAATCCTTATACCGGGGTTCACTATGCTTTGTTGCCGGAGCATATCCAGCAGTTGGCGTCGTTGGATGTGGCCACGTTGCAGCATCCCGAACGATTCTGGTTGCTGCAGCAACAGGGTGATGAGGTCCTCGATTATCGTCAGGCATGTGCCTACTACGCTGCGGGTCGTGTTACCCTCGAGGCCGGGGGTAATCACGCCTTCATCGGATTTGAGCATTACTGCCCGGAAATTGTAAGATTCTTCAACATTTAACTTCAGCAGAAGCCCCGACATGAGCAGCAGCAACTATCAGGCAGATGCCATTGAGGTCCTCAAGGGCCTCGAACCCGTGCGTCGTCGTCCCGGCATGTATACCGACACCAGCCGTCCGAACCATTTGGGACAAGAAGTCATCGACAACAGTGTCGACGAAGCGCTGGCCGGGCATGCGCGCAGCATTCAGGTCATCTTGCATGACGATCAGTCCCTTGAAGTCATTGATGATGGTCGAGGCATGCCAGTCGATATCCACCCGGAAGAGGGGGTGCCGGCCATTGAGCTGATCTTCTGCAAGCTGCATGCGGGCGGTAAATTCTCCGGCAAAAACTATCAGTTCTCTGGTGGGCTGCACGGGGTGGGCATCTCGGTGGTCAATGCGTTGTCGACCCGGGTCGAGGTCACGGTGAAACGTGACGGCCAGGTGTACGAGATGGCATTCGAGAATGGCGACAAGGCCAGCGAGTTGGCAATAACCGGCACCTGCGGCCGGCGGACGACCGGGACGCGAGTGCGTTTCTGGCCGGATGCCAGTTATTTCGATTCGCCCAAATTTGCTGTCAGCCGCCTGGTGCACCTGTTGAAGGCCAAGGCCGTGCTCTGCCCAGGCCTGACGATCAGCTTTACGGACAAGCAAAGTGGCGAGCAGCAGGAGTGGTGTTATCAAGATGGTCTACGCGATTACCTGACGGACACCCTCAAAGAGGTGGTGACGCTGCCTGACGCCCCGTTTACCGGCAGTCTCAGCGCTGAACATTCGGCAGTCGACTGGGCATTGTGCTGGTTGCCGGAGGGGGGGGAGAGCCTTTCTGAGTCGTACGTTAACCTGATCCCGACGATTCAGGGCGGCACCCATGTCAATGGCTTGCGCCAGGGATTGCTGGATGCGATGCGCGAGTTCTGCGAATTGCGCAATCTGTTACCGCGCGGCGTCAAACTGACCCCGGAGGACATCTGGGATCGCTGTGCCTACATTCTGTCGGTCAAGATCCAGGATCCGCAATTCGCCGGTCAGACCAAGGAGCGGCTGTCGTCTCGGCAGTGTGCGGCGTTTGTCTCCGGTGTTGTCAAAGATGCCTTCAGCTTGTGGCTGAACGCCAATATCGATGCCGGCACCCAGATTGCCGAATTGTGCATCAGCAGTGCCCAGCGGCGTTTGCGTGCGGCCAAAACGGTGGTGCGTAAAAAGGTCACCCAGGGCCCGGCACTGCCAGGCAAATTGACGGATTGTGCCTGTTCCGATCCGATGCAAGGCGAGTTGTTCCTCGTCGAAGGGGACTCGGCAGGGGGCAGCGCCAAGCAGGCTCGGGACCGGGAGTTTCAGGCCATCATGCCGCTGCGTGGCAAGATCCTGAATACCTGGGAGGTCGATGCGTCGGAGGTGTTGGCCTCCGATGAAGTGCATAACATCTCGATTGCCATCGGCCTGGATCCGGACTCTGACGATCTTTCCGATCTGCGTTACGGCAAGGTCTGCATTCTTGCTGACGCCGACTCTGACGGATTGCACATCGCCACCCTGCTGTGTGCGCTCTTCATGCGTCACTTCCGGCCGCTGGTGGAGCGCGGTCATGTCTATGTGGCCATGCCGCCGCTGTATCGTATCGACCTGGGTAAGGAGGTTTACTATGCCCTCGACGAAAGCGAGAAGGAGGGGGTGCTGGAGCGGCTGCGAGCCGAGAAGAAGCGCGGAACACCGCAGGTCACTCGCTTTAAAGGCCTGGGTGAGATGAACCCCAAACAGCTGCGCGAGACCACCATGGATCCGAACACGCGCCGGTTGGTGCAACTGACGCTGGATGAGACCGAGAGCACGTTGCAAATGATGGACATGCTGCTGGCGAAGAAGCGTTCTGCCGATCGTCGCGAGTGGCTCGAAACCAAGGGAAATCTTGCTGAGGTGTTGTAACGCGTCTTGACGTGAACCAGGCGCCCGGCCGACTAGCCGGGCGTATTTGTTTGTGGCGTGGTGAAGCTCGACAGCGGGGACATTTGGCGGTTTACTCTGCGCACAGTCGTTGTGTTTCGGGAGTAACCCGTGGCCGGTACACCCTGGTCGAGCATGTTTCGTTCGCTACAGACCACCAATTATCGTATTTGGGCGCTAGGCGCCCTGGTGTCGAATATCGGCACCTGGATGCAGCGTGCGGCGCAGGACTGGCTGGTGCTGACGCAACTGACCGACAACGATGCCGCTGCGGTCGGTATTGTGATGGCCCTGCAATTTGGCCCTCAGTTGCTGTTGTTACCCTGGACCGGGCTGATGGCCGACCGCGTGCCATTGCGTTCGCTGCTGATGTGGACTCAGGCACTCTCCGGGCTGCTGGCACTCGGGTTGGGGATACTGACCCTTGGCGGCTGGGTAGAACTGTGGCAGGTCTATCTGTTCGCCCTGTTGCTGGGTTGTGCCAGCGCATTTGATGCGCCAGCCCGGCAGATTTTTGTCGGTGAATTGGTCGCTGCGGCCGAGCTACCGAATGCCGTTTCCCTCAACTCGACCTCGTTCAATCTGGCGCGTCTGATTGGGCCTGCCGTGGCGGGGATGGTGATCGCCTCATTGGGCACTGGCTGGGCGTTTATCTGTAACGGCCTGTCGTTTATCGCTGTGCTGCTGTCACTCTGGGCGTTGAATCCGTCGCAACTGTATGTTCAGGCTCGCGCCTCGCGCCGGCACGGCGGGCTGCTGGAGGGATTTCAACTGGTCTGGCGGCGCGAGGATCTGCGGGCCATGTCGATGATGCTGTTTTTGATCGGCACCTTCGGCCTCAACTTCCCGATCTTCATCTCGACGATGGCGGTGCTGGCCTTCGATACCGATGCCAGCGGCTTTGGCTTGCTCTCCTCCGTCATGGCGTTAGGCACGGTAACGGGCGCCCTGCTGGCGGCGGGGCGAGAACGCTTGAGTTTTTCCCAGTTGATCATCTCGGCGGCTTGCTTTGGTGGCTGCTGTCTATTGGCTGCCCTGGCACCGGGTTATGGCTGGTTTGCACTTGCACTGGTTCCGGTCGGGATGGCGGCGGTGACATTCAATAATGCCAGTAACAGTCTGATGCAGTTGACCACGGCCGCCGAATTGCGTGGCCGCGTGATGGCCATCCGCATGGCGATCCTGATGGGTTGCACGCCGCTTGGCGCGCCGTTGTTGGGACATGTTGCCAACGCATGGGGCCCGCGCTGGGCATTGGGGGCGGCCGCCCTCTCCGGCGTGCTGGCGGCTGCCGTAGGACTGGGGTATCACCGGCGCCAGCGTCGGTCGCGGTAATCAGATAGTGAATCGGGTGCTAGCCGTTGCGGGTCAAACGTCGGCCGGGGGCTGGCTCTGAGGGCGCTGCGGCTGCTGTCGTGATTTATGCTCCGTCCGTTCGTCGCAGGCATGGCCTGACGGTCTGGAGCATGCTGCTTGACTCAGCCCCGAGCCGGCAGCCAGGATGATTCCGGCAGCGGCAGGTCATTCACTCACGCCGTAACGGGCCAGGATGCGGGCAAATTCGCCATTCGCGCGCAGCCGGGCCAAATTGCGGTTGAAACGATCGCGTATGCTTTGGCTACGAAAAGCAAAACAGTAGTCCGTGGGCGGGAACAGGTCATGCTTGACGAAGCGTTGGTTCACCTCATGACTCAGATACTGACCACTGCTGGCCGCGTCATGCAGATAATAATCAAAGATGCGGCGCTCCATGACGACGGCATCGATACGGCCGCGCAGCAGTTGCCGGACTTGCAGTGATTGTTTGGCTGTCTCGGCGTAATAGGGGGCGGCCGCGACGGCAGAGGTAAAATCACGGCCCAGGATCTCTCTTGCCCGCTGGAACGCCAATATTTTGAGCTGGCGAAGATCCGTTAGCCGTTGCAGGCTGCCGGCCGGCCAGCGCGTCTCGCTGGTGATCACCATGTTGCGAAAGGTCAGCACCGGCTGGCTGTAGTGTACGCCGTCTACCATGCCTGGGCGCAGGTTCAGCATACCGTCCAGCTCACCGCTCTCCAGCATCTGGAAACTACGGGCCAATGGCAGATAGAGCACCTGCAGGGGTTCAGGGGAGTCGACCAGCGCGGCGCGTAACAGCTCGATCTCGATGCCGCGATCTTCGTCGGCAATCACATAGGGGGGAATGGCAAAACTGACACCGATGCGCAACGCCGCCTGGGCCGCATTATCCAGCAGGCAGCCCAGAGCGAGTAGAGCGATGTGAAACCAGTGCCTTGTTGTCATTCTGCCCTGCCATCGGTCGTCGAGAGGCTCTGTCAGCATGGTAGCAGGTTTCTGCCGGTGGCGAAGCGCGTCATTTACTTGGGCAAAAACTGCCCTTGGGTTTATAATCCGCGGCCAAATTCCTTGAGTCATAGCCAGTTTACGGGACGGTTTCATGTCTGAGTTCCTGAACGAGGTCGGCAAGCGCCGCACCTTCGCCATCATTTCGCACCCCGATGCGGGTAAGACCACCATCACCGAGAAGGTGCTGCTGTTCGGAAACGCCATCCAGCGCGCCGGAACCGTCAAGGGCCGCGGCTCGGGCCAGCATGCCAAGTCGGACTGGATGGAGATGGAAAAGGAGCGGGGCATCTCGGTCACCACCTCGGTGATGCAGTTCCCCTATAACGACTGCCTGGTTAACCTGCTGGATACCCCGGGCCACGAAGACTTCTCCGAAGATACCTATCGTACGCTGACGGCGGTCGACTGCTGTCTGATGGTCATCGATGCGGCCAAGGGGGTTGAAGACCGGACCCGCAAGCTGATGGAGGTCACCCGTCTGCGCGACACGCCGATCCTGACGTTCATGAACAAGCTGGACCGTGAAATCCGCGATCCGATGGAGTTGCTGGACGAAGTCGAGAACGAACTGAAGATCCTCTGCGCCCCCATTACCTGGCCGATTGGCTGCGGCAAGTTGTTCAAGGGGGTGTACCACCTGTACAAGGACGAGATTTATCTGTATCAGTCCGGCCAGGGGCACACCATCCAGGAGAAGCGCATCATCAAGGGGCTGGATAATCCGGCGCTGGATCAGGCGGTGGGCGAGGATCTGATTGGCCAGTTGCGTGAGGAGCTGGAGCTGGTGCAGGGCGCCTCCCATCAGTTCGATCTGGAGGCGTTCCGTAACGGCGAGATGACGCCGGTGTTCTTCGGTACCGCGTTAGGCAACTTCGGCGTCGATCATATGCTCGATGGCCTGACCGAATGGGCGCCGTCGCCGATGCCGCGCACCACCGACAGCCGGACCGTCGCGGCTACTGAAGAGAAGTTTTCCGGCTTCGTGTTCAAGATCCAGGCAAACATGGATCCCAAGCACCGCGACCGCATCGCCTTCATGCGCGTGGTCTCCGGCAAGTATGAGAAGGGCATGAAGATGCGCCATGTGCGCCTCGGCAAGGACGTGAACATCTCCGATGCGGTGACCTTCATGGCCGGGGATCGCGAACAGGCCGAAGAGGCCTATCCGGGCGACATCATAGGTCTGCACAACCACGGTACCATCCAGATCGGTGACACCTTTACCCAGGGTGAAAACATGCGTTTCACCGGCATCCCGAACTTTGCTCCCGAGCTGTTCCGCCGCATTCGCCTGCGGGATCCGCTGAAACAGAAACAACTGCTCAAAGGCTTGGTACAGCTCTCCGAAGAGGGCGCGGTGCAGGTGTTCCGGCCGATCGAGAACAACGATCTGATCGTCGGTGCGGTCGGGGTGCTGCAGTTTGATGTCGTGGTCTCGCGGCTGAAGAGCGAGTACGGTGTCGAGGCGCTGTACGAGCCGATCAACGTCAGCACCGCCCGTTGGGTGGAATGCAAGGATCCGAAGAAGCTCGACGAGTTCGAACGCAAGTGTGCGTTGAACCTGGCGCTGGATGGTGGCGATAACCTCACCTATATCGCGCCCACCATGGTCAACCTGAACCTGACGATGGAGCGTCACCCGGATGTGGTGTTCCACAAGACGCGTGAGCACTGAGATCGGTATCTCGTTGGATAAGGCGGCCTGCGGGCCGCTTTTTCGTGGGCGCCGCTGTGATATTGGAGGAACGGATATCTATTTTCAATTACTCGCACCACGCAAATAATAAAAACGTTTTACATGTTGATTTGAATATAAATGCGGATTGTTCAGCGTCAGTTAAATATATTTTCAAATGCATCCATTTATAAATCTTTAATTAAGTCGCGCAATCGTTTTTATTTGTTTCGAAGTGTGTCTCTCGGGTTTCCATTTGCATCGAGCACAGAAAAACGTTTTTATCTCATTGTTTTAAAAGGTTTTGTTTTTTTCAGATCTCATTCCTTGAAAATAAAAACGTTTCTCCGGGAAAGTGGTGAAAAAACGAGTAATTAATGTGACAATGCGCCGCTTTTTTTGACCGGTGAATACTACTATTGGCCGCATCAATTCCCTCCTGCAAATAACAGGTTACACATATGGTCTATTTACACTTTGTTCTTGGCCTGGCGCTGGTGTTCGGTCTGGCCCTGCTGGGTAATATCAAGTCATGGCGTAGCGTCAAGGTTCGCTACGTGCTGCAACTGCTGGTCGTTGAACTGGCGCTCGCCTGGTTCATGCTCAATTCGCAAGTCGGGTTGGCGATTGTCGGCGGTTTTGCCGATGGGTTTGGCAAATTGCTGGAGTTTGCCGGCCAGGGCACCGACTTCGTGTTTGGTGGCTTGCTCAATGACGGCCAGTTCTCGTTCTTCCTCAAAGTACTGATGCCGATTGTCTTTATCTCGGTGCTGATTGGTATCTTGCAATATGTGCGTCTGTTGCCGCTGATCATCCGTGGTATCGGCAGTGTGCTGGCGCGCATTAACGGCATGGGCAAGCTGGAGTCGTTCAACGCGGTGAGCTCGATGATTGTCGGCCAGTCCGAGAATTTCATTGCCATCAAGAACATACTGCCGCACCTCAACGAGAAGCAGATGTACACGCTGGCCGCCACCGCGATGTCCACCGTGTCGATGTCGATCGTCGGGGCCTACATGCAGATGATTGAGCCGCGTTACGTGGTTGCCGCGCTGGTGCTCAACATGTTCAGCACCTTTATCGTGCTTAACATCCTGAACCCCTATCAGCCGGATGACAGCGTGACCCTGCAGAAGCCGGAATTGGATGCCAAGGACGCCGAGGCCCTGGCCGAGGGCGACCAGCACCATACGCCGGCACGCGAGAACTTCTTCGAAATGCTGGGCGAATACATCATGGCCGGGTTCAGCGTTGCGGTGATCGTCGGTGCCATGCTGATCGGCTTCATCAGTCTGATCGCCCTGATCAACTACCTGTTTACGGCGCTGTTTGGCATGAACTTCCAGACCGTGATGGGTTATCTGTTCTACCCGTTGGCCTGGGTGCTGGGCATTCCCGCCGCCGAAGCGATGCAGGCTGGCAGCATCATGGCCACCAAGCTGGTGACCAACGAGTTTGTTGCCATGATGGATCTGGGCAAGGTCAGCGCCGGTTTGTCAGCGCGTACGCTGGGCATGCTGTCGGTGTTCCTGGTCTCCTTTGCCAACTTCAGCTCCATCGGCATCATCGCCGGTGCGGTCAAGGCGCTGAACCCGGCCAAGGGCAACATGGTTTCCCGCTTCGGCCTGCGCCTGGTGTACGGCTCGACGCTGGTCAGCCTGCTGTCGGCGGTGATCGTCGGCGTCATGCTCTAGTTTTCAAGTCGAAATGACATTGTTAGCTGCTGTTCGGGCCCCGCGGGGCCCGCTTTTTTGCTCTTTTGCCGCGCGAAGAGGCGACGGTGGGCTGACAGTCGCGCGCACTGCGGTTAGCCTGAATGAGGTGGCTGCAGAGGAGGACCCGTGCTGACCGATACCCATGTTCACCTTGATTTGCAGGAGTATGCCGCAGATTTGTCCGCGGTACTGATGGCCAGCCGCGCTGCCGGCGTTGGCCGCTGGATCGTGCCGGCTGTGAGCGCGTCGGCCTGGCCATGGTTGACCCGCCTGCATTTGCAGCATCCCGGCTTGTTCTACGCACTCGGCTTACATCCCTGGTTTTTGGCCGAGGAATCGGACGCGTCACTGCAGCAGCTGGCCGACTGGCTTGAGCGCTTGCCGCCCGGGCTGGTGGCGATCGGCGAATGTGGACTCGACAGCAAGGTGACGGTGGCGATGGATCTGCAATGGCACT
The DNA here is from genome assembly GCF_042649925.1 of Pseudaeromonas sharmana. NCBI lineage: Bacteria > Pseudomonadati > Pseudomonadota > Gammaproteobacteria > Aeromonadales > Aeromonadaceae > Pseudaeromonas > Pseudaeromonas sharmana. Next base: position 55,469 of record NZ_JBHSAF010000001.1, read on the forward strand.
ACCTGCAGGCGCAGGTCGCCCTGGCATGTCAGCATCGCTTGCCGTTGATCCTGCACAGCCGGGGAGGGCATGAGCCGTTGCTGGGGCTTCTGCGCCGGGTCCGGCCTCCTGCCGGCGGCGTGCTGCATGCGTTTTCCGGTTCGTTGCAGCAGGCCGAGCAATTCATCGAACTGGGGTTTGCGCTGGGCATCGGTGGTGTGATCACCTACCCGCGGGCGCAGAAGACGCGGCGCGCCGTGGCCGCACTGCCGGCGCAATGGCTGATTCTGGAAACCGATGGTCCGACGATGCCGCTCGCCGGCTATCAGGGGCAACGGAATACCCCGGAGCGGGTGGTGAATGTATTGGCCGAACTCGGTGCGTTGCGCGGAGAGGAGCCACAGCATTTGGCCGAGCAGATTGCATGCAATGTGTTGCGGCTGTTTCCGCGGTTGAGCCATGCATCTGACCCACAGGGTTCGCCAGTGCCGCACCTGGCAGGATAAACGTTTTCCAACGGGTGTCGGGCTCTCCGTTTGTATTTGATTCAGGATTTTGTCTTATCGTCGTGTTGTCGGACCGCTATAATTGCCAGAGCTGGCGCAGCGTTGACGCTTGGATTAGCGGCTTGTTGCGCAAAAGCGTTTGCCTTCTCAGCAGCGCATCGCCACCGGTTTTATGCTGTTCACCATCAGGATGTCACTGCCGTTTTACGGCGTGGCCAGCGCCACGGTTAGCACCGTGGCGTTGATGTTTTTACGGGGCTGAAAAGCGTTTGCGCGGCCCCAATGAGCCCGAGGTGAGGAATGAACGAAGTGTTGTTGTCGATGGGTGTGGGCGCCCTGGTGGGGGTGCTGTTTGCAGCACTGAAGTTGCCGATCCCGGCGCCGCCTGTGCTGTCAGGGGTGATGGGCATAGTCGGGGTATATCTCGGTGCTCAGGCCTGGAGTTATGTGGCCAGACTGTTTTGATGATAAAGACCGGGATGACAGGAGGTCGTCCCTGAGGCCCGCAGCCGCCGGTTGCGAGTGCTCGTTGCGGAACACACTCTGCATCTTCTGCCCGCGGGCTTGCGGATCCCCCGGCGGCAGGTAACGAGGCGACCCGAAAGGGTCATGATTTGACTCTCAATAGAGCTATGGAGCAACTGATGAGCGATATCCAGCAAGCGGCCCTGCGTGCCTTGAACCTGATGGACCTGACGACCCTGAACGATGACGATACCGATGCCCGTGTGATTGCGCTGTGTCATCAGGCCAAGAGCCCGGCCGGCTTGACCGCCGCAATCTGCATCTATCCGCGCTTTATCCCGATTGCCCGCAAGACGCTGCGCGAGATCGGTGCCGAACAGGTGCGCATTGCCACCGTGACCAACTTCCCCCATGGCAATGACGATATCGAGATCGCCGTGGCCGAGACCCGTGCCGCGGTGGCTTACGGTGCCGACGAGGTCGACGTCGTATTCCCGTACCGGGCCTTGATGTCCGGCAATGAAACAGTGGGTTCCGAGCTGGTGCGGCAGTGCAAGGCGGCATGTGGCGATGCGGTGCTGCTCAAGGTGATCATCGAGACCGGTGAACTGCAGAGTGAGGCCCTGATCCGCCGCGCCTCCGAGCTGGCGATTGCCGCCGGTGCCGACTTTATCAAGACCTCCACAGGCAAGGTGCCGGTGAATGCCACCCTGGAAGCGGCGCGCATCATGCTGGAGGTGATCAAGGCCACCGATAGCCGTGTCGGCTTCAAGCCGGCCGGTGGCGTGAAGAATGCCGAACAGGCGGCTGAATATCTGGATCTGGCCGCCTCGATCCTGGGGGATGATTGGGTCACTCCACGCACGTTCCGTTTCGGCGCCTCCAGTCTGTTGGCCAGCCTGCTGGCAACGCTGGGCCATGGTCCGGCACCGGTCACCGGCAGTGGTTACTGAGCCGCAGGCAGGAGACGCGATATGTTTCTGGCGCAAGAGATTATTCGCAAGAAACGCGATGGCCAGGTCCTCAGCGACGCCGAGATCCAGAGCTTCGTCCGTGGCATCGCTGACAACAGCGTCAGCGAGGGGCAGATCGCCGCGCTGGCGATGGCGATCTATTTCAACGACATGACGATGGCAGAGCGCATTGCGCTGACCTGCGCCATGCGTGACTCCGGTTGTGTCCTCGACTGGACGCCGCTGGGTCTCAATGGCCCGATTGTCGACAAGCACTCTACCGGTGGCGTCGGGGATGTCACGTCCCTGATGCTGGGCCCCATGGTGGCCGCCTGTGGTGGTGTGGTGCCGATGATCTCCGGGCGCGGCCTCGGGCATACCGGCGGCACGCTGGACAAGCTGGATGCCATCCCCGGCTACCGCACCGCTCCGGAGCTGACACTGTTTCATCGTACCGTGCAGTCGGTCGGTGTCGCCATCATAGGTCAGACTGGCGAGCTGGCTCCGGCCGACAAGCGCTTCTATGCCACGCGCGATGTGACGGCCACCGTCGAGTCGATTCCACTGATCACCGCCTCCATTCTGTCGAAGAAGCTGGCGGCCGGACTGCAGGCGCTGGTGATGGATGTCAAAGTTGGCAGTGGTGCCTTTATGCCGACGGCCGAGCGCTCGGCCGAGCTGGCACGCAGCATCGTTGCCGTCGCCAACGGCGCCGGTTGCCGCACCGCCGCGCTGTTGACGGACATGAACCAGCCGCTGGCCTCGAGCGCCGGTAATGGCCTGGAGGTGCGTGAAGCGGTGCGCTACCTGACCGGGGCCGAGCGCAACCCAAGGCTGCACGAGGTGACGATGGCGCTCAGCAGCGATCTGCTGGTGGCCGCCGGCTTGGCGCAGCATGAGGCCGAGGCGCGTCAGCGCTTGCAAGCCGCGCTCGACAGCGGGGCGGCAGCCGATCGCTTCGCGCGCATGGTGCTGGCGCTGGGTGGCCCGGCCGACTTTGTCGAACGCCATGAGGTCTACCTGCCGCAGGCCCCGCTGGTGCGCCCGATCTTGAGTGAGCGCAGTGGTTATGTCGCGGCGATGGATACCCGCGCCATTGGCATGGCCATCGTGGCGATGGGGGGCGGTCGCCGGCGCGCCGGTGATGCCATCGATTACCGCGTCGGCTTCAGTCAGTTCTGCCGGATCGGACAACAGATTGCGGCCGGCCAGCCGCTGGCCTGGGTGCATGCCCGCAGCGAGTCGGATTATCTGACGGCCGTTGGGGCGTTGCAGCAGGCTATCCGTCTGGATGAGACGGCGCCCGAGGCGCAACCCGAGGTGTACTGTCGTATCGGTGCGACCGATATTGACAAGAATTGATGGTGGGTGGCCGCGGCCGCCTATCTGCATGCAGTAAGGAGCGTGTAATGAAACGAACCTTTATTCTGATGATGGACTCTCTTGGCATCGGTGCCACGCCGGATGCTGACCGTTTCGGCGATAGTGGCGCCAATACGCTGGGGCACATTGCCGCTGAGTGTGCCGCGGGCCGTGCCGATAGCGGGCGTCATGGCGCCCTGTCCATCCCGAACCTGACCCGGCTCGGCCTGGCGCATGCCTGTGCCGAGGCGACCGGCAGCTTTCCTGCCGGCCTGGATGCCAGTGTGGTGCCGCAGGCGGCCTATGCCCATGCCCGTGAGCTCTCCTCCGGCAAGGATACGCCGTCGGGTCACTGGGAGATGGCGGGCTCCCCGGTGCTGTTTGACTGGGGCTATTTCAGCGCTCGCGAAAACAGCTTTCCGCAGGCCTTGCTCGACACGCTGGTTGCCAAGGCGCAGTTACCCGGGTATCTCGGCAACTGCCACTCGTCGGGTACCGTGATTCTCGACGAGCTGGGTGAGGAGCACATGCGCACCGGCAAGCCGATTTTTTATACCTCGGCCGACTCGGTATTCCAGATCGCCTGCCATGAGGAGACCTTCGGCCTCGAACGGCTGTATGCGTTGTGTGAACTGGCGCGAGCCGAACTTAACGCCGGTGGTTACAACATCGGACGGGTGATTGCCCGGCCGTTCGTTGGCAGTCGTCCGGGGGAATTTGCCCGCACCGGTAACCGCCACGATTATGCGGTCGAGCCGCCGATGCCGACGCTGCTGGATCGCATGAAGGCGGCGGGTGGGGAGGTGATCGCCATCGGCAAAATTTCTGATATCTATGCCGGTTGCGGTGTGACGCAGAAGGTCAAGGCGACAGGTCTGGATGCGCTGTGGCAGGCGACGATGGCGCAACAGGCGGCGGCGCCGGACCAGAGTATCGTCTTCACCAACTTTGTCGACTTTGACTCCAGCTATGGCCACAGACGTGATGTTGCGGGCTACGCTGCGGCGCTGGAGTTCTTCGACCAGCGTCTGCCGGTGTTCTTGGCAGCGCTGCAACCGGGGGATCTGGTGGTGGTGACGGCCGACCACGGTTGTGATCCGACCTGGCCGGGCACGGACCACACCCGTGAGCATGTGCCAGCGCTGTTTTTTGGCGCCATGGTCCAAGCCGGCTCGCTGGGCGCGTTCGATACCTTTGCCGATATCGGCCAGAGCATAGCGGCCTACCACGGCCTGCCGGCGCTCGAGTATGGCCGCGCGATCTGGGATCGCTAAGACGACGATAAAAATCTGGCCGCGCTCTGCCCGCGCGGCCATCATAAGACCAGTGCTACAGGAACCAATAAGGAAACACAAAATGGCCACACCCCATATCAATGCCAAAGACGGTGCCTTTGCTGATGTTGTTTTGATGCCGGGCGATCCGCTCCGCGCCAAGTACATCGCCGAGACCTTCCTTGAGGGCGCCGAATTGGTGACCGACGTGCGCAACATGTACGGCTATACCGGTACTTACAAGGGGCGCCGTGTCTCTGTGATGGGTCATGGCATGGGTATCCCCTCCTGCTCCATCTATGCCAAGGAGCTGGTGACCGAATACGGTGTCAAGACGCTGATCCGCGTCGGCTCGTGCGGTGCGGTGCGAGATGATGTCAAACTGCGCGATGTGGTGATCGGCATGGGGGCCTGCACCGACTCCAAGGTCAACCGCATGCGTTTTCGTGATCATGATTTTGCGGCAATTGCCGATTTCGAGCTGGTGCGCCATGCAGTGGATGCCGCCAAGGCCAAGGGCATTGAGGTCAAGGTGGGGAACCTGTTCTCTGCCGACCTGTTCTATAACCCGGATGCCACCATGTTCGATGTGATGGACAAATACGGGATCCTGGGGGTCGAGATGGAGGCGGCTGGCATCTATGGCGTGGCGGCCGAGTTCGGTGCCCGTGCGCTGACCATCTGTACCGTCTCCGATCACATCAAGCGCCACGAGCAGACGACCTCCGAAGAGCGTCAGTTGACGTTCAACGACATGATTGTCATCGCGCTCGAGTCGGTATTGCTGGGCGATCAGGCGGCCTGATGCGATTGGCATCCAAGCAAAACAGGGCAGCCGAGGGCTGCCCTGTTGGTTTCTGGCATGCCAAGGCCGTGCCGATGTAACGGCGTCGCCGGGCCAAATTCGTCTCAGACTTGCCTGCAACGCGACCTGCCGTTACCCTGAGCCGGCTTTCTTCTATCCGATTTGCGTACAACAGGGAGTCGTAACGCCAGATGCCGTTCTCATCATTGCCCGAACACCTAGCCGATTGGGGTCATCGTCTGACCGCCGCCCCCATCTACCTGCCTGCGGGCGATGCCCTGCAGCCGGCGACCTCGCTACCGTTTGCTGCCGGTTACCTGGTGTTGATGGGCGAGAGCCTGTCTCGCCAGCATCTGATCGCCACGGTTGACCAACTCGCCGAGCGGGGTGTGCAGTGGGCTCTGCTGACCCCGTTTACCCATGTCGAGACCGAAGTCGTCGTGCTGGCATTGTCGGCTTATGACCGCGAACTGGTTGCCTGGTGCAAGCAGCAAGCCTGGCCGCTGGATGCGGTCCATATCGAGCACTTGCCTACGCTGTCGCAGCCAGGGTTGATCTTGATGGACATGGATTCGACGGCCATCCAGATTGAGTGCATCGATGAGATAGCCCGACTGGCCGGAGTGGGTGAGCAGGTCTCTGCGGTGACTGCGGCGGCGATGCAGGGCAAACTCGAATTTGCCGACAGTCTGCGCAATCGCGTTGCTCTGCTCAAAGGTGCGCCGGTCACGATCCTCGATACGGTGGCGGCCAACATGCCACTGATGCCAGGTTTAACCTTGCTGGTGGACGGTGCCAAGGCGGCAGGCTGGAAGGTGGCGATCGCCTCCGGGGGCTTTACCCGCTTTGCCGGCAAGTTGCAGCAGGATCTGGGCCTGGACCACATCGAAGCCAACGAGATGGGGGTCGACGGTGATACCCTCTCTGGCCTGGTGCATGGTCGGATTGTTGATTCGCAGGTCAAGGCGCAGACACTGCAAAAACTACAGGCCGATTACGGTATTGCGGCCACCCAGACCGTCGCCATTGGCGATGGTGCCAACGATCTCCCCATGCTGAAGCTCGCGGCCCTGGGCGTGGCGATCCATGCCAAGCCGATTGTGCGCGAACAAGCCCAGGTTGCGATCCGGCAGGGTGATTTGGAGACAGTGCTCTGCCTGTTGCAGGCCGGCACCCGGATTGCGGAGTTACGCTAACGCCCAGCAAATCTGAAGAGAAAACAGGGGGCATTTGCCCCCTGTTCACTTCATGAGGTGCCCGAATGGGCTCAGGCTTGATCTACCCGCTTGGACGTCTCGCCAAGCCGGTACAGGGTAGACTCTGTGGTATCAACCAGATCGCAGACGCCGATGACACTCCACAGCGTCTCTTCCAACTGGCGTGCCTTGTGAATCGCGTATTTGGCGACATAATCGAGCTCCGCAGCGATGAAGTCCATATCCGGTCTGCCGGTGCGAGACAGGAATAGACGCACGGAATAGAAGCGGCCACGCTGTAATGCCCGCTGTACGAAGCGTCGCTTTTCATCGCTATTGATAAAGCTCTCCTCCAGCCGGCTTTCATAGATCAGGTTGCCTTGTTGATCGCTCAGCCGGGCGATGAACAGTTCATGCTGTTGCGGTGCATCACTGCGGTTCAATTCGCGCAGCGGGCCCAGCAGCAACTTCTTCAACAGGTCACCCTGGAACAGCGGGAGCACATTGAACGGTTTCTCGAGACAGGACTCGGTCAGCAGGCGTTGCAGCGGTCGAGGCTTGTCGATCGTGCCGATAGCGCCGAGCCGATTGGGTCGATTCTTGCTCAGATACAAGGGGTGATTGTAGAGGTGATAGGTAAACAGGTTGCGTAATGCTCGAGCCAGACCACTGGCCCTGCGAAGTTCCCGAGCCATCTTCAGCTTGTCCGGGTTACTGTCTATCAGCAACTGGAAAAAGCGCCGGCCAATGTGCAGCTCGGGTTCGCCCTCAATGCACAGGTTGAGCACTGTGTGTGCCTGATTGGTATTCACCACGCGATAGGGGAGCCCCTGCAATCGCATCTCCTTGGTCAAGGATTGCAGTTTCGGCAGGTTCAGCAGCAGCACATCCCCCTTCTGACAGGCGAGCGGCTTCTCCAGCTCCAGTTGCAGCCCGTGGGTCGAAATATCACGCGTCCAGCCCAGAGCCACGTCTGTCGGGCTGTGAACTGCTACTGCGGTCTTGTGAATGTAACGGCGCTCCTTGCGCAGTTGCACATAGTGCAAGAGTTCCAATTCACATTCGGCGACATCAACCTGGTGGGCGTAGAGTTGCAGTCGATTGGCCTGATAGTCGCTGAGGGCATCCACCAGATAGTCACGCCGCTGGCCCTCATCGTCGAGGGCGATCAGTTGGCCGACATAGCCGATATCATTGAGTTTGTGCTGAACCTGCTCCAGGTAGCCCGGCGGCATCTCTTCTTGATTGATCAAGTTGGCCAGGGCGCCACTGCTGAGTTGCACCGCTTCCAATTCGAATTTGAATACTCGCCAGCTTGGGCGCTTGGCTCCGACGGTAAAGAACAGGTTGCGCAGTCCACTCTGCTCCAGCTCTTCGCGGGTGGCCGAGAAAAAGTAGATATGGCTGCGAATGGTATGGGTGAAGCAGTACAGCCAGCAACACTTGCGGTCACCGGGTTGGGCCAGAAGCTGCTCCATACGTAATGGGTTGAACAGCCCGGCCATTTTGTCGTGGTTACGCTCATCGCGCCAGTATTCCAGCACCGGCTGGTTATTCTCGCTCTTGAGCGCAAACCGCAGCTGGGGAGTGGGGTCCGCACTGAAAAACAGTGGCAGGCCCGTCATGCGCGGCAGGTAATACTGTTCATACCCCTTGGCTTCGATAGCGCTGAGCAGATGTTCAATTCCGACGCGATAACGCAGTTTGTTGTTATCGATAAAGGTGCCCAGGTAGTGGTCGAGTTCCGTGTCCGGCTCGGCGCGCAGCAACTTCAACCAGAAACGACCATCGCGTGCCTCTTCTCCCAGGATTTGATACAGCACGGGGCGCTCAATCACGGGCGCCGGGGACTCCTTGCTCAACCCGGTGAACAGAACTTGACACAAATCGCCGGTCTCAAACGGGATCGGACTGCTCAGCAGTATGCGAACGCCGCCACAGGAGAGATCCGACGTCTTGGCGCTGATGGCCGGGCGGTTATCAATGATCAGCTGAATGGGGGAGCTATAGTGCATCCGCTCCTCGCGCCGGTAGTGATAACTGGCGAAGGGGATGGCATCGACCTCGAAACGATAGCGATCATGAGCGGGATCGGCGCTGTTGCGGCTCTCCTGTTGCAAGCGTTGCTTCTGGGCCTCCATGACGGTTTCATAAACACCCAGCGTATATTTGCCATGGTACGTTTTCAGGGCCTGCTCGAAGACTTCGATGTCGTCGGGGGTCATGAAGTGCTGTACCCCTTTATACACATAGGGGATGGCATTACGGCGTGCGCGCAAGTCGATGCTGCGAATGCTGGGAGAAGACTTGCGCTTGAGCTCCATCTTCAGCAGAAAACGGGTATTGTTGTTTTCATCATGAGTCATCCGACTGAATATCTCGTCGAAATCGGGCTCACTGATGAGAGGGAGCAACTGTTCAAGCAGAGGATGGGGCTTCTCTGTCTCCATAACCTGATAGTTCCGTTCCATCGTTTACTCAGGGTGGGCTGAATCTAGTTTACTATATCGGTCATGTCTTTGTTTTCTTGATGAGTTTGTGCGATGGCTAAGAGTAAAGTCGCGTTTGTCTGCAATGAATGTGGTGCCGAGTTCCCGCGGTGGCAAGGGCAGTGCAGCGAGTGTCATGAATGGAACACGATTTCAGAGATTAGATTGGCTCCCGCCGCGGCCAAGGGAAGTAGCCGGCTCAGCGGATATGCCGGTGAGGTGAGTGCCAAGGTTCAAACCCTTTCGGATGTCTCGCTGGCTGAAATTCCGCGTATTGGCTCCGGCTTCAAGGAGCTCGACCGGGTGCTGGGCGGCGGGATCGTCCCCGGTTCCGCAACGCTAATCGGCGGTCATCCCGGTGCTGGCAAGAGTACTTTGCTATTGCAGACCATGTGTCTGCTGGCCGAGAAGATGAAGGTACTCTATGTCACCGGCGAAGAGTCGCTGCAGCAAGTGGCAATGCGTGCCAACCGGCTCCATCTGCCAAATGATAAGTTGCGGATTGTCTCCGAAACCAGTGTCGAACAGATATGCCACCTGGCGCAGCAAGAAAAACCCGCGGTGATGGTCATCGATTCGATTCAGGTGATGCACGTGGCCGAGGTGAGTTCCGCGCCAGGCTCGGTGTCCCAGGTGCGGGAGGGGGCGGCCCAACTGACACGCTTTGCCAAGCAGAATCAGGTTGCGATCCTGATGGTTGGGCATGTCACCAAGGATGGCACCCTGGCCGGTCCCAAGGTATTGGAACACTGTGTCGACTGTTCGTTGTTATTGGAGGGCGATGGCGATTCCCGTTATCGCACGCTGCGTTGCCAGAAGAACCGTTTTGGTGCCGTCAATGAACTGGGGGTGTTTGCGATGACGGCACAGGGCATGCGTGAGGTCAGTAATCCTTCAGCCATTTTCCTGAATCGGGGCGAGGCGGACAGCCCGGGCTCTGTTGTCATGGCGATATGGGAAGGGACGCGACCATTGCTCGTCGAATTGCAGGCGCTGGTCGATTATTCCCAGTTGAATAATCCGCGTCGTCTGGCGGTCGGTGCCGAGCACAACCGGCTGGCGATGTTGCTGGCCGTGATGCACCGCCATGGTGGTGTGCAGATGGCGGATCAGGATGTGTTCGTCAATGTGGTGGGCGGGGTGAAGGTGGAGGAAACCAGTGCTGATCTGCCGCTGATATTGGCGATGGTGTCGAGCTTCCGGGATCGCCCTTTGCCAAGAGATCTGATCACGTTCGGTGAAGTCGGCCTGTCGGGGGAGATTCGCCCTGTCCCTTCAGGTCAGGAACGGCTGCAAGAGGCCAGCAAGCATGGTTTCAAGCGAGCGATTGTGCCGAAAGGAAACCTGCCTAAAACCGCGATTGCCGGCATGGAGGTCGTGGGTGTGACAACCTTAAGTGAGGCGCTGGAACTGCTATAGCTGTTCAGGCCCGCCGCGGCGGGCCCGAGATTACTTATGGTTCGCCTGTTCGTGCTCTATGTGTTCATCGAGCAGGTGCGCCAATTCACGTTGCAGCATATCGGCATTGCCGACATTCAGCTCAATCAAACGCTTCAAATGCGAGGCGCTGTCGATGTCGATGTGGTGACAGTACAGGCCCAGGCGTTGTTTTCCAACATGACTGGGTTCTACTTCCATGCGGATTTCGACATCGGAGCCGCCGAGTGCAAAGCTCAGCTCGAAACGTCCTTGAGCATCCTCTGGCCACGCACTGGGTTCTTCGACCAGCGCCCCCTGCAGAGAGAGATCCAGCAGGCGGGTTGGCCAGCAACGATCTTCCTGACACAGCTGCGCTGGCGTGGAAAAGATGACACGGAAAAAGCGTCGACGGTCTATCATGGTCTATCTCCTGAATGCGATGCCTTTAGTTTAGGCACAGCTCGCACGGGCGGTAACCCTTGACATCGAAAACTGTGCGCAAACCATGGCCTGTTTCAGGCCGCCACTATGTCATCAATGATATGCAGCGCCTTTACCAGTCTATCCTCCAGCCGGAAGCGCTCCTCGAGAATCGGCCCTAACTGGTTGAGATCGTCATCCAGCGTCATCAGTTTGTCATCATCGAGTTCATCCTGACCATAGGTGTCATTGAAGCGCAATGCGAGCTCAGTGGTGGCCTCGATGCGTGGCAATATGCGGTTGACGATGGACAGTCGTCGCCCACTGGCTTTCTCAATGGCACTGATGACGGTGTGATAGATTTCGAAGTGACCGGCTGAGATGTAGTCCACTAACTGGTTGCAGAAGTCCTGAACTGCATGGCAGGAGGGGAGACACTTCTTGCGGCTGCCTTTGGCATCGACCAAGCTGACAAATTGCACCAGCAGGGCATGTCTGGCGTCCAACAGGGCATCGATGGATGCATGTTTACCGCCCAGAATCTGACGGGTCTTGTCGAGTCGAGTAAGCATGAGGGCTCTCCCCATTCATGTAACGTTTTTGTTACCTCCATTAGAGGGAATTCGCGCTCGGCTGGTCAAGAGGATTGGGATGATTCTTTGCGCTCTGTTAACTCCCGCATGCTTTACCGGGTTTTTACGATCACTGACCTGATGTTGAACGAGTGTTACAATCTGCGTTCAATGTTGAACATTCAGGCTCCGTCATGTCCGAATTGAAGAACGATCGCTATCTGCGTGCTTTGCTGCGTCAACCCGTCGATGCCACTCCGGTCTGGATGATGCGTCAGGCTGGGCGTTATCTCCCCGAGTACCGTGAGCTCCGTGCCCAGGCCGGTGACTTTATGTCGTTGTGCCGTAACCCGGAGCTGGCCTGCGAGGTGACATTGCAACCCCTGCGTCGCTATGCACTCGATGCGGCTATCCTGTTTTCAGATATCCTGACCATTCCGGATGCGATGGGGTTGGGATTGAGCTTTGGCGCCGGAGAAGGCCCCAAATTCGCCAGGCCGGTTCACTCCATGCGTGCCGTGCAGGCGTTACCGGTACCGGATCCGGAGGATGAATTGCGCTATGTGATGGATGCGGTGCGGGTGATCCGCCGCGAGTTGCAGGGCAGCGTGCCGCTGATTGGTTTCTCCGGCAGTCCCTGGACCCTGGCGACCTATATGGTTGAAGGGGGAAGCTCGAAGACCTTCTCGCGGATTAAACAGATGATGTTCAGCGAGCCGGCTACATTACATGCGTTGCTGGACAAGCTGACCGAGAGTGTCATTGGCTATCTGAATGCGCAAATCCGGGCCGGGGCACAATCAGTGATGATCTTTGATACTTGGGGCGGTGTCTTGTCTTCCCCCTGTTATCATGCCTTCTCGCTGGCTTATATGGCTAAGATAGTGGCGGGGTTGATTCGGGAACAGGATGGGCGACGGGTGCCGGTAACGCTGTTCACCAAGAATGGTGGTCAATGGCTCGAGTCGATCGCGGAGACGGGCTGTGATGCGATTGGTCTCGACTGGACTGTCGACATGGCCGAGGCACGGCGTCGGGTCGGCGGACGGGTGGCCTTGCAAGGGAACATGGATCCCGCGATGTTATATGCGCCGGCTGCGGCCATTGAAGATGAAGTGGCCAGAATACTCGATGGTTTTGGTGCCGGCAGTGGACATGTTTTCAATCTGGGACATGGTATTGCCCAAGATGTGGAACCCTCCCGGCCTCAGGTGTTTGTCGACGCCGTGCATCGCTTGTCCCGGCGCTATCACCAGTGAGGTTGCGAGTGCGCAGTTAAATAAAAGGGCCGACATGATGTCGGCCCTTTTTGATGCGGCGGATTTCTCAACCAGCCTGATTCATCAGTCGCTTGTACTCGCGCACCTTGGCCAGGAATTGGCGCTTGGCCTTGCCGCCCATGCCTTCGTTCATTGGCAGGTCGACACGCATCGCATTCACCGGACGGTTATTGATGCGGAACTCATAGTGCAAGTGCGGGCCAGTAGAGCGGCCGGTATTACCGGACAGACCGATTTTTTGGCCTTGCTTGATCTTTTGTCCCGGTTTGACCAGCAACTTGCTCATGTGCATGTAGACAGTGGTGTATTTGCCGCCGTGGCGAATAACGACATAGCGTCCCATGTCTCGGTGGCTGGTGGCTTTGACAATGACACCATCACCTGTTGCCAACACTGGCGTTCCGACACGCACCGAGAAGTCGGTTCCGTTGTGCGGTTGTACGCGGCCGGTGACCGGGTTGCGGCGGTTCGGACTGAAACCGGAGCTGACACGACGCTGACTCGGTATCGGATAACGCATGAAGGTACCGCCACCGGAAAAATTACTGGCCGACTCATCGTAGAACTGGCCATCGGCATTACGGTAAGCGCTGATATCGCGTCCACTGATGGTGAATGTCACAGCGAGGATTTTGGCATCATCATTGTGCGGCTTGTCGAACAACACCCGGAAACCATCACCCTTGTGCAGATCCCGGCGGAAGTCGATGCGTCCGCGGAACATATTGGCGATGCGGTGAATCTGATTGTTGCTGAGCCCCGAGTTACGGGCACTGACAACAAAGGCGCCCGCAATCTTACCCTTGATCACGCGGCTAGGTTTGGCCACTGGCTTCTTGGTGGTCTCTTTCTCCGCGGCATTAACCGCCTTGGCCGGAGTTGCTGTGCTGGCTACCTGAACTGGCTTGGATACGGTATCGGAGCTGTCATCATCGGATGACTGCTGTACATTGCCGTCGATTTTCGACACATAGGTGTCTCCTTGACGCGCAAACAGCACGCGGCGATCACCATCCAGCGGAATGGCAAGTTGTTGCAGTACGTTGTTCTGATCGATCAAGAACGAGAGTTTCTGATTGATCTTGAGACGAATCAGCGAATTCTGGATATCGACTTCCAGCAATTTATGCAGCGTCTTGGCTGGCAGGTTCAATGTATTGAAGATAACGGACAGGTTGTCGTCGCCTTTGACTTGATAGTCAAGCCACTGTGGCTCCGGGGCCGTGTCATCATCCAAACCGTCTACCAGATTGGCTTCATTCCCCAGAAGCTCATGATCAGGTACGGTTACATATTCGGTATCCGCCGCCGGAATATCGGCGAGAGCGGCGTCAGCGGAGAGGTCTTCGCTATTGACGCTAATCGGATTGTTGGCCAGCAGTTCAGTCGGAGAGGGAAGAAGGGTCACGCTGGCGACAGAGAAACCTGCCAACATCAAGATGGCATACAGGTGCTGTCTGGGAATTGGCGGCTCCCACTCAGTGATTTTGCTCAGCGGAGCTAAAAATCGGTTCATCCTGTGTTCCTGTTGTTGGATCTATTAATAGCGATAATCGCGGTTTTATATCATTACATCGAGCCACGACGAAGCTAACGCTCTATATGGCATCATCAAAACCGGAGTTGTATCACGGATAGTGGGCACTCACCAAGGTTTTTGCCGTTGTCACTACGCTCTGCGCAGTTGCATGCTGTTTTTTTCATCAATCGCAGCACAGCCTTCCATGGTTCGGGCGTATCTATCCTGAGCGCGTGATCTGTGCATGATCTGGCTGATCAGTGCGAGCAAAAAATGTGCCTGATAATTTACTTCGTTGCGCAACACACATTATGTGATCAAGGCGATATTTTTGGGCGGCCAATCCGGTTTGGTATGAACCAAGGCGGGGCAGATCTCTGCTGACGTGGGCCAGCATGAGGCATGCTGGCCTTGATGACTAATATCCGGCAGAGAAATCGACCAGGTATTCCAGCGGCTCGCCTTGCTGGTAGCGGAGGTAGTTGCGCGCAAAAATTCGCACCACCTGGGCAGGAAGACTCCAAGCTGCATTGTGTGGTGTGATCAGGACGTTGGGGAGAGTCCACAACGGATGGTGACGTGGCAGCGGTTCTTCTTCAAATACGTCCAGGACGGCCGCGCCGGGGTGCCCTTGTTTGAGCGCCTGATACAGTTCGTCCGTGGCGATTAAATCGCCTCTTCCTACGTTGAAGAACAGACTGTCTGCGCGACATAACCCAAGCAGGCTGGCGTTCAGCAAATGGTGTGTTTCACGTGTCGACGGTAAAACCGAGACCACGACATCGGCTTCCGGCAACAGCCGGGGAAGCGCGGAGAGTTGATAGGTGTCATCAAAGCCGTTCACTTCACGACCACTGCGATTCACACCGGTCACCTGCATACCGAAATGATGCCCGGTTGTGGCCAGGTACTGGCCGATGCTGCCGGTGCCCAGGATCAGCAGTCTTCGTCCTGCTAGCGGTTGATAGGGGTGGGGCGCCCATAGATGTTGTTGCTGTTGCTGGCGGTAAAGCGGCAAATGCCGGCTCATGCTGAGCAGATGGCCGAAGACATACTCGCTCATCAGTGGGCCAAAGATACCCCGTACATTGGTCAGCATGTAGTCTTGCCGAAATTCCGGTGTCATCAGGGCATCAATCCCGGCATAAGTCGATTGGGCCCAACGCAATTTTCTGGCATGGGGCAGCGCCTGAGCAATCAGCGCGGGTTCCCCTAGCAGGATTTCAGCTTCGGCGGCTTGAGCTGCGATGGCTTCTGGGGTCTCGGCGGTGCGGATCAGCAAGTCATCCAGGCCGGCTTGTTGCAGCAGTTGCTGGTAGCTGACGTTATCGCGGCTGAGCAGTAGTAATGTTGGCATGAGCGACGTTCTCCCTGTGCTGAAGGCATGCTTACTCTTATCAGAATGCACTTATCTTCCCAAAGATGCATTGCATCCGATGTGCGCATACAATACTGCGCAGAATATATGAGGAGATGCAGAGTGTTTGGCGATAAGTTCTATAAGCGACTGGACGACCTGGAACCGTGGCAACAGACCGTATTCGCTCTGGCGCTGGCGGAGCGTATGTATCCGAACTATCAGCTTTATGCCGAGAGTACCGGTAATGGCAGTGCCCAGGTATTTCGTCATGCACTGGATACCTTGTGGCAGTATCTGACTGAACGCAGCTCCCGACTCGACTTGTCGGCTGAGCTTGAGGCGCTCGAAGAACAGATCCCCGAGCCAGCCAAAGAGGAACACTACGGAGCCTATCCAGCCTTGGATGCCTGTGTGGCCTTGAGTTGTGCCTATAACTCGGTTGTTTGCCGAATTGGTGAAGAGGCTACGGAAGCCAGTCATGCCTCTGTTGGCTGCGTTGCCGGCTTCCTGGAGCTGCTCGAAGGCAAACCACTTAGTGATGAAGAACTCTATGAGCAGCCGCTGATGAATGAGGAGCTCGAGTGTCAGGTGACCTTGCTTAATCAAGTCTCCCGACCTCGGGATGCCGCGGAGATCTTGCGTATTCGCGAACTGGCTTCACAAGGCGGTGTCTCCAATTTAGGCATTTCACTGACTGACGAGTAAGGCCGCGGCTTTCAGCAGTAGATCGCGACGAGAGCGCTTTCGACATGCCATTGCTGCGTTGTTTAGCGGCGCTGGCAGCGACACGCGGGGGATAAGTGTGAAGGGGCTGGCACTTCTTGTCGAAAAGCTGTTCATTCACGGCATCAATTCGGATAAAGCCTTTGCCTGCGTGGTTTTTTTTGACTAGATTGGTCGCTGATTTCAATTAGCGCCGCATAAAAAAGGACAGTCTATGAACAAAACTGAGCTTGTCGATGCTATCGCAGCCAAGGCTGATATGAGCAAAGCCCAGGCCAAGGTTGCACTGGAAGAAATCCTGAACAGCATCACTCAAAGCCTGAAAGAAGGTGACCAGGTTCAGCTGGTTGGTTTCGGTACCTTCAAGGTGAATCATCGCGCTGGTCGTACTGGTCGCAACCCGCAGACCGGTGCCGAAATTACCATCGCACCTTCAAACGTACCCACGTTTGTTGCAGGCAAAGCATTGAAGGATGCCGTCAAGTAATCGGCAGCCATGATGCAAAAAACCCGGCGTTTGCCGGGTTTTTTCATTCTGCCCGCGGCCTGCGGCAACTTTCCAGGTCTAGCCCGCTTTCTGTTACAGTGTACATCGCCGCGTTATGCGTCATTTGACGTGAGTTGTCGTGGTGGTGTGGATGGTTATATGGAGAGCTTGTGGTGGCCTATCAGTACATTCTTTTTGATCTCGACGATACCTTGTTCGATTTTCCCGCCGACCGGGCCTTGGCTCTCGCGTTGGAGCACTACTCTGTCACGCTGACGCCGGAATTGCTGGCTGATTATCAACAGCTGAATCAGGCGTTATGGCAGCAGTACAATCAGGGAAACATCGATGCTCAGACGCTCAAGTCCGAGCGGTTCCGCGAGCTTGCCCCAATGGCAGGCACAGATCCCCTGACCTTAAACAGTCGATTCCTGCAAGCCATTCTTCAGTGCAGCCAGCCGTTATCCGGTGTCGAGCAGACGCTGCAGCAACTGCATGGTCGCGTTGGGCTTGGCATCATCACTAATGGTTTTGCCGATGTGCAGCACGCGCGCTTAAAGCAGAGTGGCTTAGCCCGTTTCTTTGATTTCGTCGTGGTCTCCGAAGAAGAAGGGGTGACCAAACCGGATCCGCGCATTTTCCATAATGCCTTGTCGCGGATGCCGGCAGTCAGTGCCAACGATGTGTTAATGGTCGGCGACAACCCTGGAACCGACGTTGCCGGCGGCGCAGCCAGTGGCATGGAAACTTGCTGGTTCAATCTTTGGCGCCAGGATAAAACCGTGGCAGCAACCCATATCATTGAGGAGTTTGCCGAACTGCTGGTTTTACCCCGGGTTAAAGCGTTGCTGCCTGCGTGATTTAAGCCAGCTCCAACGTAAGGTGAACTAATCCGGGGATGCTCCCTAAGTGTTCGCGAATGCGCTGGCGTTCCAGCGTGGTCGGGGCCAAACCAACGATGGCGGCAAATCGCCCTTCACCTACTCGCCAGACATGCAGATCCGTGAGCTGCAATTGCAGCGAAGTGAGCTGTTGTTGCAACTGCTTGCGGATCTGACCGTGACTTTCGACGTCAACCAGAATGGCGGATGTTTCTACCAGCAATCCCTTGGCCCAAATCAGTATCACGGCAGCACCAACCAGTCCCATGACGGGATCAAGCCATGCCGCGCCCCACAGCATGCCCCCCAGAAGTGCGACGATAGCCAGGATGGAGGTCGCGGCATCAGCGAGTACATGTAAATACGCGGCACGCTTGTTTAAATCCCCATGAGCATGTTGGTTATGCTCATGCTCATGCTCATGCTCATGCTCATGCTCATGCTCATGGTCATGGTCATGGTCATGGTCATGGTCATGGTCATGGTGGCCATGATGATGCGGGTGATGGTGGCCACCATCACCCAGTAGCCAGGCGCTGAGAAGATTGACTCCCAGGCCGATCGCGGCGACCAGCATGGATTCGGCATAGTTGATCTCGCCTGGGGATAACAAGCGGATGATAGATTCCCAAATCATGGAGATGGCGACGATGGCTAGAAACAGGGCGCTGGTATAGGCGCCGAGAATTTCAATTTTCCAGGTGCCAAAAGCAAAGCGGTGATCGCCGGAATAACGGCGCGACAGCATGTATGCCAGCAATGAGACACCCAGAGCCAGCACATGCGTTCCCATATGCCAACCATCGGCCAGCAGCGCCATGGAGTGATATCGCCAGCCAGCCAGAATTTCAATCACCATCATAACGGCGGTCAGTATGACGACAAGGCGAATACGATGCTCACTCTGTTGCGAGGGTCGAGAAAATGCGCTGGCCTGGCCACAGGTCAGCGGTAGTACAGGTTGTGATGGTTGTGACATAAGCGGTTTTCCTGCAGAAGTCTTTTTTTCGGAATATACTCCCCCCTAGTATATGCAGCAAGTCAATCCGCTGGATAATTCATCGGTTGATTGCCGAGGTAACAAGATGAGTCATACCCAAAAAGACAAGAAAGCGCTGCTCAATCGCGTCCGACGCCTGAAAGGTCAACTGGAAGCGCTCGAGCGGGCCTTGCTTGATGAGCAGGGATGCTATGCCGTCCTGCAGCAGATTGCGGCGGTTCGTGGCGCTGTGAATGGCTTGATGTCACAAGTGATTGAAGGACATATCCGCGATCACATGCAACCGTTGATCCCGGGCGAGGATAACGAGGCCAGTGAAGGACTGATCAAGGTGCTGCGTTCCTATCTGAAATGACGGCATCGGTTGCTAGTCGCTGGGCACGGCGTTGGCGGCCTCAATCGTTGCAATCAATTGCTGACACAACTCAGGTAGCCTTTGATAATCCTGCCAGAGGCGTTCTTCCACGATATCGTGAATTTGTGCCGCCAGCTCTGATGCCTGGCGTTTGAGTCGAGCGCGAGTCTTGTGCATTGTTTCCATGATGGGCCTTTGGGCTAAGCGTCCTACATTAGTGGCTAGCAATGTTTATGCAAAAGATAAAAGTTTATAAATCAATTTGTTATGCATTCGGCGTTGGTCTGGTTGTCGACAATCACGCCGCAATGTCTTGATGGCGCCAAGACGTCGCGCTATGCTGCAACCGGTTGCATTCTCGAGGATACAAGATGTACAAACTGATAGCTCTGGATATGGATGGCACTTTATTGCGTGAGGATGGCTCTATCTCCGCGAGGACGCAGCGTGCGATAGCCGAGGCGAAGGCCAAGGGTGTCAGGGTCGTCCTGGCCTCTGGCAGACCATTGAGCGGAATGGCCCGCTTTCTGGATCAACTGGCGTTGACGTCACATCAGGATTATGTGCTCAGCTACAATGGCGCCCTGATTCAAAACGTGGGTTCGGGTGACGTACTCAGCCGCAATGTGCTGACGGGTAAGGATGTGCGCGAGTTGTACCGTCTCAGTCAGCAATTGGGTGTCAACATTCACGCGTTTTCACACACCCGTGGTCTGATTGCGCCACGCACCAGTCGCTATACGGAAGTGGAGCGTTCCCATAACGATTTGACCCTGACGTTGGTGGATTTTGCCGCGATTCCGGAAGATGAGGCGATTCTAAAAGTGATGATGGTGGATGAGCCTGCATTGCTGGCGGAGGCGATGGCTCAGCTGCCAGAAACGGTTTATCAGCATTATACCGTGTTGCTCAGTACGCCCTATTTTCTTGAATTCCTGCATCCACATAGCAATAAAGGTAATGGTGTTGCTCAGTTGGCGGCCCATCTGTCGATTGAGCCGCAGGCTGTCATCTGTGTGGGAGATGCAGGTAACGACGCTCATATGATTGATTTCGCCGGCCTCGGAGTGGCGATGGGGAATGCAACAGATGCGTTGAAGCAGCAGGCTGACTACATCACCCTGAGCAATGAGGATGATGGTGTCGCCCATGTGATTGAGAAGTTCATTCTAAAGCAGCCGTAATCCGTTCAGCATGTGGATAAAAAAAGCCGTTGCAGATAGCAACGGCTTTTTTATGCCGGCGTGGCCTGTTATTCGCGAATGACCTGGATGTCACTGAAGCCAAAACGTTCAAATTCATTTTCGCGATAATCACGCAGTGCCTTTTTATCGCGGGTCAGGCTTGCGATCTGCTTTTCCATTGCCAGAAACTGGGTCAAGTCTATGCCTTCGGCCGCGGCCAGTGCCTCGTAATGATCATGATATTTGTCATTAGCGAAGCGAATGGTTTTAGGTTCACCGTCAAAGCGATACTCAATGCGCAGCGCCATCCACTTTCACCCTTACTCTTGATTTTCACGCTGGCGAGGACGCTTGTTTTGTCCCGGCTTGCCCCATGGGGATGCGGGCTTGGCCCCTTCTGCTGCCGACTTCTCTGTTCCTCGGCTCTGAGATTGACGACGTGGTCGCTTTGCCTGCTCGCCTGTGCCTTTTTCGCTGTTCCGGCGCTCTTTGTCACCATTGCCACTGCGAGAGCCTTTATTCAGCTGCTCGGCATAGCGCTGCTGCATCATGCGCTCCTGTTCCACCGGGTCCGCATCATTGCGCCATAGCTGCTGGCTATCGGATGCTGCGCGGCGTTCGCGTTGCGCGCGCGGTGCATTCCCCTTATTGGGGCCCTGTGGCTTGCCGTCCTTGTCGCGCGGGCGGTCATTGCGCTTGCCGCGGCCATCAGCCGACTGGCGTTGCGAGCCTTTACCGTCACCACGGTTGCTCTCGCCACGTTTCCCGCGAGCACTGGAACGCGGTTTTTCCCGGTGGCTGATACGGGGGCGAATCGATGACGGGGCGGCTGAATTTTGCTCTTCCTGGTCAGTCTCTTGTTCCTGGTTTGCTCCCTCCGCCTCGGTCGGCGTTGACTCGGCGGCAGGTAGACGACGACGCAAAATCTTGCGTGGCTCTGTCGCCGCGGCATCATCGCTGGTTGCGGTTGGCTGGCTGGAGAGGTAAATCTCCTCCAGCTTGGCGCGTGCCCACGGCGTCCGGCGCAGGAAGGTGAGACTGGATTTTAACGACGGGTCGTTAAGAAAGCAGTTGATTGGCAATTTTTCTGACAGCTGTTCCCAACCATAATGATTGACCAACTGGCTCAGCATTGCCTCAAGGGTCACGCCGTGAAGCGGATTGTTCTGTTGTGCGTTGTCCATAGGAAACCTGAAGATATGATTGCGCGCCTGAAGGACCGCAAGGCTGCGATCGGCACACATGAACAACAACCCCCATCCCATACGCAGGGCACCATAGTCAGCGCCAGGGTTGTCCAGCCCGCATTGAACAGCAAAAAGCCGTCCGGGTCAAAGCCTCCGTGATGACTCAGGGCAATTATACAGGCAAATACTCAAATTGCTGTGCGCTTGCTCATCAACTGGGCGGCGATAAAGTACCTCGGGCGCCCCTGATGCCAGCGAATACAGGCCAGGACCACAGACCCGAACCGGTATTCCCATTCCTGAAAAATGGATGGCGGTTGAATACCGGCATGTCTGAGGTATTCAACAAATAACAGGGACTGATTGATTTCAAGCAATGTGGCTTCCATCGCTCTGACTCCGGAACTGAGATGGCCGGATTCTAGCGGCGATGAGCTGAATCAGAACTGAACGTTTTTTATCCTGACGCATTATTTTCGACGCTTGGGCAAGCTGCGCCATGCAATGAAGTGACGTGCCTGCACGCCAGGCATGCCGCGTGGCGTCATGACAAAAAAATGAACAGTCAGTATGAAAGAGGGCGATGACACCTGGTTTCAATGCCGGCTCCTGGGGCGTGGCTGGTGCATGGGGCTGGATGGCTACATCCAGTCTTTCCAGCTTTTCCAGTCTTGGCATATTGCCGGCTGCAGATAAAAAAGCGGGGCCTGATGGCCCCGCTTGAGGTGATGTGTTGCGGTTGCCTTATTGCAGTTGGCAAACCTGCATGCTGCCTACCGTGGCAGGGGTATTGGTCGGTACGCTGTCAAACTTGATTTGGAAGATATACTCACCTGCACCCAGGTTGAGGGTATTCTTCTGCAAGTCTTCGGTACCAGCGGTATAACCGTACAGCTCATAAGACTTGTCGAATTCCAGCGGCTTGATGGCATTGCCCCCTGAGGCAGCGATGAACTGGGTAGTCCAGCTACCATCATCGCTGGCGACCTTGAAGCCGTTGTAAGTTTGCGCAGAGTCAGACATGTCCAATGGACCCGTCACCTTGACCTGATAGATACCATTGCCCTTGTAGCTCAGCTGATAGGCGGCATCGAAGTTCCAGCTTGAGTGGCTGCCACGCAGAGCCAGCTTGGTGTCACCCAAAGTGGCGGCCTCTGAAGAGTCTGGCAACAGCGCGCACGCGGCAGCCGGTTCTTCAATGGACAGCGTCAGCGTCGGGTTATCCTTGCTCATTGCCTTGAAGGTGAAGTGGTAAGTCCCAACCTTGGTGACATCCAGTGCGATGTTGCCCTTGGCGGCATCGCCTGCACACAGGGTCAGCGGCGTACCTGCCGTCAACTTGGCGCCAGCAGTACAGACGCCGTAGTTAGCAGCACCACCCTTGCCGGTATCACCCCACACATTATCGGCGACCTTGATTTCAACGCTCTTGGTACCATCACCGACAAAATCGGCGCTGATATCTGTGGACAGCGCGTAGCTGTAGTCAGCACCCGTGAAGGTAAACAGGTTGGCATCGCTGAAATCCCAGCTGCCAATCAGGCTACCTGGCAGGTAGATGCCCAGATCACCGAACGGTGCGACAGTGGACAGATCCTGCTTGTGAGATACCGGCAGGCCAGCGCCTTGGGTTTCACCCTGGGCCTTGACGAACACGGCGGCAGACCAGGCAGGAACGTTCAGCTTGCCATCCACCACTTCAGCACCAGCACCGATAGAGGCAGTTTCCAGAGCCTGTTGTACCGGGCTCAGTGTGTAACCGCTCAGGTCGATGGCGTTGTCGGATCCATCCTTGAACTCACCGATGGACTGGCTGTCCGGGGTTGCGTTGATCACCACAATCACCCCATCGACTGCCTTATCCAGATCGCTGACGGCAGAGCCATCGTCGATGGACATGGCGATCAGGCCTGGTTGGGCATTCGGACCGACGTTGCGGAAGTCCACACGGTTCATGACATCGGTGCCGCTACCCAGCGTGAACAGCGGGGAAGACTGACGCAGTGAGGTCAATTCCTTGTAGAAGCTCTCCATTTGTAACAGCTCGGCGTTGCCAGGTGTCGCAGCGGCATTCTTGACCTGTTTGATCAGCGGGTAGTTATCGCCATCCTTGTCCTTGCGCGGCAGACCGACGTCATAGTTGTTGTCGCTCTTGGTGTAGTCGACGCGGTTGTACCAGTCGCCTGAGTCGTAGGAATCACGCTCGAAAGACTTGGAACGCAGCAACTCAGAGCCTTGCTGATCGAAGACGGTAGCCTGACCCAGCATGACGGTGGCCAGCGAGACGGCTTGCATGCGGACGCGAGTCGCCAGGTCAGCTTCTGTCGGTGCCTTGTAGGCGATGATATCGAACAGGGTCTGGTTGTCATGCTTGCTGACATAGTTCTGGATTTCAATCGGATCTTGGGCATAGCCTGCCTTCTGACCGTTGTAATCGATGTCGGAACCCTTGGTCGGGATGCCATCCTGATTAACCAGGACAAACTCCTTCAGGTTACCAGCCATGCCAAGCATCGTCAGGTCCGCCAGGTGACGGGCTGAGCTTTCAGAGACCGCATCCTTCTCGTTTGGCATCACCAGGGCGCCGTTACCGAAGCCTTGGGTGTTACGGATGCCATCGCCGCCATCGAACGGGCTGCCGCCACGAACGGCGTCACGCAAACGGTCGGAGAAGCTACCGATACCGGTGCCAGCCAGGTTCGGTTGGGTGGCCTGTTCGAAGCGGGCGTTGCCTGCTACTTCACCAAAATCCCAGCCTTCGCCGTAGAAGTACATCTCTGGTGCGACTGCCTTGACCTTGGCCAGCGCTTCAACCATTTGCGCCTTCGGATGGTGGCCCATCAGGTCGAAGCGGAATGCATCAACCTTATACTGGGTAGCCCAAGTGACCAGAGAGTCATCCATCAGCTTGGCAAACATGGCATTTTCCGGTGCCGTGTTGGAGCAGCAAGTGGAGGTGGTGACGGCGCCGGTGGTCGGATCCAGACGTTGATAGTAACCCGGTACTACCTTGTCGAGGACGGACTTGTCGGCCAGGCCTGCAGCATTGGTGTGGTTGTAGACGACGTCCATGACCACGTTCATGCCGATATTTTCCTTGATGGCCTTAACCATCTTACGGAATTCGAGGATACGGGCAGTACCATCAGGATTGGTGGAGTAGGAGCCTTCCGGTGTGGTGTAGTGGAACGGATCATAGCCCCAGTTAAAGGAGTCGGTCTCGGAGACCATGCGGTTCAGCGCTTGACGCTGTTCGCCATCCTTATCCAGCGAGGCCAGTACGTCGGCAATGGTTTCGTCACCGGAGCAGTGGCTGTTGAAATCAGCACTGTTCTTGACGTTGCTGTTGACTTCACACAGCTTGCTGAACTTGTCATCGAGGTTGGCAACCTTGGCCGGATCTTCGTTGACCGTGGCGATGTCGAATGCAGGCAGCAGTTGCAAGTGGGTAACGCCGGCAGCGGACAGCTCCTTCAGGTGCTTCACAGCCAGTGAGTTGTCATCGGTCAGGGCGACAAATTTGCCGCGTTCTGCCGCATCAATTCCGGTGTCGAAGGCGGTCAGGTCACGAACATGGGATTCGTGGATGACAATCTTGGCCAGGTCTTTCTGGGTTGCCTGGCTGTGTGGCGCTTTCAGGGTATCCCAACCATCCGGCTTCAGCGCCGCATCATTCAGGTCGACAACCTGGCTGAATTCAGAGTTGGTGGACAGGCTCAATGAGTACGGGTCGGTGACCTCGTAGCTCTTCATGCTGTCGGCATCGGCGTTGTAGATTTCCAGCGCATAACGATAGAAAGTACCTGGCTCGACGTCACCGGTGTAGCTCCAGGAGCCACTGCTGGCATCCAGCGTCATTTCCTGCACGCCAGTTTGTACCTTGGCGGCATCGTAGAGGACGACGGAGACTTTCTGTGCGGTCGGAGCCCAGACGCGGAAGGTCACGCCGGCATCACCGACAATGGCACCATATTCCAGCTTCTTGGCGGCGTCGGCATAGACACCATCCAGACCAATGGCGGTCTGTACCTTGGTACCTTGATCGATGACGCCCTTGCTGTCGGTAGAGACGGCAACCAGTTCACCCTTGAGCAGGGTCTTGATATCGACACCATCCGGCAGCGTGAAGGCAGACCACTCCTTGATGGCACGGTTCTGTGCATCCAGAACAGCCTTCTGCGCATCCGTCAGGGTGGTGGGTTTCAGGTCGAAGCGCTTGTCGTAGCTCAGCTTGTTATCGCTGCCAGCGGCAATGCCGCCATCTGCATCAAAGTACAGGTTGACGTAAGCGGCATCCTTGGCGCCTTCCCAGACAACGGTCTTGGCGTCGATCAGGTGGGCAGCCGCATTGGAAATGCCAACGCTTTGGCCCGGAACCTTGGCGAAGGCTTCGGCACGAGTTGCAAACAGTTCGCCACCGACGATCAGCGATTGCTGACGGTCACTCAGCTGAATGTGCAGGTCGCTGTTACCGCTGACCTTGTTCTTGCTGGCATCGCGGACGATGACGTTGATACAGGCCGGATCGCCATTCGGGTTAACCGGGATTTCCCAGTACGGACCGTAGTTATCCACTTTGGTCGGCGTCTTGGAGACATCGTCCCAGCTGGTGGAGGTGGCGCCATCGGCTACACCGGCGCAGGTTGCATCGTTCCAGATGTAGAGGTTGTAACCCGCATAGTCGCTTGCGGAAGCACGGCCCTTGGTCGCCGCCTCGATGATGCTCTTCTGATCGATGAGGCTCAGGACCAGCGTATCGGCCGGAACGGCATCGTCAGCATAAATTTCTGTCGGATCAGGCAGTGTCGTCACGGTTGGCAACGTGACTTCCGGGTTGGTTGGCTTGGTGGGATCAACAGGCTTGCTGTCGCTATCAGAGCCGCAACCGGCCAGTGCCAGTGCGACAACGCTTGGCATCACATACCAGGCGAGCTTCTTGAATCTGAAATCCATACCTATGTTCCTTGTTGAGGTTTACCGGGTCTTGTTTTCACTTGAAAGTGGAAAGACATACGTCGGGACTCTTTCAACTTTCAGTCTTGACTGAATGCTCTGGTCCGTACGCAGTGGGCCGCACTATAGAAAGTGAAGAAGCGTAAAGATGTGATATGGAAACGTTTTCTTGAGCTTTGGTTTTCTTTGCGATGCATCAAAAAATCAAAGTTGCGATGTAAGTCAACTGTAAAAATTTGAAAAGGTTTTCAACATTTGAGGTAAATTTTCGTAATTAAATTACG
Organism: Pseudaeromonas sharmana; assembly: GCF_042649925.1. Lineage (NCBI taxonomy): Bacteria > Pseudomonadati > Pseudomonadota > Gammaproteobacteria > Aeromonadales > Aeromonadaceae > Pseudaeromonas > Pseudaeromonas sharmana. Next base: position 82,122 of record NZ_JBHSAF010000001.1, read on the forward strand.
TTTTGTAATATTTTGTAACCTTTAGGGGGGCTGGCAAAACGCTGAATATTGGCTGCGAGTTTGGGACAGGAAACGTAGAAAAGAACACCAAGAAATGAAAACCTAGCAAAAAAGAAAGCTGCCCAGGGGCAGCTTTCCAGTAGATCGTCACTTTGGCTCAGGCTTGTTCGCGCGCAATGGCCCGATAGCCGATGTCGCTGCGATAGAAGACGCCATCCCAGCTTACCTGACGTGCCAGCTCGTAAGCCTTCTGCTGGGCTTCCAGCACGCTGTGACCGAGCGCGGTGGCGCACAGTACGCGTCCGCCGGCGGTCACCACCTGGCCATCCTGTTCGGCCGTCCCGGCCTGGAACAGTTTGACGTCGACATTGTTGCCGGCGTCCAGGCCTGAAATGACGTCGCCCTTTTGCGGCTCGCCCGGGTAGTTGGCCGCAGCCAGCACCACGCCGACGGCGGCGCGGGTGTCGTAGCGTGCTTCTTTCTGGTCCAGTTCACCGGCACAGGCGGCGAGGCACAGCTCCACCAGATCGGATTGCATGCGCAGCATGATCGGTTGGGTTTCCGGATCGCCGAAGCGGCAGTTGAACTCGATCACCTTGGGGTTGCCCGCCGCGTCGATCATCAGGCCCGCGTACAGGAAACCGGTATAGACGTTGCCTTCAGCGGCCATGCCCTGCACTGTGGGCATGATGATGCGTTCCATGACGCGCTGGTGGATTTCCGGGGTGACCACCGGCGCCGGCGAGTAGGCACCCATGCCGCCGGTGTTCGGACCGGTATCACCGTCGCCAACCCGCTTGTGATCCTGGCTGGTGGCCATCGGCAGCACGTTCTTGCCATCCACCATGACGATGAACGATGCCTCTTCACCGTCGAGGAACTCTTCGATGACCACGCGGCTGCCCGCTTCGCCGAAGGCGTTGCCGGAGAGCATGTCACGCACCGCGTCTTCAGCCTCCTGCAGCGTCATTGCGACGATCACCCCCTTGCCGGCGGCCAGGCCATCGGCCTTGACGACGATCGGGGCACCCTTCTCACGCAGGTAGGCCAGTGCGGGCTCGACTGCGGTGAAGTTCTGATACTCGGCGGTCGGGATCTGCTGGCGGGCGAGGAAATCCTTGGTAAAGGCCTTGGAGCCTTCGAGTTGAGCGGCGGCCTGGGTCGGTCCGAAAATGGTCAGACCGGCGGCGCGGAAGGCATCGACGACACCGATAACCAGCGGCGCCTCTGGGCCAACAATGGTCAGACCAATTTGTTCTTGCTGCGCAAACGCGACCAGCGCCGCGATATCGGTGGCGCTGATGGCAACATTCCGGACCTTGGCTTCGCGGGCGGTCCCCGGATTACCCGGCGCCACGAACACCTGCTCGGTCAATGGGGACTGGGCGGCCTTCCAGGCCAGGGCGTGTTCACGACCACCGTTACCGATCACCAATACTTTCATCTTTTCCATCCTCTGGTCGGGGCGTGGCCCCGGCGAAAAAAAGGGGGGATGCGTCGGCATCCGCACTATCAATTGCTGTGTATGAGAAGGCCGCCCGCAGGCGGCCTGACACGATCAATGACGGAAGTGGCGCATGCCGGTGAACACCATCACCATGTCGTGCTCGTCGGCGGCGTCGATCACCTCCTGATCGCGCATCGAGCCACCCGGCTGGATGACACAACGCACGCCCGCGGCCGCAGCGGCGTCGATGCCGTCGCGGAACGGGAAGAAGGCGTCGGAGGCCATGCAGGAGCCTTCGACCTTGAGCCCTTCATCGGCAGCCTTGATGCCGGCGATCTTCGCGGAGTAGACCCGGCTCATCTGGCCGGCACCGATGCCAATGGTCTGACCGTTTTGGGTATAGACGATGGCGTTGGACTTGACGAACTTGCCGACCTTCCAGCAGAACAGCAGCTCTTCGAGCTCCTTCTCGGTGGGCTGACGCTTGCTGACCACCTTGAGGTCGCGCAGGCTGACCATGCCCTGGTCGCGATCCTGCACCAGCAGGCCGCCGTTGACGCGCTTGACGTCGACCGCGTTGCTCTTCTGAGTCCAGAAACCACACTCCAGCAGGCGCACGTTGGCCTTCTTGGCCACGGCGGCGCGGGCCTCTGCGGACACCGCCGGGGCGATGATCACCTCGACAAACTGACGGCTGACGATGGCTTCGGCAGTGGCGCCGTCCAGCTCGCGGTTGAAGGCGATGATGCCGCCAAACGCCGAGGTCGGATCGGTCTGATAGGCGCGATCGTAGGCTTGCAGAATGTCGTCACCCAGCGCCACGCCGCACGGATTGGCGTGCTTGACGATGACACAGGCCGGCTCGATGAACTCCTTGACACACTCCAGCGCCGCATCGGTATCGGCGATGTTGTTGTAGGAAAGCGCCTTGCCTTGCAGCTGGTTGGCGGTGGCGACCGAGGCCTCCTGCACGTCGGCTTCGACATAGAACGCAGCGGCCTGATGGGCGTTTTCGCCGTAGCGCATGTCCTGCTTCTTGATGAACTGGAAGTTTATGGTGCGCGGGAACTTGGAGCCTTCACTGGCCTCGTCGGTGACGCCATAGCTGGGCACCTTGGTGCCGAAGTAGTTGGCGATCATGCCATCGTAGGCGGCGGTGTGTTCGAACGCGGCGATGGCCAGATCGAAACGGGTGGCATAGCTCAGCGAGTTGGCGTTGCTGTCCATTTCGGCGATCACGCGGTCGTAGTCACGGGCGTTGACGACGATGGTGACATCCTTGTGGTTCTTGGCGGCGGAACGCACCATGGTCGGGCCGCCGATGTCGATGTTCTCGATGGCGTCGGCCAGCGAGCAATCCGGCTTGGCGACGGTGGCGGCGAACGGATACAGGTTGACGGCCACCAGATCGATCGGGCTGATGCCATGTTCGGCCATGATGCCGTCATCGGTGCCGCGACGGCCGAGGATGCCGCCATGAACCTTAGGGTGCAGGGTCTTGACGCGGCCATCCATCATTTCCGGGAAGCCGGTGTAATCGGAGACTTCGGTTACCGGCAGGCCAGCATCGGCCAGCAGGCGAGCGGTTCCGCCGGTGGAGAGCAGTTCTACGCCACGAGCCTGCAGGGCGCGGGCAAACTCCACAATGCCGGTCTTGTCTGAGACGCTCAGCAGGGCGCGGCGGATCGGTCGAGTGTTTTCCATCTCTTCGGTGTCCTCTAAAGGTTCCAGGGGGTGTTCGCAAAGCGCGCTCGCCAATGGGCTGGCGGAGTGCGCTTTGCCAAACGCCCCTGTCGGTGGTGGCCATCCTGGCCGGCTCGGGTGGGCGCGTATTCTACACAAAAGTGTGATGGCTGGCGATGTTTTTGCATGGTGCGGCGCCAGTGCTGGTGCGGCAGGAAACGTTTGTCTGCAAGCGCTTGAATTCGTGCCGTTTCATTCCGCTGTCTTGTCATGGCGTTGTCACGTTACGGCGGCAGCATGGCTCCGATCGGCCGCTGGTGCCGAGGTAGCGACATGGGTTTTCTTTTTTTTTGACAGGATGTTCTGATGATGCGTCTGCATAGTTGTGCGCTCGGGCTGGCGATGGTGCTGGGATCGCTGGCCGTTCAGGCGGCTGAGCCGCAGGTAGTGGCCAAATTGACGATTCCGCTGCCGGCCGAGAGTCGGCTTCACTACCAGGGACCGTTCGCCTCGGCATTCGGAGCGGGTTTGCCGCTTGGTCTGGGCTCCGGCCTGTTTTTCGATGGTCAGGATGCGGACGGCACGCTGCACTTTGTCAGCCTGACCGACCGCGGCCCCAACGGCGATGCCCCGCAGTGGCACGGCAAACAGGAGAGCAAGATCTTCCTGCGTCCGGACTTTACTCCGCAATGGCGTCCGCTACAGGTGAAGGATGGCCAGGTCAGCGTCGGCGCCGCGGTGCTGCTGCATGACGGTCAGGGCGTCCTGCATGGCCTGCCGTTACCGGCAGGCACGGTCGGGGCGACCGGTGAGCAGGCCATCGATGCGGCGTTGCAGCCGGTTGCCGTGCCGGATAGCCGGGGGCTGGATAGCGAAGGTATCGTGGCCGATGGCCGCGGTGGTTACTGGTTGTGCGACGAGTACGGCCCCTTCCTGATCCATGTCGATGGCCAGGGCAAGGTGCTGCAGAAGTACGGCCCCGAGGCGCAGGGTGGCAGCAAGGCGGTGGCCTCGGGTCTGCCAGCCGTGCTGGCATGGCGGCAGCCGAACCGCGGTTTTGAAGGCATAGCACGCCTGCCGTCGGGCAAGATCATTGCCGCTGTGCAAAGCACACTGGATATCGAAGGAAAAACGGCCAAGCAGGCCAGCTTTATCCGGCTGCTGGAGCTGGATCCGGCCAGCGGACAGACGCGGATGCTGGCTTATCCGCTGGAGGCGGGGTTCTACAAGAAGAACAAGGATGCCAAGTTGGGGGATCTGGTGGCGGTGGATGAAACGACGCTGCTGGCCATTGAGCAGGGCAAGGATAAGGACAAGCAGATGCACAATCGCATCTACCGCCTCGACTTGGCGGCGGCCAGCGATCTGAGTGCGTTGCGTGTCGAGGGTAAGGAGCCGGAGTTTGCCTCCGCAGCGGCATTGGCTGCGGCCGGGATGCGTCCGGTCGGCAAGCAGTTACTGGTGGATTTGCAGGCGCTGGGCTGGCAGGCGGAGAAGGCCGAAGGGCTGGCGCTGATCGATGCCAGGACGTTGGCGATCAGCAATGACAATGACTTCGGGGTGGCGGTGAAGGTCACACAACCTGTGGCGCAGAGCAAGGATATCACCGACTACAGCACCGAGGGCGATGGCAAGTTGCGCTACGATGGCCAACCGGTCGCCAGCCGCGTGCAGTTGCAGCCGCTTGATGCCGCCGAGTCGGCATCCCTGTTGTGGCTAATCCAGCTGCCGCAGGCGCTGCGTTAGCGGCGCTTGCTGTGGCGATGACGGGCAATCGGTCGTGATGATGTCAGATTGCATCATTCCGTCGTCAGGCTGCGCCGCAGACCGGGTCATCTGCCGGCGAAAGACAGCGTGGGCCAGTCCAGGGACTGGCCCACGTCATTGTGGCGTCCGGCTCAAAACAGCCCTTTTTGCTTGATGCGGCGCAGCCGCTCCGGATCGGGCGCGACTGCGCTCAGGGTCGTGGTTTGCGGGCCACTCTGGCTGGTGGCGGAGCTCGGGCCCGACGTCTCGCCGGCACGGCCGCTGGCCGCCGGGGCGGCGCGCAGGCGCTGCAACTGCAGGCTCTGGGCCTCGGCCAGCTGGCGCAACTGCTGCATCTGTTCCTGCATCTGCGCCATCTGTTGTTGCTGCTGTTGCCATTGTTGCTGCAGTGCCTCGGGCAGCACACTGCTATCCACGCTGGCGGGCGCCGCCGGCGCCTCGCTTTGTTCCTGCAGCGTGCGTTGCAACCACTGCTGTAGCGCTTCCAGCTGGGCGCTGACCTGGGCATCGGCGCTTGCGGCCGGCGCCGTGGCCTCTGCTTGCCACAGGCCGCAGATCTCGAGCTGTTGCAGCAGGCTGTCGATGCGCGCCTCCGGCTCCTCGTTGGCCAGCGCCAGCGAGCGGCATAAGCGCGGGCTCAGTTGATAGAGAAACAGTCCGGCCATGTAGATGTCACGGTGGAACAGGCGTACCAGCATATCCAGATCGGCGCGTTCGCTGTGGCTCTGCCTGGCTTGCCGATACCACTGCTGCAACACCGCCACGGCGCGGCGATCCGCCTCCGAGGTCTCCGGATTGACGTACAGCGTCAGGTTGAGTTTGCGGGCGCCGCCGTTACTCATCCCCGACCTCGAGCAGAACCGGGCTCTCGATCTCGACGCTGGTATCCTCGGCGTGATACAGGCAGATCTCGCGTGACAGCGCGCTTTGCGGGTTGTCGATCAGCACGACGCGATCGCCCAGCGTGGCATAGGCTTCGCGGATCGCATCTTCGATCAGCGGCGCACCGCCGCCCACCAGATAGACGCGGTTCGGATGCTTGGCGAACTTCTTCGCCTCATAGGCTACCTGATCGCCCAGTTCGCGGATACGGGTCTCGATCTTGTCGAGGATCGCCGGGATCTTGCTCTCGTCGTTGACGATGCTGTGCACGAAGTCGAGATCGTGGCGGCGCTTGATCAGCTCGTTGGCCACCAGGTAGCTGGAGTCGCTGTCGGCAGCGGCCAGCGCCTTGCGCGCGACATCGGTCACCATGGAGACGCCAATCTCGTTGTTGCCATAGATGGCCGACACGTCGTCAAACTCGCCGACGATGATGCCCATGTCCAGCGTGGTGCCACCGCAGTCGATCACCAGGGACTTGGTAAACTCGTTGCAGTTGGCGTTCAGCAGATGGGACAGCGCCGCCGGCAGGCTCTCCGGCATCACTTCGACATGCACGATCTTGAACAGCTCGCCCTTGTTCAGGCTGATGTCGCGCGTCAGGTTGCGGCGCTTGGCCTCGATGCGTGCCTCGTTCTTCTGGCAATCGTCCGGGTGGTAATATTCGGTGATCGGCAGCGTGACGACGATGCTGACCGGTTGCGGCGGCAGTCCGGTCTGCAGCAGCGCATGGTGCACCGCCAGCAGGTTCAGATCGTCGTACTGGTACTCGATGTGGGTGGTCGAGAGCGCCTTGTCCGACGTGGCGTCATAGGTGTATTTGGTGGTGCCAATCGTGTAGTTGTACACCTTCTGGCCACGCAGCAGCGCGGCACTCTTCCAGTCCTTGCGAAACGAGTTCGGCGAGACGATGGTCTTCAGGCTGCCGTGCTCGATCCAGCTGACCTTGACGTTGGTGGAGCCATCATCGATGGCAAGTTTCATCTGTGATACCGACATGGAGCTATCCTCTGACACGCAGCGCGGCGCCAGCGCGAGATACGCTGGCATTACAGCGGTATTTTATTGTTTAAGTGATTGTTTTTAAATCATAAATTGGCTGAAATCTGCTTCCGCATGCGCGCTGGATGCGGAAGTTAATTTTCCGTATGTGTGGCGGTAATCGGTGCAACAATTCGTGCAAAAAACAAGCAAGTAATTGCCGGATAACGCTTTTTTGTTTGCTGCTTCGCAAAGGTGGTCAGCAGGCGGTTGCGAACGGGGGGATAACGGGTGTACGGTGGAATCGAGTCATAGTCCTGTCATCCGGCTGTGGTGTAACTGTCATCGGAACGTCATTGACCGGATCCGCGACCAACCAGGGAGGCTGCCTATGGAGAGCGACGATCGCAAGCTGTTTGTCCTCGACACCAATGTTCTGCTCCACGAACCCCTCGCCATTTACTCCTTTCAGGAACATGACGTCATCATCCCGATGACGGTGCTGGAAGAGCTCGACAACATCAAGGATCGCCAGAAAGATGTCAGCCGCGAAGCGCGGGTGGCGATCCGTACCCTGGAGGATGTGTTCCGCGAGGCCACTCCCGAGCAGATTGCCGAAGGGGTCTGGCTGGGACAACGGGGGGGCGAGCACAGCACCGGACGGTTGGCGATCTTTGCCGACCACAATCTGCCGGAAGGCGAGGCGGTGTTTACCAACAAGGAGAATGACAACCGCATCATCAATGCCGCGCTCTACCTGCAAAAGAGCCATCCCGAACGCCAGGTGGTGCTGGTGACCAAAGACATCAACATGCGTCTGAAGGCCAAGGGCACCGGTCTCAAGCATGTCGAGGATTACCGCACCGATCAGCTGATTGACGATATTCGCCTGCTGGCCAAGGGGTTCCAGCGTCTGGAGGGCGACTTCTGGGAGCGGGTCGGCGAGGTCGATACCACCAGCAGCGGACGCGATGTCTACCACTGGGTGGCCGAAGAAAAGGTCCCCGATACCCACATCAACCAGTATCTGCTGGACGAGCAGGAGCAGTTTGCCGGCCGCGTGCAGGGGCGCGACAACGGCCGGCTGCAGATCAAGGACATTGGCCGCGAACGCCTGATGGGGCGCCATGCCTGGGGCGTGCACCCGAAGAACATCTATCAGGCGATGGCACTGGATGCGTTGCTCGATCCGACGCTGGATCTGGTGATTTTGACCGGCCCGGCGGGCTGCGGCAAGACCCTGCTGGCGATGGCCGCGGCACTGGAGCTGGTGATTGAGCGTGGCATCTACGAGCGCATCATCGTCACCCGCAACACGCCGGAGATCGCCGAGAGCATCGGTTTCCTGCCCGGCACCGAAGAGGAGAAGATGATGCCGTGGCTGGCGGCGGTGACCGATACGCTGGAGGTGCTGCACAAGCATGATGTCAGCAAGGAGGGGTCGCTGCAGTACATCATGGAGAAGGCCAACATCCAGTTCAAATCGGTCAACTTCATGCGCGGCCGCAGCCTGCAGAACACCTTCGTGCTGCTCGACGAGTGCCAGAACCTGACGCCATCGCAGCTCAAGACCATCATCACCCGCTGTGGCGAGGGCACCAAGCTGGTCTGCTCCGGCAACCTGGCGCAGATCGATTCCACTTACCTGACCCCGGTGACATCCGGCCTGACCTATATCGTTGAACGCTTCAAGAACTTCGAAGGCAGCGCCAACATCTACCTCAACGGCGTGATCCGCAGCCGTCTGGCGTCGTTTGCCGAGGAGAATCTCTGACGCCAAGCCGATAACCGCGCGCACAATGCATGCGCGCGCATTCCGACCAAGGGGGCCAAGGCCCCCTTTTCAGCGCCGCCATAGCGGCAATGCCATCGCGGCAATCTATCTCAATTTGTGATGGATAGGGGCTGGGTTCTATTTATGAAACAGATGGCACTCCGGTGACGGGGCCGATGCGGTGATCAGCGGTGCGCGGTCGCGACGCCTGTTGCATTCCGAGCAAGGGGGCCAAGGCCCCCTTTTCCGCGCCGCCATAGCGGCAATGCCATCGCGGCAATCTATCTCAATTTGTGATGGATAGGGGCTGGGTTCTATTCATTAAACAGATGGCACTCCGGTGACGGGGCCGATACGGTGATCAGCGGTGCGCGGTCGCGACGCCTGTTGCATTCCGAGCAAGGGGGCCAAGGCCCCCTTTTCAGCGCCGCCATCGCGGCAATGTCATCGCAGCAATCTATCTCAATTTGTGATGGATAGGGGCTGGGTTCTATTCATTAAACAGATGGCACTCCGGTGACGGGGCCGATACGGTGATCAGCGGTGCGCGGTCGCGCTGGCCTGTTAGCGTGGGGGAATCCGGCCCCAAAGGGTCGCTAATCGGCGTCGTGGCCCAGATAGCGGCGCAGCGCCGCGTGTTCCGGTGCATCCAGGGCGCTGGGCGCACCACAGAACACAATGCGCCCCTGCTCCAGCAGTGCCAGCCGGTCGGCGACGTCGCGGGCCTCCTGTGGGTGGTGCGAAATCAGCAGCACGCCGATCCCTTCGACACGGGTCAGGCGGTGGATCTCGCGTAACAACTCCTGGCGCAGTGCCGGGTCGAGCGCGGAGAAGGGCTCGTCGAGCAGCAGCAGTGGCCGTTGGCGCACCAGGCAGCGCGCCAGCGCCACCCGCTGTTGCTGGCCCCCGGAAAGCTGTGGCGGCAGGCTGGCGAGGCGATCGCCCAACCCCATGCGTGCGGCGGCCTCCTGTACCTGCTGGCGCTGGGCCTGGCTCAAGCGCAGCGTCGGACTCAATCCCAGACCGATGTTCTGTGCCACCGTCAGGTGATCGAACAGGTTGTCGCTCTGAAACAGAGTGGTGAATGGTCGTTGCGCCGGCGAGAGGGCCAGCAGCGACTCGCCCTGCCAGCTCAGCGTCCCCTGCTGCGGGGTAGCAAAACCGGCCAGCAGATCCAGCAGTGTGCTCTTGCCGGCGCCACTGGGACCGACCAGCACCAGTAATTCGCCGGGTTGCAGCGTCAACGAGAAGTGAAAGGTCTCGCTGCCCCGCTGCAGCGTCAGGTCATCACAAATCAGCATCACGGCCTCCAAACAACCATTCGACCAGCGACAGCAGGCCGACACATAACAACAGCAGCAGCAGGGCCGTGGCGGCGGCCTGAGACAGGTGATAACTCCCCAGCTGCTGGAACAGCAACCAGGGCAGGGTTTGCAGTTCGGCACTGCCAAACATGGCCACGGCGCCGAGATCGCCGAGCGAGAAGATCAGCGCCAGCGCCAGCGCGCGGCCGAGCGCCTGGCGCAACAGCGGCCACTCCAGATAGCGCCAGCGTGCCCAACCCTGCAGGCCGAGGCTGACTGCCAGGCGCTCATAGCGCAGCACCGCTTGCTGCAACGCCGGTTGCAGGCAGCGCAGCGTATAGGGCAGGCTGGCCAGCGCATTAAGCAGCATCACCAGCCAGAAGCCGAGGCCAAACAGGTTGGCATAGGGGCGCAGCAGGATGAACAGACCTGTACTGAGCACGGCGGTCGGCACCAGCAGGATCAATGAACCGCTCGATTCCAGCAGCTGTGCCAGCTGGGGGCGTCCAAGCCGCAGTCGCAGGTGGCGGCTGCTGACCAGCAGCAACAGACTGAGCAGCACCGCCAGGCTGGCTGCGCCGCTCCCGATCTGCAACGAGGTGGCCAGCGCGCGCCACAGTGTCGGCATCTGCAGCGCCTGCCACAGCCCAGGATGCAGACCGCTGCTGACGATGGCCAGCAACGGCGGCACGAACAGCAGCAGTGCCAGCAGCAGCGCCGCGGCATCCACGACGCGTCCACCCAGGGTGTGACGATCCGGGCGCCACACGCCGCCCGGGGTACGACTGGCGCGTGGCGGCGGCAGTTGGCTCTGGTGGTGCCACAGCAGGGCCTGCGCCCCGAGCAGCAGGTGCCATAACGCCAGCTGGGCGGCGGTGGCCAGATCGAAGTCAAAACGCAGCGCCTGATAGACCGCCACCTCCAGGGTGGTGGCCGCCGGACCGCCGCCGAGCGCCATCACAGTGGTAAAGCTGGAAAAGCACAGCAGAAAGATCAGGCTGCCCAGCGCCGGCAGCTGAGAGCGCAACGCCGGCCATTCGACGATGCGCCAAAGGCTCCAGCCGCGCAGTCCCAGCTGGCTGGCCAGTCGCCATTGCGACTCGGGGATAGCCTCCAGAGCGAACAGCAACCAGCGTGCCGCCAGCGGCAGGTTAAAAAACAGGTGCGCCAGCAAGATGCCGCTGAGGCCATATAGATAGCTACCTGGCTGCCAGCCACAGGCCCGCAGCAGCTGGGGTAGCCACCCTTGCTGACCATGCACGGCCACCAGGCCAAACAACGCAATGATCACCGGCAGTACCAGCGAGATGCCGAACAGTTGCAGCAACAGCTGGCGCCCAGGGAAACGGCGCCGATGCAACGCGCGCGCCACCGGCAATGCCAGCAGCACACTGAGGGCCATCGACAGTCCGGCTTGCAGCAGACTAAAGCGCACCACATGGCGCAGATAGGGATCTTGCCATAGTGCGGCGGGGGCGTCGCCACCACTTAGCAACAGTGCCAGCAAGGGGCCCAGGCCGAGCAGTGCCAGCAGGCCGAGCGCCAGCGCGCCAGGCCCCCACCACAGGCGAGCGGCCGGTGACGGAAGCCGGGGAGGGGGCGAGCAGGTGGCGGAGCGTGTCACTTACTGGCTCACCGCCTGCAGCCATTCACGCAGCCAGGCTTTGCGTTCACTGGCAATGCGCGCCTGCTCCAGATGCAGGCTCTGACTCGGGGTCTCATCGACGTTGAAACCCGCCGGCAGCGCCACGGCGGTGACCGGATACATCCAGTTGCCGGTCGGGATCAGGCTCTGGAATTCCGGTTGCAGGATGAATTGCATGAAGCGTGCGGCCAGTTCCGGATGTGGGGCGGACTTGAGCTGGGCGGCGACTTCGACCTGGCGATAGTGGCCTTCACTGAACATGGCGGCCTGGTACTGGTTCTTCTGCTCGGCCAGCCGGTGGTAAGCCGGCGAGGTGGTGTAGGAGAGCACCAGATCGGCCTCACCCTTGAGGAACATGCCGTAAGCCTCGCTCCAGCCCTTGGTGACGGTCACGGTGTGCTTGGCCAGCTGTTGCCAGAAGGCAGCGGCCTGGTCGCCCTGGGTCTGCTTGACCCACATCAGCAAGCCCTGTCCCGGCGTGCTGGTGCGCGGATCTTGGTAAATGACCTTCAGGTCCTGGCGTGCGGCCAGTTCGCTCAGACTCTTGGGTACCTGCTTGAGCTTGCTGCTGTCATAGACGAAGGCGAAGTGGCCGTAATCGAACGGCAGGAAGCGGGTGTCCTGCCAGCCGCCGGGCAGCGTGATGGGTTGCAGATCCACCTTGTGTTCGGCAAACAGCTGGCTGTTGCGTGCTTCCGGCAACATGGCCTCATCCATGCCAATCACCAGATCGGCCTGACTGTGCGCGCCTTCAAGTTTCAGACGATTAAGGATGGCAACGCCGTCTTCGAGTGGCACAAAGGCGATCTCGCAGCCACACTGTTTTTCAAAGGCTTGCTTGATTTTCGGGCCTGGGCCCCACTCGGAAGCGAACGAATCGTAGGTGTAGATGGTCAATTGCGGTGCGGCTTCGGCCGCACAAACCAGCAGGCTGGCCAGCAGGATCAGGGAACGCATGTCGAACTCCTTGTCATGGATTCAGGCAGGCGTCCCACCGCACGGCGGGGTGCGGTGTTGTCTCAAATCCCTACGCCAGTGCTAACTGGATCAGGTTCCCGGGTATGATCTCAGCGGACGCCCGCACCCCGTTTGAAAACGCGGCCATTCTATTAACATTTTATGAACAATGCCAGCGCAGGCTGGCGGGTTGGCAGTCACGGGAGGAGAACGACGTGTTGACTGATCTGCATAAAGAGCGACGCGCATTCATGCGCATGATTGTCGATGCCCCGGTGACGCTGATCCGTGGTAGTGAACGTTACCAGGCCATTTGCCGCGATCTGAGCGCCAACGGCATGGCCATTGACGCCAGCGAGGGGCACTATGCGCAGGGGGATCTGATTCAGATCAGCCTGGCCACGCACAACAACCTGCTGCCGCCGTTCCAGGCCGAGGCGCGGATTGTGCGCGCCGACCCGGTGGATAGCGGTTACCTGCTCGGCATCGAGTTTGTCTCGGTCGGTTGAGTCGGTAGCGTGGTGTAGCGACCGGTTTTGATAAACAGGCGGCTCTCTTCCCCCAACTGGCCGAGCGGCAACGCAGATGGCCCGGTCGGCTCGACCAGCAACCAGGGTTGCGCCTCTAGGGTCAGCGTCTCTTCACCGGGGGCGGCCGGCAACGCCAGCGCCAGTAATGCGTGGTCGGGGATCACCACCAATCGGGTCGGGATCTCGGGCTGCAGATAGCGCCACAGGCTGGCCAGCAACACCGACTTGCTGTCACAGTCGCCCCGGTTCTCCAGCAACACCTGGCGCGGCAATAGAAAACCACTGCCGCGCTGACCATCCGCGCTCTGCAGCGCATGATAGGGAATCGTCTGCACGAACAGCAGCAGCCACTGCAAGCGGGTGCGCGGATCCGCCTGTTCACCGCCGGCCAGTTGCAACAGCGCTTCGGCGACGTCGCCCAGTTCGCTGCTGCTCTCCTCGATGATGCGGGGGTAATCGGGAAGCAGTCCCGACTGACCCCAGGCATCCTGCTGCTGTTGCAGATAGCTCTCCTTGAGCAAGGTGGCAAATTGTCGCTGTTGCTCCGCGCCAAGCCATGACTGGATCTCCGGCAGGCGCTTGCCGTCTGGGTCGTGGATCGCGATGCTCCACTCCGGTGTGGTCTGCAGGTGAAAGCGCGCCTCGGGCCACTGCTTGCCGGCCGCTTGTAGCAGACGGGTATAGAGCACGCGCCTGGCAGCGTCTGGCTGCCAGGGGCGAAAGGTGCCGAGCAGCGTCTGCGCCGGCAGCGCCAGACTAAACGACTGGATGGCGCCGCCGGCCAGGGCCGCTGGCGGTTGCAACCGATAGTGCAGCGTCAGGCCGTCACGGCGGAACGCCAGCTGGCGCGCCGGTGTGGCGGCCTGCACCGTCAGCAGCGCGGCCAGCAGCCACAGCGCGAGTGCGGCCAGCCCGCCGTGGCGATTTCGGCTCAGGCCAGCTGCCATTGGCCGTCCGCCTGCCAGCTCAGGCGCCGCTGGTGGAACGGTTGTAGCGTGCTGCGGTGCCCGACGCTGACCAGAATGGTGTTCGGCAGCTGCTGTTTCAGCAGGCCATACAGCTGGGCTTCGCTCTGTTCATCCAGCGCCGAACTGGCTTCGTCCATGAACAGCAGTGCTGGCTTGACCAGCAGGGCGCGGGCGAAGGCAACGCGCTGTTGTTCGCCGACGCTCAGGATCTGCGCCCAGGGTTCGGCATCGTCGAGACGCGGCGCAAGCTGCTGCAGCCCGACTTCGGCCAGCAGCGGGCTCAGCACGCTGTCCTCCTGCGGAGGCAGCGGGTAGCACAGCGCCTCGCGCAGCGTGCCCAGCGGCAGATAGGGTTTCTGGCTGAGGAACAGCACGGCACCCTCGGCCGGGAAGCGGACCTGCCCCTCGGCATAGGGCCAGAGACCGGCCAGGGTGCGCAGCAGCGTCGATTTGCCACAGCCGGACGGCCCCTGGATCAGCACCGATTCGCCGGCGGCCAGCTGCCAGTTGCCGTTGCACAGCAGCGCACTGTGTTGCGGGTTGCGCACCGTCACGCCGTTCAGGCTCAGGCCTGTCCCCTCGCGTTGTGGCGCCAGGCTCGGCAGTTGCTCGGTGTGATCCATGCCCTGCTGGAAGGTGGCCAGACGGTCAACCACCGCCTTCCACTGCGCCAGCGCGGTGAAGTTGTTAATCAGCGTGGACAGCGAATCCTGCACCCGGCCGAAGGCGTTGAGGATCTGCATCACACCGCCGAGCTGGATCGCCTTGGCGAAATAACTCGGGGCACTGACCAGGATCGGGAAGATGACGGCGGTTTGGTTATAGCCGAGCGTGAAGAAGCCGAGTTTCTTCTGCCGGCGCATCAGCCGGAAGTAGTTTTGCACCACGTTGCCAAAGCGCAGGTCGAGGATCTTGTCCTCTTCGCGCTCGCCTTGATACAGGGCGATGGATTCGGCATTTTCACGCAGCCGGATCAGCGAGTAACGGAAGTCGGCTTCAAACCGTTGCTGGTTGAAGTTCAGGCGCACCAGCGGACGGCCGATCAGGAAAGTCAGCGCGGTGCCGACCAGCGCATAGCCCAGGGCCAGCCAGACCATATAGCCTTGCGGCAGGTGGATCTGCTGGCCGAGCAGGGCAAATTGCAGCGGCGTCGACAAGGTCCACAGCACCATCAGGAAGGTAAACAGCATCGCGATGTCACGCAGTATGCCCAGCGACAGATCCAGCGTGCTGCTGACAAACTGGTTGATGTCTTCGGCGATCCGTTGATCCGGGTTATCGGTCTGGCGGTCGGTCAGTTGCAGGCGGTAGTAGTTACCCTTGTCCAGCCAGCTGGCCATGATGTGCTGTGTCAACCACTGCCGCCAGTGGATGCTCAGCATCTGCTGGAAGTAGGAGAGGTAGACCGAGACCACGACATGGATGGTGGCCAGGATACAGAACATGATCAGGCTGTCGGTGAAGCCCGGCAGGTTGTAATCCTGCAGCGCGTTATAGAAGCCGTTGTACCACTCATTGAAGCGCTTGGAGAGGTAGACGCTGCCGCCCATCAATACCAGCACCACCACCAGCAGCAGCCAGCCTTTGCGTCCGGCAGGGGAGACCCAGTAGGGTTTGAGAAGGCGCCAGAAATTGGGCCACAGGTGCTTGACCGGTGGGGTATCGCTCATAGTCAGGACTCCAGGATGCAAGGGGTGAGACACAGGCCGGCCCGACAGACCGGCGTCCTGCGGCGATTGTGACCGAGGCTGGGTCGACAAATCAATCTATCGTCGGTAAAGCGGTGTTAATTCATGGGCTTGTTGTCATTTTGTGCTTTTGGTGTCCATGGGAAATCGCCAGCCTGTCAACGATCACAGGGGCAGGAAAATATCCGTATGCCAGTGGCGATAATAAGACAGGCGCGCGCAGCCCGGTTCGCGGCGTTACTTTCATGTCGATGGTCAAGTATTGATAACCAGATGATTAATAGTAGATTTTTATTTGTTTTTGCCATGAGCAAATCATGTTCATGGCGTTGAGTGCTGTGCAGAAAATAGTGAATTGGCCAGCGCCGTGGTGCGGGAAATAAGCCGTCCGGCCCCGATGTGCGGGCCGGACGACAGCCGCGCGGGAGGCGGGCCTTCAGCGGGCGGCCAGCAGCGCGTCGATCTGCGCCAGCGTCGCGGCATCCAGTGCCGGGGCCTGCACTGCGGCGACGGCGTCCTCAATCTGGCTGACCCGGCTGGCACCAATCAGTGCCGTGGTCATCGCCGGGGTGCGCAGTACCCACTGCAGCGCCAGTTGTGACAGCTTCTGGCCGCGTGCCTGGGCGATGTCATGCAGGGCCTGCAGCAGGCGCAGACGCTCGGGTGTCAGTACGCTGGCGCTGAGGAACGGGCTGGCGCTGGCGGCGCGCGAGTCGGCCGGAATGCCATGCAGATAGCGGTCGCTGAGCTGGCCACCGGCCAGCGGTGAAAAAGCGATGCAACCTATGCCGTTCGCCGCACAGGCCGGCAACGTTGCCGCTTCAACCGTGCGCTCGAGCATTGAATATTTAACCTGATTGATCAGGCAGGGGGCACCCAATTCATCCAGCAGCCTGGCAGCCTGTTGCAACAGCGGCGCCGGGTAGTTCGACAGGCCGACATACAGCACCTTGCCCTGGCGCACCATGTCGGCCAGCGCCTGCATGCTCTCCTCCAGCGGTGTCGCCGGATCCGGCCTGTGGTGGTAGAAGATGTCGAGGTAGTCGACTCCCAGGCGGCGCAGACTCTGATGCAGGCTGTTGAACAGGTACTTGCGGCTGCCGCCATCACCATAGGGGCCGGGCCACATCACGTAGCCGGCCTTGCTGGCGATCACCAGCTCGTCGCGCCAGGGCGCCAGATCCTCGCGCAACAGGCGGCCGAAGGTCTCCTCGGCACTGCCCGGCGGCGGACCATAGTTGTTGGCCAGATCGAAATGGGTGATGCCCAGATCGAAGGCGCGGCGCAGCATGGCGCGGCAGTTGTCCAGATCATTGCCGGCGCCGAAGTTGTGCCACAACCCCAACGCTATGGATGGCAGTTTCAGGCCATGGCGGCCACAGGCGTGATAGGGCAGGCGGCTATAGCGTTCCTCGGCGGGGTGATAGGTCATCGCTGGGCTCCTGAATCAAGAAAGGGCCTTGCGGCCCTGATGTCGGTTAGCGGAAACGATAGCAGATGGTGTGGTCGTAGACCTGTCCGGCGGCCAGCCAGCAGCTCGGTTGCGGCCACTCCGGATGGTGCGGGCTGTCCGGCAAGAACTGCGGCTCCAGTGCCACGCCGCTGTAGTCGCGGTACTCGCCACCATCGCGGGCCGGCGTGCCGGCCAGGTAGTTGCCGGTATACAACTGCAGCGCCGGCAGCGTGGTGGCCAGCTCCAGTGTCAGGCGACCATCGCCCGATGTCAGGCGGGCGGCCCAGTCGTCGGTCTGGGTGCCGGCGGCATCGAGGACGAAACTGTGGTCATAGCCTTTGGCGATTTTTTGCTGCTCATCCTGCAGAAAGTCTTGCGCCAGCCGCTTGGGGTGACGGAAGTCGAAGCCGGTGCCGTCCACGCTGGCGATGTCGCCCAGTGGAATGCCGGCGCCATCGATGGGCAGCATGCGTGCTGCCCGGACCTGCAGTTGATGCTGACGCACATCACCGTTGACGCCGTCCAGGTTGAAGTAGGCATGGTTGGTCAGGTTGACCGGCGTCAGCTGATCGCTGCGGGCCCGCATGCGGACACTCAGGCTGTTATCGTCATCCAGGGTATAGGTGACTTCGATATCCAGGTTGCCGGGGAAGCCCTGATCGCCATCCGGCGAGTTCAGCAAGAAGCGCACATGGCGCAGGCTGTGCTCGAGGATCGACCAGCGTTGCTTGTCAAAGCCGACCTGACCGCCATGCAGCAGGTTGCAACCCTGACTGGCAACCAGCTGGCGGTCACCATTCGGGTAGGGCAGGTGGGCGTTGGCGATACGGTTGGCATAGCGGCCGATCGTTGCACCCAGATAGACCTGCTGGCGGTCATACAACTCGGCATTGGCGCAGCCGAGCAGGACTTCGCGTGGCGCGCCGTCGGCCAAAGGCACCTGACAGGAGAGCCAGGTCGCGCCCCAGTCCATCAGTGTGACCGTCATACCATGACGGTTGTGGAGCGTCACCAGACGGGGTTGCTGCGCATAGCGCATACTGCGGGTGCCTTGAGCGGTCATCGTCTGCTACCTCACACTGTTCCAGCGCCGGCGGACGGCTTGCAGATGTAGATGGTCGGTTGCAGGCCAGACACCTCCGGATAACGCGCCTTGACCGTGGCACAGACCTGTTCGGTCAGGGCATGTGGCACCAGTGACACTATGCACCCCCCGAAACCACCACCGGTCATGCGTACGCCGCCTGCGGTTCCGATCACCGCCTTGATCATGTCGACCAGGGCATCAATCGGCGGGACCGTAATGGCGAAATCATCACGCATTGAGGCGTGGGACTCGGCCATCAGTACCGCCATGCGTTCCATGTTGCCACTGGCCAGGACATCGGCGGCCTCCAGGGTACGGGCGTTCTCGGTGATGACGTGACGGGCGCGCTGGGCCACCACAGGATCCAGTTCGGCGGCACGGGCATTGAACTGCTCGATGTTCAGATCACGCAGTGCCTTGACACCGAAGTGGCGTGCGGCTTCTTCGCACTGGGCGCGGCGGGTGTTGTACTCGCTGTCCACCAGACCGCGGCGGACGTTGGAGTTGACGATGACAACATCATAGCCTTCCGGCATGGCCACGGAGCGGGTCTCGAGGCTGCGGCAGTCGATCAGCAGCGCATGATCCTTTTGTCCGAGGGCGGAGATGAACTGATCCATGATGCCGCAATTGCAGCCGACAAACTGGTTTTCTGCCTGCTGACCGTTCAGAGCGATATCCGCCTGGCTGATATCCAGGTGATTCAGCGCCTTGAACGCCTGTCCGACGGCCACTTCCAGCGACGCGGAGGAGGAGAGGCCGGCACCCTGCGGCACGTTGCCGCTGATCACCAGATCGGCTCCCGTCAGCTGATAACCACGGGCCATCAGGAACTTGACCACACCGCGCACGTAGTTGGCCCACAGGTAGTCAGGATGGGCGACGATTTCATCTTTCAGATCGAAGCTGTCCTGCTGGTTGTCGTAGTCGGCGGCGACGACGCGTACCACCGAGCCCTGACGCGGTGAGGCGCTGATCACGGTCTGGTAGTCGATGGCGCACGGCAGTACGAAACCATCGTTGTAGTCGGTGTGTTCACCGATCAGGTTGACGCGGCCCGGGGCCTGGATGTCGAGGCTTTGGGAGTAGCCGAAGACCTGCTGAAATACGGTCTGGGTACGTTGTAGGAGTGTATGCATGCTCATGCGGTTAATTCCTCAAGCTTGTTCGCGAAAATGGACATCACTGACGCTGCGCAGACGTTCTGCGGCCTGCTCCGCGGTCAAATCACGTTGGGTTTCAGCCAACATTTCGTAGCCGACCATAAACTTGCGCACGCTCGCCGAACGCAACAACGGCGGATAGAAGTGAGCATGCAACTGCCAGTGGCGTGGATCCTCGTCGTTAAACGGTGCACCGTGCCAGCCCATGGAGTAGGGGAACGAACACTGGAACAGATTGTCATAACGGCTGGTCAGTTTCTTCAGCGCCACCGCCAAATCGGCACGTTGCTCCTGGCTCAGCTCCGGTAGACGGCGCACGGCAAACTTCGGTAGCAGCAGGGTTTCGAACGGCCAGGCAGCCCAGTACGGCACCACGGCCAGCCAGAATTCGGTCTCCACTACGGTGCGGCTGCCATCCGCCTGTTCGCGGCGGGCATAATCCAGCAGCAGCGGTGAGCCGTGCTCGGCGAAGTAGTCGCGTTGGGACTCATCTTCGCGGGCCGCTTCATTCGGCAGGAAACTGTTGGCCCAGATTTGGCCGTGCGGGTGCGGATTGGAGCAGCCCATCATGGCGCCCTTGTTCTCGAACACCTGGATCCAGGGGTAGTCACGTCCCAGTTCGGCGGTCTGCTCGCACCAGGTATCGACCACGGCGTGCAGCGCCGGCACACTCATCTCCGGCAGCGTTTTGCTGTGATCCGGTGAAAAACAGATGACCCGGCTGGTGCCGCGAGCACTCTGCAGCTGGAACAGCGGATCGTCAGATTCCGGTGCCAGCGGGGTGTCGGTCATCAGGGCGGCAAAATCGTTGGTAAAGACGAAGGTGCCCTGGTAATCCGGGTTGATGTCGCCGGTGACGCGCTTGTTGCCAGCGCACAGGAAACACTCCGGATCGTGCGCCGGTTTGATGGCGCGATCCGGCTCATCCTGCTGGCCTTGCCAGGGGCGCTTGGCACGATGCGGTGAGACCAGCACCCACTGACGAATCAGCGGGTTATAACGGCGGTGCGGGTGATCGGTCGGTTCAAAATGCATGATTGACTACTTCCAAGAGCGGCCGCTTACGCAGCCGGGTAACCATTCGGATTCTGGGACTGCCAGCGCCAGGTATCGGCGGTCATGTCATCCAGCGTGCGGCTCGCCTGCCAGCCCAGTTCGCTCTGTGCCTTGTCCGGCTCGGCCCAGCACTGGGCGATATCGCCGGCACGACGTGGGGCAATCACATACGGCAACTCGCGACCACAGGCACGGGAGAAGGCGGCCAGCATCTGCAGCACGCTGTAGCCCTGACCGGTGCCCAGGTTGTAGATGTGCACACCTGCGGCGCCATGTTTGGTTTTCAGCGCGGCGACGTGACCATCGGCCAGATCCAGAACATGAATATAGTCGCGAACGCCGGTGCCGTCCGGTGTAGGGTAATCGTTACCAAATACCGCCAGGTGTTCACGGCGGCCGACGGCAACCTGGGCGATATAGGGCATCAGGTTGTTCGGAATACCTTGCGGGTCTTCGCCCATGCGGCCGCTTGGATGCGCGCCCACCGGATTGAAGTAGCGCAGCAGGGTCAGCGACCAGTCCGGCGCGGCGGCGGCAAAATCCTTGACGATGCGCTCCACGGCCAGCTTGCTCTGGCCATAGGGATTGGTCGCCGACAGGGTCGGGAAATCTTCACGGATCGGCACTGAGTGCGGATCGCCATACACGGTGGCCGAGGAGCTGAAAATGAAGGTCTTGACGTCGGCGCGACGCATCGCCTGCAGCAGGGTCAGGGTGCCACTGACGTTGTTCTCGTAGTACTCGAGCGGTTTTTGCACCGACTCCCCTACGGCCTTGAGACCGGCAAAGTGGATGACGGCATCGATCTGTTCGGCGGCAAACACCTTGTCCAGCAGCGCGCCATCGCGGATATCGCCCTGATACAGGCGAGGGCGTTGTCCGCTGAGCTCCTCGATGCGGTCCATGACACTGGGTTTGCTGTTGCAGAAGTTATCCAGCAGGATGGGGGTCATGCCGGCCGCCATCAGTTGCAAGCAGGTGTGGCTTCCGATGTAACCAGTTCCACCTGTCACCAGAACGCGTAACATTTGTGGCTCCTTAAATCATCAACACTCGCAAGAGCGTAAGTTGTGTAATCGCTTACCCTTAAATTTAAGCCCCATTAACCGGTTTGGAAAGGAACTTTTCGCTTGCTTGCGTGATCTAGCTCATAAAATCAGGGAGTTGTGGTCTCGAAGGGGCCGTCAGTTGTGTAACTGGTTGTGAAAATAGTGCAAATACACGGCTGCAAATTGAGCGATGTGCCGTTTTTTGAGAAAAGACAATGTAATGTTTGTGAAACGTGGTTAATATCCCGTCGTGCCTGAGCCTCAGGTGCGTTGTTGCAGACTACGGGATGTATATAAGATGGCCACCATCAAAGATGTCGCTCAGTTATCCGGCGTTTCCGTCGCTACTGTCTCACGGGTGATCAACAATTCACCCAAGGCGAGCAAAGCCTCTCGTGAGGCGGTGTTCAAGGCGATGGCCGAGTTGCAGTACCACCCGAACGCCAATGCCCGGGCGTTAGCGCATCAAAGTGCCGAAACCATGGGCCTGGTGGTGGCGGATGTATCGGATCCCTTCTTCGGTATCATGGTCAAGGCGGTCGAGCAGGTGGCACAGGCCACTGGCAATTTCCTGCTGATCGGTAACGGCTACCACGATGCAGCCAAAGAGAAGCAGGCCATCGAACAGCTGATTCGTCACCGCTGTGCCGGTCTGGTGGTCCATGCCAAGATGTTGCCGGATGATGAGCTGGCGCAATTGATGAGTCATGTTCCCGGCATGGTGTTGATTAACCGCCTGCTCCCGGGTTATGAGAACCGCTGTATCGCCCTCGATGACCGTTATGGCGGCTGGCTGGCCACGCGTCACCTGATCCAGGAGGGGCATACCCGCATTGGCCTGCTCTGCTCCAATCATCAGATTTCTGACTCCCAGGATCGGTTGCAGGGCTATCTCGATGCGTTGAAAGAGCATGGCATCGAAGTGAATGAACGTCTGATCTCCCGTGGCAGCCCGGATGAAGAGGGGGGCGAGGCGGCAATGACCGCGTTGCTGAGCCGCGGCCAGCAGATGACGGCGGTCGTGTGTTACAACGACTCCATGGCCGCCGGCGCACTCTCCGTACTCAGTGATAACGGCATGGATGTGCCGGGCGACATCTCACTGGTCGGCTTCGACGATGTGCTGATCGCCCGCTATCTGCGCCCGCGTCTGACCACGGTGCGCTATCCGGTGACCGCCATGGCGACCCAGGCGGCGGAGTTGGCCGTGGCGTTATCCCACGGCGACATGCCACCGGTGACCACCAATATGTTCAGCCCGACGCTGGTGCGTCGTTACTCGGTGCGTCACCACAGCTGAGCCCGGCGCCAAGGCTCGCGTTATTCCCAGCACAAGGCCGGTTTACACCGGCCTTGTGCTTTTTTATGGCTGTCGAGGCGCTGTCTGCGGCACAGGCCCAGGCATCCTAGGGTGGCTCATCAAATTATGTGTAATCGATCACACTGATAGGTGTCTCGATATAACTAATTGAATCTATTGTTTTTATTTATCTAATGCGCGTGGTGATTGCCTTGTGAGACAGCTGATTGGTGTAATCGTTCGGCTTTATCGACGGATTGATCCTCGTTTTGTGATTTTCATCATGTCCATAGGTGGATTCTTGTTCATATAATCCGTCCGTGCCAGTGAAAGCGTTTACCCTCTGTGCCTGGCCTCGACATCTGTCGACAAGAAAAAACAGTAGATTAACCAAGGAATGTCTATGAAAACCAAACTGATTACCGCGGCAGTGGCCGCCGCTCTGGCGTTGACTGCCACCTCGGCATCCGCCGTCAACTTCACCGGTTATTTCCGTTCTGGCGTTGGTATCTCCAAAGATGGTGCTACCCAGAGCTGGATGATTCCGTACGTTGGTCGCCTGGGTAACGAGGCTGATACCTATACCGAAATCGGTCTGGGTCAGGAGCTTTACAACAAGGGCGGCAAGACGTTCTATGTCGACAGCATGTTCAGCATGAACTCCGATGGCTCCAATGACTGGGAAGCAACCAGCAGTAGCAATGATGCGGTGTTTGCGCTGCGCCAGTTCAATGTGCAAGCCAAGGGATTGATCGAGTCCTCTCCGGAAGCGGTGGTGTGGGCCGGCAAGCGTTACTATCAACGCCATGACATTCACATCATCGACACCAAGTACTGGAACATCTCCGGTGCCGGTGCCGGTATCGAAAACATCAAGGCCGGTGACGGTGCCTTCGCGGTGGCCTGGATCCGCAATGATGCCGACAAGCTGAACGTCAACTACGCGGACCTGCGTTATGCCGGTCTGAAGCCGTGGGAAGGGGCCTGGGCCGAAGTCGGTATCAGCTACGCGATTCCAAATGCCACTGACGCACAGGATGTTCCGGCGACCTACAGCAACTTCGACAACAGCATGATGTTGACCGCCGAGCTGAGCCAATACTTCGCGTCGACCGGGA
This sequence comes from Pseudaeromonas sharmana, assembly GCF_042649925.1. Taxonomy (NCBI): domain Bacteria; kingdom Pseudomonadati; phylum Pseudomonadota; class Gammaproteobacteria; order Aeromonadales; family Aeromonadaceae; genus Pseudaeromonas; species Pseudaeromonas sharmana. The sequence continues at coordinate 105,974 of NZ_JBHSAF010000001.1, forward strand.
TCAACGAGAAGATTGTGCTGCAGTATGCCGACAAGGCACTGGCGCACAACGTCATCGACCAGGGCGGTGGCTGGTATGACGTATGGAATGGCGATAACTCCGATGCCAAGGGCTGGCGTTTCATCAACGTCGGTGACCTGCCGTATGGCGACAAGTTCATCTTCAACTATGTGCTGACCTATGGTCAGGCCAATGACTACGCCGACTGGACCGACAACACCAAGCTGTTCTCGCTGGTGGGTCGTGCTCAGTACCAGTGGACTGACATCATGAAGACCATCGTTGAAGCCGGTACCTTCGACAAGAAGACCGAGTACACCGCTGGCAACACCTGGAAAGATGGCGGCCAGAAGTACACAGTGGCACAAGCCTGGTCAGCAGGCAGCGGGTTCTGGGCGCGTCCTGAGTTGCGTGTCTACGCGGCCTACCTGAAGGATGGCGGTGACGGTGACAACCTGACCTTCAACGGCAAGACCGATGACAACACCTGGAACTTCGGTGTTCAGGCGGAAGCCTGGTGGTAAGCCGCCACGCGTGCAGCTAACCGACAAGGGGGCGACAGCCCCCTTTTTCTTATCTTTGCCATCACCGGCATCAGGGTAGGGAGCAGGGCGATGAGAAGACCATGGATCATGGCGGGGCTGGCACTGGGCCTGCTCATCACGCCGCCGGCTGGCGCGCTGATTCGCGGGGCCGATATTTCGGCATTGCCGCAATTGGAGGCGGCAGGGGCCAGGTTTGCCGACGATCAGGGGGCGGCAGATCTCCTGGCGATCCTGCAGCGCAATGGCATCAGTGCTGTCCGCTTGCGGGTCTGGAATCCGCACAATCCGGCGGGCGACAGCAGTCCGGCCCAGGTCGTGGCCATGGCCCGGCGGGCGCAGGCACTGGGGCTGGATGTCATGATCGACTTCCACTACAGCGATGGGTGGGCCGACCCAGGCAAACAGGTCATACCGCTTGCCTGGCAGGGGATGACGGTGCCACAGATGACACAGGCATTGGCAACGTTTACCCAGGAGACAATGTTGCAGTTGCAACAGGCTGGCGTCACGCCGAAATGGGTGCAACTGGGCAACGAGATCACCAACGGCATGCTCTGGCCTGATGGCCGGGTGCCTGAGTGGGACAATCTGGCCGGTTTTCTCCGGGCTGGTGGCGCGGCGGTCAAAGCGGTCTTCCCTGACAGCCAGCTGATTTTGCATCTGGATTGCGGGGGCGATAACGCTACCGCCCGACGTTGGCTGGATGCCATCACTGAGCGTCAGGTTCGCTTCGATATCATAGGGCTCTCGTACTATCCGCTATGGCACGGCGCCATGACCCAACTTGTCAGCAACCTCGCGTCGCTGCAGGCGCGCTATCACAAACCGCTGATGGTGGTGGAAACAGCCTATCCCTGGACCCGCCAGAACGGTGATCGTGAGCCTAACATCTACACCCATACCGGCGTGGAGACCGAACCGATGACACCGCAGGGACAGGCGGCCTTTTTGTTGCGCCTGAATCAGGCGCTGGCGGCGGTGCCGGGAACACAAGCGGTGTTTTACTGGGCGCCAGAATGGATCCCGACACCCCATGGCGGGCGATATGCCGTCACCGGATGGGACAATGTCACCCTGTTTGATTTTGATGGCCGTGCCCTGCCGGGATTGGCGGCCTTTGGTCACGGCTCGGCGCCATGATGGAGCGGATTGCCGTCGAGGCCCAAGCCAGAGCGGATGTCGATGCCGCCTTGTCAGGCACCAGCTTGTTGATCGTTGTTTTCTAATGTTTTCTTAGCGATGGAGACGCCATGATGATGAAACCTGTTTTGATGCTGCTGCTTTGCTTGTCCGCCGTGGTAGCGGCACAGGCCGAGCCGATTATCGGTGCTGATATATCCCACCTGCCGCAGCTCGAAGCGGCCGGAGCCCAATTTTATGACCATGACGCCAAGGCGCCGGAAGATCTGCTGGTGATCCTCAAGCGCAACGGTATTAACCGTATTCGCCTCAAGGTGTGGAACGAGCCGGGCAAGTATGCCGAGTTTCCCGCCGATCAGAGCGGGCCGGAAGGCTACAACAACCCGACACATGTCGTAGCCATGGCCAAGCGCGCCCAGGCGGCCGGTCTGCAGGTCATGATCGACTTCCACTACAGCGACTGGTGGGCAGACCCGGGCAAGCAGACCATGCCGGTGGCATGGCGCAAGCTGGATGCGGCGGCCGTCAGTGAGAAATTGTATGCCTTTACCCATGCAGTGATGTTGCAGCTCAAGCAGGCCGGCGTGACCCCGGCCGAGGTACAGGTAGGGAATGAAATCTCCAACGGCATGCTCTGGCCGTTGGGCCGGGTCCCGGAATGGGACAATCTGGCGCGTTTTATCAAGGCCGGCGCGCGTGCAGTCAAGGACGTTTCGCCCAGTACGCGGGTGGTGCTGCATCTGGATGCCGGTGGTGACAACGCGCGTTGCCGACGCTGGTTTGATGCCATGCTGGCACGCGGCGTCAGCTTCGATGTCATCGGACTGTCGTTTTACCCGGTGTGGCATGGTTCACTCAGCGCGCTGCAGCAGAATATGACCGATTTAAGCCAGCGCTATGCCAAGCCGGTGATCGTCGTGGAGACGGCCTATCCGTGGACTACGGAGAACGGCGACGGTCAGAAGAACATCTATACCAGCACTGGCCCGGAAACCTTCCCGATGACACCCGCCGGCCAGCAGGCGTTCCTGACCGCGTTGTGGCAGGCGGTGACATCGCTGCCGGATGGACGCGGCCAGGGGGTGATCTACTGGGAGCCGGATTTTATCCCGCAAGCCGGTGCCGGCTGGAAGGCGGGGGCTGGCGACGAGTGGGACAACGTCACGCTGTTTGACTTTCAGGGGCGTGCCCTGCCGGGGCTGAAGACCCTGGCGGAGGGGGCGCGATGAGGGATTTTATCCGCGGTGCCGACATGTCATCGTTGCCGGAGCTGGAGTATCACGGCGGTCTCCTGCTGGCCGATGGCATCCCCTGTGACGGGCTGGCGTTGCTGCAGCAGGTCGGTGTCAATGCGGTGCGTATCAAGGTATGGAACGAGCCGGGCAGCCCGGATCACTTCCCGTCGAACCAGACCGGGCCACAGGGCTTTAACAGTCCGGAACAGGCTCTGCTCCTGGCTCAGCGCGCCAGTGCCGCCGGTCTGCAGGTGATGCTGGATTTTCACTACAGCGATGGCTGGGCCGATCCGGCCAAGCAGTTCATGCCCCACGCCTGGCAGGGACTGACGCTGCCGCAGGTATGTGATGCCCTGTACCAGTTCACCACTGACCTGCTGCGCGACATGCTGCATGCCGGGGTCAACCTGCACTGGGTGCAGGTTGGTAACGAGATTAGCCATGGCATGGTCTGGCCCCACGGCTTCCTGCCGGGCAACTGGCCGGCACTGGCGGCGCTGCTGCGCGCCGGGGTGGCGGCAGTGCGTAGTGCCGCGCCGACCGCGCAGGTGGTGCTGCATCTTGATGCAGGTTGCGATCAGGATCTGTATCAACGCTGGTTTGATCAGGCGGCGGCGCTCGAAGTGGCCTGGGATGCCATCGGCCTGTCGTTCTATCCCTGCTGGCATGGTGCCTTGTCCGATCTGGCGGCCAATCTTGACCAACTGGCAACGCGCTACGCATGCCCGCTACTGGTAGTCGAGACGGCGTATCCGCGCCAGCTGCACCCGCGGCGCAATGCGCAGTGGCTGCTGCAGCACACCGGCAGCGAGCCTTATCCTGCGACGCCCGAGGGCCAGGCGCAGTTCCTTGCCGCCTTGGGTCAGGTGGTCCGTGCCGTGCCTGGCGGGCTGGGTCAGGGGATCTTCTACTGGGAGCCGGCCTTGTTGCCGTTGCCGGATGGCAGTCGCGGCGTCTGGCAGAATGCCACCCTGTTTGCCGATGACGGTACGGCACTGCCGGGGCTGTCGATGCTGGGGCGGCTCTAGCTCAGGCCGGCAGTGCGCCATGTCGGGATCCCCTCCCGGATGTGTTGCTCCGCTTGCCGGGTGCGGCGCCGGGCTGTCTGGCTCGTCGCGCGCAAGATGGTGTGCCGGAAACGGCTTGCGTTTTGAGGTTGGCGGGATCGGCTGCGCCGGTCCCCTCCCGAGTTGAGCGCGGTGGCGGCTGATTTCGATCCGCCCTCGCGGTGCAAGGTCTGCTAGATCGATAGCGGGCAGCTCCTGGCCACGCTGCTTGCCTTGTCACTGCGGGGCGACGCCATGCTCACTCCCTCGCGATCGCTCTTCTCTTTGCGGCAGCGTGGTCAGTGTGACTCGCGCGGCAGCATCGTCAGTGTGACTCGCCCGGTGCTGTCTGCTGCTGGTGCACGGGTCATCCATGACCTGGCGCGCCCGTTTGCGCAGAGGGTTGACCGACCTGGCATGGCCTGCAACGACAGGCTGGCTCCTGCACTCACGTCAAATGCCCGCAGCAAGGCGTGCGTCGCGGCACGCTTTCCTGAAATAGAGGCCTCGTTTCTCAAACGAACCTGTTTTCTCGGAAAAACGATTGCGCTAGCCTAGGTGTTCACAAGGTCCCGGCGGTTGGCGTTAACCGGCCGCGTGGCACGCGGCATCCGGTTCTCGGCACCGCGATAGCTGCGCCCATGCGCGGTGTTCGTGTATGAGCAAGCAGCTGCGATAACCCTCAGGAGGCAAATCATGCAGGAGACGCAACGTGAGGCGCGTTGGCGGCAGATCAAGGACGTGGCGGCGATGATCTCGCTGTGCTGTTGCGGAAGTGGAGCGCTGGCCGTGTTGTATTGGCACTATTCCGGATGGTGGTTGATTTTGGCACTGGTGTTGGGCTGGGCTTTCTATTATCCGTTTATTCGTGGCTATGTTGAGCGCAACTATTTTGGCCGTTGAGTCTTTGGCGGTTGAGCCCGACCGCGTGGCAACCTGGAGCGAAGAGCCAACATCCTGTTGCCGCGTCGTGGCAGGATGGCCTGCATGCCGTGCGGCTGCTGCTGACGCCATGGTGTTAAGAAAATAATTATGAAAGGGAAAACAGGTGAAATTTGAAACCAGCAGATTAATTATCCGGCCTCCTGTTATCGAGGATGCTGAAGATATTTTTAGAAATTATGCACAAGATAGTGAGGTAACCAGATACTTAACCTGGCGGCCCCACCGGGAATTAAAGGAAACACTCAGCTGGGTTAATTTTTGTGTGCAGAACTGCAATACCCAGAGCAGTGTCATCTTTGTCATTTATGCCAAAGAAACACACGAGACCATCGGCATGATAGATTTCCGCCTGGAGGGGTATAAAGCCCACTGTGGCTATGTCTTGGCAAAAAAATATTGGAATCAAGGCGTGATGACCGAAGCCATGCAACCGGTCATCCATTACCTGGCAACCAGCGGAAATATATATCGTATCTGGGCGGTGCATGATGTCGAGAATGAAGCCTCAGGCAAGGTGTTAGAGAAATTAGGCATGCGCTGCGAAGGTGTGGTCGCCGCATCATTGCGGCATCCTAATATCTCCAATGAGCCCAGAGATGGCGTCTATTATTCGTTAGACTGTCGAACTATAACGGGTGATTGACGTCAGCGGTTTCTGTCAGCATGCAACGGCTAACAGGGGATTAGGTATTAATGTCTTACCGGCGGCGGCTGGTTGTTTGGGTGTGACGGCATTGTGTGCAATGGTCATGGTAATAACAGGCAATGAATAAACGCAGGCCTGTATTTTTGCGTACCTGTTTTGTGTGTTTACAGTTTTACATCGGCTGCCTTGCGATGACATCAATAGGCTGGCATGAGTTGAAAAGGGTGTGTCGATAGCGGTGTTGCTGGCTTGGAATAAAAACAGCACTGGTCAGGTGTGTTCAGTGCAAGATCGTCAAGTCTGCTTGTTAACCGGAAATTGAATAAAGCACGGGAGAGCACAATGAAAATCACAGCGATGGCACTGGCCGTATTTGTCATGAGCCAGGGGGCCTGGGCGGAACCGTATCCGGATCTGGATCCGAAAGGCGTCCTCGTCAAACAGCAAACCGCCGAGGGGGCCAAATACAGTATTGACCAGGTGTATCTGGATGAGATGCTGAAGGCACTGGCGGTGCACGCCAAAGCTTACCCGGTGCGCTTTGATAACGAGGCGGACAAGCGCAAGGCCATACAGGATGTGCTGGTGCTGGATGGCATGCTCTCGGTGATCAATGACGCACCGCATCAGGATCTGGCGATGGTCTTGCGTCAAGCCCAGCTCAATAGCATGGGGCACAATCTGGATATGGCTGGCGCGGCCGAAAAGGCCGACCAACTGTTTCAATCGCTACTGGCGGTCGCTCCCGATAATGCCCTGTTCAATTACGATTATGCACTTTTCCTGGCTGGGTCCGGGCAGGGGGCCAAGGCGATTCCGTTACTGCACAAGGCGGCCGATGCCAAGTTGTATGATGCGTATTTCAGCCTCGGGTTGGTTTATCTGAGCGTCGGCAATCAGGACGCGGCGATTGAAAATCTAAACACCTACAAACGGTTGACCGGACGTCATGCCGAGGCCGATAAATTTATTGCGGCAATCGAGTCGGGTCAGGTCAAGGTCAACGCCCACTAACCAGCGTCGCTGTAGTACGACAGGGCGACCTGGTGCCGGCTCACCTGGTCCTTGCTCATCTGGCGTGTTCAGCGCCTGTGGCCAGCGACCTGGCGCTGTGCCTTTGCGGCAGCGCAAGGCGTGAGCCCCCGGGATGGCAGCCGCCAGGTTGCACCTTGCGTCATTGGTGTTGCCAGTGGAGAGACTATGCGTGCAAGAGTTCAGATCCTGCTGTTGGTCATGCTTGTGCTGTTTCCGCTGCTGTGGCTGGCCGGATCGCATCTGCGCAGCGGAGAGTTGACATGGCAGTGGTTTTGGCCGAATGCGCTCTTTTATCTGGCTCCCCACGGCGTGGTGCTGGCGCTGTGCGCCTGGGCGCCGGCACGGGGGAAACCGACCCTCGTCATGCTGTTGCTCCTCAATCTGCAGTTGGCACTGATCTATGGTTGGGTGCAATGGGTGGTCCCGGGCAACGAGAGCGGATTGGCCTGGTTACTCTATATCCCTGGCTATGCGGTTTGCCTGGCGCTTTATGGGGTTTATCTGGCTTGCTGCGTTGCGCAGCGCAGCCGTCAGAAAACAGGATGATCGTCGATATGCAGGATGAACAATGGCAGCGACTGTTGGAACTTGCCCGAGCCACGCTGGGCAGGGGGCCTCGGCCAGTTGGGCGAGTGACTCCTGATGTGGCTGGACCACGTTTTCCAGTCTGGAACATCAGCTGACTTATTGGGCGCGAGGTGTACCGGATACCGGGGAGCTGCTGGCGGATAGAACCGTCGATGGAGGTTTGTGGCCGCAATCCTTTTATTATCAGGATTTGGCGCACATCATCTTCCCTGCTCGCTTTTATTGGGAACACGTGGTTGCCGGTGTGTTTCAATCAGGCTACAAGATGCAAGACATTGCCCGTCTGTCGGCTGAATTACACAAGGCTGCAATTCCACATCGTCTGACCGGGATGGTGCTGGAGGTGAAGTTCTATTGATGTGAGTACCAGCCAGGAGTGCGTCGCTCTCACTTTAATAATCACGGAGTCATGGATGCAAATCACCGCCATTGAGCCCGATCCATCCCGCTGCCCGCTGTGCGGTCAGGCCAATCACTGCCTGAATCTGGGGGCGCAGGACAGTGCTAGGCGCTGCTGGTGTAACGACCCCGCACTGCGCTTTCCTCCGGCATTGCTGGCGCGAGTAGCGCCGCCATTGCGCGGCAAGGCCTGCATCTGCCAGGCCTGTGCGCGGGCGGCGGCCGATGGTGCAAGCGAGTCGGTTACATCCTGACGCAGGCCCATGTCTGCCAATAACACTGGCCTATACTCATCACGTCAAGGTGAGACCCGCAGGGGGGCCGATGAGACCGGGCATGAATTGGAGAGCGGCTGGATGGTGCCTGCTCTGGCTGTTGGCGCTGCCAGTCCGGGCGCAGCCGTTGGCGCGTCATGCCAATATCACCCTGATTACCGAGGAGTGGCCGCCGTACAACTATGTCGAGCAAGGGCGGCTGACCGGCGTGTCGGTGCGTATCGTCCAGGCGCTGTTGCGCGAGTTGGAACGGGGCGATCCGATCCGGGTGTACCCGAGTCAGCGCGCCAAGCTGTTGCTGGATAGCCAGCCACGCAGCATGCTGTTCTCGATGTTCCGCCCCCCGCAGCGCGAGACGCAATACAAATGGATCGGCCCGATTGGTCACGATGCCATCTATTTCTACCAACGCAAAGGCAGTCCGCTGCAGATCCGTTCGCTAGCGGATGCCAAAGCGGTTCCGGTTATCGCCAGTCGTCAGGCTGGGCTGGTCTTCAACCTGCTCACCGACGCCGGATTCACCAATCTGGATGCGACCGCCTACACCGGGCGTCAGGTGTACAGCAAACTGCTGCGCGGGCGGGCCGACCTGGCCATCAGCGACTCACCGCTCGGGGTGCAATATCAGTTGCAACAGATGGGCGTGCCAGCTGATGCGCTGCAACAGACTCAGGTCAAAGTGGTGGACTCGGATCTCTATATCGCGGCGTCACTGGATTTTCCCGATACGGAAATCGCGCTGTGGCAACAGGCACTAGATCGGCTGAGGGCCCAAGGTGATATCGATCGGCTGTCACGAGAGGGGGCCGGGCTGATGTGGCCGTTTGCTCCCGCGCGCTGTCCTTCTGGCGGTGCTGGTTGCAGTAACCAACAGGGCGGTCTGGGCCGCCCTGTTGTTGACACCTTGCCGCCTTAGTAGTTCAGCAAGAAGGCGTCCAGCGCAGTGGTTGGTTTGCCACTGTTGTCCATCAGCCCCAGGCTGTAGTTTTGCCAGTTCTTGTAGCTTTGCGGCTCCCAGTAGAAGACGCCGAGCCCCTTGCCGTTGGGGATCCACTTCATCTTCTCCAGCAGGCTGGCGATGGTGTCGTAGCTGTTCTTCGGATCATCCCACGGCATGCCAACCTCGACCACCATGACCTCCTTGCCATAGCGCGTCACCATGTCACTGAGGTTGTCGAAGCACTGGTTGTTCATGGTGTACCAGTCGCCGTTGCCGGTCTGGGTCGGGTAGATCGAGGCGCCGACGATGTCCCACTTGCCACCGTTGGCCTTCAGGCCGTCGAACATCCAGCGGTAGAGGCTGTTGTTCTCGCAATTAGCGAGGTGGACGATCACCTTGGTGCTGCTGTTGACTGCCTTGACCGCGTCGTAGCCACTGTTGATCAGCCAGGCGAAGTTTTTCATGTTCACGGAGGCTTTGCCTTCCGGCCACAGCATGCCGTTGTTGGTCTCGTTGCCGACCTGCACCCATTTGGGGGTGATGCCGGCATTTTTTAGCGTGGTCAGCGAGTTATAGGTGTGCCAGTAGACGTTCGACATCAGCTGGTCGAACGTATAGCTGCTCCAGGCTGCTGGCTTGGTCTGGTTGGCCGGATCGGCCCAGGTATCGCTGTAGTGGAAATCGATCATGATGTCGAATCCGGCGGCCTTGGCGCGCTTGGCCTTGGCTACCACATCCGTGATGTTGTTCCAGCCGTTGGCCGGGTTGACCCACACCCGCAACCGGATGGCGTTCATGCCGTGGGCCTTGAGGATCGGAAACAGATCCTGCTGGCTGCCACTGTCGTTGTAAAACTTGTAGCCGGATTTCTCCATCTGCGTCAGCCAGCTGACATCGGCGCCCTTGACCATGGCCTCGGCCAGCGGTTGATACAGGGCCGTCAGCGCCAGTACGGCGGCGGCGAGGGTGTTGCACTTCCACGTCATTGTCTATCCTCCAAACCTGTTGTTGTTTTGTCGGACGCTTGCTGCGTCCTGTTGTCAGGCAATGAACGGCTTCTGCCTGCGTGGATGCGCTATCCCGTCGGCGCATACACTCAGGGGCGGGCAGGGCTGCCCGCCGCGAGGGGATTAGCCCTTTTTCACCGTAACGGTGATCTTGTTGGCATCACGACGATCCAGCGTGAAGGTGTAGCTGCCGTCGGCGTCCGGCGTGAATTTCATGTCACTCCACTGATAACCGGCCTTGACGACCACAGGCGTGTCCAGCGTGACTTTGGCGCTTGGGTCGAACTGGCCGTAGGTGGTGTCACCCTTCCACTTCTCATCGGCAAATTTGAACTTGTAGGCACCGTGGCTGGCTTGCAGCGTGACCTTGGCCACCAGAACGCCGGCTTCGCTTTCGATCAGTTGGGCTTCCTTCGGCGCTTCCCAGTTGTTCATTTCGCCACGCAGGAACAGCGGACGGGTCGCGGCACTGTCATCGGCGGAGAAGGCGGAGAAACTGCACAGCAGCAGGCTGGCCAGCATTACGATTTTTTTCAACATGTTGATTCTTCCTCTGAATAAGATGATGCAAACCGGCCTGCGAACCAGGCCTGGTGAGATGTCGCGAACAACGCCTCACCAGGCACGGCCGGAGCGGGAAGCCCCCGCTCCACCGGGTGTTACAGGGTGAAACGGCGAACCAGTTCCCGTTGCGTGGTCGACAGCTGCTGCAGCTGATCGCTGGTATCGGCGACCTGGTCGATCTCCTTGCGGTTTTGCTCGGCGATCTCGTTGATGGTGTTGAGATTGCGGGCGATTTCGGCACTGGTGCACTGCTGCTCTTCGGCGGCGGCGGCGATCTGGCTGCTCATGTCGGTCACCTCCTGCAGCGCCAGCGAGATGGCATCCATGGCCTGTTTGGCCTGCTCACTCTCGTTGGTGCAGGCACTCATCGCCTGACCACTGACACGGATGGCGTCGACGGCGGCTCCGACGCTCTGCTGCAGGGCGTTGATCATGTTCTGGATCTCGGTGGTGGCGTCGGCGGTACGCCGTGCCAGGCTACGCACCTCGTCGGCGACGACGGCAAAGCCTCGGCCCTGCTCGCCGGCGCGGGCGGCTTCGATGGCCGCGTTCAGCGCCAGCAGGTTGGTCTGCTCGGCGATCTGGCTGATGACATCCAGGATGCCGCCGATATTGACGCTGAGACCATGCACCTTCTCGATCACCTGTTGCGAGGCGTTCAGTTCATTGGCCAGACGATTGATGCGCTGGATGTTGCTGTCGCTGATCTGCCGGCCGGCATACGCCTGTTCGGTGACGCGCACCACGGATGTCATGGACTGATTGGCGGCTTTGGCGACATCCGCAACCGTGTGTTCCATCTCCACCATGGCGGTGGCGACGCTGGCTGTTTCCAGGCGTTGCTGCTCCAGTTGGCGGTTGGTTTGCTGCAGCGTAGTCTGATTGCGCTCGGCGACGACGCCCAGCTCGTTGGCGCTGTCGACGATCTGCTCCAGCATGTTGCGCATCTGGGTCGCCAGGGCATTGATGCCGCGGGCGAGATGACCAAATTCATCAGACTTCTGATAGGCGATACGCTGCGTCATATCCCCCTCGGTCAGGCCTTGCAGTGCCGACAGTGTCAACTTCATCGGCTGGCGAATGGCGGCGATGACCCGCCACAACACGACGATCGCCAGCAGCAGTGACACGGCAAGGCCAATCACCAGTGCCAGCTTGAGTTGGGTCAGTACGCTGCCGGTCTGGGTGACGGATTGCTGCAGGCGATTGTCGATCACGGCATCGACATCGCTGAGCTCGGCGAGCACGGCATCGATGATACGGGCCGATTGCTCGCTCTGGTTGCGCAACTGCTGACTCTGTTCGGTCAGTTGCAGGTGGTGGGCCAGCAAGCCGTTGTCGGCAGTGGTCTCGTGCAGCAGGGTGTCGAGTTTTTTGCCGACCGTCGCCTCAAAATCGATGCTGCCACCGAAAGCACTCTCCTGCTCAGCCAGTGCCGCTGCCAGTTCCTTGCGCTGGGCCAGCACCTTGCTGGCGAGATGGCGGTTGGCTTGCAGGCGCTGACCTACCGTTTGCGGATCATGCTGATTCAGCGATTCCTGGGTATTGCTGACCAGCAGATCCAGATTGTCCATCAGCGAGCGGCTCAATCCGACGGTGTAGTGAGCGCCGAGGGTTGAAACCAGCATCGTCAGATCGGCGTTGAACTGTTTGCCGGTGGTGGTCAGGGTATTCTGTTTGAGCAAGGCGGCCTGCTGTTCCAGGTTGGCCGCGTAGTCCTTCACCAGTTGCTGCGCCTGTTGCCAGTAGATTTGCTGTTGTTCGCTCAGTGAGGCCAGCTTGTCACTGACGCCCTCGACGCTGCCTGCCGTGGTCTTCAACCGTTCTAGTTCGCTATCAAAGTGCTGCTGCCAGGTTTCCAGCTGGCTCATATCCCGCCGCACGGCTTGGGGTTCTTGCTGTGTCAGCAGGTTGCGCAGCTGTTTGTCTTCGGAGAACAGGATACGAGTGACGGCGCGGCTCTGCACCAGCGTCGGAGCGACCTCGCTGGAGAGGGTTTCCACCTGACCGCCCAAGCGCAAACCGGCTTGCCAGGCCATCAAGACGACCAGGATCAGCAGCAGTATGATGATGCCGAAACCGGCGGCGATACGCTGAATGATAGACATGCTTCTCATAGGGTACTTCCTGTTATCGATTACACGCCGTGTATTGCCGCGGGCGTGTAGAGTGTTTGTTGATAACCTTATGTTTTACATATATAAAATTTTATTGTTATTTTTTGCTGCGCTAATGCTGAGCAGCGAAAATGGATTGTCGTGTAACCGTTTATAATTTTTGTGTAAATTACATCATCGCCGTGATGGAGAGGAGTAGTTCTGTACCAGCTTGCGATCCTGCTCTCATTCTGTTTGTCTGCTGGCGACAGCGGAGTTTAATGGGGGGGCTGCAAAGAAAAAGCCCTGCGCAAGGCAGGGCCGAATAGGGGCGAACTGTGAGTGATCAGGCGCTGATGCGGGTACCATCCTCGTTAAAAATCAACGCGTTTTCAGGGTTGAAATGCACTGTGATGGTCTGGTACGGGTGGAAGGCATTGTCCCCTGGCAGCAACATCTTGAAACCATCAACTCCTTCGCATTGACCGAACAGGTAGGTGCTGTTGCCCAGACGTTCCACCACTTCACAGTTGAAGGTCATGCACAGATCACCTTCGCCCGGAATGATGTGTTCCGGACGCAGGCCTAGCGTGATGCTATCACCGGCTTTCAGCTCGGCGGTCACGGTAGCAATCTTCAGCATGCGGTGATCGGCCAGTTGCAGTGTCACGGCATTAGGCTGCCATTCGATCACCTTGGCAGGCAGGAAATTCATCTTCGGTGAGCCGATAAATCCGGCAACGAAGCGATTGACCGGCTTGTAATACAGCTCCATCGGAGAACCAACCTGTTCCACCTTGCCGTAGTTCATGACCACAATCTTGTCGGCCAGCGTCATCGCTTCGACCTGGTCGTGGGTCACGTAGATCATGGTGGTTTTCAGCTCCTGGTGCAGCTTGGCGATGTGCAGACGCATCTCGACGCGCAGCTCGGCATCGAGGTTGGATAGCGGTTCGTCAAACAGGAACACCTTGGGATTGCGGACGATCGCCCGGCCGATGGCGACACGCTGGCGCTGGCCGCCAGACAATTGCTTCGGTTTGCGATCCAGCAAGTGTGAAAGCTGCAGTGTCTTGGCTACCATCTCGACCTGGTGCCGGATCTGATCTTTCGGCACGCCGTTGACCTTCAGGCCATAACCCATGTTCTCGGCGACGGTCATGTGCGGGTAGAGCGCATAGGACTGGAACACCATGGCAACGCCACGGTGGGCTGGCGCCACATCGTTGACTACGGTATCACCGATAGCGATTTCACCATCCGAGATCTCTTCCAGACCGGCGATCATACGCAGCAGCGTGGACTTGCCACACCCGGACGGGCCAACGAAGACGGTGAATTCGCCGTCTGCAATATCCAGATTGACGTTGTGCAGGGTGACGGTATTGCCGAAGCGCTTGATAACCTTGTTTAATTTGATGCTTGCCATTGATAACTCCTTGATAATCAAACCATTACCCGCCACCACAGTCACGAACTCCACGCCGGAGCAAAACAGGTGAGGCGGGTATGCACCCCAAGGCTGATACGCGAGGCGGCGCCTTGCTGCTGTTTGTGAGGCCACTATAACAGCGCTGTGTAATCGCTTGCACTAACCCCTGCTATTTTTGTGCATAAGATCACAGCTCCCACATCTTCTGGTGGCAGATATAGCGCCATACCCGTAACGTTACAGCATGTAGTGTAAACGCTATCCCATTTGTATCCAGCAGACGGTGTCTGAACGGGTGGTTGTCCAAGGGGGAAGCCGTTGCTCCTGGCAATTCCGAGCGCATTATGCGGCGGATTGGAGCACGACTGAGGGGGTTGTTTCAGTTGTTTACACTGGGTTTCACAGGGTAACGCAATCACTGATTGCCATAACAAGACAAAACAGGCTCCGGCCTGGCAACCAACAACACTGAAGGAGCAACAATGAAGATCAAAACGCTGACCGCTGTTGTCATGATGTCTCTGGGAATGGGTCTCGCCGCTCAGGTTGCGCATGCCGCAGACGGTGAACTGCTGGTATGGGAAGACATCAAGAAGTCCAATGGCATTGCGGATGCGGTCAAAGCATTCGAAGCCAAGTACAACGTCAAGGTCAAGGTTCTGGAAAGTCCGTTTGCCCAGCAGATCGAGAAGCTGCGTCTGGATGGTCCGGCCGGTATCGGCCCGGACGTACTGGTGCTGCCGCATGACCAGGTCGGTACCGCTGTGGTTCAGGGTTTGATCTCCGAACTGAAGGTGGATGCGGCTTACCTGGACAGCTTCACCAAGCCGGCCGTGGACGCCCAGACCTATGAAGGCAAGCTGTACGGTATCCCGAAGGCAGTTGAAACCATCGTCATGGTCTACAACAAGGATCTGCTGCCGAAGGCGCCGGAGAAGTTTGATGATCTGTATGCCTTCTCCAAGGAACAGCGTGCTGCCGGCAAGTACGGCCTGCTGGCCAAGTTCGATGAAATCTATTACGCCTACGGCGTACTGGCAGGCATGGGCGGTTACGTCTTCGGTCAGAACAGCAACGGCTCGCTGAACGTCAAGGACATCGGTCTGGCCAATGCCGGCGCCATCGATGCGGTCAATTACATCAAGAAGTTCTACGCCGATGGCGTGTTCCCGAACGGCATCGTTGGCGACACAGGTGCCAATGCCATCGACTCGCTGTTCACCGAGAAGAAGGCCGCCGCTGTCATCACGGGCCCCTGGTCATTCCAGCCGTACAAGGATGCGGGCGTCAACTACGGTGTCGCACCGTTGCCGGTGCTGCCTAACGGCGAGCACATGCGCTCATTCCTCGGCGTGAAGGGCTACAGCGTTTCTACCTACTCCAAGAACAAGGAGCTGGCACAGAAATTCATCGAGTTCATCAACAGTGCCGATAATGCCAAGGTGCGCTTCGAGAAGACAGGTGAAATTCCGCCAGTGAAGGCGCTGATCGATGATCCGTTGATCAAGAACGACGAGAAGTCCCGCGCGGTCGCCATTCAGGCCGGCTACGCCGTGCCGATGCCGAGCGTTCCGGAAATGCAGGAAGTCTGGTCTCCGGCCAACAGCGCACTGCAACTGGGCGTCACCGGCAAGCAGGACGTCAAGGCCGCGCTGGAAACGGCCGTGAAGAACATCAATATGCAAATCGAAACAAACCACGCCGCCAACGAATAATTGGCGTAGCGCGGTAGTGGAAAACATGGGTAGCCAGTCGTTTGAGTTACCCATGTTCTTTATGGATAGGAGGTGAATTGTGGTTGTCGATTCCAGCAGCGTATCTTCGGTCGGTGCAAAATCCCAGCATGCCAAGTTGGCTGCACTGTGTGCGCTGGTTCCCGGCCTGGGGCAGTGCTACAACAGGCAATGGGCCAAGGGCGCAGTGTTCTTTGTCCTGCTGGTCTGCTTTGTTAGCGTATTTCATGATTTCTTGCAGACGGGCTTCTGGGGCCTGTTTACGCTGGGCACCGAACTGCCGCGTGACAACTCCGTCTTCCTGCTGGCCAAGGGGATTATCAGTGCCTTGGTGGCCTGTTTCGGGGTAGGGGTTTATCTGCTGAGCATCCGTGATGCCTATGTCTGCGGCCAGCGCCGTGATCAAGGTGAACAGCTGCATGGCATCCGCCGTCAGTACCAGATGCTGCTCAGTGAAGGCTTTCCATACCTGATGATCACGCCAGGATTCATCCTGCTGGTGTTCGTCGTGGTGTTTCCGATTCTGTTCGGTTTCTCCATTGCCTTTACCAATTACGACCTGTACCACACACCGCCGGCCAAGCTGGTGGATTGGGTCGGCATGAAGAACTTCTTCAACATTTTCCGTCTTGATCTGTGGCGTACCACCTTCTTTGACGTGCTGCAGTGGACCGTGATCTGGACGCTGATCGCCACCACGCTGCAGTGTACTGTCGGTGTATTGCTGGCCATCCTGGTCAACCAGAAGGATCTGCGCTTCAAACCGCTGATGCGCACCATACTGATTCTGCCGTGGGCGGTCCCGGGTTTCGTGACCATTCTGGTGTTCGCCGGCATGTTCAACGAGACTTTCGGCGTCATCAACAACGGTATTCTGGCGGCGTTCGGCATCGAGCCGAAGCACTGGATGACGGATCCGTTCTGGACCAAGACCGCATTGATCCTGATGCAGACCTGGCTGGGTTTCCCGTTCGTGTTCGCGATGACCACCGGGGTACTGCAGGCAATTCCGGATGATCTGTATGAAGCGGCCACCATCGACGGCGCCAACGCCTGGCACAAGCTGACCACCATCACGCTGCCGCTGGTGCTCTACTCGATTGCACCGATCATCATCACCCAGTACACGTTCAACTTTAACAACTTCAACATCATCTACCTGTTCAACAACGGTGGTCCGGCCGTCGCCGGGTCCAATGCCGGCGGGACCGATATCCTGGTCTCCTGGATTTACAAGCTGACGATGTCCTCTTCGCAATACGCGATCGCAGCCAGCATCACGATCCTGCTGTCGATCTTCGTCGTGGGTATCGCATTGTGGCAGTTCCGCGCCACCAACTCCTTCAAGCAAGACGACATGGTGTAACGGGAGCGCGTCATGAGTAAGCACAGTGTCAAAAAGAGTAATTTCATTCGTCTGAGCCTCTCCTACCTGCTGTTGGCAGCGGTGGCGGTGATCATCATCTACCCGCTGATCTGGACCATAGGGGCGTCGTTGAACCCGGGCAACAGCCTGCTCAACACCTCGATCATTCCGGAGAACTTCTCGTTCCAGCACTACACCGAGTTGTTTGACGGCTCCATCGACTACAGCGCCTGGTACTGGAACTCGATGAAAATCAGTTTCCTGACCATGATCCTGACGCTGGTGAGCGTCAGCTTCACCGCCTACTCGTTCTCCCGGTTCCGCTTCCGCGGCCGGCAGAATGGTCTGATGCTGTTCCTGTTGCTGCAGATGATTCCGCAGTTCTCCGCGCTGATCGCCATCTTCGTGCTGGCGCAGATGCTGGGTCTGGTCAACAGCCATCTGGCACTGGTACTGGTCTATGTCGGCGGCATGATTCCGATGAATACCTACCTGATGAAGGGCTACCTGGACGCGATCCCCAAGGATCTCGATGAATCAGCGCGCATGGACGGTGCCGGTAACTTCCGCATCTTCATCGAAATCATCATGCCGCTGTCCAAGCCGATCATCGCCGTAGTCGCCCTGTTCTCGTTCACCGGCCCGCTGGGTGACTTCATTCTGGCCAGTACCATTTTGCGTACTCCGGACAAGTACACGTTGCCGATCGGACTGTACAACCTGGTTTCCCAGAAGATGGGGGCCAGCTACACCACCTACGCGGCCGGCGCTGTGCTCATCGCCGTACCGGTTGCGATTCTCTACCTCTCCCTGCAGAAGTACTTCGTCTCCGGCCTGACGGCTGGCGGTACCAAGGGCTAACAACAACAGGAAGCGAAACATGAAACTCAAACACTCACTGCTGATGGCCGCCCTGCTGGCGGCCGGTTCCCTGACCATGCCGCTGCAGGTCCAGGCCGCCGAACAGGTCACCATCAACAAGGTCGCGGGCATGCCGGCGGACTTCATCAAGGGCGCGGATGTCTCCATGCTGGCAGAAGTCGAGAAGCACGGTGGCAAGTACTTCGATGCCAATGGCAAGCAGATGGATGCAATGCAGATCCTCAAGGACAACGGCTTCAACTATATCCGTCTGCGTCTGTGGGTGGATCCGAAGGATGCCGATGGCAAGGGTTATGGCGGTGGTAACAACGATCTGGCCACCACGATCGCCTTGGCCAAACGCGCCAAGGCACTGGGCTTCAAGTTCCTGCTGGATTATCACTACAGCGACTTCTGGACCGATCCGGGTCGTCAGAACAAGCCGAAGGCCTGGGCCAACATGAACGCCGAACAGCTGACCAAGGCGGTGCATGATTACACCAAGAGCTCGTTTGCCGAGTTCAAGAAGGCCGGCGTATTGCCGGACATGGTGCAGATCGGTAACGAAATCAACGGTGGCATGCTGTGGCCGGAAGGCAAGAGCTGGGGCCAGAACGGTGGCGAATTTGATCGTCTCGCCGGCATGCTCAAGGCCGGTATTAGCGGTGTGAAGGAAAACCTCGCCAAGGATGAGCAGGTGAAGATCATGCTGCACCTGGCCGAAGGGACCAAGAATGATACCTTCGTCTGGTGGTTTGACGAGATCACCAAACGCAATGTCGAGTTCGATGTGATCGGTTTGTCGTTCTACACCTACTGGAACGGCCCGATCAGCGCGCTGAAGTACAACATGGACGACATCGCCAAGCGCTACAACAAGGATCTGATTGTGGTTGAAGCCGCCTATGGCTACACCACCGACAACTGTGACAATGCCGAGAACAACTTTACGGCCAAGGAAGCCGCCGATGGTGGCTATCCGGCCAGTGTTCAGGGCCAGGCAGATTTCCTGCACGATCTGATGAAGAGCATCGTCGAGGTTCCTGGCCAACGCGGCAAGGGCATTTTCTACTGGGAGCCGGCCTGGCTGCCGACTCCTGGCGCAACCTGGGCGACGAAGGCGGGCATGAAGTACAACGATGATGACTGGAAAGAGGGTAACGCCCGCGAGAACCAGTCACTGTTCGATTGCCAAGGTCATGTCCTGCCGTCGATCAAGGTCTTTAACTAACCCTTTTCGCGGCCCCATCTCCCCACTCGGGGCCGCGCTTTTTCGCAGTTTTTCGGAGCAGAGCATGCACAAGTTTCCCCCACTTAGTGATAAGGCGCCGGTGATGTTGCACGGTGCCGACTACAACCCGGACCAGTGGCTGGATGACCCTGAAGTGTTGCGCAAAGACATCGAGATGATGAAACAGACGCGCAGCAACGTCATGTCGGTCGGCATCTTCAGCTGGTCTGGTCTGGAGCCGGAAGAGGGGCGCTACGAGTTCGGCTGGCTGGATTCCGTACTGGACAACCTGCACCAGAACGGTATCTCCGTTTTTCTGGCCACGCCGAGTGGCGCTCGCCCGGCCTGGTTATCCAACAAATTCCCCGAGGTGCTGCGCGTCAGCAAGGAGCGGGTCCGTGCGCTGCACGGTGGCCGCCACAACCACTGCCTGACCTCACCGGTGTACCGGGAAAAAGTCCGCCAGATGAACACGGCATTGGCCAAGCGCTACGCGCACCATCCGGCGGTCATCGGCTGGCACATCTCCAACGAGTACGGTGGCGAGTGTCACTGTGATCTGTGCCAGAACCAGTTCCGTGACTGGCTCAAGGCGCGCTATGGCACTCTGGATGCACTGAACAAGGCATGGTGGAGCACCTTCTGGAGCCATACCTATACCGACTGGTCGCAAGTCGAGTCACCGTCACCGATTGGTGAAGTGTCGATTCATGGCCTGAATCTGGACTGGAAGCGCTTCAATACCGCTCAGGTCACCGACTTCTGTGCCGAGGAGATCAAGCCGCTGAAGGCCGAGAACCCGGCGATCCCGACCACCACCAACTTCATGGAGTACTTCTACGACTACGACTACTGGCAGTTGTCGAAGGTCATCGACTTCGTGTCGTGGGACAGCTATCCGCTGTGGCACAACGAGGGCGATGACTGCACGCTGGCGGCTTACACCGGCATGTATCACGACCTGATGCGTACCTTGAAGGGCGGCAAGCCGTTCTATCTGATGGAGTCCACGCCGAGCCTGACCAACTGGCAACCGATCAGCAAGCTCAAAAAACCGGGCATGCATATCCTCTCGTCGCTGCAGGCGGTGGCACACGGTTCGGATTCGGTACAGTACTTCCAGTGGCGCAAGAGCCGCGGTTCGGTAGAGAAGTTCCACGGTGCCGTGGTCGATCACGTCGGGCACATCGACACCCGTGTTGGGCGTGAAGTGCAGGCGCTGGGCGAGATCCTGAGCAAGCTGGATGCGGTGGTCGGCACAGGTGTCGATGCCAAGGTCGCCATCATCTTTGATTGGGAAAGTCGCTGGGCGATGGACAATGCCCAGGGGCCGCGCAATGCCGGCCTGTTCTATGAGAAGACCGTGACCGAACACTATCGTGCCTTCTGGGAGCAGGGGGTGGCGGTGGATGTGATCAATGCCGATTGTGATCTGAGTGGTTACCAGCTGGTGATTGCCCCGATGCTGTATATGGTGCGCGACGGATTTGCCGAGCGGGTGGATGCCTTTGTGCAGGCCGGTGGACAGTTTGTCGCCAGCTATTGGACCGGTGTCGTCAACGAGAGCGACCTGTGCCACCTCGGTGGTTTCCCGGGGCCGCTGCGTCCGATTCTGGGCATCTGGGCCGAGGAGATCGACGGTCTGTATGACGATGAGAGCAACTCCGTCAGTGGTATCGACGGCAATGCACTGGGGCTGACCGGACCGTATCAGGTGACCCATCTGTGCGAGCGCATCCAGTTGGAGGGCGCCGAGGCGCTGGCCACCTATGGCAGTGACTTCTATGCCGGAGAGCCGGCGGTGACCGTCAAGTCCCACGGTGCCGGCAAGGCCTACTATGTCGCTTCCCGCAACGATCTGGCCTTCCAGCGCGACTTCTTCGGTCGCCTGATCGCCGATCTGGCGCTGCCAAGAGCGCTGGAGAGCACACTGCCTGCAGGTGTCACTGCTCAGTGTCGTACCGATGGCGAACAGAAGTTTGTCTTTGTACAGAACTACACCCGTGAGGTGCGTTACGTGACGTTGCCGCAAGGCTATCGCGATCTGGTCTCGGGCGACGAGCTCAGTGGTCAGCTGACGCTGCCGGCGTTTGGTGTGCGCGTTCTGGCGCGTGCGTTGTGATGTGTTGGCCCGCGATGCGGGCCTCACTCATACCATGGTGGCGACAGGAGGAAGGCCATGCGTGATATCAGGGAATATAAACAGGTGCTACTGGAGTTGCTCGGCAAGAAGGCTTCGCCGCGCCAGTCGCCTGCAGAGGCGGACCCGACGGCGCTAGCGCTGATGGAGGCGCTCGGTGGCAAAGACAACATCTTCAGTCTGGATGCCTGTCTGACCCGGCTCCGGGTCGAGGTCAAAGTGCTGGGGCTGGTCAACCATGACAAGCTGCAGAAGCTCGGTGCCCTGGGCGTTGTGATTGTTGGCCATGAGGTGCAGGCGATCTTCGGCAAGCGTTCGGACTCGCTGCGTCAGGATCTTGAGCGCTGGTTTGGACTGGATCACCTGGCGCCGTGAGTGCGGTAGAGCTGCGGATGTAAGCGGCGGGCCTGGGCCCGCCCTTTTTTTTAAAATTGTGTAACCGATTTCCCTTTTATCGGTTATTATGATATCTCTTTTTCGGAAGCAACTTAGTTTCACCCGCTGCATTGCAGAGAAAGCCCCACTTTCTCTACTTTTTTTTACGCTTTTCGCCGGTAAATTCCATTTTGTTGAAAAGTGATCCAGATTGGATAATTGTGTAATCGATTCCATCATTTGCTCTGGGTTGCTGCCTGGTGCTGATAGCATGCTCAGCAGACTCTGAACATAAAAGGAATCATCCCTATGCAAACCTCTTACCCTGTAACTCGCCAGCCCAAGCGCTGGCCGCGACTGGCGGTGCTGTTGCTCAGCAGCTGTCTGATGGCTTGTGGTGGTGGCAGTAGCTCGTCCGGCGGCTCGTCCGGTGGTGACGACGATGGTGGTGACACGACGCCGGTCACGCTGGCTATCCGTGGTGTGGATATGTCGATGTTGGAGCGGGTCGAAGAGGCCGGCGGCACCTTTCAGCAAAATGGCACCACTGCCGATGGGATGGCATTGATGCAGGCCAATGGCGCCAACCTGGTGCGCTTGCGGTTGTGGGTCGATCCACAATCCGCCTCGGGGGAGGCCTACGGCGGGGGGGACAGCGATTTGGCGCGAGTGACCCGTCTGGCCAAGCGTGCCGAAGCGGCCGGGATGAGCTGGATGCTGGATCTGCATTACAGCGATTTCTGGACCGATCCGGGTAAACAGGTCAAGCCCAAGGCATGGGCCAACCTGAGCGATGATGCGCTGGTGACCCAGGTTGAAACTTACACCCAGCAGGTGATGGCACATCTCATCGGTCAAGGAGTGGCTCCAGCCTATGTTCAGGTGGGCAACGAGATTAACTCCGGCATGTTATGGCCGACAGGCAAAAACTGGGGTGACGGCAGCGGTGGCTTCGACATGTTGGCCAAGCTGCTGCAGGCCGGGGTCAACGGTGTGCGCGCCGCAGAGCAGGATGCCAGCGTGGCGACGCCCGCCAAGGTGATCCTGCATCTGGCTGAAGGGGGCAACAACGCGACGTTCCGCTGGTGGTTTGATGCCATTACCGCCCGCAGTGTGGCGTTCGACATCATCGGCGTCTCCTACTATCCCTATTGGCATGGCAGCTTGACAGACCTCAAGGCCAACCTCACCGATATCAGCAGCCGCTACAACAAACCGGTACTGGTGGTGGAAACGGCCTATGCGTTTACTCTGGAGAACGCCGATTCGCTCGGCAATAACTTTGGCTCCAGCACCGAAGTGACGAATGGCGGCTATCCGGCCACCCCGGCTGGCCAGCAGCAGTTCCTCAAGGATTTGCGTACCACGCTGGCGGCGGTGCCCAACGGACAGGCATTGGGATTTGTCTACTGGGAGCCGGATTGGCTGGCGGTGGATGCCACCTGGGCCAGTGATGCCGGTATGAACTATATCAGCACCTCAGGCAATGTCGGCAATGCGTGGGAGAACCAGGCGCTGTTCGATTTCAATGGCGATGCGCTGCCGGCGCTGGCGGAGCTGGCGGCTTCTCGCTAGGGCTAGAAGCGGCTTGAAATGGATGGACAGGGGGAGCTTTGGCTCCCTTTTTTTATGCGCTCAAAAAGCCGGCAAACTGTTTGTGTAATCGCTATCACAAATTTGTGCAAATTTGCCGTGAAACCGCTTTCTAATTTGTGGCGAGTCGCTATAGTAGCTCTCGGAAGTTCCTTTGTTTTACCGTGCTGAGTTGACAGAGAAAGCGCTGCTTTCTCTGTTTTTTTTACCCATTAAACAGAATGGGACTCAGTTGTTGATGTTGTGTAATCGATAACAAAATAGCTGTGTTTGGTGCGAGTTCGTTACGTATATCAGAATACGGGAGTGCGACTGATGGCTGTGAAAAGGTTCTACCGGCGGCATCTGCCTGCTGTCGGCACATGGGTGTTGGCCTGTGTCTTGACCGCCTGCAATGGCGAGGCTCCGACTGCCGGGACACGGCTGGCGTTGCGCGGTGTCGATGTGTCGATGCTGGAGCGGGTCGAGGAATCCGGCAGTCACTTTCAGGCTGGCGGCCAGACGGGCGATGCGTTGGCAATACTGCAGCAACATGGCGCCAACTTGGTTCGCTTGCGGCTCTGGGTCGATCCCAAGGATGCCAACGGCAAAGCCTACGGCGGCGGCAACTCGGATTTGCCGCGCGTGATGCGGCTGGCCAAGCGCGCCAAGGCGTTGCAGCTGCCCTGGCTGCTGGATCTGCATTACAGCGACTTCTGGACCGATCCTGGCAAACAGTTCAAGCCCAAAGCCTGGGAGGGATTATCCGATGCCGATCTGGTCAAGCAGGTGCATGACTACAGCCAGCAGGTGATGACGACCTTGCTGCAGGCCGATCTGGCGCCGAGTTATGTGCAGGTAGGTAACGAGATCAACTCTGGCCTATTGTGGCCCAGCGGTAAAAACTGGGCAAATGACGGCGAACAGGTCGGCGGATTTGACATGCTGGCGACGCTGCTCAAGGCCGGGATCAGTGGCATTCGCGAGGCCGAACAGGCCGCGGGTGGCAAGCATCACAGTCAAATCATTCTGCACCTGGCCAAAGGGGCGGACAGTCAGACGCTGGGCTGGTGGTTTGAGGAGATGGCTCCGCACAAGGTCGATTTCGATATCATTGGCCTTTCCTATTACCCCTTCTGGGACGGCTCGTTACAGGCGCTAAAAGAGAACATCACCCGGTTGGCCGATCGCTACGACAAGCCGGTGCTGATTGTCGAAACCGCCTATGCGTTTACGACCGAAAACGGCGATCGCCTGGGAAACAACTTTGGAGCCGATTCGGCTGCGGCAGGTGGATTTCCGGCCACGCCACAGGGGCAGCAGCAGTATCTGCAGGCATTGCGTCAGGTGCTGGCGTCGCTGCCGGATGACAAGGGGCTGGGTTATGTCTACTGGGCGCCGGATTGGCTGCGTTATGGCGGCACCTGGGCCACCTTTGCCGGCATGCAGTATCTGCACACGGGCGGTAATGTTGGCAATGCCTGGGAAAATCAGGCGCTGTTTGATTTCAACGGCGACGCTCTGCCTGCCATTGCTGAGTTGGGCGAGGTGCGTTGAGGCGACAGTGTTTGCCAAGTAATCCAAATAACAACGGCCCCGCGGGGCCGTTGTTGTTTCGTCGGCTGACAACCGGCTATTTACAGCCAGGCGGGTTGCCTGGCTTCAAATGCATCGATGGCATCCGCGTGCTGCAGCGTCAGGCCGATGTTATCCAGGCCATTCATGATGCAGTAGCGGCGGAACTCGTCTATGACGAAGTCGAAGCACAGATCGGCAGCGCGCACCTGGCGGTGCTCCAGATCCACCGTGATGGTCTGGCCTTCATTGGCTGCCACCAGCTTGAACAGTGCATCCACTTCTTCAGGCTGCAGACGCACCACCAGCAGGCCATTATTCAGCGAGTTGCCGTAGAAGATATCGGCAAAGCTCGGCGCTATGATGGCGCGCAGACCGTAGTCGGCCAGTGCCCAAGGGGCGTGTTCGCGGCTGGAGCCGTTGCCGAAGTTCTCCCGCGCCAACAGGATGCTGGCACCCTGATAGCGTGGGGCATTCAGGATAAAGTCGGGATTGGGCTGCTCGCCGGCGTCATCCAGGAAGCGCCAGTCATGGAACAGGTGCTTGCCAAACCCCAGCTTGGAGACCTTCTGCAGAAACTGCTTGGGGATGATCTGGTCGGTATCAACGTTGGCAGCATCCAGCGGCGCAGCGAGACCGGTATGTTGTTTAAACTCTTGCATGGCGCGCTCCTTACAGCTCTCGGATATCGACAAAGTGACCGGCGACCGCGGCCGCGGCGGCCATCGCCGGGCTGACCAGGTGGGTACGGCCGCCACGGCCCTGACGACCTTCGAAGTTGCGGTTGCTGGTGGCGGCACAGCGTTCGCCCGGTTGCAGACGGTCGTTGTTCATCGCCAGGCACATGGAGCAGCCCGGCAGACGCCATTCAAAACCGGCGGCGATGAAGATCTGATCCAGCCCTTCGGCTTCGGCCTGCTTCTTCACCTGTTGCGAGCCAGGTACCACCAGTGCCTGGACGCCAGCGGCCACTTTCTGTCCCTTGGCCAGTGCCGCTTTGGCGATGGCCGCAGCGGCCCGCATGTCTTCGATGCGGCCGTTGGTGCAGGAGCCGATGAACACCTTGTCGATCTTGACGTCGGTCAGCTTCTGGCCGGCTTCGATCGCCATGTACTCCAGTGCCTTCTGGCAGGAGTGCTGGGCGACGGCATCGCTGAAATCGGCCGGCGCCGGGATCGGTTGATCGACGGCAATGACCTGGCCCGGGTTGGTGCCCCAGGTCACCTGCGGCGCTATGCTCGGGCCATCCAGGGTGATCACGGCATCAAACTGTGCATCAGCGTCGCTGTGCAGCGTCTGCCAGTAGTCGACTGCGGCATCCCAGTCGGCGCCCTGCGGAGCAAACGGACGGCCCTTGAGGTAGGCGAAGGTGGTCTCGTCCGGTGCGACCATACCGGCCTTGGCGCCCATTTCGATCGCCATGTTGCACACCGTCATCCGCTCTTCCATCGACAGCGCCTGGATACCTTCACCACAGAACTCGACCACATAGCCGGTGCCGCCGGCGGTGCCGGTCTTGCCGATAATGGCGAGGATGATGTCCTTGGCACTGATGCCGGCAGCCACCTTGCCCTTGACCTCGATCTTCATGGTCTTGGCGCGGCCCTGCTTCAGGGTCTGGGTCGCCAGTACGTGTTCCACTTCCGAGGTGCCGATGCCGAAGGCCAGGGCGCCGAAGGCACCGTGGGTGGCGGTATGGGAGTCGCCACAGACGATGGTGGTGCCCGGCAGCGTCAGGCCGATCTCCGGGCCCATGACGTGGACTATGCCCTGCCATTCGTGGCCGAGGCCATACAGCGGTACACCGAAGTCTTTGGCGTTCTGCATCAGCGTCTGCATCTGGACGCGGGCCATCTCGCCAGAGGCGGCGATATCACTGCTCTGGGTGGAGACGTTGTGATCCATGGTCGCCCAGGTGCGATCGGTGCGCCGCACCTGACGCCCCATCTGCCGCAGGCCATCAAACGCCTGCGGGCTGGTCACTTCGTGCACCAGATGACGGTCGATGTAGATGATCGGCGTTTCGCCGGCGGCCTCATGCACCACATGGGCTTCGAATACTTTTTGATAAAGGGTCTTGGCCATGGCTCAAATCTCCCGGATGCGGGCGGCGATCTGGCTGCCCATGTCAGCGGTGCTCTGCACCGGATGCTTGCCGGTTTTGCCCTGCAACAGGTCGCCGGTCAGGTAGCCGGCAGCCAGCGTCTCGGCAACGGCGCGCTCGATGGCCTGGGCGGCCTGCTCCTGCTTGAAGCTGTAGCGCAGCATCAACGCCGCGGAGAGGATCTGCGCTACCGGGTTGGCAATGCCCAAGCCTGCGATATCCGGTGCCGAGCCACCGGCCGGTTCATACAAACCAAAACCGTCGGCGTTCAGGCTGGCAGAGGGCAGCATGCCCATGGAGCCGGTGATCATGGCGCACTCGTCGGAGAGGATGTCGCCGAACAGGTTGGAGCAGAGCAGAATGTCGAACTGCGCCGGATCTTTCACCAGTTGCATGGTGGCGTTATCGATGTACATGTGGTTGAGCTCCACTTCCGGGAACTCCTTGGCCACCTCATTCACCACCTGACGCCACAGGATCGAGCTTTGCAGCACGTTGGCCTTGTCGATGGAGGTGACTTTCTTGCGCCGCACCATGGCAGACTGGAATGCGATGCGGGCGATGCGCTCGATCTCATAACGGTGATAGACCTCGGTGTCGAACGCCTTCTCCATGGCGCCTTCACCTTCGCGGCCCTTCGGCTGGCCGAAGTAGATACCACCGGTCAGCTCGCGCACGCAGACGATATCGAAGCCGCGATCGGAGATATCGGCGCGCAGCGGAGACAGGGCGTTCAGCCCTTGATGGATCTGGGCCGGACGCAGGTTGCAGAACAGCTTGAAGTGTCCACGCAGCGGCAGCAGGGCACCGCGCTCCGGCTGTTCATTCGGCGGCAGGTGTTCCCACTTCGGGCCACCCACCGAGCCGAACAGCACCGCATCGGCCGCTTCACAGGCTGCGAGCGTGCCGGGGGGCAGAGGGCAGCCATGGTTGTCGATGGCGATCCCGCCGACATCGTGTTCGCTGAAGTCAAACTGGATACCGAAGGTGCTGGATACGGCGGCGAGCACCTTGCGGGCTTCGGCCATGACCTCGGGACCAATGCCGTCGCCGGGCAGAACGGCGACCTTGTAACTTCCTGTCATCAGATAGTCTCCAACTTTGATTTCTGTGAAATTTTTTCTTTTTGTTCCGCCACCTGGCAGGCGCGGTGTACGTTGTTCATCACGTGAACCAGGGCCTGGGCCGAGGATTCGACGATGTCGGTGGCCAGCCCCATGCCGTGGAACTTGCGCCCTTCATATTCGGCGACGATATCCACCTGACCCAGCGCATCCTTGCCTTCGCCCTTGCTCTTCAATTCATATTTGTCGATGCGCAGGTTGTAGCCGGTGATGCGGTTGATGCACTGGTAAACGGCATCGACCGGACCGTTGCCGGTGGCGGCCTCACACACCATCTCGCCGCCGACTTTCATGCGCACGCTGGCGGTCGCCATCACGCTGCCACCGGAGAGCACGCTCAGGTAGTCGAGCTTGAACTGCTCCGGCTCCTCCTGGATCTGGCTGAAGAACAGCAGCGCTTCGAGATCGTAGTCGAACACCTGTCCTTTCTTGTCCGCCAGCTTCAGGAAGCTGTCATAGATCTGGTCCAGGTCATAGCTGCCTTCCGGGTAGCCCATCAGCTCGAGGCGGTGCTTGATGACATGGCGGCCGGAGCGCGAGGTCATGTTCAGGGTGTTCTGGTTCAGACCGATGCTTTCCGGGGTGATGATCTCGTAGGTGTTCTTGGCCTTGAGTACGCCATCCTGGTGGATGCCGGAGCTGTGGGAGAACGCATTGGCGCCGACGATGGCCTTGTTCGGCTGGATCGGCATGTTGCACAGGCGGCTGACCAGCTGGCTGGTACGGTGAATTTCCTGGTGCTTGAGGTTGGTGTGCACACCCAGGATGTCGGCCCGGGTCTTCAAGATCATGGCCACTTCTTCCAGTGAGCAGTTACCGGCCCGTTCGCCGATACCGTTGAGCGTGCCTTCCACCTGGCGGGCACCCATCTGGATGGCGGCGATGGAGTTGGCGACAGACAGCCCCAGATCGTCATGGCAATGCACCGAGATCACCGCCTTGTCGATGTTCGGGACCCGGTTGAACAACGTCTGGATGATGCCGCCGAACTCTGAAGGCACTGTGTAGCCGACGGTATCCGGGATATTGACCGTGGTGGCGCCGGCGTTAATCGCCGCTTCCACCATGCGACAGAGGTTGTCAATCGGCGTGCGTCCGGCATCCTCGCAGGAGAATTCAACGTCATCAGTGAATTTTCTTGCATATTTAACTGCATTAACGCCCATTTCCAGCACATCCTCAAAGCGCTTGCGCAGTTTGTTTTCGACGTGAATGGTGGAAGTGGCGAGGAAGGTGTGGATACGGAACTGCTCGGCCACCTTCAAGGCTTCGGCGGCGGCGAAGATGTCTTTTTCCAGGGCACGGGAGAGGGCACAAACCCGGCTGTTTTTCACATGGCGGGCTATGGTCTGTACCGATTCGAAATCGCCCGGTGACGAGATCGGGAAGCCGACTTCCATGACGTCCACACCCAGTCGCTCCAGCGCCAGCGCGATTTGCAGTTTCTCTTTGACCGTCAGGCTGGCGGACAGCGCCTGTTCGCCGTCGCGTAATGTGGTGTCGAATATGATGACCCGATCTGACATGATGACTTCCTCTCTCGTCTATTCGTCCGTGCGCCAGAATGCGGTAATAAAAAACCCGTGCTGGACGCACGGGTTTGGTGAAATCTGCCTAGCTTACACTCAGCCAAGACTAACCCGCGCGGTTCTCCACGATTAGGGTTAGTAGTAGTAGCGGGCGAGTGAAACGCATATTTAGTCAATTCCTTCTGGCAACTGCCCATACCAATAGCCGATTTGGACCGCCGTTGTCAACTCATCTTGTGGTCGCCATCTGTCATCAAGTTGTTATCTGGCGGTCAAGGCGCTGTCATACCGCCCCCCTAGGCTGAACGCGAAATGGAGAAAAAGTGTACGCCGCACAGGGCGGCCTGGATGCGCAGGAGCAAGGATGATGAAACGACTTCAACGCCTCGATCTACGCTGCAGCGAACTGTTCCTGCAGCATGGCTACAACCAGCTTCAGGCGCGCATCAGCCGCCTGGTATCAAGAACCGGGGATGGTCCCCTCTATCTGCTCATCGCGCTGCTGCTGGCAGCCGTCGACGGCAGCCGCGGCATGGCGTTTTTGATCAGTGGCCTGACCATCTTTGCCATTGAGCTGCCGCTGTATCTGTTGCTGAAAAATTTCATTCGTCGTGAACGGCCGCGCGGTTTGCCGGTGTTTATTCGCCCTTCGGATCGCTACAGCCTGCCCTCCGGTCACACGGCGGCCGCGTTTGTGATGGCGTCGCTGGTGGCGGCTTACTATCCATACGCCAGCGGTGCGGCGTTTGTCTGGGCCACCTGCATCGGCGCATCGCGCCTGTTGCTCGGTGTGCATTTTTTAACGGATCTGGTCGCCGGAGCCGTGCTCGGCTTTGGGTGTGCCGCTCTGGTGCTGTTCTGTTGATCGTGGGGATATGAGGAAAACGCATGCGGATTCTGTATGGAGTGCAGGGCACAGGCAATGGTCACATCAGTCGCAGCCGGACGCTGGCGCAGGCACTGGCCAGGCACGGCGTGATGGTGGATTACCTGTTTTCCGGTCGCGAGCCGTCAGCCTACTTCGACATGGAGGCATTCGGTGATTACCGGACGGCCCACGGGCTGACGTTTCACTCCCACGATGGTTGCATCGATATCTGGCAAACGCTGACCCGTTCGCGGCCATTGCAATTGCTGCGTGATATCGGTGCCCTGGATCTGGAGCGTTATGATCGTGTCATCAGTGATTTTGAGCCGGTCTCCGCCTGGGCCGCCCGACGGCAAGGCGTCGCCGCGCTCGGGATCAGTCATCAGGCCTCCTTCGCCTACGAGATCCCGCGCCGCGGCGAGCAGTGGTCGGCACGTCTCATCATGCGCCGCTACGCACCCGTAACCCGGGCGATTGGTCTGCACTGGTTTCATTTCGGTCATCCGATTCTGCCGCCGATTATCGATCCGCTGCAGGCAGGTGATGAGGACGACACGATTCTGGTCTATCTGCCGTTCGAGTCACTGGCCGCGATTCGGCAACTGCTGTCGCGATTTGGGGGCGAGCGGTTTGTCTGCTTCCATCCGGAGGTGCAGGAGACCCATCTGGAGGGGAATCTCTTGTGCCAGCCGCTGGGGCGCGCGGCGTTCAAGCAGGCGCTGTGCAATTGTCGTGGCGTGATCTCGAATGCCGGATTCGAACTGGCTTCCGAAGCGCTGACACTGGGCAAGAAACTGCTGCTCAAGCCACTCCAGGGCCAGTTTGAACAGGCGAGCAATGCCATGACCCTCGAGCTGCTCGGTCTGGCGGACGTGATGCCGGTGCTGGCCTCGGCCAAGGTTCGGGACTGGCTGGATCAGCAGGCGGTCGGTGCCGTGGTCTACCCGGATGTGGCCGGTGAGATAGCCCAATGGCTGGCCGGGGGCGAGCAGGAGCCATTGTCGCTGCTGGTGAACCGGTTATGGAACCGGGTCTGCTTCCCCGAGGCAACCTGTGATCGGCTGGCGGAGCTTGGCCTGGCCGATAACCTCAAATGCGGCTTGTTGTTGAACATCCCCTGACCGGCTCTGCTAGGCTTTAAAGGCGAACCCTTGGCGAACTGGAGCAAGGAGGTGACATATGATGTTCAAGAACCAGCGTGGTGAAGAGGTCTACCTGGCCGACAACCTGACGCTGAAAGAGTTGGCGGACATGGGCATGACGATTCAACTGACAGAGCGCGCCGATCAGGAGCATCAAATCTGGCAGGATGAAGAGAACGAAGAGATCTCTGCCGGCAGGGACCGGTAGCAGGTGCAACGGCAAAACCCGATCTGCGGATCGGGTTTTTTGATCCGCCATCCCGGTGCGTGTCAATCCGCTGTGAACTTTCGTTTTATCTGTTTCTTTCTATATATATAGCGGATCAATCGGATTAGGCATTGAGCCGTGGAATATTCATCCGTCATCGTGGCTTGCGGGTATCGAAATGTGCAGTTGTGAACCGCCGTTGCCCTGTTCTGAGGCAGCAAATCCATGGACAAGGCAACGGAAGCGGGTTAATTTCAATTTTCCATTCGCAGCCAGCGGCAGGGTTTTGTTCGAATAATAACCCATCTATTCAAAAGGTTATGCTGAGTCGCTCCAATCAGGGGACTGACCATAGCCTTACCTGCCCTCAGCGTCTGGCGTCGGGGCCCGGGCCCCGACGGCGCAAACTTATATAAACGGAGTGAAGCCTGGAGGCTTGTATCATGGAGATGTTATCAGGCGCGGAGATGGTGGTTCGTGCGCTGGAGGACGAAGGGGTAGAACACATTTTTGGTTACCCCGGCGGCTCGGTGCTCGATATCTATGACGCCCTCTTCGAGAACAGCAAGATTGAACACGTGCTGGTTCGTCACGAACAGGCAGCCGTGCATATGGCGGATGGTTATGCCCGTTCCACCGGCAAGGTGGGGGCGGTACTGGTGACCTCGGGTCCCGGCGCCACCAACTGTATTACCGGCATTGCAACCGCGTACATGGACTCCATCCCGATGGTGATCCTGTCCGGTCAGGTGCCGACAACCCTGATTGGCGACGATGCGTTCCAGGAAGTGGATATGATTGGTATCTCACGTCCTGTGGTGAAACACAGCTTCTTGTGCAAACAGGCCAGCGATATTCCGCAGGCCATCAAGAAAGCTTTTTACATTGCCGCGACCGGCCGTCCTGGCCCCGTGGTGGTGGATCTGCCCAAAGATGTGCAGAACCCGAAGGAAAAATTCCCGTACGAATATCCCAAGAGTGTCAGCCTGCGCTCGTACAACCCGAGCAAGGCCGGTCACAAGGGACAGATCAAGCGGGCGGCGAAGATGCTGGCTGAAGCCAAGAAGCCGGTGCTGTATGTTGGCGGTGGTGCCGTTGCGGCCAATGCCAATGCGCAAGTCACCAGGCTGGCCGAACTGTTCAGCCTGCCGGTTACCTGTACCCTGATGGGGTTGGGGGCCTTCCCGGGCAACCACAGTCAGTTTGTGGGCATGCTCGGCATGCACGGCACCTATGAAGCCAACAAGACGATGCACAACTCGGATCTGATCGTGGCGCTCGGTGCCCGGTTTGACGACCGGGTGACCAACAACGTCGCCAAGTTCTGTCCGGATGCCAAGATCATCCACGTCGATATCGACCCGGCAACCATTTCCAAGACGATTCAGGTCGATGTGCCGATCGTCGGAGCCATCGATACCGTGCTCGATCAGATGCTCGAAGCGGTCAGCGAGCTGGGCCTGACCATCGATGATGGTGCCCTGGCGGACTGGTGGGAGCAGATTGACGGCTGGCGCGCCAAGCGCTGCCTGAGCTACGAGAAGAGCAGCAGCCAGATCAAGCCGCAGCAGGTGATCGAGACCCTGTACCGGGTCACGCAAGGCAAGGCCTATGTCGCTTCCGACGTTGGCCAGCACCAGATGTTTGCCGCGCTCTACTATCCGTTTGCCCAACCGCGGCAATGGATCAACTCCGGCGGCCTTGGCACCATGGGCTTCGGTCTGCCGGCCGCGATGGGGGTACAGTTTGCCCATCCGGACGCGGTCGTCGCCTGCGTCACCGGTGACGGTTCAATCCAGATGAACATCCAGGAGCTCTCGACCTGTCTGCAATACGGCGTACCGGTGAAGATCATTGCGCTGAACAACCGGGCGCTGGGCATGGTCAAGCAGTGGCAGAAGATGTTCTACGGCGGGCGTCACAGCCACTCCTACATGGAGTCACTGCCGGATTTCGTCAAGCTGGCCGAGTCTTACGGTCATGTCGGCATCCGTGTCGACGATCCGGCGAAGCTGGAAGAGGCGATGGCCTACGCCTTCTCGCTGAAGGATCGCCTGGTGTTCATGGATATTGCTGTTGATCCGGATGAGCATGTCTATCCGATGCAGATCAAGTTTGGCTCCATGGAAGAGATGTGGTTGAGCAAGACGGAGCGTACCTGATGCGACATTTAATTTCAGTTTTGCTGGAAAACGAATCCGGTGCCCTGAGTCGTGTGATCGGTCTGTTTTCGCAGCGCGGTTACAACATCGAGACCCTGACAGTCGCTCCGACCGAGGATCCGACGCTGTCGCGCATGACCATCGTGACGTTGGGAGATGAGCGAGTCATCGAGCAGATCACCAAGCAGCTGCACAAGCTGGTGGACGTGCTCAAGGTCTCCGATATCACCGAAGGCAGCCACATTGAGCGCGAGATCATGCTGGTGAAGAGCCGGGCCAACACCCCGGACGCCCGTGACGAGGTCAAGCGCCTGTCCGAGATATTCCGTGGTCAGATCGTCGATGTGACACCGGATCTCTACACAGTGCAGCTGGTCGGCACCAGCGACAAGCTGGATGCCTTCATCGGCACCTTGCGTCAGGCCACCGAGATCGTCGAGGTGGTACGCAGCGGCGTGTGCGGTATTGCCCGTGGCGAGCGTGCATTGCACGCCTGATGCGACGGCGCGGCCAGCCCGCATCGGTAACTAACGACCCAAACCCGCTGCGGCGGGTTTTTTTATGCCGCTCGTCAGCTGGCCGCGGTTTTATTCCCGCCGTCGGCGCACTGGCGCAGGAATAAAAGAGTAGGGTTTCGGGTGACGATGAGTAAAATAGGGCCGCTATGCGTTTTTAACTTGAGGAATCAACGTGAAAAAGAGCTATATCGGTCTGTGCTGCGCACTGCTGGCTTCTGCTTCTGCTGTTCAGGCCGCCGATCTGAGTCTGGCCCTGGCCCTCGGTACCGATTACTGGAATCCGACGCCGTCCGGTACCGTCAACGATGCCGGCGCGCACTATGATGACCAATCCCAGTGGACCTTCTGGGCCGATCTGCGCCATGGCATTCCGTTGCTGCCGAACGTCAACCTGCAACGCACGACCTACGACACCAATGGTCTGGGTGTTAACAACGATCTGGAGGCCTGGGATCTGGCGCTCTACTACCGTCTGTTCGACAACGATCTGTTCGGTATCGGTGGCGGTCTGGATCTGCGTCAGTACAACGGCAGTTGGTTTGGCAAGGATTATGACGAACTGGAGCCGCTGGCTTACCTGCAGGCCGAAGCCAATATTCCGGGCACCAGCCTGAGCGTG
The DNA here is from genome assembly GCF_042649925.1 of Pseudaeromonas sharmana. Lineage (NCBI taxonomy): Bacteria > Pseudomonadati > Pseudomonadota > Gammaproteobacteria > Aeromonadales > Aeromonadaceae > Pseudaeromonas > Pseudaeromonas sharmana. The sequence goes on from NZ_JBHSAF010000001.1 coordinate 140,994, forward strand.
TTCGGTGATGCACGCGGTGCCGCCTGGGATGGCAACCACTCCCATGACTACCGCGTCGGTATGGCGCTCGAATTCGTGCCCAAGTTCCACCTGCGCGGCGGTTATCGCAACGTGCGTCTGGATGACAATGTTGATGGTGTCAAGCTGACCCAGAACATGGACGGCTGGTTTGCCGGTGCCGAATACCGCTTCTAAAGCCCGTTTCATCCGTTATCAGGCCGCGGTTGCGGCCTTTTTTATTTCCATTTGGAATTAAAAATGCGGTTTTGTTCTTTGATATGGATATAAGCACTCCTTAAGCTGACAGCATCTTGGATAATGGAAGTCGTTGTCATGAATGCTAAGGAATCTCCGGCAGCCGCTGCACTCCCGCTGCCACACCTCTCCCGCCTGGCTGAAGCCGTGGCCGGGCTCTCGGCGCCCGAGCTGATCTGGGCCAGTGGTTATCTGTATGGACTGGCGCAAGCCGGTGGCGTCGCCGCGGGCGCGGCGGCTGCCAGCGCTGTCGTTGCCAGTGCCCCGGCCGCTACGCTGACCATTCTCTACGGCTCGCAGACCGGCAATGCCAAGGGCGTGGCCGAGTCCATCAAGACGCTGGCTCAAGGCAAGGGGCTGCAGGTGCAGCTGGCCAGCATGAGCGACTTCAAGCCCAAGCAGCTGAAAAAAGAGACCCATCTCATCGTCGTCACCAGTACCCTGGGCGAGGGTGAGCCGCCGGAGAACGCCGTCGATCTGCACGGTCAGCTCAAGGCCGGCAAGCTGGGCAAGCTCGACGGACTCAAATTCGCCGTGCTGGGGCTGGGCGACTCTTCTTATGAGTTCTTCTGCCAGGCCGGCAAGGATTTTGATGCCTATCTTGAGAAGGCCGGCGCCGAGCGTGTGACTGCCCGAGCCGATCTGGATGTGGATTACCGCGCCGCGGCTGCCGAATGGGCCGAGCAGGCGGTTTCCGCCCTGGCGGCTAGCTTAGGTGGGGTGGGGGGGGGGTCTTCTGCCTCTGCCGCGCCAGCAGTAGCGGGTGTTGCCACGGCGCATAGCCAGTACGACAAGTTCAACCCCTATCTGGCGACCCTCGCGACCAACCAGAAGATCACCGGCCGCGACTCCACCAAGGATATCCGCCATATCGAGATCTCGCTGGAAGGCTCGGGCCTGAGCTATCAGCCCGGTGATGCGCTGGGGGTCTGGTTTGATAACGACGCCGCCCTGGTGGCCGAAGTGCTGGCGCTGACGGGCCTCTCCGGCAGCGAAAGCGTGACGGTGGACGGCAAGAGCCTGGCGCTGAGCGAGGCCTTGACCCGCCATTTCGAGCTGACCCGTCTGCACGGCGGCTTTATCAGCGGCCTGGCGGAGCTTTCCGATAATCCTGAGCTCAAGGCCATCGCTGCCGACAAGGCGCAGACCACGGCACTGGCCGCGTCTGCCCAGATCGTCGATGTGCTGAAGCGTTATCCGCAGCCGCTCAGCGCCGAGCAGCTGACCAAACTGCTGCGTCCGCTGACGCCGCGCATGTACTCCATCGCCTCGTCTCAGGCCGAGGTGGAAGAAGAGGTGCATCTGACGGTCGGCGTGGTGCGTTATCCGCAGGCCGATGGCACGCTGCGCTCCGGTGGTGCCTCGTCGTACCTGGCCGATCGGCTGGCCGAGGGGAGTGAGGTGCGGGTGTTTGTCGAGCACAACGACAACTTCCGTCTGCCGGAAGATGGCAATACGCCGGTGATCATGGTCGGCCCGGGCACCGGTATCGCGCCGTTCCGCGCCTTTATCCAGCAGCGTGACGCCGATGGCGCCAGCGGCAAGAACTGGCTGTTCTTCGGCAATCCGCACTTTACCCAGGATTTCCTGTACCAGGTGGAGTGGCAGAAGTACGTCAAGTCCGGGCTGCTGTCGAAAATTGATCTGGCGTTCAGCCGCGATCAGGCGCAAAAGATCTATGTGCAGGATCGCCTGCGCGAGCAGGGCGCCGAGGTCTACGCCTGGCTGGAGCAGGGCGCCCACTTCTACGTCTGCGGCGATGCCAATCGCATGGCCAAGGATGTACAAGAAGCACTGCTGGACATCCTGGTTCAGCATGGAGGCAAGAGCCGTGAAGCGGCCGAAGAGTATCTGAATGAATTGCGTCGCGCCAAGCGCTACCAGAGGGATGTCTACTGATGAGCTATCAAACTGTACCCGGTCCGGTCGAAGGGCCACTGGCGGATAACGAGCGCTTAAAGCGCGAGAGCAACTTTCTGCGCGGCACCATTGAGCAGGATCTGCGCGACCCGCTGACCGGCGGCTTCAACGGCGACAACTTCCAGCTGATCCGCTTCCACGGCATGTACCAGCAGGATGACCGCGACATCCGTGCCGAACGTGCCCAGCAAAAACTCGAGCCACTGCATAACGTCATGCTGCGCGCCCGTATGCCCGGCGGCATCATCACCCCGACCCAGTGGCTGGCCATCGACGCCTTTGCCCGTGACCATACCCTGTATGGCAGCATCCGTCTGACCACGCGCCAGACCTTCCAGTTCCACGGCGTGTTGAAGCCCAATATCAAGCTGATGCACCAGACCCTGAACCAGTACGGCATCGACTCCATCGCCACCGCGGGCGATGTGAACCGCAACGTGCTGTGCACCAGCAATCCGGTGGAGTCCAAGCTGCATCAGGAAGCCTACGAGTGGGCCAAGGCCATCTCCGAGCATCTGCTGCCGAAGACCCGCGCCTATGCCGAGATCTGGCTGGACGGTGAGAAGCTGGGGCCGGACGAGGAGCCGATCCTCGGCTCCACCTACCTGCCGCGCAAGTTCAAGACGACGGTGGTGATCCCGCCGCACAACGATATCGACGTCCACGCCAACGATCTCAACTTCGTGGCGATTGCCGAAAACGGCGAGCTGGTGGGCTTTAACGTGCTGGTCGGCGGCGGCCTGGCGATGACCCACGGCGAGAAGGAGACCTTCCCGCGCAAGGCCGACGACTTTGGCTTTATCCCGAAAGAACACACGCTAGCGGTGGCGGCGGCGGTGGTGACCACCCAGCGCGACTGGGGCAACCGCGTCAACCGCAAGAACGCCAAGACCAAGTACACGCTGGAGCGCGTCGGCGTCGAGGCGTTCAAGGCCGAGGTGGAGAAGCGTGCTGGGGTGAAGTTTGCCGACAGCCGCCCCTATGAATTTACCAGCCGTGGCGATCGTTTCGGTTGGGTCGAAGGTATCGACGGCAAGCACCACCTGACGCTGTTTATCGAAAATGGCCGCATCCTGGATTTCCCGGACAAGCCGATCAAGACCGGTCTGGCCGAGATCGCCAAGGTACACAAGGGCGATTTCCGTATGACGGCGAACCAGAACCTGATCATCGCCGGCGTGCCTGCCCGCAGCAAAAAGAAGATCGAGGAGCTGGCGCTCAAATATGGCCTGCTGGCCCCGGTCTCCAGGCAGCGCGAGGACTCCATGGCCTGTGTGGCGCTGCCGACCTGCCCACTGGCGATGGCCGAAGCCGAGCGTTTCCTGCCGGCGTTTGTCACCCAGATCGAAGGGGTGCTGGCCAAGCACGGCATCCCGGATGACAGCATCATCTTCCGTGTCACCGGCTGCCCGAACGGCTGCGGTCGCGCCATGCTGGCGGAGATAGGTCTGGTGGGCAAGGCGCCGGGGCGTTACAACTTCCATATCGGTGGCAACCTGGCGGGCACCCGTATCCCGCGCATGTACCGCGAGAACATCACCGAGCCGCAGATCCTGGCCGAGATCGACACGCTGGTGGGCCGCTGGGCCAATGAGCGCGAGGCCGGGGAAGGCTTTGGCGACTTCGTGATCCGCGCCGGTATCGTCAAGCCGGTGATTGACTCAGCGAGAGACTTCTATGAGTGATGTGCTGGATCTGCAGGGCCTGCTGGCCCTGTCTAAAGAAGAGCAGGTGGCGGCGCTGGCCGACACCAATGCCCAGCTCGAAGCGTTAAGCGCCCAAGAGCGGGTGGCCTGGGCGCTGGAACATCTGCCGGGCGAGTTTGTGTTGTCGTCGAGCTTTGGCATCCAGGCGGCGCTGATGCTGCATCTGGTCAGCCAGCAAAAATCAGATGTTCCGGTGATCCTCACCGACACCGGCTACCTGTTCCCCGAGACCTACCAGTTTATCGACCAGCTGACCGCGCGCTTGCAGTTGAACCTCAAGGTCTACCGCGCCGAGCTGTCGGCCGCCTGGCAGGAGGCGCGCTACGGCAAGCTGTGGGAGCAGGGTGTCGAGGGCATCGAGCGCTACAACCAGCTGAACAAGGTCGAGCCGATGGCGCGCGCGCTGCAGGAGCTCAACGCCCAGACCTGGTTCTCCGGCCTGCGCCGCGAGCAATCCGGCAGCCGTGGCAACCTGCCGGTGCTGGCCATCCAGCGCGGCCGCTTCAAGTTTCTGCCGGTCATCGACTGGAGCAACAAGGATGTCTTCTACTACTTCAAGGAGCACGACCTGCCGTACCACCCGCTGTGGGAGCAGGGCTACCTCTCGGTCGGCGACACCCATACCACCACCAAGTGGGAGCCGGGGATGAGTGAAGAACAGACCCGCTTCTTTGGCCTGAAGCGCGAATGCGGGCTGCATGAGGAGAAGTGATGACCGTCCGGTCATCGCTGGGGTGATGACGGTGCTGTCATCACCGGAATCGCCAAGGGCGCCGCAAGGCGCCCTTGGTGTTTCTGCTGCCAGCAGCATGCAATTGTAGGAGCCAGCGCAGCTCGCGATGAGCGTGCAGAGCACGCTTGGACAGTTTGGGAAGGCGGGGCAGACGGCGCACCGCTCGGGTAGGTTGGCGCTGAGCGTCAGCGCAGCCCAACGTTTACCTCGCGCCGGGAACTCGCTTTTGTCGGCCCGATTAGCGCAGCGTAATCGGGCGCATGGCGGATGACCGCTGGTTTTTGGCAATGGATTCTGCTTTGGCCGTTCCGCCCGTACGTGCCAGCCGCGTGAAAGTGTAGGAGCCAGCGCAGCTCGCGATGAGCGTGCAGAGCACGCTTGGGCAGTTTGGGAAGGCCTCAGCCGCGAGACGGGGCAGACGTCGCACCGCTCGGGTAGGTTGGTGCTGAGCGTTCAGCGAAGCCCAACGTTTACCGCGCGCCGGGAACTCGCTTTTGTCGGCCCGATTAGCGCAGCGTAATCGGGCGCATGGCGGCGATTATGCGGATACGGTGGGGGCTGTTCTGGCCGTACGTGCCAGCCGCGTGAAAGTGTAGGAGCCAGCGCAGCTCGCGATGAGCGTGCAGAGCACGCTTGGGCAGTTCGGTCAGGCGGGGCAGACGGCGCACCGCTCGGGTAGGTTGGTGCTGAGCGTTCAGCGCAGCTCAACGTTTACCGCGCGGGTGTTTCTCGATAATGGTTGAACGGAACGGCAGTGCTCCGTTCCGTCCATACGTGCCAGCCGCGTGAAAGTGTAGGAGCCAGCGCAGCTCGCGATGAGCGTGCAGAGCACGCTTGGGCAGTTTGGTCAGGCGGGCAGACGTCGCGCCGCTCGGGTAGGTTGGCGCTGAGCGTTCAGCGAAGCCCAACGTTTACCGCGCGGGTGTTTCTCGATAATGGTTGAACGGAACGGCAGTGCTCCGTTCCGTCCATACGTGCAAGCCGTGTGAAAGTGTAGGAGCCAGCGCAGCTCGCGATGAGCGTGCCACGCACGCCTCGATTCTATGGTGGTTTGCAGGCGGTAGCTGTATACCCACCTCGGAAAGGCGCTATTGAATAAAAACTTAATAAAACATGATCTTGGCCAAACGAAGCCATTCCCACGCAAAAACGTTTGCGCTAGCCTAGAGACTCAAAAAGCGCAAGGAGCCTGTTGGCGCTGACAGGTCGCGCCGCCATCCCGCTTATCGGCGCTGTGACAGCCGCAAGTCAGGGGCGGTAGCCAGCACATTTGCCAATGACCGTACTGTGGTTCAGGCCGGAAGTGGATCAACGGCGATTTAAAGCGACAAATTTAGATATGTTCGACTTCTAATCATATTTAATTGAATGCTCTGCGTGTCGAGTCAGAAAAATAGCGGCGCGGTAAACGTTGGGCTTCGTAAACTCAGCCCAACCTACGAGCTGGAATAGCCAAGGGCGCCGAGAGAGGCGCCCTTGGTGTTTGTGGGCCGTGTGCACGGTGCGCAGCCTGCGGGATGCCGTGTGGGTTGGCGATGAGGTTGGCCATTGGGTAGGTTGGTGCTGAGCGTTCAGCGAAGCCCAACGTTTACCGCGAGCCGGGAACTCGCTTTTGTCGGCCCGATTAGCGCAGCGTAATCGGGCGCATGGAAGAGGTGATGCGGTTACGGTGTGGGCCGTTCCGCCCTCTGTCGGCGTGGGCGAATTGCCAACCTACCGTTGGCGGGGGCGGCAAGTGGGCATAAGGCCATGCCCCTTGACCCCTGGCCTTTGGCGTATGCCGACTGTCGGGATGGCCCCGAGCTCCGGGATTCTCTTCACCGGCCGGGAGCCACACGCCATCCCTGGCGTGACGCTCCCTTGTGCGGTCATCCTGACCGCGCACCGGCTCCGTTCACCCCTCCACCCGGTCCGACAGACGGCTTTGATTATCGGTGTAATTGAAACGAGCAAGAGCGATATACGCTCTGAGTTTCGGACTGACAGATGGTTTGATCAAAATTGCGGTTATTGATGCGTGTCCACTAAAGCGGGGCAAGTCCAGCAACTACATTAAATTGTTGTTAGGCTCATTTTAATGAGTCAGTTATGCCAATTTCTCTGAGCCTTGCACTTTCCAGTGCTAGTTGTAGTAAACCAGCACTGCTTGAGTGAACTTTTTGTTTTGAAAAAATTTCTTTTAATTGATTCATGTTCACACTTGATATTTTAACTGACTCCGAACTGCCTATAATCGGTTGTGAACTATATTTTTCATCATCAATAACAATTAAAAACGATGCTTCATGCCGGAGGACTGAAAGGTCTGTAATAACACCAAGAAATTCGAAAGTTGCTTTATTTTGCGTAATTAGATTCAATAGTGCTGAAACGTGAGTCTCTGTTAATATTGAGTTGGAATCGCGACCATCACTGCAGAAAGCAAACTCTTCAATATTATAAATCTCCTCTGCATATTCTCTTAATAAAGCATTTTTGATGTCAAAACCTTGCTCTATCAATATATTGTTATCATCAGATTCATCGCCATATATTTCAAATCCACCTGCTGGCTGTATTTGCCAGACTTCTGGTTTAACAGCTACATTTTTTTGTCTTTGTGCAACAACTGCTTTCCATGAAATATTTCCTGGGTCTTTATAATCTTTATAAATAATGAGAGCTTGAACGCTAATCAAAGGGCAAGCTTGAAATGGTTTTAAAATGGCTAACGATGGTTTTTGTTTGCCGTGATATTGTGACCTGTATTTCAGGCCTTTTTCTATATTTGCTTCTTGCTTCTTGTTTCTTGTTTTTTCATAAAACTTATATAGTTCAAACTCTAAAATATGTGAAGTAACTAAATTTTGTTCATAGGTAATTGTTTTTGCATAAATTTTTTCAAGTTTACCATTATGATCTAAAATCAATTTGTCAGTTGCAAATCCTTTCATTTTTGGTCTCTTTACGGAGTCCCCAAGAAATTTAAGATATTTTTTTTGTGACTTATCAAAATCAAAAAAAACAACATCACTTGATGATAAATGGCATAGTTCTTTAAATGGGTAAGATATTTTTCCATTTGAACGTATTATCGTGGCAGGATATGTTTTATTGTATAACTCAACGAATTCTGATTCAGAGTATGTTTTTTTAAAAAAAATAAGCTGCCAGTTTAAGTAATCGTTATTAGTCATTTCCTTATATGTTTTGTATCGACGCTCTCTGTTGGTCTTGTTTATTTTTAGCTTCAGTTGAGAAATGTTTTTTCTGATTAAACCAAAAAATGGAATTACTACAAGGCAAATACCTAAAAGATTTGCCAACCAACCAAGATCGTTCCAGAATCTGTAAAAATCACTCATAAATGATATAGCTCGATGATTAATGTTTGTATGCCTGACTTTTGATTAAATGGAGGCGTATAGTGCCGTCCAATGAGCGAATGCGAACTGGTTTAAATTATTTGTTAGTTCATGCCCCTTTTTTGCTATCCCAATAATGCAGCTTCGATGGATCTAGAGGTATATTAATCCCTTGTTTAGTGCAGGAAAGGTGAAAGGCATAAATATATTTATACAATGCTCGGCACATGGCTGGGTTGATATATATGACAACTTTATTTTTTGCTGTGCCACAGTGATCTTTCGATGATGCATCTATTCTATTTAGACATCCATTTATCCTACGCCATAAAGAGTATATCTTATGATTTTTTTCATTAATCTGATATGTGAGATTGCAAGGTATATTGTCTATTTCATTCAATTCCTTGTCCTTAAATAATTTCTCTAGAAAATATTTCGTGTCAAGTTCATCGATTTTTATGGTCAAAGCATTAGTGAGTTCAAGTAGGTATTCTGTAAGTAAGCCTTCTTGTTGTTGCATCAGCGCTTGATTGTTATGTTGCTGCATTAGATATATTTGTACACAAAGCACTAACAAAGTCAGGAATGTTAATGTCGGTGCATATATGCCGCCGATATAACCACCTAATTTCTGACCAAGAAGTCGTGGTATCCCATAATCCGAATCCAAATTTATAGATGTAGAGCCCTATTGGAGTTAGTAAGATCGTGGCTGTTAATAGAAAAATTAACTTAAGTTTGGTGTTCATGCTTTCCCAAGGGAACTAAAAATTATGTTAAGCGGAATTATTCTATTATTCGCAAAATAATATTTCCGCGTTTTGTTGAGGTAGTTTGTTAAAAAATTCCCTCTCATCAATTCCTAGGATTATTTCCAGAGGACCAACCTGAATGATCGGAGGAGGGTTGCCACGCTATCCAAGCGCAAGCCTCAGTCGAGAGCGATCAGGGTCCTCCTCCAGCGATTGAATGGGCGAGCGCCAAGGCTACCGCCCCTGGCTTACGGCTGCCACAGTGCCTGGAACATCGCGGGGGCTGTCAATCTCGGCAATAACCTTGAGTTATTTGAGTCTTTAAACTACCGCACTTTGCACGGTGGGGAAAATGGATTCAGATGGGTGGAGTCACATTTTGTTCGCTGCTCACGGTTTTCGGCAGCAACCGAGTGTTGGCACTGATCAGAGCTTTGCTTTTAACCATGAAGCCATCACACAAAACACGAAGTCGTCTGTCGGGCTGAGGGGGGCTCCCGGCCGGTGGAGAGAATCCCGGAGCTCAGGGCCTTCCCGTCAGTCGACTTACGCCCAGACCGGCGTTGCGGCACGGCACCGCGTTCGTTTTTCCCGCTGTGTGTCCGAGGTTTGACGCTGTGGCCTGTTCGTCGCTAGTGTTGAAGAAATCACTTAGCCTCAGGATCGCTTTCCATGGCTTCACTGTTCCCGTTACGCCATCTGCTGCTGACGCTGCTGCTGGCGGCAAGTCTGGTCTGCGCCGAAACCATTGAGGTCTATGCCCTGGAGGCGATGCCGTATTGCGGGAGCGAGCAGGGGCGGGCCAGCGGATTGGCCGTCGAGATCCTGCAGGCGGCCAGCCGTTATGGTGCTCCCAGCTTTCACTTTCGCTTCGACGTGCCCTGGCTGCGCGCCCAGGAGTTGATCCAGCGCCCGGGCAACGCGTTGTCGGCCATCATCCCGTTCTCTCGTACCGCGGCGCGGGAGCCGCAGTTTCGCTGGTTAGCCGAGCTGTTTTTAACCCAGTCGCGCTTCTACTCCTACCAGCGGCCGGCGCCGATCGCCTCGCTGGCGGCGGCCAAAGCGGTAAAGATTGGCCTGGTGCGCGGTCATGCGCTGGTGAATGTGTTGCAAAGTGCCGGCGTCATGCAGCTGGATCAGGGCGCCACGGATGCCGGCAACAATGTGCGCAAGCTCTACTACCAACGCTTCGATACCATCGCCGATTCGGATCTGATCGTGCGCTATCACTGGAACAAGCTGGGCTATCCTGCCAACGCCCTGCTCGAAGGGGCGCCCATCGGCCCGCCGACCCGGGTCTATCTGGCCACCGGCTTGCACTTCCCCGAGCCCGTTGCGCAACGCATCCAGCAGGCCATGGCCCGGCTGCAGGCCAGCGGCGAGCTGGAGCAGATTCTGGCGCGCTGGCATGACCCTGAGTAGCACACGCCTGCCAATAGCGTCAGTGCCATGCCGCCAGCTCAGGTGGCGCTGGGGCGTCATCGACAGCGCTGACCGGGTCGCACGGTTTTTTTGCCGCCCGTTCAGCGGGGGATCTGTGCCGCTAGGCTGGATGACGTGGCTTCCGCTTGCCCGCGCCGGCCTGAGGGCGGCGGCGCACCCGGCTTGGTCGTGGCAAACGGGTGGCAATTTGTTGCCGCCGCAGCGCGCAGCGTTGCCGATTTTCTGACGCCGGTGCACAAAGGGTGTTAAATGGGACTTGTGCGCTTACAAAACTTCACGTCACTTAACGACACTTTTCGCATGGTGTTGATAAATAAGGTAATTTTTGGCTGACAATTTGCTGGTACTGGAGGCCCGCCCGTTCGGGGGAATGGCAACCGTCAAGGCGATGCCACCCGAGATTTATTATCAGCAAGGAGAACACCATGTCGATCAGCGTTGATAGCAGCAGCTACGCCACGTACCTGCAGCAGCTACAAAGTTCCAGCAAGAGCAGCAGTTCCCAGGTGCAGAGCGGCACCGACAGCCGGCCGCCTCCGCCACCGGCCGATGGCGAGAACCCCATGATGCAGGATCTCACCAGTGCCCTGTCGGAACTGGGGATCGATGTCAGCAGCCTCACCGGCAGCAGTGAGGAGAGCGACGACAGCAGCGAGGAGAGCACCACCTCGACCTCCAGCACCGATGCCGACAGCGCGTTGCAGGCCTTCATGCAGTCGTTGATGGATACGCTGCATGAACAGAGCAGCAGCACCAGCTCGCAGAGCGAAAGCGGGTCGGATGGCAGTTACGGGCAAAGCAACCCGATGCAGCAGGACATGCAGACGCTGCTGTCCAAGCTGAGCTCCGGCTCGTCCGACAGCGAAGACAGCTCGGTGTCGGCACTGCAGAGCAAGTTCGATGATCTGTTGAGCTCGTTGGGCGCCTCCGATAGCAGCGCCAGCCTCAGCGACTTCCTGAGCAGCTTCTCCAGCAAGATACCGTCGGAGGCGCCAGGCAAGGGCAGCCTGATCAATACCACGGCGTAAAGCAAGACAGAGGGCAGCCCATGGGCTGCCCTCTACATTGACATTATTTACGTTGCACTATTGCTGCTGCGCCTGGCTCGCGCTGCGGCTCAGCGGCGGCGACGCCAGCCCAGCAAACCCAATCCAGCCAGTGCCAGCCAGCCCGCGCTGCCACCGCCGTCACCATCCGACATGTCATCTTCGACCTGCACATGAACGGTCTCGGCGTCCAGCTGCATGCTGCCCTGCACTGTGCTGTCTCCGGCAGTGGCGGTGAAGGTGATGCTGCGGCTGACGGTGCCGAGGCTGCTGCCGGTGTAGCTGGCAATCAGAGTACAGCTGGCGCCGGGGGCCAGGCTCTGGCCGCTGCACTGATCGTCCAGAGTGACATCCGCGGCGACATTGCTGATGCTCCAGGTGACGTCATCCAGATTGCGGATCACAAAGCTGGCCTGGCTGGTGCTGCCACTGGTCAGCAGAATGTGCTGGTAATTGCCATAGTTGAGGCCTTGCAGCTTATCGTTGATCCAGTCGCTGTAATCGGCGACGGCGGTGAAGCCGCCGAGCGTGCTGTCATCGCCGCACAACAGGGTCGTGAAATCGCTGGTGCCGAGTACCATGCTGCTGATGCCGTACTGGGTATTGCCGATCAGCAGCGGACCACCGCTGTCGCCAAAGCAGATCCCTTCACCGTTGAAGCCACCGGCAAACAGGTGGTTCGGCAAATAGCTGCTATAGGCCTTGCCCTGATAGGGCAGGGTGACCTGTTGCAGCTGTTCCGGATACAGGGTGCCGGCACCGTTGGTCGCTCCCCAACCGATGGCCGTCACGTCCTGATAGGTGGTCAGGCTCTCCTGCTGGGCGCTGGTGGCGCGGGTGACCGGGTCTGCACTCTGGCTGGCGGCAAGGTGCAGCAGGGCAATGTCATCCTGGAAGTCGGTGAGATCCGACGTGGTGCCGTCGATGATCCCGCCCCAACCGGGGTGGATGATGATCTGATCGATGGCCACCTCACTCTTTTCATCCACGGCGCTGGAGCTGCGGCCGATCAGCAGGGTGCGCTCGGCGGTGCCGGCACCGTCAACACAGTGCGCGGCGGTCATCATCCACTCCGGACTGATCAGCGTGGCGCCACAGATGTGGCCGTAGGTGACGCCGGTAAGGCTGTTGCGGGCCTGCAGCGAGGCCATCCAGCTCGGCGCTGTGCTGACTTCATCTCCCCCGACGATTCTGGGGCTGGCGGCGTGGGCCGAGCCACAGGCCAGCAGCATGGCGAGCACTATTTTGTTCTTGTTCATCCCGTTTCTTATCCTTGAATGGTGTTATGTGTCGGCGCAGATTCTATCGAACCCGATGGCAAGGGTGTGAGACGCAGGCCAACTTTTATGGGTGTCAGCGCCGACTTGCACTCTGGCACGGATTGCGGCAGCGTAGCTCTGGAATCATGACAAGGTGAGGTGATTATGAGCAAGATGCGGTATGTCATCTGCGTACTGGCGCTGGGGTTGATGGCCTGCAACACCATCAACGGCATTGGCAAGGACATCGCCAAAGGGGGCGAGAAGGTGCAGCAGGCCGCGACCTCGGTGCAGAAGAAGATCTGATTCGACGCCTCATTCTCCCGCCAGGCAGCTGCGGTTCTTGCCGCTGTGCTTGGCCCGGTACATGGCGTCATCGGCCGCGGCCAGCAATTGTTCCGCATCCCGGTCCATCCCCGGGAAGTGCAGCGCTATGCCGATGCTCGATGAGAGCACCACCTGCGCCGCGTCCAGACAAAACGGTTGCTGCATGGCGATCAGGATCTTGTCGGCGATGCGCCGGGCGTCGCCTGGCGCGTCATTCAGATTTTCCAGCAACAGCGTGAACTCGTCGCCGGCGAGGCGGAACAGTTGGTCCGTCTCGCGGATCTGGGCGCGGATGCGGCTGGCAAATTGGCGCAACACCTCGTCGCCGGCATCGTGCCCCCAGGTGTCATTCACCGCCTTGAAGCCATCGAGATCCATGAACAGCAGTGCCAGCGGGTGGCCGGTACGATCGGCGCGCGCCAGGGCAGCCGGCAGCTGCTCCTCCATGGCCCGACGATTTGGCAGCCCGGTCAGGGTATCGGCGAACGCCTGCTGTTGCAGATCCAGCTCCAGTTGCTTGCGCGTCGTGATGTCCTGGGTCAGCACGAACAGCCCCTTGATCGTACCGTCGTCGCCGTGCTCCGGCAGCATGATGGTATGCAGGTGACGCAGCTGGCCATGCAGCCATTGCGTGCGCTCGAAGCGGCGTGTTTCCCCCTGCAGGGCCGCCTCGGCCTGGGTGCGCATCAGCGGGTAGACCTCTGGCGCCAGCAAGGAGGCCATCGACGCGCCTATCGCCTGGGACGGCTCGATGCCGTACCAGTGGCGTAGCGTGGCGTTGACAAACTGGAAGCGCAGATCCCGGTCTATGTAGGCGATCAGGGCCGGCATGTTGTCGGTGATGGTTTGCAGTTGATGGCGGCTGGCCTGCAGCGCCTGCTGTGCCGCCTTGCGTTCGCGAATGTCGTCCAGGATCAGGTTGAGGCGAAAATGAGTGCCGGCCTGGCTGGACCAGACTACCAGTTGCGCCGGAATGGTTTCGCCCTGCGCCGAGGTGAGCTGCACCTCCCGTTGCTGCGAGACGCGTGATGGCTGCGGGTCTTTGAGCTGCACCAGCCACTGCCGCAGCCAGAGATTGACCTCGGCAGAGAGCATGGACTCGGGTAACCGTTGCCCCTGGCGCTGCTCGGCCGACCAGCCGAGCCACTGTTCCGCCATGCGGTTCCAACTGATGACCAGCCCTTGTGGGTCGAGGCTGATAAAGGCGTGTGTGGCGTGCTGCAGCACATTGGTCAGCTCTGCGGTACGCTCGCCAACCTGCAGCTCCAGCGTCTGGTTCAGGCTGACCAGCGCCAGTCGCTGTTCGCGTTCAAAGGTTTGCAATTCGGCCAGCACCCGTGACAGCAGCCAGGCCTCGTAGTAACCGCTGACCTCGGGCACGCTCTGCTGGGCAGGATCTTCGAGCGAGGCTTGCAGCGTCTCCAGCGGCCGGGCCAGATGCCGCGACAGGCGGTAGGCCAGTCCGCTGAGCACTATCAGCGCCAGCAAGGCGGTGATGACGAGTTTGTCCTCCAGCAATTGCCACTCGCGCAGACCGTTCTTTTCACTTTCCCGCATCACCAGCTGCCAGTCGGGGATGATCAGGTTGGTCGCCGACATCATCGGTACCATCAGGCTGAACCAGCGCTGTCCATGGTGCCAGGCCACCGGCTTGGCCTCGGCGTCCGCCTGCCTGATGGCGGCCACCAGTTCCGGCGTCAGCTGCCGGCTGTCATGCTGCGGCAACGAAAACAGGATCCGATACTCAGGGTCGAGCAGCAGCATCTCGCTCCGCGGCCAATTGGCACGCTGCATCAACATGTTCGGCAGGAACTGAATCAGCAATTCCCAATCCAGAGCGGCGACGAACCAGCGGGAGTCCAGTAGCGGCGAGGGGATGAAGAGCAGCAGTTCAGCGCGTTGCTGGCGCGGCCCGGGCAGCGGTCCGAACAGGCTGGGGAAGGGGCCTCTCACCTCTGCTTGCTGCTGTTGTCGCGGCAGGCGCGGCAGCGTTTTGCCGAGCAGTGCCGGATTGGAGGCTTGCAGGATCTTGCCTTCCGGACTGACCAGTGCCAGCCAGAGAAACTGCGGGTTATTGTGCTGCAACTGGGCGAAATGGCGTTGTTCGTTCACGTGGCTGGCGCCGGGCTGGTTGCGCTCGAGCAGGGTCCAGTTGATCAAGGCGCGCACCGCACTGCTGTGGAACCACAGCCGCTGGACCAGTTCATCGGCGATGTCGTCACCCTCCTGGCGCAGCTGGGCGAGCACATGTTGCCGCGCCTTGTGCTCGCTGTAGCTGCCGATCATGGTCAGACAGATGATCAGCGGCAGCAGGGCGCTGAGCAGGGTGCCCAGCAAGATCCAGACAGAGAGGCGCTGACGGGACAGCAGTGGTGGACGCGTGTCGGTATGCATCGTATTTCCTGAAGCCTTTTGCAAAGAATATGGCATCTGCGGGTTTTTTCTTGGAACTGTGCCCCGGCTGTGATCAGCCGCATATTCTCGAGCCCCACACGCTCACGCTGCCGGAGGGGCTTGGCTAGTCGACGTACTTTTCCAGCAGCGCCTGCAGGCGGGCGCGGGTCTCGGCATCAGGTTCGCCATCAAAACGACTGGGGCGAAAATGCAGCTGGAATGCCTGCACCACCTGCCGGGTCGTGTCGTCGAGCACGCCACTGGCGGGTACGGCATAACCATAACGCGCCAGGTCGTGCTGTAACGCCGTGATATCCAGCTCCGGCAGGCCCTGTTGCAGCAACGCCCGGACCCGATTCTCCTCTGGCCAGGCCCCGAGCCGGTAGCGCTGGTACAGGTAGTGCCACGGGAAGGCCGGCCCCGGGTCCACCTTGCGCCCCGGAGCAATATCGCTGTGACCGAGCAGGTTTTGCGGTGGAATATGGTACCGGTCGCTCAGTTGTTGCAGCAGGCTGGCCAGGGCGTGGAGTTGCGACTGCGGAAACGGCGGCCAGTAGCGCGTCATCAGCGGGCCTCGGGCGTCGGCCGGCTGGTAGCCGGAGTTGACCACCTCGATGCCGAGGCTGCGATCGTTCATCGCCGTCTGGTGGTGCCAACTGCTGCGCCCGGCATGCCAGGCGCGTTGTGACTCGGGCAGCAGGGCATATAGCGTCGGCTTGCCGTCCGGCCCCGGCGTCGACAACAGGTAATGCGCGCTGACGCCGCTCCCCGCCGTGGTCAGCAGTTGCAGTGCCCTGGCATCGTCCGCCTGGGTGTAGTGCACGATCAGGTAGCGGATCCGTGAATCCTGATTGGGCGACGTGTAGATGCGGGAGAGGTGATACGGCGTCTGCTGGCAGCCCATCAGCCCGAGCAGCAGCGTCAGCGGAAGCAGGAGAAGAAATCGCATGGCTACAGTGGCGTCCCGGCATGGAGGCAATCTGCGAGCAGCCTAGCATGGGCGGCGACAATGCGGAAATTGCCATGCTGTGTGTCCGGCCGCACGGTTGCGGTCAACGGTTCCTGTCTACACTGATGACAGGCAGGACGGCGCGGGAGCAGGGTATGCGGGTAGCCGAGATCATGAAGGTGCGTGTAGCCACCATCGAGATGGATGATGCGCTGGAGACAGTGCGCGAGTTGTTTTCCCAGGCCCCGTTCCATCACCTGCTGGTGGTGGATGAGACGGGGCAGCTGGTCGGCATCCTCAGCGACAAGGATCTGTTCAAGGCGCTGAGCCCTTACCTGGACTCCCTGGCCGAGAATCAGCGTGATCGCGACACCCTGGCGCGGCGGGTGCATCAGGTGATGACGCGGCAACCGGTGACCGTCAATCCGCAGCTGTCGGTGCAGGATGCGGCCCGGCTCATGCTCGAACAGGGGGTCTCCTGCCTGCCGGTGCTGGAAAATGGCCAGATTAGCGGTATTCTGACCTGGCGAGATCTGCTGCGGGCCTGTGTGGATAACCGCTAGTCGCGGCGGCCGTAGACTTTGACTTCTGCCACCTTGCGTTTGGCGTAACCTTCGATGCGGATCTTGTTGATGCATTTACGCCGCTCGAGTTTTATCCAGCCGCTGCGCTGATCCTTGCCCAGGGTGCGATTGACCTTGAGGTTTTTGCTGCTGCCATCCTTGTAGTAGACCCGGATTGCCTCGATGTGGGCTTCTTGCTCTTCAACCTTCAATTGCAACTGGTTGGCATAGCGGCACACCAGGGGTTTGACGATGGCTTCGCTTTCGCCAACCGACAGCAGCAGTGTGGAGCCAAAGCGAATTTCATCACTTGCCAGGGTCAAGGGTGTGAACAGGCAGGCCAGCAGGCCAAAAACAATGCGCATCTGATTTTCTCCAAAAAAAAACCGGATGTGTCTGTTCGTAACGCAACAGAGCGCACCCGGACCTGAAACAGGGAATGAACACATAAACTATGCGCGGCGCAGTCTAGGCCAGGCGTGGCGGTCTGACCAGTCGCTTGCGGCTCTGGTTCAGGTCCGGTTTGGATTCCGGACCTGGGTGGTGATTTTTTGTGCGGATTTAGTCACTGAAGCCGCGAAACAGCGTCAGGCTGCAGTCCGGCAAGGCCAGGGTCAGTTCGCTGCCGGCGGCGCTCAGCTCGCCGTGGCCAATCAGGCGTTGCCATTCGCGGCAGGCCAGCAGTGGGGAATCGAGGCGCAGCTGGCTCGAACCCGTTCGCTGGATGGCGACCAGTACTCGCTCCTGCTCCAGCAAGCGCAGAAAGATCAGGCTTTCGCCCTCGGCGTGCAGCAGTTGCAGCGCCCCGCGGCGCAGGGCGGCGGAGTCATGCCGGATCCGCGCCAGCTGCTGGGTGTGCGCCAGCAGTTCTCCTTGCCAGCGTGTCTGCTCCCAGGGGAAGGGCGCGCGGCAGAATGGATCGTTGGCGCCGGGCAGGCCGATTTCATCGCCGTAGAACAGACAGGGCACGCCAATCCAGCTGAACAACCAGCCGAGTGCCAGCTTCATATGGGGCACGGATTCATGCAGCAGCGTGAACAACCGGGCGGTGTCGTGGCTGTCGAGCTGGTTGAACTGGCAGAGCTGGGTGGTATGACTGAGGCCGGCGCGGTACTGTTCCAGCCAGGCAGCACACTCGGCGGAATCCAAGTGAATCGGCTGGTAGGCCACATCCTGCTGGGCCAGGAAGGCGCGCACCGGCAAGTTGAAGCCCATGTAGTTCATGGCGCCGTCTTCGACGCCGGCTTGCAGCCACTCGCGGGCATCACCGAAATGTTCACCGAGCAGGTAGGCGTGCGGATTCTCCTCGCGAGCCGCCTGGCGGATACCCGCCAGATGCTGCAGGTTATTTTTCGCCGAACCGTCCTCTCCCAGCATGTGCACCACATCCAGACGCCAGCCATCGATGGCATAGGGTTCACGTAACCAGTAACGCACCACACTGTTGGGATGGCGATAGATCTGGTTGCACACCTCGGCACAGGCGTAGTTGAGCTTAGGCAGATCGGCATGGCCCAACCAGCCGATCGCCTGTTCGCCCTGAAAGCTGTACCAGTGCCGGTATGGGGAGTCCTCACTCTGGGCCGCGCCCGGGATCCCGGCCTGGGCATAGCGGTCGAACCAGGGGTGGCTGTCGCCGGTATGATTGAAGACGCCGTCAAGCACCAGGCGCATGCCACGTTCCCGGCTGGCCTGCCGCAACCGAATCAGGGCTTCATCACCGCCCAGATGGGGATCGACATGGTAGTAGTCGCTGGTGTCATATTTGTGCACGCTCGGCGCGGTAAAGATCGGATTGAGGTAGAGCGCTGTCACCCCCAATCCCTGCAGGTAGTCGAGCTTGCCGCGGATGGCATCCAGATCGCCACCGTAGAAGGTGGAGCTGGCGGCAACCGACTCCAGAGGCTGTTCCCATTGCCGGCGGCTAACCCGACGCCGTCGCGCATGGTGCTGGTACTCGGCGTCACGCACCAGATGCTCGCCCTGACCTGGCGCAAAGCGGTCGGGGAAGATCTGATAGAACACCTGATCCGGCACCCAGTTCGGATGGCTGTCCGGGACTTCCAGCAGATACTGGCGCAACCGCTCCGGCGGTGTCCGGCTCAAGCCGAGTGGCGACAGCCAGTACTGCTGCTGTGGCCATAACAGTTTGAAGGCATAGCGCTGGCGGGGCGAGGTGTGGTGCAGCGGCAGATGTGCCTGATACAGGCGGCGCTCGCCCCATTCAGCGGCCAGCGTCATGCTCACCAGCCGCTCCTCGTTATCCGGCTCGGTGCGTAACAGCACCTGTTCCGGCCAGTCGCGCGCCAGCAGCCAGAGCGTAATCAGCGGGCCTTTGGCGGTCAGGGTGATAAAGGGTGACACCGGCTGGTGCCAGGCTTGCAGCGAAACTCCGAACTTCACAGACATAATGATGATCCTGTCGGCAGTAACTCGGTGTGACTATGGCGCCATTCGACAAAGGATACATCCTCCGCTGCGGTCTATCCGCCGGGTTGAATCGCGATCGGGACTTGGCGGCAGGCGTGGAGTGGATTAAAGTAACGCCATCCTGTTTTTTTATACAGTTGTTATGCGCAAGATTATCCATGTCGACATGGACTGCTTTTTTGCGGCAGTCGAGATGCGTGATAACCCGGCTCTGCGCGAGGTGCCGCTGGCCATTGGTGGCAGTCGCGAGCGACGGGGGGTGATCTCGACCTGCAACTATGTGGCCCGGCGTTTCGGGGTGCGCTCGGCGATGGCGACCGCCACGGCGCTGCGCTTGTGCCCGCACCTGACCCTGCTCCCCGGGCGCATGGCGCTTTATCAGCAGGTGTCGGCCCAGTTGCGGGAAATCCTCGAACGCTACAGTGACTGTATTGAGCCGTTATCGCTGGATGAGGCCTATCTGGATGTCAGCGATGTGCCCTGGTGTCAGGGCAGCGCCACCCGCATTGCCGAAGCCATCCGTGCCGATATTCATCGCGAGCTGGGGCTGACTGCGTCGGCCGGGGTGGCGCCAAACAAGTTTCTGGCCAAGATTGCCTCCGATTTGAATAAACCCGATGGCCTGTTTGTGCTGCCGCCGGAGCGGGTGGCAGCGTTCGTCGCCACCCTGCCACTGCGCAAGATCCCCGGCATTGGCGAGAAGAGTGCCGAGCGTCTGGCGGCTGTCGGGCTGCAGACCTGTGCCGATGTGCAGGCTTTTTCCCCTTACGAGCTGGTGCGTCAGTTCGGCAAGACCGGACAGATGCTGCTGCAGCGCAGCCAGGGGCTTGATGATCGGCCCGTGGAGTCGAGCCGTATCCGCAAGAGCGTCGGTGTGGAGACCACGCTGGCAGTGGATCTGCAGCAGTTGCCACAGGCCGCGTCGGTCATGCAGCAGCTGTTGCCGGATCTGCTGCGCCGGGTACAGCGCCACTGCCCGCTGGCGTCGCTGGTGCGGCAGGGGGTGAAGTTGAAGTTTGCCGATTTTCAGCAGACGACGGTGGAACGCAGCGTCAGCGGCTGGCATCCGGAGTTGTGGCCACGACTGCTGCAAGAGGCCTGGCTGCGGGGCGAAGGACGGGCTGTCCGTCTGGTCGGTATCTCGGTGGGATTACCGGGGGTCAGTGACGAGGCGAACCCGCAACTGAGCCTCAACCTCTGAGCATGCTCAGGGGGCGGGGGGCGATGCCAGTGGCTGGGCGCGGTCACCCTCGACACTCGGATCGTCCGGCGGTGCTGCGGTGGCGATACCCAGCAGCGACTTGCTGCTCTCCACCCCGGCATGCCAATGCTGCTGCAGTGTGCCGAGGCTGGTGGTGAACATCTGACTGATCTGCGCACCTGCGTCGCTCAACGCCGTTTCGGTCGCCGCGGTGGCGGAATCGACACCCTGGCCGAGGCGCTCGGCCTGGCTGGCACCCCAGGCGTGGGTTTGCATCTGGCGGTGTTCGACGGCAGCCAGCCACTGCGGCCAGGCCGTTTGCCACCAGTCAGCGGAGTGTTGCCAACGCTGCGCCACCTGCGTCTGCCAATCGCAGAGCTGTTGCTCGCCCTGTTGCAACAGGACATGACCCACCGGGCTGAAGGGGATCAGCAATGCAAAAATGATCAAGATGGGCCACAGGTTTTTCATCGTTACACGCCGCCTGCCAGAAACGTTCGACACTCTACTCCACTGCGTACGCTCTGAAAAGTCCGCCGACATCCGCCATTCCTGGTCCGCGGCGCAGACTCGTGCATAGGCCCGTGCATAAAAAAGGGAAGCCGCAGCTTCCCTCTGTGTGTTACGGCCGTTACGCCTTGGTTGGGATGTTGGCCAGCAAGGTGGTCAGCAGGGTCCAGAAGCGGGCTACGGCCGGAATATGCACCCGTTCGTCCGGGGAGTGGGCCCCCTGAATGGTCGGGCCAAAGGAGACCATGTCCCAGTGTGGGTAGGAGGCCTTGAACAGGCCGCACTCCAGACCGGCGTGGATCACCATGATCTTCGGCAATTCGCCAAACAGCGCCTGATGGGTGTCCCGCAGCTGTTGCATGATCGGCGAGGCCGGATCCGGTGCCCAGCCAGGATAACCACCGCTCAGCTCGCAGCGCGCCCCGGCCAGCGCAAACAGGGAACGGGTCATCTGTTCGACATAACGACGCCCTTCTTCGGTCAGCGAGCGGATCAGGCACTGCACAAAGACCTGAGAGCCCTCGGTCTTGATCACGCCCAGGTTGGTCGAGGTTTCCACTACGCCGGCGATGGCCTGGCTCATGCGGATCACGCCGTTCGGGCAGGCGACCAGCGCCGCCAGCAAGCGTTGCTGGGTATCGCTGTCGAGAACCTGAGTCGGCACTGCGCACGGTTGCAGGCTGATCTGCAACTGGGCTTCGACCTCCTTGAGTTCCTGTTGCAATGCCGCGGCATGGCTCTGCAGACGCTGTTGCACGGCCGCGCACTGATCCGCCGGTACCAGCAGTACGGCGTTGGCCTCGCGGGGAATGGCATTGCGCAGCGTGCCGCCTGCAATGTGGCTCAGACGCAACTCGGCCTGCTCCTGCAGCGCCAGCAGCAGACGGGCCAGCAACTTGTTGGCGTTACCCCGATCCTGATGGATGTTGACACCGGAGTGGCCGCCGCGCAGTCCTTTGACCTGCAGCGCGAAGGCGTGCCAGCCGGCGGGCACCGCTTCGGCTTGGAAATCGAAGTGGATGTTGGCATCAATGCCCCCGGCGCACCCCATGTAGACTTCCCCGTCCTGTTCGGAGTCGGTATTCAGCAGGATTTCGCCCTGCAGCAGTCCGGGCTCCAGGCCGAAGGCGCCCGTCATGCCGGCTTCTTCATCAATGGTCAGCAACACTTCAATCGGACCGTGTTGCAGGCTGTCATCGGCCAACACCGCCAGGCAGGCGGCGGCGCCGATGCCATTGTCCGCACCCAGCGTGGTGCCGGTGGCCTTGACCCACTCGCCGTCAATTCGTGGCAGGATTGGGTCGCGAGTGAAATCATGAGCAGTATCGGCATTGGCCTGCGGCACCATGTCGATGTGCGCCTGCAGTACCACGCCCTTGCGGTTTTCCATGCCCGGTGTGGCCGGTTTGCGGATAATCAGGTTGCCGACCTTATCGACCTCCAGCGCCAGGCCCTTGTCCCGAGCCCATTGCTGAATCCATTGGCTTAGTGCCGCCTCATGCTTGGAGGGGTGAGGAATCGAGCAGATGCTGTCAAAAAATGACCATAACAGCGAGGGTGATAGTTGTTGCAAAGCGGTCACGGTAGACTCCTGATGTCGATGCGGGGATCGGATGCCAGTCATCCTACTGTAGCCAGCGGCTTATGTCAGCCTCGTCGGGTTAGACCATGTATTTATGCTGCAGCCCTTCCACATCTCAGAGTTATTTTGCGTTGTGGGCCTGCTGTTGGGGCAATGTGACCACTTTGGTGCAATCGCTCGACGCATGACGAGGTTGACGCAGGGTTCCGAGTGAGACGATATGACAGCCTTGCTGTCACCAAGGGTGTCAAACAGTGCTTGAACCCGACCGAAGACGACACGTTGGCAGCGTTTTCGTGCACGTCTGCACGGTTAAAGGCTGGCGAAGCGGGGCGTCGCTCCTTATAATTGCGCCCGGATTTTGCATATCACATGACAAACCACGGTTTTATCACTCGAAACCTGAATTAACCAAGGTCAAATGGCCGTCTGGGTAAACGTTTGTGTCGAAGTCGCAAACGTTTAATTTTCCGGCCAGCTTTTTGCCTGCTGTAGCAGCTTCAGGATTGTTACTGACTCTCCAAGGAACTGAGAATCCATGTTAGAAAAACTGTTCAAACTCTCTGAACACAACACCAGTGTTCGTACCGAGCTGCTGGCAGGGGTGACCACCTTCCTGACCATGGCTTACATCATTTTTGTCAACCCGAGCATACTGTCGCAAACCGGCATGGATCAGGGCGCCGTGTTTGTGGCCACCTGTCTGGCTGCTGCGTTTGGTTGCTTCATCATGGGCCTGTATGCCAACTATCCGGTCGCGCAAGCGCCGGGCATGGGTCTGAATGCCTTTTTCACCTTCGGTGTGGTCATGGGCATGGGCTACAGCTGGCAAATCGCACTGGGTGCGGTTTTCCTCTCCGGCGTGGCGTTCCTGCTGCTGAGCATGTTCAAGGTGCGGGAGTGGATTGTTAACTCAATTCCAAACAGCCTGCGTATCGGCATCGGTGCCGGTATCGGTCTGTTCCTGGCGCTGATCGCGGTGAAGAATGCCGGTATCGTGGTAGACAATCCGGCGACTCTGGTGGGTCTGGGCGATCTGACCCAGCTGCAACCGGCGTTGGCGGTGCTGGGTTTCTTCCTGATCATCGCCATGTCACACAAGAACGTGAAGGGTGCCGTCCTGTACTCCATCCTGATCATCACGGCGTTGGGGCTGGCTCTGGGTGACGTCAAGTTCAACGGCATCATGTCCATGCCGCCGAGCCTGGCTCCGACCTTCATGCAGCTGGATCTGACCGGTGGTTTTACCACAGCAGAAGGGGCGTTCAACTTCGCCATGCTGTCAGTGGTTTTCGCGTTCCTGTTTGTGATCCTGTTTGATACCTCCGGCACCCTGATTGCTGTTGCCGACAAGGCCGGCATGCTGGACAAGCAGGGCCGTCTGCCGCGTCTGGGCAAGGCACTGATGTCCGATGCCGTGTCTACGGTTGCGGGCGCCGTGCTGGGCACCTCCTCCACCACCAGTTACATCGAGAGCGCATCCGGTGTGGCCGCTGGTGGACGCACCGGCATGACGGCGGTCACCGTCGGTTTCCTGTTCCTGCTGGCGCTGTTCCTGTCTCCGCTGGCCGGCATGGTTCCGGCTTATGCCACCGCCGGTGCCCTGTTCTACGTTGCCATCCTGATGATGTCCTCGCTGGCCAAGGTCGATTGGGATGATCTGACTGAGGCGGCTCCGGTCGCGGTCGTCACCCTGATGATGCCGCTCTCCTATTCCATCGCTCACGGTATCGAGCTGGGCTTCATCGCCTATGCCGCCATCAAGCTGCTGAGCGGTCGTTATAAGGATGTCAGCGTCAGCGTCTGGGTTCTGGCTGTGCTGTTCCTGGCGCACATGGTCTTCTCCGGCGCCTGATCCCCGGGCTCGACGGATTATTCAAGCCGCCCGTAAGGGCGGCTTTTGCATACTTCGGCAGTCAACCGCGAGTGGGCCTGATCATCGCTCCGGCGACAGGTTAGCATCGCAATTGGTTGATAACGGCGGTAATATGCACCGCCATGCGGGAGAGCAGATACAGCCCGGGTTGCTGTGACTCCACCGAAGGCCGGATTCTACCGGTTTCGGCAGGGCGAGGATGCCCAAGGAGCAAAGCCGGTAAGCGCCACTGTGGCCGGCACGGGTCCCTTGTTTAATTTGAAATGGTTGAATCTTCGATGAGTAGCAAAAAATTCTATGTCTCCTGGGACAATCTGCAGCGTGAAGCCCGTCGTCTGGCGCGTCGCCAACTGCCGGCCTCCCAATGGAAAGGTATCATCGCCGTCAGTCGTGGTGGTCTGGTTCCGGCGGCCCTGATGGCCCGTGAATTGGGTATCCGCTTTGTGGATACCATCTGCATCTCCAGCTATGACCATGACAATCAGCGTGACCTGCATGTACTGAAGAAGGTGGAAGGTGACGGTGAAGGATTCCTGGTGGTCGACGATCTGGTCGACAGCGGCAACACCGCCAAGGTGATTCGCCAGCTGTATCCGAAGGCCAAGCTGATCACCATTTTCGCCAAGCCGAAGGGTGAGCCGTTGGTCGATGACTTCGAAGTCAGCATTCCGCAGGATACCTGGATCGAACAACCCTGGGATATGGCGTTGTCCTTTGTTCCGCCGCTGTGTGACGACGACAGCGCCGAATAAAATCGCACAATCTCAAGCAAGGCTCCTGCGGGAGCCTTTTCTTTTGTCATTCCGATGACTTACCTTAATACCAGTAGCGTTAATCAGGGTAATCACGATGCAGGACCAGGTTTCCGAGAATCTCAGCGAAAGACTCTTCAGCAAGGTACGCAAAATCCAGGAGACGTCGACCATCTCCAATTCGGCCGAGACGATGGATGAGCCCTGTGGTGAACAGGTGTTGATCGAGGGCGTCTGCTCGAATGCCTGGTATCGGGTGCTGCGCAGGACATACTGGATCTGGCAGGGGGCCGATCCGATCGAGCTGGAAGAGGTTCTGTCACGGATCGCGACCGGCGAGGGGGAGCGGAGTCACCCGGACAAGCTGGACACCCTCAAGGGCTACGCCCCGGGCAACTGGATCTACGAATTCAGCCAGCTCGCCGGCGAATACCTGAAGAAGGGGCGCGATCTGGAAGAGGCGCAGATGCCGGATGCTGCCCGCAATGCATATCTGTTGGCCGCCCGCTATTACTCATTGGCCAGCTACCCCCATCTCAAGGGCGATGAGTTGGCCGAGCAGGCACAGGTGCAGGGCAATCTGGCCTATCGCGATGCCGGACGTCTGATGCCGGTGGCGTTGCGGGAATTGAAGATACCCTTCCGCGACAAGGAGATCTGCGGCTATCTGCACCTGCCCAGTGATGAACATACGGTGCCCGTGGTGATGGTCAGCGGCAGCATCGATAGCCTGCAGATCGATTTTTACCGTTTTTACGAGCAGTATCTGGCCCCCAATGGCATTGGCATGTTGACGCTGGATATGCCCGGGATTGGCCATTCCAGCCAGTTTCCGCTGGTGCAGGATACCAGCCGCCTGCATCAGGCGGCCTTGCACTACCTGCGGGATGAGGTGCCCTGGGTCGACAACCAGCGCATCGGTATGGTCGGCGTGCGTCTGGGCGGGAACGTGGCGGCGCGTTTGGCCTACCTGGAACCGATGCATCTGAAGGCGATCGCCTGTATCGGTCCAGGTTTGAACCAGTTTTTTGTGGAGTCGCCGCTGTTCAATCAGGCGCCGCCGATGCTCCGGGCGTCGCTGGCGAACCGACTCGGCGCGGATGCAAAAGATTGGGCGTTGTTACAACCGCAGTGCCAGATTTTCTCGTTGAAGCGGCAGGGGCTGGTCGGCGTGACCAAGACCCGGGTGCCGATTCTGAGCATTGGTCACAAACGGGACTTCATCTGCCCGGAGTCGGATATCCGCACCCTGGCTTCGTCCAGCCATTATGGTAAGGCGCTGGTGCTGGATAAATTACCGGTTATGCAGGTGTTTGATCGCGCATTACGTGAAACTTGTGACTGGCTGAAACTTCATTTCAATATTTAGCGACTACAGTAAGGGTTCGTTTGGCGTCCGATTGCCGCAATTTCGTCAAGGAGGAACCCTATGTCCCCACTCATGCCTCACCGTCAGCTCATCAAGGAGTTCATGACGCTTGGTCCTTATCTGCGCCAGGAACAGTGCGAGCCGGGCCGTTATTTCTTCGATTGTCTGGCCTCTTGCCTGAACCTGAATGCGGCGCCGGAGCGTCGCGAATTCTGGGGCTGGTGGCTGGTGCTCGAGAGCTGCGAAGGTGGTTTCAGCTGTCAGAGTGAAATCGGCCTGTTCAATAAAGAGGGCATCTGGACCAATCGTCAACCCGGTGTCGCGGAGCAGGAGAGCGTGATACACAGCCGCCAGCGTTTTGTGCATGAATTGCAGCAACGGCTGGCGCGTTGGGAGATGGCGATGGTCGGAGATTTGATGCCGGCCGATCCCGCTTCATCCCTGGTGTAAGAGCGCTCTGTGGCGGGAAGAGGATGCAAATCCCGTTGCAGGGGGGCGGTCCCATCGGTATAAAGAAGGCCTTCTCTGCGTAGAGCCTTCTTCTTATGGAAAAGAAAACCCTTGTTGTGAAGCTGGGTACCAGCATTCTGACCGGCGGTACCCGGCGCATCGACCGGGCGCACATGGTCGAACTGGTGCGCCAGCTGGCCCAGTTGCATCGTGAGGGGCACCACGTGGTGGTGGTCACGTCCGGTGCGATTGCCGCCGGACGCGAGCTGCTGGGTCATCCGGCACTGGCCCCCACCATGCCGAACAAACAGATGCTGGCGGCTGTGGGTCAGAGCCACCTGATCCAGATCTGGCAACGTCTGTTCGATATCTATCAGCTGCACGTCGGCCAGATGCTGTTGACCCGCGCGGATCTCGAGGATCGCGAACGCTATCTGAATGCCCGCGACACCCTCAATGCGTTGTTGTCCCATCGCATCATTCCGGTGATTAACGAGAATGACGCCGTGGCGACCACCGAAATCAAGGTCGGGGACAACGATAATCTGTCGGCGCGAGCGGCCATCCTGGCCGATGCCGATTTGTTGATTCTGCTGACCGACCAGCAAGGCCTGTTCACCGCTGACCCGCGATCCAATCCCGATGCACGCTTGATCGAGGAAGTGCATGAAATCACCGATGAACTGCGTGCTCTGGCCGGTGACAGCGTCAGCGGACTCGGCACTGGTGGCATGGCAACCAAGTTGCAAGCGGCGGATGTGGCCACACGCTCCGGTATTGAGGTGGTGATCGCCAGCGGCAAGACCCCGGAACTGATCGGTCGTCTGGCCCACGGCGAGCGTATCGGTACCCGTTTCACTGCTCAGGCCAATCCGCTTGAGAGTCGCAAGAGCTGGATCCTGGCCGGACCTCCACCGCATGGTGAACTGGTGGTCGACGACGGTGCGGCACGCGCGGTGCAGTCCAAAGGATCCAGCCTGCTGCCCAAAGGGATCAGTCAGGTGTGTGGTACGTTTGAGCGCGGTGATGTGGTGCGCGTGCTGTCGTCACAAGGCAAGGAGCTGGCGCGCGGGATTTGCCGCTACAATGCCACCGATTTGCAACGGATCGCCGGCAAGCACTCCGATGAAATCGAATCCTGTCTCGGCTATGGATATGGTCCGGTGGCCATCCACAGAGATGACCTGGTGCTATTGAAAGGAGATACGCAATGACATTGAAAGCCATGGGCAAAGCGGCACGCGATGCCGCCTATGAGCTGGCGGTGGCGCCGACCCGACAAAAAAACCTGGCGTTGCTGGCGATGGCCGACGAGCTGGAGATCAACGAACAGGAGATCCTGGCTGCCAATGCCGAAGACATCGCTGCAGCCCGCGCTGCCGGTTTGTCTGAGGCCATGCTGGATCGGTTGCTGCTCAATCCATCCCGACTGGCGGGCATGGCAGCCGATGTACGCAAAGTGGTCAGCCTGGATGATCCGGTCGGCAGCGAGCTGGACTCGCGGGTGCTGGAGAATGGTTTGCGCCTCTCCCGGCGCCGGGTGCCCATCGGCGTCATCGGCGTTATCTATGAGGCCAGACCCAATGTCACCATCGACATTGCCGCCCTGTGCCTGAAGACTGGCAATGCCAGCATATTGCGAGGTGGGCGCGAGACGTTCCATTCCAACATGGCGTTGGTCAAGGTGATTCAGCGCGCGCTGGCCAAGGCCGGTTTGCCGGCGGCATCGGTACAGTATATCGAACGGCCGGACCGGGAACTGGTGTCCGAATTGCTGCGCCTGGATGAGTATGTGGACATGATCATCCCGCGCGGTGGTGCCAATCTGCATAAGCTGTGCAAGGAGCAGAGCACGATTCCGGTCATCATCGGCGGCTTTGGTGTCAGCCACCTGTTTGTCGATGTCAGTGCCGATTTGCGACGGGCTGTTGACGTCATCGATAACGCCAAAGTGCAGCGCCCTTCGGCGTGCAATGCCCTGGATACCCTGCTGGTGCACGAGGCGATTGCCGATGAGTTCCTGCCAGCCCTGGTGGCTCGCATGAACAGCCGTCAGGTGGCATTGGTGGCCGAGGAACGGGCCTTTTCCCTGTTGCAGGCGGCCGGCGCCTCGGAGTTGCGCCTGGCCGGGGCCGACGATTTCGACACCGAGTGGCTCTCATTGACGCTGGGCGTCAAACTGGTGAGTGACGTTGATGCGGCACTGGCGCATCTGCGCCAGCATAATGCCTGTCACTCGGATGCCATTCTGACCAATGATCTGGCCAATGCCGAGCGCTTCATCAATGGTGCGGGTTCGGCGGCGGTCTACGTCAATGCCTCAACCCGATTCACCGATGGTGGACAGTTCGGGCTCGGTGCCGAGGTGGCGGTGTCGACACAGAAACTGCATGCCCGTGGTCCAATGGGACTCGAGGAACTGACCAGTTACAAGTGGATCGGTCAGGCTGATTACCTAAGCCGTAGTTAAACAGCCGGCTCACAGACACCTTTGAGGCTGGAAGATATGGCGGCCCATCAGTTATGATGGGCCGCCTTTGTTTTTACTGGATGCCAATTACAGATGAGCAAGTCCCGCCTGACGGAACTGTTGCCACTGAACCTACCTTTGCCACTGGATCTGGAATGCTGGCGTGAGGCGCTGTTGCGTACCTTGCCGCCACCGATCACCGGAGAGCTGACGCTGTTTGCCGGCGTGCCGCTGAAGGTGATCATCAGCTTTGACCAGACAGGGGCCGACGTGTTGCTGCCCATGCAGGAGTCGGCCATGAGCAGCGTGTCACGGCATAAACCGGTACCGCAAGGCCGCGTCGAGCTGGCGGGAGGCTCGCTGGAGCAACTGCAGCGTCTGGTCAATGACACTATCGCTATGCGCATCAAATCGTTCCGCGAGTGTGCCTGTTGTGGGCGCCGCGTGCCGCAGGAGCTGCTGGGCAGCCTGAATGGCGCTCCTGCCTGTCGCCAGTGCTTGCAGGGCCGGCGGTTTTTGTTGTGATGCGCCACGCTGCGTATGCCGAGGTGCGGAATGGCTGACAACCTCACGACCGCCACGCCCTGGTTGCAGATCTCTTCCCGTCTGGCCATCCCGTTGACAGAGATTGAGATGACGGCGATGCGGGCGCAAGGCGCTGGTGGGCAGAACGTGAATAAAGTGTCGTCTGCCATTCATCTGCGCTTTGCGGTGGCGTCGTCATCGTTGCCCGAAGGGTGCAAGCAGCGCTTGCTGGCCTCCGGGGATCAGCGCTTGACCCGCGACGGTGTGCTGGTGATTAAAGCCCAGCAATACCGCACCCAGGAACAAAACCGGCAGGATGCTCTGGCCCGTTTGCAGGCGATATTGCTGCAGGCCTCACAGGTCCCGGTGACCCGGATCGCCACGCGTCCGACCCTGGCATCCAAGCGCCGGCGTCTGGTCGACAAGCAGCGGCGAGCCGACATCAAAACCGGGCGCAAGGCGCCCCGCCATGATGGATGAAGCGCTACGCCACTGTGTGGCACCCGGTCTGGATTTGGTCCCGCTGCGCCGCGAGCTCGCGCCGGCACTGTTTGCGCTGACCGAGGAGTACCGCTCCGATCTGGCGCGCTGGTTGCCATGGCCAAACAAGGTGCGCCAACTGGCGGACACCGAAGCGTACATTGCCCAGATGCTGTTGTTACTGGCACAACGCCAGGCCATGCAATTTGCCATCGAGATGGATGGCCAGGTGATCGGGGTTTGCGGTTTCAACAAATGGTCACGCCGGCTGGCGCGTGGTGAGCTGGGATACTGGCTGGCTCCGCCGTGGCGCGGCAAAGGGGTTATCACCGGTTGTTGTCGCTGGCTATGTGCGTATGGCTTCATTACCTTGGGGCTACAACAGATGCAGATTGCCGCCGCAACCGGCAATCTGGCCAGCCGAGCTGTCTGCGAGCGGCTGGGCATGCGCCTGCATGTGCAGGTGGCCGCAGCCGAGCAGCTGGATCATGGCCTGGTCGATCACGCCATTTATCGCCTATCGCGTTCTGAATGGGAGCAAACATGTCAGAGATCCTGATTCGTCAAGCCACAATGACAGACGTTGCACCAGTGTGCGACTTGATGGCCCAGCTGGGTTATCCCGTGGCGGAAGCGTTGTTGGCTCGGCGTCTGGCCCAACTGCTGGATCACCCGGATGCCGCCCACTGGGTCGCGTTGCAGGGGCCACGCCTGGTCGGTGTGATCAGCGTTCACTTCATACCCCAATTGCCGTTGGCCGGTGATTTTGCGCGCATCAGCTACCTGTGCATTGATGCCTGCGCGCAGGGCCTGGGGATCGGGCGACAGTTGCTACAGCAGGTCGAGCAGGCCGCGTCGGGCCGAGGTTGCGACCGTATCGAACTGCATTGCCATACGCGCCGTAGCGGAGCCCATGCCTTTTACGAGCAGTGCGGATTTGCCGATGAGCCGCGCTATTTCTGTAAACGACTACCGCCCGCCACTCGTGCTGAGGAGCCGCGATGAAGCCGTTTTCCACCCTGTTGATCCTGTTGGGGAGCCTGCTGTGCCAGGCTGAAGCCTGGTCACAACCGGAGACGGCGCCGGCTCCGGGCGGCACGCCGGAGATCCTGGGGTGGGCCGAGACTGTTCTGCTGCAGCCTTCGGCATTATGGTTGGAGGCCAAGCTGGATACCGGCGCCGAGACCTCGTCGCTGGATGCCGACCGGCTGAGCCTGTTCGAGCGGGATGGTGAAGAGTGGGTCGCCTTTGATCTGCAGGCCAGCCGTGATGGCCATCGGGTGACGCAGCGTATCGAACGCCCGGTCGAGCGCTGGGTGCGGATCCGCAGTGCGGCAAGTGCCCAATGCCCGTCAGTGGTGGATCGCCGCCCTGTGATACGCCTGCAAATCTGTGTCGCCGATCAGGAAATCAATACCGAATTTTCGCTGCGTGACCGCTCCGGGATGAGCTATCCGATGCTGATTGGACGCCGCGCGCTGGCGCTGCTCGGCGCGGTGGATGCCGCGCGCAGTCATCTGCATGCCCCTTGCCAGGCGGCAGAGATTACCCCAGTGCCGTCAGCGGCAGCTGATAGACCCACTCCAGACCATCCTCAGGATCCTGATGTTCGGTGAAGTGAATAAAGCCACGCCGCCGGGCCAAGGCAGTTGAGGCAAGGTTATCGGGGCTGATGGAGAGAATGGCCGTTGCGACCCCTTGCTGTGCAGCCAGTGACAGCATGGCGTCCAGTGCCTCGCCGGCATAGCCCTGCCGCCGCCATTGCGGATAGATCTCATATCCCAGTTCGATACCGTTCCTGACTCCCAGTTGCTGCAGGTAGTCGGGATTAGGGGCGGTGTGAAAGCCGATATGACCTATCATCTGGCCACTGTCACCATGACAGATGGCGCGCAATCCCCAGGGGCGGTAGTCGGGGTCCAGCACCATATCCTTGTGTCGTAGCGCCATCAGTTGCCACTGAGCGAGCCACGGCGCCGGCAGCTCGGCGCCCAGCCATTGCTGCGCCTGCGGGTAGTTGGCCGTCAGGCAGCTGTGCAGAAACGCCAGCTCCAACCGGCGCAGGTTGAGGCGTGTCGTGGTCAGGCAAGCGGTCAAGGGCTGCTCCTGTGTGCGGGTGATCCGGTTTTGAGACTATCGCTTTGATTCCTTGCCTGCCAGTGCTCTGCAGGGCAAGCGGCTGATTATACTGATTAGCAAGGGTGGCACGCACTATCACCTGGTCACAGGCCGGGGGGAGGTGGGAGATGGCAATGCTTGAACGACTGGGCCGTTTGCTGGCCGGCTATCTTTCCAAGCCTCATCCCCGCGATATCAATCGGCCGACACTAAGCCCGGATGTGCTGGCCTCGACGCTGCGTAAAGGCGATGTGCTGCTGGTGGAGGGGACCAGCCGTTTTGGCGCGGCCATCAAGTACCTGAGCCAGTCGACCTGGTCCCATGCCTGTCTCTACATTGGTGATAGCCTCGGCGTATCCACTGAGGGCGGTGAACCTTGCGTTCTCATCGAGGCAGACATCCTCGAGGGGGTCAGGGCCGTGCCCTTGAGCCTGTATGCGCAGGAGCATACCCGGATCTGCCGGCCGGTAGGTATCTCGGAGGCGGAGATTGCAGCATTGATCCGCTATCTGCTGTCCCGCCTCGGGGATCGCTATGATTTGAAGAATATCGTCGACCTGGCCCGTTACCTGGTACAGACCCCGCCGGTGCCGGCGCGGTGGCGACGGCATCTGTTGCGTCTGGGGAGCGGGGATCCGACGCGCGCCATCTGCTCGTCATTGATTGCGCAAGCGTTCGCCCATATCCATTATCCGATTCTGCCTGATCGGGTCATCGAACATACGGTTACCGAGGATTCGCAGCGCATGCGGCATGAATTCTTCCGCGTGCGCCATCCCTCTTTGTATACGCCCAGAGATTTCGACCTCTCCCCCTACTTTCAGATCGTAAAGCCAACGCTGGATCGTGGTTTCAACCCGCACACCCTGCAGTGGCAGGAGGATTGGCCCGGATTGCCGGTGAACCGACAGACGGTGGTTGATCCGGCACCGGCAGCGGCCTCTGCCGATAGGCATATCCCCCCTGCGGCTGCGGAATAAAGTCCAGTCTGTGGGTCAGGCCGCGGGGGGCATCGTCAGCATGGTGCGAGACAAACAGCAATTGGGTCGTGCCCGATTGCATCAGCTCCTCGACAAAATGCCGGATCCGATCTCGACTCAGCGGATCCAGCCCCTGCAGTGGCTCATCCAGGATCAACAACGGCGGGTGCTTGACCAGTGCGCGGGCAATCAGCAAGAGCCGTTGCTGTCCAAAGGACAAGCGCTGAAATGGCGTTTTCGCCAGCCGGGCCATGCCGAGGCGTTCCAACCAGCGGCGGGACAGGCTGACCTGCTCATCACCGGGGGCATCGTAGAGTCCTATGCTGTCGAAGAACCCGGACAACACCACCTCCTGCGCCGAAGCACTGACCCGGTGTTCCAGATGCAGCGCCGGGCTGACAAGCCCGATGTGGCTTTTGATCTCCCAGATGCTCTCGCCCGAACCGCGTCGGCGGCCGAACAGGGTCACGTCGTTACAATAGCCTTGCGGGTGATCACCGCAAATCACGGATAACAAAGTGGATTTTCCACAACCGTTCGGGCCGGCAATATGCCAGTGCTCGCCGGGGTTGACCTGCCAGTCCAGCCCTGCAATCACGCTGTGCCCGTCGTAATCGATGTGCAGGCGGCACAGACGAATCAACGGCGTTGAAGTGGGGGGCGATGGGGGAGCCGATGGCCGTGCCGGTAACGGCAACTGGCGTAGTGTTTCGCTGAGGGCCAGCTCGGCGACGTCCTGTTGCTTCAGGATTTCGTCGGGCAAACCGCACCGCACCAGCTGACGTTCACTGAGAATGCCCAACGCGCTGGCGAAGCGGGGAATTTCGTCATAACGGCTAAGGATGATGGCCATGGCCTGACCACCTGTGTGCAGCTCCTCCAGCAGCCGTTGCAGATCCTGTCGCGCAGCGGCATCCAGCCCGGCGAAGGGTTCGTCCAGTACCAGCAGGGGCGGAGCCATGGCGAGCGCCTGTGCCAGCAGGACTTTGCGTCCTTCGCCACTGGAAAGCACGCGATACGGGCGAGGGGCCAGTTTGGCAACATCAAGCCGTTGTTGCAGTCCGGCAGGAACCTGTTGCAGCAGTTCAGCGGTCATGATGCCGGCCTCTTCGCCCTCCTCCAGCATATCGGTATTGCGGCGGCGCCAATCTTCAGCCAGCAGCGCCTGCTGCTGCTCCGCAGATAGACGGACCGTCTCCGGGGGCTGAAGGCACTCACCCGCAGAGCAGGGCAGCTCTCCGGCCAGGGCCCTGGCCATCAGACTTTTGCCGCTGCCATTGCTGCCGACCAGCGCCAGGCAAGCACCTGGATCCAGTCTCAGGTGCCGGACCCTCAGCTGACAGTGCAGATTGACGGCGAACAGACAATCTTGCCACCGCAATAATGGCGCTGAGGGGGTCATGCCTGCTGCCACGCTTCGAGCCCCTTATGTGTCATGGTGGGCACAAATTCCAGAACCTCGTAGCGCACGACGCCGGCTTGATGAAACGGATCCTCCTGCAGAATCTGCTCCAGCTGGGTGCGGCTGGGGACGGAGGCCAGAATGACGCCCCCGGTCCGTGGTTCGCGCCGCCCGGACATCAAGAAATGGCCGCTCGCGTAGTGACGTTGCAGATAGGCGCGGTGTAACGGGATCAGGGCATCGATTTCTTCCAGCGGACGAATATACTCGAGCAGGACAATGAACATGGATTCGGCTCCTCGTGAGGCGTGTCTCTCTGGATTGGACGCCGATTAGACAGAGAGATCAAGTCACGGGAGACATCAGCGCTAAGGAGACAGTCGCGTGTTGAAGATCGAACAGGTACGTCTGGATAACCCGGAACAGGATGAGTGGGTGGCACTGCTGGATGCGTACGCCAGTGATCCCATGGGCGGTGGTGAGGGGCTGGCGCCGAGCGTGCGTCAGCGGCTGGCCGCGGCGATGGCTGACGTTCCCGGCGCCGTGGTGCTGCTGGCCCGTTACGAGGGCAACGGGGTTGGCGTGGCGACGGCTTTCATGGGGTTTTCAACCTTCGCGGCGCGTCCGTTACTGAACGTGCATGATCTCGCAGTGCTCGACGGCTGGCGAGGTCGAGGTGTGGGTTCGGCCCTGCTGGCACGGCTTGAGGAGATCGCTAGATTCCGTGGCTGCTGCAAAATGACGCTGGAGGTGCTGGCGAATAACCACGTGGCGCAGGGCGCTTACCGCAAGTGCGGCTTCGCGCCCTATGAACTGCAACCCTCGGCCGGCGTTGCGCAGTTTTGGCAGAAAAAACTGGACTGAAGCACTAACCCGATCGATGTAGCAGATCCTGCCCGTACTGATTCGGAATGAAGGCCAGCAGTTGCTCTCCGCTGAGCAGGCTCCAGCCATGAGCTTCCTGCATCACATCAATGCGGCTGCCGTCGCTCAAGCCAAACGTCGGTGCTGTCTGCTGCAGGCCGCGGACTTTGAGCATGATGCCATCGTCGCGTTGCAACTTGAGAATCGGTTGCTGCCCCTGGTGTTCGATGGTCACCAGGGTCAGTTGCTGTTGTGCGTGCAACAGGTGTTGGTGATCGGGTGAGCGCTCGTCAACCCGGCGCAGATTGGCGCCCGAGCTCGAGTCCGCTTCGGCCAGCAGAGGCACGCCGGCCAGCGCCAGGCCGAGCATCAGATACTGCATTGTCGATTTCATGATCTGCTATCCAAACCGCGTATATGAGTCGCCACTCTAAATCGTTCTGCCGATCTCGTCAGTGTTGAAGAAAGCAAGACGCGTGCTGGATCACGCCGAAATTGCATGAATTTTCAATTGAAAACAATTTCATTCACACAATTAACATTTACCTGTGCCAAGGGGCGGATCGGCCATCAAAAACATGGATAATCGGCGTTGAATGTGAGCGGTTACATTTCATGTCTCGATTTCACAAACAGAAAAATCCCATTTAACCGCTTGAAAAACATAAGAATATAGACCGGGTTTCGCCTTCATCATCCCGAGTCAGAGTGAATTCTTCTCATCATTGAGCCACACAGGATAAATACCGAATGTTGCGGCCAGCCCATCAGGCTGAGACCGTGCAGGCGACCGGCAATTGAATGCCATGCCGGTCTGCACAATCAGACGCTCAGTAAAGAGCGCACTGTGCATTCAGGTTAACGTCAACATGAAGGGAATATCACAATGAAGAAGATGAAGCTCAGCGCCCTGTCGCTGGGTGCAGCGGTTGCCATGGCATTTGCCGGCAACGCGGCCCAAGCCGGCGTCATGGTGCACCTGTTCCAATGGAAATATAACGACATCGCCAACGAGTGTGAGACGGTTCTCGGCCCGAAGGGCTATGAAGCGGTGCAAATCACGCCTCCGGCGGAACACATCCAAGGCAGCAGCTGGTGGGTCGTCTACCAACCGGTCAACTACAAGAACTTCACATCGCTGGGCGGGAACGAAGCCGAGCTCAAGAGTATGATCAGCCGCTGCCATGCCGCGGGTGTGAAGATCTATGCTGACGCCGTATTCAACCAGATGGCGGGCGGATCCGGTACCGGAACCGGTGGTAGCAGCTATTCCGCTCGCAACTACCCTTACCTGAGTTCCAGTGATTTCCACAGCGTCTGTGACATCACCGACTATAGCAACCGCTGGCAGGTACAAAACTGCAGTCTGCCGGGCTTGCCTGACCTGAATACCGGCTCATCCTATGTGCAAGGGCAGATCGCCACCTACCTGAAGACCCTTTCCGGTTGGGGCGTGGATGGTTTCCGTGTCGACGCAGCCAAGCACATGAGCACCGCCGATTTGGGGGCTATCTACGCTCAAGCTGGCAATCCGTTCGTGTATCAGGAAGTCATAGGTGCATCAGGTGAGCCTATTCAACCGAGCGAATATACCGGACTGGGTGTGGTCACAGAGTTCAAATACGGCACCGATCTGGCATCCAACTTCAAGGGGCAGATCAAGAACCTGAAGACCATGGGTGAAAGCTGGGGGCTGCTCGCCTCAGACAAGGCTGAAGTCTTCGTCGTCAACCACGACCGCGAGCGTGGCCATGGTGGCGGTGGCATGCTGACCTATAAGGACGGTGCCCTGTATAACCTGGCTAACGTCTTCATGCTGGCCTGGCCGTATGGTAAATACCCGCAAGTCATGTCTGGTTATGACTTCGGCTCCAACACCGATATCGGTGGCCCGAGTGCAGCCGCCTGTGCCTCTGGTTCAAGCTGGAACTGCGAACACCGTTGGAGCAACATCGCCAACATGGTCTCTTTCCACAACGCGGTACAAGGTACTGCGATGGCCAACTGGTGGGATAACGGCAATAACCAGATCGCGTTTGGCCGTGGCACCAAGGGCTTTGTGGTGATCAACAATGAAACCACCAGCATGACTCAGTCACTGTCGACCGGTCTGCCTGCGGGTACCTATTGCAACATCCTGGCCGGCAACGATCTGTGCAGCGGCAGCAACATTGTGGTAGATAGTGCTGGCAAGGCCACCTTTACGGTCGGCGCCAAGCAGGCGGCTGCGATTCATATCAACGCCAAGCCGTGCACCAACTGCACCGTCAACAAATTCTCCTCAATGTACTTCCGCGGTACCAGCAATAGCTGGGTGGCCACACCGATGACTGTGGATACCACGACTCGCGTCTGGTCAACCGAGGTGACCTTCACGGGGGCCGCTGACAGCACCGGCGCACAACGCTTCAAGTTTGATGTCTACGGCAACTGGACTGAAAACTACGGCGATACCGAAGCGGACGGCATTGCCGACAAGAACAGCACCAAGGACATCTATTTCACGGGTGTAGGCAAGTACAAGGTGGCGCTCAAGGAAAGTGATATGAGCTACACGCTGACGCCGATCTCTGTGAATCAGGCACCTGTGGCTGTGGTGTCACCGAAGACCATCAGCGTGAAGGTTGGCGACAGCATTGTGTTCGATGCTTCCGCCTCTACCGATGACGTAGGCGTGACGGGCTACAGCTGGTCCACCGGCGGAACGGCCAAGACCGAAACCGTGGTGTTTGACACTGCCGGAACCAAGACCATCACTGTGACCGTGACCGATGCCGAAGGTTTGACTTCAACGACATCTGCTACCGTGACCGTCACTGAAGACAACGGCACCTTCAACAGCACCTACACCACGATGAACTTCCGTGGCACTGCCAACAGCTGGGCGAGCAAGGCGATGACCCTGGTTGCGGACAATACCTGGGAAACCACCGTTACCTTTGATGGCCAGGCCAACCAGCGCTTCAAGTTTGACGTAGCTGGCAACTGGGTGACCAATTTTGGTGATACCAATGCAGATGGAACGGCTAACCAGGGCGGCTCTGACATCTATACCACTGTGGTCGGTACTTATAAGGTGCAGTTTAACGACACGACACTGAAGTACACGCTGACCAAAATCTCGGGTAATGATGTCTATACCGGTAATCTGACCAGCCTCTACTTCCGTGGCACACCGAACAGCTGGGGCTCGACGGCGATGAAGCTGGTGGCCAACAATACCTGGCAGGCTACCATCACCTTCACGGGAGCCGCAGATAGCAGTGGAACACAACGCTTCAAGTTCGATGTGCTCGGCGATTGGACCAAGAATTATGGTGATACCAATGCCGATGGCACCGCGAACCTGGGCGGCTCCGACATCAAGACCGCTATGGTGGGCACTTACCTGGTGACCTTCAACGACAGCACCTTGAAGTACACGCTGACAGCGCAATAATCGGGTTCCATACCTCCTGCCTTGCAGGTTAGGCCCAGTGGCGTATTCGCATGGATACGCCACTTTTTTATTTCCTTTTCGCCTCCGCGTGGCGGTGATAGTGTGAGCTGCATCGGTCATGCGAAAAAGGAAAATCGAAATGACGCTGGAAACCTGGTTAGGCTTTTTTGTCGCCTGTTGGATTATCAGCCTGTCGCCCGGTGCTGGTGCCATTGCTTCAATGAGCAGCGGCTTGCGACATGGATTTCGCCATGGCTATTGGAATGTGCTGGGCTTGCAGTTGGCCTTGGCAGGTCAAATCGCCATTGTCGCGGCTGGGGTCGGGGCGATTTTGACCACCTCGGCGATGGCGTTTAATGTGATCAAATGGTTTGGCGTCGGTTATCTGGTCTGGCTGGCCTGGTGCCAATGGCGCACCATTCCGCAAGCGCGCGATGTGATGCCGGAGGAGGCCAGCGCTTTGACTCCGCGTTGGCAACTGGTCTTGCGCGGCTTCTTGGTCAACGCCAGCAACCCGAAGGCGATTGTGTTCATGCTGGCCGTGCTACCTCAGTTCATTAACCCGGCCTCGCCGTTACTGCCCCAATATCTGCTGATGGCGTTGACGATGATTACCGTCGATATGATTGTGATGGCGGGGTACACCGGTTTGGCCTCCCGATTGTTGCGTCTGCAGCGCAGTGTGCGCCAGCAGCGACGCATCAACCGGACATTTGCCTCGTTGTTTGTCGGGGCCGCGGCACTGCTGGCCACGGTACACCGGGCGCAACACTGAGCCCGCCCGCGCTCTAGTTGTTGCTTTTTTGGGACGCAGGTGGTGGCACCTCAAGATACTCACCATCTGCGTTACGCCGATAAAAACGCCCGTCGCGCACATAGTAACGCCCGCCATCGATATCCACCTGCGTCAGGCCGTGTGGTTGTTCATATTCAGGTTCTGCCGCCGGCTTATCGACCATGACATAGCGCCCGCCTTGCAACTTGTACCAAATGTCATTGAGCACAAAATAGGTCAGACCGGCGATGAGTACGGTCTGGTAACCATGAGGCAACACATCCACATAGATGCCATGCTGCGGGGCAGGGATGGGCTCAGGGCCAGGCCCTGGCCCTGGCCCTCGATCTGGCATCGGTCCCCATGGTCTGGCGATGGCCGCCTGACTGATTGCCAGACAAACCAGACCCAACAGCGTGCCAGCAGCAATTTTCGGAGACATACCGATTCCTTAGCAAAAACAGACTAGCGACGGTCTGATTATCCGGGATCGCTGAGCAAGGGAGTGTGTCGGCGGCGTAAAGGGAGGTAAAGCCGGCCAAACTGGCCGGCTGTGGCTGGCTTAAGCGGTGCCAGAAGGGGCGGTTTTGCGGCGTGGCAGCAACAGGTTCAGCAACATGGCCGTGATGCCGCCGGTAGCGACGCCAAACGACAGCACACTCTTGAGCAGCTCAGGCAGATGTTGCAGCACTTCAGGTACCTGTGCTACCCCGAGCCCCATGGCCAGCGAGACGGCCAGTATCATCAACGCCCGGCGGTCGAGGACTTCGCGCGAGATGATGCGCACACCGGCGGCGGCAATGGTACCGAACATGACGATGGTGGCACCGCCCAGAACCGGTTCGGGAATTTGCTGGATCAGCGCGGCGACGCCCGGCAGCAGACCGAGTAATGCCAGCATGCCGGCAATAAAGAAGCCGACATAGCGGCTGGCAACCCCGGTGAGTTGGATGACGCCATTGTTTTGTGCAAAAACCGACATCGGAAAGGTGCCAACGACGGCGGCCAGCATGGAGTTGAGGCCATCTGACAGCACGCCGCCTTTAATTCGTGCCAGGTAGACGGGACCGTCAACCGGCTCGCCGGAGACATCGGAGGTGGCTGTCATGTCGCCGATGGCTTCCAGTGCGGTCACGACGAAAATCACGGTGATCGGAATGAAAAATTGCCAATCAAAACCCAGGCCGTAACGGAATGGCTGGGGCAGGGTGAGCCACTGTTCAGTGCTGGCCAGCGGATTGAGGCGGCCCAGGAAGAAGGCGGCGAGATAGCCGACCAGCATGGCGATGACGATAGCCGAGAGGCGCAACCAGGGATTATGGCTGCGTTGCAGCAGCACTATGGTCAGCAGGACCAGTAACGACAGCCCAAGATTTTCCAGACTACCGAAGCTGCCATCCTTCATGGCGGCAAATCCGCCCCCCATGCTGATCAGTCCGACCTTGATCAAGGTCAGCCCGATCAACAGCACCACGATACCGGTCACCAGCGGTGTGATCACCTGACGAATCAGATGCAGGCAGCGGCTGACAAGCACCATGCTGATCGCCGCGACCAGTATGGTGCCAAACAGGGTGCCGAGCATGGCTTCGTTGGGCATGGCGGCCTGTTTCAGGGCCAGACCGGAGGCAATGATCGGGCCCAGAAAGTTGAAGCTGGTGCCCTGCACCGAGAGCAGTCCCGAGCCGACCGGACCGAAGCGACGCGTCTGGATGAAGGAGGCGATGCCTGACATAAGCAGTGACATCGACACGATATAACGGGTCTCGTCACCACTGAGACCCAGGGCGCTGGCAATGATCAGTGGTGGTGTGATGATGCCGACGAACATGGCCAACATGTGTTGCAGGGCGGCAAACAGCGTCTGAGGCAGCGGTGGGCGGGCGTCCAGCCCGTAAACCAGATCTGGGTGGTGCGGCTGAGGTTGCGACATGGCAAAGCGTCCATAGTGTAAAAAATGGACGTTATTCTAGAGCCTCCATCGCTGAGGTCCAGCAATATAACGCATTGATTCTGTTAATTTTCCATATTATTGAAACGTTTGCTTGTCGCGCGTATGATCTGGCGGTTTGTCTGTGGCTTCAGCGCCAGAAAACCTGCTTTTCTGCTGTTGCCAAATGACCACTTAACTGCCGGAATTGCCCCGGAGCCAGCCCCAGCCAGCGGCGGAAGTGTCGCGACATCAGGCTGACACTGGTAAAGCCACAATGCTGCGCCACCTGCAGCAGATCCGCGGCCGGATCCCGGCTGAGCCAGGCACGCGCCTTGAGCAGACGTTGCTGCAACAACCAGGCATGGGGCGGCATGCCAAAGCTCAACTTGAACATGCGGGCGAAATGAAATTCAGACAACGCCACGGTCGAGGCCATGTCGGCCAGGGTCAATGTCTCGCCAAGATGGTGGTCCAGCCATTCGTGCAGCACCCGCTGCTGATAGGGGGACAGGCCGCCCTTGAATGGCTGCAAACCTCGCCTGGCCTGGGTCTGCAGCAGGTAGGCGGTCATCTCCTGAGTTAGCGTCTGGGCCGCGAGGCGTCCCAGGTCCTGCTGCCAGTCCAGCTGGTTCAGCTGCCGGCAGGCGTGTGCCAGGGCGTGGTCGTCGATATAGGTGCGATCGGCCAACACTATGCTGCGCGGTTCGCAGTCAAACAGTTCGACAATCTGATGGGCCAGGTATTGCGGGGTGAAGTACAGATGCAGGAAGTGAATGTAGCCGCCGACTTGCCAGTACGACTCGTGCTCGGCAGGTAACAGACAGAGTTTTCCCGGCCCGCCACGCAGTGAAGGCTGATCTCGCCGCCGTATCTGTTCGCCTCCGTGCAGATAGCAGGAGAGGGTATGGTGTCCAGGTTGCTGGTAAGCCGTATCCTGAAGCGTATGCCGTTGCCAGCAGGCGACGTGCACACCGGCGCTGATAACCGCATGCCGCTCCAGATCAGCCCGGGTGGCGGTCAGCTCCTGCATGATGCGCGGTGATGCGATGGTAAGGGACATGGCTCAGTTTCAGACGTTGGATGGGATCGACTGGCAGTGTAACTGTTTTGTCGCGGCGGGCCATCGGCGCCAGCGCGGCGCTGGCAAAAAAGCGCAAGAACAGACAAACCGGTCATCAGGTTATCGGGCATGCTGGCCCCTGTACTATCGACCTGAGTGAGGAGTAGTCGATGACCTGGTTTCTCTATCTGACGACGGTTGCTATCTGGGGAACCACCTGGCTGGCGTTGAAATGGCAACTCGGGCCGACGGCTATCCCGTTTTCCATTGCCGGCCGTTTTTTATTGGCCGCCGCCTTGTTGTTGGGGTTTCTCTGGCTGAGTGGCCGCGTGCGGGTGCCTCAGGGCCGTATTTTGCGCTTGGTACTGCTGCAGGGGCTGCTGCTGTTCTGCTGCAATTTTCTCTGTTTCTATCAGGCCAGCCACTGGCTGCCCAGTGGTCTGATCGCCGTGATCTTTTCTACCTCGACGCTGTGGAATGCCCTGGCCGCGCGGTTAGTGCTGAAACGCCAGGTGGCGTCTCGTGTCTGGTATGGTGCTCTGTTTGGACTGGTCGGGCTGATGGCCTTGTTCTGGCCACAACTGGTGAATACGCAGGCACATGCCGAGACGCTGCAGGGGTTGGGGCTGGCCTTGCTCGGCACCTTGTGCTTCTCCACGGGCAATCTGCTCTCCGCTCGTCTGCAGAGTCTGGGGGCGACACCGCTGCAGACCAACGGTTGGGGCATGCTGTGCGGCGCCACCCTGTTGCTGCTCGGGGCGTCAATCAGTGGTGTCGAGTATGTTCCGGATCCATCGCCGCGCTACTGGTGGGCCTT
Source organism: Pseudaeromonas sharmana (assembly GCF_042649925.1). Lineage (NCBI taxonomy): Bacteria > Pseudomonadati > Pseudomonadota > Gammaproteobacteria > Aeromonadales > Aeromonadaceae > Pseudaeromonas > Pseudaeromonas sharmana. The sequence goes on from NZ_JBHSAF010000001.1 coordinate 184,721, forward strand.
GGGGTATCTGGCGTTGTTCGGCTCTGTCGTCGGCTTCACCAGTTACCTGATGCTGGTTGGGCGTCTGGGGCCGGAGCGGGCGGCCTATTGTACTGTGTTGTTCCCGGTCGTCGCGCTTAACCTGTCGGTGTGGTTCGAGGGGTATCAATGGGCTCCGGTGGCGGTGCTGGGTCTACTGAGTGTCATGTTTGGCAACCTGCTGGTGTTCTGGCGCGGACGCCTGCCGTTTGCTGTGCACGCAGAAAACGGTAGCAAATAGCTTCGAATGCTTGGCTTGCACGGCTATTCTGGCAAACTTCGTGCATTACACTTGAGGTGTCAGCCAAATGACAGGAACAGTAAGATGAAAAGCACACTATCTGGCGTTGTGATTGCGATGGGACTGGTGGGTGCATTGACGGCCTGCGATATCGGCCCCGCCGAAACACCGCCGCAAAACAAGGGCAATGTCAGTGTAACGGCCAATGAAGGGCGCCTGGTCGGGCGTGGACGCATGGTGGTGGACGGTCACGTCGTCGAGGTGCAGGTGGGGCGGGTGCGAATTGACAGCGTCGACTATGGTCCTGTGACCTCTGATTCCGAGATCTATTTCCGCAGCAATGGCAGTTATCGTCAATTGCTGGTTAATGGTGAGCAACGCGGCCCGACGCGCAAGGCCAAGTGAGCGTTGTGCTGGCATGCTGCGGCAGGCAGGCAGCACTGTGATGCGGGCGTGTTGCAGAATGAAAAGCACAGCGCAGGTATCGGTTGGCGTTATGCCTGGATATCCATGACACTCAGCTCAGGCCACAGTGTTAACCACTGTTTGGTCGTCAATCTCTGCTGGAACAGCTGCGGTGGGCGACATGGATTCGCGGTGATCTGTCCTGCAAACAGGCTGCGCAGGCCAAAGGGCGCCATCACTTGCCAGGCGGATTGGGTGGGCAGGTAACGCACGGCAATTGCCGTTTCACACTCTGGCCAGAAGCGCATCGCGTCGCCGCTATTGCGATAGGGCGCATGACCATGTCGCTTGTGCATCAGCGCCTGATTTTTCACTTGCCAGCGCCACTGGGGCGCCTGCTCCTGCAGCCATTGCTCGGCGGCCCTGCCCAACGCGCCCTCGTGGTCGGTCGCATCAAAATACAACACATCAATGTCATTGACGGCAGAGGCGGGGCGTTGATGCAGGTGATCCCAGACCAGATTACGCAGTGCACCTGCGGCCACCCAAGCGTCAGGCAAGGCGAGCCGAGCGACCAGGCGCACCAGTGCAGCCCTTTGCGGTGTCTGCAACAAAAGCGAAATCAGGCGCCACTGTAACGCTGCATCAGGAAGCATCCGGCTGACACCATTTCTGCCATTTTTGCTGCGGATCCAGATCTTGGCCTGCAACATCCGGTAACTCCCAGGCGCGGATGCATTCACTCTTCGGGGCACACCATTGATATCCGGCCGAGCCGATACAACCATGCGCATCCCGGTCGCCACCAACGGCTTGGGGGGGTTCTGGTGCCGGGTCTTGCGGGGCGTTTTGCGGCGTGTCCTGCGGCTGACAACCGGTACCGAGGAGCAGACTGAGCAGCGGAACTATCCAGGTTACTTTCATTGCCATTCTCCCTAAAGGAACAGTGGGGCTGCGGGTTAGCAGGGTTCGAGATCCACCCATTCACGGCGCCAATCCGGTGGCGGGTAATCCTCCGGCCAGTATTCAACCTGGCGCGCTATCTTGCCGTCGGCAATGTAATGAAAGGTCAGCATACGAAACAGCCGTTCCCCGTCATTGACGGCCACTTCGGTGAAGATCTTCTCGTCATCACCTTGCAAGCGACACAGCAGAAACTGCATGGGCCCGGGGGCGGGATTGCTCTTGTGCAATCCGATGAAGTTATCTCGGCCAACAATCTGCTCGCGGGTCTGGGGACAGTCGCAGACATAGTCATCGGCAAACAGGGTTGCGGCGGTGTCGTAGTCACACCTGGCCATCGCCTGCCAGAAGGCAGAGACCAACTCTTTAGCGTTCATTGCCAGCTCCGAGGCATTCAGGTCCGGTTAGCATAGACCCAAGCAAGGGGTGAAATCGAGTCCATTTTATTCCTTCACTTCGGCCGGCAGCGGTGCCGTGTGTGGCGCTGAAACTTCGGCATGCTGTGTCCTGACAGGCGCCGTTGCGGGCGAATGTTGCAGATAGAAAAAATAGATCTCCCACAACAGCAGGCCAATCAGGAGGGGTAACAGGCGGCGTCGTAACATGCTTTACTCCGCTAGATGGCAGACCACACAGAGCTTGTTGCCGTCCGGGTCGCGAAAATAGCAGCCGTAGTAGTCGGCATGGTATTCGGGGCGTAATCCCGGCCGGCCCTCGCATCTTCCTCCCAGGCGCAGTGCCAGCGCATGTGCCGCAGCGACCTGAGGTCGGCTGCTGGCGTTGAATGCGACCATCTGTCCGTTACCTGCTGCATGTGGAGCGCCATCAAACGGGCGGCCGAGCAGCAGCAAGGGGCGCGGTCCCGGATGTGATTGCCAGCCTGCCCAGGGGCGTTCCGGCTCGCAAAAGCGCAGGCCAACTCCCAGCAGTTGCATCAAGGGTTCGTAGAAGGCGAGTGCGCGGTCAAAATCACTGACGCCAATAAATATATGGGAAAACATGCTGCTGCTCCGCTCGAGAAGAGTGTCCAGACCTGAGTCGATCTGGTGCAGGAGAGTGGGGCCTCGTAAAAAAAGAGGCGACGGGCGCCTCTTTTTTCGGTGGAACCTGGTTGCCACCACGTGACGGTGTCTTACTTCAACAGACGCAGCGTGAACGGCACGCGGAAATCGTTGCCTTTGGACGCGCCAATGGCACCCATGATGCAAAATACCAGATGGCAAATTCCCAACACCGGGAACAGCAGGACACCGATCAGGATAAAGCTCAGAATGATGGCGGCAACATAACCGATGATGGCGGTGATTGACCAGTTCAGCGCTTCTTTGGCCTGAGCCTGCACATAGGCATCCTCTTTCTTCACCAGATAGAGGATCAGGCAGGGAATAAAACCGAAGAACAGGGTGCCAATCCAGTTCAGTAACGCCATGTTCTTGGAGTCCTGACTGATGCTCTCTGCACTCGCCATGCTAGTGGTCGTAACAGGTGCGGTGTCCGGGCTGGTATTTTCAATTTCACTCATAGTGTGGCCTCTCCGTGGTGGTTTTTAACGCAGGGCATGGCGTCACAGGGACGTATGCCTTGTCGGTTTGATGCAAAGCAATTGAATTTTCAACGAATGATGCTATCCCAGCCCGGTCGTGAAAAACATGGCCTCATTCGGAATATGTTGTAAAAATCGATCTATCACTCGGTTTTCTGTCGCGATGTGACGATGTTAGCGGCGGTTATGCGCCGCCATGATCCTTTTGCTGCTTATTGGTGCCTCATCACGCGCGCTTCAACCAAGGAAAGAAGGGCATGCCCTGCCATGGGGCAGGCGAAGTGGTGCAAATGGGCAAGGTGGCGTGGTTGTTGCAATGCCCATGTCATTGCTACTCCTTTTCCCGTTTATGAGACTGCCCCCCATGTTGTTTGCAAATCAATGGACGATTGCCCGCAAGATCAACGCCGGCAGCTTGCTGGCCTTTGCATTGGCTCTGCTGAGCATCACGCTGGTCATTGAGACCAAGGTTAAACCGGATCTGATCGAGGAGCGTCAGACGATGCTGGAGACCAGCCAGCAGGACATGCTGTCCCTGCTCGGCGCCAAGCTGCAACAAATCCAGCAACTGACGGCCACTCTGGCGACACAAAGCCAGCTACTCCCGAAAGAGGAGGCACTGTTCAAACAGCTGTTTCCGCCCGTAATCGACAACCACGGTGACCAGACCATCGCCGGTGGTGGTATCTGGCCTGAGCCGCAGATGTTCACGCCTGGCGTGGCGCGGCGTAGCTTCTTCTGGGGGCGCGATAATGGCCAGCTCAAGTACCTGGATGACTACAATGCGCCCACTGGCAACGGCTACCATAACGAGAGCTGGTATCAGGTGGGTCGACAGGGCCAGGATGGGCAGTGCAGCTGGTCTGCGGCTTACACAGATCCGTTCACCAAGACACCGATGATCACCTGTACCGTAGCGATGCGGGCTAACGGCCAGTTTGCCGGTGTCGCGACCGTAGACATGATGCTTGATGGCATCGCCGAACAACTGGCCCAGTATGGCGAGGCGCAGGGCGGCTATGCCTTTGCTGTCGATCAGAGCGGCCAGGTGATCAGTTTTCCTGGTGACCTGGCCAAGCCCGATGCGGCCGGCAACTTGCTGCCGCTGAGCAAGCTGGTGGAGCAGCAGCCCTGGCTGGCCCCCGTGTTGTCCGCCAGCGTACAGCCACAAGCCGCGCTGACACTGCCCCAGGATGCGGTGCTGGGTGAAGAAGCCTATGTCAGCCTGCACCGGCTGCCGGCCAGCGGCTGGACCATCGGGCTGGTGGTGCCCAAAACGCACATGACCGAGGTGGCACGCCAGATGGGGTGGTTTTTGCTGCTGGCGGTGGGCGCGACCCTGGCCGTGATGCTGCTGGCCGGGCAGTGGTTCCTGCACGGCGTGTTGCGCAGCTTGCGCCAGACCACGGCGCAGATCCAGGCGCTGGCTTCCGGCAGCGGTGATCTGGACCGGCGTTTGTCGGTGCTGCATCAGGATGAGGTGGGGGCCTTGCGTCAGGCCGTCAATGACTATGCCGACAAGCTCAAGCAGATACTGCAACGCATTCAGGAGGCCGCCGGCACTTTGCTGACCGAGGCCACCGAGCTCAACAGCTTCAGCAGCCAGTTCCGTCACAAGGCCCATGAACTGCGGGATGAGAATACCCTGTTGGCGACCGGGGCCCACGAGATGGGGGCGACGGCGCAGGAGGTGGCGCGCCATGCCATCGACACCCAGCAGACGGTAGCCCAATTGCACCAGGCAGTGAAGGGCAGTGGTGAAGAGATGGATCAGGTGATTGGCACCATGCAGGCGCTGACGACGGTGATCCACCAGGCGCGCGAGGCGATCGGTCAGCTGGAGCAGGACAGTGGCCAGGTCAGCAACATGCTTGGCGTGATCCGGGACATTGCCGATCAGACCAACTTGCTGGCGCTCAACGCCGCCATCGAGGCGGCGCGGGCCGGTGAATCGGGACGCGGTTTTGCCGTCGTCGCCGACGAGGTGCGCAACCTGGCTGCCAAGAGCCAGCGTTCGGCGGTGGAGATTGAACAGGTCCTGTCCAGACTGCAGAGCACATCGCGTCACTCGGTGGCTGTGATGGGGCAGGGTCAGCAGGAGACCGACAAGGCGGTGGCGATTGCACGTCTGACGCACGAACATCTGCAGTCGGTGGTCGCCGCGTTCGGCGAAATCACCGAGCGGGCGACCCAGATTGCGGTGGCCGCGGAGGAGCAGGATCGGGTCACCCAGGAGATGGGCATGCAGTTGCAGAAGCTCAATCAGCTCACCGACGGCAATGCCGACAACGCCAGTCAGCTTAGCCAGATGAGTGATGTCCTCGCCGATGTGGCGGGTCGTCTGACTCACCTTGGTTAAGACGGTTGCCCTGGCCCCCTGCGGCCGTTATGCCTGGTCGCCCTCGGAGTCTGAGGCAAAGCGCCGCGACAGCCGGGCCGGGTTGCCCAGATAGGTGTCGGGCTGGGTGATATCGCGGGTGACCACGGCCCCGGCGCCAATCACCGCCCCGCTGCAGATCCGCACCGGCAGTATGGTAGCGTTGGAACCGATGGTGACGCGATCACCGATCTCGGTTCTGCCCCAGCTGGCCGGATCGGGATTGGGGGCGCCATTGCGGAACAGATCGTTGGCAAACATGACGCCATGACCGATGAAGCAGTCATCGCCAATCGTCACGAACTGGCAAATAAAGCTGTGTGACTGGATACGCGTGCGTTTGCCGATGCGCACCTGGGACTGGATCTCGACGAACGGACCGATAAACCCATCGTCGTCAATCTCGCTGCCATACAGGTTGACCGGTTCGACCACGCGGACACCGCGCCCAAAGCGCATGTCGCGAATGCCACTGCTCAGGCAGTGCGGGCTGAATGATTCGTCTGCTGCGTGTTCATGTATGGGGGCGTTACTGGCAGTCGTCATGGTTGGCTCCTTCAGGTTTTTCCCTGTTTAGAGCCGCTACGCTTTTCTGGCAAGCCTGCAGGCGAGAAAAATGTGAGGCGAGTAAAAGGACGGCCAGCGCACTGGCCGTCATATCGGGTTACTTCAGCTTGGCCTGCAAGGCATCAATTTGTGCCTGGGTCAGATAACTGTTGCTGATCAGATACTGGCTCATTGCCTGTTGCAAATTGACACTGCTGTCATCCAGGTCGACCTGCAGCATTTTTTCGAAGGAGTATTTCAGCAACTTGTAGTCGCGGAATTCCTTGATCGCCATGTTGTTGGAGCTTTGATAGTCGCTGACGATGTCATTCCATGACGCGCCCATCAGCGATGCAATCACGGCTGAGAACACACCGGTGCGGTCCGTGCCGAGACGGCAGTGAATTTCGAACGGCGCCTGGTTGCTGTCGCTGATGATGAACTCGACCACCTGCTTGATCCAGCCACCAAATTTGGCACTGTCCGAGGCGAAATAAACGGTGTTGTAATCCGCCTCTGGCAGATAAAGGTTATGTCCGCCGTCAATAATGGCCTGATGGTATGCCGAGATCGTTTCGTTCTTGCTGGCATCTAGGGTTGCAGTTTCATCCTTGTACAGGGTGATCACGCTCTGGACTCCATTCTGCTCCATATACTGCTGCACCAGCGCGACACGGGTATCTTCGGTGTCATACTGGGAGCGTGATTTTTTGAACGGATGGTAGGAGCGGAATAACTTGCTGGTGCCGGGAACCTGGCGGAAGTTCGCAATCTTGTGTTTATCTTCTTCGTTATTCAGATCAAAGTCCGCCAGCAGTTTGACGGTGTTGGCGATCACTCGGTTAGCATTGATCTGCGCCATGTCGTCGCCAGGATACACCACGATATGATTCCGATCGCCACCACCGGTAATATACTCTTCCGGCGTGGTGGTGGACATATTCAGCCAGGCTTCTTTGGCTGCCGTGCCATCCACAGTACCCGTGACAACAAATTTAAACTCTGGTTGTCCACTATTTCCCGGAATTGCAACCAGTTTGCTTGGTAACGATAAATACCAGATACCTTCATCAGTCTGGCTCTGGGTCATCACAAAGCTATTGTTTTTGCTCCAGCCGTTGAATGAGCCGCGTACATCCACTTCATCAATCTGGCTGACCTTATTGGCATCGAGCTGATCTTGCTGCGTCGCCATATCAAAAATAAACACAGTGGTGGTGTCATCCGGAGCGACACCGCGCACACGGACATCGTCAGTCAGCGTGGTCGGGACATCGCTTTTCGGTTGGGTTGTCGTGTCATCGTCGCTGCTGCCACAGGCACTGAGTGTTAGCACGCTGGCAAGCAGGCAGAGTGCCAGACTGATTCTGGAGTTCATGATTTGTTCCTTGGTTGCTGTTTTGTTTTGTGATTGTTAAATGTTTGTTTATATTGTCTTTTTACTCAATTAACGGCTGCATCATAGTGAAATGGCTGGCGTAAATTTGACCGTGCCATCACGGTTTGGAGCAATCATTCAGCCGTTTGCGGTTTGATAGCATTTTCAATGCGCTGTGTTTCGATCGCGGCTTGCCGTGGGGCGTCTTGTACCGCACGAGAGTCGAGAGGATTCTTTAAACAAGCAGACAATCAGACAATCAGACAATCAAATGATTAAATGATTAAATAATTAAATAATTAAATAATTAAATAATTAAATAATTAAATAATTAAATAATTAAATAATTAAATAATTAAATGATTAAATGATTAAATGATTAAATGATTAAATGATTAAATGATTAAATGATTAAATGATTAAATGATTAAATGATTAAATGATTAAATGATTAAATGATTAAATGATTAAATGATTAAATGATTAAATGATCAAATAAACAAATAAACAAATAAACAAATAAACAAACAAGCTAATAAATTGATGAAATAACCTGCTGAATGAATAGGATGCTAATGGCTGTCTGGTCAATCGGCTACCCAAGTGACGAAATAACCGCAAGGAAGCATAACAGGGATGCGCGAGTGCTTTATTCCATCACCGCTGATCACCGCGCGGATTATTTTGAAAATGCCGTTTGTATTCGCGACTGAATTGCGAGGCGCTGTTATAGCCCACCAGAACGGCGGCTTCGGCGATACCGCGCCCCTGCTGCTGGATTAATTCACGCGCCCGGTTTAAGCGGATCTGTTTCATGTACTGCAACGGCGAAACCCGGGTGACCTGGCGGAAGGCGCGGTGAAACGACGACACACTCATATGTGCGTCGCTGGCCAGCGCTTCTACGGTCAGTGCGGCGGCGTAGTCGCGATGCATACGGCCCAGCACCCGTGCGATGCGCGCATAGTGACTGTCGTGACGCACCAGCTCCAGCAGGACATGGGCATTGGGTCCGGTCAGCACCCGATACAGGATCTCCTGCAGCAGCCCGGGGCCGAGGATCGCCGCCTCGACATCATTCTGCAATGCCTGCAACAGGCGCAAACAGGCCTGATTCAGAGCGTCGGACAGTGCCACACTTGAGAGGCCGCACTCAATGGCGCTACAGCCGGTTAATGGCTGTCCCTGCGGGAACAGCTGCGCCACCATGGCATGCAACTGCTGCAGATCAACATCCACCGCTAATCCCAGAATCGGCTCACCACCGTCACTGAATGCCTCGCACTCCAATGGCAACGGAACACCGACCACCAGATAGGAGCCGGGCCCGTATGCCATTTGTTGTTCACCCATATGGATGATCTTGTGCCCCTGGCCCATGATGATGATGCCGGACTGGTAAGTCAGCGGCTGGCGAGCGTTACCGCGACTGGCACGAAAAAAGCGCACGCCGGGCAGTACGGTGGCGGTGGAACCTTCCAGCTCATTCAGACCGCGGGCGGTGACAAACTGTTGCATGGCTTCGGCCAGCTCGCGCATGAAGACTCCTTGGCACAGACGCCAGGTTGACAGGATTAGGCAAGATTTCGCGACAAATATCGCTTACCCGGGACAACTCTGGCAACTAATATGTCATTCGTCTGCCAGTCATCGCTTACCGCATCACGCCGTAAGCCGACCGGTTCACTCTGTTTGCATGGGGGCATCCGATGAACAACTTTACCTACTTCAACCCGACCCGTATCCACTTTGGCCAGGGGCAGATCGCCAAGCTGACCGAAGAGTTACCGGCCGAAGCCAAGGTGCTGATCACCTATGGCGGCGGCAGTATCAAGAAAAATGGGGTGCTGAAACAGGTGCATGCCGCGCTGGCCGGCCGCCATTATGTCGAGTTCGGCGGCATCGAGGCCAATCCGCATTTCGAGACGCTGATGCAGGCGGTCGAGGTGGTGAAGGCCGAAAGCATCGACTATATCCTCGCTGTCGGTGGTGGCTCGGTCATCGATGGCAGCAAGTTCATCGCTGCCGCGGCCCGCTATGAGGGCGATGCCTGGGAAATCCTGCAGACCTATGGCAGCAAGATCCGCGATGCCGTGCCGCTGGGTACCGTACTGACGCTGGCCGCCACCGGCTCGGAGATGAACAACGGCGCCGTGATCACCAAGGCCGAAACCCAGGACAAGCTGTTCTTCTTCTCGCCGTTCGTGCAGCCGCGCTTTTCGATTCTGGATCCGGAGACCACCTATACCTTGCCGGCGCGCCAGATCGCCAACGGTGTGGTCGATGCCTATGTGCATACGCTGGAGCAGTACACTACCTATCCGGTGCAGGCCAAGGTGCAGGATCGCTTTGCCGAAGGGCTGCTGCGTACGCTGATCGAAGAGGGGCCGGCCGCGCTGGCGAATCCGCAGGATTATGATGTGCGTGCCAACCTGATGTGGACCGCCACCATGGCGCTGAACGGCACCTTGAGCACCGGCGTGCCGACCGACTGGGCAACCCATATGATCGGCCATGAGCTGACCGGCCTGTATGGCCTGGATCACGCCCAGACGCTGGCCATCGTCCAGACGGCGGTGTGGAAGCACAAGCTGGCCGCCAAGCAAGCCAAGCTGGCGCAGTATGCCGAGCGGGTGTTTGATGTGCATGACGGCAGCGAAGCCGACAAGGCGCAAGCCGCCATTGCGCGTACCGAAGACTTCTTTACGGCGATGGGCAATCCGGTACGGTTGTCGGCCTATGGTCTGGGCGACGAGGTGATCGATGCCGTGGCTGCCAAACTGACGGCCCACGGCCACACTGCGCTCGGTGAACACGCCGACATCACCCCGGATGACGTCAAGCAAATCCTGCGTCTGGCGCTGTAAGCCGGCTCGCCACGCCAGAAACGACAACGCCACCGTAAGGTGGCGTTGTGCTATCTGTGTCAGTGCGGTCTAGGCGGTAGGGCGCTCATTAAAGCAGGGCAGGCCGTCGTGGATATGATCCCATTGTGCTTTCGAGGCGACAAAGATGTGGGCCCCCGGGCCCTGCTCCAGCGGCGTGTCGAGCGAGCCCAGGCGCAGCACCATGATGCCGGTGCCGGGTCGCACACTGACCATCGGGCTGCCACACTGGCTGCAGAATCTACGGATCAGACCCGTTTCCGGGTTGTGGTAATCGCTCAGCAACGCCTCGCCGCGGGTGATGTGAAACGCTTCCGGGGCAATCAGCGCATTGGCGGCATAGGCCGATCCACTGGCCTTGCGACAACGCTGGCAGTGACAGAAATAGCCCTTGCCGATCTCAGCGTCGAGGCGGTAGGCGACGGCACCACACAGACAACTTCCTTCGTACATCGCGATTCTCCTGGTCTGGTTGAGACGCACAGGGAGGGAGCCCCGGCGCTGGAGATCCAGTGTGCGCAGACGGCGAGGAAAAGTAAACGCCGTCTCAACGGCTGCGCGAAGCCGCTGGTGGCGCCGGGTTTGAAACCTGTCTGTTCAATGTCTGTTTACTATCGCCGCGACTACACTTGCTCTGGTACACCTCTGGCTGACAGGACGCCTCTGGACCTAGTCCGGCTTGGCCGAAAGGTGACAGAACGCTTGCTCGCGTGTCGTGCGCGCCCATTGACAAGAAAAGGGAATACCCATGATGAAGACGATGCCCCTGCTGTTGACCCTGTCCCTGCTGGCCACCGCGCCGGCTCATGCCATTAACGCCAAATACCGCGAGCAGCTGGAACGTTCCGGCTGTACTCAGGTCAGCGAGCTGCAGGGCTGTGATATTCACAAGAGCAAGGCGGAAAATGCCAAGGCCGGCTTCGTGACCGACGCCACGCCGGCGGCGACTCAGGCCGCGCCAGCCCACGGCAAGGCCAGTTATCAGCAGCAGCTGGAGCGCTCCGGCTGCACCCAGGCCAGTGAGTTGCAGGGCTGTGATATCAGCAAGAGCAAGGCGGAAAACGCCAAGGCCGGCTTCACGACCACCTCGACCGCCCCGGCGGCCAGCACTGGCAGTCCCTATGCCGGCGAGTGGATCGCCACGTTTCCGCAGACTGGGGCGACGGTGGCCAAGATCCGCATTGATGCCAAGGATCAGGTCTGGGTCAACGGCAAGAAGGTCAAGGCGAAGAAGAGCGACGGCGGCCTGATGTTCCGCGACGGCATGGTCTCCTACTTCATTCAGGGCGATCGTCGCCTGCAGAATCAGGATTACTGGACCGATACCGATGCCGGCTCCAAGGGGCCCATCAACGCCCAGTGAGCGTTGCCCTGATTGTCTGAATCCGCATCGCCCTGCTCTGCAGGGCGATTTTTTTGCCATCAGCGCGGGATATCCACCTCGGCCTCATCTTCCTGATGACCGGTAATCGGTTCGCTGTCTGGAGTGCGAGGATCCAGCTCACCCGCCAGCGGGGTATTGGCTGCCATCGGCATATAGCTCTGCTGGTTGTCGGCCGAAACCGGCAGGCGCTGCTTCTGGCGCCAGAACAGGAATAAGGCCAGGGCACCGCCGCACGTGGCAAAGTAGACAAACAGCGCGGCCGTACTGGTGTACTGCATCGCTTGCGAGGCGAGCAGCGGCCCGGTCATGGAGCCGAGGCTATAGGCCAGCAGCATGCCCTGATTGGCGCTGACCATCTGCTCAGGTGTCAGTTCGTCGCACGCCTGGCTCAGACTGATGGGATAGAGCGAAAACGCCAGGCCACCAAACAGAAAGATGATGCTGGCGCGCAGTGTGCTCCACGGCAACTGGCTGGCCAGCAGCATCAGCAGACTCAACAGCAGCAGACCAATACCCAGGGCGGCCAGAATCCGTCGGCGGTCGACCCGATCTGACAGCCGGCCCAGCGGGTATTGCAACAACATGCCGCCGAGGATCACCAGCGCCATCAGGTTGGCCACCGCCTCTAGGGCGCGACCGTTGGCGGCAAAGTAGAGCGGCAAGAGACCATAAACGCCCCCCAGAATCAGACCTGAGGCGAAGCAGCTGCCAACCGCCGACGGTGTCAGCCGCGCCAGCGACAGCAGACTGATGTTTCGTCCGGATTCGGTTTGTGGCAAGGGGACCCGGGTCAGCGCCAGGGGGAGTACCGACAGCGAGGCACTGATGGCCGCCAGCGCAAACGGCGATAACTGTAACGGATCGATATAACGCAGCAGCCACTGGCCGGCAGCCAGGCCGCCGTAGAGCAGGATCATGTACACCGCCAGCAGCCGGCCGCGGGTCGCCGCTGAGCTGGAAACCAGCATCCAGGACTCGATGACGACAAACAGACCGCCGGTGGCAAAGCCGCCGAGCAGACGCAGACCGCTCCAGATGGCCGGATCGACCAACAGGCCGTGACATAGCGCCAGCACCGCCAGCAACGAGGCATAAGCGGCGTAGGCGCGGATATGGCCGATGCGACGGATCAGGCGCACATTGACGAAGGCACCGATCACCAGACCGGCAAAATAGGCACTGCTGACTAGCCCAATCCAGCCGGCGGCGACCCCTTCGGCATTCAGACGCAGCGTCAGCAGGGTTGACAGCAGACCATGGCCAACGATGAAAATCAGCAGGCTGAGCAGCGGGGAGAGGACGGTCGGCGGGATAAAAGCCAGCATCGAAGGCTCCTTCTGGTAACGGCAACAGATGGACGGTGCAGGGCAGGCGCCTGCAGGGAGACCTTATTACATTTACCGTCCGAGCACAAAACGTTGCTTAAACAGAGAGCAGGGGGGGCCGCTGGTCGTTCAATAGCGCGATGAAGTGGCGTGCCGGAGCGCTGAGTTCGCGGTGGCGAGCCCAGACCAGCCACATCTCGGAGATAGCATCATCCTCCTCCAGTGGTAGCCAGCTCAGCTCGTCCAGCTGCAAACGCCGGTACGACGCAGGCAGCAGCGAGACGCCAAGCCCGGCAGCCACCAAACCGAGAATGGTCATCGCTTCACCGACCTCCTGTGTCACATAGGGGCGGATAGCATAGCGGCGCAGCAGGCCGAGAATATCGTCATACAGCCCGGTGCCGGCTTGCGGATCGAAGAAGACGAACGGCTCGTTTGCCAGCTCCCGCAGGCTGATGCGTGAGCGCTTGGCCAGCGGATGACGCTGGTGCACCAGCGCCAGCAGCGGCTCGCGCAGGGCAACCTGCCAGCACAGCGTCTCCGGCAGCGGCGTGTTGCGCATCAGCCCCAGATCCAGGGTTCCATCCCCCAGTGGGCCTATCTGCTCACGAGTGTGACTCTCGACGGTCTGAATATGCACGTCCGGGTAGCGCTGGCGATAACGCGACAGCGCCTCGGAGACGATACGAATAAACGGGGCCGAGGCGGTCAGACCGAGACGCAACTCGCCGGTCTCGCCCTGATGCAAGCGGGCGGCACGGGTGGCTGCGATCTCGACCTGGGCCAGCACCTGTCGTGCATCGACCAGGAACTGGCTACCGGCTGCTGTCAGGCTGACGCTGCGGTTAGTGCGTGCTAGCAGACGGGCGCCAATCTGTTCCTCCAGTGCCTGGATCTGCTGGCTCAATGGCGGCTGGGAGATGTTCAGACGCGCCGCGGCGCGGCCAAAGTGCAACTCTTCGGCAACGGCGATGAAGTAACGCAGGTGACGCAGCTCGATATTCATATCTATAGCGTATCAATTCAGACTATTAATATATTGGACGAAATAATAGCGGCTTTTTACCCTGACGCCAGGCTTTCCCCGTTGCCGTTGTCTCACGGGCCATGTCATTGCAAGGAAACTGTTGTGCGTCCTCAGTCTGTTGTCTCTGCTGCTCCGCTGATCACGACCGCGCGGCCCTCAGCGGCTGACTTGTTGCACACCACCCCGGTGAGTGCTCACTCAGCCGTTTACATCCAGCGTGGTAGCCGTGACTTCTGGCGAGTCACGCTGGCGCTGTTTGCCGCCGGTTTTGCTACCTTTGCGCTGCTGTACTGCGTGCAGCCGATTCTGCCGGTGCTCTCCCATGCCTTTGCCATCTCGCCGGCGACCAGCAGCCTGTCACTCTCCGGAGCCACCGTCATGCTGGCGCTGGGGCTGCTGGTCAGCGGGCCGCTTTCCGATGCCTTCGGCCGCAAGAATGTGATGGTGACGGCGCTGCTGCTGGCGTCATTGTGTACCCTGATTGCGGCGCGGATGCAGAGCTGGCATGGCATCTTGCTGCTGCGCATGTTGACGGGGCTGGCCTTGAGCGGGGTCGCCGCCGTGGCCATGAGCTATCTGGCCGAAGAGATCCACCCCTCGCAAGTGGCCTTTGCCATGGGGCTCTACATCAGCGGCAACTCCATCGGTGGCATGAGCGGCCGCCTGATCTGTGGCGTACTGACCGATGGTTATGGCTGGCGTGTCGCTCTGACCGCCATCGGCTGTTGCGCCTTGGCCTCCGCCCTGCTGTTCTGGAGGATACTGCCCGCTTCGCGCCACTTCCGGCCGCTGTCGCTGCGGCCGCGATCCTTGCTGCTCTCCTTGCATCTGCACTGGCGGGACGCCGCGCTACCCTGGCTGTTTGTCGAAGGGTTCCTGCTGATGGGGGCCTTCGTCACCCTGTTCAACTACATCGGCTACCGCCTGATGGCCTCGCCCTGGCACTTAAGCCAGGCACTGGTCGGTCTGCTCTCCGTGGTCTACCTGACAGGGACCTTCAGCTCGCCCAAGGCCGGGTTGATGACCGCACGCTTTGGTCGCGCCCCTGTGCTGATCGGTTTTCTCGGGCTGATGCTGGTGGGGCTGCTGCTGACGCTATTGCAGGCGTTGTGGCTGATTGTCCTCGGCCTGCTGCTGTTTGCCGCCGGCTTCTTTGCCGCGCACTCGGTGGCCAGCAGCTGGATTGGCCCGCGGGCGCGCCGTGCCAAGGGGCAGGCTTCAGCACTCTATCTCTTCTGCTACTACCTGGGCTCCAGTGTGGCCGGCACTATCGGCGGCCTGTTCTGGCACTCGTTTGGCTGGCTTGGCGTCGGCGGCTTTATCGCCGCCCTGCTGAGCCTGGCCCTCATCGTCGGCTGGCAATTGCAGCGCAGGGTGGGGTGAGGGCGGGATGAGGTTGCCGCTCCAAGGCGGGCAGATTGTTCTGCCCGCTTTTGTTCCCGCCACTAGCACTCACTTAGCGGATGATATGCCGCCGGTTGGTGACATCCGTGACAGAGACTCGGCCGCTTTGAATCGACTCGAACAGGTGCTCGAATACCTTGCCCGGTTTGCCCTGTTCATCCTCCAGAAAATAGGAGTGGCCCTTGGGATTGTCATAGCGGTTGTTGAGATCATCGCAATCGATGGCGTAGACATTCGATGGCATCTTCTCCATCGATTCGGGGCCGGTGTGGCCTAAGCGGCGCGAGGCGACCTTGTTTTTCAGGTTGGAGATCTTGCTGGCGCGCAGTGCCAGATCGTCCGAGGCGTAGTAGACGCTGACATTGCGTGATGCCTGACAGATCAGGCGGCCATCCTGATCGGCCTCCAGCGACTCATTAACGATGTCCGCCGCCATCAGAATGGTGTTGCGAAACAGCAGTGGCACGCCGTTGGCCAGATAATCCTTGTTCCAGACGCGCAGTGTCTCGCGCAGCACGCGGTTACCCATCGAGTGAGCCAGCAGGTTGATTCGTTTCAGGCATGGTACCGCCTCCTGCGTCGGTGACTCGCGCCACTGCATGAAGAACTGTAGCGCCCGGCCGAAGGCGTGGGCACTCATATCGGCGGAAGCCTGATCGTCCCAGTAGTCCTTGACGATGCCCGCATCGTCATCACAAGGCCAGATCACCGGAATCACCTCGACTAGCCCCTGCTCCTTGCTATCGAACAGCGCCTGAAGTTTCTGGGTTCGCGGAAAAATATCCGGCTCCGGCAGATTGGAGAAACCGTGAATAAAAAGCAGGATCTGCTGCGCTTTGAGTTGCTTGATGCGGCCAAGCCACTGCTGTGATCCCAGCTCGATATAGTGGTCCTTGCCGAGTCGCTCACAGCAGTAGATGGAATTTGACGGGGCGTTTTTTTGCAGATCGAACGCAAAAGGCCGGTCGATTATCGTCTGAATGTCGCCTTGCGGCTCGCGGTTGGTAATAAATAACATGATGTGCTCCAGATCTTCTGATCGCGGGTGCCATGTGCACGCGGTAACTGATGGCAGCAACAAACCGGGACGACGATGGCGCCAATGGTGGTGGGACGCGTTGCCGCATGATCAACCGTGGACCACAACAGTCAGATATGGCGAATTTTGGCGTCGCTTTGCGTAGAACAAATGGCTATAAACAGCGGCGCTATGCCGCATGAAATGACGATAAAAAATCATGCCCTGACAGATAGCGAGCCGATGGCGGTTTATTTCACCGAGCGGGTGCGTCGTGACGATGGGCTGCTCACGCTATAAGTCCGCCTGCAGCGCCAGCGCGAGTGGTTTTGACGCTGCTTTAAGCGCGCTGCTGATGGTAATAGGCGACCAGGGTTTGCATCTGTGGCAGCGTCTGCACCATCAGATCGTTGCGACAGGCGCGCAGCCCCTGGACGATCTGCGCCAGGGTTAACTGCGGGCAGCACGATACGGCCCGCGCGGCCAACAACAGGCCGCTACGGCCGACTCCGGCGCGACAATGCACCAACGGCAGTCCGCTTGCCGGCAGCAGCCGTAGCAGCGCGGACAGCACCGGCAGCGGCACCGTCTCGCGGTCAATCCAGTGCACGACATGCAGCGCCTCCAGCACATAGTCGCGATCCGGCCACTGCAGCTGTAGTCGGTAGCGCCGTGCGGTTACTCCCGCGCCGAGCGCGAAACTGGCATCCAGGCTGGCGGTGGTCATCAGCCCGGGATAGTGATGCCGACTGCGAAAGTAGGCTGGCAGCCGGTGCTGATGCAGGTCCAGCTCGCTGGCCAGCACGACCAGCTGCTCCACCTGCTGTTCGGCCAGCAGCTGCAGAAACGTGGGCAGTTGCGCCGGTTTTGGATACTGGGCCGCCAGGCCCAGGAGACTGCCAGCCAGTTGCATGCGGTTGGCATTCAAGGTGGGATGCAGCAGCGTGGTGCGGCAGGGCAATACGTCGGCAAAGCGATCTCGTGCCGCATCAAACGCCAGCAGCTCGGCGTTGCCGCCGAGTGCCATCAGGGTGTGCGCTTCGGCCCAATAGGCATCCATCTGCTGTCTCCTGACGGGTTAACCCGCAAAGTTGTGTTGCCTGCAGGCAGTGACGGCGTAATCTGACGCTGAGCGCGGAGGTGAACATGAGTCAGCTGATAGATCAGATTGCCGAACGCCATATCGCTGCGGCGCAGCGTGATGGCCAGTTCGACCAGCTTGCCGGTGCCGGTGCACCGCTGGCGCTGGAGGATGACAGCCTGGTGCCTGAGGCGCTGCGAGCCGGTTATCGTTTGTTGAAAAATGCCGGTTATATCCCGCCTGAGCTGGTGCAGCGGCGCGAGCTGTTGCAGTTGTGCGATCTGCTGGGACAGTGTGCCAGCGACAGTCCGCAGCAGCAGGCGTTGTGGCGGCGTTTGCGCCAGCTGGAGTTGCAGTTGCGCATCAAAGGTCACGATACGGCTTTTATCCAGCACTATCTGCAGAGCCTGGCGGGCCAGACGCAGCCGTGAGGCGCGGCCAGCCAGAACAGGCCCCGCCAGCCGTGTTGCCGGCGCCTGATGGAATGGCATGTGATGTCTGGCAAGGGGATGCCGTGGCGTTCCCCCCTGCTGCGGTGCTGTGTTCAGACGGTTTCGGTGTCGGCCAGCTGCTGGCGCAGTTGGGCAAAGCTGGCGCTGACGCCCTGACGCTCGGCCCATAACGCCTGTTTGCGACGGGCGATCTCGTCGCGAGCCACTGCCAGTAGCGCTTGCTGTTGTGCCGGATCCAGGATGCGGTGAATGCCCGGTGCCGCCGGATTGAACTGGCGCTTGATGGCATTGCAGTAGTAGCAGCTGACGATCAGGTTCAGATGGTCGTCGCTGGCGATGTGGCGCGGGATCAGGTGGTCGAGCTGCAGTTGCAGCCAGTCCTGTTCGGAGCGGCTGCCATCAAAACCGCAATATTGGCAGCGACACTGCTGGGCGGCATACAGCGCCAGATCGGGGTAGTGTGCCACCGCAGCGGCTGGGGATAGGGACATCTGATTCTCCTCGGGGAAAGCGCCCGCCGGCATATGCACAGACCTCTGCCTCGGGCGGGAGCCCGTCGTCACCGTGGCGGCGGGCGACAGTGGCTGGCACTGTCAGGGCCCTAGGCTACTCCAAGGCCTGGGGCGTCGCTTGACCCATGTCATGCTTTCCAAGCTTTTATTCAGTTTTTTGGCCAGCTGATGTTGGCGTGGGCTTCAGACCTGCTCGACGCAGGTTGTGCGTGGTTGGCGGCTAGCCGCCGAGTCTTGTGGCATCACAGGGTTTGTTGCCGTCGGCGGCCACCATGCCAGCCTACTGTGCAGGCGGCAGACCTCGCCGACGATGAGCAGCGTCGGGCTGGGCAAGTTGTCACCGACCTGGGGCAGTTGTGCCAGTGTGGTCAGCACCACCTGCTGCTGCGCCGTGCTACCGGCGCTGATCAGTGCCGCCGGCAAATCGGCGGCGAAGCCCAGCGCCAGCAGGCGCTGGCTGATGCGTGCGCGCAGCGCCAGGCCCATATAGAACACCAGGGTCTGGGGGCCGGGTTTGAGATGTGACCAGTCCGGCTCCGGCTGGCCGGGTTGCAGACAGGCGGTGAGAAACTGCACGCTGTGGGCCAGGCCGCGGTGGGTCAACGGTATGCCGACCGCCGCGGCGCAACCGGTGGCGGCGGTCACGCCGGGCACCACACCAAAGGTCACACCGGCGGCCGCCAGCGTCAGCAGCTCTTCCCCGCCACGGCCGAAGATGAAGGGATCGCCGCCCTTGAGGCGCACCACCTGTCGCCCACGCTGCGCCTCGCGCACCAGCAGTGCGTTGATTGCCTCCTGCGGCAGGCTGTGCTGGCCGCGCGCCTTGCCGACAAACAGCCGCTCGGTGGCGGCGGGGATCTCGGCCAGGATTGCCGCCGAGACCAGCTTGTCGTAGACCACCAGGTCGGCCTGTTGCAGCAGGCGCCACGCCTTGCGGGTCAGCAGTTCGGGATCGCCAGGGCCGGCACCCACTAGCCAGACCTGGCCACAGTTGGCAGAGGAGGCGGTATCCGATAGCGGGTGGGGAATTCGGGCGATCTCGGTCATGGGGGATCCTTGGTTTGTATCAGGGCGATCTGCGCCCTGAACAGGCAATATGGTTCACTTCAGACATAGGCTGGGGCCATTTCCTTTCGTCAACACGCCGGAAATCCGTCCGTGGGCTCGATGGCGGCATCCCAGCCGCCAACGGTTGACTCAATGGAATATCCCCCCCCGGCGTTATCTGATCGGCCTTGTCGGAAGAGGGGCCCCATCAGCGATTAGTTCTGCTGTGGCAGCACAGCGCTGGTTGTAGATGCACTGGCCTGGGCAGTGGTGGCCTCCGGACGCTGGCTGGCCGGGGTGGCATACCAGTAGCCGAGGCCCATGAAAACGACGCCGGAGAGGGTATTGCCGAGTGTCACCCACAACAGGTTGTAGCCGATGCCGGCGAGGGTGAAGTCCGGGTTGTGGGCGCCAAACCAGGAGAGGGCGAACAGCGTCATGTTGGCAATGGAGTGTTCGTAGCCGGAGGCGATAAAGGCCAGCAGGCACCACCAGATGGCGATGAACCTGGCACTGCCTTCGACGCGCTGGCACATCCAGATCGCCAGACAGACCAGCCAGTTACACAGCATGCCCTTGGCGATCAGCGCGCCGATGGGCAGTTGGGTCTTGGCCAGTGCGGCCGTGTGCAGCAGGCTGGCGCCATCGGGCAGCAGCTTGCCGCCGCCGGTCTGCCAGAACAACCAGGCCACCAGGACCGAACCCAGCAGGTTACCGCCCCAGCTCTGTAGGCCGGCGCGCAGCGCACTGCCGGTGCTGATGCGCCCGGCCTTGATACCGAACGTCAAAAACATGGTATGGCCGGTAAACAGCTCGGCGCCGGCGTTGATCACCAGGGTCAAGGCGATGCCAAAGGTGGCGCCCATCACCAGCGGGCGCAGCTCGGGTGCCACCAGATTGCCCAGGGTGAAGATGAGGATGATGCCAAGACCGACATAGGCGCCGGCCATCATCGAGGCTACCCAGAAGCCGAAGGGATTGTCGCGGTCGAGTTTGACGATGCGCTCGGCGGTGGCGGCGCACTTGTTGATGGTTTCCGTAAACATACTTGCTCCTTGATAGATGAAACGTGAATTCGCTGGTAAACCACTTGGCGGCCCGTTGGCCGGGCCGCCCCGACTTAGAGGCGCACGGCTATCTGGCCGTCGAGAACTTGCACCTCATAGGCGCGTAGCGAGAAGTCGGCGTTCTCCAGGCAGTGGCCGTCGCTGAGACGAAAATGTTGTTTCTTCAACGGGCTGGCGACCCACAGTTCACCGACGTGCTCACCAATCAGGCCGCGGGAGAGCACGCTGGCCTGGGCAAACGGGTCGAGATTGTCGAGGGCGTAGACCTGCGCCGCGGCCGTCGGGCGAAACAGCGCTATCTGCTGGCCTTCAACCAGCGCGCAGACACCGGTGCCGGGCAGGATGGCGTCGAGGGCACAGACGTGATGCCAGGGGGCGTGACTCATGCGTTTTCCTCCAGATGGACTGTGTAGACCGGGATGCGTTCGGCCGGGGTAGCGGGTCTGTGCTGGGCGCGTTCCGGCACGAACTGCACGTTCGGATCCCGCGCCGGCGAGTTGATGAAGTGGGCGAAACGGGCATGCTGCTGCACATCCTGCACCGTCTGCTGCCATTCACAGGCGTAACGGTCGCGCAGGGCGGCCAGCTCGGCCTCCAGCGTGGCGCCCAGTCCCAGCTTGTCGTCGAGGATGACGCCGCGCAGGTAATCGATGCCGCCTTCGAGGTTGTTGAGCCAGCTGGCGGTACGCTGCAGCTTGTCGGCGGTGCGGATGTAGAACATCAAGAAGCGATCTATGGTGCGGATCAGGGTTTCTTTATCCAGATCGCTGGCCAGCAAGTCGGCGTGGCGCGGCTTCATGCCACCGTTGCCGCCGACATACAGGTTCCACCCCTTGTCGGTGGCGATGATGCCGACATCCTTGCCTTGCGCCTCGGCGCACTCGCGGGTGCAACCTGAGACCCCGAACTTCATCTTGTGTGGCGAACGGATGCCCTTGTAGCGGTGCTCCAGCTCGACGCCGAGGCCGACGCTGTCCTGCACGCCAAAGCGGCACCAGGTGCTGCCGACGCAGGTCTTCACCATGCGCAGCGCCTTGGCATAGGCTTGACCGGTCTCGAAGCCGGCGTCGATGAGCCGGGCCCAGATGGCCGGCAGATCATCTTTCTGCGCCCCGAACAGGCCGATGCGCTGGGCCCCGGTGATCTTGGTGTAGAGGCGATAGTCGCGGGCCACCTCGGCCACCGCCAGCAACCCCTCGGGGGTCACCTCGCCACCGGCCATGCGCGGGATCACCGAGTAGGTGCCGTCTTTTTGCATGTTGCCGAGGAAAATGTCGTTGGTATCCTGCAGCCCGGTCAGCGTCGGCTCCAGCACATACTCATTCCAGCAGGAGGCGAGGATCGAGCCCACCGTTGGCTTGCACACCTCACAGCCGTAACCGTGGCCGTGCTGGGCAATCGCCTCGTCAAAGCTCTTGATCTGGCCGACCTGGATCAGGTGGAACAGCTCCTGACGGGAGTAGGGGAAGTGAGCGCAGAGGTGGTTTTTCACCTCGATGCCTTGCTTGCTCAACTCGCTGTTGAGCACCTGGGTGATGAGCGGCACACAGCCGCCGCAGCCGGTACCGGCCTTGGTCTCGCTCTTGATGGCGGCCAGCGTGTGGTGACCGGCGGCGACGGCGGCGGCGATCTTGCCCTTGGTGACATCGAAACAGGAGCATATCTGCGCGCTCTCCGGCAGCGCATCGACGCCGAGGGCTGGCTTGGCACCGGCATAGGCCGGCAGGATCAGGCTGTCGGGGTGTTCCGGCAACGGCAGCGCGTTGAGAGTCATCTGCAGCAGGTTACCGTAGTCCTCGACATCGCCGACCAGCACGGCACCGAGCAGCTGGCTGCCATCTTCGCTGACCACGATCTTCTTGTAGATCCCGGCCTGCTCATCCTGGAACAGGTAGCTGCGGCTGCCGGGCGTGCGGCCATGGGCATCACCGATGGAGCCGACCGAAACGCCGAGCAGCTTCAGCTTGGCGCTCATGTCTGCCCCGGTGAACGGCGTTTCGCCACCGAGCAGGTGATCGACGGCGACCTGGGCCATCTTGTAGCCGGGGGCGACCAGGCCGAAGAAGCGACCATGCCAGGCGGCACACTCGCCGATGGCGTAGATGTGCGGATCGGCGGTGCGGCAGTGATCATCAATCACGATGCCGCCGCGCTCGGCGATGGCCAAATCACCATAGCGCGCCAGCGTATCTTGCGGCCGGATACCGGTGGAGAAGACCACCACATCCACCTCCAGCACGCTGCCGTCGGCAAACTCCAGCCGGTGGGCCGCTGTCTTGCCCGCATGCATCTGGATCGCTTGGGTCTGCTTGCTGGTGTGCACCTGTACGCCCATGGCCTCAATCTTGCGACGCAGCATCTCGCCGCCGAGGCGATCGAGTTGCTCGGCCATCAGTACCGGAGCGAATTCGACGACATGGGTCTGCAGTCCCAATGCTTTGAGCGCGCCGGCCGCTTCCAGCCCCAGCAGGCCACCGCCGATGACCACGCCGGACTTACCCTGTTTGGCTGCGGCGCGGATCGCTTTGAGATCCTCTATGGTGCGGTAAACGAAGCATTCATGGTGCTGGGCGCCGCTGATCGGCGGCACCCAGGGGTAGGAGCCGGTGGCGAGGATCAGGGTGTCGTAGCCGACCGTGCTGCCTTTGTTGGAGTGCACCTGCCGGGCGGCGCGATCGATCTGTTTGACCGCCTCGCCCAGGCGCACCTGGATGCCATGACGCTCGTAGAAGCCGGGTTTGACCAGGCTGAGCTCTTCGCTGGTGTGGTGCGAAAAGTAGGAGGAGAGGTGCACCCGGTCGTAGGCCAGGCGCGGCTCGGCGCAGAAGACGGTGATCTGGTACTCGCGGCTGTCGGCGCGGTCGCACAGCTCCTCGAGGAAGCGGTGGCCGACCATGCCGTTGCCGACAACGACGAGGCGGTGTTTAGTCTCATGTCCCATCATAAAGTCCTTGTTGGGGCCTGCGGATCAAGGCAGGCAAAATACGTAGCCGGGATTAACCGAGCGCCAGTTGCAGATCGCTTCTGGCCTTGCTCGAGCAGGCCAGCACATAGCCCGCGGCCACCTGGTCAGGCGTCAGCGCCAGCGTGCTGCTGCTCTCGACGCGACCGGCCTCGACCTTGCACTTGCAGCTGCCGCAGACACCGGCACGGCAGGCGCCGATGATCGGCAACCCTTCACGCTCCAGCGCGTCGAGCAGGGTCTCGTCGGCGGCGATGGTGCTGTCAGTGCCAAAGGCCGGGACGCTCAGGGCGAAGTGGGCGCCAGCTTGCGCTGCATTGGGCGCTGTCGCCGCAGCGTTGGACGTCAGCGTCGCGGCGCTGAAACGCTCCTCGTACAGGGGCACGTCGGCGTAGCGTGGGTCGGCGAGCAGCGCGTGCACGGCATCGATGTAACCGGAGGGGCCACACAGGTAGATCTGATAATCAGCCAGTCCGGCGGTGATCTCGGCCAACAGCCCGGCCTGGAGGCGGCCCGCCACCAGACGCGCCGCGGCCAGCGGCATTGGTGCATCCGGCAGGCTTTCCAGCAGCAGCGTCAGGTGAAAGTGCGGGTCTGCAGCCGCCAGCGCCAGCAGCTCGTCGCGAAAGATCAGATCGCCGGCGTGGCGGGCGCTGTAGACAAAATGGACTGGCGTCTGCAGCCCCAGATCGCGCAGCGTGCGGGTGATGGCTATCATCGGCGTGACGCCGCTACCGGCGGATAACAGCAGCAGTGCCGATGGCAACTGGGCCGGCAGGTGGAACTGTCCCTGGGGCGGCAAGGCGGCCAGCGTCATGCCCGGTTGCAGCGTGTCGATCAGGTAGTTGGAGACGCGACCAGCGGCGACGCGCTTGACCGTGATGGCCAGGGCATGGGGGCGGGTCGGCGCCGAGCAGAGCGAATAGGCGCGGCTGTGCGTCTGGCCATCGATGGGCACATTGATAAGCAGGAACTGGCCCGGCAGGTAATGAAAACGGCTGGCCTGGGGGGCGGTCTGGAACGTGAAAGTGGTCGCCGTGACGGTATCGCCGTCGCGGGTCTCGTCGTGACGCGCCGTGCAGATCAGCTGGCGCTCACCGTGGCTCCAGTAGGGAGCCTGCAGCAGGGGGGCTAATTCGGTCATCGGATCCCTCGCTGGATGGCGATGCCATCCAGGACAACGTTGGCGAATGAAAAACAGGGCAAACGAAGAACAGGGCGGCGTGCGTGGCCGGAGCGGGTTGTCCCCGGCTGCGCAGCGTCGCCCGAATGCATCAGGCGGCCAGCATGTCGGCCAGATCCTTCTCCACGTTATCGATGAGCTTCAGATCGAAGTTCTCCTGCAGGTAAGCCAGCAGGTTCGGTGTCAGGAAGCCCGGTACCGTCGGGCCGACGCGGATGCCCTTGATGCCTAACGAGAGCAGGGTCAGCAGGATGACGATGGCCTTCTGTTCGAACCAGGAGAGCACCAGCGACAGCGGCAGTTCGTTGACGCCACAGCCGAACTCGTTAGCCAGGGCGATGGCCAGCTGGATCGCCGAGTAGGCATCGTTGCACTGACCGACATCGAGGAAGCGCGGGATGCCGTTGATGTCGCCAAATTCCAGGGTGTTGAAGCGGAACTTGCCGCAGGCCAGCGTCAGGATCACGCAGTCTTCCGGCACCGCCTTGGCCATGTCGGTGTAGTAGCTGCGTTCGGATTTGTCGCCATCACAGCCGCCGATCAGGAAGAAGTGCTTGATGTTGCCGGCCTTCACCTGCTCGATCACCGCCGGGGCGGCCGCCATCAGCGCATTGCGGGCAAAGCCGGTGCTGGTGTAGGCCGGGATCTCGTCATACGGGAACCCGTCGAGGGATTGCGCCTTGGCGATCACTGCGGAGAAGTCGTCACCGATGAGGTGGGTCGCGCCTGGCCAGCCGACGATGCTGCGGGTGTAGATGCGATCCTTGTAGTTGCCCACATCGGGATTGATGATGCAGTTGGAGGTCATGACGATGGCGCCGGGGAAGGCGGCAAACTCTTTTTGCTGGTTCTGCCAGGCGGTACCGTAGTTACCGACCAGATGCGGGTACTTCTTCAGCTCCGGGTAGCCGTGGGCCGGCAGCATCTCGCCATTGGTATAGACATTGATGCCGGTACCCGCGGTCTGTTCGAGGATCTTCTGCAGATCGTGCAGGTCGTGGCCGGAGACCAGGATCGCCTTGCCCTTAACCGCCTTGACGTTGACCTGGACCGGCTCGGGGTGGCCGAAGGTGTCGGTCTCGCCCTTGTCCAGCATCGCCATCACCTTGAAGTTCATCTGGCCGATGCGCATGGCGCAGCCGAGCAGCTCGTGCATATCGCTTGGATCCGTGCCCAGCCAGGCCATGATGGCGTGGAATTCGGCGCCGATGGCATCATCCTGCTCGCCGAGCACGCGGGCGTGCTCCATGTAGGCGGCGGCGCCCTTGAGGCCATACAGGCAGAGCAGACGCAGGCCGAGAATATCGGCACCCACCTCCGCCGCACCGCGGTTGACGGCGGCCGTTGGCGCCCAGGCCAGCAACGCGGCCTTCTCGCTGGTCAGCTCGACGGCGGCCGGCCCGGTGGCCAGATCCGGCAGCTGACCGGCGGCGACACAGGCGGCTTCGTAACGCTCTTTCAAGCTGGCGCGGGCTTGTTGGGCCTCGCTGATGAAGGCCAGGATGCGGTCACTGTCGAAGTTAACGTTGGTCAGGGTGGCGAAGAAGGCCTGGCAGACATAGGCGTCGATGGTGCGGTCGATGATGCCGAAGGTGCGGGCTTTCAGCGCATAGGCGCTGACACCCTGCAGCAGATAGATGAGCACATCCTGCAGATCGGAGACTTCGCTGGTCTTGCCACACATGCCCATGGCATAGCTGCAACCGGTGGCGACCGGGGTACGGATGGTGTGTTCACATTGCACGCAAAACATGGCGACTCCTTGCGATAAGACGATTAAGACGGGGCTGAACCCGTAGACAAAAATCGTTATTACAAGGTGCGTGCCAATAATTTTATTCTTATAAATCAGATGTTTGCTTAGGTTGTGGCGTGCCGTGGGTCATATCGACTCACCTATCGGTGTTGTCAAACTGACTCGGAGAGTTATTTCGACCCGGGCGCGGACGTCGCCAGGGACTCGCGCAAGGCACCAATCCGGCTCCATAAGGCTTCGACCTCGGCTTGATGAGCCTGGTAATAGGTTGGGTTGAACAGCAGGTAGTAATCCTTGCGCAGCAGCGGTGGCGAGAGCTTCTCAAACTGGCCGCTCTGTCTGGCAATGGCCGCATCGCCGGCCTCTTCCAGCGTCGCATAGGCACACAGACGCCCTTTGGCTAACAACTTGAGCAGCGCCTCGGCCCCTTTCCCGGCATGGGCATTCATGCGGAATTGGCTGAGATAGTCGACCACAGACCAGCCTTCGTTGTAACCCACGGCGCAGCCTTGGGGCGTGAGCTGCACACCATTCCACTGCACGTTACTGCCGAGTCGGCGATACAGCACATAGTTAAGTGTTGCCAACCGCCGGCCTGGATCGAGTTGGCCATGGCGCATCGGAAAGACGAGTTGGCGGGCTCGCTCAGTCGTCCAGGAGTAGAACAGGGCTCCGTCGATTTCGCCGCCGATGGCATCATGCAGCACGCGCAAACTGGGCATGGGTTGCCAAAAAATCTGACATCCGACTTGATGGGCGGCCAGATCGACCAGCGCGAAGGCCGTGCCGCGTGGGCCTGCGCTCGGCACGCTGCGTTCGATATACGGAGGGATGGGCTCGTCATTGAACCCCAGGTGCAACAAGCACTCTTTGGCATCCACCGTCAGCACCGTCAACAGTCCCCACGCCAACAGGGCGGCTGGCAGAGTGATGTTCATGGTCAGGCTCCATCCATCCTGTCTGTCTGGCTAGAGTATAGACGGCGATGCAATGTCACTGCCTATAGGTTGCCGGGCAACAGCTTCTCGCGCAGGAAATCCAGCCAGGCACGCAAGCGCGGATCGCGCTGGGCGTCGGTATAGAAGACGGCGTGGATCGGGCGCGAGGCACCGCTGTTGCTGCGAGCCAGCACCTCGACCAGGGCGCCGCTGGCTCGATCCGCCCTGGTCATGAAATCCGAGAGACAGACCAGCCCGGCGCCTGCCAGCGCCAGCTGACGCAAGGTTTCACCACTGCTGGCTTTCAGTTGAGGTTGAATGGGGAGTCGATCCCCGTGTTCGCCCATCAGCGGCCAGAGGTTCAGGTTGTCGCTGGTGCTGAAACCCAGCAACTGATGATCGACCAGATCGGCCGGCAGTACCGGCGTTCCGCAACGGGCCAGATATTCGGGGGCGGCCAGGATGCGTAGCCGCGAGCGGCCCAGCGCCAGGGCGCGCAGCGACGAGTCGGCCAGCTCGCCGATACGAATGGCCACATCGACCCGGCGCTCCAGCAGATTGATGAAGCCATCAGAGCTCTCCAGCTGCAACTCGATGGCCGGGTAGCGACGGCGGAATTCGCCGATAAGTGGTACCAGCTGATGCAGGATAAATGGCGTGGCGGCGTCGACCCGGAGCGTGCCCTGGGGTTGTTGGCGCCGGGATAACAACTGGTTCTCCGCGTCGGCCATGTCACTGAGAATCGTCACGGCACGCCGGTAGAACCACTCTCCCTCATCGGTCAGCGTCAGGCGGCGCGTCGTGCGATTAAGCAACTGGGTCGCCAGTTTCTGCTCCAGGCGTTTTACGCCGCGACTGACCACTGAATTGTCGATGCCCAGATTGTCGGCAGCCTGGCGAAAGCTACCGGCCTCGACCACGGCGACAAACAGCGCCAGTTCATCGGAATGACTCTGCATTATTGCTCCATTAGCAATTGTTTTATGTCTTTATAGTCATTTTTGCCATCAAAGCCCAGCGGCATACTCGCGGAAACCACTATCTCGACAGACTTTTGCAAGGAGAATCTCATGCCGCTGGCATTATTTGCCTTAACCCTCAGTGCCTTTGCGATAGGCACCACTGAATTTGTGATTGTCGGGCTGATCCCGACCATATCCGAGCAATTACAGGTCAGCTTGCCGTCGGCAGGGCTGCTGGTCAGCCTGTACGCCCTCGGGGTCGCCGTGGGCGCGCCGGTGTTGACGGCGCTGACTGGACGGCTGCCACGTAAAACGCTGCTGCTGGCCCTGATGCTGCTGTTTACTCTCGGTAATTTGCTGGCCTGGCAGGCGCCCGGCTATGGCACCTTGATTGTGGCGCGGGTATTGACCGGTTTGGCGCACGGTGTGTTTTTCTCGGTGGGCTCGACCATCGCAACCGGGCTTGTCAGCCGCGACAAGGCGGCCAGTGCCATCGCCATCATGTTTGCCGGCCTGACCGTCGCCTTGGTAACGGGGGTTCCGCTAGGCACCTGGATTGGCCAACACTATGGTTGGCGTGAGACCTTCCTAGTGGTCTCCGGTCTGGGTCTGCTGGCGTTAATTGGCTCGGCCTGCCTGATTCCAGCCAAACTGGCACACAGTGCGCCGCCGGTGTGGCGTGAACAGCTCCAGGTGCTGACGGCACGTCCGTTGCTGAAGGTCTATGCCAAGACCGCGCTCGGCTATGGTGGCACCTTTACTGCCTTTACTTTCCTGTCGCCGATCCTGCAGCAAATCAGCGGCTTTACACCCAATCAGGTCAGCCTGTTGTTGCTGGGCTACGGTGTCTCTGTTGCGTTCGGTAACTTGTGGGGCGGCCGTCTGGCTGATCGGCTGGGGCCGGTTGTTGCACTGCGGCGCCTGTTCGCCGGATTGGCGCTGGTACTGTTGCTGCTGACCTTCACTGCGCACCATACCTGGCTGGCGGCGCTGACCGTGCTGATTTGGGGCGCCTTCGCCTTTGGCAATGTGCCGGCGTTGCAGGTACGGGTGGTGCAGCAGGCACAGCGGTATGCTCCCGCAGCCGTTGATGTGGCCTCCGGGCTCAATATCGCGGCTTTCAATATCGGTATCGCTTTGGGCTCCATGGTCGGCGGCATGACAGTCGAGCATCTGGGGTTGGCCAATACCCCCTGGATTGGTGCCGTCATAGTGTCATTGGCATGGTTATTAACCTGTGCACCTAAGCGGAAACTGCGATTGCAACACCAGCCTGTCTAAGCCTTGCCTCCTCAAACCACATTCGACGCCAGCCCAGTGCTGGCGTCGTTGCGATCCGTCTGAATCCGGATGGGTGCATGTCGATTCGGAATAACGGGAGTATTGTCGGTTTACATATAACTTTTACCGAGCAGGGTGGCTGACAAGATAGCGGCGATCGGACAGAATGACCGTCACTTGCCAGCACAATAGCCACAATTTCGCGACATGAAATGGCTTTCTGGCGAGAGGAATGCGTAAGTGAACTGGAATGTGCGTCGGTAACAGGTTCGTGCTCGGGAGTCGGGATGAGTGTGCGTGATCCATATCAGGATGCGTCAGCGCAGCAATTGGTAGAGCGCATTGAGGCGTTGCAGCGCGAACTGGCCCACCTGAGCGCCTATAACGCTGAGCTGTGCCGGGAAAACCAGCTGTTGCTAGAGAAACTCAATGCCGCATTGGACGGCACTGGCCTGTGCCTATGGCAAGGCATGGTGCAGAGCGGCGAGTTGACGGTGTTTAATCTGCAGAACTTCCAACGAGGCGATATGGCCCCGCATTTTGATGTGTGGCAAGCCAAATTGCACCCGGAAGACAAGCAATACACCCTCGATTGCTATTACGGTCATCTGCAGGGGACTTACGCGTTTTATGAGGCGGAATACCGCACTGTGGCTGCGGATGGTCAAATCACCTGGTTATGGGATCGCGGCCGGGTCATTGAACGGGATGGCCAAGGCAAACCTCTGCGTGTCATGGGAGCCCACATCGATATTACCCAGCGCAAGGAGTATGAACGCCGTCTGGCGCTGCAGGCTGACTCGGATGCCCTGACCGGGCTGCACAACCGACAGGCATTTTCACGCCTGGTTCAGGCGCGGATGAAAAATCCGGTACCAGGCGCGTTGCTATTTATCGATTTAGATGATTTCAAGGTCATCAACGACCAGTTGGGGCATGCTCGTGGTGACAGGGTTCTGCTGCAAGTGGCCGAATGGTTGCAGCGCATGGTGCCAGATGGCGCTATCTGTGGTCGTTATGGTGGCGATGAGTTCGTGGTTTACCTGGACACCAATGTCAGCCTGCCGCAAGTCAGCCGCCTGGCCGAGCAACTGCTGACCCGCAGTGCCGTGTATGAGCCGGAACAGGGCTGTAATCTGCATGTCGGCATGAGCATCGGCATTGCGCTCTGGCAACGGCCGCCAACCTTCCTGCAAGGGCTGGAGGCAGCGGATCGTGCCATGTATCAGGCCAAGCAACAGGGCAAGTTGGGTTATCAGTGGATCAACATGTAACCCCATCGCTGATGTGCGGTCTCCCGAACGCTGGCGCTGAATGGAAAAAGCGCCATGCCCATCTTGCTACGGGCATGGCGTCGGCGCGGCGATTGCGGCATTAATCGAGACACGGATAGTCGGTCAGGCCCTTGGCTCCGCCCCCAAACAGCGTGGCGGGGTCATGTTGTGCCCATGGCGCCCCTTGCCGAATACGCTCTGGCAGATCGGGATTGGCGACAAACGGGCGACCAAAACCGATCAGGTCCGCCCAACCGTCACTGATAGCGGCACGTGCTCGCGCTGCATCATATTTCCCGGCGTAGATCAGCACGTTGGGAAATGCGGCCCGCAATGCCTGCTTGAACTCAACTCGCATGGTGGGGGCATCGTCCCAATCGGCTTCGGCAATGTGCAGGTAGGCGATCTGGTGCTGACCCAGCAGTCGAGCGGCGGCGGTATAGGTGGTTTCGGGATCGGCATCGACGGTGCCGTTGAGGGTTGTCAGTGGGGCCAGACGCACACCGACACGCTCGGCGCCGATTTCAGCGCAGACGGCTTGTGTCACTTCATCGAGAAAGCGCAGGCGATTCTCGAGTGAACCACCGTATTCATCGTCGCGGGTGTTGGACTCGGAATCGAGGAACTGGTTGATCAGATAGCCATTGGCACCGTGCAATTCGATGCCATCAAAACCCGCCTCCATGGCATTGCGCGCCGCGCGCCTGAATTCGGCGACGACGTCGGCAATTTCATCCCGGCTCAGCGCACGGGGGAGGGTGGTTTCGACAAATCCCGGCGCCTGGCTGCCATTATCGACAAACACCCGGACACCTTCGGCTCGCAGTGCCGAAGCCGAGATGGGCTGTTGGCCGCCGATGTTATCCGGATGCGTGACCCGGCCAACATGCCATAGCTGGGCGAAAATAAGCCCGCCCTTGGCGTGAACCGCTGTGGTGACCTGTTTCCAGCCAGCCACCTGTTCCGGACTATAGATACCCGGTGTCCACGCATACCCTTTACCGAGAGGGGATATCTGGGTCCCCTCGGCGATGATCAGGCCTGCGCTAGCTCGTTGAGCGTAGTATTCGGCCATCAAGGGGGTGGCGACATCGCCCGGCTGGCCGGCACGGGAACGGGTCATGGGAGGCATGACGATGCGGTTCGGTAACTGGTAATGGCCGAGCCGCAGTGGGCTGAACAGGCAATCTTCTGACATGAGGTGCTCCATCGGGTCACAGGAATAGCGCAACTCTAGCGCCGTACCACGGTCGGAAAAACCCTCTTCAGCTCAACAGATTGCTGCAAATTATGCAGCAATAAACCCTCAGGACTGTAAGCCTAGGCGTTTGGCCAAGCGGTTCAGATTGGCACGATCCAGCTCCAGCGCCCGGGCTGTGGCGCTCCAGTTGCCGTGGTGTGCCTCGAGAACCTGACAGATCAACTGGCGTTGGAAAGCATCCACGGCATCCCGTAACGAGGTCTCCGGCAGCGTATCCGGCCTGGTATGTTGTAGGTTAGCCGCGATGGTTGGCGGCGGTTCATCGGGGAGGTCCAGCTGCTGCGCCCGGATCAAGGGGCGATCCGAGGCTTCGCGTGCGGCTTTGAGACTGGCGCGCAGTAGCAGGTGCTCCAATTCCCGGACGTTGCCAGGCCAGTCGTAGGCTTGTAGCCGCGCCAGCGCCAGGGGATGCAGGCCAATTTGTTGCAAGCCAAGCTTGCTGCGTGCCTGATCGAGGAAATAGCCACACAGCAGGTCGATGTCGCCCTTGTGTTCGCGCAGGGCCGGCACGGCAAGCGGATAGACTTTTAGACGATGGTAAAGATCGGCCCGGAAACGACCGGCAGCCACCTCTTGCGCCAGATCGCGATTCGTGGCCGCAATCAGGCGGACATTCACGCGCAACAGGCGATCGGAACCAACGCGCTGGATCTCGCCTTGTTGCAAGGCGCGCAACAATTTGGCCTGTAACGCCAGCGGCAGCTCGCCGATTTCGTCCAGAAACAGGGTCCCGCCATCCGCCAGCTCGAATTTACCGGCGCGATCCTGGGTGGCCCCCGTGAAGGCGCCCTTGATATGGCCGAACAGCTCGCTTTCGGCTATCGATTCCGGTAAGGCGGCGCAGTTGATGTGCACCAGCACCTGATCGTGCCGGCGGGACTGGGCATGCAGGGTGCGCGCGACCAGCTCCTTGCCGGTGCCGGTCTCACCGGTAATCAACACCGCCAGATCGGTGGCCGCGACGAGCCGGATCTCTTCGCGTAATTTCTGCAGTTCGGGGCTACGGCCAATCAGTTCGCCTTCGCGGCGCTGCGCCTCCTGGACCAGCTCACGAGCCAGTGCGCGCTGTTGTTCCGTACTGCGCTCCAGTGCACGGATCAGTGCGACATTGCGCAAGGTTGCGGCGGCGAGGGCGGCAAAGGCGGCTATGGTCATGTCGTCGATCTGATCAAAGGCTCCCGGGGTCAAGGCATCTAGCGTCAAGACGCCGACCAGCTGCTGATCGACATACAGCGAGCAGCCCATGCAGGCATGGACATCGGCATTACGTTCGGTATCGATGGCCAGCCAGCCATCAAAGGGGTCCGGCAAACCGGCATCATCGGGAAAGCGCACGGGCTCCCGCATGCTGAGGATGCGCTGCAAGCGCGGATGCTCGGCCGGACGAAAGCGTTGGCCGATGAGTTCCGGCGCCAGACCATAGGTAGCAACGGGGCTCAGCTCACCTTCTTGTAATTTCAGCAGGGCAACGGCATCACAGGGCAACACATTGCAAATCGACTCCACAAGTCGCTGGTATTGCAGCTCGCCCGGCATGGAAGTGGAGAGACCCACGGCAATTTGCAGCCAGGCCTGGTCGCGCAATGGGGGTTTCATCGGCATAACGTGAGTCTTAATGACCAAGAGGTGGCCCATGTTACTCAATGATGTAGTGGCAATGCACCATTTTTAGCCGATAGGTTCGGGCTTACCGAGAAACTTCGGTTGCTTGTCCAGCAGGTAGACATCCAGCAGGCAGAGAACCCGGGCGAGCAACTCACGCAACCGGGTTTTGAAACCACTGTAGGCGCTGACATCCGCGGCATTAAACCCGATGGCCTGAATGCCGAAATGGCGTGCCAGATAGAGGGCGCGTTCGTTATGGAACTGCTGGGAGACCAGGGTGTAACTCTGCTGGCCAAATACCTCACGCGCGCGCACCACAGAGTCCAGGGTGCGGAAACCGGCATAGTCACTGTAGATGCGCTCGGCCGGGATGCCGGCTCGAATCAACGCCCGGCGCATCTCGCGCGGCTCGTTGTAGCTCAGGGTGGCGTTATCACCTGAGACCAGAAAATAGCTGGCTTTACCATGCTGATACAGGCTGGCCGCCGCCGCAATACGGTTGTGGAAGTAGTCATTTGGCGATCCATCAGCAAAATAGCGGGAGGTGCCCAGCACCACGGCGACCTTGTTGTAGGGAATTTGCGTGACATCCTGGTAGGTGAAGCGACGCATATCCGCAATCAGATAGTCGGCCAGCAATACCAGGCTGATGACAACGAGCAGCAGACTGGCACACAGGGAGAGCAACCAGCGCCACAGGTGACGTCTGGTGCGCAGCGGGCGGAGCAGACTGGCGCGCAGCCGCAACCAACCACCGGGAGTGACCGGGGTATCAGGCGGGGTTGGAATGGGCTCTGTCATCTGTCTAACCGAGATCCGCTACAGGCTAAGGCGCATGGTCATCAACACGGTTAGGTTACTATCCACGCGGCAGCGGGTAAACCGTCCCGCAGCCAGCAGCGAGGGTTTCGACTGTGATTGATGGAAAATACGGCAATCTGGCGCGCGGAAAGCAAACCGGAGGCTGAGCCTCCGGTGGGGGATTATTTGACTTCCTTGCCCTGTGCCTGCAGATCGGCGTGGTAGGAGGAGCGCACGAACGGGCCGCAGGCGGCATGGGTAAAGCCGAGATCCAGCGCGATCTGCTTGAGCTCGTCAAACTCGTGCGGTGGCACATAGCGTTTCACCGGGAGGTGGTGACGGCTGGGTTGCAGATATTGTCCCAGGGTCAGCATGGTGACGCCATGTGCACGCAAATCCTTGAGTATCTGAACAATCTCTTCGTTGGTCTCACCGAGCCCCATCATGACGCCGGACTTGGTTGGCAGGCCGGGGTGTTGCTCACCCATACGGCGCAGCAGTTCCAGCGACCACTTGTAATCGGCGCCAGGGCGGGCGGTACGATACAGACGGGGAGCGGTTTCCAGATTATGGTTGAACACGTCCGGTGGATTGAGCTTGAGGATCTCCAGCGCTGTCTCCATGCGCCCGCGAAAATCGGGGGTCAGGATCTCGATACGGGTGGCAGGCGACTCCTCACGGATGGCGGCAATGCAGTCGGCGAAGTGCTGGGCCCCCCCATCACGCAGATCATCACGATCCACAGAGGTGATCACCACATATTTGAGCTTCATCTCGGCGATGGTGCGAGCCAGCTTGCGCGGCTCCTCACTGTCCGGAGTCAGTGGCCGGCCGTGTGCCACATCGCAAAATGGACAGCGGCGGGTACAGATGGCGCCGAGGATCATAAAGGTCGCCGTGCCGTGGTTGAAGCACTCTGCGAGATTCGGACAGGAGGCTTCCTCACAGACCGAGTGCAGGTTGTTCTTGCGCATGATGTTTTTGACGGCCTGAATCTTCTCGCTGCTGGCCGGTAGACGGATACGCATCCAGTCTGGTTTCGGCAGCGGAGCTTCGTCAGCATCCGGCATGAATTTGACCGGAATCAGGGCCATCTTGTCGGCATCACGCAGCTTGATACCGGCTTCAACGCGTACGGTTTTACTCATAAGGTCAGCTCTTGAGTTGTGTCTGCCCATTCCTGAATGGACAGATGACGGCAGAGGTGAGGCAGCAGGCGGGCAGCCGCCTCCTCGACCTGTTGCGGGCCCCCGCGATCGGCGGTCTGGGTCATCGCCAGGCCGGCATAGCCACAGGGATTGATCTGTTGGAATGGCGTCAAATCCATGTTCACGTTCAACGCCAGGCCATGAAACGAACAGCCACGTCGGATCCGGAGCCCCAGCGAGGCAATCTTGGCATCGGCGACATAGACGCCAGGGGCATCCGCCTTGGGATAGGCCTGAATATGGTCTTCTGCCAGCAGCGCGACGATGGCGGCTTCAATGGCGGTGACAACATCACGCACGCCAAGCCCGCGTCGGCGCAGGTCGATGAGCAGATAGGCGATCAATTGACCTGGGCCGTGGTAGGTGATCTGGCCGCCGCGGTCAGATTGCACGACTGGAATTGCGCTGCTGTGCAGCAGATGTTCTGCTTTCCCGGCTTGTCCCTGGGTAAAGACGGCTTCATGTTGCAGCAGCCAGATCTCGTCCGGCGTCGAGGCATCACGCTGATCGGTGAACGTCTGCATTGCCTGCCAGATCGGCTGGTAGGGCTGCAATCCCAGATGACGGATGATGAGAGGAGCCGGTTGCACGCATGTTTCCCTTTTGTTAACAGCGGAACACATTATACCCACAGGGCAGGCGAATACCAGCCACAGCGATCGGGATCACAATACGACGCGAACCAGCTCCAGCTGACCCAGCGCTTCGTACATGGTCTCGAGGTGCTCTTTGCTGGTGGCCGTTACCGTGACCGTAACCGACAGGTAGTTACCTTTGGCACTGGGTTTGGTGGTGGGGACATAGTCGCCCGGTGCATGTAGCTGCAGTACACCAATCACCTGATCGGCGAGTTCTGGGTGGGCAACGCCCAGGACTTTGAACGGGAACTGGCAGGGAAAGTCCAGCAACTCATCAAACTTGGTATTGAGGGCCATAAGTTTCTCTCTTCGTGGTTTGGCGAATTAGACCGCCAAGAATAGTAAAAGTGCCAATAAACAGGCCCTGCAATGCAGGGCCTGTTGTGTCTGGATTTGCTGCCTGCCGCTATCAGGAGAGCAGTCGCTGGAACAACAGGACCAGATAGTCCCACAACCGGCTGAAGAGGCTGCCTTCGTTAACCTCTTCCAGCGCCACCAGCGGGTACTGGGCTACGTCCTTGCCATCCAGTTTCAGGTAGATGGTGCCGACGCTCTCTCCCTTCTTGATGGGGGCGTCCAGCTCGCCTTTCAACTGGAAATCGGCCTTCAATTTGCTGGCGCTGTTGCGCGGGACCACCAGATTGATCTCTTCGGCGGTACCGAGCTGGATTTCACTCTTGTCACCCATCCAGACGCGCTGGGTTGCCAGTGCCGCCCCAGCCTTGTACGGCGTCACGTTCTGGTAGAAGCGGAAGCCGTAGGTCAGCAGCTTCTTGCTCTCTTCGGCGCGTTGCGCCTCGCTGCCGGAACCGATGACGACGGAGATCAGGCGCATGTTGTCCGGACCGGTTGCAGACGCAACCAGGTTATAACCCACTTCGCTGACGTGGCCGGTCTTGATGCCATCGACAGCCAGGCTCTTGTCCCACAGCAGGCGGTTGCGGTTGTGCTGGACAATACCGTTGAAGGTGAAGTCCTTTTGCGAGTAGATCGCATACTCTTCAGGCAGATCGTGGATCAGGGCTCGGCCCAGCAGAGCCATGTCATACGCGCTGGAGTAGTGGTTCTGGTCATACAGGCCGTGGGCATTAACGAAGTGGGTTTCGTTCATCCCCAGGCGCTTGGCCCACTGGTTCATCAGACTGGCAAAGGAGTCTTCAGAGCCGGCAACGTGTTCGGCCATGGCGATACAGGCATCGTTACCGGACTGAATGATGATGCCTTTATTCAGGTTCTCGACGCTGACCTGCTTGCCGACTTCGATGAACATCTTCGAGGAGTCGGAGTAATTCTTGGCCCAGGCATTCTGGCTGATGGTCACCATGTCAGTCGGTTTGATGCGGCCTGATTTCAACTCCTGACCGATGACGTAGGAGGTCATCATCTTGGTCAGGCTGGCAGGCGGCAGGCGCTCGTGCTCATTGCTGCCGATCAGTACCTGACCTGTGTGGTAGTCCATCAACAGGAATGCCTTGGCGGCGATCTGCGGCGGGCTCGGCAGAGCGATAGGGGCTGGAGCCGGCATCGGCTTCGGGTCGAGCGTCGGTTGAGCATCCGGTGTCGGGACGACATCGGCCGCCATCACGGCAGCGGACAGGGTAAACGCGCTGCAGAAGAGAAAGGTTTTTGCCAGTTTCAACGTCGTGATCCTTGATATGTTGGCCCGGATCATCGGCCGGACCTGTTCGCGAGGGTTGCCACTATAGCAAAACGGGCTGCTAATGGCAGCCCTTGATCCGACTGTGCTGCACAGTCAGTGATCAATAAACGAAATAGGCTTGGCGCAGGCCGGCATCCCGCACCACCGTCAACATGACATCGGCTTGCTGTGGTGCCATGGGTCCCATGTGTAGCCGGTACATCTGGTTTGCATTGACGATGGTAATCGGGGTGCCAAATTTCTGGCTTAAACGGCTCGCCTCTTCCCGCGCACGGCTGGCGGAGTCGGTGGCCAGCAGCTGAATCGTCTTGGCCTGACTCTTGGCGATGATTTGGTCGGCATTGGCCGGACGTGGTGGATGAACCAGATCCAGTCTGACCTGAGCGACACCCTGGCCGACAATGCCCAGCCGTTGCGCCGCGCCAAATGACAGATCGAGAATACGATTGTCGTGGAAGGGGCCGCGATCGTTGATCCGTACGATCAGTGAACGGCCATTTTCCTTGTTGGTTACCCGGACATAACAGGGAATGGGCAAATTTTTGTGTGCTGCTGAGATAGCATATTGATCATAGACCTCACCGTTGGAGGTCAGCCGGCCATGAAACCCCGGGCCATACCAGGAGGCGGTTCCCTCCTCGCTGTACTGCTCGATATCGCGCCACACCTTGTAGGGTTGGCCAAACACCTCATAATCCCCATTGCCAATCCGGCTGTAGGGCTCGAATTGCGGAACCACGCCGGCGACCGGAATCAGGGCCGGATCGAGACGACCATAATCCTTGCGTTGGGCAAAGCGGCTGTTGTCTTGCTGTTCGGCGTCCGGCAAGGGGCTGGCGACAGTACGGAAATGGAAACCGGGGCTGCTATCGTTCTCCACCGTAATCTTGGGGGTGGAGATCCGGGTGCGGTATTCGTGAACTTCGGTCACACACCCGCTGAGGCCGACCAGTATCATGGCGGTCGACATCCACTGTATGATTCCCTTCATTCTGCTGCTTCCATGTTAATGGGGTCTGGTTGCCGCCGCAGGGCGTCCTCAGCCACAGGCGATAAGATACATCGGCCTGCAAGTGTCGGCACAGGATGCGGTTTGGTCAAGATCCGCACAAGCAGTTTGCGATCCGCATGACACCTTTTCAATTGATAAAGAACGCCTGCTGGTAGCCGCTGCTGCGCAGCCGTCGCAATGCCGCCTCGGCGCTGGCCTTGTCCAGAGGACCAACCTGCAGCCGGAATAGCGTATTGGCACTGACGATGCGCACCGCATCGCCATACTCCTTGCGCAGGTCCGAGGCGGCCGCTTCGGCTTTGCTCGCCGAGTTGGTAGCCATCAGCTGGATGGTTCTCGCCTCGTGGCGGGCAATGATCTCATCGGCGTTGGCTGGGCGCGGGACCTTGACCAGTTCCAGCCTGACGCGGGCGGTACCGGGTTTCACTATGCCCAGCCGGCTGGCTGCACCATGGGAGAGATCCAGGATCCGGTCTCCGTGGAACGGGCCGCGATCGTTAACCCGGACGACGATAGCCTGACCGTTATCCAGATTGGTTACTTTCAGGTAGGACGGCAGCGGCAAATTCTTGTGCGCCGCCGAAATCGATTCCTGGTCATACAGCTCGCCATTTGAGGTATACAGACCGTGGAAACCGGGGCCATACCAGGAGGCAGTACCCTCTTCGACATAGTGTTCGATGCCGTTCCACACTTTGTAGTCTTGGCCGAAGACCTGGTAGTCCTTGTTGCCGATGCGACTGGGCGGCTCAAAGCGCGGTGTTACCCCACCGACAGCGCTCTCGTTGGCGGGAGGCGTGGCCGGGGCCTGGGTGTTATGTATAGGAGCGGTCTGGCTGCAGGCGGTCAGCAGCAACAGGATACAAAGAACTCTAATTTGCATGGTATGCGCGCGCCAATTCCTGACTTAACTGATAAACGGCCATGGCATAGAGCGGACTACGGTTATAGCGGGTGATGACATAGAAATTCTGGCGCACCACCCAGTATTCACTGCCTTGTGCCAACTCCAGTTTAAGCAATTTCACCGCGGTGTCGGCAGGCAGTTGTGTGTCCAGCTTCACACCGGCGGCACTGAGCTGCTGCCAGGTGTGAACCAGCTCGAGTTTATCGGTCAGCACCGACGCCGGTACCGGTTCGCTGACCCGGGCCGGATAGGCGACAGCTTGACCATATTGCCAGCCATGCTCGGCAAAATAGTTGGCGACGCTGCCGATAGCATCTGCCGGGTTATGGAAGAGATCCCGATGGCCATCACCGTCGAAATCGACGGCATAATGCAGGTAACTGGTCGGCATAAACTGGCCCATGCCCATGGCGCCGGCGTAGGAGCCCATCGGTTCGCGCAGCGGCCAACCCTGCTCCTGTGCCAGGCGCAGATACTGGGCGAACTCCTTGCTGAAATAGGCGGCGCGCTTGGGGTAGTGGAAGCCCAGGGTATAGAGCGAATCGAGCACCGGATGGTTACCCATTCGCGTGCCGAAGTGGGTCTCGACGCCGATGATAGCGACGATTAGTTCAGCTGGAACCTGCAGGCGTGCCGCCGCGCGGTCCAGCAGTGATGCATGCTGGCGCCAGAATTGGACACCCTGTTCGATCCGGTCGTGAGTGATGAACAGCGGACGGTACTGGTACCAGGGCTTGGCTTCCCATGGCCGTTGTATGGCATCGAGAACGCTTTGGCGAAATTGTGCCTGCTCAACCCCGGCGGCCAGCTGCGTAGCGGGAATGTCCAGCTCACTGCTCAGTTGTTCCAACCGGGTGATATGGTCGGCGCTCAGCTCGGCGGCGGCCAGAGGCAGACTCATCCCCCATAACAACAAGATAACAACGCGCATTCTTTCTCCGTCGTTCAGGCCAGCAGGCGGCGGTGGGTCTGGATCGACATCAGGATGCCGAAACCGGCCGCCAGTGTCACCATCGATGTGCCGCCGTAGCTGACGAGGGGCAGCGGTACGCCAACCACCGGCAACAGGCCGCTGACCATGCCGATGTTGACAAAAATGTAGAAAAAGAAGGTTAAGGTCAGTGCGCCGCCCAGCAGCCGCTCGAAGGAGCCCTGGGCATTGAGGCTGATGCTCATGCAGCGGGCGATGACATACAGGTACAGGCTCATCAATAGTACGAAACCGATCAGACCGAACTCCTCACTGAACACCGCGAAGATAAAATCCGTATGGCGCTCTGGTAGGAACTCCAGCTGCGACTGGGTGCCGTTGAGCCAGCCTTTACCAAACAGGCCTCCGGAGCCGATGGCAATTTTGGACTGGATGATGTGGTATCCCGTTCCCAGCGGATCGGTTTCGGGGTCAAGGAACGTCAATACCCGCTGCCGCTGATAGTCGTGCATCAGGAAAAACCAGAGCACCGGCAGGAAGGCGCCGAGGGCCAGGACCGCGGCCAGGATCAGGTACCAGTTGATGCCGGCGAGGAAGATGACAAAGCAACCCGAGACGGCGACCAGGATGGAGGTGCCCAAATCCGGTTGTTCGGCAATCTGCAGCGTCGGAATGAAGACCAGTAACAGTGCGATGCAGACCTGTTTGAACGTCGGCGGGAGTGCGTGCCGACACAGATAGGCGGCAATGGTCATCGGCATGATGATCTTGAGGAATTCAGACGGCTGGAACTTGATGAATCCCAGGTCCAGCCAGCGCTGGGCACCCTTGCCGATGTGGCCAAAGATCATGACACACACCAGCAGCACCACGCACACCGCAAATGCCGGCGGTGCCCAACGGGCATAAAATGCCGGCGGGAACTGCGCCATGAATATCATCAACCCGAATGCCATGGTGGTCCGGATCAGTTGCCGCCCCAGCATTTCAGGATGCATGCCGGAGGCGGAGTAGAGCACAACCAGACTGACACACAAGAGTCCGAGCAGGCCCATCAGCAAGGGCAGATCAATATGGAAGCGCTGCCAGAGCGAGCGGTTCGGAGCGTTCATCAATCATCCTCCGGATTGGCTGGAACCGGGATGGGAGCATCGGTTACCGGGTTGCTGGTGGCTTCCGTCGCCTGGGGCGCGCTGTTGCTGGCTTCGCCTGTGGTGTCGGTGGGGGCCGCCGCACTGGCGGATGAGTCGAGCAAATAGGCATCCAGTACCGCACGGGCCACCGGGGCGGCATTGGCACTGCCGCCGCCCGCGTTTTCCATGATCAACGAAACCACGGCTTTGGGGGCCTCATAGGGGGCAAACGCGACAAAGAGTGCATTATCGCGGTGTTCCGCCTTCACGCGTTTGGCATCGTACTTTTGATCTTGCTTGATACTGATGACCTGAGCGGTCCCGGATTTGCCAGCGGCCTTGTAGGGGGTGTTGGCAAAGGCGCGACGACCGGTCCCCTCATGACCATTGATGACACGGAACATGCCCTCCATGGCCACTTTCCAGTAGCTGTCGTCCTTGACCTCGAGCGCCTTGTTCGTCGGTTCGCGGTAGGGCTCCTGATGGCCATCCCCCTCCTTGACCGACTTGAGCATGTGAGGAATCACATTCTGTCCATGTTGGGTCAGGATGCTGTGGGCTCGCGCCAGCTGGATCGGGGTTGCGGTCCAGTAGCCCTGGCCGATACCCACCGAGATGGTGTCGCCGAGGAACCACATCTGGTGGCGGCGGGCTCGTTTCCACTCACGGGACGGCATGACACCGCGTGTCTCTTCGTACAAATCCAGTCCCGAATACTGACCAAAACCAAATGCCGTCATGTATTTGTTCATCGTGTCTATGCCGGTGCGGTAGGCCAGGTCATAGAAGAAGGTGTCTGCGGAGACTTCGATGGCCCGGTAGACATCCAGCCAGCCGTGCCCCCATTTTTTCCAGTCGCGAAACTTGTGGCTGGAGCCTGGCAACTGGAAGAACGGGCCGCCGAAGTAGCGGCTGTAGGGGGTGATCGCCCCTTCATTCAAGCCCATGATGGCCAGCAACGGCTTGACGGTCGACGCCGGAGCGTAGCCACCCTGGCTGACCCGGTTGATCAGCGGGCGCGCCGGGTCATCCAGCAGCGCGGCGTACTCCTTGCTACGGATGCCGCGCACGAACATGTTCGGGTCGTAGCTTGGGGTGGAGACCAGTGCCAGCACGGCGCCACTGCCGGGGTCCATCAGCACCAGGCCTGCTCTTTGACCTTGCAATTGCTGCTGCACTTTTTGCTGCAGGCGGATATCGATGGTCAAGGTCAGATCTTTACCCGCGACAGGGGGCTGGTATTTCAGCGTGCGGATGACTCGTCCTCGGTTATTGACTTCGACTTCCTGATAACCAGATTGGCCATGTAGCAGGTCTTCGTAATATTTCTCGACGCCCAGCTTGCCAATATCCCGAGATGCGGCGTAATTGGCCAATTTGCCTTGTTCATCAAGTTTTTTCAGATCGTTGGTATTGATGCGGGCGACATAACCCAGGGCATGGGTCATGGTATCGGCAAACGGATAGTAGCGGGTCAGATAAGCTTCGATGCTGGCGCCGGGGAAACGGTACTGGTTTACCGAGAAGATGGCGACCTGCTCCTCGCTCAGCTTGTCGGCGAGCGAAATCGGCTGGAAGCGGCGATGGCGCTTGGCCTCCTTGAGAAAACGGCTCTTGTCCTCGTCGTCCAGGCCCAATAGCGTGACCAGCTCATCGACCTTGGCCGGGAGATCATCCATCTGCTCCGGTACTATCTCCAGGCTGAACACCGGACGATTTTCGGCCAGCAAGACCCCATTCCGGTCATAGATCAGGCCGCGAGGGGGGGCAACGGGGACGACCTTGATGCGGTTATCATTGGAGCGCGTCTGGTAGTCGTCATG
The DNA here is from genome assembly GCF_042649925.1 of Pseudaeromonas sharmana. Taxonomy (NCBI): domain Bacteria; kingdom Pseudomonadati; phylum Pseudomonadota; class Gammaproteobacteria; order Aeromonadales; family Aeromonadaceae; genus Pseudaeromonas; species Pseudaeromonas sharmana. The sequence continues at coordinate 228,729 of NZ_JBHSAF010000001.1, forward strand.
ATGGATAATCTGCACCACATACAAGTTGGCGAACAGCATCAAGGTCAGTACGCAGACGCCGGCCATGGCGGCATAGGCCCGACGCCGGAACAGGGCGGCTTCGGCGTGATTGTCCTTGATCGAAATGCGTTGCCCCACCATGCCTTACTCCCTGTGATACGGGTGATTGGCCGTGATGCTCCAGGCCCGATACAGGCTCTCGGCAACGACGACGCGTACCAGCGGGTGAGGCAGTGTGAGGGGGGAGAGCGACCAGCTTTGCTCCGCCAGATCTTTACACTCCGGTGCCAGTCCTTCGGGCCCGCCAATCAGCAACGCCACATCCCGACCATCCAGCTTCCAGGCTTCAAGCTGAGTGGCCAGTTGTTCCGTGGTCCAAGGCTTGCCGGGAATATCCAGCGTGACAATACGCGCACCTTTACTCGCCGCAGCGAGGGTCAGCTCGCCTTCCTTTTGCAGGATGCGGGCGATATCGGCATTCTTGCCGCGTTTACCGGCGGGGATTTCCACTAGCTCCAGAGGCATATCCTTCGGAAAACGGCGTTGGTACTCCTCAAAACCACGGGTTACCCAATCCGGCATCTTGGTGCCGACGGCGATGAGCTGGATCTTCATGCTCAGGCGGCCGCCTCGTTGAAATGACCGCTCCAGAGTTTTTCCAACTGGTACAGCTGACGCGTGTCATCCTGCATCACATGGATAATCACATCTCCCATGTCCACCAGTACCCACTCGCCGACATCCTGTCCTTCCATGCCAAGGGGCATCAGTCCGGCGTGGCGCAGCTCTTCGGCAACATGCTCGGCAATTGAGCGCACATGGCGGTTGGAGTTGCCGCTGCAGATAATCATGCAGTCGGTGATACTGGATTTGCCTCGAACATCGAGGGTAACGATGTCGCGGCCTTTCATGTCGTCTATCTTGTCGGCAATAAATGCATGCAGTGCAGGACCTTGCAAGAGTGGCCTCCGTCGGATAAGCGCTGATTCAATCAAATGGGCGGCGATTATATCACGCTACGGCAATAGATCCGCTGCTGCTGCAGATAATCGGCCGTCGCCGCTGGAATTCGACCTGCTACGGCCCGCCCTGCGGCCAGGTCGGCTCGCAACTGGGTCGCGGAGAGATCAATCGGGGTGTTTTGCATCCAATAGAGTCCGCCGTGGAGGTGCCGATGCAGGTCCGCTGGGTCACCCATTTGATGTTGCTGGATAAAATCGGCTAATTCCCCCTGTCGTGGCGCGGTCCAGCCGGGGCGGACACTGACGATCAGGTGGGCATAATCGGTCAGCTCCCGCCAGCGATGCCAATGCGGCAAACTGAGTAGCGAATCCATACCGATCAGGAAACAGAAGGGGGTATCCGGCAGCTCGAGACGCATCTGAATCAAGGTGTCTATGGTATAGGACGGACGATGGTGTCCGAGCTCGCGACCGTCGACGGTAAATCCCGGCATGCTGCTGACGGCCAGCTGCAGCATGGTCAGGCGCTGTTGTGCGCTGGCAATCGGTTGTGGCCGGTGAGGGGGGATGTGGTTTGGCATCAGGCGCATCTGTGCCAGTGCCAGTTTCTGCATGGTCTCCTGTGCTGGCATCAGGTGACCATAATGCACCGGATCAAAGGTGCCCCCCAGAATGCCGATGGCCGGTTTCACGCGGACACCAGTTTCAATGCGGCATCGTGGCGAAAGCCCAGACTCAGGCTCTGCAGCAGCAACCAGGCCTCTTCGGTCTCGAAGCGGCGAATGGCCCTGTCCAGTTGCACCGTCACGGCAATCAATTGATGCAAGCGTTCTGTGGTCAGCCGCTGTAATGCCTGCTGATACAGGGCTTGCCGGCTTGACCAGACGCGGGCTTTTTCCAGCAAGGGGCCCAGCGCCTGTCCATGGTCGCAGGCCAGACGCAACATCAGCAGTTGTTCCAGTTCCCGAGCGAGTGCCCAGGCCAGCATTCCCGCTTCCACCCCTTCGCCCCGCAGTTGCAACAACATGCGTTGGGCGCGATTGACCTTGCCATCGAGCAGGGTATCGATGAACTGAAACGGAGTGAAATGGTTCTGGCGGGTCACATTTTCTTGCAGCTGCAGCAGGCCCAGGGGTTGCGACAGATTGAGCAGAGCCAGTTTTTCCAGCTCTTGCGCCGCGCCGAGCAGGTTGCCTTCGAAGGCGTGACACATGAACTGTACGGCATCCGGTTGCAGCTTAAGGCCGTTGAGCTGGGCCCGCTGTTGCATCCAGCGCGGGAAGAATCGGCTGTCTGGAAAATTGATCGGGATGTAGACCCCTTGCCGCGACAGGTTATCAAACCATTTGGCTTTGGTTTGTGCCGCCGACAGCCGGGGGCCAAACAGGATCAGCAGCAGGTCCGGGTGCAGAGCATTAGCCAGCGATTGGCACTTCTCTGCCCAGTCCCGCGGCAGTTTTTCTCCGAGCTCAAGTTCGATGATTTGCCGGCTGGTAAACAGGCTCATGGCATGACAGCTAGCTTCGATCTGCTGCCATTCCGGGTTGTCGTCGAGGGTGTAACTGTGGCGTTCGGTATAGCCCTGTGCGGCGGCCGCCTGGCGGATGGCATCCAGACACTCCTGCTTTTGCAGAGGCTCGTCGCCAAACACCAGATAGCAGGGCTTGAGCCCTGCTTTGAGATTGTCTTGCAGCTGTTCGGCGTAGAGTCGCATCAGAACTTCACGCGACTGAGCTGGATGAGGATCAGCTCTGCCGTCTGTTCGCGCATCTCATCCCGCAGTTGTTCCTGTTCCCGGCTGGAGGCCAATGCCTCCGAACTCTTGTTCAGGAAACTGCGGTTGAACGCGGCGGTAAAGCGCTGCGTTGGGTGCCCGGCTTCAGTGACGGTATATTCGGTGTTGAACAGCATGATGTACTCAACGTTCTGGGCACGACTGTCCACCGAGGCAACCTGAATCTTGGTTTGCATCAAACCCAGCTTGAGCTCGGGAACGCCCTCCTTGGCCGGGACTATGCTGACGCCGACCCGCTGCAAACGCATGGCCACCGAGCGGTAGAGATCATCGCGCTCATCGCCGATCAAGGTGATTTCACGCACCGAGGGGATGGAATCCCCTCCGCGCATATGAAATCCACACCCGCTCAGCGTGATGCCGAGCAGCAGCAACCCCAGCAGACGGGTGAGGAAGCCGTTCACTTATGCCACCACCAGGTTCAACAGCTTGCCCGGCACATAGATGGCCTTGCGAACCTCTTTGCCGTCGGTGAATTTGGCCACACCGGCATCGGCAAAGGCCAACGCCTTGACCTGATCTTCATTCGCGTCCGCGGCGACGGTGATTTTACCCCGCACCTTGCCATTGACCTGCACCACCACCAGCTTTTCGTCTTCGACCAGCGCGGCGCTGTCAGCCTGCGGCCAGGCGGCATGGTCAATATCCCCGCTGCCCCCCAGAGCCTGCCACAAAGCGAAGCCGATATGCGGCACAATCGGATAGAGCATCAATACCACATTGCTCAGCACTTCCTGGGTCAGGGCACGATCCTGCGCGCGCTCCTGCGGGGCCTTGGCCAGACGGTTCATCAGCTCCATGATCGCAGCGATCGCGGTGTTGAAGGTCTGACGGCGGCCGATGTCATCGGAGACCTTGGCGATGGTCTTGTGCAGTTCACGGCGCAGGGTCTTCTGCTCGTTAGTCAGGCTGGCGACATCCAGCGCGGCGACGTCGCCACGCGCGACGTGCTCGGCCACCGCCTTCCACAGACGACGCAGGAAGCGTTGTGCACCCTCGACACCGGATTCCTGCCACTCGAGGGTCAGGTCAGCCGGGGAGGCGAACATCATGAACAGACGCACAGTGTCGGCGCCGTAGCGTTCCACCATCAGCTGCGGGTCGATGCCGTTGTTCTTCGACTTGGACATCTTGGTCATGCCGGCATGCACCACTTCACGACCTTGGTTGTCGACCGCCTTGGTGATGCGACCCTTCTCGTCACGCTCGACCTTGACATCGACCGGGCTGACCCAGACACGGGCGCCGTTGTCGGTGTAGTAGAAGGCATCGGCCAGCACCATGCCCTGACACAGCAGGCGAGTGAACGGCTCGTCGCTTTGCACCATGCCGGCATCGCGCAGCAGCTTGTGGAAGAAGCGCGCATACAGCAGGTGCATACAGGCGTGTTCGATACCGCCGATGTACTGATCGACCGGCAACCAGTGGTTGGCCTTGGCCGGATCGAGCATGCCTTCCTGATAGTCCGGGCAGCAGTAGCGCGCGTAATACCAGGAGGACTCCATGAAGGTGTCGAAAGTGTCGGTTTCGCGCAGGGCTGGCTGGCCGTGATAGGTGGTCTTGGCCCAGTTGGCATCGGCCTTGATCGGACTCTGCACGCCATCCATCACGACATCTTCCGGCAGGATCACCGGCAGTTGGTCAGCGGGGGCCGGCACCACGGTGCCATCTTCCAGATTCAGCATCGGGATTGGCGCACCCCAGTAACGCTGACGGGAGACGCCCCAGTCACGCAGGCGGTAGTTGATGGTCTTCTCGCCCTTGCCGAGCGCCACCAATTTGTCGCAGATGGCATTGAAGGCGGCCTGGAAATCCAGCCCGTCAAACTCGCCAGAGTTGAACAGCACACCCTTGTCGGTGTAGGCAGCAGCGGAGATATCCAGTTCGCTGCCATCGGCCGGACGGATCACGGCACGGATGTCGAGGCCATACTTCTGCGCGAATTCAAAGTCACGCTGATCGTGGGCCGGTACCGCCATCACGGCGCCGGTGCCGTAGTCCATCAGCACGAAGTTGGCGACCATCACCGGGACACGGCGGCCATCCAGCGGATGCAGGGCATACAGGCCGGTGGCCATACCCTTCTTCTCCATGGTAGCCAGTTCGGCTTCGGCGACCTTGGTGTTCTTGCACTCTTCGAGGAAGGCGGCCAATTCGGCGTTGTGTTCTGCGGCCTGCTTGGCCAGCGGGTGACCGGCGGCAATCGCCACATAGGTCACGCCCATCAGGGTATCCGGACGGGTGGTGTAGATGTCGAAGGTGTCGGTGCTTCCGTCGACCGCGAAGGTCATGGTCAGCCCTTCGGAGCGACCAATCCAGTTGCGCTGCATGGTCTTGACCATCTCCGGCCAACCATCCAGCTTGTCCAGATCGGTGAGCAGCTCTTCGGCGTAGGCGGTGATCTTGATAAACCACTGCGGGATCTCTTTTTGCTCCACCGGGGTGTCGCAACGCCAGCAGCAGCCGTCCTGGACCTGCTCGTTGGCGAGCACGGTCTGGTCGTTCGGACACCAGTTGACCGAGGAGGTCTTCTTGTAGACCAGCCCTTTCTTGAACAGTTCGGTGAAGAACCACTGTTCCCAGCGGTAGTAGTCCGGGGTGCAGGTGGCGACTTCACGATCCCAGTCGTAACCGAGGCCCAGCATCTTCAGCTGGCCCTTCATGTATTCGATGTTCTCGTAGGTCCACTTGGCCGGGGCCGAGTTGTTCTTGATGGCGGCGTTTTCTGCCGGCAGGCCGAAGGCGTCCCAGCCAATGGGCTGCATGACGTTTTTGCCATTCAGGCGCTGGAAGCGGGAGATGACGTCACCGATGGTGTAGTTGCGCACATGCCCCATGTGTAGACGACCAGACGGATACGGGAACATGGAGAGGCAGTAGAACTTCTCCTTGTCGACCTTTTCCACGGCCTTGAACGTCAGGTTCTTGGCCCAATGCTGCTGGACGTTGGATTCCAGTTCCTGGGGATTGTAGTGCTCTTGCATGGCTGACATCAGTGACATCCGATATGTGTGAATTGGATAGACTATCCTGTTGGAAAATGGCCATAGAATACTGATTAACGCCCTTGCCAACAATAGCGGGGCGGGTTGGCACTGCCGGCAATGGCATCAACCCGCCTGCCCGATGAGGAAGGAGAGCCACCATGCCAAGACAACAGCAAGCCTATGAAGTCTTTATCCAGCGCCTGAAACAGGAGTGGCAGGACGCCGATCCCGGTGCCTCACTACAGAGCCTGCTGGAGAAAACGCAGGCCTACCTGGAGGCCGCGGGTGAGCTGACGCGCGATGAATGGGCCTTGATACGCGAATATGTCCGTCGCGACTTGCAGGATTTTGATCAGGCGCCTGGCGGCTATCGGGACTCGGCTTTCTACCAGGCACTGCAGACTTCGGTCTGGGGCTGGTTGCTGGAATTGACCGATCGCACTCAGGTTGAGTGGATCTCGGTCCTGGACGAGGTCCAGCACAAGGGGGTCTTTCTTGCCGGTGAGCGCATGGGGCTGGGGGTTCTGGTGTGCGAACAATGCGGCTATCGGCGTGAGGTGTTACATCCGGAACGGATAGTCAGCTGCATCCAATGTGGTGGTACCCGTTTTCATCGCGAGCCGCTGGCGCCTTAATGCGGCATTTGCGCTCTGAAATCGAAGCCTGCTCGTTACGCAGGCTTTTTTTATGCGCCTTGTCTCACATCCAAGTTGAATTTTTATTCTCTTAGGGGAAAAATGCCGTCCCGGTTACCACGTATCCTCGAACCGCTCCGGCTTGGGGTGCGGGTCTACCTGGCTCACCAGCTTGGTGGGTTGCTTTGGCCAACGACAACGATACAGGAACGCTATGAACAAGCTCCGCTCCGCTGCCTCCGCACTGCTGGGTGCTCTGGTACTCATCAGCCAGCCGGCTGCTGCGCTCGAATATCCGCTGCCGCCAGCGGGAAGCCGTCTGATTGGTGAAAATCAGGAATACACAGTCCCGGAAGGCAATCTGCCGCTGGAAGCCATTGCGGCCCAGTTCCAGCTCGGCTTGACCAACATGCTGGAAGCGAACCCGGGCGTCGATCCCTATCTGCCCAAGCCAGGCAGCACGCTGCTGATCCCGCATCAGTTGATCCTGCCGGATGCGCCGCGTGAAGGCATCATCATCAACGTGGCCGAGATGCGTCTGTATTACTACCCGAAGGGGCGCAACGTTGTCGAAGTTCTGCCGATCGGTATCGGTCAATTGGGCACTGATACCCCGGAAAACTGGGTGACCACGGTGCAACGCAAGAAAGCCAATCCGACCTGGACTCCGACCGCTAAGGTACACGCCGAATATGCGGCCAAGGGTGAGCCCTTGCCTGCGGTATGGCCGGCTGGCCCGGACAACCCGATGGGGTTGTTTGCACTGTATATCGGTCGTCTGTACGCCATTCATGGCACCAACGCCTCCTTCGGTATTGGTCTGCGTGTCAGCCACGGTTGCGTGCGTCTGCGCAATGACGATATCGAATACCTGTTCAAGCAGGTTCCTGTCGGTACGCGTGTCCAGTTCGTCAACCAACCGGTCAAAGCCTCGGTTGAGCCGGATGGCGGGCGTTATATCGAAGTTCACGAGCCGCTGTCCCGAACTCATGAAGAGTTGAACTCAAACATGTCGGTGCCGTTGCCGATGACTCCGGCGCTGACCCGTTTCATCGCCCACGCCGATACGGACTCACTGGCCGTGAAGCAAGCGTTGGAACAGCGCACCGGCGTCCCGCTGCGTCTGAATCCGATTGTGATTGCCAGCGAGAATTGATCGCCAGCAGGGAAGAAAAGGCGACCGGATGGTCGCCTTTTTTGTCTGCGGATTCCGGCTTGCGTCGTCAGCCAGCAAGGCGGCGCAGCCGTAGCATCACTGCCAGCAAGACGAGTATTTTATTTAAAAATCATAAGCATATTGTTTTGATTGGTCATCAAAAAAGCGTCTGTCGTGGATGCGGCGAGCGCAGGGGAGCAGCTTGGCGCCTACGTCAGTGAATTTTTGGGTTTGACCTCCAGTCGGGCGTTGTCTCACCCCTCGGCGCCTGTGTACACTGCGGCCTGGTTTGCAAGGTAGCGAGCCGGGCCAGGATGGAGTAAGTCATGCCAAATCTGTTGTGGAGCGATAAACGCAAGTTTGTCTGGGCGTTGAGCCTGATACTGCTATCGGCATTTTTTCTGACCAGCTGGAGTAGTTACCGGGTTGCCCACAATTCACTGAGTGAGCAGATCGAATACAACACGCTGCCGCTGACCAGTGACAACATCTATTCCGAAATCCAGCAGGATTTACTGCGGCCGATCTTTATCTCATCGCTGATGGCACATGACACCTTCGTGCGTGACTGGGCGTTGCAGGATGAAAAAGAGCCGGCGCCCATGGTGCGTTACCTGAAGGAGCTGCAGGACCGATTCGGCACTGTTACCAGCTTTTTCGTCTCAGACAAGAGCGGCAAATATTACCACTCCTCCGGTGTCTTGAAGACGGTCAGTCCGACCGATCCGGCGGATAGCTGGTACTATCGGGTACGGGACCTGGCGCCCGGCGAAGAGTATGAGATCAACATCGATCAGGATACGGCCGATCGCAACAAGACCACAGTGTTCGTCAACTACCGGGTCTATGACTTTAACAAGGGACTGATCGGTGTCACCGGAGTCGGCTTGGCGGTCGACAAGGTGCGCCATCTGATCGAAAAGTACCAGCAGCGCTATAACCGCACTGTCTACTTTGTTGACCAATCCGGTCAGGTGACATTACACGGCAAGCGGTTTCACGGTGCCAACTCGCTGCATGAAGACCCAGTGCTGGCACCGTTGGCAACACGGATTCTTACGACCCCTAGTGGCTCATATCAATATGAGCGCGATGGCGTCCCCGTGTTCCTCAACAGCCGTCTGGTGCCTGAGTTCAAATGGTATCTGATGGTCGAGCAGACGACCCATGAATCCGAGTCGCAATTGCAGACTACGCTTTGGGGCAATCTGCTGGTCAGTGGCGCGGTTACGTTGCTGATCCTGTTCATCGCCAATCTGACGCTTGGGCGTTATCAGCGGCGCATCGAACAGATGGCTTCAACCGACAAGCTGACCGGGACCATCAGCCGTCAGGTTTTTCAGGTTACCTTCGACCACCTGTTGGCACAAAGCCGGCGCCAGCAATCGCCTATCTCGCTGATTCTGTTTGATATTGACCACTTCAAAGAGGTTAATGATCGCTTTGGTCACAACGTCGGTGACATGGCGTTGCGGCGGGTGGCGCAACAGGTGCAGTCCCTGGTTCGCAGTTCGGACGTCGTTTGCCGCTGGGGGGGGGAGGAGTTTGTCGTGTTATTGCCGGAGTGCGATGGCCTGGCGGCGGTGGCGCTGGCGGAGAAGGTCCGTGATGCGGTCGCGGTCATGACGATGGATGTAAATGGCGAGGCGCTGGCGGTGACCGTCAGTGCCGGTGTTGCCGAATATCAGGAAGAGAGCGGCACCAGTGTGCTTAACCGGGCAGACAAGGCGCTCTATCGCGCCAAGGCTTCGGGACGTAACCGCGTGGTGCTGGCGGGCTAAACGGCAACTGCAGAAAAAAAATGGGAGCCTGGCTCCCATTTTTTATGCGCTTGGCATGCACGCCCTAGGCCTTTTTCAAGTAGGCGGCCACCAGGACAATCTGGATGCCGTTGACCTTGCCTTCAATGTGCAGGGGGTTGTTGGTCAGGCGAATGCCCTTGACCAGGGTGCCGCGCTTAGCGGTGAAACCGGCGCCCTTGACCTCCAGGTCCTTGATCAGGGTGACGCTGTCACCTTCCTGCAGAGGATTGCCGTTAGAGTCGAGTGTCGGTGCCTCGGCATCGTCATCCTGTGCGCTGTGGGTGGCACCTGCTTCTGCCCACTGCCGGGTCTCATCATCCAGATAGAGCATGTCCAATTGCTCCTGAGCCCAGTGTTCACCCTGCTGGCTGAGGAAGTGCAGTTGGCGCCATGCCAGTACCTGTACCGCTGGGACCGGACTCCACATGCTGTCACTCAGGCAACGCCAGCGGTTGCTATCACCGGCGGTTTGCAGTTGGCTGCGGCAGTCGGCGCACAGCAGCACGCTATGGTCGGCATCCTCGCTGGGTGAAGCCGGAACGGCGTACACGTCCAGCGCCTGCTCGGCGGCACACAGTTCACATTTGGCGCCACTGCGCGCCATCAGGCTGGCTTCGATGCTCATGATATTCTCCTGTTCAGGATGCGAAACGGGCGTGGACTATATCACAAATCCCTATGCTTCGCAGGGTCAGCATGCCGTCTCAAACCTGTGCCCGCGGGAACAGCAGATGGTTTTCCAGGTGGATATGCAGCATCAAGTCCTCGCGCAGCTGACGTAACCCCTGATACAGGGCGCGCCAGGTCACACAGGCGCCTTCCGGCGGCGTGATGTCATTCGTCAGTTCACTGATGAGCTCCAGACTGCTGCCGTGCTGTTCATGCTCGGCCTCCATGACGCGAACAGGGCCAGCTGCCAGTGCTAATTCACCTTGCTGGAACAGCGGGAACAGGATCTGCTCCTCTTTTTGCATGTGCGACTCCAGCTCCTCGGCCATCAGCATCAGCTGGGATGCCAGGCCGCGTGGACAGCCAGGGCGGTCACGATGTACCTGCTCGACCCGACGAGCCAGGCGGATCAGCTCCGGCAGTTGTGCCCGGTGCACAGTGTGAAAGCGGGTCAACAGGTGTTCTATCAGACGGGCACTGTCGGCTTGGCGCCAGTCGATATCGTTGTCGTGTCCCTGAGGTAATGCCTCCAGTTCGGCGACAATGGGCTCGGCATCAAGGCCACGCGCAGCCAGCGCCTCGGCTAATGATTGTTGACCACCACAGCAAAAGTCGAGACGGTGGCGGTGGAAGATAGCGCTGGCGCCGGGACGGTCGCAGACCAGTTCGGCCAAAGAGCGGGCAAGCAGTGACATGACATTCTCCTATCGCATCATCAGAAATACGGTCTTCTAATGGCAAGGAAGATGCCAAATATTAAACTATTGATAATTAATGACTATTTAAAAAAATGGTAAATTTGACCTCGATAGAATATGGTTTTATATACCTTTGAATGGTTTTTTTTACCATGCTATGTCCGATCCCCGATTGTTGCACAACCTGTTAGTTGAGCAGGACCCCATGCGGCGTTTGCAGTACTTGTTGGCGTCGTTACGCCACCATTTTTCCTGCGATGCGGTGGCACTCTTGCAGTGTGACGGCGATGTCTTGAGTCCGCTCGCCATTGATGGGCTGGTTCAGGAGACGCTGGGCAGACGCTTTGTGGTTGCCCAGCAACCGCGGCTGGCCGCATTGCTGGCGGCCGAGTCGGGGGCGTATTTTTCCGCCGACTGCGACTTGCCGGATCCTTATGATGGTTTGGTGGCCGCCCACAGTGGACAACCGCTACCGGTGCATGCCTGTATGGGGATGGCGATTCGACTGGAGCGGCAGCCCTGGGGCGTACTGACCCTGGATGGCCTGCAGGACACGGCGTTTGATGCGGACTCGTTGCAACAATTGCAGCAGTGGCACGATGTGACTGCCCTGACGCTGCGAGTCAATCGCCTTGAGACACAGAGCCGGATGGCGGTGTTGGCGGCGGCAGAACCTGCGCGCCTGCACGCGGACGAGCCCTCCCTTTTGGGTCAGAGCCCGGCTTTTCGGCGTCTATTGCAAGAGATCGAGACCGTCGCCAGCTCTGATTTGCCGGTCTTGCTGTTGGGTGAGACCGGTGTCGGAAAGGAGCTGGTGGCGCGGCGGCTGCATGCATCATCGCCGCGGCAGGCTGCGCCCCTGGTGCAGGTCAACTGCGCTGCCTTGCCGGAGTCGCTGGCCGAGAGCGAGTTATTCGGGCATGCCCGAGGCACCTTCTCCGGTGCCAGCCAGGAGCGCGCCGGGCGTTTCGAGGCGGCAGATGGCGGGACCCTGTTTCTCGATGAGGTCGGGGAGTTGCCCCTGGCGGTGCAGGCCAAATTACTGCGCACGCTGCAAAATGGTGAAATCCAGCGCCTGGGCGAGGACCGACCGCGCAAGGTCAATGTGCGTATCATTGCCGCCACCAATCGCCAACTGGCCGAGCAGGTGCGTGACGGCGTGTTTCGTGCCGATCTCTACCACCGGCTGTCGGTGTATCCGCTACCGATTCCCCCTTTGCGCGAGCGCGGGAACGATGTGTTGTTATTGGCCGGTTACTTTCTGGAGCTGAACCGGGCGCGCCTGGGGTGTCGTAGTCTACGCCTGTCGGCTGCCGCCGAAGCCGCCTTGTGTCGCTATCCTTGGCCTGGCAACGTCCGCGAGCTGGAACATGTCATCAGTCGTGCGGCGTTACGGGTTGCCAGCCAAGCCTCGACTCGTAACAGCATATTGACGCTCGATACGTCGCAACTCGGGCTGTTGCCTCTGGAGGCAGAGGTGGCCACTGTCGTGGCGGAGGCGACGCTCGGTGTACCGGCGATGACGGAGCTGTCCCTGAAGGCGGCGGTGGATCAGTTTCAGCGCGAGTTGATTCGACGTACGCTAAGCCAGCAGCAGGACAACTGGGCCCAGGCCGCGCGGGTGCTGGCGCTGGATGCCAGCAATCTGCACAAGCTGGCGCGCCGGCTGGGGTTGAAGGACGCATAATGCTGTAAAAATCACCAGTGCGTGCGCCAGCGCCGATAACCGTCACGCGATTGCGGTCTCGGCCCTGTGGACACGGCATACTGGGCTCAAACGCCATGAGCTTTGAGGATAAGAACATGAAAAAAACATCACTGATGGACAGATTGCGGGCGCGCAAGCAAGCGCCGAAAGCGGCGGCAGCGGTGGCCTGGTACAATCCGGAGAACTGGTTTAAGGTCAAGGCATTAGCTGAAGATCCAGACCGTTTTGAGGAAACCTTTGAGGCGTGGCTGGTGATGGCAAGGCGTAACATCAAGGAGATGGAAGCCAATGGCTTGCGTGCGGTTGCGGTTCCCGTCGAGGTCAACGAGCTGATGCTCTGGTGTTCGATCAATGGCCGGGCCAATCGCGCCAGTCACAGGGCGGAATATGCCATGTGGAAGCTCTCCCGTGCGACGCCCGTGCGCGGTTGAGTGACGATGATCAACGCCGGAATTCTGGAACAGGCCGGCGTCAGCTCGGCCTGGCTGGCTTTGGTCTCGCGACACCAGGTCGCGCCGTTAACGTACCTGCCATTCTGGGGGCCGATACCGACCTCGGGCTCGGCTAGCGGCAAAGGCTGCCTGTGTCAGTGGTGGCCGGCAACCATCGTCTGGGAGGGCAATACCTTTGCCACGGCGGAGCACTTCATGATGGCGGCCAAGGCGCGCCTGTTCGGTGATCACGCCATTCATGCCCGGATCGCCGCCAGTCATGACCCTGCTGAAGCCCAATATCTGGGGCGTAAGGTCAGTGGCTACGATGAGGGCGTCTGGTCGGCCGCGCGCTATGCCATTGTCGAGCAGGGCAACTGGCTTAAATTTTCCCAGCACCCTGAGCTGGCCAGCTATCTGCTATCGACAGAGCGGCAGGTGCTGGTCTCCGCCAATCCGACCGATACCATCTGGAGCATTGGTCGGAATGAGGATCACCCCGATGTCGCAGCCCCGGCACGTTGGCGTGGTGCCAATTTGCTCGGCTTTGCGCTGATGGCGGTCCGTTCGCGTTTGCGGACGGCGCTCTGGCAACAACGACTGCAGTTGTTGCCGACACAAGGCCAAGACCTGCCGCTGTTGTGGGTGATGCAAAGCGATGAGCAGGCCTGCCGCTGCGCGGGTGTTGTGGCTCGCAGCGAAGCCGATTTCATGCGCCATTGGTCACAGCAGCTGCAGGATCCTCAAGTGCTGAGCCGCAGCCTGTTTCTGGATGGCGAATTGATGGGTCATCTGGTCTGCTATCGGTTGCACGAGGAGTGGCATATTGGCTACTGGTTGCACCGAGACCGGTGGCAACAGGGGATTATGACGGCCGCATTGACGATGTTCTTGCCGCTTTGTCCGCCATGCCCCTTGTTCGCATGGGTCGCCCATGGCAACCAATCATCGGTAAGAGTGTTGGAAAAACAAGGATTTATTGCTGTTGGCGAGGCTAACAGCGAGCATCACTTCCGACGCGCGCAGCGCTAAACTAAGCGTGGATGGCGTGAGGGGCATCTTTGAGTAGAAGATGATAGTTATTCCCATTATCATAGCGTCACTGTTTTCCCGCCTGAAATGAAACCATGTTTGATGTGATCGCTGCCGGTTATGCCATCGATGGCAAACCGCTGCTGCACCCTACTGACATCCGCTTTGAACAGGGGACTGTCTATGGACTGATCGGCCATAACGGCTCGGGAAAGTCCACCTTGCTCAAATTGCTGGCTCGGCAATATCCATGCAGTGGTGGTGAGATCTGTTTTGATGCCGTCCCGCTGGCCCATTGGTCGACCAAGGCGTTTGCCAGACAGGTGGCTTACCTGCCGCAACATCTACCGCTGGCCGAGAGCCTCACTGGGCGAGAGTTGATCGCCTTTGGCCGCTACCCATGGCATGGCTTGTTGGGGCGGCAAACCGCGGAGGACCGTGAGCAGATCGACAGGGCGATTGCGTTGACAGGCACGGCGGCGCTCGCCGAACGCTTGGTGGAGACCCTCTCTGGCGGCGAGCGGCAACGGATCTATCTGGCGATGCTGATTGCGCAGCAGAGCCGGTTCTTGCTGCTGGATGAGCCACTGGCTGCGCTGGATGTGGCGCATCAGGCCGAGGTGATGGCACTGATTCATCGTTTGAGCCGAGAACTGGAGCTGGGGGTGATCGTGGTGATTCACGACATCAACATGGCGGCGCGCTACTGTGACCAGCTGGTGGCACTGCATTCGGGGCGGATCCTGGCACAAGGGACACCGGCTGAGCTGATGCAACCGCAGCCGTTGCAGGCGATCTATGGTGTGGCGATGCAGGTGCTGACGGCGCCGCAAGGGCGGCACAGCGTGGCGGTGCCCGTATGACTCAAGCCTTTGCCGCGCTGCGGCTGTGCTTGTTCGGGCTGGCATTGGCACTATCGTTACCCCTGGCCCAGGCGGCCCCGCAACGCATCATTACCGTCGACTGGACGGTCGCCGAGACCCTGCTGCTGCTCGGTGTCACCCCGCTGGGTGTCGCGCAGAAAGCGGCGTATGACGACTGGGTCGCCGCTCCGGCCCTGCCGGCCGAGGTGGTGGATGTCGGTTTGCGCATGCAACCGAATCGGGAACTGCTGGCCGCCTTGCAGCCTGACCTGATCATCCTGTCATCGTTCTACAACAGCATACGCCCGACGTTGCAGCAGATTGCGCCTGTGGCCAGTGTCGCGCTCTATCAACCGGGAGAGGATCTGTGGCAGCGCCTGTTCTCGGCAACGCGCGAGGTGGCGGCGCTGGTGGGCCGTGAGCGAGAGGGTGAGCAGCTACTGCAACTCCTGCAACAGCAACTGAGCGCCATTGACCAGTGTGTATCCAGCCGGCGCCCGCTGCTGGTGGTGCAGTTTATTGATGCACGCCATGTGCGCGTCTATGGCGTCAACAGTCTGTTCCACGCCGTACTGCAGCAGCTGCACTTGCCGAATGCCTGGCGCCGCCCGACCAATTATTGGGGGTTCAGTACCGCCACCCTGGAAGAGCTGGCAGCGTATCCTGAGGCGCGCCTGCTGGTGGTGGAGCCGCTGCCGCTGGGGGTGGCCGAACAGTTGCAACACAGTGGATTGTGGCCGCTGATCCCGGCGGTGCGTGCCCAGCGCGTCGCCACCATTCCGGCGGTATGGAGTTATGGTGGGCTGGCTGCGGCCAGTCGTTTTGCCAGCGAGCTGGCGCAGGTGCTGCCAATGCAGGTGTCAGCCGAGTGCAGGAGGGCGCGCTATGTCCAGGTACAGTAACGCCACGTCGCTGCGGCGGCTGGGGATCTGCGCCCTGATGTTGCTGCTGGCGTCACTATGGGCCGCCTACCAGACGCTGCACAGCCGTTATCCGATGCTCGCCGTCACGGATCTGGGCTGGCCATCGCCGGCGGCTGGATTGCCGCAGGCGGTGTTGTTTTACACCTGGTGGCCACGTCTGGTGCTGGCGCTGTTGTGCGGTGCCGCGCTCAGCGCCGCCGGGGTCTTGTTGCAGCAGGTTTTGCGCAACCCCCTGGCTGCCCCGAGTACGCTGGGTCTCGCCTCCGGGGCCCAGCTGGCGTTGCTGCTGGCCACGCTGCTGGCGCCGGCGACGCTGCAACAGGGGACAACGGCCGTGGCGATGACTGGTGGCTGCGCCGCCATGTTGTTGGTACTGGCGTTGACTTGGCGCCGCGGTCTGGCTCCCACGCTGACGGTGCTGGCCGGGCTGGTGGTCAATCTGTTTTTCGGTGCCGTCAGTACGGCGCTGTTACTGTTTTATCAGGAGCAACTGAGCGGATTGCTGGTGTGGGGGGCGGGCTCGCTGGCCCAGACCAGCTGGCAGGGCGTCCACTGCCTGTTGCCGCGGTTAACGCTGGCACTGGCACTGGGCGTGCTGCTGTTGCGTCCGCTGGCAGTGCTGGCGCTGGACGAGGCGAGTGCGCGCAGCCTGGGGGCGGCGTTGCCACTGTTGCGGTTGCTGGCGCTGGTGTTGGCCATTTTTCTTACTGCCATCGTCGTGGCGACCGTCGGGGTAATCGGCTTCATTGGCCTGGCGGCACCGGCGCTGGTGCGGTTGCTCGGTGCGCGCACGCTGGCAGCCCGATTTGGTTGGGCGACATTGTTGGGTGGTCTGATGTTGTTGACCACGGATCTGCTTTTGCAGCCGTTGAATGAGCAACTGGGCTGGTTTCTGCCGACCGGGGCAATGACGGCGTTGCTGGGCGCCCCCTTGCTGTTGTGGCTGATTCCGCGCTTGAAACTGACGTCGTCGACACCGGCCAGCTCGCCAGTTGAAACGCCGCCGTCGCGCCATCGCCATCCCGGGCGACTGTTGTGGGGATTGGCGGCCGGCACCCTGGTCTGTTTGTTGCTGGCACTGATGACCGGTTATGGCAGCGCGGCACAAGGGTGGCAGAGCGAGCTGTGGTCTGCGGTTTATCAATGGCGACTGCCACGCGTGGCTGCGGCACTGTGTGCTGGCATGCTGTTAGCGCTGGCCGGCACCCTGATACAGCGAGTTGCACGCAATCCGATGGCCAGCCCAGAGCTGTTGGGCATCAGTGGCGGCTGTGCCATGGCGGTGATCCTGGCGTTGCAACTGTGGCCGACGCTGTCGGCCGGGGGGCTGTTGCTGGCCGGGGCGTTGGGGGCGGGCGCCATGTTGTTGCTGTTGTTGCGGCTCAACCGACGCCATGGACTGGCTCAGGATCGGCTGTTGCTCACCGGTGTGGCGCTGACGGCCCTGCTGGAGCCGGTGCAGACGCTGGCACTGGCCGAGAGTGATCCCTCCACCCAACAGATGCTGGCCTGGCTCTCGGGCTCGACCTACTTCGTCAGCTGGCACGTGGCCGCGCCTGCGCTGTTGTTGCTGTTGCTGGCCGGGCTGGGGGTGCGTTTCCTATGGCGCTGGCTGGATATGCTGCCGTTTGGTGCCGAGATGGCAATATCGCTTGGCGTACCGGTGGCTCGGGCACGGGCCGGGCTGCTGTTGCTGGTGGCGTTGCTGACGGCGGTGTCGACCCTGCTGGTGGGGCCCTTGTCGTTTGTCGGCCTGCTGGCCCCCCACCTGGCACGCATGCTGGGGCTGAGTCGAGCCCGGGAGCAGGTGTATGGTGCCATGCTGCTCGGTGGCCTGCTGATGGTGGCCGCCGATTGGCTGGGGCGTCAGTTGCTCTTTCCCAACGAGATCCCGGCGGGGCTGGTCGCCTCCTTGCTGGGCGGTAGCTATTTTATCTGGTGTTTGCGCCGGCTGTGATGCCTTGACGTATCGCGCAGGGGCTGGCACGCCCTGCGCGAATATAGCGCCACACCCCGTATGTGGCCGTGTTATTTCTCGGCCTGCAGTTTGCAGAATGATGCCATTCCCGCCTCTCTGGCCAGATAAGGGCGCTTCTGTTTGCAAGAGTGTTTAAAATCAATGCGTTACCATGAAAATTCAAATAATTAAATAATTAAATAATTAAATAATTAAATAATTAAATAATTAAATAATTAAATAATTAAATAATTAAATAATTAAATAATTAAATAATTAAATAATTAAATAATTAAGTAATTAAGTAATTAAGTAATTAAGTAATTAAGTAATTAAGTAATTAAGTAATTAAGTAATTAAGTAATTAAGTAATTAAGTAATTAAGTAATTAAGTAATTAAGTAATTAAGTAAGTAATTGAATAATTAAGCAACCCACTGACCTGACATACCTACCGCGGTCGCCATTCCCCCGCTCTGACGATCCGGGTGTGAGTGCCATGACAACCAGATTGGCCGCGGATCGGCTGGCGTGGCGGCTTGCCACGCCAGCGTGTCGAGATTAGCGGCGGCGCCGGAATGCGCCGCTGAGACCAAACGCCGACAGCAGTGCGGCCGCGACCCACAGCAGCAGTGGCCAGCTGCCGATGCGGTTATAGGGGGTTTCGCCGCTGGCGGAGGGTACCTTGACGCGCAGTACCTGTTGTTCAAACTGCGGCAGACGACCCAGCTCCTTGCCTTGGGCATCGAAGGCCACGGTGACACCGCTATTGGTGGCGCGGATCACCGGCTTGCCGAACTCGATGGCGCGCATCCGGGTGATCGCCATGTGCTGCCAGGGACCGTGGGAGGTGCCAAACCAGCTGTCGTTGCTGACCGTCAGAATATAATCGGTGTCGGCATGCACGTTCTGGCGCAATTCGTCGGAGAAGGCCATTTCGTAGCAGATCGACGGCGCGAAGCGGGCTCCGTGCACAACGACATTGGGTTGAATCATGTCGCCACGACTGAATGAGGACATCGGCAGGTTAAAGAACGGCGCCAGTGGCCGCAGCAGCTCGCCAAACGGTACAAACTCGCCAATGGGTACCAGGTGACGCTTATAGTAGCGATTGCCGGTGGCATATTGATAGTGCTGTTGACCCGCCTCGTCGATGAGCCCCATGCCGATGACGCCGTTATAGAAGCGGCGCTGCTGCGGATCCAGATACTGGATGCCAGTGATGAAACCGGTCTGGTTATCGCGCATGGTGGCGTCGAGGTTGGTCAGGAACGGCTCCATCTCGTTCTCAAGCGCTGGCACGGCGGACTCGGGCCAGATCACGACATCGGCCTCGTTGTGCGGCCGGCTCATGTCCAGATAGCGCAACAGCGTCGGCTTGATGTTATTCGGATCCCACTTGGCCGATTGGGCGATATTGCCCTGTACCAGCGCAAAATCCAGTGTCTTGCCCGGCGACGTCCAGGCATGGCCACGCAGCAGGGCGCCACCACCCCACAGCAGCAACGGCAGCAGCAGCCATGGCAGGCGGCGCTGTTGCCAGGCGACCAGCAGGGCACCGATGCTCAGCAGCAGTGCCAGCGTAATGCCCTGCACCCCCAATAGCGGCGCCCAGCCAATCAGCGGACTGTCGAGCTGGCTGTAACCGAGCCACAACCAGGGGAAACCGGTCAGCACATGGCCCAGCGCCCAGTCGGAGAGCAACCACAGCGCTGGCAGCGCCAGCAGGTGGCGCACTGCGCCGCCACGCGGGAAGTAACGCCCCAGCAGGTAGCAGGCCAGGGTCGGGTAGAGTGCCAGATAGGCAGCCAGTCCGCCGACCAGCAGGAAGGCTACCGCCAGTGGTATGCCGCCAAAGGCGGTCATGCTGACATGGATCCACCATAGCCCCGGCATGTTAAGGCCAAATGCCCAGCTAAAGCCGAGCAAGGCACTGCGGCGTGGCGTCTGCTCCTGCAACAGCCAGTACAACAGCAACAGGCTTGGCAGTACCAGGGGCCAAAGCCCCCAAGGCGCGAAAGCGGGGACGGCCAGGGCGCCGGCAAGCAAGGCCAGCACAGGGGCACGCCAGCCTGAGGTTAAGGAGTGTAACCGCGTCAACATCTTGATTTCCTGATAAACGGGCATCGGGACGACGACACCCGGTAAAGATTAGTCGTCAGCCGGCGTTTCGCCTTCGGCCTCGTGGGTCTGGGGAATGCGTACCTGCAACTGCAGTAGGCGGCGGCGGTCGGCATGCAGCACCTTGAAGCTGAAACCTGCCAGGGTCACGGCCTCGCCCTTCTTCGGCAGGTGACCAAAGGCATGCATGATCAAGCCACCGACAGTATCGACCTCATCGTCGCTGAAACTGGCATCGAAGAAGTCATTGAACTCCTCGATGGGTGTCAGGCCATGGACGGCGAATACGCTCTTGCTGAGGCGCCGGATCTGCTCCGGCTCCTCACCGGCATCGTATTCGTCCTCGATCTCGCCGACGATCAACTCCAGGATATCCTCAATGGTGACGAGGCCGGAGACACCGCCAAACTCGTCGACGACGATGGCCATGTGATAACGCTGCTGCTGGAACTCCTTGAGCAACCGGTCGACGCGCTTGCTCTCCGGGACCACGACCGCCGGACGCAAGATCTTGTCGAAGGCAAACGGATCATCGGTCAGGCCAAAGGCAAATTGCAGCAGATCCTTGGCCAGCAGTATCCCTTCGACGTGGTCCTTGTCCTCGTTGATCACCGGGAAGCGCGAGTGCGCAGAGTCGATGATGATCGGCAGGAAGGTCTCCACCGGCTGGTTACGGCGGATGGTCACCATCTGCGAGCGCGGGATCATGATGTCGCGCACGCGCAACTCGGCGATCTCGAGCACCCCCTCGATCATCTCCTTGGTGTCCTCGTCGATGACGTCGCGCTCTTCGGCATCCTGAATCACCTCGGCCAGTTCATGACGATCCTTGGGTTCGCCCTGAAACAGGTGGCTGAGGCGTTCCAGCCAGTTCTTGCGTGCATTGGGGTTGGGGGACTGACTCTGTTCGTCACTCATGGTGCTGTGGTTTGTCCTCAGATCTCATCATCCTGATATGGATTGGCGTAGCCCAGAGCGGCCAGAAACTCGATCTCCAGCGCCTCCATCTCTTCGGCTTCGTCATCCTCAATATGGTCATACCCTAACAAATGCAAGCTGCCATGCACAACCATATGCGCCCAGTGCGCCAGTAACGGCTTGTTTTGCTCCTGTGCCTCCTGTTCCACTACCTGACGGCAGATCACCAGATCGCCCAGCAGCGGCAGTTCGACACCGGGGGGGCACTCGAACGGAAATGACAGCACATTGGTCGGCTTGTCCTTGCCACGGTAGGTCTGGTTCAGCTGATGGCTCTCGGCGCTGTCGACGACGCGCACCGTAACTTCGGCCTCTTGCTGGAACGGCAAAATCGCCGCGTCCAGCCAGCGCTGGAAGTCGGCTTCCGCCGGCAGGCCGGCGCTGTCAGCGCAGGCCAGTTGCAGATCGAGGGTGACGCTCATGCCGGGTTCTCCGTAGTAGGGGCTGTTGCATTGGTGCGGCGGGGATCGTCGCGGCGTTGCTGTTCATCAAACGCCTCGTAAGCCTGCACTATGCGTGCGACAACCGGATGACGCACCACGTCGCCGGCCTGGAAAAAGTTAAACGACAGTCCTTCGACCTGGCCGAGAACCTCGATGGCATGGCGCAGACCGGATTTTTGCTGCCGCGGCAGGTCGATCTGGGTGATGTCACCGGTGACCACCGCCTTGGAGTTGAAGCCGATGCGGGTCAGGAACATCTTCATCTGTTCGACCGTGGTGTTCTGCCCTTCATCGAGGATGATGAAGGCATCGTTCAGCGTGCGGCCGCGCATATAGGCCAGCGGCGCTATCTCGATCACCTGACGTTCAATCAGCTTCTCGACGCGCTCGAAACCCAGCATCTCGAACAGGGCGTCATACAGCGGGCGCAGGTACGGGTCGACTTTCTGTGACAGATCACCGGGCAGGAAGCCGAGCTTCTCGCCCGCCTCGACTGCTGGACGGGTCAGCAGGATACGGCGGACTTCCTGACGCTCCAGCGCATCGACGGCCGCGGCGACGGCGAGATACGTCTTGCCGGTGCCGGCCGGACCAATACCGAAGGTGATGTCGTGGCTGATGATGTTAGCGATGTATTGGCCCTGATTCGGCGTGCGCGGTTTGACCATGCCGCGCTTGGTCTTGATGTTGACCTCCTTGCCGTGGGGAATGGCATAGGGGGTGTCAATCTGACTCTCTTCATCCTGCTCCAGCGCCCGGCATTGCGTGATCGCCAGATGCACCTGATCCGGTGTCAAATCGACTAGCTTCTGGCCGCGGGTCGGTTGGGTCTCGACGTATAACTGACGCAGCAGATCGCGCACCGTTTCGGCTTGGGCGCTGTTACCGTGGATCTGGAAGTGATGATTGCGATAGTTGATTTCCACGCCGAGACGGCGCTCGATCTGTTTGATGTTGTCATCAAACGGACCGCACAGGCTGGCCAGACGCTGACTGTCGGCCGGTTCAAGGTGCAGATCGAGGGTAGTGATATGTCGGCTCAAAGTATCCTCACACGCGGGCCGGCGGGCGGCCCGCTGTTCAATCAGGGACGGAAGGTGGCAACACCGAGCTCATCGGCCACCCCATCGGGGCGACGGGCCAGGATCTCGCTGGGGCGCACGCTCTGGCGCAGATCCATCTCGGCCTCGGTGCGTACCAGCTTGCCACGCAGCGAGTGCGGCAGCACTTCGGTGATCTCGACATCGACAAACTGGCCAATCAGGCGCGCATCGCCGGCGAAGTTGACGACGCGGTTATTCTCGGTACGGCCGCGCAGCTGCAGCAGATCCTGCTTCGACGGCCCCTCGACCAGAATGCGCTGGACGCTGCCAAACATCTCGCGGCTGTATTGCATCGCCTGGTTATTGATCACCTGCTGCAGGTGATACAGGCGTTGCTTCTTCACCTCCATCGGTGTCTCGTCCGGCATGTCGGCGGCCGGGGTGCCCGGGCGTGGACTGAAGATGAAGCTGAAGCTCATGTCGAATTTCACCTCGTCGATCAGCTTCATCGTGCGTTCGAAGTCATCGTCGGTTTCGCCTGGGAAGCCGACGATAAAGTCCGAGCTGATGGTGATGTCCGGACGTGCGGCCCGCAGTTTGCGGATCTTCGACTTGTACTCCAGTGCCGTATGCGGCCGCTTCATCATCGTCAGGATGCGATCCGACCCGCTTTGCACCGGCAGGTGCAGGAAGCTGACCAGCTCGGGGGTGTCCTTGTACACCTCGATGATGTCGTCGGTGAACTCAATCGGATGGCTGGTGGTGTAACGAATACGGTCGATGCCGTCGATGGCCGCGACCAGACGCAATAACTGGGCGAAGCTGCAGATGTCGCCATCATGGCTCGGCCCGCGGTAGGCATTGACGTTCTGCCCCAACAGATTGACTTCGCGTACGCCCTGTTCGGCGAGCTGGGCGATTTCGAACAGCACGTCATCCAGCGGGCGGCTGACCTCTTCACCACGGGTGTAGGGGACCACGCAGTAGGTGCAGTACTTGGAACAGCCTTCCATGATCGAGACGTAGGCGGTCGGCCCTTCGGCACGGGGCTCGGGCAGGGCATCGAACTTTTCGATCTCCGGGAAGGAGACGTCCACCTGGGCACCGTGTCCGCCCTGTACTTGCTTGATCATCTCTGGCAGACGATGCAGGGTCTGCGGGCCGAAGACGATATCAACCTGCGGTGCGCGTTCGCGGATGGCATCGCCCTCCTGCGAGGCGACACAACCGCCGACGGCGATCACCAGATTCGGGTTCTGCTTCTTCAGCTCTTTCCAGCGCCCCAGCTGATGGAACAGTTTCTCCTGCGCCTTCTCGCGGATGGAGCAGGTGTTCAACACCAGCACGTCGGCCTCATCGGCCTCTTCGGTTGTCGCGTAGCCCTGGGCCGCGCCCAGCAGATCGGCCATCTTTGACGAGTCATACTCGTTCATCTGACAGCCCCAGGTCTTGATATGCAGTTTTTTCTGGCTCATGGCGATGTGTTCTGTGCCTTGCTGATGGTGTACGAAAGACGGGCGCGAGCCCTTTGGACCGCGTATTCTACCCCCTCGCCACCGTGCTGACCAGATTGCCACCACCGCGCAGTTTGTAAGGGTTTCCCGCTGCCGACTGCGCATCAGGGCTGCAACCTGCGGCCGGCCTCGCTAGAATGGCCGCTCATCGCCATTGATACCGTTATTTGCCGTGGAGCCCCGAGATGTCCGTTGCTGCCGATCCCCAGGTTGTTGCTCACTATGATGTGTTGATCGTCGGCGGTGGCATGGTCGGTGCCGCCGCCGCCTGCCTGCTGGGCCAGGCCGGGCTGTCGGTGCTGCTGCTGGAGCAACAGGCCCCGCGCCCCTTTGCCACGGATCAGCCGCTGGATCGCCGGGTCTCGGCTATAAGCCCGGCCTCGGTTGCGCTGATTCAGGCCTGTGGTGCCTGGCCGGCGCTGCAGGCGATGCGGCTGCGCGCCTACCGCCGTCTCGAGACCTGGGAGCTGGAAGGGCACGAGACCCGCTTCAGCGCCGCCGAGCTGGGGGTCGATGTGCTGGGGTTCATCGTCGAGAATCGCCTGATCCAGCTGGCCCTGTGGCAGCAGTTGCAGACCTTGCCGAATGTCGAATTCAGTATTGGTAGCCAGTGGCAGCAGCTGGAGTCCACCCCTGAGCAGGCTGTACTGACACTGGCCGATGGCCGGCGCGTTGCGGCGCGACTGCTGTTGGGGGCTGACGGCGCTCACTCCCGGGTACGCCAGCAGGCCGGGATTGGCGTGACGCAGTGGGATTACCGCCAGGCGTGCCTGCTGGTGAATGTCGAACTCGAAGACGAGGCGCCGGAGATCACCTGGCAGCAATTTCACCCTGGCGGGCCTCGCGCCTTTTTGCCGCTGGCCGGTCGCCATGCGTCATTGGTCTGGTATGACACGCCTGAGCGGGTGGCTGAATTACGGGCGTTGCCTCCGGCGGCACTGCTGGCGGCCATCCGGCACCATTTTCCGGCACGTTTGCCGGCATGCCAGGTCCAGGGCGCAGACAGTTTTGCGCTGACCCGGCGCCATGCCCAGCGTTATGTTGCCGACCGGGTAGTGCTGCTCGGTGATGCCGCCCATACCATACACCCGCTGGCGGGGCAGGGGGTCAATCTGGGTTTCAAGGATGTCGAACTGTTATGTCAGCTGATCGTGAGCGCCCGTCAGGCGGGTGAGGCGTGGGATGCCCCGGCACTGCTGGCGCGTTACCAACGCCAACGCCAGCGCGACAACCTGCTGATGCAGACGGCAATGGATGCGTTTTATTTGGCATTCAGCAACTCGCTCCCGCCATTGCGACTGCTGCGTAACGCCGGCTTGCTGCTGGCGGATCGTGCCGGCCCGCTTAAACGTCGCGCGCTGCGCTATGCGCTCGGGCTCTAAGCCTGGGCATGCTGCCGACGCTGCACCGTAATGGCGTTGTCAAGACTAAGGTGTCGCGATGGTGTGATGGAACAAGGATAAACTGGAATGTGAACATCAAGAGGGGAATGGTGGCTATGACGGGATTCGAACCTGTGACCCCCGCATTATGAGTGCGATGCTCTAACCAGCTGAGCTACATAGCCATTTGAAGCGAGCGTTTCCAATGATACCGGCATCAACCGTATCATCCATCACCCTTAAGGTATGGCTGGGGTGCTAGGATTCGAACCTAGGTATGGCGGGATCAAAACCCGCTGCCTTACCGCTTGGCGACACCCCAAAAATGGTGGCTATGACGGGATTCGAACCTGTGACCCCCGCATTATGAGTGCGATGCTCTAACCAGCTGAGCTACATAGCCATTTGAAGCAAGTGTTTTCAATGATGCTGAAATAAAGCGTCTCTTCCATCACCATTAAAATATGGCTGGGGTGCTAGGATTCGAACCTAGGTATGGCGGGATCAAAACCCGCTGCCTTACCGCTTGGCGACACCCCATCCGGGGCAGTTTCCTGAATCTGGCCGTTCTCAATGAGAAGATGGCTGGGGTGCTAGGATTCGAACCTAGGTATGGCGGGATCAAAACCCGCTGCCTTACCGCTTGGCGACACCCCAATCGAGGATTCTGCATACACAGCGTGTGAGAGTGGGTACATCATGCTTGTGCCACGAAACCCTGGTTGCTGAGTTGGGCTTGAACCCAGGCATGATGCCGGGAGCAAACTCATCATCTGCATACCATTAAGTGATGGCTGGGGTGCTAGGATTCGAACCTAGGTATGGCGGGATCAAAACCCGCTGCCTTACCGCTTGGCGACACCCCAAATGATGGTGGCTATGACGGGATTCGAACCTGTGACCCCCGCATTATGAGTGCGATGCTCTAACCAACTGAGCTACATAGCCATTACTCTTCACGTTTGAGCAGTGTCCCGCTCAACTGTGCGGGCGAATTATGCGGATCTGACCCTAGGGCGTCAACCCCTTTTTCCCCGCCGGTGCGCTGGCTGGCGAAGAATTGGCCGCTTGAGGCTGCCGTGATGACGAAAGCAACAGCAAGCGGCTGAAAGCGCATCACTTTATAGGCTTATAAAAACAGAAACCCCTCCACGGAGGGAGGGGTTTGCTGCGCTGTTTCATTTACACGTTGAACAGGAAATTCATCACGTCGCCGTCTTTGACGATGTAATCCTTGCCTTCGGCGCGCATCTTGCCGGCTTCTTTGGCGCCTTGTTCACCCTTGTAGGCGATAAAGTCTTCAAAGGCGATGGTCTGGGCGCGGATAAAGCCCTTCTCGAAGTCGGTGTGGATCTTGCCAGCCGCTTGCGGGGCAGTGGCGCCGACCGGAATGGTCCAGGCACGGACTTCCTTGACCCCGGCGGTGAAGTAGGTTTGCAGGTTCAGCAGGGTGTAACCGGCGCGGATCACCCGGTTGAGGCCTGGCTCGTCCAGCCCCAATTCGGCCATGAACTCCTGGCGGTCTTCCTCTTCCATGCCGGCCAAATCGGATTCGATGGCGGCGCAAACTGGCACGACCACAGAGCCTTCCTGTTCGGCGATGGCCCGGACCTGATCCAGATAGGGGTTATTCTCGAAGCCATCTTCGGCCACGTTGGCGATGTACATGGTCGGCTTCAGCGTCAGGAAGCTCAGGTAGCGGATGGCGGCCTTCTCTTCAGCAGTGAGCTCAAGGGTGCGCAGCATGCCGGCCTCGGAGAGGAGCGGCAGACACTTCTCGAGGGTGGCCAGCTCCAGCTTGGCATCCTTGTCACCGCCCTTGGCCTTTTTCTGGACGCGCTGGATGGCGCGCTCGCAGGTATCGAGGTCGGCCAATGCCAGCTCGGTATTGATGATCTCGATATCCTCGGCCGGATTGACCTTGCCAGCCACGTGGATGATGTTTTCGTCCTCGAAGCAGCGCACCACGTGGCCGATGGCTTCGGTTTCACGGATGTTGGTCAGGAACTGGTTGCCCAGACCTTCACCCTTGGACGCGCCTTTGACCAGGCCGGCGATGTCGACAAATTCCATCGTCGTTGGCACCACGCGCTGCGGCTTGATGATCTCGGCCAGCGCATCGAGGCGCGGATCCGGCATCGGTACCACACCGGTATTCGGCTCTATGGTACAGAACGGGAAGTTGGCCGCTTCGATGCCGGCTTTGGTCAGGGCGTTGAACAGGGTGGATTTACCGACGTTCGGCAGGCCCACTATACCGCATTTGAAACCCATGGAGGTCTCCTTCTCAGAGGTGTCAGGATCCGGCCTTGAACGCGTGCAGACGGTTCATGGCGCGGGTCATATCTTGTTGAAACAGAATGTCGGTGCAGCGCAGCGCCTCGTCGAGGGCGGCGTCGATGAGTTCCTGCTCCTTCTGCGGCGCTTTGGTCAGCACAAAGCCGGCGACCTGGTTCTTGTCACCGGGATGACCGATGCCGATACGCAGACGGTGAAACTCTTTGTTATTACCCATCTTGCTGATGATGTCCTTGAGGCCGTTATGGCCGCCGTGACCGCCGCCCAGTTTGAAGCGGGCGACGCCCGGAGGCAGATCCAGCTCGTCATGGGCGACGAGGATCGATTCCACCGGGATCTGGAAAAACTTGGCTAATGCCGCGACCGCCTTGCCGCTAAGGTTCATAAAGGTGGTCGGGATCAGCAACCGCACCTCCTGTCCATGCATCAGCACGCGCGTCGTCAGACCAAAATACTTGCCATCCTCGCGTAGCATGCCATTGAAGCGGGCTGCCAGTTCAGCCACATACCAGGCGCCGGCGTTGTGTCGGGTGGCGGCATATTCAGGACCGGGATTGCCCAGGCCGACAATCAGGCGGATATCACTACTCATCTCACTCGCTCATTGGACCGCAAAATGACCGCAAAAACGGTCAGGCGTCAGGAATGCGCCATTCTAGCCAGCAGGGCTGAAGTGCTCAACCTTTTGCCGGTTGCCGGGGCTGACGAGGCCGGTTTACTTGCCAATCGGCGGTGTCAGAAAGCCAAGAGGCGGCCTGACGCCGCCTCTTGCCGGGGAAGATCCACTCAGGTCAACTGAACCGGAATGTCCTTGCCGGTGCGGGCGATGTTGTTCTGCGCGTCGAGATAGACCAGGCGCGGCTTGTGATTGGCAATTTCGCTTTCATCAAATACGCCGTAGGCGCAGATGATCACGCGGTCGCCGACCGCAGCCTTGCGTGCCGCCGCACCGTTGAGCGAAATCATCTTCGAGCCGCGTTCACCGGCAATGGCATAGGTGTGAAAGCGGTCGCCGGTTTCGACGTTGTAGATGTCGATCTGCTCGTTTTCGACAATGCCGGCGGCATCCAGCAGATCGAGATCGATACCGCAGGAGCCTTCGTAATTCAGTACCGCATGGGTGACTCGGGCCTGATGCAGTTTGCCGCGGAGCATAATTCGTTGCATGGTGGTTCCTCTTTCCAACTTGACCCGGCGCTGCCGGTCTGCCAGCGCGCGGACTATAAACTATCTATCTTGTGGGTGCAAATTCACCACCAGGTTGTCGATCAGCCGGGCTCGCCCCAGGAAGGCAGCCATTAAAATCACCGCGCGCTGACTCTGGGCACCCAGCGGCAACAAGGTATCGGCATCCACCAGATCGATGGCATCAGTGCGGAAACCGCCCTCATCCAACTGCTCTGTCGCTTGCTGGATCAGGGCCTCATAGTCCTGCTCCCCCTGTTCGATCCGTTGACCCAACTGGTGCATGACGCGGGCCAGCAAGGGGGCGATTGCGCGTTCGGCGACGCTCAGGTAGCCATTGCGTGATGACAGGGCCAGGCCATCCTCGGCCCGCACGGTCGGCACACCGACGATTTCGACTGGCATGGCCATATCGGCCACCATCTGGCGGATCAGGGCCAGTTGCTGATAATCCTTCTGCCCGAAGCACGCCACATCCGGCTGCACCAGGTTGAACAGCTTGGTCACCACGGTGGCAACGCCGCGGAAGTGACCGGGACGCAGTGCCCCTTCCAGCAGGGTCGAGATGCCTGGTACTTCGACGTAGGTCTGGGCGCCGAGACCATGGGGATACATGATCTCCGGCGTCGGCGTAAAGACGGTATCGACGCCAGCAGCGCGCAGCCGGGCACAGTCCTGTTCCAGGGTGCGTGGGTAGTTGGCCAGATCCTCGGCGCGGTCGAATTGCATCGGGTTGACGAAGATGCTGACCACGACGCGGCGGGCACGCTGTTGTGCCTCGCGGACCAAGGTCAGATGGCCGTCGTGCAGGTTGCCCATGGTTGGGACGAAGGCGATGGTGTCGCCCTGTTGGCGAAAATGGCTAATAGTGTGACGCAGCGTCGGGATGTCGTTGACGACAAGCATGGACTGTTCCTCGTTACGCTTCGCGTAGCCCACCCCGCGAGGGGTGGGGCGCAGGAGTCGTGGATCGGTTGATCAGTTGAAGGTCTGTTCCGGGCCGGGGAAGGAGCCATCAGCAACTTGCGCCATGTACTGGCGTACTGCTGCGCGGATGTCTCCGGTTTCGGCGAGGAAGTTCTTGGTAAATTTCGGGGTGTAGCCGGAAGTGATGCCGAAGGCATCGTGCATCACCAGGATCTGGCCATCGGTTCCGTTGCCGGCACCGATGCCGATCACCGGAATGCGCAGCGCCTTGGTGATGCGTTCGGCCAGAGCGGCAGGAACACACTCCAGCACCAGCAACTGGATGCCAGCAGCCTGCAATGCCAATGCGCTGCGGTAGATTTCGTCAGCCTGTTCGACATCGCGGCCCTGTACGCGGAAGCCGCCGAACACATGCACCGATTGCGGCGTCAATCCGAGGTGGCCACACACCGGGACGCCATTGCGGTTGAGATGGCGCACGGTATCACACAACCAGTCGCCACCTTCAATCTTGACCATGCTGGCCCCGGCGGCCATCAGCTTGGCGGCGTTGGCACAGGCACTGGCGGTATCGGCATAGCTCATAAACGGCAGGTCGGCGATCACCAGCGCATTGCTGGTGCCACGCCGTACGCAGCGGGTGTGATAGGCCATCTCGTCGACGCTGACCGGCAGCGTATCGGTGTGCCCCTGCATGACCATGCCCAACGAGTCACCAATCAGCAGGACGGGGATGCCCTCGTCGTCGAACAGACGGGCGAAGGTGGCATCATAGGCGGTGATCGAAGCGAACTTCTGCCCTTCCTGCTTCATTTTCTGCAGCTGGGTAATGGTGACTTTGCTCATCGGGTCTTCTCCGTTTACAGCGTGTCGGCGAGCGGTTGCAGTCCGTCGCGATCACAGGATTCGGCCAGTGCGCGCAACGGGGTACCGCAGGGCAGTACCAGATCGGGCACCAGATCTGACAGGGGTAACAGCACAAAGGCACGCTGCTTCATGCCATAGTGAGGCACGGTCAGGCGCGCGTCATTGATCTGCTCGTTACCGAACAACAGCAGGTCGAGGTCGAGGGTGCGCGGCCCCCAGCGCTCGTCCTTGCGGACCCGTCCCTGGTCCAGCTCGATGCGTTGCATCGCGTCGAGCAGGGCGTGCGCGGTCAGATCGGTCTCCAGCCAGGCGACGCCATTGATGTAATCGGGTTGATCGGCCGGCCCCATCGGGGTCGAGCGGTATAGTGGCGAACAGGCGACGAAGCGGCTGTGCGGCAACTGTCGCAGCGCCTCGACGGCCGCCTGAATCTGCCTCAGCGGTGCCTCGAGATTGGCACCGAGGGCAATAAACGCCGGAATCATGCCTGGGCGTCCTTGGGACGACGAGGGCCACGACGCCGGCGGCGGCGTGGTTTGCTGCGCTCACCGTCCGCTTCGCTTTGCGGGTATGGGTGCGGAGCAGCCTGATGAGGCTGCTGGTCGCCCCCTTGACTCTGCTGGTAGTTCTGCCACCACTGTACCAACTCTTTAAGACGGCCATCGACACGGCTGCGAAGCTCGAGGAAATCGAGGGCAGCACGGAACTTGGGATGGCCGAGCAGACGTTCGGCGCGCTTACCGGAGCGGCGCGGCAGGCGATCTTGCAACAGCCAGATATCACGCACGTCTGTGGTGAAGCGGCGTGGAATGGCGATGGTACGGATCTGGGTATCGATCGCCTCGTTCATTGCCAGCATCAGGGTATCCTGTGGTGGCAGCGAGCTCTCGTTGCTGAAGTCACGGCTGCGTTTTTCCACTACACCCCACAGCAGGGCGGCATAGAAGAAGGCCGGCGTCACCGGCAGGTCGGCGGCAACGCGCTCATCGGTATTGATCAGCGCCAGTTCGAGAAAACGCTCAAAGGGTGAGTTGCCCGCGGGGGTCAGCAGCGTGGCGACCTGAGGGAACAGTGGAGCAAAGAGTCCATACTGGCGCAGCAGGTAATAGGTTTTCAGCGCATCGCCGGCGAGGAACAGCTTCAGCGTCTCCTCAAACAGGCGAGCGGGTGGTATGTCCTGCAGCAGGGGAGCCAGTTCGCGGATCGGTGCCGCGGTGCGTTCACTGAGCCCCAGGTCCAGCTTGGCGGCAAAGCGGATGGCCCGCAGCATGCGAACCGGGTCTTCACGGTAACGGGTCTCGGGATCGCCGATCAGCTCCAGAAGGCCGGCTTCCAGATCTGTCAGGCCGCCGTGGAAGTCGTGCAGGCTGAAATCCTTGATGCTGTAGTAGAGCGCATTGACGGTGAAGTCGCGGCGCTCGGCATCTTCTTCGATGGTGCCATAGACGTTGTCGCGTAGCAGCATGCCTTCGTCGGAGCGGCTGGAGACATGTTTGCTGGTATTGACCTTATGATGATGACCGCGGAACGTGGCGACCTCGATGACGTCGCGGCCAAAGACCACGTGCGCCAGTCGAAAACGACGACCGACCAGACGGCAGTTGGAGAACAGCTTTTTGATCTGTTCCGGCGTCGCATCGGTGACGATGTCAAAGTCTTTTGGCTTGCGCCCCAGCAGCAGATCGCGGACACCACCGCCGACCAGATAGGCTTCGAAACCCGCTTTGTTCAGCCGGTAGAGCACTTTCAGGGCATTGTCACTGATCTGCCGACGCGAGATCGGATGCTGATCCCGAGTCAGGATACAGCGTTCACCGGGCTCACCGAGGGTGACGGTGCCGGTTTCATCTTCTTTGCCCAGGACTTTGCGGCAAAAATTAGCGATCTGGGAAAATATGGTACACCTCCGAACAGGCAGTGGCCTGTTATTGCGGCGCTATGATAGCGCAGCAGCAAAAAATGAGAAACCGCTGACTAGGAATGGCTGGCATGAGTCGTTTCGCTACTCCGGTGCGGAATCGACCGCATTGACCAATGCTGCAGGGCCCAGGTCAGCTGGATGTCCGCAGACGCACCTGCCAACTCGGCCGGGGGGCACTGCCCCAGAAACGCCAATGCTTGCCACAACGTCTGGCCGATGTGCTGTTGTGATAGCGGCGGTGCATGGTTCTGCTTGGAGAGTTTGCGGCCATCTGATTGCAGGGCCAGCGGTAGATGTAACCAGCCTGGTTCCGGGTAGCCGAGTAACCTGTACAGTGCAATCTGACGCACCGTTGGCTCAATCAGGTCGGCGCCCCGCACCACCTCGGTAATGCCACTGTCGGCGTCATCGATCACCACGGCAAGGTTATAGGCGAATAAGCCGTCACGACGCTTGAGGATAAAGTCCTCCTCGGCTAGCGCGATGGGTACGCTAATGCGCCCCAGTAGCCGATCGTCAAATTCGTACACTGGCTGGTCCATGCGCAGACGGATGGCGTGGCCGGCACCGCTAAGGTCTCTTGACCGGCAATGGCCGGGATAAATTCCCCCGGCTTCCTGGATGCGAGCCCGGCTGCAGTCACAGTGATAGGTCATGCCGCGGATACCGAGCTCATCCAGCAACTGCTGGTAACGGGGGTGGCGTCGGCTCTGGTAGACAACTTCGCCGTCCCAGTGCAATCCATAGCTATCGAGTGTGCGCAGGATCAGATCGGCGGCACCGGGGACTTCGCGCGGGGGATCCAGATCCTCGATACGAACCAACCAGCGGCCACCCTGCGCCCGTGCTTGCAGGTAGCTACCCATTGCGGCGATGAGCGAGCCAAAGTGTAACGGGCCCGACGGTGATGGAGCAAAGCGCCCGGTATAAGAAGAGATAGGCATCTGCGGGTTATGAGTTGACAAGCATGCTTCGCCGCGCAGTCTGACACAGGGGCTCGCCGGTGCCAAGTCAGATGACGGTCAAGGCAAATGGTGGCCACTTAGCGACACACATGGCACCACGGGCAGCAGTAAAAACCAAGGGCGCCGCAGCGCCCTTGATGACTCGTCAGTATAGGCTTAGCCTGCCATCTGCTTTTCCTTGATCTCGGCCAGCGTCTTGCAATCGACACACAGTTCAGCGGTCGGACGGGCTTCGAGGCGACGAATGCCGATCTCGATACCGCAGTGTTCGCAGTAACCGAAATCGTCGTCTTCGAGCTTAACGAGTGTCTTTTCAATCTTCTTGATCAGCTTGCGCTCGCGATCCCGCGCCCGCAGTTCAAGAGCAAATTCCTCTTCCTGCGCGGCACGGTCAACCGGGTCCGGGAAGTTGGCTGCTTCATCTTTCATATGATCGACGGTGCGGTCGACTTCTTCTCGCAACTGATTGCGCCAGGCCTCGAGGATCTTGCGAAAGTGCGTCTTCTGCGCTTCGTTCATGTACTCTTCATCAGGCTTGGCCTGATAAGGCTCTACACCGGCGATGGCCAGAGGACCCAGCGACTTGTTGGTATCGCCCATAGGCATGATGATCTCCTAATTCGCACCACTCAGCACTACATCGTGTGCTGGCTACTGATAATCTAAGGCCGGTATCTATATCAGAAGGTGTCGGGGGGAGCAAATAGGAACCGCATTTTTGCTATCCAGACCTTCTTTTCTTTTTTCGACCTGCCTAAGGTTCCAAAAAACCCGCGGCCATCCGCGGCTTGGTATCGCTATATTGTGTCGTTTTTGCCACTTTCAAGGCATCAATTCGACAAACTGGCTAAAAAAAATGGCCTGGTCTGTAAACCGGCCTCCATACTGGGCGCGCCGTAGCTTGGCACCGTGTTTTCTCGGTGCTCGTGCCGGTGGCGACGCTGATCAATCCCTCTCTTTTTCTGGTTATAGCAGACAAACACGATCATGGATCTATTCGAACCGACAAAAGCTGATGATGCCCTTGATGTGACGTTTCCACAGCCTTTGCAAGGAGCATGCCTGTTACGACGTTACCAACGTTTTCTTGCCGATGTCCGGCTGGATGAGGGGACAGAGATAACGTTGCATTGCCCGAATACCGGACGCATGACCGGCTGTGGTGAGCCGGGTTGGCGCGTCTGGTTTTCACTGTCCGACAATCCGGCCCGCAAGTATCCGGGGACCTGGGAGTTGGCACAGACGCCTGACGGTGACTGGATTGGTGTTAATACCAGCCGGGCGAACGCCGTGGTGGCGGCGGCGCTTCACGCCGGCCGCATTCCCGAGCTTACGGGTTACCATTCGTTGCGCCGTGAGGTGCCATATGGTGAGGAGCGCAGTCGGATTGACCTGTTACTGACGGCTCCAGACCAAGCGTCCTGTTATATCGAGGTCAAGAGCGTTACCCTGCTGGGCGATCCGGCGCGGCCATCTTTGGCAGGGCAGGGGCATGGCTTTTTCCCTGATGCGCCCAGTGCGCGCGCCAGCAAACACCTGCGTGAGCTGATCAGATTACGGCAGCAAGGGCAGCGGGCCCTGGTGCTGTTTTGCGTGTTGCATACCGGTATCCGCCAGGTGAGCGCGGCACAGCATGTTGATGCAGACTATGCCCTGGCGCTGCAGCAGGCGGTTGAGGCCGGTGTCGAGGTGCTGGCGTATGCTTGTGCGATATCACCGCTGGGGTTGCGACTGGGCGCCCGGTTGCCCGTGATGTTCACCGAGTGACCAGCTGGCTCTGGGTTGGTAGCGTACGCCTTGCGGTGTCGACAGGGATGCATAGAGATGTAATGTCTGTAACGACAGCGGGATCGGGGTAATCCGCGGGTTAGCCAGCGCACGCGCTTTGCGAAACAGGGTGACGTGAGGCCGATAGGGGCGCGGGTCGAGTGGCCAGCCCGCCTCGCTGACGGCTGAGCGCAATCCGGCTTCAAGCAGCAGTAAGGCCTCGGGGATCTGGCTGGGCCCTATCCAGCCGGCTTTGGCGCGGGGAAACAGCCCGAGCTGGTCCAGCGTCAGCGTCATGGGCGCCAGTGGCAACCGTGCCAGCGTGGTGCTGGTCAGGCGAGTCAGTGCCGGCAAGGTGCCGAGTGGGGCATTCCCCAGAAACAACAGGGTGAGATGCAGGTTATCCAGCGGTACCGGAGGGCCGGTTTCAGTACTGGCCAACTGCTGTTGGCAGGCTTGTAGCGCGGCGCCCTGCTGACAGGCATCAAACCCCCAGAACAGTCGTAGGTGTGGCTCCATCTCGCCTCCTTCATTCATTACCTTGTTCAGCTGTGTAATAGGGCTCACCGGTGTGGTAAGGCTGCAAAATCTGGCCTGGCTGCGTTGAGCGGGCGGCGGCCTGCGCAAAAAAAGCGGATGTCATGACAACATCCGCAAATGCAGGCCCCTCTCAGGCCATACAGCATTTCATGTTCATGCCTCGCAGCAGACCTCTACGCGGCCATAGAAGGCCGCCTCGTACAGGTCGCGAACATCGGCAACAGTCGGCTGTCCAGGGTTGGTCCAGGTACAGGGATCGGCATGGGCATTGCGGCTCATACGCTCCAGCACATCGTGGAAGTGGGCTTCGTCGAAGTTGACTTCATCGCATTGGCTAAAGCAGCACGGAATGTTCAACTGGGCGTTCAGGCGCTCGACCGCCTTGGCCAGATCATCAATGCCCAGCAGTTTCTCGACCCGGGCGTATTTGTCGCTGAATTGCCGGTTGAAACGAATGATATAAGGCAACAGGATGGCGTTGGCCAGGCCGTGAGTCACCCCAAATTCACCACCGATCTTGTGTGCCAGCGAGTGAACCAGCCCGAGCGACGCATTAGTGAACGCCATACCGGCCAGCGCCGAAGCGTTGTGCATGTTGAAGCGTGCCGTGGCGTCACTGCCCTGATGATAGGCCTGCGGCAAGTTTTCCAGCACCAGACGGATGGCCTCCATCGCATAAGGATCGGTAAACGAGGTGGCCGCGGTAGAGGCCACCGCCTCGATGGCATGAGCCAGGACATCCATCCCTGTGTTGGCAGTGATGTGCGGCGGCATGGTAGCCGGGAGCGCCGGATCGAGGATGGCGATATCCGGCACCATGTCTGCGGCGACAATCGGGTACTTGATGTGATTGTCGGTGTCGGTAATCACCGAGAAGGCGGTGATCTCCGAAGCGGTACCACTGGTAGATGGAATGGCGACAAAACGCGCCTTGTTGCGCAGTGGTGGCATGGAGCCGGGGGTCAGTATGTCTGCAAATTTCAGTTGCGGGTGTTCGTAGAAACACCACATCACCTTGGCGGCATCCAGTGCCGAGCCTCCGCCGATGGCAACAATCCAGTCAGGCTCAAACTCCAGCATCGCCTGGGCGCCACGTTGCACGGTGGCGACGGAGGGATTGGGCTCGACACCCTCGACGATACGGGTTTCCATGCCCGCTTGTCGCAACAGGGTCGCGGCTTGTTCGAGAAAACCGAATTTATGCATCGAACTGCCACCGGTCACCAGCATGGCGCGACGCCCCTTGAGGGTCGACAGATGATTCAGGGCATCGGCACCGTAGACGATGTCGCGAGGTATCGAAAAACGCATGACGGACATGATGACTCCTTGAGCTGAAGGGTTAAAACCGAGGCCGTCTCGAGGCCAGAACTGCAGGCATGATGACGTAGTCATTTGACTCATAAGGTGCGCTGGCTAACAAAAACCACAACCGAAACAGGCAAGTGCGCACAGCTAAATGATGTCGATACCTTCACTGTTTTGAATTGTTAATCAGGTGTTGTGTTTGTGTTGCGGTGGTGTCTTTTCTATGATGCGCCTCCTCATCGTACAAGGAGCAGGTGATGTCGGAACCGGACTCAGTGTTATCTACCCCCCCGCAATCTGCCGTTGCGCAGGATGTGCGGGGCTTCTATCAGCGAGCCTGGCGCTGGCACTTTTACGCCGGCCTGTTCGTGGCGCCATTTTTACTGCTGCTGGCGGTGACCGGTATTATTTATCTGTACAAACCGCAACTGGATCGCTGGCTGTATGCTGACTTGCAGTGGGTCACCCCGGCCGCCACGGCCTGGTCCGCCGATGCCTTGCTGGCACAGGCTCGGTCTCACCGTCCGCAGGCCAGTGTTGTCAGCTATATTCCGTCCCCGGCAGCCGATCGCAGTGTAGAGGTGGTGCTGGCGGATGCGGGGGTTGAATGGTCGCAGTTTATTGATCCCTACACGGGGCGCTGGCTGGGCGAGTACCAAACCGCCGCGACACTGCCAGCGCTGGCGCGTGAGCTGCACGCCGACTTGATGCTGGGTAAGTTTGGTGATGCCGTGCTGGAGATCGTCGCGGGCTGGGGATTGTTGCTGTTGGTGACGGGGGCGTATCTGTGGTGGCCACGGCGTGGCCCGGGCGCCCAGGGCGTCATGCTGCCGAGGCAGGCTCTACGCTCGCGCGCCGGCTGGCGCGATCTGCATGCGGCAACGGGATTTTGGACGGCCGCCGGGCTGCTGTTCTTCCTGCTCAGTGGCATGACGTGGACCGGTTTTTGGGGGGGGCAGTTTGCTGATGTCTGGAATCGCTTCCCGGCCGCAATGTGGAACCAGGTTCCGGAATCGGCGCCGCCGGCCCGCGCTTTGAATCAGGCGCATAGACAGACGGTACCCTGGGCGGTGGAAAATACCCCGCTACCGGCATCACAGGCCCACCACGCCGCGGTCACGACAGCGCCGGCGGAACCGACCGCGATCACTCTACAACAGGTGGTGACGTTGGCTCAGGAGCACGGCGTTCACCCCGGATACAGCATCACGTTGCCGCGCGGTGAGCACGGTGTCTATACCATTGCCTTATTTGCCGACGACCCGCGCCATGACGCGACCTTGCATCTGGATCAATACAGCGGTGCCGTGTTGGCCGATGTGCGCTGGCAAGATTATCCCTGGGTCGCCAAGGTGGTGGAGACTGGCGTCATGCTGCATATGGGCAAGATGTATGGCCCTGTGCACCAGGCGGTGATGCTGGTGTTATGTTTGCTGGTGATCATTCTGTCGCTCTCCGGGCTCTGGTTATGGTGGTGTCGTCGCCCGGCGCGGCGCTTTGGGGTGCCGCCGTTGCCGCATGCCTTGCCGCTGTGGCGCGGAGCCGTGATCCTCTCCCTGCTGCTCGGTCTGCTGTTTCCTTTGCTGGGGGCCTCGCTGTTGGCGGTCTGGGTGCTGGATACACTGATCTGGCGCTGGGTTGCGGCACGCCGTGCCGCCCCTCGGCGCGTGGAGTCAGCCTGACGTCTAAGCCTCCCTCCGGCTGACGGGGGCACCGTTTGGCGGCGACAGGGCTTGGTCACGGGCTCTGGCTTTGGCACAATGCCGGCTTTGCGTCACGGATCCAGGAGCCGGCATGGTGGACCCCTTTTGCCTTTCATCCCCGTTGCTCGGGCCTCTCAACGATAGTGAGCGGTTGCCGGTGCTGGCCGTTTGGCCTGCCCTGGTGACGGCCCTCGCCACGGCAACCCCCGTGGTGTTGCAGGCGCCGCCAGGGGCGGGTAAATCGACGGCCCTGCCATTACAGCTGTTGCTACAAGGGTCGGTATCCGGTCGGATTCTGATGCTGGAGCCACGCCGCCTGGCGGCGCGCAACATCGCCCACTATCTGGCGGCCCAACTGGGTGAGCCGGTGGGAGAACGGATTGGATACCGGGTGCGGGGCGAGAGCCGCACCAGTGCCGCCACCCGACTCGAGATCGTCACCGAGGGGATTTTAACGCGGATGCTGCAAGCCGATCCTGAGCTCAGTGGCATCGATTTGCTGATCTTTGACGAATTTCATGAACGGAATTTGCATGCCGACCTGGCGCTGGCGCTGGCGCTGGAGTCGCGCGCGGCGCTGCGCACCGACCTGCGTCTGCTGGTGATGTCGGCGACCCTCGACGGGCTGGATTTTTCGCCGCGGCTACCCGAAGCGCAATTGCTCAGCAGTGCGGGCCGAGCCCATCCGATCACCGTGCATTATCGCCCCGTTAACCGCCTGCAACCGCTGATTGCGCAATGGGGACAGGTGGTGCTGGAAGCGTTGCAGGCCGAATCTGGCAGCCTGCTGGTCTTCTTGCCCGGTGTCGGTGAAATCGACCAGCTGACGCTCTGGTTACAGGAGCGGCTGACCAGCGCCGACGATCTGCTGATCGCCCCCCTGCATGGCCGGTTGCCATTTGCCGCCCAGCAGCAGGCCATCGCCCCCGTTGCGGCCGCTAAACGCAAAGTGGTGCTGGCAACCAACGTCGCCGAAACCTCGTTGACCATTGAAGGCATTCGCGTCGTCATCGACAGTGGGCTGGAGCGCCGCGTGCGCTTTGATCTGGGCAGTGGACTGGAGCGGCTGGAGCTCAAACCGATTTCCCGGGCGTCGGCAACGCAGCGTGCTGGCCGTGCCGGCCGTCTCGGTCCTGGCGTCTGTTACCGGCTATGGAGCAGCGAGCAACAGGAGCGGCTGGATGAACAGAGCCCACCGGAGATGGCCTGTGCCGAGCTGACGCCCCTGGTGCTGGAAGCGCTGCAGTGGGGCTGCGAGCCGGAGGCGTTACCCTGGCTCGATCCACCACCGGCACCGGCCCTGGCCGCCGCTCGGCAGTTGCTGCAAGCGCTGTCGGCGCTGGATGCTGACCATCGCCTCACGCCGCGTGGCCGTGAGCTGGCCGCATTGCCTTGTCACCCGCGGCTGGCCCAGCTGTTGTTGCAGGCCTGTGCGCTGGAAGGGGAGTGGCCGGGAATCGTCGATGAGGCCTGCTATCTGGTGGCGTTACTCGAAGAACAGAAGCGCGGAGCGGCCAGCTTGAGTGGCTTGTTGTCGCGCCATGCCGCGGCGGTACGCCCCTTGGCCAGACGTTGGCGGGAGCGCGTGGGGCGGTTGCGTCCGGCGTTGAAAGCGCCCCTGGCCAACCTGTCCCAGACGAGCCACGCCGGTGTGCTAGCCGCGCTGGCCTGGCCGGATCGCATCGGTCGTCTGCGCAGCGGCAGCCGCTATCAGCTCAGTGGCGGCCAGAGTGCCGACCTGGCTCCGGAGCATGAATTGACCGGCCAGCCGTGGCTGGTCGCCATCGAGCCGGTGCAAAATGAACAGGGCATCCGTATTCATGTGGCCGAGACCGTGACGCTGGCCGATCTCAACCGGGCGTTACCCTCCTTGTTGCGGCGGCACAGCTGGTTTGGCTGGGATGAGCGCGAGGGACGGGTTCGGGCCGAACAGCAACTGTGCCTGGGGCAGATTGTCGTCGAGCGTCAGCCGGTCACCGATCTGAGTGATGAGCAGAAGGCCCGCTGCCTGCTGGCGGGGATCCGCAAGGCCGGACTTGCGGTGTTGCCGTGGGACGAGGAGAGCGAACAGTTACTGGCGCGGTTGCGCTGTGCCGTAGACTGGTTGCCGCAGGAGATGGCGGCCCTGGGCGCGCCCGCGCTGGATGAGGCGGCTTTGCTGGCATCGCTGGAACTATGGTTGTTACCTCATCTGATGGGGATGAGTCGGCTGGAGCAGCTAAGACGTCTCGATTTGGGTAACATACTGCGCCAATGGCTGCCGTGGCCGCTATCGCGTGAGCTAGATAGCTGGTTGCCGAGCCACTTCACGGCACCGACCGGCAGCCGGTTGCGCATCCGTTATCAGGCCGGTGCGGCGCCGGTATTGCCAGTGCGCATCCAGGAGATGTTCGGCCAGTCGCAGACGCCGACTGTTGCCAAGGGCCGGGTGGCTCTGGTGATCGAATTGCTGTCGCCGGCACAGCGACCGTTGCAGATCACCCGCGATCTGGTGGCCTTCTGGCAGGGCAGCTATGCCGAGGTAAAAAAAGAGATGAAGGGGCGGTATCCGAAGCACTACTGGCCGGATAACCCGTTGGAGGCGATGCCGACCCGTTATACCAAGCACAGGATGAATCAAGACCATGGCGCGTAAACCAAGAAGCAAAAAGAAACAGGCATGGCACCAGAAGGTGAACTGGCGACGCTGGGGGTGGTTGACCTTCAAGCTCGGGTTGGTGCTGCTGGCCTGCCTGCTGGTCACCGGTATCTATCTGGATAGCCTGATCCGCAACAAATTTGATGGTCAGAAGTGGCAGTTGCCGGCGTTGGTCTACAGTCGGCCGCTGGAGCTGTTTCCCGGTCAGCGGCTCTCCCGCGAGCAGATGCTGCATGAACTCAAGCTGCTGAACTACCGGCCGAGCAAACAACCCAAAGGGGCGGGACAGTATGCATTCGCCGGTAATAAGCTGGTGCTGATCCGGCGGCCGTTTACCTTTGCCGATGGTGCCGAGCAGGCGCGGCCTTTGCTGTTGACGTTCGAGGGGCAACGCTTGCAGCGTATCCAGAATGCCGATAACCAGCGTGATCTGGGTTATGTGCGCATGGATCCGGTGTTGCTGGACCGGCTGAGCAATGAGGAGATCGAAGATCGTCTGTTACTGCGTCTGGAT
Source organism: Pseudaeromonas sharmana (assembly GCF_042649925.1). Taxonomy (NCBI): domain Bacteria; kingdom Pseudomonadati; phylum Pseudomonadota; class Gammaproteobacteria; order Aeromonadales; family Aeromonadaceae; genus Pseudaeromonas; species Pseudaeromonas sharmana. Next base: position 270,460 of record NZ_JBHSAF010000001.1, read on the forward strand.
GAGGTGCCGCAGTCTTTCATCGATACCCTGCTGACGGTGGAAGACCGTGATTTTTACCACCACGGTGGCGTGTCGCTGCTCTCCATTGGCCGCGCCTTCTTTGCCAACCTCAAGGCCGGGCGGGCGGTGCAGGGGGGGAGTACCCTGACCCAGCAGTTGGCAAAGAACTTTTTCCTCAGTTCGGAACGCAGCCTGTGGCGCAAGGTTCAGGAAGCCTATATGGCGGTGATCATCGACTACCGCTATAGCAAGGATCAGATCCTCGAGACCTACATCAACGAGATCTATCTGGGGCAGAACAAGTCGCAGGGGGTGTACGGTTTCGGTCTGGCGTCCTATTTCTACTTCGGTCTGCCGCTGAACGAGCTGGAGCCGGATCAGATGGCGCTGCTGGTCGGCATGGTGCGTGGCCCCTCCTATTACGATCCCTGGCGCTTTCCGGATCGGGCGCGCGAGCGGCGCGATCTGGTGCTGCGCCTGCTGCTGGATAACCTGAAGATAGAGCCGCCGGAGTATCAGACCTATCTGGATAAGCCGCTGACCCTGCTGCCGCGCGGCCAGATGAGCTATGGCCGCACCCCGGCATTCATGGGCCTGCTCAAGCGAGAGCTGAAGAGCCGCTTTGGCGATAACCTGCTACAGCAATCCGGGCTGCGCATCTTCACCAGCCTGGATCCGGTCGCCCAGCAGTCGGCTGAACTGGCGGTCACCAGCCAGCTGGATCGCATCGAGAAGGAGCGCAAGAAGCCGAATCTGCAGGGGGCCATGGTGGTGTCCAACTGGCGCACCGGCGAGATCTCGGCGCTGGTCGGTGGTCGGGATATCCGCTATGCCGGCTTCAACCGGGCGCTGGATGCGCGCCGTCCCATCGGCTCGCTGGTCAAGCCGGCGGTTTATCTGACCGGGCTGCAGAAGGGGTACAACCTGGCGACGCCACTGCGCGATGAGCCGCTGACGCTACGTAATCAGGGCGGCCAGACCTGGCGGCCGCAGAACTACGATAAGGGCTTTCGCGGTACTGTGCCGTATTACCAGGCGATGGCTGAATCGCTGAACCTGCCGACGGTCCGGCTGGGCATGGATGTTGGCGTTGGCAAGGTAGTCGAGACGTTGCAGGCGCTTGGTGTCACACAGCCGATCCAGGCGTTTCCGTCACTGTTCCTCGGTACGGTGGCGCTGTCGCCGTTCGAGGTGAACCAGATGTACCTGACGCTGGCCAGCGAGGGCCTGTATCAGCCGTTGACCACACTGCGCAGCGTGCAGGCCAGTGATGGCAAGCTGCTGTACCAGAAGGACCTGAAGGCGGAGCGTCGTGTCGATGCCCGCGACAGCTACCTGACGCTGTACATCATGACCCGGGTCGCCAGCCAGGGGACGGCCCGGGCGCTGGCGACCCGCTTCCCCAAGGCCACCCTGGCGGGCAAGACGGGAACCACCGACAACCTGCGTGACTCCTGGTTTAGTGGCCTCGACAACGACGAACTGGTCAGCGTCTGGGTAGGGCGGGATGATAACCAGCCGGCTGGCTTGACCGGTGCCAATGGCGCCCTGCAGTTGTTCGGTGACTACCTGGGGCGGCGCGGTGTCAACTCGCTACAGCTGGCGGTGCCCAAGGGCATTGTCTGGAGCAACTTCTCGCGTGGCGGCAAGCCGGTGGATGCCGGTTGTGTGGGCAGCCTGTCGTTACCGGCACGGCTGGACCAGCTTGGTCCCAAGGAGGCCTGCAGCAGCGGAGGTGAAGCGCGCCCCGATAACCCGGTAGACTGGTTCAAGCAGCTGTTTAGCTTGAATGAGGATGAGCTCCCGGCGCGGGGGTAATCTCAAACCCGCGGCCGTCATCATGCGGCAACCCGTACACTCAAAACGGCGACTCAGGTCGCCGTTTTGGCCGCTGGCAGTGAGCAACCGATTGGCGACAGGTCTGATCGCGGGTGAGCAAACGGTGGCTGACGCCTTGTTCAACTGGACAGCCAGGTGCTGCCCGATGTCCAGATCGGGCGTATAAACCGGATCCGACACCGAATTACGCAGGCGATTGCCGTCTGCCAATTTTTTCATCTCCGACCTGACTAATGCGTACCTGAGTATCGCGCCGCGTCCCACTCTTCCTGCTCGCCATTTATTGCAATTCAAAGCCATACAAAAAGTAACCCTTTTATGTTGCAAATGTGACCAGTATGGGTTTCGTATGGCGCAATAGGCGATAGCATGTCAAGCGCATAAGGATGAGTCAGACAGGCTAGTCGGACTGTGGTGTGTGAACTCAAGGATGGTTGCTTGCACGCAAGATGCTGTTGTGTACTTGGCAATTTGCGTTTTCCCGTTATGAATCGAAGCGTTATTGCTGCCGCTGTACTTGGAGCAATACGGATCGTCGCCCTCCTTTTGTTTATGACGTGATGTCACTTGGTGTCATTGTCATTTTGCCCATCGTTTCCTTGTTAGCGAATTACGAGTGCTAGCGCCCGGTTGGGTTGGGCATGGCGGCGTAATCTGTCGCGGTGGTTCGGCATGGTGGAAGAATTGGACTCAGGATTTCCAGGTCATGGCCAGGTGCAGAGCGTCCCCTGTTCCCGCCATGAAGCCCAGACGCTCGTAGAGCGTTCGGGCCGGACTAGCCGGATCAACGTGAAGCTGTATCGGTATTCCCTTTGCCGTGGCTTCGGCCTGCAATTGACGGATTAAGGCGCTACCGATGCCCAGCCGCTGGTGGCTGGGCAGCAAGGCAATATCCACTAGCCGCAGCTGCGCTGGCAACTCGGCGACTAGCAAACGGCCAATCGGTGCGCCTTGCTGCTCGATAAGGGCAAAGCGCTCTGTGGGGTAGTGAGCGAAATAGTGCCGGGATTGGGCCTCGAACTGGCTGTGCAGGAATAGTGATTTTTGTTGTTCGTTGAATGGAAAGTGCGCCATCTCTGCCTGGCGATTGAGGGCATAGAGCCTCGCCATAAAGGCGTGGTCGTCGTCGGTTATCGGGCGCAGGCGAACGTCGGCGGGCAAAGGATTGTGCATGGCGCTGTCTCCTCTCTTTGGTTCGGGATGGGATGGCATATCAATAACGGAATAAGCAAGGAAATGCTATGGAACCCTATCTGGGAGAAATACGGATTTTTGGTGGCCAGAATGCCCCGGTCGGGTGGGCCTTTTGCGACGGCCAACTCCTGTCGGTCAGTGACAACGAGACTCTTTATGCGCTGCTTGGCACCACCTACGGTGGCGACGGGGTGAACAGCTTCGCACTGCCCGATTTGCGTAGCCGGCTACCGTTGCACATGGGCAAATCCAGCTCCGGGCGTATCTATACGCAGGGTGAACAGGGGGGTACCGAACAGGTAACCCTGACAACCGATCAACTCCCTGCGCACACCCATCAGGCCAGAGGATCCGCCACCGGCAGCGTAGGCAGTCCCAAAGATGCCTGTTGGGCCGCCAGCAGTGCCGTATCCACCTACTCAACAGTAACTCCGACCACCAACATGGCGGCCCTGGCTGTGACGCCGACGGGAGCTAGCCAACCCCACGACAACCTGATGCCCTGCCTGGGCTTGAGCTTCATCATCGCCCTGCAAGGCATCTATCCCACACCGGATTAAGGAGGATTCATCATGGCTGAGCCTTTTCTCGGCGAGATACGTCTGTTCGCCGCCAATGTTGTTCCATCTGGCTGGCAGCCCTGTAATGGCCAGCTGCTGCCCATCAACCAAAACCAGGCACTATATGCCCTGTTGGGCACCACCTACGGTGGTGATGGGGTCAGTAAATTCGCTTTACCCAACTTGCAAGGCCGGGCACCGGTCCATGTCGGCAATGGCGTGACCCTGGGGCAAAGCGCTGGCGAGGAAAACCATACGCTAACGACGCAGGAAATGCCCCAGCACACGCATACTGTGATGGCTGACGTAAACAATGCCACCGCAGCCTCGCCAGCCAATGGCTACTGGTCCGCCACCCAAAGCAACTATGCCCTCTATGATTTTGACGCTAGCCAGAGCCTGGCCAGCGGCACCATTAGTAATACCGGCGGCAACCAGCCCCACTCCAATATGCAGCCCTATCTGGTGGCGAACTTTTGTATCGCCGTGCAGGGCATTTTTCCAAGCCACGGTTAAGGAGCACCTAATATGGATGCCTATCTCGGCGAGATCCGCCTGTTTGCCGGCAACTTCGCGCCATATGGCTGGGCCTTCTGTGACGGTCAGATTCTGCCAATTGTGCAATACCAGGCCTTGTTCTCCATTCTTGGTCCCACCTACGGCGGCAATGGCACCAGCACCTTCGCCCTGCCCGACCTAAGAGGCCGGGCGCCCATACACTGGGGCCAGGGAGCAGGTCTGAGCGCAAGAGAACTGGGGCAGCAGGTCGGCAGTAGCAGCGTCACCTTGAGCGCCGCTCAAATACCCAGCCACAACCACCAGGCCTGTGCCGTCAGTGGCGTCGGGCAGGCAGGCCAGGGGCCGCAAGGGGCATCTTGGGCCCAAATTGGCCTTGGCCGACAAGCGCCACCACTTTACGGAACTGGTAGCCAGCTTACCCAGATGTCCCCTCAAGCCTTGGCCGCAGCAGGGGGCAGCCAATCGCACAACAACATGCAGCCCTACCTGGGGCTGAATTTCATCATCTGTCTGGACGATGGCGAATATCCCGTGCACTCCTGACGGGCACACAGAGCCCCTCTCATCGTGAGGGCAAACGGTGGCCCGCCATACCGGGCCGCTGTTTTTGTTAAATTTCTGGCATGGCCAGGGGCCATGACCACTTTTTGAGTTGAGGAGATTGCCATGAGTCGAGCCTGGCTATGGTTGGGATTACTGGTTGCCTTCACCGGCAGCGCCAAGGAGCTGGTGCTGGTGGATGCCGATCTGGCATCAAAGATCCAGGCAAAGCCTGGTGTTGAGCTCAGGCGTCTGCACGGGCTCGACGATCTGCCCGGTGCCCTGACTGGTGAACGCTGGTCCAGGGTCAGCCTCATCAGCCACGGCCAACCGGGTGCCCTGCAACTGGGCACAGAGCGGCTCGATCTGGCGTTCCTCGCTGCGCATCCGGACTTTTTGGCGGCCTGGCGCCATCAACTGACCGCCGACGCCCAGCTGGAGCTGTGGGGCTGCGAGGTGGCCAAGGGTCAGGGGCATCAACTGGTTGATCGCCTCTCAGCTGCCATCGCTCGCCCCGTGCTGGCCTCCACCGATGCCACTGGCCCCGCCGATTTGGGAGGCAACCTGACCCTGGAATACGGCCAGGGCCTGACGCCTAACCGTGCTCCCGTTGCCCAATTGCAGCAGCTGTTGACCCCCGCCAGCCAGGATTTTGAGAGCATCGCGATTGGCACTGTCTACGGCAGCGCGGAGACCATTGGCAGTTTCACCTTCCACAGCAACAGCACAGATCCAACGCCAGGTGACGAGCTGACGGTTGACAACTATTTCTCTCATGTTGATACCAGAGGGCTGTATGTGGTCAGCAAAATTGCGAATGAGGTCACCCAGGTCCGCATCGTGGGGAGCAGTACCTTCAAGCTCAACTCCATCTGGTTAGGTGCTGGTGAGGGCAGTACGAACGTCGTCTTGCATGCCTACCTCAGTGGCTCCGAGATAGGCAGCCAGTCGGTGACCCTGAATTCCGGTTCCACTATCAATACCAGCGGCTTCAGCGAGTTCGGGAACATTGACGAGGTGCGTATCACAGGTTCAGATTTGGATCTGCTGGTGGACAACATCGTAGTTGACGCGCCGGTGATCCCCATCACGGTCACCGATGCCAATATCAGTATCAGTGGGGGCACCGGTGGGGTCTTCAAGATTGGCGATACCGTGACCGCGACCTGGAACAATACCGCCAGCGGCGATAACAACAGTGGCATTACCGGCGTCACAATGGACTTCAGCCAATTTGGCGGCGGGGCGGCCGTGACTGCCAGCAACAGCAGTGGCACCTGGACGGCAACTTACACCCTCACCTCCGGTAGCATCGACGCCATCAACAGTCATGTGTCGGTGACGGCGAACAATAGCTCAGGTGGCACAACGACAGTCGATACGACCAATGCCACAGTAGACAATCAGGCGCCGATGGTCACCGATGCGAAAATCAGCCTCAGTGGGGCGAGCGGCACTGGTGGTGCCTTCAAGATTGGCGATACGGTGACCGCCACCTGGAACAATACCGCAGGCGGGGATAACAACAGCGATATTAGCGCGGTAACAGTCGATTTCTCTGCTTTTGGCGGGGGCGCTGCGGTGGCTGCCAGCAACAGCAGTGGCACCTGGACGGCGACTTATACGCTGGTCGCAGGTGCTGTTGATGCGACCAACCGGAATGTGTCAGTCACGGTTACCGATAATGCCGGTAACACGACTACCACTGCCGATACCACGAATGCCAGCGTCGACAATGTCGCACCGACGGTTACAGATGCCAATATCAGCATCAGTGGTGGTAGCGGAACCGGTGGTGCATTCAAGATTGGCGATACCGTCACCGCGACCTGGAACAATACCGCCAGCGGCGATAACAACAGCGATACCATCAGTAGCGTCACAGTTAACTTTTTGCAGTTTGGCGGCGGAGCGGCCGTTGCAGCCAGCAACAGCAGTGGCACCTGGACAGCGACTTATACGCTGGTCGCAGGTGCAGTTGATGCGACCAACCGGAATGTGTTTGTCACTGCTACCGATAATGCCGGTAACACAACTACCACTGCCGATACCACCAATGCCAGCGTCGACAATGTCGCGCCGACGGTGACCGATGCAAAAATTAGCCTCAGTGGGGCGAGTGGAACTGGTGGTGCCTTCAAGATTGGCGATACGGTGACCGCCACCTGGAACAATACCGCAGGCGGGGATAACAACAGCGATACCATCAGTAATGTCACGGTTGACTTCTCGCAGTTTGGTGGCGGTGCCGCCGTTGCAGCCAGCAACAGCAGTGGCACCTGGACGGCGACCTATACCCTGGTAGCCGGAGCTATCAATGCCAGCAACCGCAATGTGTCGGTCACGGCCTCTGATAATGCCGGTAACATGACCACCACCAGCGATACCAGCAATGAGACTGTCGATACCACGGTTGCGAGCGTGACAGGCGTTGCGGTTCCCGGCAATGGCTCCTATACCACGGGCCAGAACCTCAATTTTACCGTCACCTTCAGTAAGGTGGTTGCGGTGGATACTAGCGGCGGTACACCTTACCTGACGTTAACCGTGGGCAGTGCCACCTATCAGGCCAGCTATGTCAGTGGTAGCAATACGACCACATTAACTTTCCGTCGCACGATCGTATCCGGTGATAGTGATAGCGATGGCATTACCGTCGGGAGCTTAAATCTCAATGGTGGCACTATTCAGGATACCGTGGGCAATAGTGCCACGTTGACTCTCAACAGCGTGGGCAGTACCAGCGGCGTGTTGGTTGATACCACAGCGCCAGCGGTAACGAGTGTTGCAGTGCCTGTTAATAGCACCTATGTCACGGGTGAACCTCTCAATTTTACGATCCATTTCGATGAGCCCGTCTTTGTCACTGGCTCGCCACAGATAGCCCTGACGGTAGGCAGCAGCACTGTCTATGCCAGTTATGTTAGCGGTAGCGGATCTTCTGCCGTGACTTTCCGTCACACGGTACAAAGTGGCGAGAACGATGCCGATGGTATAACGGTTGGTACGCTGGGCCTCAATGGCGGCACCCTTAAGGATGCGGCGGCCAATAATGCCACGCTGACGCTCAACAGCGTCGGGAGCACCAGCGGTGTGCTGGTGGATGCAGTGGCACCGACAGTGACCAGTGTGGCGGTTCCGGCTGCGGCTACCTATATCGCCGGCCAGACGCTCTCCTTCACGGTCAATTTCAGTGAAGCGGTGACGGTGAATACCAGTGGCGGCACCCCGCGTCTGGCGTTGACGCTGGGCAGCAGTACTCGGTACGCCACTTATCACAGTGGCAGCGGTTCGGCGGCGGTGACCTTCAGCTATACGGTCCAATATGGCGACAACGACGCTGACGGCATCGCGGTCGGTACGTTAGATGCCAACGGCGGCACGCTGAAGGATGCTGTAGGGAATGATGCCACCTTAACCTTGAACAGTGTTGCCAGTACCAGCGCCGTGCTGGTGGATACCTCGGCTCCGGTGGTGAGCAGCGTCAGTGTGCCGGCAAATGGAACCTATATTACCGGCCAGAGTCTCGCGTTTAGCGTGAACTTCAGCAAAGCGGTGACGGTGGATGCCGGCGGTGGCACGCCTTACCTGGCATTGACGGTAGGAAGTTCCCCGGTTCAGGCCAGCTATGTCAGTGGCAGTGGTTCAACGACACTGATCTTCAGCTACCTGATTCAGGCGGGAGAACTCGACACGGATGGTGTTGCGGTCGGATCCTTGTCGGCCAATGGCGGTACCCTCAGAGACGGGGTTGGTAATGATGCGACCTTGACGCTGAACAGCGTGGGCAGTACCAGCGGCGTGCTGGTGGATGCCGTGGCGCCGACGCTCAGCAGCAGCTCGCCTGCCGATAACAGTACCGGGGTGGCGTTTGATGCCAATGTGCAACTGGTGTTCAGTGAAACCCTCTCTGCCGGTAGCGGCACGCTTGCCATCTATGATGCGGCGAATGACGCGCTGGTCGAGGCCAATGCCGTCGGCTCTGCGCGGGTGACCCTCTCCGGGAATACGCTCACGCTGGATCCGCAGGCCACACTGCTGCCAACCCACAGTTATTATCTGCAGGTTGGTGCTCAGGCGTTGCTGGATACGGCAGGTAATGCCTATGCCGGTATCAGCGACAAGACCACACTGAACTTCACCGTGGCCAATGTGGCGCCTGTGGCGCAGGCCGATACGGCCTCGACGCAGGAAGATTCGGCGGTGCAGGTGGATGTTACGGCCAATGATAGCGATGCCGACAGTGCACTGAATAAGGCCAGTGTCGCCGTGGTCACCGCCGCTCAGCATGGGACGACCAGCGTGGACACCGGCACCGGCGTTATCAGCTATACGCCGGCTGGCAACTACAACGGCAGCGACAGCTTTAGCTATCGGGTGCAGGACATTTACGGTGCCGACTCCAATGTCGTGACGGTCAGCGTGACGGTACAGCCGGTCAACGATGCGCCACTGGCGGTGGCGGATATCGACTCGACCACCGAAGATACGGCGCTGATGGTCGATGTGCTGGCCAATGACAGCGATATCGATAGCGGTGACAGTCTGAATCCGGCGACCCTGACTCTGGTGGCCACACCGGCGCACGGTACGGCGCTAATCAGTCATGGTCAGGTCAGTTATACGCCAGCCGCCAATTTTAATGGCAGCGATACCTTCAGCTACACCGTGGCCGATCAGCAGGGGGCCGTATCCAACGTGGCTGCTGTGATCATCAACGTCGGCAGCAGCAACGATGCGCCGCTGGCGACCAATGACTCGGCCACCACGGACGAAGATAACGTCGTCAGCGTGGATGTGCTGGCCAATGACAGCGACCTGGATGGCACCCTGGTGCCGGCTACGGTCACGCTGCTGCAACAGCCAGCGCATGGCCAGGTCCTGCTCAATAGCGCGACCGGTGCCTTGGTCTATACGCCAGCGGCAAACTACTTCGGCCAGGACACCTTCAGCTACGCGGTGCAGGATAACGAAGGGGCAACCTCGAACGCTGCCAGCGTCACGGTGACGGTGAACAGCATCAACGATGCGCCAGTGGCGGCCAATAATAGCGTTACGCTGCAGGAGGATGCCAGCCTGAGTATCAATGTGCTGGGTAACGACAGCGATGTGGACGGCACCCTGGTGCCGGCCAGTGTGCAGCTGGTGAGCCTGCCTGCGCATGGCAGCGTGACAGTCGGTGCGGGGGATGGCTCGGTAAGCTATACCCCGGCCAGCAATGCCGTCGGCGATGATAGCTTCAGCTACCGGGTACAGGATGATCAGGGGGCCTGGTCGAATGTGGCCTCGGTCGCGCTGACTATTCAGTCGGTGAATGATGCGCCGCTGGCCAACGCCGATCAGGGCTCGCTGGATGAAGACAGCGCGCTGACGCTTCATCTACTGGATAACGACAGCGACATCGATGGCAGCCTGCAGAATGTGCAGATAGTGGCGCAGCCGGCGTCGGGCTCTCTGGATGTAGGCAGTAACGGAGCCGTGACCTATACCCCGGCCGCCAATTTCAATGGCCATGATAGCTTCAGTTATCAGGCCGTTGATAACGAAGGCGCACGCTCTCCGGCTGTGGCGGTCACGCTGACGGTGCGGGCGGTCAATGATGCACCGACGATCAGCGGCAGTGGCGCTGCCACGCTGCTGGAAGGGGCTCGCTACCAGTTTGCACCAGTCATCAGCGATGTGGAGGCTGATGCGCTGACCGTGACGGCAACCGGCTTGCCAGCGTGGCTGACACTGAATAGCCAAACCGGTGAACTGAGTGGTACCCCGGCCATCGGTCAGGCGGGGCAATATGACAACATAGTGCTCACGGTCAGTGATGGCTCGGCACAAACGGCTTTGCCGGCATTTGCGCTGACGGTGCTGGCGGATCTGGATGGCGATGGTGTGGCCAATATCGTGGATAGCGATGACGATAACGATGGCATGAGCGATGGCTACGAAGACGATCACGGCTTTAACCCGCTGGATCCGACAGATGCCAGTGCCGACGCGGACCAGGATGGGGTCAGCAACCAGCAGGAGTCCAGCGACGGCACCAACCCGCACGATGCCAGCGATTATCTGGATACGACGGCGCCTGTGGTCTCTGCGGTGGCCGATGTGACTGTGGATGCCAGCGGGCGGTTCACGCCGGTCACGCTGCGTAAACTGCTGGGGCTGGCGGAGACCGTCAGTGATGAGGAGGTGACGACCGCGCTGCGAGCGCTCGTCAGCGACAACATCGATGGTGCCGCCTGCTGCAGCGTGACGATTGATGGCATGGTTGATAACCAGTTGTTGCTGGCCCCAGGCCGCCATGAGGTGGTTTATCAGGCCGCCGATCGCAAGGGCAATGTCGGCACCGTGACCCAACTGGTCCGGGTCCGTCCGTTGGTCTCGATGAGCAAGGATCAGGTGGCGGTACCGGGTCAAAGCCTGAGCTTCAGCATCATTCTGAATGGTCCGGCAGCGGATTATCCATTCACCGTTCCTTATGTCATCGATGACAGCTCGACCCTGCCCTCTGCCCAGCACTCGTTGCAGGCGGGCAGTGTGACCTTTACCTCCGGACAGACGGCGCTGCCGGTTTCAGTCACTCTCGGGGCTGACGCTGCCGCTAGCGGCGATCAGACGCTGGTGGTGCGTCTGGATGATGAGACCAGTGACGAGCAGGATCTGGCGGCTGGCTACGATCCTGCGGCCCCGGATCTCCATGACATCAACGCCGGCGCCAAGCATGCCCATGTCATCACGGTGACGGCGGGCAATGTGGCACCCCAGGTCGGGCTGTCGCTGCAGCAAGATGGTCGGCAGACCATGCTGGTGACACCCAGCGCGGGCAGTGTGACGGTAACGGCCACAGTGCTGGATCCGAATCCGGCCGATACGCACACCTTTGACTGGCGTGGGACGGCGGCCGAGGTGGTCGATAGCGATGCCAACCCGGCGGATGCGACACTGGTGTTCGACCCGACTGCGTTGGCAGAAGGGGTCTATCCGGTTCAGGTGACGGTCACGGACAGTCAGGGGGCCAGCACGCTCCATGCCTTCTATTTCCGCGTCGTCGCCAGCTTGCCAGCGCTGTCGGCGGAAGCGGATACCGACGGCGATGGGCTGAGTGACGCGGACGAGGGGGTGGCGGACAGTGATGGCGACGGAATCGTTGATTATCTCGACAATCTATCGACCTCTAACCTGTTGCCGGAAGCGCTGGCGACTACGGAAGCCTTTGTCATGGAGTGCGAGCCGGGCGTTCTGTGCCGTCTGGGGCAGTATGCCTTGCAGAACGGCACCAGCGGCAGCCGTTTGCTGGCAAGTGAGCTGGCATCACTGCCATCCGTGAGCCAGGACAGTCAATTCACGCCGGTGGGCGGCATCTTCGATTTCGAGATCGCCGAACTGCCGACGGCGGGTCAGAGTGCCAGTGTGGTGATTCCGCTGAACGAGGCCATTCCGGTCAATGCGGTCTACCGCAAGTTCCTGAATGGCCGCTGGCGGACATGGGTCGAAGATGACAACAACCAACTGCATTCGGCCCCGGGTTCGCTCGGCTATTGCCCACCGCCGGGAGATGCGCAATGGACGTCCGGCCTGACGGCAGGCCACTATTGTGTGCAGCTGACGCTGGAAGATGGCGGCCCGAATGATGCCGATGGTGTCGTCAATGCCAGCATCGCCGATCCGGGGGCCGTCTCGGTTTCGAATGCGGATGATGTGGCTGACGAGGGGAGCGGCTCGCTAGGCGGTGCATCACTGTTGGCCCTGTGGGCACTGCGGCGCTATCGCCGTCGAAGCCCCGGCGCGCTGCATCACTAAACTCAGTTGCATCTCATCAATAACAACGCCGGGAGATCCCGGCGTTGTTATGTGTGCGAGGTCGTCAGGCGCGGTCGAGTGACACTAGAGCCTGTTGCCACGGGGGGCATGAGAAGGGGCGTGCCGCTAGAGGACAATCTTGGCGGCAATGCCGAGCAGCACCAGGCCACTGAGGCGATCGATGAGTAGCGATTGGGCGCGTAACCAGGCCAATACCGGGCCATGAGAGAGACCCACAGCAACGAGGGAGTACCAGAGTGCATCGATACCGCCGGCGGTGAGCATCATCAGCAGCGCTTCGGTCCAGCCGGTGTGGGCATGCACAAATTGACTGAACAGCGCGACGAAGAAGATCGCCAGTTGCGGGTTCAGGAATGCGACAGCAAAGCCCTCCAGGGCGCCGAGATGGCGTGAGCGTGTTGCCTGTGCTTGCTGTTCGGTTGCGGGGCCGGCTCCGGGTTTGGCCAGCAGACTGCGCACGCCGAGCCAGGCGAGGAAGCCTGCGCCGGCATATTGCACCAGTTGGAACAGCCAGGGCGTGGTCGTCAACAGCATCGCCAGACCATAGGCGGCGATCAAGGCATACAAGCCCACTCCCAGACCATGACCCAGTCCGGTGGCCATTCCGTGCCAGCGTCCACCGCGTACCGTGTTGCGCATGATCAGCGCCAGCGAAGGACCAGGGCTGATCGCGCCCATAAAGCAGATGGCTGCCAGGGCGAGCCAGGTGGTCAATGTCATGGTTGTTCTCCGTGGTTCAGGTGGAGCATCAGCCTAGCCCAGCTTGCATTATGCCTGAAATGAAATATGTGAATCAGCGTGATTCCATCTGGTAATGATGCAGGGCTGCGGATGCCGCCTTGGCGGTGGCATGCAGATGGCCGCTGAGAAAGCCGAACGCCAGCTGACGAAACCACTGGTGTGCCGGATCATGGGTCAGGCGTTGCGGCCAGATCAGGTGGTAGTGTTGACGGGAGCAGGGGAACGGCAGTGGCCGCAGTAGCAGCTTATGATCGCGAGCCAGTTGCCAGGCGATATGGGCCGGCGTGGTCAGTAGCGCATCGCTGTGCTGCAGCAAGCCAACGGCAGCCTGGAAAAATGGCACCTGAGCAAACCAGCGACGCGCTGCTCCAGAGGTTGCCAATGCGCTTTCCACCGGCCCCTCCTTGTCCCCCCCGCCACTGATGCGGATATGACGCGCGGCCAGATAAACACCGCGTGTCAATGGCTGGGCGGCGTAGGGATGGCCGGTGCGCATCAGGACGGCCAGACCATCTTCGCCTTGTGGTTGGCTGACCAGCCCGCTCGGCAGGTGCTCGGTCAGTGTGGAAACCAGATCCAGCGGCAGTTCGGCCAGATGTGGCAACTGACTCTTGTCCCAGGGAAGGTACTCCAGACTGGCCAGCGGGGCGGCAGTCGTCAGTGCGGCACCTATCTGCGGCAATATGTACTGGGCGACATAATCCGATGAGGCGAGGCGAAAGGTGCGCCGGCAGGCGGCAGGGTCGAAGCGGGGAGGGGCATATAGCCGCTGCACAGACTCCAGCGTCGGGCCTATCTCCAGTCGCAATGCCTCGGCCCTTGGGGTCAGTCGCCAGACAGCGCCTTCGCGAACCAGGAGGGGATCATCAAAGTCGCGGCGCAGCTGCGCCAGTTGCTTGCTGATCGAGGGCTGGCTGAGACAAAGCAGCTCAGCGGCGCGGCCGACATGCCGGGTCTCCAGCAACACTTTCAACGTGGTCAGCAGATTGAGATTGGCGTGGGACACAGTGGCTCTCCGTGATCGCGGTGGCACCATGTTAGCCGAATCGCCGGGCCTGTGATGACAGGACAGCTTTTTTTTGCGTTAACGCCAGCGTGCAGCAGCGGCGTCGTCGCTGCCCCGTGTTCTGGTGAGCCAGGATGCCGTATGCTGTGGCAAACGGGCAGTGGTGGGTTTGGGATGACGGTACCGGGAAGTGAGTGGGGTGAGCGGCGCTCGGCAGCGCTCAGCAGAAAAGGGGACGCCACGGCATCGCGGCGAGCCGATAGTGGCGAGGTCAAGGCATCAGATCTGGCATTTCTGGCGCGCATCGATCGCAGTCGCATCACCCACTCGGCGGCATTCCGCCGCCTGCAGGGCAAGACCCAGGTGGTGGGGGTCGGTGAGAACGACTTTTTCCGCACCCGGTTGACGCACTCGCTGGAGGTGGCGCAGATCGGCGCCTCGTTGACCAATCGTCTGGCCTGGTTCGGCCAGCGCGAGGGACAGGGCGAATTGATGCCCTGGGTGCCACCCGAACACCTGATCGAGACTGCCTGCCTGGCGCACGACATTGGTCACCCGGCGTTTGGCCACAATGGCGAGAAGATCCTCAACTATTACATGCTCGGTTGCGGTGGCTTCGAGGGCAATGGGCAGACGCTGCGCCTGTTGAGCCGGCTGGGTGAATACTCGGACGGCTGCGGCTATGACTTCACGCGCCGTACCCTGCTGGCGGTGCTCAAGTATCCGGTGCTGTTTTCCGAGGTGGCGCCGAGCTATCCGCCACGGCCGGAGTCGCTGCCACGCAATCTGACACCCTGGCATCCACCCAAGTGCATTCATGATGATGAGGCCGAGGTGCGGGACTGGCTGCTGGCGCCATTTTCTGCCGCCGATCGGGCCCGTTTCTGTCAGCCGGTCGAGGTGGAAAAACGCGAGGCCGGCATCTTGATCCGCGGCTTGCGCGCCGCTCACAAGAGCCTGGATTGCAGCATCATGGAGATTGCCGACGACATTGCCTATGGCGTACACGATCTGGAAGATGCGCTGGCGGTCGGACTACTCAGTCCTCACAAGGTGGCCGACGAATTGGGCGATCTGCTGCGCGAGGTGGCGCGGCTGGACAACAAGCCGAGCAAGCCGCGGGAGGGGGACTACTTTGTGCGCCGGATTGCCAGCGGCGAGCCCCGACTGCTCAAGCAGGCAATCACCAATCTGGTCAACTTTCTGGTCAAGCAGACCGAGCCGGTACGCCTGAACCAGTTCGAACACCCGTTGCTGGATTTCCGGTTGCGGCTGCGACCGGAGGCAGAAGCGATCCTCAAACGGCTCAAGGGCTATGTCTTCGATGAGGTGATTGCCCAACCGCGCATTCGTACGCTGGAGTACAAGGGGCAGAAGATCATCTCCGGCCTGTTCGAGGCGTTTCGTGATAACCCGGTGGATCTGCTACCGCGGGCCGTTTCGGCACGCCTGCAGCCGGGGAATGATGCATGGTTGCAACGCACCGTCTGCGATTACATCGCCAGCATGAGTGACGGTGAGGCAACGGCCATCTACCAGCGTCTGTTCTTGCCTGGCAACGGCTCCATCTTCGAGCCCTGGTAACGCCTATGTCAGCACGCCCTGAACGCGGATCCACGATGCCAGCACCGGTGGTCACCACGCAGGCCGCCAGCTTGGCCGACGTCGTATTCTGGCGCCCGGCCAACTGTCCCGGGCTTGAATTACGCCGCGCGCGTTATCGCCGCCATACCTTTGCGCCGCACTGGCATGCCTGCTGGTCGCTGGGCGTCGTGCTGGAAGGGTGCACCCGCTTTGAGCTGTCGGGGCAGCACTGGCAAGCCGAGGCCGGTGATCTGGTCCTGATCCCCCCCGGGGTGGTTCATGACTGCAACCCGGCAGGCATGATGCCGCTGGGCTACTGGATGTTTTATCTGGATTCGACGCTGTGGCCGCTGCCCGAGCCGATGCCGGCATGGCAACCCGTCTGGACGGCGAGCCCGCTGTTTTCTGCCTTGGAGCGGATGGCCGCTGTAGTGGCGGCACAACACACCGACTCGAGCAGCGAGGTGGCGTTGCGCGCGCTGCTGCAGCAGTTGCTGGCGCAGTGGCCAACGCACACGGCTCCGTCCGCTGCCGCGCTGGTTGAGCCCTGGCTGCTCCAGGTCGCGCATCGGCTGGCCAGTGAACTGACGCGGGCCGTGCCGCTGGCTGAACTCAGCGCCGGTTGTGGCATCAGCGCCAGTCACCTCAACCGCCGTTTTGCCGCCTGTTACGGTTTGCCGCCGCACCGCTATCAGCTGCAATGCCGGCTGGATGCGGCCAAGCGCCTGTTGCTGGACGGCCAGGCGATCAGCCAGGTCGCTCACACGCTGGGTTTTAGTGATCAGAGCCACTTTACCCGCTGGTTCCGGCGCTGTGTCGGCACGACGCCGGCCCGCTATCAGTCGGGTCACTGAGCGGCCGCCCGGACGCAGGCAAATTCGCCCTCTTTTTTGTTGGCAGCGCAATTTTGTTCCATACAGCCTGGTCGCCGCTGGCTATGCTCGGCGTCATCCAGGTGGTTAAGGAAGCAGTGAGATGGAACAACAGGCAATATTGACCGCGCCCAAGGTGCAAGCGGCGCAGGGTGAACACAGAGGAATGGCGCTGCTGGCACTGGCCGGTGCCGTGCTGCTATGGGGTACCTCGTATGCGGCGGCGAAGACGGCGCTGCAGCAGGTGAGTCCGGCGACATTGATCGGACTGCGCATGCTGCTGGCCTCGCTGGTCTTGCTGCCATTCTGGTCGCGCTTGCCGCGGCCCCGTTACCAGACTGGCGATGGACGCTGGCTGCTGGTGCTCGGTTTGCTGCAGCCGTGCCTCTATTTCCTGTGCGAGGTGGAGGCGCTGCGCCATACCAGCTCGGCCCAGGCCGGGACCATTGCCGCGCTGGTGCCGCTGTTTGTCGCTGTAATGGCGCGGATCTGGCTTGGCGAACGGCTGCGTCGGCCTGCCCTGTTGGGGCTGCTGATTTCGCTGGCCGGTGTCATCCTGTTGTCGCTGGCGGCCGTTGGCAGTGCGACGGCACCGGATCCGCTGCTCGGCAACAGTCTGCAACTGATGGCCATGGTCTGCGCTGCCAGTTACATGGTGCTGCTCAAACGGCTCAGCGATCGGTATGACACCTGGTGGCTGACGGGCGTGCAGAACCTGCTCGGGGTGCTGTTTTACCTGCCCGCGGTATGGCTGGCCCGCGAGAGTTTATGGCACGTCGACCTGCAGGGCTGGCTGGCCATCGGCTACCTGGGCGGTATTGTCACCCTGGGGGGATTTGGCTTGTATAACATGGCGTTGCGCGTGCTGCCGGCCAGCGAAGCAGCGCTGAGCATCAACCTGGTACCGCTGCTGGCAATTCTGGTCGGCTGGCTGCTGCTCGGCGAGGCGATGACGCTGCTGCAAAGCCTGGCTGCCTTGCTGATCCTCGGTGGCGTGGTGATGAGCCAGTTGAAACGACACTGACAGCAACAACACAGGGTGCAAGGGGCGGCGCAAAGCCGTCCAGTCGCGGCACGACATCTGCTATTACCTTGAAATCCTTTACAAAAGCTTACGTTTTGAGACGGTGCTCACCCTTCGCATTTCTCGTGCCTCCCGGCACTTGTGGTGTTGAAAATTTACTCTAACTTGTAGCCGTTTGAATCAGTAACTGACGGGATATTACAAGGATGAAAAAACAATTTGCCGTGATGTTGGCCCTTGGCTTGTCTGGTTGTGGCGGGGGAGGGAGTGGCGATGTGACAACCCAACCGGCACAGCCACTGCTGGAGCAGTATGGTGGTAGTCGCCAGGCGATGACGCTGAGCTATGACGAGACGCCACGCTATCTGCAACTGGCATTGCAACAGCCGGGGAGTGACATGGCTGTGATGAGTGCCATGACACAAAGCGCCACCGGTGCGGCGCTGACGCGGCAGAATGTGTCCCGTATGGGATCTGCTCGGGACAACGTGTTTGCCTGTGACGCCGGGCAGGGGTCCATTGGTGGCAACCTGAACGACAGCAGTGGTAAAGGCACCTTGACGTTCGACTTTGAGCACTGCTTATTGGATGGTATCGAGTTTCATGGGCGGCAGACGGTCTCGATCAGCCGCTGGGATTCGGTACTCGATGAGCCGATGGATTATGTGATCACCAATGCCCTGCAGCAGACATCGGAGCAAGGGGTATCGCGACAGGTTCGCGGCACCGTCTCGGTAACCAATGCCGGACAATGTGACCAGCGCATCGTGACGGATATTCTGTATAAAGCCGAACAGGCTGAAGATGATATTTATCTCGACCACATCGATAATTATCGAACCTGTAATTATTCAAGGCTTAATTATAATCAATCGTTCTCTGGGAATATTTATTTAGGCAAAGAAGGCTATCTGGAAATCCTGAGTAATACCTTGGGTGATGATTATTCAAATAGCTATTTCACTATGACGGATACGCAATGGAATAATGAGAGTTATCAGGTTCCTGATCACGGTGTTATTAACTTTTTTGGTCGTGACTCCTATATTTCATTGCGATTTGTTGACCTGTTTAATGATTATGCGAACACACCAACATTGAGTGTTGATATTCGCGCTGCTGTTGATGGGAGCTATAAGCGAGCCTATGTTCCCCGAGCCTATCTGCAGGATCCGCGCATCAGGTCCCTGCGCGATAGCGATGCCGATGGCATGTGGGATGACTGGGAAACCCTGGTCGGGCTTGATCCTGCACTGGATGATGCGGCACAGGATGCCGACCGCGATGGCTCAACCAATCTGCATGAATTCCTCGGTGCAGGGCTGCCATTGGATAGCCATGGCGTACCGCCTGCCATGTCTTATCAACTGTGGCTGTCATCCTCTTTCGTGGTGGGGCAGACAACCATGTCAACGCTTACCTGGAGCGGTGACACAGATATTCTGGCCTTAAATGATGTCAAGGCGGATATCGTGTTTGATATAAGCCAGTTGCCGGCGTTAACTATGAGCGCTCCTTTCTGTCAGCTGGAGAATAACCAGCAACAGCTGCGCTGTACTGTCTCGCCATCATCGATTGACGAGACTAATTTTATCATCGGGCGCGTCGACCTTGGCGAGTTGGCGGTGACACCGGGAACCGCAGGTGAGTTGGATATTCCTTATTACTGGGATAGTCCGGCGTTCTTGCCTCTGGTGTCGACACTCAAGATCAGTGTCCAGAGTCCTTGATCCCGACGCTGGTTGTTCACCACGAAACGGGCTGCGCTCGATACGGTAACGGTAAAGCCGGATGGGTTCCGATAGCCCAGCCATGGGCGGCAGACATGCCGCCCGCAAGCCCCGCGGATTGGGGAGCGTGGGTGATGGCAGTCTTCCGGCTTTTTTCAGCCGGGTACCGTATTCGGCTGCCGCCTGTTAGCCTGTCAGTCGCCCGTTCCGGGCTGCCATTTTTGTCAGTGCCAGCCCGCCGTCGAGACAGGCGTCGTCGAGGGAAGGCCGAGTCTGGTGCTGCGCGCGGTACCGCCCTGAGGGCTGAGGCGCCGTATCAGTGGTTGTCTATCGTCAGCGAGTGATCACTGCTGGCACCAAAATCATTGATATTGGTGAAGTGCCCGGAGAAGTGACTGGCGGTGGCCAGTTTGCCGGTCAGCGCCGTCACCAAATGACCATGGGGCTCCAGCATCTGGCCACTGAGATCCGCCAGTTGGTAACCATTCAACTCGACGGTGGCGAGGGTGATGTAGTAGGGGCTGGGGTTCTGGATGGTCAGTTGCTGCTTGGCGACCGACCAGCGCAGCGTCTCCGGCGCCTCCGTGATGCTCGGCGTCAAACCGTCCGGACGGTAGAAGAGCTTGATCCGGGATCTGACGGCAAATTGCAGATAGTTGTTGCTCTTGCCCTCTTCTGGTTGTGGCGGGATCTCCAGCGCGTTAAACCAGAACAGCGACTCCCTGTCCTGTGGCAAGCTGGCACCACTGAACATCAGCCGCAGCGTCTGTCCCTGTTTCGGTTCGATACGAACGACGGGTGGCAGGATCACAAAAGGCACCTCTTCCTCTTCCGGTTGCGCATCGGCATTGCCGTTGTCTATCCAGGACTGGATCAGGGCGGGCTGCTCGCCGACATTGTTGAGTTGTACGGCCAGTTCACGCTTGTTGCCCGGGTAGATGATCCGGGTGCCACTGATGATCACTTCGGCATGGGTGGCGGCCGGTAACAGGCTGAGCATTAACAAGCTATGGCTCAACAGGGTTCGGATCCATGATGGCATGGCGGTCTCCTCGGTAAGGCACTGGTAAGGGGGCGATGACGGTTGGCGGGCGGCAACGGCCAGCGGCCTTATGTTGCCGAAAACTGCACAGATAATAGCCACGTCAGATCTGTGATGACTAACCATAAAAAATTATAAAAAGCGTCGTTCCCTGACGCATCTATCGGTTTCCTTTGTCATTTATCAGCTCGTTATCTGTAGCTCATCAAAAACTGCACGCTGGCGTTGGCCTGGCCGGGGGTGACCCGGGGTTTGGTCTGGATATAGCGGACGGCAAAGGGAATATTCACGTGGTCATCCACGTGTTGCCATACGGTCTGTGGCTGGTTGAGTTTTAACGGATTATCGTGATCGTTAAGCAGTTGTACTGCTACTCCCGTCGCGGTGACGCCGCCAGCATGATCCAGTTGCACTATGCCGTTTAGCGCGGCATTGGTGGCGTCGGGGTCTGGATTGCCGATGAACTGGATATCTACCGCCTGCACATAAGAGCAGTTGTTGAGCGAAATGCTAAAGGGGCGGCTGCTGGTGGTCATATCCCGGCGCGTAAACTGGGATTGCAGGTGGTTACCCAGATTGACCGTGATATTTTTCGACTCGGTGGACACAGCGCAGGTAGGTTGCTGGATATTCAGGCAGAGTTGTCTGGCCAGTGTCACCTCCAGCACGACGAGATTGGAGAATTTGACATAGCCCAGTTGTGTCCCCGCAGAGAGGCAGTAGCTACCCGCCCGGGTGTCACCAATCTTCCAGAAATCCACCCGCAGCTTGCTGTTGCTATCAAAAAAGAAATCGCCACGAGGAGCCGACATGGCGCCATAGGGGTTGAAGTAGGAGGCTTGCGGCCCGTGGTAGAGATTGGTATCGCTCAGGCTGTAACCCAGACCCGGAATGGCGGCAATGGGATAGATGGCTCCTTTCTCCGAATTGCCAATCGCGGGTTGCTGGTTACCGACAAGATTGAAATAACCTGCCCGCTCGCTGCCGGCACAATGGATTTTCCAACTATTGGTGCCTGGAATGCCGCCAATGTCCGAGAGGCGATCCCCCGTATGGTGATAGGCCATATTGACCGAGATCGGGTTGGCTGTGCCGCGGTAATGGCTGGGACCAGGCATATCCCCCCAGGCACACAGGGCACTGGCACTGCTATGCCAGCACAGCATCCACAAAGCGATGAGCAGCGCAAGAACAGGGTGTGGGCGGAAACGACGTTGTGGCATGGCTGATCTCATGGTTGACACTCCAGGTGCGGGGTTTGTGTCAGCAATCCTGGCTGCTTGTTCGGTAACTGGTAGTGGAACTGGCAATGGCGATTCTGCCAGTCGAGGTGGATGATGCCGCTGGGTTGGGCCAGACGGGCATAGAGCTTGCCGCCTTGACCGACAATCCCCAGTTGGGCGCCGCTGCTGTCCTCGGCAATAGCTCCTAAAGGCACGGCGCCTTGCTGGGGAACGCGCAGTTTAAAGATCACTGGCATGCCGCTATGGGTGGCAAAGTGAAGTCGGGTTGCGGCACCCGCATCGGGGATCACCCATTGGCTGCTGCTGCTCAGTTCGCTATCGCCTTGGATCCCTTCAGGGTCCAGTTCGATCTGGTTACTGGTATAGGGGATCAGGTCTGGAACAACCGCATAGCCCTGCTCATCTACGCTCAGCTCGGGATGCCCCTTGATCGTGGCGCCTGCTGCCTGCGGAGCATCGATAATGGCAAAGGTCTCTCCCAAGTGAGGCAGGGCGGTAATGGTGCTGTCATGAGCCAGCAAGGCGCCCTGAATGCCGGCCGAGTATTGTTGTTGATGCTGACTGTCGCGGCTGTAGGTACCGCTGACGGTCGCCATGTGGCTGCGATAACTGCTGTTCAGCCCCACGCCAGTGATGGCTTCGCCTGTTTTGGGTGCCATCTGGCTGGCGGTGATGCCATAGCTGTACTCATCCTGCTCACCGAGTGTGCCGCCCAGGGCGGCTTGCAGTTGATTGCCACCTTGCTGGCTATGGGTCAACTGCAGATCCAGGCTCTGGCTGCGGCTTTCACCCAGGGGCATGGAGAGGTTCAAGGTTACCTGGTTGTCCTGATGTCCATCACTGGTGCGCAGTCGTTGCCCCGAGATCTGGTAGTCGATCTCTCCCATATGGTTGCTGTAACCCAATTGCCAACTGGTATCAGAGTGCGGCTGGTGCCAGTAGTGGGTGCGGCTGCCGGTAAAATAGACATTGCCTTCCCCCATGGGTTGGCTCAGGGTCAAATCCAGCCGCTGCTGGGTATGCGGCTGGTCGGGTACCTGGTGCCTTGCTTCGGCGTCTCTGGCTTCGATCGCCTCGCGCAGACTGCGATAATCATCGCTGGAATAGCGGTAGCTGGCCAATGACAGATTGGTATGGCTGGCGGCAAACTGCTTGCTGTAGATGGCGCGCCAGCTTTGCCCTTGCAAGGTTCTGCTGCTGCCCTGCAACGAAGAGTAAGTCATATCCAGTGAAAAGGCGCCGATCGGGGTGTTGAGTCCGGCACCCAGCAGTTCGGCATTGTAGCCTTGCATCAGACTCATACCGCTGTAAACGGAGAGCTGATTGGTCAGGCCATGTTGCACTGTGGCCTGGCCCAGCAGGGGTTTGTCACTCTGCTGGCTCTCGCGCAGTTGGCCTACTGTGGCGGTGTAACGGGTATTGCCCACCCGGATCAGCCCCGGCGTGGTGGCAAATGGCACACTATAACGGGTGACCGAGCCATCCGATTCGGTGATGGTAATGGTGAGATCGCCACCATAACCAGTGGGAGAGAGGTCATCGATGGCAAAACTGCCAGGAGCCACACTGGTTTCGTAGAGCAGATAGCCGTTTTGTTCAATTTTCACATGGGCGTAGGTGCGGGCAATGCCAAATACGGTGGGGGCGTAACCACGCTGTGATTCGGGCAGCATGCGCTCATCGCTGGCTAATTCCAGCCCCTGATAGCTGACGGAATCAAACAAGGCGCCCGAGGTCCAGCCCTGACCGACTCGCAGGCGTGAGCGCCAGGTCGGCAGGCTGCGCTCGCCATAGGCCGAGAGGGTTTGCCAGTGCTGGCTGCCATCGCTCTGTTGCAACGAGGAGTGGTGGTGAAAACGCCAGGCACCCAGGTTGACACCGGCCTGCAACCCCAGATAGCGGCTGGAAAAGTGGCTCTGCTGCGAGTCGCTACCATACAGATTGGCGCTGTAATCCAGATAGGCGACGGGCTCTCCCCAGTTCCAGTGGGCTGGATCCGTATCGGTAGTGTTGGTTTTTTGTTGCTTGCTTTGCGGGATGCTCATGTGCAGCGCCATCTCGCTCACATCATATTGCCAGGTGATCTCGCTATCGAGTTGCTCTGGACTCAGACAGGCGCCGGGATGAGCCAGGGCCTGCTGCACGGTTGTCGCGATGGCGCTCTGGCGGTAGCGGGACAGAGACAGCAGATCAGCATCCACGCAGGGTGCGACGTTGCCTGAGGCATCCGCGGCCAGGCGAATGTTGCCGTGACCGACCAACTGTTCGTTGATATAGATATCGCTGGGGTACTGGCCGGCCGTCAGCGGATTACCAGTGCGAAAGCGGCGAGTATCCAGTTCGGCACCGGGGGCTTTTTTGCTACCCAGGCGTAAAAACTGGCTGTTGAACTGGGCTTGCTGCCCGGCATGGCTAATAGATGGCAGCACCAGCAAGAACAGCAGCAGTGAGCTGTGGCGGAACTCCTTACACTGACTCATTTTGTTCTCCTGGCTTGCGATGGCAACGGGCCTTGCAACACTGTGATGGCTTACAAGCCGATGAGCTGGCACCAGAAACTGTCAGGTTTGAGCACATGAAGAGCCTCTGCGGGAGTCCGGGTAAACAGGCCCCGAAGGGCCTGGGGTCGATCAGGGGTAGATGACGGTAAAGGCGGTGCTGGCAGTCACATCGCCCGCTGTGGCTGGTGTCGTGGGTGCAATGTATTGGGCAAAATAGGTCAGGTTGGCCGCACCTGAAGAGAGGTCAACTTCCTGGCTATTCTGGTTTGCCTTCGGCAGATTCAGCGCTATGGCACTCTTGTCAGCATTGAGGAGTTGAATCTCGACATTGCTACCGGTGGCTGTACCATTTTTCAGGTATCCATTTGCCATATCTGTGTCTGCTCCCGGCTCAAAATAGAGCGCAACCTTGTGATTGGCTGGAGTACAACCCGTCAGGCTAATGGTCACAGGAGTCAGGCCGGCCACTGCGTTTGGGGTTGAGAGCGCGGATGTTGAGACGGTAGGGAGCGTCACAGCGTGTTTACCGGCAGCCCCCGAGCTGATGGTACAGGTATTGGTGACGATACGGCCATTGATGGTGATGGAGCCATCGGCTGCCTGGCTGATGGCAGGAGCCAGTGCGGTCAGCGCAATCACCGAGGCGAGGGTATGTAAACGCATATAAAACTCCGATAAGGTCATTTCAAATAGACATGTCGCATGCGTAAGCGGGCATGTAGGTCAATTTTTGCTGTGTATAGCGGTTGTTCACGTCATGCCATCACACCCGGTCAATCACGGGGCGCTGAGATAACGGGTCGGGCGGAAAATTAGCCATGTGACGCGGTTTGCACCAGGCATAAAAAATAATAAAAATATATTAATCAGTGATTTAGTTATGATTCGCAGCCCATGCGCCCTGCAGCATGCAGGAAAAGACAACCAGATCATGCGCCTGGCGCCGCCACCCATGAATGGTGATCCCATGACGATATCGGCTGGGCATGCGCTCAGGTCGGCAGTGCCAGCAGCAAACGAATGGTCAAGCCAGCGTGCTGCTGTGACGCGCAAGACGAGGAGATGAAGAATGGCCACGGTGGATGGCGAGCGGGAACCTTCTGCCCTTGCCCTGGCCGAGCGCGGAGGGAGCCGATGTCCGCGTGCGAACCGGCAGCCCCGTAGTTGGCAGCGGCAGATGCGCGTTACGCGATTGCCAATGGATGAGGCGTAGCTAGCGCCATAGTCCGGCTGCTGGTGGGCGCGGGGCTGTCCGAGCGCCAGCGCGCGGCTGGGTTCTGTTTGCCTGCAATCTGATGTTGTCGGGGGGCAACCGATGCTCTGCCGGCTGATGGCCGTCCGCAACATGGCGCCGCTTGGGTGATCTGCACTTCGGCACCCCCCTGATCTGGCAATGCTGCACCCTGCCCATCGCCGCGGTGTTACTCCTGCGCGGCACTCAAGCCGTGTTCATTACGCGGGTGATCAAGCGCCGGTTTTAGCCCCCGCAACGAGCTTGCCGCTCTCCCTGGCCAGCTCTCCCTGCCCTGGCTTTACCAGCTCGCTCACCGGGCCTGTGCCCAGGCGGAACAGGTGACTCACACGCGCAAGTCGATCTGCTGCAAGGTCCCGGCTTTGCCCTCTTCCGTCAGGTAGACACCGGTCTGGCGTAGTACCGCCGGGCTTTGCTCGCTGGCGCTATCGATACCGCCCAAGTGCTGGAATGGCGTGTTGGCCGTCTGCAGGAAGATGGCGCCGATCTGTTGCTCACCCAGCGTCAGCAGCGCTTCGCCGGGACGATACAGGCGCAGCGTGACGAAGCTGGCATCGGCTGCGTCGAGCACGCCATTTCCGTCTTGATCCAGGCTGGCCAGCTCACCAAAACCATCGCCACTGCGGGTGCCAAACAACTCGCTGCCATCATCGATCTGGCCGTTACCGTTACGATCCAGCGCCAGAAATGCCGAGCCGTCATCAAGCCGGGCCAGGGATTCGCTTTGGCCATCGGCATCCAGATCGAAATCGAAACGCGCCGAGGTGAAGCCGGCGACCAGGCCATCCAGGTTCAGCACCAGCGGATCTTTCAGGGCGGAGGTGCGGGTCAGGCGCTCGCTCCACCGGGTCTGTTCAAAATTCAGTGCAAAACCCAGATCCAGTTGCAGTTGCCGACCGTCGCTGGTGGTGACCTGGCCCTTGGCCACGAAGGCCAGTTGCTCCTGCTGGTAATGCAGATCGCTGACCAGCACCGCCTGATCCGGTTGTTGCGTTGCGTCAGCCGGGGCGCGGCTGGCCGTCGTGGCATTGTCGGCCGTCGTCACTCCGGCGGCATTCTGGCTGGTCGGCATCGCGGCCAACTGGACCTTGATGCCCATCACTTTTTCCAGCAGCGTCTTCAGGATGCGGGTCTGGCTATCGAGAGACATCTCCTGTTGCTGTGTTTCGGTCTCGGTCGTGGCACTTTGCTCGGGGCGTGAGGGGGTATCGGTGGCGGAGAGCTGATCCAGCCATTGGCTGGCCTGGCGATAAAACTCCAGCTGACCATCCACGGCAGGTGCCGCCGCACGGTCGCTGGCCGAGGGGGCTGCCCGTACTGTGTCTTCGTCTGCTGCTCGAGCCTGGCGCAGCAAGTCACGACGGGATAACAGGCGCTCATCCGCCGTTTGGCTGGCCAACTGTTCCGGCGTCACCGTCGCGTCGGACGGCGCTCCTGCCGCTGACAGGGTCGACAATCCGGCCTCCTCATAGCGAACCTGTTCACCCCGCAGCGTGAGTTCACTCAGCGGCAGAGCCTGGCCGGGGAGCGTCGTCTGTTGCCGCAGCTGCAGTTGTTGCTGCCGATATTCGCTGCTGAACGTCAGCTGCTGATCACTGATACGCATCTTCTGCTCCGGAACGGGGGGCTTGTCTGGTTATCGGCGTGATCGGTGCAGAGGTTAACACTGTTTGGCTATAACGACGGGGTTGGATAGATCCGGGGCTGTGGCGAACGCCACACAGTGTGCGTGACCGTCTGGACGCAAACGGGGCGCTGCCGCGCCCCGTTCTGCTCCCCGGTGAGTGCTTACTGCGCCAAGCTGGGCGGCAGGCAGACGCCAATGCCACCCAGACCACAATAGCCGTCCGGATTGCGGGCCAGATACTGCTGGTGGTAGCTTTCGGCATAGTAGAAGGTGGGGGCG
The DNA here is from genome assembly GCF_042649925.1 of Pseudaeromonas sharmana. Classification (NCBI taxonomy): domain Bacteria; kingdom Pseudomonadati; phylum Pseudomonadota; class Gammaproteobacteria; order Aeromonadales; family Aeromonadaceae; genus Pseudaeromonas; species Pseudaeromonas sharmana. Next base: position 297,832 of record NZ_JBHSAF010000001.1, read on the forward strand.
GGCAACACCTGAGTGGTGATGGCGCGGGCATCCCCGGCCTGCTGCATGGCGCTACTGAATGCCTGCAGCGAAGCTTCGGCGGCGGCCTGCTGCTGGGCTGAGGTGGTGAACAGCACAGAGCGGTACTGGGTGCCGATATCGCCACCCTGGCGCATGCCTTGTGCCGGATCGTGCTGCTCCCAGAACAGTTTCAACAGATCGGCGTAACTGATCTGCGCCGGATCAAATACCACCAGCACACTTTCGGCATGACCGGTCTGACCGGTGCACACTTCCTGATAACTGGGGTTGGGGGTATATCCGCCCTGATAGCCGGCGGCGGTGACCACCACACCGGGTTGTTGCCAGAACAGACGCTCGACGCCCCAGAAGCAACCCATGGCAAAGTAGGCGATCTCCAAATGTGACGGCCAGGGGCCGCGCAAGGGTTGGCCATTTAGCACATGGTTTGGTTCCAGCGGCATGGGCTCGCTGCGGCCTGGTAGCGCCTCGGCGGCGCTGATCATCTCGGTCTTGCTCATCGTCTCTCTCTTGGTCTCAACCGTGGCGCAGGCGCCGACGGGGTCACGAATTAGCTGCCCAGACCCTCATTACGCAGCTGGGCAAATGCCAGATCGGCGGCGTGCAGGGTTTTTTCGATCTCGGCGTCACCGTGGGCCAGCGATACGAAACCGGCCTCATAGGCACTCGGTGCCAGGTAGACACCCTGTTCCAGCATCAGATGATAGAAGCGGCGGAAGGCGCTCATATCACAGGCCGTCACCTGTTCAAAACGGCTGACGCTGGGTTCACGGCTAAAGAAGAAGCCGAACATGCCACCGACATGGGTGATCGCCAGCGGGATACCGTGGCGCTCGGCGGCCTGCTTCAACCCTTCGGCAATGCGGCGGGTTTTGTCGGCGAGCGCCTCGTACAGACCGGGTTGCTGGATGGCCTTGAGCATTGCCAGGCCGGCCGCCATGGCGACCGGGTTGCCGGAAAGGGTGCCGGCTTGATAGACAGGGCCGACCGGAGCCAGGTACTCCATCACCTCTCGTCTGCCACCGAAGGCGCCGACCGGCATGCCGCCGCCGATGATCTTGCCCAACGTGGTCAGGTCGGGACGGATACCATAGTGCCCCTGGGCGCCTTGTAGTCCCACCCGGAAGCCGGTCATCACCTCGTCGAGGATCAATAGGGCGCCATATTCGTCACACAAGGCCCGCAGCCCCTCAAGAAAACCGGGCTCCGGCGGGATGCAGTTCATGTTGCCGGCCACCGGCTCGACGATCACACAGGCGATCTCGATGGGGTAGTCGGCAAACGCGGCTTCGACGCTGGCCAGATCGTTGAAGGTGCAGGTCAGGGTGTGCTTGACGAAGTCTGCCGGTACGCCTGGCGAGCTGGGTTGTCCCAATGTCAGGGCGCCGGAGCCGGCCTTGACCAGCAGCGCATCGGCGTGGCCGTGGTAGCAGCCTTCGAACTTGATGAACTTGTCACGGCCTGTGTAGCCTCGGGCCAGTCGAATGGCGCTCATCGTCGCCTCGGTGCCGGAGTTGACCATCCGCGACATCTCCATGGAGGGCATCAGCCGTTGCAGCGTTTCCGCCATCTCGACCTCGATGGCGGTGGGGGCACCATAGCTGAGGCCGCGCTCGACCGCTTCGAGCACCGCCTGCTTGATCAGCGGATGGTTATGTCCCAACAGCATGGGGCCCCAGGAACCGATATAGTCGACATAGGCCTTGCCATCGACATCGTACAGATAGGCACCGTCGGCGCGTTCGATAAAACGCGGCGTGCCGCCGACGCCATTGAAGGCGCGCACCGGTGAGTTGACGCCACCGGGAATGGCGTGGCGGGCTTGTTCGAACAGGCGGGCGGAATGCATGGCTGATTCTGACATCGGAGGCTCCCTTAAAATGCATCAAGAATGGATGCGGCAAGGCGTGTAATAATGACGACTCAAATACAGGCGGCACTATAGCAAAACCCCTCGGCGGACGCGACGCACGGCGTGCGCTCGAACTGGAGTCAGTATGCGACAACATCGAGTCTCTTCTCTGTCCCGCCGCGCGCGATTACGGCTGCTGCTGCGCCGGATCCTGCGCCGGGACACCTCGTCACCCAAGCTGTTGCTGCTGGCAGCCCTGGCCGGTTTGTTGACCGGGCTTATCTGTTGTGGCTTCGAATGGCTGCTGGATGAGCTGGTGGCACGACGCCTGGGCGTGTTGCAGGCGTTGCCGGATCTCTGGCGCTGGAGTGCCGCCTTTGTCAGTGGCGCTGTGCTGGCCGGTTTTGCTATCTGGCTGGCCCAGCGATTTGCCCCAGAGGCTGGAGGCTCCGGGATCCCCGAGATCGAAGGCGCGCTGGAGGGGTTGCGTCCGGTGCGTTGGGCCCGGGTGCTGCCCGTCAAGTTTGTTGGCGGATTGGCGGCACTGGGCTCCGGCATGATGCTGGGACGGGAAGGTCCGTCAGTCCAGATTGGCGGAAATATCGGCGCCATGGTGGCGACGCTGGAAAGCAAGTCTGCAGACTCCCGCCATGCGTTGCTGGCTGCCGGAGCGGCAGCGGGCCTGACGGCCGCCTTCAATGCGCCGCTGGCCGCCATTCTGTTCGTCCTTGAAGAGCTGAGGGCACAGTTTCGCTACTCATTTGTTTCCGTCAAGGCGGTCAGTGTTGCGGTCATCTCGGCGACACTGGTTCGCCATGCACTGATGGGGGATAAGCCGATCTTTGCCATGCCAGAGTTGACTGCTCCACCGTTGACCCACCTGAGCGCTTACCTGTTACTGGGCTGTCTGGCCGGGGTGATGGGCACCTTGCTTAATCGTCTGGTGGGGTGGGGGCAGGATGCCTATCTGCGCTGGCATGCCGGGCGCCGGATGGTATTGGTGTTGACGGTCGCCCTGTTCGGTGGCGTGTTTGGGCTGTTATCGCTGACGAACCTGGGCTGGCATGGTGGCGGCATGGTACAGATCCCGCAGTGGATGACGGTGCCATTGCCACTGCAGCTGCTGTTGGCACTACTGTTATGGCGAACCCTTGGCACCCTGATCTGTTTTTGCTCCGGGATCCCGGGCGGTATTTTTGCGCCGTTGCTGGCGTTAGGGACCTTGCTCGGGGTGGTGTGGGCGCACAGTCTCGGCCTCTGGTTTCCTGAGCTGTTGGATCAGCAGATGGCATTGGGACTGGTGGGCATGAGCGCCCTGTTTGCCGCCTCGGTGCGAGCGCCTGTGACCGGTATTTTGCTGGTGACCGAGATGAGCAATAATTTCAACCTGATCTTGCCGATGATGCTGGCGACGCTGGGTGCCACCCTGGTGGCTCAGGCCTTGGGGGGAAAACCGCTGTATAGCCAGATACTGGCGCGGACCTTGCGGCTGGCACAGTGGCAGCAGAACAGCCGCCATGCCCCAGGTGCCGAGAATACTTGAACTGACTGGTCGGGTATTAGATAATCCGCCGGATTGAGAGGCTAGAGGTAACGCCATGAGCGAGAGTGTCGAATTCGAATTTCCCATCCAGATGACGGATGCGGCGGCCAACAAGGTTCAGAGTCTGATCAGTGAAGAAGAGAATCCGGAGCTCAAACTGCGGGTTTATATCACCGGTGGTGGCTGTTCCGGCTTCCAATATGGTTTTACCTTTGATGAAAAGATCAATGATGGTGACACTGTGATCGAAAAGAACGGTGTCATCATGGTGATCGATGGCATGAGCCTGCAGTACCTGGTGGGTGGAGTCGTCGATTATGTCGAAGGGCTCGAAGGCTCGCGTTTCCTGGTCAGCAACCCGAATGCGACCGCGACCTGTGGTTGTGGATCCTCATTCTCCATCTGACGCTGTGCGGTTTTCGTCTACATAAATCAAGGGCCTTTTGAGGCCCTTGGTTGTTTCTGCTGGGTCCATCACTATTTTCGCTAACGGCTATCGGAAAGTTAAAGATGAGAGCTTTTCTCATTTGTGTATACTGTGCTTAGGCTTGATGGCCAACACCGTATGAATAGCAGGAGCCGAATATGAAAACACGCAAACTCATCACCGTCATCTTGATGCTGACCGTGCTGGTCGCCTCCTGGTTGGTCCGACCCACTGCGTCTGCGGCCAGCGTAGCCGGAAGTGGCGCGACTCAGTGGAGCCAGCATGGCTGATGACTTGCCGGCTAAAGACGGACTGATACACTCAAGGTTCGTTTGTTAATGGAGTCTTCATGATGTCAGACACTGTGCCGGCGTTAGCCTTGTATGTTCGTCCATCCTGCCCCTACTGCGTGCGCGTCACGGAGTTTTGCCAGCAACACCAGTTGTCACTTGAACAGCGCAACATTGCCGAGGGCTCACACCTCGAGGCGCTGATGGTCGGTGGCGGCAAGCGTCAGGTACCCTGCCTGCGCATTGAGTCGGCAAGCGGAGAGGTGCGCTGGCTCTACGAATCGCTGGATATCATCGCTTACCTCAAGGCGCATCTGGTCCGTTGAGACAGACAGGCTTCTGGCCAGCCGGATGATCTCTGTCATCCGTTTGCCATTAGTTTGTCATGTGACAAAAATGTCATATTCGTTTGCTAGGCTGCCTCATCTCGTCATCACCAAGGAGAAAAATGATGCGATTTTGCAGCCTGCTGCTGGCACTTTGGCTGGCAACCCCTAGCGCCAATGCCGCTAAATTAATGCTGGCACCGGATTGGCAACTGTTGGCCATGACTCCGGCAGCGGCGGAAGGTCAGACGCCACCGCTGTTAGCACCAGGCACTCATCACTTGCTGGTGCGTTATGAGGCGACGCTGCCGGCTCGGGTAAACGGCGACAACGATGAGACGCTGAGATCCGATCCCGTGCTGGTCACCCTGGAGATCGGACAGGAAGACGTGACGCTGAGCCCGCCGGCGTTAAGCTCGGACAAGCAAAAACGCCAGTTTGCGGCGGCACCCACAGTGATCGTGACAACGGCGTCAGGTCATAACCAGACACCGACGCAACGTAAGGTGACGGTGGATGGTTTTCAGCTGGGCCTCAATTATCAGCAATTGCTGCTGACGCAAATTGGCCAGCCGGTAATGGCAACCCCCTCTGTGCCTCAAGGCCAGGCGGCGGTAGTGGCCACCGCGACGAGCATGGATAGCCAGGCAGCAACCCCGCTGGACAGTCAATTGCAGCAGTTGTTCCTGCAAGCCAGTCCTGAGCAGCGCAAGCGGTTTATCGGTTGGGCTGTTCAGCAGTTCTGAGTGACATTTTGCTGCCGGCCCTTGGCGTGTTAACCAGCGCGGATTAAGCTGTGCTACTTGCCTGATGCATGCATTGAGAGGAGTCATGATGGCGATGAGTAGTACGGCTTTCGAATTACATCCAACGCTGGCTGCTGACACGGTCTGGCTGGGTGATCTGCCGCTGTGCCGCGTGCTGCTGGCACGGGAGAGCCGCTATCCGTGGTTGATCCTGGTTCCCCGCCGCGCGGGTGTCCGCGAAATTCACGAACTGGAAGATGAAGCGGCTGTCCTGCTGGCTGAGTCCTGCTGTGTTGCGCGCCTGATGCAGGCGTCGCTGATGCCGGACAAGCTCAATGTGGCCGCCATTGGTAATGTGGTCGAGCAGCTGCACCTGCACCATGTCGCCCGTTTTCGTGAAGATGCCGCCTGGCCAAAACCGATTTGGGGCCTGTTGCCTGCGAAGCCCTACAGTGATGAGCAACTGGCGGCAACGATATCCCGTTGGCGGCAATGGCTTGCCGTGTTGCCGGAGTTTGTGGTCGCGGTCTGAGCGTGCATGTAAGCATCATGCGCTGAACCTTTAACATGCAGATGGGGGCCTGCGGCCCCTATGTACCGGCTCAGTTTGCCGGGCAGAGGCAACCCAGAATGGCCTGCCGGCTGGCCCCGGTGACGGCGGACAGGTTGCCAGCGCGACCGTCGAGAAAGCTCTTGGCAAGCCAGGCAAACGCGATACCTTCCACCCAGTCCGGATGCAATCCCAGGGCATCAGTTGAGTCAAGTTGCCATCCCGGCAGCAGGTCGACCAGTCGATAGATCAGGGCATCGTTGTGAACCCCGCCACCACAGATAAAGAGTTCTGGCTCCTTAACGCCGGTGGCCAGAGGCAGTATGGCGTCGGCGATACTGCGAGCCGTGAACTCCAACAGGGTGCGCTGTACGTCTTCGGCACGCATCGGTGGGCGCTCGGCAAGAAAGAGTTCCATCCAGGGGAGCGTGAAGGTTTCGCGCCCCGTGCTTTTGGGGTGTGGCATGTGAAAATAGGGGTGACCTAGCAGGCGCTGCAGCAGATCGGTATTCACCCAGCCGCTGGCGGCCCAGGCACCCTTGGCGTCATAGTGTCCGCCCTTGTGCTTGCGATACCACTGATCCATCAAGGTGTTGCCGGGGCCGGTATCAAAACCGAACACTTGATCATCCGGGCCTGGCAGCACGGAGACATTGGCAATGCCGCCGATATTCAGGATCATTCGCGGGCCTTTATGCGAACCGAAAACCGCCTGGTGGAAGGCTGGAACCAGAGGTGCCCCCTGGCCTCCCAATGCCATGTCCTTGGCTCTGAAGTCACAGATCACATCAATGCCTGTTTCGACCGCCAGCCGAGCGCCATTACCGATTTGCAGGGTGAATCCCAGTTCGGGGCGATGACGTATGGTTTGGCCATGTGAACCTATGGCTCGGATTTGGTTGGGATGATGTCCGGTTTTGGCCAGCAGGGCGCGGACTGCGCCGGCAAAGTGGACAGCGACGATCTGGTCCATCTCGCCCATGCGATCAATTTCATTTATCCCGGGGTTGCACAATGCGTGCAGACGGTTGGCGACTTTCACCGGCCAGGGTTGGGCGTGACTGGCCAGCAGCTCGGGGCGCTCACCGTGAAAGCGCACAAGAACGGCATCGATGCCATCCATGCTGGTTCCGGACATCAGACCGATATACAGCTCACTCATAGTCTGTGACTCCGATAGGGCAAGGTGAGTGAGTATTTACCGGGGTAGTCTCAGTGGCCATACGGCAACAGGCTCCGGATCGAACAGGCATAGCGTTTCTCATCCCCAAGGTCATGACGTCTGGAATTCTTATTCTGGTTCAGGGTCTGTTCAGCGGTTGGCCGGAGAATCGCAGCGAAAGCCGGCCTTGACCAACGGCTTAGCGGGTCGGCGTCAGTTTACAGACTTTCCATTGCCGCCGCCATTCCGTAAGATGGTCGCGTTTTTTCATTTAATGATGTGGAGTAGAGAACCATGACCCAGCTGGAAGCCGCGCTGGCCGAGATCAAGCGTGGAGCCGAAGAAATACTGGTAGAAGAAGAGCTGATTGCCAAGCTGAAGGAAGGTCGTCCGCTGCGTATCAAGTTGGGGATGGATCCGACCGCACCAGATATTCACCTGGGCCATACCGTTATCCTCAACAAGCTGCGAACCTTTCAGGATCTCGGGCATGAAGTGTTGCTGTTGATTGGCGACTTCACTGCGATGGTGGGTGACCCATCAGGCAAAAATGCCACGCGTCCACCACTGTCTGAAGAGGCGATCAAAGAAAACGCGCGGACCTACGCAGAGCAAGCCTTCAAGATCCTCGACCCGGAACGCACCCAGATCGTCTACAACTCCTCCTGGCTCAAGGAGCTGGGGGCCACTGGACTGATCAAGCTGGCCGCCAAGCAGACCGTGGCCCGGATGCTCGAGCGCGATGACTTCAAGAAGCGCTACGCCGGTGGTCAGTCGATTGCCATTCACGAATTCTTATATCCGCTGTTGCAGGGCTACGACTCGGTCGCCCTCAAGGCCGACGTTGAACTGGGCGGTACCGATCAGAAATTTAACTTGCTGATGGGCCGCGAGTTGCAAAAAGAAGCCGGCATGGCGGCACAATGTGTCTTGATGATGCCATTGCTGGTGGGGCTGGATGGCGTCAAGAAGATGTCCAAGTCGGCTGCCAACTATATCGGTGTGCATGATGCGCCGAATGAGATGTTTGGCAAGATCATGTCCATCAGTGACGAATTGATGTGGAGCTACTACGAGCTGCTGTCATTCCGCCCACTCACCGAAATCGAGTCGTTCAAGGCCGGGATCGCGGCCGGCACGCTCAATCCGCGTGATGTGAAGATCTGGTTGGCGAAGGAGATCATTACGCGCTATCACGATGCCGCCGCAGCGGAAGCAGCGCATGAGGACTTTACTCAGCGATTCTCGAAGAATGCCATTCCGGACGAGATGCCAGAGGTGACACTGGTTGCGACCGAAGGTGGTCTCGCGGTAGCCAATTTGCTCAAGGAGGCCGGTCTGGTTGAAACCACCTCTGAGGGGCTGCGCATGATCAAGCAAAACGCAGTCAAATGCGATGGCGATGTGGTTGCCGATGGTAAACTGTTAGTTGCCGCAGGCACTGCGGTCTGGCAGGTAGGCAAGCGTAAATTTGCGCGGGTAACCGTCGCGTAACGCTGGATATCCAGCCAACAAAAACGGCGCCGTAAGGCGCCGTTTTTGTTGGGCGGCAACAGTTGCCGCCTAGCCAGGCAATACCAAATGTTAGCATCGGTTTTGTCTGCGGCTTGCTACAGAATATGGGCAAGGGCGTCGCTTGATGGTGCTGTGATAGGCGAGAATAAATGGCGTCCCCAGCAGGAATCGAACCTGCATCTAGCCCTTAGGAGGGGCTTGTTCTATCCGTTGAACTATGAGGACGCGGCGCGGCGCATTATAGCAAAGCAGAGGGTCAAATCCAGACTGGAGATAGAGATATTCCAGTCTGGACAGATAGTTACTCAAGAATGGCCAGATCGTTTGGTTGAATATTCGCCGGGGCATAGCGGCTGCCTGGCATCAGGATGGCATTGTTGTTGTAGACCCGTTTGACTTCCATGCTGGTCATCGTCGGATTGCGAATGATGCGTTCGTGGCCCTGTTCATCATTGAAGTTGGCTTTCTGTTCGATATAGAAGCGGTCGCCTACTTTAATGCCATGGCGCTTGCCGAGGTTAATGTGGTACTGATCCCCGTCGACGCGCAAAATCCGGGCGATGGGCTTGGTACATTGCAGTTTCATCTGCAAATCGACCGCGACCTTGTCCAGTTGTGCACTGACTTCGCGGCCGTAGGATGAGCGCCAGAATGGCTGACCGCCGACATCGACCTGCTCTTGTTTGTCAAACGGCCAAGTTGCGCTGCTTTGATAGCGGCCTTGGTCGACCAACTCACCTGTCAGGCCATCAAACAGATAAATTTGCAGTGCAAACTGGCGCACCGGATCTTTTAACCACCGGGTGAGTGTATTGCCATCGGCATCGCGCAATGACATGTCCTCAATCACACCAAACAGCAAGTATTGGCTGTCCGTATCGGCGGCCAGGGACTGCATCTGGCGGACATAACCACTCTCACCAAACTCCAGCCGACGGGGATCCAGTCCGAGATTGGCATCCAGCCAGCGTCGGGTGACGAAATTCTGACGCAGTAGACCGAGGCGATTGAAAAGTTGGCGCGTCAATTCGCGATTGATGTCATAAAGTTGGCCATAACTGGCCTGATCCGGCTCTGCGAGTCGAAAACGGATCAAGGTGATCCCCTTGGCATACTGGCCGCCCAGGCAACGACTGCGCTCCGCGACCACATAGGCTCTTAATTTGACACTCAATCTGTCGTTATGGCGCGCTTCTTCCAGGAGATTATATTGCCGGATCTCGCTGTTACTGCGGATTTGGAACTGGTCTTTGGTCAAGGCTCCATTACTCAGCCCCTGGATACTGGACACCGAAGCTCCAGCCTGCAGCATCGCCTGACGCAACGCGTCCTGAACCGCTTGTTCGCGGGCAAGATCGACATCGCTGTCGACGATGGGGGCGCTGCCTTGAGCGACAATCCACTGTGCCTGCGCGGGCCAGGCCAACAGCAGGAATAATGCGAGCCATAGTTTCATGGTATTCATCTTGCTAGGGGTTTGTGGTGGAAATGCATTTTGTGTGCCGAGATACGATTATCTGATTTTCGGCTTAAGGAATGCATGGGATGGCCGATAATAGGGTAATGCTAAACAGGATGCTGGAGATCATCATGAAAAAGACGGCTTTATGGGTGGGGATCCTGGTGATGCTTGCCGGTTGCTCATCCTCGCAGTCTGCCCAGCCAAAGACAGCGTATGCCGGCCCAAGTGGCAACGGTACCGAACTGAATCGTTTGGTGTCTGACCTGGCAGACCGCTTGTTCCAGACCAAGTTGGCCGGTGGGCGTCCCATGTCGCCGATCGCCGTGACGTCGTTCGTCAATCTCAGCACACTAGAGAGCACGAACTGGTTAGGGCAGCAGTTGGCCGAGGATCTGGTGCATGAATTGCATCGTCGTGGCGAAATCGTGTTTGACTACAAGCTGACCGGTAGTATCAAGGTCACGCCGGAAGGGGATTATGTGTTCAGCCGTGACTGGACTGAATTGGCAAAACGGGTACCTGTCTCTCGAGTGCTCACTGGAACCATGTCACGCAATGCCAATGGTGTGGTGATCAATGCCCGCATCGTCAGCCTGAAAACACATATGGTGGAGGCGACAGCTCAAGGGTTTGTTCCTGCCAGCTTGCTGATGCAGGGGAATTCGCTGGATAGTGGACGAGCTGTCACGATTACCAAGGGGATGCTGGTGCGAGGTGAGTATCCGGGCCAGTACAGCAACTCGGTAGAACTGACACATTGAGGTCATTATGTTCAGACGTAGTTTTATGTTGCTCTGTGTCGTGGGCATGGCCGCGTGCAGCAATAATGGCGTGACGCGCTATCAAGTTGAAGAACCAGAGCGCTTTCCGGTTTTGCATGCGGTTGGCTACGCGATTGTCGATGTGCAACCCGGGCCGAGTAAGTCCGAAAAAGTGCTGCAGGCACTGCGCGCGTCAAAACTGGATGCTTACCGCGAGTTGACGGAACAGGTTTATGGTCAATCGTTGCAAGGTGGCACCACGTTACGAGATGCGGTGCAAACCAGCAATCAGCTGCAGGCCTCGGTGGATGGCATGGTCCGCGGTGCTCGCGTCGTACGCAGTTACCCGCTGGATAACATGTATGCCACCGAGCTCGAGCTCGACACGCGGGTGCTGTTTGATTTGTATCGCCTGCAGGGCGCGTTGTAAGCACAGATTCGATGTCAAAAAAGCGCCATCAAGGCGCTTTTTTTTTCGCGACGGCAGGAGGCAGCGCTAGGCTTTGAGGTTCAGATTCAGACCACCTGCGGCGCGCGGCGTGCCTTTGTTGTCGTAAGTGGTGCTGTTGCGGTCACGAATTTGCGTCAACACAGTGGCGAGGCGGCGGTTGGAAGTCAGGCTCATCTCGATCAGCTTGCCGTTCACTTCGTTTCGTTCCTGACAGCGTTGCAATTTGTCGACCAGTTGCTCTCGCATCGGTGCCAGATCGGCGGCCAGCCGTTCACGCTCCGGGTCTTGTGCGATGCACTGATCCTGCTGCTGAATTTGCTGTAACAGGGATTGTTTCTGGATTGCCAAATCAGGAAGGGCTAATGCATTACGCTGCTGCAACAGGGCGAACTCCTGATCCAGCAGCGAATAGAGATCATCTAGAAGCGTATCTTGCGATTGAAGTAGCTCAGTCAGGGTACTCATTTATATAGCTGTTCCAGCTCCGACTCCAGAGAGACCATTTTCTTGGCCAGTCGATCACTGTCAACCTTGTATTCACCACGTTCTATCGCGGCTTTGAGGGACTCGACCTTGCTCTGATTGAAGCCGGGGGCATCCTTGACTTTTTGTTGCAACTTATTCAGGGACTGCGCTTGATCCGTCAATACGACGGCGTCCTGACGAACGGGGACCTGGCCTGTGGTGCTGCTATTGGTTGCCTGGGTACCACTGCCCTGCTGGCTGCTGCTGTTGCCAGCGACCTTGCCAGGGGAGTTGTTCATCAGGTTGCTGATGTTGTTGATGGCCATGATGAGCTACCTTCTGTTCGCCTGAAATTGCCTCTGTCCAGTCTATCGGCCATCGCCAGATAAACTTTAGAAAAAAGTGAAACCTGACTTTACATCCTTACACGTACGCGCCCCACGGCCTCGACTGTTGCGGATATGACACGTTGTGAACGCAAATTTTGTACCCGGATGGTATCACCGAAACTGCCATCTTGCAGGGCTTTGCCTGCGGTTGAGATCGCAATCCCTGAAGTGCTGGCTTCAATGGCTACGGTATCGTCCCGGCAGACCACGCAAATCTGGTTTTGGCGCACTGGTTGTCCAGGCTTCAGATCCCGCTTGCTGCGACTGCCCACCAACAGGGATGGCTCGGTGAAGTTGTCACCGCGCAGCATGACTTCATCCATGAAATCCACTTTGAGCAATCCGGCGGTCAGCACTGTGTTCTTGGTGATGGGCTCGCTGACGGTGACAAACGGCTTGAGGATGCGCACGCGAACAGGCACGTAGATCTCCCATGTCGGTGTTTCATCACAGCTGAGCTTGACCGTGGTGTTGCGTTTTATGTCGCCATTGCCGGCCAATGTTGGCGTGATATGACCGGTACAGGGATGCTGTATGCGACGGCTATCTATCGACGAAGCGGTCACCTCCGCTTGGCTGGTCGGATCGATAACTAGCTGTGTATAAACAAATTGTTCCGCCTGGGTCTGTAGTTCTGCCGTGACATCTGTCGCAGCAAAACACGTTTTGCTCAACAGGAGTGTTGGCAAGATCAGACAAACGCGACTAATCATTTTCAAGTACTTGCTGATAAAGCAAAATAACGACATATAAGAATGTACTATCCTTGCTGTTAATGGATGATACGGTTTTTACCGTTATCCTTTATGAAAGTTAACAGTCGCGACAAGCGGCTTGCTAGCGGCAATTATGCAGAAAGGGTGCCAATAGCCTCACAGGAGAGAATTATGGCAAGTATCCTGGACTCAGTGAACCAGCTGACCCAATTAGTCGGACAAAACCGCCTCGAATTGCTGCTGTTTCGTCTTAATGGGCGTCAACGCTTTGGCATCAACGTCTTTAAGGTCCGCGAGGTATTGCAATGCCCGCAACTGACCATCATGCCGAAGCTGCATCCTTACGTGCGTGGCGTGGCTCATATTCGTGGCCATACCATTTCCGTCATTGATTTGAGTATGGCGACAGGCGGCCGTCCCATCGCTGATCTGACCAAATGCTTCATCATCATCGCCGAGTACAACCGTTCTGTGCAGGGCTTCTTGGTGGGGAGCGTCGAGCGCATCATCAATATGAACTGGGAGGCCATTTTACCTCCGCCCAAGGGCGCCGGCCGCTTCAACTACATGACTGCCGTCACTGAAGTGGATGGTGAGCTGGTCGAGATCCTGGATGTCGAGAAGATCCTTGATGAAATCTCCCCGGTGAATACCGAAGTGAGCAAGGAACTGGTGGTGGAGAGTGCGCATCACGATCCCCATGGCCGTCCGGTTTTGGTTGCGGATGACTCTTCGGTTGCACGCAAGCAGGTGGAACGCGCTTTGAATGCCATTGGTGTGAAGTGCCTGCTGGCCAAAGATGGCAAGGATGCGTTGAATCTGTTGCAGGATATGGCCAAGAAAGGGCCTATCAGTGAGCAGGTCGCGTTGGTGATATCCGATATTGAAATGCCGGAGATGGATGGTTACACGCTGACGGCCGAGATCCGCAATGATCCGTCACTGCGTGGACTGCACATCATTTTGCACACCTCACTGAGTGGCGTCTTTAACCAGGCGATGGTGCAGAAAGTTGGTGCCAACAACTTCATTGCCAAGTTTAACCCGGATGAACTTGCCAAGGCGGTTCAGGATGCGATGTAACCCACTTATGCAGAATTTATAATGAAGACACTGTCCGAAGAGCTTTACAAACAGTTCAGTGCCTTTTTGGAGGCCCAGAGCGGTATCGTTCTGGGTGCCAATAAGCAGTATCTGGTCAAGAGCCGACTGGCGCCCCTTCTGGGGCAGTTTGGAGCGGCAACCCTTTCCGATCTCATCAAGCGGGCCATGGATCCGCGCGAGCGGGATTTGAAAATGACGGTGGTTGATGCGATGACCACCAACGAGACACTCTGGTTCCGGGATGTTTACCCGTTTCAACTGCTGACAGACAAGATCTTTCCCGAACTGGGTAAGGCTGGTCGTCCGTTGAAGATCTGGTCGGCCGCCAGCTCTTCCGGGCAGGAGCCGTATTCCATCGCCATGACAGCCCTGGAACAACAAATCAAGAAACCGGGCACCATGCCGGGTGGGGTACAAATCATCGGTACCGATATTTCGCCCACCATGCTCAATCAGTGCAAGGAGGGCGTTTACGATAGTCTGGCGCTGGCCCGAGGCCTGTCTCCGGAACGCAAGCGTCAATTTTTCGAGCCTTGTGGCGACAACAAGATGCGCGTCACCGACCGCGTCAAAAAATTGGTGAGCTTCCGGCCGTTCAACCTGCTCGACAACTACAGCCTGTTGGGCAAGTTTGACATTATTTTTTGCCGTAATGTGCTGATTTACTTCGCTCCCGAAGTAAAGTCAAAAATACTCAACCAGTTCGCATCCAGCCTGAATCCTGGCGGCTATCTCATGCTGGGAGCCTCCGAGTCTCTCACCGGTTTGACGGATCGTTTCGAGATGATCCGCTGCAATCCCGGCATCGTCTACAAAGTCAAATAGCCTTATATGGCACACCTCTTGCAGTATTTTTGGCAGGAGGTGCGCTATGGCCATTTCATTCGACAAAGCATTCGGTATTCACCAATACACACTCGGCGTCCGTGCAGAACGGGCGGAGGTGATTTCGGCGAACATTGCCAATGCGGATACACCCGGCTACAAGGCGAGGGATCTCGATTTCTCCTCGGCCCTGGAACAGGCTAAGAGTCAGCTGCAGTCAGGCGTCAGTCTGGCACGCAGTGACTCGCGCCACCTTCAGGCAGATAGCGCTTTTTCTGGCGCCCTTAAATATCGAAACCCGGATCAACCGGATACTGGTGATGGTAATTCGGTGGATGTGCAGCAAGAAAGAATGGCATTCATGGAGAATGGTCTGGAGTACCAGACGTCGATGGAATTCCTGAATAGCCGTATTTCTGGACTGTTAAAAGCAATCAAAGGAGATCAGGCATGAGTCTGTTCCGCATCCTTGATATCGCCGGCTCGGCGATGAGTGCTCAGTCTGTCCGGCTCAATGCTACCGCCAGCAATCTGGCGAATGCCGAGAGTGTCAGCTCCAGTGCGGAAACAACTTACCGTGCCCGCCGGCCAGTTTTTGCCGCTGCATTGGACGATGCCATGCAGGGGGGGGAATCAGCCAGCCCGGGTGTCCAAGTTAAAGGCATCGTCGAGAGTCAGGCTCCGCTGGTGCGTGAGTACAACCCCAATCATCCCATGGCCGACACGGATGGTTTTATCTATCGCTCGAATGTCAACCAGGTGGAAGAGATGGCCGACATGATGAGTGCTAGCCGTTCTTACCAAACCAATGTGCAGGTGGCCGATACGGCAAAGCAGATGCTGCTGCAGACATTGCGCTTGGGCAAGGGTTAAGGAGGTAGCAGATGTCTATTTATAGCGATATCGGCCTGAATACCACGAAGACGACCACGGCCGCCAGCTCGGCAGCCAGCAGCACGAAAAGTAACAGCCTGTCCCAAGAGGATTTTCTGTCGCTGTTGACTACCCAGCTGGCGTACCAGGATCCCACCAACCCGGTCGACAATGCCGAGATGGTGTCGCAGATGGCGCAGATTTCGACCGTTGAGGGTATTACCTCACTGAATAATTCAGTCAGCAGCTTGAGCTCGGTGGTGACATCCAGTCAGGCTCTGATGGCGTCCGGTCTGGTCGGTCAGAAGGTGCTGATGCCAACCAATACCGGCTATCTGACCAGTGCTGATGGCCTCACGGGGGTACTGGCCACCGGTTCCGGCGCCTCGGATCTGAAGGTGACAGTGACAGATGCCAACGGTGCGGTTGTCTACGAGGAGTCGATGTCCGGCGACTATACGGGCAACGTCCCCTTCTCATGGGATGGCAAGGACAGCGATGGCAATCCTGTGGCAGATGGGAAATATACCGTCAAGGTTAACGGTTTGGTGGATGGCAAGAGCCAGGATCTTTCTGCGTTGGTCTATGGCAAGGTCAGCAGTGTCACACTGGGCACCTCATCAACAGCGACCACATTGAATATCAACGGTTTGGGCTCCATCGAGCTCAGCAAGATTCTCGAAGTTACCAGTTAATTTCAGCGGCGAACGCGAAGGAGCGATTATGTCATTCAATATTGCACTGAGCGGGCTCAACGCCTCGCAAAAGCAACTCGACGTCACGGCTAACAACATTGCCAACGTCAATACGACCGGCTTCAAGGGCTCGCGGGCCGAATTTTCCGATGTCTACTCCAGCTCGGTGTTTGCCAATGCCAAAACTGTCGTCGGAAACGGTGTGCAAACTGCCGCGGTAACCCAGCAGTTTCACCAAGGTGCGCTGCAGAGTACCAACAGTGCGCTGGATCTGGCGATTAAGGGCGAAGGCTTCTTTGTCACCTCGGGCGCCTTGACCAGCCAGGACAGAACCTACACCCGTGCCGGGGCATTCCAGATCAATGATGATGGTTATGTCACGACGTCTCAGGGGCAGTATCTGCAGGTCTACCAGGTCAACGATGATGGTACGCCCAAAGCGGTGAGTCTCGATTCAACTCAGGCATTGCAGATCCCGTCTGTGGCCGGGAAGCCGACTGCGACGACCAAGGTCAATGAAAGTCTCAATCTGCCTGCCAATGGCACGGCCGTGGATCCGGCAAACTTCGACCCGACGGATTCCGATACCTACACCTCCTCTACTTCGGTGGTGATCTATGACTCGTTAGGTCAATCCCATACCGTCACCCAGTACTTTATGAAGGATTCTACGGCCACCACCAACCCGAATACCTGGCGTCTGGTGACCTATGTCGACAATCAGGCGGTAGATATCAATGGCGGCACTGGCACACCGGCAGGGGCTGTGCTGGAGTTTGATACCCAGGGCGCGCTGACTTCGCAAACCCCGGCCACCATTACCACAGAGGCGTTGGGTACGCCTGGCGCCGGGGTCATCACCAATGGTGCGGATGGGACCCAGACCTTCTCCATCGATTTTGACACCATCACCCAGTATGCGTCGGCATTCTCCGTCAGCAGTCTGTCGCAGGATGGTTCCACCGTCGGACAATTGACGAACGTCGATATCGGTTCCGATGGTCTGGTTGCGGCCACCTATAGCAATGGCACCACGGTGAACCTGGGGATGGTGGCGATGGCGAAGTTCTCCAACCCGCAGGGGCTGACACAGATTGGCGATACCTCCTGGAAGGCTTCGCTGGCTTCAGGGGAGGCGGTGCCATCGCAGGCCGGGATTGGGACAGTGGGGAGCATCCAGTCCTCGGCGCTGGAAGCATCGAACACCAATTTGTCTTCTGAGCTTGTCGATCTCATCACGGCACAGCGTAACTACCAGGCGAACTCTCGGGCACTGGAAGTCAATAGTACGTTGCAGCAGACGATCCTGCAGATCCGTTAATCCCGACGAAAAAAGAGGCGGCCTTGAGCCGCCTTTCTTTTTAATTCAATAAGTTAAATCCAACTCCTTTCGCTGTTCACGCTTTGCTCAAAGAGTGGCACGCCCATTGCATTATCTGGCTAAAGTCACCTTTTTGACTGGAGACAGACATGGATCACCTGCTTTACATCGCCATGTCGGGGGCCAAGGAAAACATGAATAGCCTGGCCGTCCGCAGCAACAATCTGGCCAATGCCAACACGGTCGGTTTCAAGGCCGATCTCGAGCAAGCCAGATCGATGCAAGTCTACGGTGAAGGATTGCCGAGCCGGGTGTTTGCGCTGACCGAAAGCCCGGGACAGCGTATGGAGGCCGGAGCCCTGATGACCACTGGCCGCGATCTGGATGTCGCGGTGCAGGGGAACGGCATGATGGTGGTTCAGGATGGCGAAGGCAAAGAGGCGTTCACCCGTATGGGCAGCCTGCGTGTGTCTCCTCTCGGCGTCCTGGAGACCACCAATGGCCTCAGCATCCTGGATGAGTCGGGACAGCCGATCGTGCTGCCATTACCGATGGAAAAGGTTGAGATCAATCAGGATGGTACCGTCGTCGGTCGCCCCGAAGGCGCCGCGCCGGACACCATTGAGGAATACCAGCGCATCAAGCTGGTCAATCCGGATACCCGGGCCTTGTCCAAGGGGACGGACGGTTTGTTCCGTCGTGCCGATGGCCAGGCCGAGCAGGCTGATGCAGGCGTGCGCCTGATGAGCGGTGCGCTCGAGGGCAGCAATGTCAATGTGGTTGATGAAATGACCAACCTGATCCGCCTGCAACGGCAGTTCGATACCCAGGTCAAGCTGATGCAGACCGCCGAAAAGAATGACGAAGTGCAGAACCAACTGCTGCGACTGAGTTAAGGACGAGGAGAAGATTATGATTCCCGCTTTGTGGATTAGTAAAACCGGCCTGGATGCCCAGCAGACCAATATCTCTGTGGCGTCTAACAACCTGGCCAACGCCTCGACTGTCGGTTTCAAGAAAGGCCGCGCTGTGTTTGAGGACCTATTGTACCAGAACGTTCATCAACCGGGTGGCCGCTCCTCAGCCGATACGACGCTGCCGTCCGGTCTGATGCTGGGTGCCGGTACCAAGGTGGTCGCAACACAGAAAAGCTTTACCCAGGGCGATGTGCAGACGACCGACAATGCGCTGGATGTGATGATTGAAGGGCGAGGCTTTTTTGAAGTCCAGATGCCGGATGGCACTACCTCTTATACCCGGAATGGTCAATTTGCGCTCAACTCTGAAGGCACTCTGGTGACATCGGGTATGGGTTATCCGGTACAGCCGGAGATCCAGATCCCTCAGGATGCTGAAAGCGTCACGGTTGGTGGTGATGGCCAGGTCTCGGTGAAGATTACCGGTCAGGCCGAAAGCCAGGTGATTGGGCAATTGACGGTGACTGACTTTGTCAACCCGGCAGGGTTACAACCGGTTGGCGAGAACCTCTATGTCGAGACACAGTCCAGTGGTGCTCCGCTGCAAGGGGTCGCCGGAGCCGACGGCCTCGGTACCATCAAACAGGGCATGCTGGAGACCTCGAACGTCAATGTGACCGAAGAGTTGGTCAACCTGATCCAGGCTCAACGGGTGTACGAGATGAACTCCAAGGTTCTCTCCACCGTCGATCAGATGATGTCATTCCTGACTCAACGTACCTGAGGAGGCGCCAGATCATGTTCCCTAGAATGGCGATATGTCTGCTGGTGTTGGGTGTGGCGGGTTGTACCTCGCTGCCCAACTCACCGCAACCAGATGACCCGGCATTTGCACCTGTGCTGCCGGAGGAGGATGTCATCAATGTCGAACCGACAGGCTCGATCTTCAGCCAGGGACAGGTCAACAGCATCTACTCGGATATCAAGGCTCACAGGGTCGGTGATTTGATCACGGTGCAATTGGTGGAATCGACCACGGCGAAAAAAAATGCCAATTCCCAATCCGGCAAGGACTCAAGCCTGGGGCTGGATGCGCTCAAACTGGGGGGTAGCACCGTCACGCTCAATGGCTATGACACGAGCGTGAGCATGGGGGCCAATAACAGCTTCAAAGGCCAGGCCAAGGCAGATCAGAGCAACAGTCTGCAGGGCAATATTTCGGTCAGCGTGGTTCGGGTCCTGCCCAACGGCAATCTGGTGGTCCGCGGTGAAAAGTGGCTGATGCTGAATAACGGCAACGAGTATATCCGCATCACCGGCCTGGTTCGCTCCGAGGACGTGAATGCCGATAACACAGTGTTATCACAGCGGATTGCCAATGCCCGCATCCAATACGGTGGCACCGGTGACCTGGCCAACAGCCAGGAGCGAGGCTGGTTCAGCCAGTTCTTTAACGGCCCCTACAGCCCCTTCTAGGAGATGGTCATGAAAGCCTTTATCAATCTGACGCTGGGTGTGGCTCTGGTCCTGGCCAGCCTGCAAACGGCAGAGGCCGCCCGGATCAAGGATTTGGCCAAGGTTCAGGGCGTCCGCAGCAACCAGTTGATCGGCTATGGTCTGGTCGTGGGGTTGCCGGGGACCGGGGAGAAGAACAACGCCTTCTCCGAACAGACGTTCAAGACCATGTTGAACAATTTTGGCATCAAGGTCTCCGACAGTCTGAAACCGAAGATCAAGGATGTGGCACCGGTGGCGGTACATGCCGATCTGCCCGCCTTTTCCAAACCGGGGCAGACCATAGACGTCACCGTGTCTGCCATCGGCGAGGCGAAGAGCTTGCGCGGTGGCACCCTGTTGCAGACGTTTCTCAAAGGCGCTGATGGTCGTGTCTATGCCGTTGCCCAGGGCTCCCTGGTCGTCGGTGGTCTCGGGGCTGAGGGGGCGGATGGATCCAAGGTGGTCGTCAATACCCCGACGGTCGGCCGCATTCCCAATGGCGCATCGGTAGAACGCGAAGTGCCCAGCTCATTCAACTCCGGCGATACCATCACCTTCAACCTGAACCGCTCGGACTTCACCACGGCCAAACGCATGGCGGATGTGATCAATGGTCTGGTCGGGGCGGATACGGCTCGGCCTCTGGATGCGACGTCGGTCCAGGTGTTTGCTCCCCGCGATCCGGCGCAGCGCGTCTCCTATCTGGCGACGCTGGAGAATCTGGAAGTCGACCCGGCAGAGGAAGGGGCGAAGATTATCGTCAACTCCCGGACGGGCACCATCGTCATCGGTAGCCAGGTCAAACTTAAGCCGGCGGCCATTACCCATGGCGGTCTGACGGTGACGATCTCCGAAAATCCGCAGGTATCTCAACCGAATGCCTTTTCCAATGGACAAACGGCGGTGGTACCGAATTCGACAATCAATGTGCAGCAGGAAAACAACCGCATGTTCAAGCTGGATACCGGGAGCACATTGGACGAACTGGTACAGGCCATCAATCAGGTCGGGGTTGCCCCCGGTGATCTGATGGCGATCCTGGAGGCGCTGCAACAAGCAGGCGCTATTCAGGGTGAGCTGGTAATTCTCTGAGGTATCAAGGAGATGGCGATGGATAAGGCAACGACTGATATCGGTTTGGTTCAGGATATTCGTGGACTGGATCAACTGCGTAAATTGAGTAATCAGGGTGATGCCAGCCAGCAACAGGCGCTGGAGGCGGCCGCTCGCCAGTTCGAAGCCATCTTCAACCAGATGTGGGTCGGCAGCATGCGGGAGGCCAATTCAGCCATTGCGCCGGACAGCCCGCTGAATAGCCGTTACAGCCAATTTTTCCAAGGCATGCTCGATGAACAGATGACGGCCAGCATGGCGTCACCGAAGAGCAACAGCAGCCTGTCCCGGCTGATCGTCAAGCAATTGTCACCGCAGTCGGACACCGGCGGCGATACGGCGCCACGCGAGCTGAAGATGCCGGATGAGCGGTTACCAGTGATGCGTCGCTTTGCCCGTTGGGAAGGGAATAACAGCCAAAATTCAGTCACCGATGCTGTTGGCACGGATGGTGCATATACGGGTAATAACGCCCGCGCTGATAGTGCTGTCCAGGCCGGCGTTGCAGCGGCAGAGCGCTTTGTGGCGCGGATGGAGCGGATGCAACGGCAAGGCGGTGGTGGCAGCGACAGCGCAGGAGCAAGCAATTTTTCGTCCCCCGAAGCGTTCGTGCGGCAACTTTTGCCGGCAGCGCGTGAGGTGGCAAGCCGGATCGGTTTATCGCCTGTCGCCTTGTTGGCCCAGGCGGCACTGGAAACGGGATGGGGTCGCAACATGATGAAAAACAGCGACGGCAGCAATGGAAACAACCTGTTCGGTATCAAGGCTGGACGGCGCTGGCAGGGGAATACCACGCAAGCGGACAGTCTGGAGTTTGAACAGGGTCAGGCCGTGATGCGCAATTCATCGTTTCGCAGCTACCGCTCGTTTGTGCAGAGCATGGAGGATTACGTGAATCTGATTGGCAACGATGCCCGCTACAGCAAGGCAAAAGCCGTGGCCCATGACCCGGATGCCTATTTTGAGGCGCTGCAGCAGGCCGGTTATGCCACCGATCCACAGTACGCCGACAAGCTTAAGCGCGTCATCCGCAGCGATGCGTTTGCCGGGCTCAGGTCTTCCGCCGAGATTTAACAGGTAAGGAGAGGGTATGTCATCTGATCTGCTGTCAATTGGTTCCTCTGGCGTTCAGGCGCAGCAGAAGCTGCTGTGGACGACAGGGAACAATATCAGCAACATCAATACCGAGGGCTATACGCGCCAGCGTACCGAACTCTATACCAATGTTGCTTCGCTCGGTGTCGGTATGAGCAATACCGAACGCATGCTCAATGTCTACGCGCAGCGCGAGATGTGGCGCGATACCTCTTCGCTGGCGATGTATACCTCGGCCTACGAGCAACTCGCCTCGACCGATCAATACCTCAGCAGCAGTGCCAATAGTCTGAATTCGGCGATGAGCAGCTATTTTTCAGCATTCGATACCGCGAATGCCAACCCCAATACCAGCAGCAGTCGTCAGGGGTTGATGAGCAGTGTCAGTTCACTGGTCACTCGCTTTCAAACGGCGTCGACCACCTTGTCCCAGCAACAGAACACGATCAATGGCAGCATCGAGAGTGAGGTCAAGGAGATCAACAGCCTGCTCAGTGGCATCAGTGATCTGAATGCGCAAATTATCAAGGCGCCCAAGAACAGCGATGGCACCACACTGAACCTGATCGATCAGCGCGACGAGATGATTCGCAAGCTATCCGAAAAGATGGATATCCGCACCGTAGCGCAAGACAACGGCAGTACCCTGGTGAACCTGTCCACCGGGCAGTCCCTGGTGCTGGCCAGCGGTGCGGCCAGCCTGGGCGTGACCAAGGGCAATCCGGACAACTCGCAAACGGGATTGCAACTGACGATTGGTACCAGCAGCGCCAGCCTGTCAACCAGCCAGGTCGGCGGGGGCCTGGGTGGCCTGTATCAGGCCCGCCAGGAGCTGGCACCGTTGCAGAACGAAATTGGCCAACTGGCGGTGGCGCTTGCCGACGCGATGAACCAGCAAAATAGCCAGGGCATGACACTGAATAATCAACTGGGTGGGGACATCTTTACCCTGCCTACTTCGCAAGGGCTGGCCAATGCCAACAACGGGGGCACAGGCGCCATCAGCGTCAGCTTTATTCCGGGCAAGGGGAGCAACGTCAGCGCCAACGACTTCGAGGTGAAGTTCACCAGTGCGACGGATTTCGAGGTCTACCGCCTCGATGGCAATAGCAAGACGCTGTTGACCAACGGCTCCACTCCGCCAAACCAGTTTCCACTGGAGGACTATGGTATTCAGCTGGATATTTCCGGGACACCGGCTGCAGGAGACTCCATTGTTCTGCAACCGACCCGTAATGCCGCGCAAAACCTGAGTGTTGCTATCACCAGTACCGATGATTTCGCGCTGGCCGCGCCGGTGACCGGTAGTGCTGATAGCAACAACTATGGCAATGGCACCATTTCGCTGGCCGGGGTTTATAACACCGGAACGGGGTCGCTGATTAACAGCTCCAGCCTGGATGCGACCGCGCCGCAACAAGTCAAGATTGATGCCAGCGGTAACTACGAGGTGTATGACGGCTCCGGCAACCTGCTGGGAGTGGCCGATGCCAGCACCAAGGGACAGAACCTGCTGGCAAACCTCAAGGACACCGCTACCGGCAGCCTGATTTATAGCGACGTCAAGACCACTCCCGGGTTTGATTTCAGCATCAGTGGCACTGTGTCGGCCAATGACAGCTTCACTATCCGTTTCAATACCGACGGCATCAATGACAACTACAACGGTTTGGCATTGGCCGATCTGCAAAACCAGGATTTGGTGCGCAAGGGTAGCAGTGTGAGCGCGGATAGCCAGCAGACCTTTTCCGAGGCGTTCTCCAGTACCTTGTCGTCGCTGGGCTCGACGGTGAGCAGCCTGAATACCAGCATGTCGGCGGCCGAGGCCAAGCTGACGCAGAGTACCAATACTTACAACAGCGAGGCAGGCGTCAGTCTGGATGAGGAAGCGGCAAACCTGATTCGTTTCCAGCAGGCCTATGCTGCGTCGGCACAGATTATTACGGCGGCGCGTGCGGTGTTTGATTCCCTGTTGAGTGCGGCGAGGTAACGGACGATGCGTATTACCACCAACATGATGTATGACCGTAATCTGACCTCGCTGATGAAGAACAGCGAGCGGTTGAGCAAGGCGCTGGATCAGATGAACACGCTGGAGAAGTTCTCGACGGCGGGTGAGTCGCCCAATGGCATGGCTCAGAAGCTCAATCTGACGACGGCCATTGAAAAGTACAAACAGTATGCGAGCAATGGTACCGATCTGCAGGCCAAGCTGACCCAGGAAGAGACCACCCTCGACGCCGTCAATACCGCGCTGGGCAGTGCTTATACCAAGGTGCAACAGATCGTCAATGGTACCAATACCGATGTCGATCGCGAGGCGTTGGCAAGCGAGCTCGAGGAGCTGCAAAAGCAGCTCTACGATCTGATGAACGCCCGCGACGAGAATGGTGAGTATCTGTTTGCCGGGAATCAAAGCCAGACGCAGCCGTTCACCAAGGACAGTAACGGAAACTACATCTATCAAGGTGACAGTGGCCAGCGTTACAGCCAGATCTCCGAGCAGGTGAAGATTGCGTCCAGCGACCCGGGCAGCAGTGTGTTCCAGCAGGTGGCCACCGCGCGTTCGGCCAGTTCTGGCACGGCAAATCTGACGGTCTCGGTCAGCGATTCCAGTCAGTTCTCCAGTTTCTATGGCCAAAAATATGACGCTGCAACCAGCAGTAACAACACCTACAGCGTCGTGACGACAGCGGGCTCACCGGACAGCTATGAAATCCGTGACGCGGCGAACAATGTGTTGCAAAGCGGCGAGTATGTCGCGGGTGACGCCATCGACTTTAACGGCCTGAGCTTGACGGTGGATGTTGCCGCCGGTGGCACGACACAAACCTTCTCGCTGGATGCGCCACAGAACGACAATATATTGAACACGCTCGATGGCATGATTTCTGCATTAAGAGATCCAACGGCCTCTACGGAGCAAATAAATGCCTTGGCGGCGAGTACGCAAACGCATATTTCAAACACCCAAACCAGTGTGAACAGTACGCTGGGTAATATCGGTGGAAGAATGAATAACCTTGATAGCGTGTTGGCGTCCAATGATTCATTGTCGGCGATAAAGAAAGAGGCGAAGGCAAATATATCTGAATTGGATATGTATGATGCCATCACCAATGTCACGAAAGAAAATACCGCGCTGACCATGGCTCAGCAGGCATATTCATTAGTGAACAAGTCGACGTTGTTTGATTATATGTGATACTCGGCATTACTTGTTTAAGTTGCTGTTTTTAAAAGATTTAATATTTTTTATGTTTTGGGCTAAAGATTTTTTAGGAGTCGGCGATAACTATGGTGCCAGTCGGTTGTAGTCCATGGTTTAAATGATAAAAAATTCTAAACTTTTTTATCAAGGTGCCGATAAATTAAACAAGCAAGGCGATGACATCTATTACAAGCCTGCACATTGCTATATTTAGATATGCTTAGGAGAAACCATTATGGCTATGTACGTTAGCACCAACGTATCCTCGCTCAATGCGCAGCGTAATCTCGCCATCGCAAATAAATCGCTGGATACTTCCTATACCCGACTGGCATCCGGTTTGCGTATTAACAGCGCCAAAGACGATGCGGCTGGTTTACAAATTTCAAACCGTCTGACCTCGCAAATTAATGGTCTGGATCAAGGGAACCGTAACGCCAATGACGGTATCTCGCTGGCCCAAACTGCTGAAGGGGCGATGGAAGAAATTACGACCATGCTGCAACGCATCCGGACGCTGGCTCAGCAGTCTGCCAACGGCTCGAACAGTACAGACGATCGGGTTGCCCTGCAGAAGGAAGTCGACCAGTTGTCTGATGAAATTGACCGTGTGGCACAGGATACGGCATTCGGTGGTCGCACCTTGCTGGATGGCACAGCCGGCACCAAGTTCGATTTCCAGGTCGGTGCTTATGACAACCAGGTCATCGGTTTCACCCTGACCGCCTACGCGTTCAACATCAATGGCTTGGCCAGTGCGGTTGCCAACGGTGGCACCTCGGTCGCAGGCTTCTCCAGTGGTGCCGGTAACATTGATGTCTCGACGGCGTCCACGTCACAGATCGTGCTGGCCGGGGTAGACCAGTTGATTAAGGCGGTGGACTCAAAACGTTCCGAGCTGGGTGCGGTGCAGAACCGTCTCGACTCGACGATTCGTAACCAGGCCAACATTGCCGAAAACGTCTCGGCGGCGCGTTCACGTATTCGTGATGCCGATTTTGCGACGGAAACGGCCAACATGACCAAGCAGAATATTCTGCAGCAAGCAGCGTCGACGGTTTTGGCCCAGGCCAACCAGCGTCCGCAGTCCGCACTGCAACTGCTGCAGGGTTAATGCAGACAAAAGAAAACAGGGCGGTTGTTCAGGCCGCCCTGTCGGTAGATGGATTAGAGGGGTGTTCGGTCCGCGGTCTCTAATCTATCGCAGAAGAGTCTCATCTCTTCGGTTACACACTGACGAGTGTGACACAGTTTGGTCCAACTGTGCAGCTTGTCAGCTCATCTCCTGAGCATCAGCTCATTTTTTGCCAGCTTTATGCTGGCTTTTTTTTTGTGACGTCGGGAAGTCGTCACACACCATAGCTTTAGCATTAACTGTGCCAATATCCTTCGCGCCCTGTTTATTTGTGACGGGTATCGACATGCCGGCTCCGAATCTGAGATGAATGCCGCTGGTGGCCTTGTTTGCCTGGCGGCAACAGGTTGCCGGGGCGTTGCGTGTGCCTGCCGGGGGGCGTTCTTGTCGCCGCCGACGATTTTTGCCGCCGGTAAAAAAAAGAGGCAAAAAATTTCCTAAAGCTTTTTCTCGCCATGCCGTTAATCAGGATGAAGCAAATTGAGGGGTGTTCGGAAAATCCAACTTTTTGCGGTGCTGCGGGTCTGACGTCCGGTTCAAACGTCAAGACCCGCCTAGGAGAAGAGGACCTGTTCAATCCTCGACTCCATACAGGTGGGACTCATCACAAAAAGAGTTGATCGAGACCCGCAGTTAATCGTCCATCGGGAGATATCATCATGGCTATGTACATCAACACTAACGTCTCTTCTCTTAACGCCCAGCGTAACCTGACTAACACCACCAAGTCGCTGGACACGTCCTACACCCGTTTGGCTTCTGGTCTGCGTATCAACAGCGCCAAGGATGACGCCGCCGGTCTGCAGATCTCCAACCGTCTGACCTCTCAGATCAACGGTCTGGATCAGGGCAACCGTAACGCCAACGACGGTATCTCCATCGCCCAGACTGCTGAAGGCGCCATGGAAGAAATCACCACCATGCTGCAACGCATGCGTACCCTGGCCCAACAGTCTGCTAACGGTTCCAACACCACCGATGACCGCGCCTCCCTGCAAAAGGAAGTCGACCAGCTGTCATCTGAAATCGACCGTATCGCCTCTGATACCTCGTTCGGTGGTATGAAGCTGCTGGATAAGAGCACCTCTTCCTTCTCCTTCCAGGTCGGTGCCTACTCCAACCAGAAGATCGATTTCAGCATGAGTATCGCCTTCAACATCGCAGGCATGGCCGGTGCTGCCGGTGCCAGCACCACCTTCACCGCCGGGGCTGGTGGTATCAACATCTCTACTGCGAGTGGCGCACAAGGCGTACTGGGTTCCATCGACGACATGATCAAGGTCGTTGACTCCAAGCGTGCGGACCTCGGTGCGGTGCAAAACCGTCTGGACTCCACTGTTCGTAACCAGTCCAACATTGCTGAAAACGTGAGCTCCGCTCGTTCACGTATCCGTGATGCAGACTTCGCAACTGAAACAGCGAACATGACCAAGCAAAACATCCTGCAACAAGCGGCTTCAACGGTACTGGCTCAGGCCAACCAACGTCCGCAAGCTGCACTGTCGCTGCTGGGCTAAACTTAGGACCCGTGTCCTGACAGGAAAGTAAGGAGGGGAATATGGCAAATGACATGGTAAACCTTGCCTCTGCCGTGAACTCTTCTGTGGTGTCAGGTGATATGAGCGGCCGAAAGGCCGCTCAAGCTCATTCTACCGAGGCCCTTGTGAGTAAGGCTGACGTGGAAAAAGCCCAAACCAGCCAGACAGTCCAGTCCGCGGAAGCGGAGGATGCGACCCAGAAGAAAGAGTCTGAGCGGCATGAAATGGAAAAACAGGCCCAAGACTTGCAAGAAATCAGTGATGCGAAGGGATGGGCGGTGAGTTTCCGGGTAGACGATGATCTTGAGCAAACCATCATCAAGGTTGTCGACAGCGATACCCAGAAGACCATCCGTCAGATTCCAAGTGAAGAGTTAGTGACGATCAGCAAACGGATCAAGGCATTGCGGGAAGGAGAGATAGGCGCCAGCGGATTGCAGGGGCTGCTTTTCGATCGTAAGGCCTGACGGTAGAGCTGACCTCAGGAGGTGAAAGAAGATGGCAACGATAACGTCCGCCGGCGCAGGCTCAGGCATTGATCTGGAGAGCGTCATCTCGGCCAGTGTGGCAGCCAAGAAAACGCAGCTGCAGCAACCTATCACCACCAAAAAAACCAATACGCAGATTACGCTGACCGGTGTCGGTCAGCTTAAGTCTGCCATTTCGACGTTCAACACCACGTTAGCCAAGCTCTCGACGGCGGGAGCTTTTAACAAGCGGGCTATCAATATCACTCAAGATAGCGATGACCCGATTCTGAAAATCAGCTCGAACACCGATGCCTCGAACGGTCAGTACAATGTCACCGTCAACAAATTGGCGACCACCAGCAAGGTTGAGGGCACCTTCGCAAGTTCGACCTCCTCGCTGATCACCGAAGATGGCACCCTGACCATCACCGCCGGCGATGGCAACGAGTTTACCGTCGATGTCAAGAAGGGCGACACGCTGCAGCAGATCCGCAAACGCATCAACAATGCGTCGGATAACTTCGGGCTGACCGCCAACATCGTCAACACCTCGGATGGTAAGGCCAAGCTGGTGATTGACTCCGGCGTGACCGGTGCTGGCAATGACCTGAAGATCAGCGGCAGTACCACAGAGCTGAAGATGTTTGAGGCCGACACCAGCAGTGCCACGCCAGTCACTGGCTCGAGCATGTCGCGGACCCAGCAGTCGACGAATGCCGAAATTGACGTCGATGGCAATATTCTGACCAGCGATACCAACACGTTCAAAGACAAGGTACAGGGGCTGGACATCACGGTATTGCGCGTTTCCGACAAGGACAGTGACGGCAACCTCAAGTCGAACAAGGTGGATATCACCACTGACAAGAGCGCCATCAAGACGCTGGTGCAGGAGTTTGTCAGCGCTTACAACACCCTGATTGACAAGAGTACCGAGCTGGGCAAGCGCAATACCATTGTCGGCGGCGAGAGCCAGGATGATGGTGGGGCCCTGGCCGGGGACTCGATGCCTCGTTCGATTCGCACCCTGATGGCCAATACCGTCATGGAGCCGAACAGCGAGATGACGGGGATCAACAGCATCTTCCAGCTTGGTATCAAGATGGATAACGACGGCAAGCTGTCAGTCGACACCGACAAGTTTGATGATGCCCTGGATGACAACTACGAACAGGTCGTTGCGCTGTTCAGTGGCGAAAACGGGGTGGCCGGCAAACTGCAGACCTCGCTCAAGGAGTACACCAAGACCGGGGGCCTGATCTCGCAGCGTCAGGATCAGCTGAACTCGGACCTGCGGGACCTGAGTAGCCGTGAGGCCACTGCGGCCGATCAACTTGAAAAGTATGAAGCCAACTTGCGGGCGCAATATGGTAGTCTCGATACCCTGTTGGCGCAGATGCAAAGCTCAGCCTCGTATTTGAGCTTGCTGAGTACGTCTTAAGTTATTCTGTTCTCAACGCCGAGTGTTGTTGATGTAGAGGACCGTGCATGTACAACCGTAATCTGAAGGCATACAAAACGACCAGTCTCGATGCGGAGATGGCGGTTGCGGATCCGCACCGCATTATCCAGATGCTGATGCAGGGGCTGCTGGAGCGGCTGGCGCAGAGCAAGGGCGCGATCGAGCGTCGGGATTTTGCCGCCAAGTCGGCATCCATCTCCAAGGCGATGGCGATCCTGAATGGGTTGCAGGATTCGCTGGATCTGTCGTTTGGCCAGGTGCCCCAGGATCTGTATGCGTTATATGACTATATGAAAACCCGCTTGATGGATGCCAGCCGGGCGATGGAGACAGCTCCCATCGACGAAGTGGCCAATCTGATGATTACCATCAAGTCAGGCTGGGATCAGATCCCCGAAAGTGAAAAGCAAAAGGCGTTCAGCCAGCAGCGTCAGGGTACATCCGCATGATTGCCCATCTGCAGTTGCTGGATGAGCTGGAGCAACAGACAGCCGCCCTCGAGGCGGCTGTGTCGCATCAACACTGGGAGGAGTCGCAGCGTCTCATGACCTCCCGCCTGGCGATCCTGCAGCAACTGAGCGCAGAGCCGGCCGCCGATCCGCAGGTTCGGCAACGCATTGTAGCCGTTGCGACCAAACTGGCAGAGCAGGAGCAGCTGCTGGTTCAGGTATTGCACCAGCAGCAGCAGGCTATCGAGCATTCGTTGCTGAACCTGCGTACCGCGGAGCGCGCCAGACAGTTATATCAACAGCATCGCTAGGAGAGGGAGATGGCCGAGGTTGAGCAAATCCTGACAGAAGCCGCGGAGATGGAGCGACGCGTAGCCCTGGTCCGGGAGCAGGAACAGGCGATGCGCGATGTGCTGCCGCAACGTTTTGAGGTCAACATGGCGGCATTTCGCCGTTTCGTACCCTCGATTGCCGAACGTTTCGAGCAGTACCGGATCCAGCGCCCATTCGAGATGTTTTGCACCGACAACGGCATTCCGAATCTGCGCTGGCGGGATGATGACAGCACTTTTTATGGTGAAGATCCCTATCAGGAGTGCCTGCAGCAGGTGGAGCTGACGCTGAGCAGCTCCACCATCATCCGTTTCAATCTGGATGTCGAAGGCGACTGGATTGGCCAGCAGCATATCAAGTATATGAATGCGCTGGTGCGGCAAATGAAGGCATTGCAGGCCGAGCATCCGCTGATGGAACAGATCCCCGAATCGATGCCGCTGGGCTTGATGTTCGGTGTCGGCCTTGGTTATCAGCTGGCCTACCTGTATGAGCGCTGTCAAATTGCCAACCTCTACCTTTTTGAACCGAATGAGGATCTGTTCTACGCCTCGCTCCACGCGTTCGACTGGGCGCCGTTGCTGGAGTACCTGCATAGCCAGAACATGGGCCTGCATATTTTCCTTGGCCAGCAAGAAGATGAGGTCCTGACGGCGTTTCGCGAGGTCAGTGAAAAACGGTCACCGTTTTTATGTTCCACGGCCTTTGGGCTGGTGCACTACCGTTCCGAAGTCTTGCAGGGCCTGGTGGGGAAAGTGGCGCGCGAGATGTTTTTCATCAGCATGGGCTGGGGATTTTTTGACGACACCCTGTTCTCCTTGTCACAAAGTCTGAACAACATGGAAGCCGGGGTGCCTTTCTTCCGTCGCGATGTCGCGCTGCCCGTGGAGTGGCGCCATGTTCCGGTGTTCATCGTGGCCAACGGTCCCTCGTTTGATCGCTCGGTGGAGCTGATCCGCCAGCATCAGGACAAGGCGATTGTCATTGCCTGTGGTACGGCCGTGACGGCGCTCCACAAGGCAGGCATCTGTCCGGATATCTATCTGGCGGTGGAGCGCATTACCTCGGTACCAGCCTCTCTGCGCAGCATTGGCGATCCGGAGTATCTGCAACGCATTCTGTGTATCGGCCCGGATGTGCTGCATCCGGAGTGTCGGGATCTGTTCCGTGATCGCATCTATGGCTTCAAGGGTGACGAGCCGATGTTCTCGCTGCTGTTTGCCAATACCGAACTGATGCAGCAGTACCGCAAGTTCGCCTTTATCAACCCGCTGGTCGGCAACATCGGGGTCAGCCTGCCGTTGCATCTGGGCTTCGACAACCTCTATCTGCTGGGGCTGGATAACGGCTACCGCTCTGCCGAACATCACCACTCCAAGTACAGTTTCTATTACGACGACAAGGGCGAGACCAAGAACGAGTTTAAACAGATGGCGCTGGCACAAGGCGACTGTGTACTGCCAGCCAACTTTGGTGGCGAGGTGATCTCGAACCGGTTGTTTGCCGCCTCCGTGCTGATGATGGAAGTCGCCCTGTCGCATTTTCCCCATGCCCAGTGTCACAACTGCAGCGATGGCGCCGCGATTCAAGGGGCCATGCCGTTGCCGCTGGAGGCGCTGGATCTTGCCGATTTTCCGGTGCTCGACAAGTCGGAACTGCGGCGCTTCTTGCTGGAGCAGATGTCAGCCCCGGTGCCCATCAGCCGTGCCGAGGTGGCGGACTATATGGACCAGACCTTCTTTAGCATGCTGCTGGCGCGAGTGAAGACAGACTGGGAGACGATGCCGACGTCACGGCTGGATCTGATTCAGTTGATGCAGAAGCAGATGGAGTATCTGAGTCAGGTGGCACTGAGCCGCCAGCGACATATCAGTCAGGTGCTATACGGAACCTTCAATTCGTTGTTTACGCTGATCACCCATCTGGCTTACAGCATCAGTGATGAACAACAGGCGCTGGCCGCTGTGGATTCACTGCGACCGACGATGCAACTGTTCTTCGATACCATCAGTCGCCTCTATCCCCACGGCCTGCAACTGATTCAGGGTCAGCACCAGGCGGTCTATCGCCAGGCGCTCGAGGAGTAATCCCATCAGGGCCGGCGACAGCACCGGCCCTGGTTACCGCTTATTCGGCCGGATTTGCTTGTAGATCATCCCAACTCAGCGGGGTATTGGCCGCCAGTGCGCGACGCGCCACGGCATTGACCACGCGATCGAAATCTGCTGGTGGCAGCCCCAGGCCAGGTCTGACGGAACGTACGTGCTCCGAGGTCAAGCGTTCGCCTGCCGAGACGGCCTTGACCAGATACAGCGAGCGTCGGAACTGGATATTGTGCTGTTCGCTGGCGCTCAGACTATAGCGCGGGGCGCCGATGGCGGACCAGGCAGTGCGGGTATCTTGCGCCAGCTGAGCCAGCTCCTCGGGCTCCATCGAAAAGGCACTGTCCGGACCGCCATCGGCACGGCGCAGTGTAAAGTGCTTCTCGATGAGCGTGGCACCGACGGCCGTGGCGGCGATGGCAGTGGCTGAACCTAGCGTGTGGTCGGAGAGGCCCACCTCGACGCCAAATCGTTGGCGCATGTCGGCGATGGTGGCCAGGTGATACTCTGCGGCGGGAGCAGGGTAACCACTGACGCAGTGCAGCAGCGCTACCTCGCCACAGCCATGTTTGTGTGCCGTCTCCAGCGCGGCAGCGATCTCGCGTTCGTTGGCCATGCCGGTCGAGATGATCAACGGTTTGCCGGTTTCGGCCGCATAGCGGATCAATGGCAGATCAATGGCTTCGAACGAGGCAATCTTGTAGGCCGGCGCATCCAGCTCGGCCAGCAGGTCGATGGCCGTGAAGTCAAACGGGCTGCTGAAGACGGTGATCCCCAGCTGCTTGCCGAGGGCAAACAGCGGCGCATGCCACTCCCAGGGCATATGCGCCCACTGATACAGGTCATATAACCGCTTGCCATCCCAAAGTCCGCCGTGAATCATGAACTCGGGGCGATCCGAGTCCAAGGTGATGGTGTCCGGACGATAGGTTTGTAACTTGACGGCATCGGCGCCTGCCTCTTTGGCGGCGCGCACTATGTTCAGCGCCCGCTCCAGGGAGCCGTTGTGATTGGCCGACAGCTCGGCAATCAGGTAGGGGGCGTGGTCGCGGCCAATTGGCCGACCGGCAATCTTCATGTATGTGTCCTCAATAGGGTGGCCAGACGGGTCAACCCTTGTCCATCCACCAGGGCTTGTCCGCGCTGGCGATACGCTTCGGCTTGCACTTGCAGTCGGGTCAGTGCGGCAGCCAAGCGTTCAGGTGTCTCGAGCTCGGCTAGCGTCAACCGCTCTCCCAGGGCGAAGTGGGCGATCACCGCATCATTAAACTGCTGATTGTCGGCGATGGGAATGCTCAATGTCGGCAGGCCGACACAGCAGCGCTCCCACATCATGCCGCCGGCTGCGCCGATGGCAAAGTCATGTGCGGCCAGCAGATCCGCCACCTGATCGCTGTGGCGCAGCAGGGAGACGCGAGCCGGATGGCGCGCCAGCCACTGCTGCAATGTCTCCCAGTCCGGATTCGCGGCACCGGCCAGCAGGGTCCATTCACAGCGCGACCACCAGTCGCTGGCCGTCAGTGCCTGCAGCGTGAGCAGACAGGCGTGGGCCGGATCGGCGCCACCAAAGCTGATGAAGCCGCGGCGGAAGGGCGTCGAGGCCGATTTGCGCCGGGCGACAAATTCCGGGCGCAGCAGTGCATAGTCGGCGCCGAGCAGCAAGCGGCAGTCGGCATTCAGCAGCGGGCGGTAGTCGGCCTCGCTGCGCAGGGGGCCCTGATCGAGCAGCAGATCGGCGTCGTGGCGACGGTCGGCCAAATCATCCAGCACCAGCAGTTTGCTGCCGTGGCGCCGGACACGGCCTTCAAATTCGGCATCCAACCCATAATGGTCGACGATGACCCAGCGCGGCGTCAGTGCGGTCAGCAGCGGCCAAAACGCGGCATCATGGTCCAGCTCCCGCACTGGATACGCCAGCAGCTTGGGGCGCAAGGTCGGTGGCAGCGGGCGGCAGGCGAAGGCGCAGCGCCCGCCTTGCGCGCTCAGGGTCTCGGCGATGGCCAGACAACGCATCAGGTGCCCGGTACCGATCTGGCTATCGGCATCCAGACGGAACAGGTAGTCAACCGGCATCATGCTGCTGCAGCGCCTGATAGAGCAGCTCGGCCAATTGCCAGTCCTCTTCGGTATCGATGTCGACCACCCGGTAACGCGGCAGCAGGTGCGCCAGCCCGTTCCCGTCGAACACCCCGCGCCCCTCGAGCCAGGCCTCACGTCGTCCCCAGTAGAACTGACCGGCATCCTGATAGGCCGGTGTCAAATCCTGGCTGCGTTTGGCCATGTTTTCCGGCCAAAACGGGGTGGCGCAGCCATTGGCCGCCAGTTGTAACGCGCGTTGGATGGGAAAGCCGAAGGCGGCGGCGCTGAAGGCAAAATCCGCAGCACAATCATTCAGCCGCTGATAAGCCGCCAACAGATCGCAGGCCCGGATCAACGGCACGGTCGCGTAGATGCAACAGTAGCTGTCAGCCGACAGTCCGCGCCGATCCAGCTGCTGGATGGCATCCACAACGACGGCGGCGGTACCGGTATGGTCGTCTGCCAGTCGGGCTGCACGCAGAAACGGTGTCGTGGCGCCATGGTCGCGGGCGACGGCGGCAATCTCAGCGTCATCGGTGGAGACGATGATGTGCTCGAAGCAGCCAGCCGCCCGGGCCGCCGCAATGGCATAACTGATCATCGGCTGACCGCAGAAGTCGCGGATATTCTTGCGTGGAATGCGCTTGCTGCCACCGCGGGCAGGGATGATGGCAATCGTCATGCAGGCTCCTGTGGCGGCCGCCTGTCGCGGCGGCGCTCAAGTTTTTGGCCAGTGGGTCGATAATAGATAGGTGCGGTTATTCTGTCACCAACTGACTGAATTATTTCAAAAAATGAGTGTACTGTCCCGCCATGTGTCACCTCCGGTGATATAGTGGACAGCGTTTTGGGCCCACGCTTGTCTGCGGCGGGTCTGCTGCAGGTAGTAAGGAGAACTGGCATGTCGCATGGGGTGGTCCCCCCGGGTTTTTGCCCGACCTTCGAACGTTACGGCATTCAGCTTAGACGGTTGCAGGCCGATGACCTGGAACGGGTACGCCAATGGCGGAATGACCCGAAAATTGCCAGCCAGATGCTGGACCAGACCTACATTACGGCGCCGATGCAGCAGGCCTGGTTCGAACGTTTGCAGCGCTCCGACAGCGCCTGCTATTACGTGGCCTGGTTTCGCCAGCAGCCGATCGGGGTCGCGTCCCTGACGGCCATCGACTGGCAGGCCGGGTCGGCCGAACCGGGGATGTATATCTACCCGGATGAGTTCCGTAGTAATCTACTGCCGTTTTGTGTCGCCTTTGCCCTCAATGACATGGCGTTCGAGGCATTGGGACTGAGCCGCCTGTATGGCAAGATTTTTACCAGCAATCCGGCGTCGATTCGCTTTCACACCGCCTGCGGCTATCAACAGCTTGGCGAGGCCGAAGGAACCCTGATCCGCTACCAATTGCTGCCGGAGTGCTATCGTCCGGCACGTGACCAAATTTCCCGTTTTATCAGGTACTGACGATGAAAAAATCCCTTGTTCAACTCTTTGCCGATGCCCTGGCGATTGCGCCCGAGCTGGTCAGTGATGATCTGACGTATCAGAGCATTCCGCAGTGGGACTCGGTGGCCCATATGACGTTGATTGCCGGCCTGGAGGATGAGTATGAGATCATGCTCGATACTGATGACATCATTGACATGAGCTCGGTGGCCAAGGCGCGGCAGATCCTGGCCAAGTACGGAGTCGAGGCCTGATGGGGTTGCTCAGTGGCAAGACGGTGCTGATCACCGGTGCCAGCCGGGGGATCGGCCGGGCAATTGCCGAACGTTTTGCCGCCGAAGGAGCAACGCTGTTCCTCGCGGTACGTGACCTTGCGCCAGGCCAAGCCCTTGCCCACCAGTTGCAGGCAGAACAGGGGATAGCCTGCCACGCCTTCAGCTGTGATGTGGCGGATGCCGAGGCGGTCAAGAGCCTGTTTCGTACCCTGTTTAGCCACAGCAAAACCCTGGATGTGCTGGTCAACAATGCCGGCGTGCTCGACGATGCGTTGATCGGCATGGTGACTCCGACCCAGGTGGAGCGCACCTTCGCCAGCAACAGCTTCAGCGTGCTCTACTGCAGCCAGTATGCGGCGCGCATGATGCAGCGTGCTGGCGGTGGCAGCATCATCAACCTGTCGTCGATTATCGGGCGGGTCGGCAATGCCGGCCAGGCGGTGTATGGCGGCAGCAAGGCGGCAGTGATTGGCATGACCCAGTCCCTGGCCAAGGAGCTGGCACCGCAGCAGATTCGTGTCAATGCCATCGCCCCGGGGTTTATCGATACCGACATGGCGCACTCGCTACCGGAGGAGAAGTTCCAGCAGCGGCTGCAGAGCATCGCCATGGGGCGCATCGGCTCGGCTGATGAGGTGGCCAAGGTGGCGCTGTTTTTAGCCAGTGGCCTGTCGAGCTATGTTACCGGCCAGGTGATTGGTGTCGACGGAGGCATGCTGATATGACGTTGTGGCAGCGCCTGCTGGCGCATGATGGCGTCGCCGTGTATGCCGACCAGCAGAGCGTGAGCTACGCCCGGCTGCGCACGCAAAGCCAGGCGTTGGCCGCGCAGTTATGGGGGCCATCTCCCCAGGCTGCCGGGCGGCAACTGGTGCTGCTGCAGGCAGACAACAGCCTGCCGAGCCTGCTCAACTACCTGGCCTGTCTGTGGGCCGGGCACGCTATCTTGCTGGTGAATGCGGATCTGCCGGCGGCCAGCGTCGAGGCGTTGCTGCAGCAGTATGACCCGCATCTGTGGCTCAGGCCGGCGGCGGCTCCGCTGCCGCGACATGCCCGCCCGCTGCCCCTGCTGCCGGAGCTGGCACTGCTGTTGACCACCTCAGGCTCCACCGGTGGCGCCAAGCTGGTGCGCCTGAGCGAGCAGAACCTGATCGCCAATGCCGAGTCGATCGTGACTTACCTTGAGATGGCAGCCGATCACCTGGCATTGACGGCCTTGCCGTTTGCCTACTCCTACGGCCTGTCCGTCATCCACTCCCATCTGCTGTGCGGGGCCGGCCTGGTGCTGACCAACGACGGGCCGTTGCAACGCGGCTTCTGGGAGTGCCTCAAACGTTATCCGGTGACACAACTGACCGGCGTCCCCTACAGCTACCAGATTTATGAACAACTGCGCCTGCGGCGTCAGGTGTGGCCCCATCTGCGCATCCTGACCCAGGCCGGCGGCCGGCTGGCCGCGGAGCGAGTGCGCGAGTATGCGCTCTGGTGCCGCGAGCAGGGCATCCGTTTCTACGTGATGTATGGTCAGACCGAAGCCACGGCACGCATCAGCTATCTGCCGCCGGAGCTGGCGGCAGAGCACCCGGATAGCATCGGCCAGGCGATTCCCGGTGGCGAGCTGTTGCTGCTCGATGACGCCGGCGTGCCGCAACCGCTGGCGTATGGGGTGGAGGCGGAGCTTGGCTATCGCGGACCGAATGTGATGCTCGGTTATGCCGAATCACAGGCCGATCTGGCCGCTCCGGCGATGCCGCCGTTGTTGCGGACCGGCGATCTGGGCTATTGCAGCGCCGATGGGCTCTGGCACATCACCGGGCGCCTGAAGCGACAGATCAAGCTTTCCGGCGTGCGTTGGCAGCTTGATTCGCTGGAGCGGCAGTGCCGTGATCTGGGCTGGGAGCTGGTGGCCTGTGGTCAGGATCAGGCGCTGCGCATCGCCTGCAGCGCGGCCGACGAGGTGGCGACGGTGAGTGACTATCTGCAACAGCAACTTGGCCTGCATCCGAGCCTGTTTCGTGTCGCCGCGATCCAGGCGCTGCCGCGCACTGCCGCCGGTAAGCTCGATTATCCGGCCCTGCAGCGCCAGATCGAGGAGGCCTGCGCATGAGCGGCTTTGCTGAGCGGGATGCCGCCGATGCTACCGAGCTGGAAGCGAGTCTGCAGGCACTGCTGGCGGCCCCCGTCTATGGTTTGCCACAGACACAAAAGTCGCGGCTGTTGCTACGGCGCCTGAACGCGCTGAGCCAGTGGCATCAACAGCAGTGTCCGGCGTTTGCCCGCATCCTTGAGGGCTACGGCTGGGATGTCGGCGCATCGGGCTATGAAGTGTTGCCCTATCTGGCCGTGCGACTGTTCAAGCATCTGCTGCTGGCCAGCGTACCGGAGGCAGAGCGCTTCAAGACCTTGACCTCCTCTGGCACCACCGGGGCGGTCTCTCGTATCGTGCTCGACCGGAGCACGGCGGCGCTGCAGAGCAAGGTGCTGGTGAGCCTGCTGCAGGATTTCATTGGCAAACAACGGCTGCCGATGCTGCTGATCGAACAACCGGCGCTGATCCAGAACCGCAGCGGGTTTTCGGCGCGCGGCGCCGGGGCATTGGGGCTCTCCTTTCTGGGCCGCGATCATCACTATGCGCTGGATGAACAGATGCAGCCCAACTGGCCGGTGATCGACGCCTTCTGCGATCGGTATGCCAATCAGCCGGTGCTGATCTTCGGCTTCACCTTCATGGTCTGGCAATGCCTGCTGGAGCCGTTGCGCGCGCGCGGTCTGCAGTTGCCCCTGCAGCAGGGGATCCTGTTCCACAGCGGTGGCTGGAAGAAGCTGCAGCACCTGGCGGTAGACAACGCCGCGTTCAAGCGCCGTTGCCAGCAGCTGCTGGGACTAAGCCGGGTGCACAATTTTTATGGCATGGTCGAGCAGGTCGGCTCGGTGTTCGTCGAATGCGAGGCCGGGCACCTGCATGCGCCGGCCATGGCCGACGTACTGGTGCGCGATCCCCTGACGCTGGCCCCTGTGCCGCTGGGGCAGCCAGGCTTGCTGCAGGTATTGTCGGCCCTGCCATACAGTTACCCGGGACACAGTGTGCTGACCGAGGATCTGGGGGTGTTGCTGGGCGAGGATGACTGCCCCTGTGGCCGACATGGCCGTTACTTTAGCGTGCTGGGTCGCCAGCAGGGAGCCGAGGTGCGCGGATGCAGCGACACATTCCAGTAACCGGGTGGCCGGAACAGGGTATCGAATTTGTGTTACCGACGTCCGGCTGGCACGGTTTCACCACGCCACCACTGGCGGTGGCCGACCCATGTGTGGTGGCCTTCTGTCACGTCCTGTCCCAGCGGTTGTTATCCCTGGGGCGGGCATGGCCGGACCTGATGGCGCTGGGTTTCTGGTTACGGCCTGCTGCGCTGCAGGCCCATCTGCCAGCCTATGCCGCGCGCTCACCGCTAGGCTTGACGTTACACCTGGTGCCATCGAATGTGCCGACGCTCGGTGTCTTCTCCTGGCTGATGGCGCTGCTGGCGGGCAACAGCGCCATCGTGCGGCTATCACGACGCCAGGATGCGGTGCAGCAACAGTTGCTGGCCGTGTGCGCGGATTTGTTAGCCAGGCCCGAGTGGCAGCCGATCGCCGATCGGGTGCGTTTCATCCGCTATGGCCACGATGAGGCGATCACGGCCGCCCTGTCGGCTCGTTGCGACCTGCGGGTCGTCTGGGGCGGCGATGCCACTGTCAATGCCATTCGCGCCATCCCGCTGCCACCGCGGGCCAGGGAACTGGTGTTTCCCGACCGCCGCTCACTGGCGGTGCTGGATGCCGCCGGCTGGCGAGCTCTGGACGAAGCAGGCAGGCAGCGACAGATGACGGCGTTGGCGCAGGACATCAGCCAGTTCAACCAGCAGGCCTGTGCTTCACCGACCACGCTGGTCTGGCTCGGTGAGTGGCAGGGCCATGAACGCGGCGAACTGTTGGCAGCGCTGGCTGCACCGTTTGCCTTTGCGCCGGCCAATGGTATGGCACGGCTGGTGAACAGCCAGCTGGCGTTGGCTACTGCTGAAGCGCAGACGCAAACGACGGCTGGAACCCTGAGTCTATTACAGGCCGCGGCTCTGCAGCCGCAGGTTATGGTGGGCGGTGGTGTGCTGCTAGAGCGGCACTATCCCGACATGGACGCATGGCTGGCGGATGGCGATCAGGTGCAGACCTGCGTCTGTGTCGGCCTATCGGCCGATGCGGTCGCTGCCGTCTTGCGTCAATATTCCGCCACCCGCATCGATCGGCTGGTGGCGCCGGGGCAGGCGCTGGCATTTGACTGGTTTTGGGATGGACAGGATCTGCTGGCCAGCATGAGCCGCCAGACGCGCGTGGGCTAACGCTACGCCGCCGGAAGTGACGGTATGCTGCAGAGTGTGAAAGCGCGCTCAACGCTGTCCGCGCCGCTACTGCAGCTGGCACACAACTTGTATCGTCCGCCACAGGGATGCAGATCGAGGCGCCATGCAGCGGACAGCGTCGTGCGGTAGCCATGTCTGTTGCCGGCGGTATTGCCCGCGGGTGATGACGAATTGAACCGATAACATAGGATGAAGAATGAAAGTCAGTGTGCTGGTGCCAGTCTACAACCTCGAGCGTTTCATCGAACCTTGTCTCGAGAGCCTGCTGACGCAACAGGTCAACTTCGATTACGAGGTGATCGCCATCGATGATGGTTCCCGCGACGGCTCCTGGGCCATCATGCAGCGTCTGGCAGAACGCTATCCGCAGCTGCGCGCGCTGCAGAACCCGCAGAATATCGGTCTGGCGCGCACGCAAAAGCGGCTGCTGAACGAGGCGCAAGGGGAGTACATCGCTTATGTCGACGGCGATGATCTGGCGTTGCCTGGCAAGCTACAGACCCAGACCGACTACCTGGATGCCCATCCTCACTGTCGGCTCTGCTATCACGAGGCGGACATGTTCGACGATGAGACTGGCGCCACGATCAAGCTGTTTACCCGTGATTTTTATAATTTCCGCTATCTGCGCCCGGTCGGTGATCGCGCCGATCTGATCCGCTATGGCTGTT
Source organism: Pseudaeromonas sharmana (assembly GCF_042649925.1). Classification (NCBI taxonomy): domain Bacteria; kingdom Pseudomonadati; phylum Pseudomonadota; class Gammaproteobacteria; order Aeromonadales; family Aeromonadaceae; genus Pseudaeromonas; species Pseudaeromonas sharmana. The sequence continues at coordinate 339,511 of NZ_JBHSAF010000001.1, forward strand.
TCGTCAATGCCAGTGCCATCATGTTTCGCCGGCATGAGCGCATGGGTGAGGCCATCGATGAAGGCTGCAAGATCATTCTCGATTATCCCTGGCATATTCTGAACTTGTCGCTGCAGCCTGGCACGCTGGATTTCATTCCTGCCGTGCTGGGCCGCTATCGCTATCACGCCAACAGTTTTGGTGGCCAGACGCGGCAGTCGGCGGAACGGCGTGAACAGTCGCTGCAAGATCTGCTGCGTGCCTGTGACAATGCGGCGGCATTCGGCGCGGAGCCGACGCTGATTGCCCAGGGGCGAGCACATCACCTCTATTCTGCGGCGCTCTATTTTCTGCGTCAGGGCGACACCCCGCGTTTTACGCGACTGATTGAGCAATCTGTGGCCGACGTGGCCACGCTGGCGCCGGGCTGGTTCTTTGATGATCGCCACCAATTGGCCTGGGAATGCAGACACGACCCTGCCCAGGTAGCGCAACGTTTGTTTGGAGAAACCGTATGAATTATCAGGCGATCGTGGTTGGCGCCGGCCTGTCTGGCGCCGTGATGGCCGAACGCATGGCCAGTCAGTTGGGCTGGCGTGTACTGCTCCTCGAACAGCGTGACCATCTGGCTGGCAACTGTTTTGACGAACAGGATGCGGCGGGGGTGCTGATTCACCGCTATGGTCCCCATTTGTTTCATACCGACAAGCCGGCGGTGGCCGACTACCTGTCACGCTTCACCGACTGGCATCAGTACGAGCACCGCGTGTTGTCGCGCATCGAAGGGCAACTGGTGCCATTGCCATTCAACTTGACCAGCATCGAGCGCTGCTTCCCGGCCGACAAGGCACAAGCGCTGATTACGGCACTGGTGTCGCGCTATGGCGAGGGCGCCCGTGTGCCTATCCTGACGTTGCGCCAGGAAGCGGATCCGCTGCTCGGCGAGCTGGCGGAGTTCATCTACCAGAAGGCCTTCGTTAACTACACCAGCAAGCAGTGGGGCATGCCACCCGAGGCCATTTCACCGGAGGTCACAGCGCGGGTGCCTGTGGTCGTCAGCCGCGATGATCGCTATTTCACCGATCCGTTTCAGGCGGTGCCGCAAGCCGGCTATAGCGCCATGGTGGCGGCCATGCTGGCACACCCGAATATCGAGCTGCAGCTGTCGGTCGCCATGGCGGAGCGGGTTGTGCTGGACTGGGAACGGGGAACGATCCTGCTCGACGGCGTGCCGTTTACCGGCCCGCTGATCTACACCGGCATGCTGGATGCGCTCTGTGCTGGCAGTGAAGCACTGCCTTACCGTTCACTGCGTTTCGAGCACAGCCACCTGGCGCAGCCGCAGTTCCAACCGGTGACCACGGTGAATTACCCGAATGAAGAGGCCTACACCCGCATCACCGAATTCAAGCACCTGACCGGGCAAAGACATGCGGGTACCAGTATCGTCTACGAGTACCCCTGCGCCTACACGCCGGAGCAGGGTCTGGAGCCCTATTACCCGCTGTTTACCGACACGGCGCAGCAGCGCTACGCCGCCTGTCGCGCCCAACTGGCGTGTTTTACCCAGTTAATACCGTTAGGCCGCCTGGCCGAATACCGTTATTTCGATATGGATGATGCGGTGGACAATGCGTTGCAGTGTTTCGCCGAGCTGTTGCGTGCGCAGCAGAGTTGACTGAATAAGGCGTGCTGCGTGTAGGCGCTGCTGACAGGGAATATTATGAAACCGATCTGTGTGGTGATTTGTAACTTCAACAAACAAGATTTTGTATTGGGTGCCATCGCCTCGGTGCAGCAAACAGCGGCCGATATTGCCGATATTCTGGTGGTGGATAATGCCTCGACAGACCAGTCCGTCGCGCTGATCCAGGCTCAATTTCCCGGTATCCGTCTGGACGTGCTGCCGGTCAATATCGGCGGCTCAGGGGGCTTCGCCCATGGCATGCGCGCGGCGCAACAAGCGGGCTATCGCTATATCGCGCTGCTGGACAATGATGCAGTCGTGCTGCCAGGTACCCTGGCCGGCATGATGTCGCGTCTGGAGCAGAATGCCGAGATCGGTGTCGTTGGTCCGGCAATGTGCAAGATGGACATGCCGGAAATGGTGCAGGAGGTTGGCGCGAATGTGCTGTCGGAAGATGGTGCCTTCCATCTGAATTTTCCCAGTGAACGCTATAGCGCCATCCCTGCCGAGCTGGTGGAATGTGATTACGTGCCGGCATGCTGCCTGATGACAACCGGCCCGGTTGTTGCGCAGGTGGGGGGATTCGATGAGCACTTCTTTCTATACTGGGATGATATTGACTGGTGTGTACGGGTGAAAGATGCCGGCTGGCGTGTGGTTGCCGATCCGCAGGTTTGCGCCTTGCACAAAGGTGGTGGCGTCAATGCGACCAATACGATTCCGCGTTATTACTACTGGCGCAACAAGCTGCGTTTCTTCCGCAAGCATCCCCAACGGTACCCTGCCGAAGAGATATGTGCTGCCATCACCCGGGATCTGGCACGCAGTGTGACGTTCCAGCGCCTGAATGGCATGGATGAGTTATTGGTTGCATTGCGGCAAGGGATCCATGATGCCGAAGCCGGTATCTGGGGGCGTTATCAGGGCGAGGCGTTTCCCGAGCGCGGTAATGGAAAGCGGCAATTGCTGAACAGCATGATACCGCCTGGCCATTACCAGCTGGATTTCAGCGCTGTCATGAACAGTCAGCTGTCGGCAAGTCGCAAGGTTAATAACCTGTGCCGGTTTATCACCAGTTGCAGTCAATTTCCGGCGACGACCCATAGTTTCCGTGTTGCATCCACTGCGTTACCACCGGAAGTGATGACGCGGGTACTGGCATGGCCTGCCCAGGTCAGTGTGGGTGTCGAGGACGCTGAGCGAGGCGCACAACGACTGATAGTGGTTCCTCATCTGTTTGATGAGACAGAACGGAAGCCCGTCGACGGTTGCGTGCTGACGGATCTGTTCTGGAACCTGATTCCGCCGTCGGTGAGTGGATTGACCAGCTTGCAGATTGCGACCGAAATCGCGCATCTGCAGCAACAATTGCAACGTTTTTTCGCGTTGGAGTCGGCATGATGACCATGGTCAAGCCTGAACAGAAGTTGCTGGCTGTCTACAACGTGAACCTCAAAACCCGTGGCCATTTGGGGGTCATGCGCAAGGTTGTGGCACAGGCACAGGGGTTTAGCCGAAATGGTGTTCGGGTCACCATGGTGTGTGGGGACGGTTCTGAGATTGTGAGTTTGACTGTAATCAATGGTCAGCAGGTTCGTCGTGACGTGATTGCCACGCAGGTTTCGCCTGGCGATTTTTTTATCCATGTCGCGGATTGGGTGAATCAACATATCCAGCCTTCAGATTTTGATTGGGCATATATCCGCTACAATCCGATGCATAATGACGAATTATTGCATCTAGCTGAATCCGTGGTGAATAAATCCACTCCGTTGTTTGTTGAGATGTATACGCTGGAATATCAAAATGAAATGCCGGCGGATGCTGCAATTCGTGATCAGTATTATCGATTACAGTTAGCGCAGTGGGTGACAGGCTTCTTTACTCCGAGTGCTGTTTGTGAGTCAGCGTTATTTTTGCAGCGTCCACTGTATAAAATGGGCAATGGTGCAACCTGGGTTTCAGCGCAAGAACCTGGAGGGTTAGCCGATATAAATTTGGCTTTCAATCTTATTGGTGTGGGTTATTTAGCACCATGGCATGGGTATGATCGATTATTTGCTGCTATTCCTGAGTTTATTAAAGCCTATCCCGATGTCGCCCTCCGAATCACTTTGGTAGGACAAGGACCTGGGGCAGAGGCATTGCGGAAAGAGGTACAGCGTGCCGGCGTGGAAACCTGGGTTGAATTTACCGGCGCTCTGGATGCGGAACAATTGGCAAGCCGTTATGTCCGCTCTCATGTTGGACTTGGTACTCTAGGATTCCATCGAACTGGGGTCAAGTATGCTGAACCTCTCAAACACCGAGAGTTTATGTTGTATGGCTTACCGTTTGTTTACAGTGTGGAAGACGCCTTTTCTCGAGTGGCACTTCCAGGCGTCTGGAGATTGCCGCCAGATGATTCAGTAGTCGATTTAATATGGCTCTATCAGGAGTATAAAAAACTCGACAAGGACGACGTCGCGCAAACATTGCAAACGTATGCAGAAAGTCATTATAGCTGGGAGCGGCAAACCGCCAATATCCTGCAAACGATGCGCGCCACAAGTTTGTGACTATACAGCGTAACTTTAATAAATGACCCCTGTGTTGTTAAGGAGATAACTTGGAAATAAACGTATATCACTGCCCTCTTTGTGATTATAGAGGGGAGTTGCTTTCATTCCGAGGGCGTCCTTATGCCCAGTGTCCAAACTGCTTGAGTCTTGAACGTCATCGTTTTCAATACCAAATTTTGCAAAAAGTTTTGCATGAGAAAAATACTCAGCTGATGCATGCATTGCACTTTGCTCCTGAGCCTGGGCTGAAGGCCTTCTTTGGTCATCGCTTTGCAAAATATGTTACTGCTGATATTGAAATGCCAGAAGTTGACATTAATGTAGATATTCAGTCGCTACCTTTTTTGGATGAGACATTTGATTTTGTTTTTGCATCACATGTGCTTGAACATATTCCAGATGATCGCAAGGCATTATCTGAAATTCGGAGAATTTTAAAGCCACATGGCATGGCAATTTTGCCGGTGCCGATTGTTGGTGCAACAACAATCGAGTATCCGATGCCTGATCCATTGCAAGATAATCATGTTCGTGCTCCAGGATTGGATTATTATGATCGGTATGCTGACTACTTTTCATCGTGTCAGTTTTACTCTTCAGAAGAGGTCGAAGTTGAGTGCCAGCCCTTTGTCTTTATCGGAGAAAGTTACCAACATCCGTTACGAGTTGATGCACATAAAATGAAAGATATTATACCTGTTTGCTATCGATAAGAGAGGGGGCATGGATAATATTCTGCATATTTTTGGCGATACACATCATCATAACGTTTCAATTATTGAGTATTTTTCAAAATTGAATCTTTCTGGGGTGCAGCATCAGTTTCTCGTATTTGATCGTAAAAATAGATGTGAGCTCTATGCTGGTCTATCGGCAGACATTACTTTTTTTAGCCAGAACATGGAGATATTTCCATGGTTGAGAACTAATCATTATAAATTCGACGAAGTACTGTTTCATGGGTTTTTTAATCATATTCTTTGGGAGTTGATTCTTGAAGATGAAGCATTTTGTAAGAAATCAAACTGGCTGATGTTTGGTGGGGATTTACTCATGGATCTTTATTTTAAAGAGAGTGATCCACTTTTTATTAAAACATCTGAAATCCGAAGTAAATGCATACAAAAAATGCATTCAGTGTTTTCCAATATAAGCTCGGATACAGATGAGGCAATATGCGTTCATCGCTATGGTAGGCCGAAGGTTTGCCTTAAGTATGCTTATTATGATAATTACGATGTTGAAAAGCAGTCATTACCACAAGCACTTTCTATATTTTTAAAGACAGGACATGTCGTTGTTGTTGGGAATTCTGCAGATGTGACAAACCGGCACAAGGAATTAATCACTGCCGTGCATGAAAAATGGCCAGAAAGTAAAGTGCTTTGTCCACTAACGTATTCAGGAAATCAGCAATATATCGACGAAGTGATTGCTCATGGTCGTAGCTTGTTAGGTGACAGATTTTATCCGTTGCTGGAGATGTTGCCAAAGGCGGCCTATTTCTATGCTTTGAGCTTATGTCAGGTGCTTTTACTGGGCCATCAACGACAACAAGCGGGTCATCACTGGTTGTTCTGGTTAAAAAGTGGCAAGCCGTTATTTGGTGCATGTTCTGCTCCCATCCCCGCTAATCTCATCGAATTGGGGGCGAAGATCATTGACATCGCGGAAATACCCGATGCAATGACATTAGAAAATATCGAAACTGAATTTGCTAATAACTATTATGTTTTTGAGCGGAATTTTAGCAAACAACATATAGATTTATTATGGCAACGCAATTTTACAACATTGCATGCGACGCGATAGGGTAAAAATGGCGCGACGCAATCATTGAGCGAGGATGTTAAAATATGAGCAAAAACATACCGGTCACTCAGCCGTTTTTACCACCATTAAGTGAATTTATTCCGGCGCTGGAGCAAATTTGGGCAAATAAATGGTTGACGAATAACGGCCCATTTCATCAGGAATTTGAGCAAGCGCTTTGTGATTACCTTGGTGTAGAGCATATCTCTTTGTTTGCAAATGGCACATTAGCATTAGTCACAGCGTTGCAAGCTTTGCGGGTAACAGGTGAAGTTATCACCACACCCTATTCGTTTGTAGCCACCAGTCATGCATTGATTTGGAATGATCTGACTCCTGTTTTTGTAGATATTAAACCAGGGTCCTTCAACATGGATCCCGATAAGATTGAGGCGGCCATTACACCGCGTACAACCGCTATAATGCCTGTGCATTGTTATTCAGAACCATGTGCTATGCATGAAATTCAACGCATCGCTGATAACTATGGCCTTAGTGTGATCTATGATGCAGCGCATGCTTTCGGTATCAAGTATCAGGGACAAAGCATATTACAGCATGGTGATATGTCGGTTTTAAGTTTTCACGCAACAAAGGTATTCAATACATTCGAGGGTGGGGCAATTGTTTCTCGTTCAAAAAAAATAAAGCAACGGGTCGATTATCTGAAAAATTTCGGTTTTGCTGATGAAGTTACCATCGTTGCGCCTGGTATTAATGGTAAGATGAGTGAGTTCAATGCTGCATTCGGTTTGTTGCAACTGAAATATGTTGATGAGGCCATTTCCCTGCGTGAAAAAATAGATGGTCTATATCGTGCAGAATTAGGATCAGTTTCTGGTGTATCTATTCCTGTGTTGTCAACCGAGACACAGCATAACTATTCTTATTTTCCCATTTTGATTGAGGCTGATTATCCACTATCACGTGATGAATTGTATCAAAAACTCCGGGAGCACGGCATTTTGGCTAGACGCTATTTTTATCCACTGATAAGTAATATGCCAATGTATCGTGGCCTGTCATCCTCATTGCCTGATAATTTGCCGCAGGCTAACCTCGTCGCAGATAAAATTTTGTGTTTGCCGATTTACCCCGCTCTTGAGCAACCCGAGCAGACACGAATCATTGATATTATTCGGGGAAGAGTATGAAGCGTATTCACGCCATTTACGGCGCAGGGGGCTATGGCCGCGAAGTCATGCCCATCTTGCGTACCCGCGTAGACGAACAGACCACAGTCATGTTTGTAGTAGATGATGTTACAGCCAGTACGACCATCAACGGTTATTCTGTTATTTCTTATACCGAGTTTTGTCAGCTAGAAGCCGATGAAAAATATTTCACTATTGCCATAGCTGACAGTGCTGTTCGTCAACGGATTTATAATCGATGCCTTGGGGATGGTTTGCTTCCCGCTTCAGTGTTGGCCGACAATGTGGTAATGATGGATGATGTCTCTATAGGCACAGGTGCGATACTAAGTCCGTTTTGTTGTTTAACATCGAATATTCGTATTGGTGTTTGTTTTCATGCAAATATATATTCTTATATTGGCCATGATTGTCGAATAGGTGATTTTGTTACACTTGCTCCCGGCGTTAAATGTAATGGTAATGTCGTAATAGAAGACCATGTCTATATTGGCGCCGGCGCTATTATAAAGCCTGGTTCAACTGAAAATCCTACAGTGATTGGTCGTGGGGCCAAGATAGGGATGGGAGCGGTGGTTATTCAATCCGTTGCCGAAGGAGCGGAAGTGTTTGGTAACCCTGCCAGAGTCTTCGCCATTAATAAAACCTAGTATGTGATTTCCGGAGGCGAAATGTCGGCTTGCGAGATATGTGGTGGTAAAACTGTTTTCTACTTTAAAAAAAATTATGCATCATCACCATATTCACATTTGATGTGCGACTGGGGTGATATAGAGTATATCCGTTGTGAAAATTGCGGTTTTGTTCTTTCACTTAGTCATCAACAGGCATCGCGTTCTGCTTGGGAAAAGCTGAATCATGATTATCATCATCTTATTGAAAATTGTGATGGATCATTTAGCATTCCTAACCAGCCTCCTTATGCGATGCAAGCCATGATGCTGCAATTGCTCGCCGTGAATGGAATTATCAGTCTTGCTAATAGTCTTGATTATGCTGGTGGCTATGGGCGCCTTAGTCTTTTGTTAAGCAAGTACTATGATGTTCGCCTGCCGGTCTATGATCCTTTTGTGACATCGAACGATGCGCACAATTTCTATTTCAATGATATTCAAGGAATGTCGTTTGATACTGTTTTTAATTCGGCGATGTTTGAGCATGTTCGCAGTCGTGAAGAGTTGGAACACGTCAATGAATTAATCAATCCGAATGGTACATTATTGATACATACCGTCGTTACCGAAATTGTACCCAAAGATCCAGACTGGTTTTATCTTGCCCCACCGGTACATTCTGCATTTCATACTAATAAGAGTATGAGCATTTTAATGACACAGTGGGGCTTTAATGCCTCTATTTACTCGCCTTTAAGCAAGACCTGGTGTCTGCTACGGCTTCATGATAAAACTATTGAGCAACGGGTAAATTTAATTAATCATGAGCTACAGTCTAATTTTTTAATCTATAAAGATGGTTTCGTAGACTACTGGAAATGAACATTTTCAATTTAATCATATGAAAATTGTTATTTATTCTTTTTAATAGCGAAGCTTAAGCTTTCCGATATATCCATTGTTAAATATTGAATTCGGTAATTTTCTGCAACGCAAAATTCATGCACAGCTTCAATGACGCCATATCTACACTGGCTATGCCAATTACCCTGCATGTAATCATGCCCGGCAATAATTCCGTCTGGTTTTATTTTTGTTGCATAACCCTGTAGTTCATCTCGTGTCAGCTCGTAACTGTGGGTGGTGTCGATATATACCCAGTCAAAATAACTATCTGGAAACAGTTGCAGTGCCTCGAGTGATGTCTGGCGGTGTATCAAAATCTGTCCAGTTGATATGGAATTGGCAAAGTGCGAGCTGACGTCATGATGCAGCGCGTCACCATAACGCTCCGAACTCCAGGGATCGATGAGGTGCAGCTGCTGCGGTTGGCTCAGCGCCATGATCTGGCGGCTGAAATCGCCGGCGGCAACCCCCAGCTCGGCGACGATCCCCTGCTTGGGTAGCCGCTCGAGCAAGGCCTGGCGATTGGTCAGCAGCGTTGCACCGGCGATATGCTGTTGCTGCAACGGGATCTTGGGCAGGCGGTCTTCGGCTTTGCTGCGCACGGCTTGCAGGGCACGCTCATATTCACGGCAGGTCTGCTGGATCGCGTCCAGTTCGCTGACGGCGATGCCCGGAGCTATTCCGTAACTGGCCAGCGTCTGGTTGATTTCATCGATAAAGCAGCTAGCGATCAGGATCTGGTCGAATTTTAGCTCACCGAGTTGGCTGGGATGATAAACCGGTCTGTTCATCCAGCGCGTACCCTGCCTGGCCGGGTCACTGTCAACAAATCCCAGCAGCGTATAGTTCAGGGCCAGGGCGGGTAAGAAATGCAGCGCTTGGGCTGAGGTGCCGTAGATCAGGATGTGCATGGCGGACTCCGCAAAGGTCGGTCTCAGGACGAGGCTAACAAAGCACCGAGGACGGTGTCTTGTTGCGCCTGGCTCATGGTCGGAAACAGCGGCACTGTGATGGCGCCGGCGTAGAAGTGTTCGGCCTGGGGCAGCGGTGTCTGGGCCCAGCGCTGATACCAAGGCTGTCGGTAGATCGGCATATAGTGGACGTTGGCGCCGATGCCCTGTGCTCGCAGCCGCGCAAACAGCTCTGCACGCTGTTCCGGGGCGACATGGTGGACATACAGATGAAAGGCGCTGCGCCGTGCGGCGCTAAAATAGTGTGGCAGTCGCTCCGGGGCCAGTGCCTCGAAATAACCACGCGCCAGTTCACCGCGCTGGTGGATCCAGGTTTCCAGATTTGCCATCTGGCTTAGTCCCAGCGCCGCCTGGATGTCGGTCATGCGATAGTGGAAACCGAGCAGCTGTTGTTCGTAATACCAGGGGCCGTCCGGCTCGTAGATGAAGTCTTCCGCCTCGCGGGTGATGCCATGGCTGCGCAGCAGACGCATGGTTTTGGCCAGCGTGGCGTCATTGGTCATCGCCATGCCGCCTTCGCCGGTGGTGATGATCTTCACCGGGTGAAAGCTGAAGACGGTGATATCGCTATAGCGGCCCAAGCCTATCGGCTCATGCTGGTAGCGGGCACCCAGCGCGTGACAGGCGTCTTCGATGATGCGAAAGCCATACTGCTGGCTCAAGGCATGGATCGCCTGCATGTCGCAGGGCAGTCCGGCAAAATGTACCGGGATCACCACCTTGGGCAGCGTGCCTTCGGCTTGCGCTGCCATGAGCTTGCGCTCGAGGGCGGCGACACACAGGTTGCCGGTCTCCGGCTCGACGTCGACAAAATCGACCTGGGCGCCGCAATAGAGAGCGCAGTTGGCCGAGGCGACGAAGCTGATGGGGCTGGTCCACACCCAGTCACCCGCGCCAACGCCCAGCGCCAGACAGGCAATATGCAGTGCGGCGGTACCTGAGCTCACCGCAACCGCGCACTCTGCGCCACAATAGTCGGCAACCGCTTGTTCAAAGCGGGGTACGGCCGGCCCCTGGGTCAAAAAATCCGAACGCAGGACGCTGACGACCGCCTCGATATCGGTCTCGCTGATCGCCTGACGACCATACGGGATCATGCCATGACCTGCCTGTTCAGCGCCCGCATCTCGTCAATGGAGAGGAAGTGATCGTTATTCTTCGAGTTGTACTCGAAGCCTTCGGTGACCGCCTTGCCTTTCTGCCCCAGGGCATTGGTGGAGAAGTCGTCATTGCGATGGTTGAAGCTGATGGACGGCGCTATGACGTAATAATCCTTGAACTCGTAGGTGTGGTAGGAGTCATCCGCCGGACACATTACCTCGTGCAATTTCTCGCCCGGGCGAATGCCGACAATCTTCTGCGGCAGCTGTGGTGCCATGGCGGTGGCGAGATCCGTGATGCGGATTGAGGGGATCTTCGGTACGAACAACTCGCCCCCCTTCATGCGGGCAAAGTTCTTGAGTACAAAGTCCACCCCCTGATCCAGCGTGATCCAGAAGCGGGTCATCTCGGCGTGGGTGATCGGCAGGTGGTCGTATCCATCGCGGATCAGCTTGTCGAAGAACGGCACGACCGAGCCGCGCGAGCCTGCCACGTTGCCGTAACGTACCACGGCAAATTCGGTCGGATTATTACCGGCGATGTTGTTGGCGGCGACAAACAGCTTGTCCGAACAGAGCTTGGTGGCGCCATACAGGTTGATCGGATTCGCCGCCTTGTCGGTGGAGAGGGCGATCACCTTCTGTACCTGGTTGCTGAGCGCCGCCTGAATGACGTTCTCGGCGCCGTTGATATTGGTCTTGATACACTCCATCGGGTTGTATTCGGCGGCCGGCACCTGTTTGAGGGCGGCGGCGTGTACCACATAGTCGACTCCTTGCATGGCCAGGGTCAGACGCTGGGCATCGCGCACGTCGCCGATGAAGTAGCGCATGCACGGCTGGTTGAAGGTCTGCTGCATCTCGAACTGCTTGAGCTCATCACGCGAGTAGATAATGACGCGGCGTGGCGCGTAGTTGGCGAGCACGGTTTCGACAAATTTCTTGCCGAATGATCCGGTACCGCCGGTGATGAGAATGCTCTTGTCGTTTAACATGCTGCTGTCCTTCAGAATCGGTAGCGACCGTGCCCTTGTGTGCCTTAAGCTGGCACTATACCCTGCTTACAGGTGATAACGCCTTGTTAAACTTCTCATTTCTGCTGGCTAGCAGTCAGAGAAAGCTTCGGCTGACGCCATTTTGTCGCCTTTTCACGTAGCAAGATAAATAGCAAATTTTGGACCAAATCACCTGAAGAGAATTCGATGAGCGAGTTGTTTGCGGAAAATATGAGCATATTGCAGCGGCGCTGGCCGGCCCTGGCGGCCCAGCTGGCGGCGTTGCCGGAGGCGGGCGTGGATGCCGAGTTGGTCGAGGGACAGCAAAGTACGCTGCGTATCGATGGTATCCAGTTGTCCAGCCGCCATGACCGCCTCGCCGAGGCACAGGTGCAGGCCGACAGCGTGGCGCAGAGTGCAGCCGTGGTGCATCTGTACGGTACTGCGCTGGGTGAGGTGATCCCGTTGCTGCTGGCGCGCCCGGCGCTGCAGCAGTTGCATGTCCACCTGCTCAATGAGGCACTGTTTGCGCTCTTGCTGCGGTTATTGCCGATGCCCTGGCTCGCCGCACCGCAGCTGCACCTGCAACTGGCGGCGCAGAGCAAAGAGATTCAATTGCCGTTTCTGGCCTTGCCGGCCGAGCTGCAACTGGCCAGCGAGACCAATGCGCGCATTCGCGATCGGCTGGTGGCGGAAATTCATTTGCCGTTTGTGAATCGCCGTTTCAGTGCCGATGATCCGCAGCGACAGGCGCGACTGGCAGACAACCGCAGCGGATATGCCGCCGATACCGATGTGCGTGCACTGGATGGCCGTCATGCCGGAGCCGAGTTGTTGCTACTGGCCCCGGGGCCGACACTGAGCCGGCACTATGATCGGCTGCGGCAGATCCAGTGTCAGGCCGGGCGCCCGGTGCTGCTGTGTGTGGATACCGCCTATCTGCCGCTGCGCCGCGCGGGCATCCGTCCGGATTACGTGGTGAGCATCGATTACTACATTCACCCAGGTATCTTGCCAGGTGACGATAGCCACGAGACCGCCCTGATCTACTTTCCGATGATCGACCCCCAGGTGATTCAGGGCTGGCAGGGGCCGCGCTTTGCCGCCTGCTCTGCGAGCCCGCAGTATGCTGCGCTGCAAAGCACTGTCTCGCGGGGCATGCTGTTTTCGCGTGGCAGCGTGCTGCATCCAGCGGTGGATCTGGCCGTGCGCATGGGCGCCCGTCGCATCACCTTCCTGGGAACCGATTTTGCGTTTATCAACCACGAAACCCATGCCGGTTGGCCCGCCGGTCTGTTGACGCCGAGTGACATGCCGACCGATTGGGTCGTGAACGGCCATGGCCAGCGGGTGAGCACGCTGCTGAATTTCCGCAGTTATCTGTGCGATCTGGAGCGTTTCATTGAATGCCATCCCGAGGTGGCGTTCTTCAATGGTTGCCGCGACGGGGCCCGCATCGACGGGGCTGAGTACGATGAGCACTGGTGTCAGGGAGAGGGCCATGAGTGAATCTGTGAATGGGTTATCGGCCCTGAGCCGCGATATTGCGGTGCAGTTCCGGCAATGTCATGACATCGAGGGCGCACTGGCTCTGGTGGGGCTGCTGGAACAGGTGGTGGCCTTGTTACCAGGCCTGACCGTGGCACAGCAACAGCAGGCGGCGGCGTTGATGCGCAATGCGCTGGCCTGTCAGGAGCGCAAGGACTGGCTGGCGCTGGCCGATGATCTGACGGTCGAATGGCAGGTTTTTTTCGCCTCGCTGCCAGCGCCGGAGCCAGCGTCGCGCTGAATAGGGGGTCAAAATAACGACAATTTTGAGCCAGTGTCGAAAAATTGGCACTTGCTGGCTGCGCCGCTGGAGTTGGCTTGTTATAGTTCGTGCTGATGTCTGATTGATCTGGTTTACGCCGGAAAAAAACCTACAACGAGGCGAGGGATCGTGAAATGGATCTGATGGGGAATGTGCTGATCATTGATGGTGACGAGGCGCGGCGCCAACAGCTGGAAACCATACTCTCATTCATGGGCTGCCAGTGGCAAAGCGGCGCCGAAGAGGACTGTCTGGCCTATCTGGATGCGCCGAATCAGGTCTCTGCCGTGTTGCTGGGCGATCTGGCGAGCACGACAGAAGCTGCGCTGCTGGCACAGTTTGCCCGCGTTCCGTTTATCAGTTGCCAACCCGGTGAACCCAGCCAGCGTAATCTGATCGGCATCCTTGAGCCTCCATACAGTTACGAGCAACTGACCCGCTTATTGCATTTTTGCCAATCGTTCAATGCCATGCACCCGGCGCTGCAGGGGAGCGAACACAGCCAGACCCTGCTGCGGCTGCTGGTCGGCAAGGGGAATGCCATCCAGAGTGTGCGCCTGCTGATTGAACAGGTGGCCAGCAAGGATGCCAACGTGTTGATCCTTGGTGAGTCCGGTACCGGCAAGGAGGTGGTGGCGCGGGCTATCCACGAGCTGTCGCCCCGGGCGGCGGGCCCCTTTGTTCCGGTAAACTGCGGCGCCATACCCGGCGAACTGCTGGAGAGTGAACTGTTTGGCCATGAAAAAGGCGCGTTCACCGGGGCCATCACGGCGCGTCGTGGCCGTTTCGAGCTCGCCGAGGGGGGAACGCTGTTTCTCGACGAAATCGGTGATATGCCGATGCCGATGCAGGTCAAACTGCTGCGCGTGTTGCAGGAGCGTCTGTTTGAACGGGTGGGTGGCAGCCGGCCGATTAAGGCGGATGTGCGCATCATAGCGGCGACCCACCGGGATCTGGAGCAGATGATCATCGCCCAGACTTTCCGTGAAGATCTCTACTATCGTCTCAATGTCTTTCCCATCGAGACACCACCGTTGCGCGAGCGTGCTGACGACATTCCGTTGCTGCTGCAGGAGCTGCTGAATCGCCACGGCGCAGAACACAAGGCCTGGTTGCGTTTTACCCAGCGTGCGCTGGAGTCGTTGATGCAGCATCGCTGGCCGGGCAACGTCCGCGAGCTGTCGAATCTGGTCGAACGGCTGCTGATTCTATTCCCGAATCGTATCGTCGATGTCAAGGATCTGCCGAGCAAGTACCGTTACGGCGAGGATGTCTGGCTCGAAGAGGGGCCGGTCACGGAGTTGGCCGAACGCGATGCGCTGATCCAGGTACTCTCCGAGGAGTTTGAGCAGGGTGAGGAGCCGCTGGCAGATCCGTTCAGCCAGGTGTTGCCGGAAGAGGGGGTGAACCTCAAGGAGCTGCTGTCAGATCTGGAGGTCGGGCTGATCCGTCAGGCACTGGAGATGCAGGATGGCGTGGTGGCGCGGGCGGCCGATATGCTCGGCATGCGGCGGACCACGCTGGTCGAAAAGATGAAGAAGTACGGCATGGCCGCGCGTGATATGTAATAAGTGATTGATAGTTCTCTTATAGAAAGGCGCTGAGGCGCCTTTTCTATTTTTGGCCCGTCCTTTGCATTAACCCGGATTATCCCAGTGACTAACGGGTTTATGACACATGCAGACCAATGACCAGATCCCTTCACCGGCTAGCCGTTGGCAAGAGCCGGCCTTGCTGGCCGAGTTGTTCGACGAGATCCCCTCAGGTTTGATCCTGCTGGATGAGACCGGCCGTATTGCGCGCAGCAACCGTGCGGCGGATACCCTGCTCGGCGAATCCCTGCAAGGTAAACTGTGGATCGGCGTCATTCATCGCCTGTTTTGTCTGCGGCCCGATGATGGCCACGAGGTCTCGTTACGCAATGGCCGACGGGTGCAGATCTCGACCCAGCCCCTGCGCCAGCAGACCGGGCAACTGGTGCAAATTACCGATTTGACGGAAACCCGTCGCCTGCAGGATCAGCTCGGTCACCTGGAGCGGCTGTCGGCCCTGGGCAAGATGGCGGCATCGCTGGCCCATCAGATCCGGACCCCGCTGGCTGCCGCCATGCTGTATGGTGCCAATCTGGCCAACCGGACGCTGAGCCAGGATGCGCGGAGCAGCTTTCAGCGCAAGTTGATGGATCGCCTGCGCGATCTGGAGAATCAGGTCAGCGATGTGCTGTTGTTTGCCCGCAACGGCGAACAGCAGGTGGTGAGCGTCATTGAATTGACTGCCTTGATCGACAGCGTCGAAGCTGGCGCTGAAGCCATGATCCAGCAGCATCAGGCCCAACTGCGCATCGAGATGGATTCTCCGCCGGTCCCCTTGCTGGCCAACAGCGCGGCCTTGGCCAGCGCCATCAATAACCTGTTGGCCAATGCACTGCAGGCCGGTGCGCGCTCGTTATTGCTGTCGGCGCACAAGGTTGACGACGAGGCGGTGATCCGTGTGGTCGACAACGGCTGTGGCATGGCCTCCGACGTCGTGGCCCGGGTATTCGAACCCTTTTTCACTACCCGCAGCCGGGGCACCGGCCTGGGTTTGGCGGTGGTGCAGTCCGTCGTGCACTCTCACCAAGGTAAGGTTGAGGTGGCCTCGGTGCCGGGAGAGGGCACCTGCTTCACGATTCGCCTGCCGATTCATCAGGACGCAGCGGCGCTGCGCCAAGGAGGTGTAGCATGACCCAGGCCCGGATCCTGATCGTCGAGGATGACCATGGTCTGCGCGAGGCGATCGTCGATACCCTGATGTTGGCCGGCTATCTGTGCCTGGAGGCGGACAGCGGCGAAAGCGCGCTGTTGCAGCTGGGACGACAGAGTGTGGACATGGTCATCTCCGATATCCAGATGGGGGGCATGGACGGTCATACCCTGTTGACCAACGTCCGGCAAAAATACCCGCAGATCCCGGTCCTGCTGATGACCGCGTATGCCAATATCGACGGCGCGGTACGCGCCATGCGTGACGGTGCGATCGATTACCTGGCCAAGCCGTTCTCTCCGGAGGTGTTGCTCAACCAGGTCAGCCGTTATGTGCCGCCACAGCGCATCGAACGCCGCACCCCTATCTATGGCGATCCGCGCACCGAAGAGTTGTTGCAACTGGCCAGCCGGGTCGCCCGCTCCGAGGCGACGGTGATGATTTCCGGCGCCAGTGGTACCGGCAAGGAAGTGCTGGCGCGTTACATCCACGATCAGTCGAGCCGGGCCGAGCAGCCGTTTGTCGCCATCAACTGCGCCGCCATTCCGGATAACATGCTGGAGGCCACCCTGTTCGGCTATGAAAAGGGCGCCTTTACCGGTGCGGTCCAGGGCTGTCCGGGCAAGTTTGAACAGGCGCAGGGCGGCACCTTGTTACTCGATGAGATCACCGAGATGGATCTGGCTCTGCAGGCCAAGCTGTTGCGGGTGCTTCAGGAGCGCGAGGTGGAGCGTCTCGGCAGTCGCAAGACGATCGCGCTGGATGTGCGTGTCATCGCCACCAGTAACCGCGATCTGCGTCAGGCGGTCGCGGAGGGGCTGTTCCGCGAGGATCTCTTCTATCGGCTGAATGTGTTTCCGCTGCGCTGGCTGCCGTTGAGTGCCCGCCCCGGGGACATCATTCCGATCGCTACCCACCTGTTGCAGTGGCATGCGCGCGAGCAGGGCCTGAGTGCGCCAGTGCTGACGCCGGCGGCATGCCAGCGCCTGCAGCAGCACAATTGGCCGGGTAACGTGCGCGAGCTGGATAATGTCGTGCAACGAGCGCTGATACTGGCCACCACAGGGCAGATTGATGCTTGTGAGCTGATCTTCGATGCCCTGGCTTACGCCGATGAAGGGCTGCCGAGTGGCGAGGGCTTCTGGTTGCCGGAAGCTGAGCCCAGCCTGGCTGGGCGCGAGGCCTCTGAGCGGGTGCCCGGCATGGAACGCTTGGGTAACGAGCTGCGCCAGCAGGAGCATCAGATCATCCTCGACACGCTGCAGGCCTGTCAGGGCAGTCGCAAGGAGGTGGCCGAGCGGCTGGGGATCAGCCCGCGCACCCTGCGCTACAAGCTGGCGCGGATGCGGGAAGTTGGCATCGAGGTGCCTGAATAATCTCTCTTTTTTGTGAGCCCGCCGACACGGCGGGCGCTGCGTTGTCATCCCGCCATCCCTCTCTCGCCAATCGTGATATGCTGCTGGCACTTAAATTGCAGTGACAGGTTTACATCAGGTTTACGTCAATTTACTGTCGCTCGAGGTGAGTTATGGATGTTCAGGCCAGTTCGTTGTTTCAGGAGCTGCAGTCGCTAAGATTTGAGGCGACCGGCAGAACGCCCGAACCCGTCAATGGCACTGTCCAGCAGGACTTTGGCCAATTGCTGCAATCAGCGCTGGAAAACGTCAATTCGCTGCAACAGGATACCAACTCGCTTCGTACCCGCTTCGACATGGGGGATCGCAGTATCAGTCTTTCGGATGTGATGATCGCCGGTCAAAAATCCTCAATTGCCTTCGAGGCGACGGTTCAGGTTCGCAACAAGGTGGTCGAGGCGTACAAGACCATCATGAATATGCCGGTGTAATGGAGAAACAAGATGGCTGAGGAAAAGCGCAACGAAGTCGCACTGGCCAGTGAGCCCCTGCTGGGCTCTGCGGCGCTGGATGAGGCGCCGGCCAGCAAATCCGCGATGTTCGGCTTCATGGCCAATGTCGATATTTTGCGTCAGGTCACTCTGATTCTCGGCTTGGCCATCTGTCTGGCGATCGCGGTGTTTATCCTGCTGTGGGGCAAAGAACCCGAGATGCGCCCGCTGGGTAACTTTACGACCGAGGAACTGGTCAAGACCCTCGATTTTCTCGATCAGAAACAGCTTAACTACAAGGTCGAAGGCAATACGGTACTGGTCACCGCGGATGAGTACTCTTCGATCGCCCTGCAGCTCAAGCGCGAGGGGCTGGCCAAGCCCGAGCTGCCGACGGGGGATGCCCTGTTGCTCAAGGACACCGGGTTCGGCGTCAGTCAGCGTCTGGAAGGCGAACGTCTGAAGTACAGCCGTGAGCAGCAGCTGGCGCGCGCCATCGAGCAATATCGCAACGTGGCCAAGGCAACCGTGCTGCTGGCCATCCCCAAGGATAACGTCTTCGCCCGCAACGAACGCAAGCCTAGTGCCACCGTGGTGATCGCCCTGGCCGGCAACAGCTCCCTGCGCCAGGAAGAGGTGGATGCCATCGTCGATACCGTCGCCTCGGCCGTACATGGACTCGAACCCAGCCGGGTGACCGTCACCGATCAGAATGGCCGCCTGCTGAACTCCGGCTCCCAGGACGCCGCTTCTGCCCGCTCGCGCAAAGAGTTCGAGATGCAGCAGAAGAAGGAGATGGAGTACAAGCAGAAGATTGACTCCATTCTCTCGCCGGTACTCGGTATCGGCAACTACACCGCAGAAGTGGATGTCACGCTGGACTTCACGCAAGAAGAGCAGACCCGCAAGAGCTATAACCCGGACTTGCCTGCCGTGCGCTCCGAACAGACGCTGGAGGAGAGCAACATGGGGGGCGGGGCCACGGGGGTTCCTGGCGCCCTGTCCAATCAACCGCCGGCGGCCAGTGCCATCCCGGAACAGGCTACGGGCACCGGCAGTGCTTCCCAGGCTTCCGGCCGCAATCGCAAGGAAGCGACGCGCAATTATGAACTCGATACCACGGTCAGCCATACCCAGCGCAGCATGGGGGGCATACAGCGCCTGACGGTGTCGGTCGGTGTAGACTACAAGAGCAGCACCGATGCCGAAGGCAAAACCAGCCGTGAAGCACCGTCGCAGGCCGAACTGGATAATATCCGTCGCTTGCTGAAGGGCGGCCTGGGGTTTGATGTCACCCGTGGTGATACGCTGGAAGTGGTCGCCATGCCGTTCAACCGTGCGGATCTGGGTGAGGTCGCCGATACGCCGCTGGTGGAACAGACCTGGTTCTGGCGTGCCGTTCGCATCGCCGCCTCGGTACTGGTGATCATCGTGCTGGTGGTGACGATCGTGCGTCCGATGCTCAATCGCCTGCTCTACCCGGAGAACAAGGGGGAGGGCAAGGAAGTGGATATGGACAGCTCGGTTGCGCTGGATGGTGATGACGAGCTTAGTCTGCTGGCCAGCCAGGCCGATATGCAGGAGCCGGTATTCGGTGTGCGCAACGGCCAGCTGGTACTGCCTGATTTGCATCGCGACGAGGATCTGTTGCGTGCGGTGCGGGCGCTGGTGGCCAATGAGCCGGATCTGGCCGCTCAGGTTGTCAAGGAATGGGTGGTGAGGGAAATGTCCAAATGAGTGAGAACACCAACAAGATCTCCACCGAACAGCAACAGTTGCTGGATGCCATGAGTGGCATGGAGATGGCGGCCGTGCTGATGCTAAGCCTGAACGAGGATGATGCGGCGCAGATTTTCCGTCACCTGGAGCCCAAGCAGGTGCAGCGGCTGGGTATGGCGATGGCCTCGATGAAGGACTTCAGCCATGACAAGGTCACGGCCGTGCACCGCCAATTTATTGAGGACATCCAGAAGTTCTCCAATATCGGCATCGGTAGCGAAGACTTCGTGCGCAAGGCGCTGGTGGCCGCCCTCGGTGAAGACAAAGCCGGCAATCTGGTCGACCAGATCATCATGGGCTCCGGTGCCCGCGGTCTGGACTCCCTGAAGTGGATGGATGCCCGCCAGGTGGCCAGCATCATCCAGAACGAACACCCGCAGATCCAGACCATAGTGCTCTCCTATCTGGATCCGGAGCAGTCGGCAGAGATCCTCAGCCAGTTCCCCGAGCAGGTTCGGCTCGATCTCATCATGCGTATTGCCAACCTCGAAGAGGTGCAACCTGCGGCGTTGCAAGAGCTCAATGACATCATGGAGAAGCAGTTCGCGGGCGCCGCTGGGGCCCAGGCGGCCAAGATGGGCGGCTTGAAGGCCGCGGCCAGCATCATGAACTACCTCGATACCAACGTCGAAGGTCAGCTGATGGATGCCATCCGCGACACCGACGAGGAGATGAGCCAGCAGATCCAGGATTTGATGTTCGTGTTCGAGAACCTGATCGATGTCGACGACCGCGGCATCCAGTCGCTGCTGCGCGAAGTCCCCGGCGAGTTGCTGCAAAAAGCGCTCAAGGGGGCAGACGATCAGCTCAAGGAGAAGATCTTCAAGAATATGTCCAAGCGGGCCGCGGAAATGCTGGGCGAAGACCTGGCGGCCATGGGACCGGTCCGGGTCAGCGACGTCGAAACGGCGCAAAAGGAGATCCTGTCGATTGCGCGGCGTCTGGCCGATGCAGGCGAGATCATGCTGGGTGCCGGTGGCGGCGACGACTTTGTATAAACGGCAGACCAGTTCACAGGCCGGCAGCAGGGCCGGCAAGGGGTAACGGGTGAGTAACAGCAAGACCGGGGATGACCAGCCGGGCGACTTTGCCGCTTGGGAATGGCCGATCATGGAGAGTCCGGTGCAGGTGCCGGACAGCAACGCGTTGGGGTATGCGGCCAACTGGTATCAGGAAGAGGCTGAGCCCGAAGAGCAGGACGAGGTCGAGGAGCCGCAGCAGGCGCCGTTGACCCTCGAGGAGATCGAAGCCATCCGTCAGGCGGCCTATGAAGACGGGTTCGCCGAAGGGCGACAGGCTGGCTTTGACCAGGGGCTGACCGAGGGGCGCCAACAGGGACTGCAGGAAGGTCACGCCGAGGGGGTGCAGCAGGGTCATCAGCAGGGTCTGGCACAAGGTCAGGCCGAGATCGATGCCAGCGCAGCGCACTGGCGTCAGTTGGCGGATCAGCTGGTGACGCCGTTGGCTCAGCTCGATCAACAGGTAGAGCAACAGCTGGTTTATCTGGCGATGCAGCTGGCGCGAGCCTTGATTCAACATGAGGCGCACACGGCGCCGGAGCTGCTACTGAATTCGCTCAAGGAGGCTGTCCGCCTGCTGCCATGTGCCGACGAGGGGATCACGCTGCAACTGCACCCGGATGATATCGAGCGGCTGCAGCAGGCTTTTGGTGCCGAGGAGTGTCTGCGTCGCGGCTGGACATTGCAGCCTGAACCTACCCTGCAACCTGGCGATCTGCAGCTTGTCAGTCGCACCTCAAGCATTGACTGGATGCTGGAGGAGCGAATCAATCAGCTGTTGCGCAACTTCCTGCGGCAGAACCTGGATCGCGCATCATGACGCTGCTGACGCGTCTGCAATCGTATAAGGTGCCTGAACAGGCGACCCGCCCCAGCGTAGCCGGTAAATTGACGCGGGTTGTCGGACTGACGCTGGAGGCTATCGGCTGTCGGGCCGCCGTCGGCTCCTTGTGCCGCATCGAAACACTGGACGGCAATCTGGAAGCCGAAGTCGTCGGCTTTGCCGGCGACAAGCTCTACCTGATGCCCAGTGAGCAGCTCAAAGGGGTGATCCCGGGGGCGAAAGTGACCCCCATTGGCGAAGAGCAGGGGCTGCCGGTCGGGATGGCCCTGCTGGGTCGCGTCATCGATGGCGTCGGCGAGCCGCTGGATGGATTGGGTCCGATTCTGACGGCCGATTCGGCACGGTTTGTCAGCCGCCGCCTCAATCCGCTGGCGCGCAAGCCGATCGACGAGCCGATGGATGTCGGTGTGCGAGCGATCAATGCCATGTTGACGGTCGGCAAAGGGCAACGCATGGGCTTGTTTGCCGGCTCCGGGGTTGGTAAATCGGTGCTGTTGGGCATGATGACGCGCGGGACAACCGCCGACGTCGTCGTGGTCGGCCTCATCGGTGAGCGGGGCCGGGAAGTCAAGGAGTTCATCGAGGAGATCCTCGGTGCCGAAGGGCGAGCGCGCTCTGTGGTCGTTGCGGCGCCAGCCGATGCATCGCCTCTGATGCGGCTCAAGGGCTGCGAGACCGCCCTGACGATTGCCGAGTATTTTCGCGAACAGGGGCTGAACGTCCTGCTGCTGATGGACTCGCTGACCCGTTATGCCCAGGCGCAGCGTGAAATTGCGCTGGCCATCGGCGAGCCGCCAGCTACCAAGGGTTATCCGCCATCGGTGTTTGCCAAATTACCGGCGCTGGTTGAGCGCGCGGGGAATGGTGCCGATGGACAGGGTTCAATCACCGCATTCTTTACCGTGCTCACCGAGGGCGATGATCTGCAAGATCCGATTGCCGACGCCTCGCGGGCGATTCTCGACGGTCACATAGTACTCTCCCGTGAGCTGGCCGATGGCGGCCACTATCCGGCGATCGATGTGGAGAAGTCCATCAGCCGGGTCATGCCGATGGTGACCTCGGAGGAGCACATGATGATGGCGCGTACCGTTAAACAGTTTTCCTCCCTCTATCAGCAGAACCGCGATCTGATCGCCATCGGCGCATACCAGCGCGGCGCCGATCCGCGTCTGGACCTGGCCATTGCCATACGGCCAAAGGTGGAGCAATTCTTGCAGCAAGGTATGAAAGAAGTGGTCCCTTATGACGAGTGCCTGCGCAGTTTGCAACAGGTCGCGATGAATCTGATTCAGGGGCGGGTCTGATAGTGCTGTGAGCGGAGCAAGAGCCAATGAGTAAAGCCATTACGATGCTGATCGAACGCCTGCTGGAGGCGGAAGACCGGGCCGCACGCAGCCTGGCGATGGCGCGCCAGGATCAGCAGCGCTACGAAGCCCAGCTCGATGCGTTGAACCAGTACCGTGAAAACTACAGTGGTCAGTTGACCGAGCGCGGGATTTCAGGGCTCAACAGCCAGCAGTTCACCCACTACCAGGCGTTCATCAACAAGCTGGATCATGCCGCCGAGCAGCAGTTGCACGGGTTACGGCAGGTGCGTCAGGTGACGGAAAAACGGCGCAACGAGTGGCTGGAGATCCAGCAGCAACGCAAGGCGCTGGAGCTGCTGATGTCGCGTAAGGCGGCGCGGGAGCAGGTTCGGCAGGCCAAACTGGAACAGAAGCAGCTGGACGAGTTCGCCACCTTCCGTTTTTTCCATAATCAACACGAACTGGGCTAATCTGGCCCGATTTTTGCCAGTAATCCACTAAAGACGAATGCGTTTGCCGCCGGCTTGGGTGGCGCGCAGCAGGGGGCGTGGAATGGTACAAATCACAGCTAATCTCGCTATCGAGCCTGTCATGGAGCCCAAGGCGGCCCCAGCGGCGGCATCGACCGGCCGCGAACAGGACTTTAATTCTGTCCTCAAACAGCAATCCCAACGCGACACGGCGGCCTCGACAGGCGAGTCGCGTCAAACCGCCGCCAAGCTAACCGGCAAAGATACGCCGACCAGCAAAAACGCAGCGCGTTCTGACGCGCCGCAGCGTGCGGATGCTAGCCGTGATG
Source organism: Pseudaeromonas sharmana (assembly GCF_042649925.1). Lineage (NCBI taxonomy): Bacteria > Pseudomonadati > Pseudomonadota > Gammaproteobacteria > Aeromonadales > Aeromonadaceae > Pseudaeromonas > Pseudaeromonas sharmana. The sequence goes on from NZ_JBHSAF010000001.1 coordinate 363,439, forward strand.
CGTCGCCGTCTGACGCCGCTTCGTCGGAGGCGAACGCTAGCGGTGACAAGAAAGTCAGTGCCGACCAGGAGAAAGACTCCGCCGCCGCGGTGGCCGATTCAGCTACCACGCCGGTCGCTACGGATGTCAAAGATTTGACATCTGATTTGGTCGCCACCTTGGACGTGACGCAATTGGCGAACGTCAGCCTGGTCGAATCGGCTGGCCATGCCGCGGGTGAAACATCAGACACGCCAGCGGAGGCCACAGAGGCGGAGGGGCTGATATCGGGGGACGAGTTGTTGCGGCACCTTGAAGCCAGCTTGAATGCCAAAACCGGTGTTTCTGGGGGGCAGGGGGCGGCGGTGACTCCCGAGATGAGCGCCGTGACAACGGCCGCTCAGGTGCTGGCTGCGGGCATGGGGCGCTCGGCCACTGGCGTGCCGGCAGGGGAAGGCAAATCCTTGCCGCAGGACTCGCTCAAGGCCGGCTCTGAGTCCGAGACGTCGTCGGTCTCCGCCGCAGATGCCGCCGCACCGGCAGCCGATGCTGGCAAAGCGCTGCTGACCTCGTCGACGGGACAACGTACCACTGATACCTTGCCTTGGTCCATGGCGCTCAATGCGCTCTCCACTCAAACGGTGCCGTCGAGTCCTGACGACACTGTGGATCTATCTGCCTTATCTGACGATGCCCTTGCCGCGACAACGACGGCGGCGCAGTCGGAGACGTCGTCCTCACTCGAGGCATTAACTGCCAAGTTGCTCGATACCACGACGGCCGGGCAGGGAAAAAGTGTGGCCGCCGACAGCGCCGCCTGGTTGCAGACGCTGAATACGACCGCATCGGCCTCCACCGCGCAGACAGCGAGCAGCCTCGGTGCCGCCGCAACAGCCGCTCAGGGGCGGGGAACCGAGTTGGCACAACAACTCGGTGGTAGCCTGCAGTTGCTGAACAGTCAGCAGGCCGCGCCGGAGTTGGCGCAGACGGTGACGCTGATGATGGGGCAGAAGTGGCAGGAGGCCGAGATTCAACTTGAGCCCCACGGACTTGGCAAGTTGCGGATTCAGCTCACGGTGGACCAGGATCAACAAACCAGCGTTCACTTTGTCGTTCAGCATGGTCAGACCCGTGACTTGCTTGAGCAGGCCATGCCCAGATTGCGTGACATGCTGGCCGGCCAAGGGCTGCAATTGGGACAGAGTTCCATTCAGCAGCAGGATGCCGGACAAGCCGGTGGCCAACAGTTAGGGCAGTCCGGACAGTCGGGGCGTGGTGAGGATTCCGCTGGCCGCGGGACTCGCAGTTCGGCAGAGGAGGACGCGGGCGAGGGGCAGATCGTGCAGAATCTGGCCATTCACTCGACCGGGCCCGCAGGAATTGATTTCTACGCTTGATGCCTGAGGCTTGCGGCATATGATAGCGGCAGATTGAATTGCAGATAAACGGCAGGATGCGCGATGGCAGAAGAACAACAACTCGAGCTTAAGCCTCAGACCGGCAAGAAGAAGCTACTGATCATCATAGTACTGGCCGTCCTGGTGCTGATCGGTGGGGGGGTTGGCGCCTGGTTGATGCTGGCCGGCGGCGACAAGCCGGCCGAAGGGGAGCACGGCGCCCAGACCGAGGAAGAAAAAGCAGCCGAAGCGGCGGCGAAAATGGCGTTGTATGTCGTACTGCCGCGCCCTTTTGTCTTCAATGTGGAAGCCAAACCACGCTACCGGCTGGTGCAGATCAAGGTGGCATTGATGGTCAGAGGGCCGGCCAACGAGGCTTTGGCCAAGCTGCATACGCCGCTGGTTGAAGGTGCCTTGTTCAAGGTGTTCTCGATGGCTACCTCGGAGCAACTCGCCCGGGTTGAAGGGCGGAAGAAGTTAAAGACCGATGCCCTGGTCGCCGTCAAGCAGGCGTTGCATGGCGTCGCCGATGAGAATGTGGTCGAACAAGTTCTGTTTACCGGTTTTGTGATGCAGTAGGTGACCCGTGAGCGATCTGTTAACGCAAGACGAAATTGATGCCCTGCTGCATGGTGTCGATGAGGTAGAAGAGGAGGCGGTCAGTGTCGCTGCCGCTCCTGGCGTTGTTACATTCGATTTTTCATCACAAGATCGGATTGTTCGTGGCCGGATGCCGACGCTGGAGCTGGTCAATGAGCGGTTTGCCCGCCATATGCGCATCAGCCTGTTCAACATGATGCGGCGTACCGCCGAAGTCTCCATCAACGGTGTGCAGATGCTGAAATTCGGTGAGTATGTGCACACCCTGTTTGTGCCTACCAGTCTCAACATGGTTCGCTTCCGTCCGCTGAAGGGGACGGCGTTAATCACCATGGAGGCGCGCCTGGTCTTTATCCTGGTGGAGAATTTCTTCGGTGGTGACGGTCGTTACCACGCCAAGATTGAGGGGCGTGAGTTTACACCGACCGAACGGCGCATCATCCAGATGCTGCTGAAGCTGGTGTTTGAGGATTATAAAGAAGCCTGGGCACCGGTGATGGATGTCGAATTTGAATACCTCGACTCCGAAGTCAACCCGGCCATGGCCAACATTGTCAGCCCGACAGAAGTCATAGTGGTGAGCTCTTTCCATATCGAATTGGACGGCGGGGGCGGAGATTTTCACGTCGCCATGCCTTATTCGATGCTGGAGCCGATCCGCGAACTGCTGGATGCCGGTGTGCAGAGTGACAAGGGCGACACCGATTTGCGCTGGAGCAAGGCGCTCCGCGATGAAATCATGGATGTACAAGTCGGCATCAATGCCCGTCTGTTGCAGACGGATGTCACGTTGCGGCAACTACAGAACATGAAAGCTGGTGACATCATTCCGGTGGAGATGCCCGAGTCGTTGCTGGTTTTTGTCGAAGATCTGCCGACGTTCCGCGCCAAACTCGGTCGCACGCGTGATCATGTCGCGTTGAAGATTACCGAGAAAATCAAGCGGCCGGACTCGGTCAAGAATGAACTGACCCTGGTGACGCGTGGTGGTATGCGCATTGACGGAGTCGCAGAACTCGAAGCGCTGGAAAAAAGCATAGAGGATGAAGAGTGATGGATGATCAAGATCTGATGGCAGATGCCTGGGCGGCGGCGTTGGGTGAGCAGGCCGCGGCGGATGTACAGCCGGCGCATCTGGAGGAGTTTGATGAACATGCTCCCATATCTGCAGAAGAGCGCCGCAAGCTGGATACCATACTGGATATACCGGTGACGATCACCATGGAGGTCGGCCGCAGCCAGATCAGCATTCGCAATTTGCTGCAACTGAATCAGGGCTCGGTCGTCGAGCTGGATCGGGTGGCGGGCGAGCCGCTGGATGTGCTGGTTAACGGCACCCTGATCGCCCACGGCGAAGTGGTGGTGGTCAATGACAAGTTCGGTATTCGTCTTACCGATGTCATCAGCCAGACCGAACGGATCAAGAAACTTAAATGATGATGTCACGCCTGTTGTTGGTATTGCTGACGCTTCCGCTGCCGGCCCTGGCGGTTGAAACGTCGGCGAATGTGACCCTGATGCAGTGGTTGGCCAGTTGCTTTCTGGTCATAGCACTGATTCTGGTGTTGGCCTGGTTGCTGAAGAAAAGCCGGCTGGTTCCATCTGTCATGCAGAGTCAGTTGAAGGTTGTCAGCATGTTGCCGCTGGGCAGTCGGGAGAAACTGCTGGTCGTCAAGGTGGGAGAACAGCAGCTGTTGCTGGGCATGACACCCAACCAGATCTCGCTGTTGTGCCAACTGGATAAACCGCTGCCAGAGAATGGTTCCCCCCATGCGTTTGCCGGTCAACTGAGCAAATGGATGGCGGGAGCTGGTCGTGGCCAATCTGTTGCCGGGGAGCCCGCCAGCAACGAGTTGCAAAGAGAGCGCAGTGATGAAAAGTAACTGGATCTGGCTGCTGCTGTGGCTGTTTGCGCCCAGCCTTTGGGCTCAGAACGCTGGTTTGCCGGCGGTCACGGTGACCACCACGCCAGGTGGCGGCCAAGAGTACAGCCTGACGCTGCAAGTGTTGGCGTTGATGACGGCACTGACGTTTCTGCCTTCAATCCTCATCATGATGACGTCGTTTACCCGCATTATCATAGTGCTATCTATTTTGCGTCAGGCCATCGGGCTGCAACAGAGCCCCTCTAACCAGGTGTTGCTGGGGCTGACCCTGTTTTTGACCCTGTTCATCATGACGCCGGTACTGGATCGCATCAACGCCGAAGCATTGCAGCCTTATCTCGATGATCAGATTACCTCTCAAGCCGCGTTTGAGCGCGCCCAGGTCCCATTACACCAGTTCATGCTCGGGCAAACCCGCATCAAGGATCTGAATGCTTTCATGGAATATGCCAATGTGCATGTCGACAAACCCGAGCAGGTACCGATGCGCGTGCTGATCCCCGCCTTTATGGTCAGTGAGCTGAAGACCGCATTTCAGATTGGTTTCATGATTTTCCTGCCGTTTCTGGTCATCGATCTGGTGGTCGCCAGTATTTTGATGGCGATGGGGATGATGATGCTGTCGCCGATGCTGATCTCGCTCCCGTTCAAATTGATGTTGTTTGTGCTGGTGGATGGCTGGGGGTTGATCATGGGATCGCTGGTATCGAGTTTCGGTATTGGAGGTGGCTAAATGAATCCCGAGGCCTTTGTCGATGTGTTTCGCGAGGCACTGGGGCTGGTCAGTCTGCTGGTCAGTGCCGTCATCTTGCCCAGCCTGGTGGTGGGGTTGATGGTGTCGATTTTCCAGGCGGCGACGTCGATTAACGAGCAGACATTGAGTTTTTTGCCACGTCTGCTGGTAACGCTGGCGGCACTGGCGTTTGGCGCCCATTGGGGATTGCAGGCGTTGCTGGATTTCTTTACCACCATCATTGAGCAGATCCCCGAGGTGCTGGGGTGAACTTCACGGCCGATCTGGTGATGGGCTGGCTGGCATCCTACCTGTGGCCGATGGCCCGGGTGACCGCGATGTTGATGACCATGCTGGTGATTGGTAGCCAGAATGTGCCGGTCATGATCCGTGCCAAGCTGGGGTTTGTCATCACGCTGGCGATGGCGCCGATGTTGCCGCCGATGCCGGAGATCCCGTTATTCAGTCTGCAAAGCTGGCTCGTGGTGGCCCAGCAGGTGCTCATCGGGGTGGCTATCGGCTTTGCCACCCAGCTGCTCATCCAGAGTTTTGTCATTGCCGGCCAAGTCCTGGCCACCCAGAGCGGTTTGGGCTTCGCGTCGTTAGTGGATCCGATCAACGGTGGATCCACGCCCGTCATCGGCCAATTCTATCTGATGCTGGGAACCTTGATTTTCTTTGCCATCGATGGCCATCTGACCATGCTGCATCTGGTGAATCTGAGTTTCACCACCCTCCCGGTGTCGACCAGCGGGCTGGATATCACCGGCTTGCAGGCGCTGTTCTCGTTCATGACCATTATGTTTCAAATGGCACTTTCTGTGTCGTTGGCCTCGATCACGGCCATGCTATTGGTTAATTTTTCGTTCGGTGTCATGACCCGTGCCGCACCGCAGTTGAACATCTTCAGCATGGGCTTTGCCGTCAGCATGATATGTGGCTTGCTGGTGCTTTGGGTATCGCTGGGCGGCTTCATGGAGCATTTCCTGGCACATTGGCAACAGGTTCAGGCCTTGATCTGCGAGATCATTGGCACTGAATGTAGTGGAGGCTGACGATGGCTGAAGCAGATGGTCAGGAAAAGACAGAGGACCCCACAGGTAAACGCCTTTCCGATGCCAAGGCTAAAGGCCAGATCCCCCGATCCAAGGAGTTGGGTACGGCGCTGGTGCTGCTGGCGGGCGTCATTGGCCTGTATGTGACCGGTGCCGGCATCGGCAGTGCGCTGCTGGAGATCTGCAGGCGCAACTTTTCATTTAGCCGGGATGAAGTGTTCGATCCGGAAACCATGGAGTTGGCACTGAGTACGGATATTGCCAACCTGATCGTTCCGATGTCCGGCTGGTTTTTCATTCTGCTGCTGGCCGCCTTGATTGGCAACTTGCTGCTTGGAGGCTTCAATTTTAGCTCTGAAGCCATGATGCCGAAGTTTACCAAACTCAATCCGATTAACGGCTTGAAGCGAATGGTGGGCGTGCAGAGCCTGATCGAGTTGGTGAAATCCATCGGCAAGGTGACGTTTATTGCCCTGATGGTCTGGTGGCTGTTGACCAGCCAGTTGCCACATATTCTTGACCTCAGTCAGCGCCAGTTTCCCTACGCCATCTATGACGCTCTGGAGACCTGCCTGTGGATTGCCATCGGCATCTGTTGCGCTCTGGTGCCGATCGTGGCCATCGACGTTCCGTTCCAGAAGTGGCATCACAAGGAACAACTGAAGATGACCAAGCAGGAGGTCAAGGATGAATACAAAAACTCGGAAGGTAAGCCCGAGGTTAAGGGCCGCCTGCGGCGTATGCAATATGAGATGGCCAACCGCCGCATGATGGCGGAGGTGCCGAAGGCGGACGTGATCGTTACCAACCCGACGCATTATGCTGTCGCCTTGAAGTATGACAAGCAGCAGGGCAAGGCCCCGGTCGTGGTCGCCAAAGGGGTGGATGAAATAGCCATGATGATCCGTAACATCGGGACCGAATATGGTATTACCCAGGTTGCAGCCCCGCCGCTGGCGCGGGCTATCTTCCATACCACCAAGCTGGATAGTGAAATCCCCGAAGGGCTGTTCGTGGCGGTGGCGCAGGTATTGGCATATGTCTACCAGCTGCAGGCCTATCGCCAGGGGCGTGGCCAGGCACCGCACAAGTTAGCCGATGAGCTGCCGATTCCGGATGAGTTGCGTTATTGACGTCTTTTTGACGTCGATTTTCTGATACGAATCAAATTCCATCAAAATCAATGCATTAACCAATGGCTTGATTTTTGCTAGGCTGTAGGCACTGCAGTTTTAGGTGCGTTCGCCATGGAATTGAAAGCCACATTAGCCTCCCTGGGGCAAGTCAAGAGCCTGCTGACGAAAGGGGTGGGGACACCGTTACTGGTGCTGGCCTCCCTTGGCATGGTGGTGCTGCCGATGCCGCCGTTCCTGCTGGACATCCTGTTCACGTTCAATATTGCGCTGGCCATGGTTGTGTTGCTGGTTGCCATCTATTCCCGACGGCCTCTGGATTTTGCGGCGTTCCCGACCATCTTGCTGGTGGCCACCTTGCTGCGTCTTGCCCTGAACGTGGCGTCGACGCGGGTGGTGTTGCTGGAAGGTCACAATGGTCCTGGGGCGGCAGGGCATGTGATCGAGGCGTTCGGTAATGTGGTCATCGGCGGTAACTATGCCGTCGGCCTCATCGTCTTCATCATCCTGATGATCATCAACTTTGTGGTGGTTACCAAGGGCGCCGGGCGGATATCAGAAGTCAGCGCCCGTTTCACCCTGGATGCCATGCCGGGTAAGCAGATGGCGATCGATGCCGATTTGAATGCCGGCCTGATCAACCAGGAAGAGGCGAAGCGGCGGCGTCAGGAGGTGACTGCCGAAGCGGATTTCTACGGCTCCATGGATGGTGCATCCAAGTTTGTTAAAGGTGATGCCATCGCCGGCATCATGATCCTGTTCATCAATATTATCGGTGGTTTCATCATCGGCATGGCCCAGCATGGCCTGGCGTTTGGTGATGCCACGCGGATCTATACCTTGCTGACCATCGGTGATGGTCTGGTTGCCCAGATCCCGTCGCTGTTGTTGTCTATAGCGGCGGCCATCATAGTGACACGGCAAAACGCCGATCAGGATATGGGGAAAGTGGTGCTGGGGCAGATGTTCGACGACCCCAAATCGCTGGCTATCACATCAGGCGTGCTGACCATCATGGGCTTAGTGCCAGGCATGCCTCATCTGGCATTTTTAAGCCTGGCCGCCCTGTCGGGTGGCGGTACCTGGTGGATCTACCGACGCAACCGACAGAAGAAGAACGCGCAGCTGGCCAAGCTCAATGCGCCGGTGGAAAGCAGTGCACCACAGGAACAGCATAAGGATTTGAGCTGGGATGATGTCAGCCCGGTGGACGTCATTGGCCTGGAGGTGGGTTACCGTCTGATTCCAATGGTGGATCGCAGTCAGGGTGGGGCCTTGCTCAATCGCATCAAGGGGGTGCGCAAGAAGCTATCCCAGGAGCTGGGCTTCCTCGTGCCACCTGTGCATATCCGTGACAACCTGGATTTGCAGCCTAACCAGTATCGAATCACCTTGATGGGCGTCAATGTCGGCGAGGCAGAGGTCTATCATGAACGCGAAATGGCCATCAACCCCGGTCAGGTTTTTGGCCAGATCCAAGGCATTCAGACCCGCGATCCGGCATTTGGACTGGATGCCGTCTGGATTGGTCAGGATCAGGTCGACCAGGCGCAGAGTCTGGGTTACACCGTGGTCGATGCGTCGACGGTCATTGCTACTCATATGAGTCAAATTCTTAACAGCCATGCCGCTCAGTTGCTGGGACATGAAGAAGTACAGAATCTGCTGGACATGGTGTCCCGTTCGCAACCCAAGTTAGTAGAAGGGTTGATTCCGGGTGTGATGAGCCTGGGAACCTTGGCCAAAGTCTTGCAAAATCTGTTGACAGAGGGGGTCCCAGTCCGTGATATGCGCACGATACTGCAAACCTTGGTGGAATATGCTCCCCGCAGTCAGGATCCCGATGTTTTGACGGCGGCTTGTCGGATTGCGCTGCGTCGTTTGATCGTGCAAGACATCATTGGTGGCGAACCTGTGATCCCTGTCATCACGTTGGCCCCTGATCTGGAACGTATATTGCACCAGTCTCTGCAAGCCGGTGGGGCTGAGGGGGCAGGTATCGAGCCGGGATTGGCAGAACGCATGCAGCGTTCCTTGACTGAGGCAACACAGCGGCAGGAGCTGGAAGGTCAGCCGGCTATCTTGCTGACGTCTGGTGTGCTCAGATCCACCCTGGCCCGTTTCGTGAAAAATGCCATTCCTGGATTACGTGTACTTTCCTATCAGGAAGTACCTGACGACAAGCAGATCCGTATTGTCAGTGCAGTGGGCCAGCAATGATGACGCCGGAGGAATCAGGTGAAGATTAAACGTTTTTTTGCCAAGGACATGCGAACTGCACTGGCGGAAGTCAAAGAGGTTCTCGGCCCTGATGCGGTCATCATGTCGAACAAAAAGGTATCTGGCGGCATAGAGATAGTGGCGGCGGTCGATTATCAGGCGTCCACGCCGGCGCCAGAAATTCGTCGCGAACTGCGCGAAGACAACGTCAATTTATCGACGCCAACTCGGCAGGCTGAGCCAAAAATGGCATTCTCGTTTGCCCAGAGTCAAAAAAGTGACACCAAAGAGAGTTTTCCTGACAGCCTGTCGGCTCTGTTAGCGCGTCAGCAACAAATACAGGAGTCCGGGATACCGGGTTTTGATACCGGTCCGCGGACCTTGGCGGAACAGGCGGCCATCCCGGAGCCCCAAACTGCGCGCCGTCCGGCCGCCAGCTCCAGAGCCGCACCATCCCACCGAGATCGGGAGCTGGAGTTCATGCGGACCGAGTTAGCGTCGATTCGCAAGCTGTTGCAGCACCAGGTGTCAGGTTTGATGTGGCAGGAAGTTGAACGCCGTGAGCCAGTGCGTGCGCTGATCATCAAACAACTGACACAAGGCGGATTTGAGGCGCCATTTGCCGAACAGTTGGCGAGTCATATTCCTGAAGAGGCCTCCTTGCACGAAGCGTGGCATCGTCTGCGCGAGGCGCTGACAGCGGCATTGAAAACGGGCGATGATGACATCCTCCGCCATGGTGGTGCCGTCGCGTTGCTAGGGCCGACTGGTGTTGGCAAGACCACGACGATCGCCAAATTGGCCGCACGTTTTGCCATGAAATACGGGCCGGAACAGGTAGCCCTGATTACTACGGATCATTACCGGATCGGTGCCCACGAACAACTGCAGACCTATGGTCGCATCATGGGCTGCGTCGTCAAGACAGTGGCCAACGTTGAGGAGTTGTCCAGCGCGCTCTATCAATTACGCAATCGTCGTTTGGTGCTGATCGATACCGCCGGCATGGGACAGCGGGATGTCCGTTTAACCGAACAACTCGACACCCTGGTGAAGAATGCCAAGGTCAGGATCCGCAGCTATCTGGTGTTGCCAGCTACATCGCAGCGGCGGGTTTTGCAAGAGGCGTTTGAGCATTTTCGCCGGGTGCCCCTGAGTGGATGTATTTTAACCAAACTGGATGAGAGTCTGAATCTGGCCGAGGTGATGGGGATGTGCATTCGTAATCAACTTCCCATCAGCTACATAACCGACGGGCAGCGGGTGCCTGAAGATCTTCAGACGGCGACGGCAAGCGAATTGGTCGAGATGACATTGCGTCAGCTGGAGCAGGACGGAGCCGATACCCATTTTTGGGGCCAGGACAGCGAGCGAGCCGAGCATATGGAGTTTTACAAATAATGAATAACAGCAATCTCGATCAAGCTCAGGGGCTGAGAAAAATGCGTCAGGCAAACCGGGTCAAAGTGATCACTGTCACCGGTGGTAAAGGTGGCGTCGGCAAGTCCAATGTCACGCTGAATATGGCGGTGGCCATGGCGGCACAAGGCAAGCGCGTCTTGCTGCTGGATGCAGACCTGGGGCTGGCCAACATCGACGTCATGTTGGGGTTACGGGTGCAAAAAAACCTGTCCCATGTGTTATCAGGGGAATGCACGCTGGATGACATCATAGTGGAAGGCCCCTATGGCCTGATGATTATTCCTGCGACCTCGGGTACCCAATCGATGGTGGAGCTGACGCCAGCCCAGCACGCAGGTCTCATCCGGGCGTTCAGTGATATGAAAACCACCATTGACGTGCTGTTGGTGGACACGGCTGCCGGCATCTCTGATATGGTGCTGAGCTTTGCCCGTGCAGCACAGGATATTTTGGTCGTGGTCTGCGATGAGCCGACTTCCATCACGGACGCCTATGCTCTGATCAAGTTACTGTCACGAGAGTATGGCGTGTTTCGCTTCAAGGTTGTTGCCAACATGGTTCGCAGTCTTAGGGAAGGTCAGGAGCTGTTTAGCAAGCTGACGCGGGTGACGGATCGTTTCCTTGATGCTTCATTGGAACTGGTGGCCTGCATTCCATACGACAATAATGTCAGACAGGCGGTGAAGAAACAGAAGGTGATCGTCGATGCATTCCCCAAATCGCCGGCCTCCTTGGCGTTCCGCGCACTGGCCAACAAGGCCGCCGGCTGGCCGACACCACACCAGCCTGGTGGTCATCTGGAGTTCTTCATCGAAACCCTGTTGAACAAACCGAATGTAGTTCAGGACACTGTTAGTGAATAAAGCTCAAGCCTATGCTCGTCATCAGGATCAAAACGCACTGGTAGAGCGTTATGCGCCTCTGGTGAAACGTATCGGTCTGCATCTTATGGCACGCCTGCCAAGCAGTGTGCAATTGGATGATTTGCTGCAATCAGGCATGATTGGGCTGCTGGATGCGGCTAAAAATTATGACAGCAGCAAGGGTGCCAGTTTCGAAACCTATGCTGGTATCCGGATTCGTGGCGCCATGATTGACGAGATCCGCAGCGGCGATTGGGTGCCGCGCTCGGTGCATCGCAACAGTCGACGCATCTCGGATGCGATTGATGTGATAGAGCAACGCTCGGGTCGCGACGCACGTGATACGGATGTCGCTTCAGAATTAGGTGTAACACTCGATGATTACCATACCATGTTGAATGAGGCGGCCTGTGGCCGCCTTATTGGCATTGAGGATTTGGGGGTATCGGATGATGTGTTGCACGGTGAGGAAGAGCCTGAACCGAGTAACGAAGCGTTCAGTGCCATGGTTGACGAGAGATTCCAGGTGGCGCTATCTGAAGGAATTCGTCATCTTCCCGAAAGAGAAGCGCTTGTTTTGTCGCTTTACTACGACGAGGAGCTGAACCTCAAAGAGATTGGACAAATTTTGAGCGTCAGCGAATCGCGGGTCAGCCAGATCCACACCCAGGCGATGCACAGATTGCGCGCCAGAATGAAAGATTGGTACTGACCGCACATATGCTTGTCTACACTCAAGGCTGAGTGTGATGCATAATAAAAACAATATTGCTATAAACAGAATGAGTTAGGGCTGCCCTACGCAGTCTTCTTAGGAGGGTATTTTGGATAAGAACATGAAAATCCTCATTGTTGATGATTTTTCAACGATGCGCCGGATAATCAAAAACTTGCTTCGTGACCTTGGCTTCAACAATACCCATGAGGCAGATGACGGCAATACCGCTCTCCCAATGCTGAAGAATGGTGATTTCGAGTTTGTAGTCACTGACTGGAACATGCCTGGGATGCAAGGCATCGATCTGCTGAAGGCCATCCGTGCCGATGAGAAACTGTGTCATTTACCTGTGCTGATGGTGACAGCTGAAGCCAAGCGTGAACAGATCATTGAAGCGGCCCAAGCTGGGGTGAACGGTTATATCGTCAAACCTTTTACAGCCGCCACTCTCAAAGAAAAGCTGGACAAGATTTTCGAGCGCATTGGCTGACGGAGTAGTGACTCATGAAAGTCAAGGTGCCGCTGATCAACCTTGAACAAGCCAGAATGCTGGTGATGTATCTGGAACAGGGTGAGCAGGTGGCTGCAAACGAACTGCTGGCCGAAATTTGTGTGCCGAATGCGAGCGAACTATTTGCGCATGTTGGCCAACTCACTCGCCAGCTGCACAACTCGTTGCAGGAATTTCGTCTTGATCCGCGAATTCCGGATCTGGCAACTCAGGATATTCCTGATGCCCGTGAGCGTTTGAATTATGTGATCACCATGACCGACAAGGCAGCTAACCGCACCATGGATGCCGTTGACGCCAGCCTGCCGTTAGCCAATCAGCTCAGTCAGCGCATCTCGGAGGTCTTGCCGGCCTGGAATGCACTGATGAATCGACGGATTGAGTTAGGGCATTTCAAGGAGCTTTGCCATCGGCTGGATGATCTGATCAAACAGTCAGAGACTGATGCCAACCAACTCCGAGATTTGCTGACCGAAATTTTGATGGCACAGGATTTCCAAGACCTCACGGGGCAGATGATCCGTAAAGTCATCGCGCTGGTTCATGAGGTGGAGTCGAAGCTGGTCGAGATGCTGACCTTGTTTGGCGATCCTGAACCTACAGCGCCGATAGAGCCTGCTCCGTCACGAGGTATTGAGGCGGAAGGCCCCATCATCAACAAGGAAACCCGGGCAGATGTGGTGCAGAGCCAGGACGATGTGGATGACCTGTTATCAAGTTTAGGTTTCTGAGGGAGTAAAGAATGGGCTACGAAGTTGATGAGGACATCCTGCAGGACTTTCTGGTCGAAGCATCGGAAATTCTGGAGCAGCTCTCTGAACAACTGGTCGATCTGGAGAAGCGACCAGATGATCGTGAGCTGTTAAATGCCATTTTCCGTGGATTCCATACCGTCAAGGGCGGTGCTGGTTTCCTGTCGCTGACTGAGCTGGTAGATGCTTGTCATGGCGCCGAGAACGTGTTTGATACATTACGTAACGGTGGCCGTCAGGTCGATGCTGAATTGATGGATGTCATCTTGCAAGCCCTCGACACCATCAACGAAATGTTTGCCCACGTTCAGAATCGTGAACCTCTCGAAGCGGCCGCACCGTCGTTACTTGATGCCCTGCATCATTTGAGCAAACCTGCTTCTGCCGCTGAAATCGCTGCCAAGACAGTAAAGAGCAAACCTGCCGAGGTAAAACCCGAGCCGGTATCCGCAGCGCCCGTGACGACCTCCTCTGCTGGCTCTTCGATTGATGATATCACTCAGGATGAGTTTGACCGGTTGCTGGATGAGCTGCATGGCGTGGGTAAGGCGCCGAATGTTCCTGCCAGCAGTGCACTGCCCGCTCAAGAAGGCGGGGACATTACCGATGATGAGTTTGAGGCCCTGCTTGATCAATTGCACGGTCAAGGCAAGCACGTCGGTATTCCCGAGAGCGTTGGCAGCCATATGACCCAGGCGCAATCGGAAGCCGATGCGCTGATCAACGATGATGAATTTGAGGCTTTGCTCGACCAATTGCATGGTAAGGGCAAGGCGCCTACAACCGCATCGCCGGAGAGCGTCAAGTCTGCGGTGATGGATGACGCGGATCGGGCTCCTGTGGCCTCCCAGGTCAACAAAGCTGCGCCAGCCGCACAACAAGCACAACAACAAGTTCAGAATGAGACCACAGTTCGTGTCGATACACGGACACTGGATGTCATCATGAACATGGTGGGTGAGTTGGTGCTGGTGCGCAATCGTCTGGTCAGTCTCGGCATTGCCAGCAACAACGAGGAGATGTCCAAAGCGGTCTCCAACCTGGATGTGGTGACGGCAGATCTGCAAGGCGCTGTGATGAAGACGCGCATGCAGCCCATCAAGAAGGTGTTTGGCCGCTTCCCGCGGGTTGTTCGTGATTTGGCACGCAGCCTCAAGAAAGACATCAACCTCGTGATGGAGGGGGAAGATACCGATCTGGACAAGAACCTGGTCGAGGCGCTTGCAGACCCCATGGTTCACTTGGTTCGTAACTCCTGTGACCACGGGATTGAGCTGCCGGACGTGCGCGCCAAGGCAGGCAAAGATCGTGTGGGTACCATTCGTCTGAGTGCATCACAAGAAGGTGACCATATCCTGCTCCTAATCGAGGATGATGGCGCCGGCATGGATCCTGAGAAGCTCAAGTCGATTGCGATCAAGCGTGGTGTCCTTGATGCCGAGCAGGCAGCCAGGATGAGCGATACCGAGGCCTACAACCTGATTTTTGCTCCCGGCTTTTCCACCAAGCAGGAAATCTCCGACATCTCTGGGCGCGGTGTTGGTATGGATGTGGTTAAAACCAGTATTTCGCAATTGAATGGTTCTATCCGTATTCACTCTGAGCAGGGAGTTGGTACCCGTCTGGAGATCAAGGTACCGTTGACCTTGGCGATTCTGCCGACACTGATGGTCGAGGTGGGTCAGCAGACCTTTGCGTTGCCGCTGACCAGCGTCAACGAAATTTTCCACTTGGATCTGACGCGTTCGAAGATGGTGGATGGCCAGTTGACCATCATAGTGCGCGATAAGGCGATCCCGCTGTTCTATCTACAGGATTGGCTTATCCGCGGCGCCCGTAAAGGCAGCTTCCGCAAGGAACAGGGGCATGTCGTCATTGTGCAAATTGGCACACAACAAGTCGGTTTTGTCGTCGATAACCTGATTGGCCAGGAAGAGGTGGTGATCAAGCCACTGGATAAGCTGTTGCATGGCACTCCCGGCATGGCAGGGGCCACTATTACCAGTGATGGTGGTATTGCCTTGATTCTGGATGTGCCTAATCTGCTTAAGGCTTATGCGCGACGTCGTTAATAAATAGAGAATGAGACCCCAGATGGCTGTAAAGGTATTAGTTGTAGACGATTCAAGTTTTTTTCGACGCAGGGTCACTGAGATAATCAATCAGGACCCTACGCTCGAAGTCATTGATACCGCGCAAAATGGGCGAGAGGCGATAGATAAAGCTCTGAAGCTGCAGCCGGATGTCATCACGATGGATATTGAAATGCCGGTGTTGGATGGCATTTCGGCTGTTCGTGAGATCATGGCGAAGAATCCGACGCCGATTTTGATGTTCTCTTCGCTGACGCATGATGGCGCCAAGGCTACATTGGATGCTTTGGATGCTGGGGCGCTCGATTTTCTGCCAAAGAAATTTGAAGATATCGCGCGCGATAAGGAAGAAGCGACCAAGTTGCTGCAGCAACGAGTGAAGGCTATCGCACGACGCCGGATTTTCATGTCATCGAGCCGAAGTCAGTCTGTCGCATCCCATCCGACAACCGCGGGCGGGCAAGCGAGCCCGGCAAGTAACGTGTTGTCCAGACCCTCTCCATTCGCTAATCGACCGCTGATGTCTGAACGCGTTACTGGCGCGTCAGCGGCAGCGCCGGCCACTACTTTTAAGAAAAGCGGTAAAACATATCAATTGTTGGCGATTGGAACCTCTACCGGTGGGCCCGTGGCGCTACAAACGGTATTGACTCAATTGCCAGCTGATTTTCCGTATCCCATTCTGCTCATTCAGCATATGCCAGCCACGTTTACCTCGGCGTTTGCGGCCCGCTTGAATGGGCTGTGCAAGATATCGGTCAAGGAAGCAGAGGATGGGGATCTATTGCGTCCCGGTTGTGCTTATCTGGCGCCTGGCGGCAAGCAAATGATGCTGGAAGGTCGCGCTGGTAGTGCGCGCATTCGGATTATCGATGGCAATGACAAGGTGAACTACAAACCTTGTGTCGATATTACCTTTGCTTCGTTAGCTAAAAGCCATGGCGATAAGGTATTGGCATTGGTGTTAACGGGGATGGGGGCGGATGGCCGCGACGGGGCGCGTTTGCTGAAAGAACAGGGGTCGACTATCTGGGCGCAAGATGAGGCCTCATGTGTCGTGTACGGTATGCCACAAGCCGTTGCCAAGGCGGGGATTGCATCTGAGTCGTTGCCTCTGGATCGAATTTCGCAGCGCATTCTGGTTGAAATAGGACGTTAACCATGAACTTGCTAGGTATCCTTGTCGCGATCGGTTTTATTATCGGTGCCAACATTCTGGAGGGGGGGCATCCCAGTGCCATGCTCAACCTGCCAGCCTTTTTGATCGTGATCGGTGGCGCGATCGGGGCGGTCATGGTGCAGTTCCCGATTAAAGTCCTGCTGGTCTCACTCAAACAGTTTGGCTGGTTGATCTCGCCACCAAAGCTGGATCTGCATGCCCAATCCGAGCTGCTTGAGGGGATGTCGACGACTGCCCGTCAACAGGGGTTGCTGGCGTTGGAAAATCAGGTGGCGCAGATAGGTGATGCCTTTACACGCAATGGTCTGCAGATGATCGTGGACGGTGTTGATAAAGAGCAGCTGCATCAATTACTTGAAAACGAAATTGAAATTGAGCAGCACGAGCTTGAACAGTCGGTCAAGGTCTTTGAGGCGTTGGGCGGCTATACCCCGACCATGGGGATTTTGGGGGCCGTGCTGGGTCTTATCCATGCCATGGGCTTGTTGGATCGCCCTGAAATGTTGGGCCCTGCCATCGCGGTGGCCTTTGTGGCAACTATCTACGGCGTCGGTTCTGCCAACATCCTGTTTTTGCCTGTGGCCAATCGGTACAAGGCAATCAATCATGACATCGCACACTTTAAACTGATGGTTCTTGAGGGCCTGCTGTCTATCGCCAGTGGCGAAAATACGATGCAGTTGAAACGCCGCCTGCAGGTCTACATTGGAGAGGAATAAGCGATGGGGAGAAAAAAGAAGGTTGAACCGCCAGAGAACCATGAGCGCTGGTTGATCTCCTACGCGGACTTCATGACGCTTCTTTTTGCTCTCTTTGTGGTGTTATACGGGTTTGCTATGTCCAAGCAAACCGAAGTCAAAGCATTAGTCCAGGGATTGATTCAGAGTTTTACCGAAATGGGTTTTGTAACTGCCCGCCCTGGCTCGACGGTTCTAACTGGTAGTTTCGGAATCGTTCAAAGCAACGACGACTCGGATATCAGTGCCGCTTCACCAAACCAGCAAGTGATGATAGTGCAGGCTCCGACGCAGGGGGGGGGGGGCATGCTGGATACCGGACAGCCGCCAACACAGCAACCGGTTCCCACCCAAAATTCACAGACAGAAATTAAAGATCAGTTACCGATGGATGAGAGCATCAGTAACAGCTCGGGTGCGCCTTTTGATGCGTTGAAAAAAGAGTTTAACAAGTCGCTGGAAGATTTGGTTTCGGCTGGGCTTATCGATATCAAGTCTGACGAGAACTGGCTGACCATCGAGCTCAGCTCCGGTTTGATCTTCCCCAGCGGCAGTGCCACCGTGTTGTTGCAGGCCAAGCCTGTACTCAAGCAGATTGCCAAGACGCTGGCCCCTCTGCGCAACTATGTCCGCGTTCGTGGCTATACCGATGATGTGCACATTGCCAACGAGCTGTATGGTTCCAACTGGGAGCTTTCGGCACAGCGAGCCATTTCAGTATTGAAGAGTCTGGAGAGCGATGGTATTCCCCCCGCCCAGCTGGCGATTGAGGCGTATGGAGAGTTTTCACCATTTGCCTCTAACTCGACGGTGCGAGGGCGGGAGCTGAATCGAAAAGTTGTGATAGCCGTTTCGCGTTTTTCTTATACTCCCAAACCGCTGCCGGTCATTGTGGATGACGTGCCAGCCAAGCCAGGGGAGCAACCGCTAACTGACATCATTACACCAGAAAATTACAATATCATTCAGCTGCCTGATGGCCGTCTCAAGTTAAAAAAGCAGGAATAAGACCTTGATTGTATGGACTATTGCCAACCAGAAAGGTGGCGTCGGAAAGACAACAACTGTGGTCACTCTCGCCGGCTGGCTTGCCAGCTTGCAAAAGCGTGTCCTGTTATTGGACACCGATCCGCATGCGTCTTTGACCAGCTATTTGGATTATGACTCTGATTTACTCGATGGAACTTTATTTGATCTGTTTGCGCAAGTGAGTCCGGATCGGTCGGCGGTCGAGAAAGTCATCCTGCCAACCCGTTTTGAAAATATCAGTCTGATGCCGGCGTCGATTGCGTTATCGACACTCGATCGCACCCTGGGAAGCCGAGATGGCATGGGACTCATTTTGCGAAGGGCACTGCAGCATGTAAGCGACCGCTATGATGTGGTGCTGATCGATTGTCCTCCGGTGCTTGGGGTGATGATGGTGAATGCCCTGGCTGCAAGTAGCCACATTCTGGTGCCGGTGCAAACCGAGTTTCTTGCGTTAAAGGGTTTGGAGCGGATGATAAAAACATTCGAGATCATGCAACACTCCAGCCAATTGCCCTTTAACTACACCATAGTGCCCACTATGTTTGATAAACGGACCAAGGCCTCCTTGCAGAGTCTTGAATCTGTTCGCGGCTTGTATGGTGCGCGGGTATGGGATTCTGTCATTCCCATCGACACTAAATTCCGGGATGCCAGCCACATGCATGTTCCTCCGTCGCTCTACGCACCAGACAGCCGAGGGAGCCAGGCTTACCTTGGTTTGCTCAATTATCTTTTGGCCGAGGAGAAGGTCGCGATATGAGTCAGGACTCTCAATTCAAGGCCATGGACAGTTATTTTCATTCACTGTTGAATGAGTCTGTAGTGGCTGAGCCGGCGCCTGTGGTTCAGCCAGCACCGGAACCCGCAGTGGTGACATTTGCTGAGCCACAAGGGTTCGCGGAGCAGGAAAAACTGCAAGCCCTGCTGGCGGATGTGGAACGGGTATCCAAAACGGAAATCAAGACGCCACAGAAGGTCAGCCCGTCGACGCTGTCCACACCGGTAAAAGTGGCGCCACCCGCCCCGCCAATCTGGAAGAACATTGAAACTGGCCGTGAATTTCAAGCACTGTTTTTCGTTGTTTCCGGGGTGACATTTGCCGTACCGTTAACCGAATTAGGCGGTATTCATCAGCTCAGTAAAATCAATACGTTATTTGGTAAGCCTGATTGGTTTGCCGGTGTCATGACGATGCGTGATTCGCAGCTTAATGTGGTCGACACTACGCGCTGGATCATGCCGGGCCAAGTGGCTGAACAGGCTTACGAATATCTCGTCATGTTGGGTAATAGTCAGTGGGGCCTGGCCTGCCATCAGTTGATTGGTACTGAACTGCTGCTGCGTGATCGCATTCAGTGGCGTAGTAGTGCAGGAAAGCGGCCTTGGTTGGCAGGAATGGTCAAGGACAAGATGTGTGCGCTGTTGCATGTGCAGGAACTGCTGCTATTGCTGGAAAAAGGTCTCAATATTGAGGGTTGCTAGTAGGTAGTAATCCTCTTTTGTTGCTAATTTTGTTTCATGATGCTGGATATTGAAGGAATCGGAATATGAGCCAAAAGCGTAATGTGGCGCAGAACGTAGCAGAAGATGAAGTGCTCCAGTGGGTCACGTTCCAGCTGGATCGTGAAACATACGGCATCAATGTGATGCAAGTGCAAGAAGTGTTGCGTTATACCGAGATTGCACCTGTGCCAGGTGCCCCCGATTATGTATTAGGGATTATCAATCTGCGCGGTAACGTTGTCACTGTGATAGACACTCGCCTGCGATTTGGCTTAGAGCCTGCAGAGGTGAGCGATAACTCGCGCATCGTGATTATCGAGGCAGAAAAGCAGGTAGTGGGTATTTTGGTCGATAGCGTGGCGGAGGTCGTCTATCTGCGTGCCTCTGAAATTGATGTTGCGCCGAGCGTCGGTACCGAAGAGAGCGCTAAATTCATTCAGGGCGTCTCAAACCGTGATGGTGAGCTGCTGATCCTGGTGGATTTGAACAAGCTGTTGACTGATGAAGAGTGGGATGAACTGAGCCAGCTGTGAGTATCAATTTCGAGTGGATCGCGCTGATTGGGGCTGCGGTAGCAACCTTGCTTGCCATCGCAGCCCTGATTGTCAGCTATATTCTCAGCACACATAGTCGTCGTAAACTTCAGGCGATGGAGCTTCTGGTGAAGGAGCTGCTCAAATCAAGAGACAGCACGCGCAAGCAACTCAATGAATTGCACAGCAGTGCTCTGGGTACTGGGCAGCGGTTACTGGAGATGGAAAAAGGCATTCTGGCCTTGTCTGAGCGTCAGCAGGAGCTGGTTCTGCAGGATCCGGACAGTCGTCTTTACAGCCGAGCGGCACGCATGGTCGAGCTGGGGGCTGGTCTGGACGAGGTCATGGCAGAGTGTGAGATTCCCAAAGCCGAGGCCGAATTGTTGATCTCACTGCGCGCCGGGAAGAAAGGCTAGCAGTCGCAGGCTCTTCCTCTGTGTCTAAAAGCCGGTTGTCCGGCTTTTTGTTTTTTCACACATGCTCCTCAATTGCGGCAGTGCCATCCGAGCGTCGCCAATGCTCCGGGAATTTCCCTTGCAACATGAAGGAGTAGGCCAGGATTTCTGCGATGACGACATACAACGCAGGTGGAATAGCCTCTCCCTCCTGCATGCATGCCAGCCGCTCCATCAGCGCCGGATCCTGATGAATATAGATACCGGCCTCCTCGGCCATCGCCAGGAGTTGTTTGGCCAGTTCGCCTTCTGTTTTCCCTGAGATATGTGGTGCGGTATTACCATCATAGGTCAGAGCAATCGCCCGCAGATCTTGCGTCATCGTCATACCCGTATTGAAAAGCCATCAGGCGGCTGTGCGTCTGTTTCAGGCACAGCCTGAACTTTGCCTTGCTTGCAGACAAATTGAGCCGGACTCAACCCCAACTCTCTGAATCGACTCTCGAGTTTTGGCCAGGTCTGTTTGATGCGCTCATAGGTCTGTCGTCGTTCAGCGACCATCTGCAATTGGACCTGTGGTAAATCGAGGAGCGCCTTAATCTGCAGCATACCCATATGCTCCAAATCCAGCATGAAGCTGAGCGTCCATTGATACTTTCCTTGCTCATTGCGCTGTTGTTTTAGGGCCATGTGATTCTCTTTGCCACCAGGGTAGTGCGGTGGGAGCGGTACCTGAAACAACAGCAGCGAATTTGACTCTTGTGGTGTGGCCTGAAGCCGCTCCATCTGTTGTAGAAAATGAGCCGCTGTTTTGTGTGCTCCAGAACTGGATTCCATTCCATCTTCAAGTGTGGTCGTTACTTGGGTTCGGCTGGGTTGTTGCTCTTGTGTGCTCTCGGCTTGCCAGCGTTGCAGCCGGTATGACAGCAAAGCGATGGCCCATTGCTGGATTGCTTGGCTGTGACTGGTATTCCCCAGAACCGGATTCTGAACAAACGTGAGCCACTCGGAAACTTGCTGAGCAGTCTGAATTTGCGGTGTGATAGCTGACAGCACACGGCTCAATCCTGCCAATAACGTGGGCGGGAGCTGCTTGCGCAGCAACATGACCCCTAACTGATGCAGGTAGTCGCCTTGAGGCTTAAGCGCGGTTGATGGTGTGCTTTGCTCATTAGTCGAAGGCGTTGCTGCATCGTCATGGCTGTGCATCGCCAATGTCGAGGCGGCTGTTGGCTGAGCAGTGACGGCATCAACCTTGAGCTTTGATAATGCCGTCGTCTGTAGTGGATGTTCGGCATCTGCATCGTTAACGCTTTGTGGTCGTTCAGTAAGGGGTGCAGCTGTTGGTGCCGGATTTTTAGTGACCTCGATGGCCTGTTCCTGCGTCGATGGTGCAGTCGATGGAGGAGCTAGCTGCGCGCTGATTGACGCTTTGGCTGATGCATCCTGTGTGGCGGCTGCAACCCTGGTGTCGAGCACGTGCCCTTCGACGCTAGATGGAACCGACGCGGCCGTACCGTTACGCACTCCTGTTGCTACGTCAGCTATAAATTTGACGGTCATCTCAAGGGCTTGACGGATCATTGGCTGTGCCTGAGGGGGCGTTGATTGAACGGTCAATGCATTCTGTTGCAGCTGGTGTTGTAGTGCCCCGGCAGGTGGTGTCGGTAATTTCAGCGTGATCAACTGTGCCAGCCAGTTCCACAGTGCCCGACCACTTTCGGTACCGGGTTGTAATGTGGCTGGTAAGTTCGTGATGGCGCTGGTCAGGGCTGAGTTATCAGGGCGGCTGGAACCAGGTAGTAACGGTGTCACGATCTGAGTCATTAACTGACGCAGCTGTGGATCGTCTGCCGGTAGTTGAGCGATGAGGCTGGGCAACAATCCCTGTAGACTATGGCCGGCGAGGCTAGGGCTGGGGTTGGCGTTGCTTGCCGGAAGCGGTGAATTGACAGCGGTTAATAGGGTGGTCATCTGCCGCAGCAATGCTTGTTGTTTGTCACTCAGGCTGGGGGGTAATTGGCCTTGCAACTGACTTATGCCACGTAAAAAATCACGTAGTGCACGTTCGTTTAATTCGGGTGCCAAGGTGCTGCGACTGTCCACCTCCGGCTGCACTTGCTGGGTTGATGGTGCTGATACAGCTGACAAGTCTGGGGGCTGAACACTGGCCACGTTACTCAATCCACCTTTTTCATGTGATAACGGAACAGGGACTGGGTGTTACCGTCTGCAAAATACCAGCACTCGTCCCGATATGCTCCTTTCATATATAATGCATCAAGAGCACCGCGCGGGGGGCTGCCATCCGCGTTTTCTGCAGAGGTATTGATGAAAACCCTGAATATTGGTTGGTTCTGTCTTTCTATTCTGAGCGCCGGACCGGCGCTGGCGGCTGCACCGCAATCTGACGCGCTCCCTGGCGGTGCCGTTGATCCTTACGAATCGATAAATCGTTTCTCTTGGGGACTCAACTATAACTACTTGGATCGTTATGCCTTGCGACCGGCTGTACATGCCTACGTCGACTGGGTACCTTCACCCGTCCGTACAGGTATCGGCAATGTGACCGAAAACCTTAATGAGGCGAACTACTTCGTCAATAATCTGCTGGTCGGTCGAGTGGCGGACTCCGGGAGCAGCGTATTGCGCTTTGCGCTGAATTCGACAGTGGGTCTGCTGGGCATGCTCGATGTCGCCAGCGATATGGGCCTTGAGCGCAAGAGCATGAGCATGAGTACCGTCCTCGGCAAGGCGACCATGGAGCAGGGCGCCTATTTTATGGTTC
This sequence comes from Pseudaeromonas sharmana, assembly GCF_042649925.1. NCBI lineage: Bacteria > Pseudomonadati > Pseudomonadota > Gammaproteobacteria > Aeromonadales > Aeromonadaceae > Pseudaeromonas > Pseudaeromonas sharmana. The sequence continues at coordinate 386,969 of NZ_JBHSAF010000001.1, forward strand.
CTGTCTATGGGGCGACCACCATGCGTGGCGTGATTGGCGACACGATAGACGGGCTCTATTTCCCCTATGCCAATCTCAATATCTGGACGCGGGTCGGGATCTGGGCAACCGATAGTTTCAGTAAACGCGCCAAGCTGGTGGATCAGGAAGCCGTACTGGATAACGCGCTGGATCCTTATGTCACCGCCAAGGATTTTTACCTGCAATATGAAGAGAGCAAGGTGCAGGATGGCAAACCAGCGGCTGCAGGAAGTCCGGCGTCACAGGAGAGTGACGAGCAGCTGAATCAGTATCTGGACGAAATCGATTAAATTTTCGATCAGACCATTGGCCTGCAAACAAACAAGCCAGATACCGGCAGCCGGTGTCTGGCTTGTTTGTTTTTGCCGGCCCAAGCCGCGTGCAAGGCCGGCTATAGCGCTTGGGCCGGCAGAATTCTCTGCCAAAAGAGAGCTTGCAAATATTGACTGAGTTGCTAAGGTGTCTGCTAGTTTGAAATCAAGATTAAGTCAACAGGTGGCCTTGCTATTGGTTATCTGTTTTGTGTAAACATAAGTTTACACTGCTTTGGAGGCTGCGATGCATAAAGACACATTAAACAACGTCCATATTCAATCAGAACAAGTTCTGATGACCCCGGCGGAGTTGAAAGCTCTGGTTCCGGTTTCCGAACAGGCGATGGCATTTATCGGCGCCGCTCGCCAGACGATAGCCAACATCGTCCAGCGTAAGGACCCTCGGTTACTGGTCATCTGTGGGCCCTGTTCCATCCATGACATGGATGCGGCCAAGGAGTACGCCTCGCGGCTGAAGCAGCTACATGATACCTACGCTGACACCCTGTATATTGTCATGCGGGTCTACTTCGAGAAGCCGCGTACAACCGTTGGCTGGAAGGGTTTTATCAACGACCCAAATCTGGATGGCACCTTTGATATCGAACTGGGTTTGAAAAAAGCCCGTGAATTGCTGGCGTGGTTGGCCGAGTTGCAATTGCCCTTGGCAACCGAAGCCCTCGATCCAATCAGTCCGCAGTACCTGGCCGATCTCTTTTCATGGTCAGCGATTGGTGCGCGGACGACAGAGTCACAGACTCACCGTGAAATGGCGTCTGGTTTATCTATGCCGGTTGGTTTCAAGAACGGGACGGATGGCAACCTAGATACCGCAATCAATGCCTTGAAATCGGCTTCCGCACCCCATGCTTTTATGGGCATCAACCAGCAGGGACAGGTGGCCTTGTTGCAGACGCAAGGTAATCCAGATGGCCATGTCATCCTGCGTGGAGGTAAGCACCCCAATTATGATTCAGTGAATGTCGCGTTGGCAGAACAAGCGCTGGTCAAAGCCAAACTGACGCCGTGTCTGGTCGTGGATTGCAGCCATGGTAACTCGAGCAAGAATCATGAGTTGCAACCGCTGGTCGCGCAAAACGTCGTTCATCAGATACAGGACGGTAATGAGTCCATCATCGGCATCATGCTGGAGTCCAATATCGGCGCCGGCAATCAATCCAGTGAACAACCAAAATGCCAGATGCAATACGGCGTATCCATTACCGATGCCTGTATTGATTGGGAGACTACGGACAAGTTGCTGGCCAAATGTTACCGTGAGCTGGCTGCGCCACTTCGCGCGCGCCTGAAGCAGTAACAAACGTCTGGCTGGCAAGGAAAGCAGAAGCAATGAATCAAGAATTGAATGCGCTGAGGGATCAGATCGACACGGTTGACAGACAACTGGTGGGCTTGCTGGCACAGCGGCTGGCACTGGTCGCCAATGTCGGCGAGGTGAAGAGTCGATTTGGTTTGCCAATCTATGCTCCGGATCGTGAGGCAGCCATGTTGGCCAAACGCCGGCAGGAGGCAGAAGCTTGCGGCGTGCCGGGCGATCTGATCGAGGATGTGTTGCGCCGTGTGATGCGCGAATCCTATAGCAGCGAAAATGATTCCGGGTTCAAATGCGTAAACCCGCAGCTCCGACCGATTGTCATAGTCGGCGGTGCTGGGCAACTGGGCCGGCTTTTCAGTCACATGTTCCGACTCTCTGGTTATCGCGTTGAGATCATTGAGCGGGATGATTGGTATCGGGCGCCGGAGCTGCTATCTCAAGCCGGCATGGTTGTTGTCGCTGTGCCTATCGATGTCACCTGCGAGGTGATTGATCGTCTGACCATGCTGCCAGACGATTGTGTCCTCGTCGATCTCACCAGCATCAAGAGCAAACCGCTGGCGCATATGATGGCGGTGCATCGAGGGCCCGTGCTCGGATTGCACCCGATGTTTGGTCCCGATGTATCCAGTCTGGCCAAACAGGTGGTGGTGTGCTGCGCGGGTCGTGATGAGTCAGCCTGGCAGTGGCTACTCGACCAGATGCGTATCTGGGGCGTGCGGTTGCATCGAGTCACGGCGGAAGAACATGATGAGTCTATGAGTCTGATTCAGGCGTTGCGTCACTTCTCCAGCTATGTCTATGGCTGGCACCTGGAAGAGGAGGCGGCCGATCTGCAGCGACTGCTGGCATTGAGCTCACCCATTTATCGTCTTGAGCTGGCCATGGTCGGGCGTTTGTTTGCGCAGGATCCGGCATTGTATGCCGACATCATACTGTCGGCTCCGCGCAATCTGGAGATGATCCGTCGCTATCATCATCGAATGGGGGAGGCGATACGCTTGCTCGAAGCCGGTGATAGAGAGGCGTTTATTCAGCAATTTCACAAGGTTGCCGACTTTTTTGGTGATTATGCCGGGCAGTTTCTGCGTGAAAGCAAGATGCTGCTGGCTCAGGCACACGATAGCCGACACCATGAATCGCTGTAGTGGTTACAAAAAAAGGCGCCTGGAGGCGCCTTTTTCTTCCCGCACGTATTGCGGGGCGTTGCCATGTATCTAGAGGGGCGTTGGCATCAGATAGGCAGGCAGCTGCGTTGGTCTGACATCTTCGCTGGGATAGCAACCGAGCACCTTCATTGATCGTGCAATGGCGTTGAGTTCACGTAATGCAGTTTGCATGGCGGTGTCGTTCAGGTTTGCTGCAACATCAATGTAGAACATCTCTTCCCATGGATTGCCCTGAATTGGTCGCGATTCCAGCTTGGTCATATTGATGTCGTGGTTGCGCAATATCAGCAAGGCTTCTACCAGTGAACCGGCTTTTTGTGCTGTGGAGAGAATCAGCGTCGTCTTGGCCGGAACCTGCATGGCCACATCGATGGCCTTGCGCGCGACAACAATAAAACGGGTGATGTTGTCCGTTTGATTGGCCAGCCGCTCGGCAATGGGCATTAACCCGAACAGGGCTCCTCCAGCGGCACTGCCCAACGCCGCTGCCTCAGGTGAATTCAGCTCACGCACCTTGGCCATGGCCGCAGATGACGAGTCGCAATACTCCAGGCGTACCTCTGCCATCCGTGTTTGTAGGTAGTTTGAACATTGCTGGATGGGTTGCGGATGGGCGTAAATGGTTCGAATGTGGCTCTCGGTGGTTTCAGTCGCCGCCAACAGACAGTGCTCAATAGGCAGTGTCAGCTCCCCGACGATGGACAGACTGGTGTGCTGCATCAGGTCGTAAACCTCGTTGATGCTACCTGAGCTGGTGTTTTCGATAGGGAGCACGCCAAATTCAACCTGGCCGGATTCGACGGACTGGATAACGTCCTGAAAAGTTGAACAGCTGCATTCATGAATCGCGCCGACATGACGAGACAGATATTTACGTGCCGCCAGACTGGAGTAGGAACCGACAGGGCCGAGGAATGCAATGCTGGCCCCATCGCCGCCTTGGCCATTCAACTGTTCCTGGATAAACGCTTGCTGGCTCAACACCGAATCTTCAATGATGAGGCGATATACCTGATTGATATAGTAGGCTGATAAGCCAAGCGGGCGACCTTGGGCAATCAGGCGTTCCAGCAGTTCCTGTTCGCGGTGTTCATCGCGTATTGGCCTATGGGTGGCCTGCTTACTGCGCGCCACCTCAATGCTCAAGGTTTTGCGGCGCGACAGCAGTTGCAGCAGATCCTCATCGAGGCGGGTGATTTCCTTTCTGATTTCTTCCAGTGTGGCCATGTCAGACTCCATTGATGACCCCTTCGCCAGCGAGTAAAAAAAACCTCCCGAAGAGGGAGGCCGTGACGATCATTAGCTATTGCTGTTGACGAGCGTAACGCCTCCATTTATGAGGAGCAGATAAAAAACAGGCTCGTAAACATGTTGGCTCGTCGGTGTCGTATCGTTTGATAGCTATAGAATTACGTATTTTCGATACAATATGCAAGTCGGCTGATGTCTGGCAGGCTGAAAAATCAAAGGGGCGCGTTGCGCCCCTTTGACTACGATCTTGGCATCAGACTGCCGGTGTCAGTTCACCGGCCCGGCACTGTTCCTTGCCTGAGCGGGCCGCACGGTGGGCCGCCGGTTTGTCATTGTGGCGGGTCAGTTGACGTTCGAGCTTCTGTCCGAGCAGCGTGACGGCTGCATAGAGATCCTCATGTTGTGCCTGAGCAAAGAGTTGGCCGTTGGGTACGCTGATTTTGGCTTCGACGATGAATTCCTGACCTTCCTTTATCACTATGACTTGGGGGCTGATAAGCGGAACCTGGATCCGCTCAAGCTTGGCAAAGCGTGACTCGATCCGTTCACGGATGGCTGGGGTGATTTCGATGGCTTTGCTGGTAATGTCGATCATCATAATGAACCCCCTCGGTTCTTTTTCTTCTGTTCTCAAGTTCAGATTACCTATTTGGCATGGAGTTGAAGTGTGATCCAGATCGCCTTTCTGTGTCCTGTTTGGCATTTCACAACCGTTCTGTGACCGCTTGTTTGCTCCCGAGAAAAAAGTCTTGTCACTCGAGGGGGTGACAGGCAATATTCTGTAGGATTTAGAACGGATACTCAGCCTCAAATAGCGCTTGTTGTCCGCTTATCAAAGCGATATTCCGTGTGAATGACCGTTCGCATGATGGATATCTACTCGTGGTGAAGGTTTTTTGTGAGTTTGCATTCTGGATATGGATTGACGCAGTTTCTTGATCAGGTAACCGGTGACGTATCTGCGTTTTCGCTGCCTTCACATCTGGATTCAATGTCTGACACCGCCTCTTCTTTACTGAGCAAGAGCGACTCCTCACTGATTACGCCGGTCCCTGGCCATTCTCAGGAGCTCTTCTTTTTTTATCGCCAATTGGCGCTGCTCGCGCAGAAGATGCTTGAAGCCGAGCACGTTAGCATCTGGTTAGCGTCGCCGCGTGATGCCGAGCTCGTGTGTTCGCATACGTTGGGCAGTGGCGCGCAAGTTGGGTGCGTGTTGGATGAACAGCACACTCAGTTATTACAGCAGCTTCTGCCAAACGGCGTGGGCTCCTTGCCGAAGCAGAATGATGTGCATGCCGGGCTCTGGCGTTCACTCTACGGTGACAGCGCTCAGGGAAACCTCGACGTTGCTGTGATTCGGGGGCCGGGTACCTGGCAGGGGCTGATCTGTTGCTATCGTCGTCATGGCATGCCTTCCCAACCCGAGTTATTGCGCCAGGTGGCCCATCTTGCGGAACGGGGGTTGGACTCGCTGTCGCAGAATGAGGCCGAACAACAGTGCTTATTGCGTCAGCAACAGCTGGACCGTTTGAGTTATGCACTGCGAGCCAAGACTGGCCGGGCATTTTTTGATGAGCTGGTTGTCCAGCTGCAGCACATCGCATCGTCGCAAGATGTCTGGCTCGCCGAACTTGAATCGCCACCGATGCAGCACTGGGCGCGAGTGATGACGCGCATCACACAGGGTGAACCTGAGTTTGCTCGTTATCCGCTGGATGCCTTGCCTGCATTGGATTTATCCGGTCTGCATCAGGGAATCCTGCTGCGGGATGTCGATTTACCGTCGCCATTGTCAAAGGCCTCCAGTCTGTATCTCTATCCGCTTCGTGATGGTAAGCAGCAATTGATTGGCCATTTGGCGATGCTTTTTGACCACATAGAACCGGATCTAAAATTACTAACCACCCTCTTCCAGCTGGTTGGTCATCGCGCTGCGGCTGAACTTGATCGTCATCGCGCCGAAGCAGAGTTGCGGTTGTCAGCCGTTGCGTTTGAAACCAATGAAGGGTTGATCATCACCGACCCGGATTTTGTTATCCTGCGCGTCAACCGGGCTTTTTCCCACATTACGGGGCTGGCTGCTGAAATGGCTGTCGGTAAACGGCTCGGGAAAGATATCTGGGCTCATCAGCAGTGCCCTCTGCAGTTTGATGAGGAGGGGCGCTGGCAAGGTGAGCGAGAGCGGGAGGATGCTGCGGGCAACGCTTACCCGCAGTGGGAAACATGGACGCCGGTGCAGGACGAGTGGGGGACAGTCAGCCATTATGTTATCTGTTTCGAGGACATGTCCGAGCGCAAAGCCGCCGCCCGACAGATTCAAAACCTGGCCTATTACGATGATCTGACCGGATTGCCCAACCGCCGTTTCTTGATGGAGCAGGTGGAGCGCAGTTTTCAGTTGGCGCATCAAAATGACATGGTCGGTGCCCTGCTCTTTATCGACCTGGACCATTTTAAGACTATCAATGACTCCCTGGGCCACGCGGCAGGCGATTGGCTGTTGCAACAGGCATCGGCGCGCTTGCGCGTCTTGCTGCGGGGGGCGGATGTACTGGTTCGCCTCGGCGGCGATGAGTTCGTGATGCTGTTGCCTGCGCTATCCTCTAATCCGGCTCAGGCCGAGCTGCAGGCGACCATGATGGCAGAGGAGATCATCGAGCAGATCTCGATGCCATTCGAGCTGAATGAACATAGTCTGCATACCGGAACCAGTGTCGGAATCAGTTTGTTTCCGACGCGGGATCAGACGCCTGCCGACCTGCTCAAGCAGGCGGATACCGCCATGTATCAGGCCAAGTCAGCCGGACGCCGTGTCTGCCGTCTTTTTGATTCGGAAATGCAGCGGCAAGCCGATCGCCGGCTGCTCATTCACAACCAGTTACGTAACGCGTTGCGAAATAACGAGCTGGTTCTTTACTACCAGCCACAGCATATGGTCTCCAACGATGAGCTGATCGGACTCGAGGCGCTGGTCCGCTGGCAAGATGGGCGACGGGGTATCATCTCTCCCGCAGAGTTCATTCCGATAGCCGAAGAGACGGATCTGATCATCGATATTGGTCGCTGGGTACTGCTTGAAGGCTGCCATCAGTTCGTGCGCTGGCACGAAGCCGGCTACCAGGTTCCCCAACTCTCCATCAATGTCAGTGCGCGTCAATTCCACCACCCTGCATTTGTTGAGCACGTACATGAGGTGCTGGCTGAGACTGGAATGGAGCCGTCAGCACTGAATCTGGAAATCACTGAGTCAGTGGTCCTGGGAAATACCGAAGATACGATCCATAAGATGACAGAGTTGAAAGACCTGGGGATCTCGTTTTCGATTGATGACTTTGGTACTGGCTACTCCTCCCTGGGTTATCTGAAACGCCTGCCGGTAGATGAGCTGAAGATCGACAGGTCGTTCATTCAAGATGTTCCACACGACACCAGCAACATGGCGATTGTTGAAGCCGTGATGGCCATGGCATCGCACCTGAATTTTACCGTAACAGCAGAAGGCGTTGAGACCAGGCAGCAGCTGGAGTTTTTACGTCGCCACAAATGCGCTTTTTATCAGGGCTACCTTGCCTGCAAACCGTTACCGGCCGATGCCGTCGAGCGTTATATGACGCGGCATGGCAGTTTTGCCGCCGGATCTGTTTAGCTCTCTGGTATACTCGCAGCCTTAATGTTGGTGTCTGTCAGGTGGAAGAGAGTACTGTGCGTTTGGCTAGATTGTGGGGATTGCTCTGTCTGTTGCTCCTTGGGGTCAACAGTTCTGTGTATGCGGTGACGGCAGAACAAAGTCGTTATTTGTCTGCTCTGGAGGCCATGCGTGCTGGCAAGGCACTACAGGCTCGTCAATTGCGTCTCCAACTGGCCAACTATCCGTTAGCGCTATATCTGGACTATTACGACCTCATGTTGCAGCCGGATCCGGCCCGCGTCGCTGAGGTCACTAGCTTCATTGGCCGTGATCCGCAAGGACTGCTGGCGGGGCGAATGAAGGCACGTTATTTGCGATTACTGGCGGACAATCAGGATTGGGCTGGTTTTTTACGGTTATCGCCTCAAGCGCCGAAGAGTCTTGGATTGCAGTGCCGTTTTTATCAAGCGCGCTGGAATACGGGCCAGAAACAAGAAGCTTACCGATTTGTCGAAGATATCTGGATGCACGATGCATCCCGTCCGGGCGAGTGTTCGGCGCTGTTTGACCTATGGCAGGCGGCGGGTCTGATGACCGGCCCCAAAATCTGGCAGCGAATGCTGTTGTTGGCGAGCAATCCCGGTAACGAGCGGGTGTTAGATTACCTGGCCGAGCAGATGCCGGGCGAAAATGCCCAATTGGAAGCGAAGCGATTGGCATCGCTTTACCGGCAACCAGCGCAACTTGCGTCGATGTTACCGCCCGGGGCAAAGGATGCGGCATCCATTGCCACGCTGATGTTGAGCCGGCTGGCTCGTCAACAGCCAGACGCCGCGCGAACCTTACTCCAGCAGCAAAGCCAGCGCTATCGCCTCACTTCTGCACAAGTCATCCAGATCGAAGGCCAGATTGCCCGTAAATTCATGCTGGATCGCAATGCCGATGAGCGGCCCTGGGTGGATCAGGCGCTACGCCGGCAGCACTCGCCAGAGTTGATGGAACTTCGCTTACGACAAGCGGTTTGGGAAAGCGATTGGAATGGCGTCAAGCATTGGGTTCAGCGCATTACGCCTGCGGCACGTAGCGATGTGCGTTGGACCTACTGGCTGGCGCGTGCAGAAGAGGAACAGGGTAATCGACAGCATGCACAGGCACTGTATCGTCAAGCCAGTTATGAACGCAGTTATTACGGCTTTCTGGCGGCGGACAGAGTCGGCGCGCAAATTCCACTGAACAAACAACATCTGCCCAAGGCGCTGACGCTGCAGAGCGCTTTGCAGCGTTGGAGTGCGGTCAGTCGCGTCCGAGAGCTGCTGGCGATTGGTGAGACCGATCAGGCTCGGGCCGAATGGACATTCCTGATGGATGAGGTCAGCGCGCAGGAGAAGTTAAGCCTCGGTGCCATGGCATTGAATCAGGGTTGGTATGATCTTGCCGTATTGTCGAGTATCCGGGCTAAGGCATGGGACATGCTCGAGTTGCGCTTCCCGACGCCCTTGACGACCACGTTCCAACGCTATGCAAAGGCTACGGGGGTCGAGACCAGTCTGCTGTATGCCTTGGCGCGACAGGAGAGTGCGCTCTATCACAAGGCGCAGTCTCCCGTCGGCGCCAGTGGTTTGATGCAGCTAATGCCGACCACAGCCGCACACGTCGCAAAAAAGCGGGGGATCAACTATGTCAATCGCCAGCAGTTGATTGACCCGGATATGAATATTCGGCTGGGGAGCGCTTATCTAAAAGAGCTGCTCGATAACTATGGTGGTAACCGGGTTTTGGCGGCGGCAGCCTACAATGCTGGCCCCGGAAGAGTCCGGCAATGGCGCCGCGCCAGTGCAGGACGTGACATGGATATCTGGGTAGAAAATATTCCCTACCGAGAAACACGCAACTATGTTCAGAATGTGCTGGTGTTCAATGCCATCTACCAGCACCAGTTGCGTAACCGGGCAGGTTTCCTGACCGAGCGCGAGCGCACAATGCGTTATTAATCTTGCTGCTAGCAGTGGGAAAAAACACGAATAAATGTTAAAAATATCAAGTCGCTAGCAAACTTGGGTCCTGGTTTGGCCGCGATGGTGTGGGTGAGTAACAATAGCTGAGGGGGTGGGCATGGCCACTATTAAAGATGTTTCCAGACTGGCAAATGTGTCCATATCGACCGTTTCGCGCGTCATCAACAATACGGCACAGGTTGCGCCTGAAAAGCGCGAGGCCGTGTTGAGCGCAATGAAGGAGCTCAATTTTCGCCCCAACAGTTTTGCTCAGGCACTGGTCAGCAAACGTTCCAATTGTATCGGGGTTTTAGTGGGTGATCTCTGTGGTGGTCCTTTCTTTGCACAGATGATGCTCGGTCTGGAGCGGGTGATTGATAGGGCCAATAAATTCACTATCGTCATGTCCGGTAATCATGATGAACAGCGAGAGCGTCACGCAATCGAGGCCTTGCTACAAAGGCAATGTGATGCCTTGATCCTGCACTCCAAAGCGTTACCGGATGAAGAACTGCTTGAGTTGACGCATGGCGATACTCCCATCGTGTTTGTTAACCGCGTGGTGCCTGGGGCCGAAGAGCGCTGTGTCTGGCTGGATAACCGCGAGGGGACCTGTTGTGCCGTTCGCCATCTGATCAGTATGGGGCACAGCAAGATCGCGTTCGTGACCTCGGACGATAGCGATTTTACCGATGCCAAGCAGCGCTTCGAAGGTTATAAATCGGGGCTGGAAGAGGCTGGCATAGCCCTGGATCCGCAGCTTGTGACCTCAGCGTATGCCGATGAGGTCGGGGGTCACAAGGCGGTTGAACAGCTGCTGGAGCGGAATGTTGAATTTACGGCATTTGTCGGTTTTAACGATGCGATGGCAGCTGGTGGCATCTCTTGCCTGATGGAACGGGGATTACAGGTTCCGGAGCAGGTTTCGGTTGTTGGTTTTGATGATATCCCCTACATCCGCTTTATACGTCCTAAGTTGACCACGGTAAAATACCCGATTGAGTCAATTGGTGAACAGGCAGCAGAACTGGCCCTGCGTCTGCTGGATGGTAAGAATAGCGAAGACGTCCGGTTGAAATTTGTGCCTGAGATGGTAGTGCGCGATTCGGTGAAACAGATTTAAATTATTCTGATTGGCAGGAGAAGAGGCGAGGTGCCTCTTCTCTTTTACAAAAATATGAAAGCGTTTGCAGAAATCCCTTTCAAAGGTGATCTGGTTCAATTTTTTCGTCCTGCTTTGACGATACTATCCCCTGCGAATCTGGTTTCTCTTCACTAATTCCCGCTGTGGGAAATAGCTGGGCAAGATCCAGATATTTCCTTCGTTACTTTTAACGGCCATCATGGATGGCCGTTTTTTTTGCTTGGACAGAGGAAACATGCGTCGAATCGTGCTGGTGGGGATGGGATGGCTGGGGGCGCCGCTAGGCGTTGCCTTGATGGCCAAAGGGTATCGGGTGACAGGTACGACACGTTCAACAGACAAGGCCACCAGATTAGCCAGCTCGGGTGCTGAGGTGGTCGTGTGGCAAGCCGAACAGGGCCCCTTGCCGCTGTCATTGCAAGGCGCAGAGCTGGTGATTACGCTGCCACCTTCAGCCGTCGATGATTATCCATTACGGGTTGAACAATTGGTTCAGCAGGCCCATCGGCAGGGGAGCCGCAGGGTATTGCTGGTTAGTTCAACCGGTGTTTATGGTCAGCAAGATGAGGGGCTTGAAAGCGTCGCCCCGCAACCTGATTCGCCGCGCGGCGCCTGTTTGTTAGCCGCCGAGCAGCGGCTGGCCAGTGGCGGTATGCCATGGTTGATCGTCCGTCCGGCCGGCTTGATTGGACCTGGTCGTCATCCTGCGCGGTTTCTTTCGGGCAAGGTGACATCTGGAGGCGGGGCTCCGGTCAATCTGGTGCACCAAGAGGATGTCATTCGTTTCATCACTGCGCTGCTTGAACAGGGACAGCAGAATGCCATCTTCAATCTCTGTTCGCCGGATCATCCCACCCGACGCCAATTTTATGTCGCAGCCTGCGAGCGTCAGGGGTTGCCGTTACCGGTTTTTGCCGACGATGTGGCACAGGGTAAGCAGATTGCGGGCCAGCACATAGTCAAAGTCACAGGCTGTGCGTACCATGTCAGTGACTTGATGCAGTGGTTGGAGAGTGTTACCGAATGAAGTTCATGTTCAGCTCGAGTGTAGCCATGTTGACACTGGTATTTGGCGTGTCCGGCTGTCTGGAGATCCCGACCACGGAGTTGGAGATGACGACCAGCGGTCCGAAATTACTGGATCGTTGTCAGCGGATACCCATTCAGGATCGCAAAGGTCTCCAGGGCGGACTGGCATCGACCTTCACGCTGCTGAATTGGAATATTCAAAAGACGATTCAGCCTGGCTGGCAGGCGATGCTGGAACAACAGGCTGTCAAGGCTGACGTGGTGCTGTTGCAAGAGAGCGTAGACTCTGCAGCGATGCAATCCTGGTTACAGCTGCATGAGCATGCCTGGCAGCAGGTGATTGCGTTTCGTTATGAGGGACAGGGCGCCGGCGTCATGACGGCTAGCCAGCAGGCGGATGTTTACAGTTGCAGTGCCCGCTTTCCCGAACCCACGACCCGGATACCGAAAAGCACCTTGGTATCACTCTTTCCGTTACAAGGGAGCCGGTATCCGTTGCTCATCGTCAATGTTCATGCGGTGAACGTTGAATTGGGAATGGCAAGCTATCGAGACCAAATCAAGCGCATTGGCCAGTGGGTACGCAAGTATCCGGGGCCGGTGGTTGTGGCTGGTGACTTCAATACCTGGAGTGAACGGCGCATGAGCCTGTTGCAACAACAGATGTCGCGGTTGGGCATGTCGGCGGTGGCCTGGCAGCCTGATCAACGCAGCCTGGTTCGTAACCTGCCACTCGACCACATCTTCTATCGCGGCCTCAAAGTCCAGTCCTCAACGGTTGAAAGGACAACCGCGTCGGATCACCATCCGATGCAGGTGACGTTCAGCCTATAAAAAAACACCTCCGCAAGGAGGTGTTTTTCGTGACGGCAAGGATCACAGGCTTTGTGTGAAGGTCCGGGTGATGACATCACGTTGCTGTTCCGGGGTCAGGGCATTGAAGCGCACTGCGTAACCAGAGACACGGATGGTCAGTTGCGGATACTTGTCCGGATTTGCCACTGCATCTTCAAGGGTTTCGCGACGCAGAACGTTGACGTTCAGATGTTGACCGCCTTCTACAATCGGTTCGATATTGACCGGAATTTCACGATACTCGACTTTGCCCAGTGACTCGATGGCGACGATTTGATCTTCGACATACTCGCCCTTGGCACACAAGCAACGTGCTTCTTGCTTGTCTTCGTCCAGCAACCAGAATGAGTTGACCAGAGCGTTGTTGGCAGATTCAGTAATCTGGATACCCTTAACCATGCTATCTCTCCTCTGTCTGACATCGGGCCTGCCCACCTCGTTGCAGACGGACCCTCAAGTTGTGCCACTCCGCGGTGCGGTGGCTAATGATGCATTACGGTTACTACATTAGTAAATTTACCAACAAAGTGCAACTTATCTCCCTGAGTAAAACAGGCCTATTTACGCCTTTATATTTGATCTATGTCAATAATATGTTGATTTGCAATATCTTGTGCAACATGGGTGTGCTTTTGCGGTAAATGCGATGTTGTAAGTTTACTACAAATTTGTGAAAAATGGCGTGCCGGTTGCTCCGTTATCGACCTCAGATTATTCTTTAGCCTTTGATTTGACAGGCCTTATTCATATGACCACCTGGACCGATGTCATCGGCAACGAGAAACAGCAAGAGTATTTCAAACAAACGCTGGCATTTGTGCGCCAGGAGCGTGAAGCCGGTAAGTTGATCTATCCGCCGGCAAACGACGTGTTCAATGCGTTCAAATTCACCGAGTTTGGCGATGTGAAGGTGGTGATTTTGGGACAGGATCCCTATCACGGCCCGGGTCAGGCTCATGGCCTCTGTTTCTCTGTTCGCCCAGGGATTGCCGTACCGCCCTCCCTTGTGAATATCTACAAGGAGTTGGGGCAGGACATTGCGGGGTTTAGCCACCCAGGTCATGGTTATCTGGTGTCGTGGGCGCAGCAAGGCGTGCTGTTGCTCAATACCGTGCTGACCGTTGAGGCGGGTAAGGCTCACTCCCATGCCAAGCTTGGCTGGGAGACGTTCACTGACGCCGTCATTGCCGCACTCAACACCCAACGCGAGGGGCTGGTGTTCCTGTTGTGGGGAAGTCATGCCCAGAAAAAAGGCCAGTTTATCGACCGTACTCGTCATCAGGTCCTGATGGCTCCTCATCCCAGTCCGCTTTCAGCGCACAGAGGTTTCCTTGGTTGCCGTCACTTTTCACAAACCAACCAGTTATTGCAGCAGCAGGGGAAAGCGCCAATTAACTGGCAAATTGCGCCGATAGCGTGACCTGTCGGGCAAAGTAGCACACTGAATCGTCCTTTCGGTGGTATGGCCGTTATACTCATCGTTGGTCATTCCGAAGGAGTGAGGATCGATATGCTGCAAGCGTTACATCAGGAACATATCAATATCGCCAGATTACTGGACCTGCTGCGTCAACAATTGTTTGCCATACGTGGCGAAAAACCGGTGCGCTATCGCTTGTTAAAGGATGTCCTCAGCTATCTGAGCGAGGTCGCGGATCAATGCCACCATCCACAGGAAGACCTGATCTACGACTATTACCTCAAGTACCGCTGTGATGACGATCAAATCACCTCCCGCTTGAAACAAGAACACGATGAAGTGGTCGTTGCCGGTAAAGAGCTGACGGAATTGGTGGATATGATCCTGATGGATGCGGTTATCCCGCTGGAGCAACTGACGGCCAAGCTGGAGTCTTTTATCGTGCTGCAGCAGCGGCATATGGATTTTGAAGAAACGGAAGTATTTCCCGAACTTCGAACCCAATTGACCGAGGATGACTGGCGCCATCTGGAGCAGCACTGGCGTTACAAGACCGCTGACGACCCCTTGTTCGGACGCCAGATAGCCGAACGCTATCGCGATCTGTCGGCGTCGCTGGGATTGTGAGGCGATAAGGGGCGCAGGAATAAAAAAACGGATAACTGTGGGTTATCCGTTTTTTAATTGTGATGCCGTCCTGCGGATAACCGCATCAAAGCTCGAGTTCGGCGCCTCCTGTGTACGCAAGATCTATCGATTCCAACTCTTTTTGCAGACGATATTTCTCTTTCAGTGCCTCAATTTCACGCCATTTGCGCTTTTTTGCAATTTGACGTGCGTTGCGGGTTTCACTGTCAACAACGACCAGATCATCGACTTCAAGATTGAACCTTTCCATGGTCACTCCTTAACACCGCGTTAGTCATCGCATTTCGATATATCACAGGCCAGAAAAAAATAAAATGGTTCTGTTAATGCTTGATGACAGCGCGCATTTTCGCCCTTCCGTGGCGTGCGTTCATTCACACTCCAGGCTGACGAGAGGACGATAGCCGGCTACGCAGCAACGCCTCGAGTTTTAGCTGGTCGACCGCAAACAGGCGTATACCTTCGGCCAACTTCTCGGTGGCCATGGCATCGTCATTATGCAGCCAACGAAACTCCGCCTCGGTGAGGGGGGTGGGGGCTGGCTGGGTAGCCTGTTGTGCAGACAGCGCACAGGGCAATGGCGCTGATTCGGAGGCCAGTTGTTCGAGCAGGGCCGGGCTGATCGTCAACCGGTCACAGCCTGCCAGCGCGCGGATTTCGTCCAGGTTGCGGAAGCTGGCTCCCATGACCACAGTCTGGTATCCATGCTGTTTGTAGTAGTCATAGATGCGGCGCACCGACATCACGCCGGGATCCTGCTCCCCGCCGAGGGCCAGCTCTGGCTGGCGTTGCTTGTACCAGTCCAGGATCCGGCCGACAAACGGGGAGATTAAAAACACACCGGCCTCGGCGCAGGCTCTGGCTTGTGCGAAACTAAACAGCAACGTCAGGTTGCAGTGAATGCCTTCTCGTTCCAGTGCCGCGGCGGCTCGAATGCCTTCCCAGGTTGCGGCCAACTTGATCAGGATGCGTTCCTTACCGATTCCGGCAGCGGCATAGAGTGCAATCAATTTTTGGGCTTTACGGATGCTGGCGTTGCTATCAAAGGAGAGTCGCGCATCGACTTCTGTTGATATCCGGCCCGGGATTTGTTTCAAGATTTCACAGCCGATGGCAACGGCAAAGCGATCGGCGGCATCCTGTAGCTGTATTTCTGTGTCCTCGTGGCCGGCGGCGGCATGCAGTGCCTCGTCCAATAGCGTGACATAACGCGGCATCTCGGCCGCTTTAAGTAGCAACGATGGGTTTGTGGTTGCATCCTGAGGTTGATATTTGGCGATGGCATCAATATCACCGGTATCGGCAACGACAGTGGTCAGGCGTTTTAATTGTTCCAGTTGATTGGTCATGGCACAGCTCTCAGTAAGACTACAGCATGACGACCGGCTGGCCGTCGACACCCGTCAGTAAACGTAGCTTTGACCATTTGCGCAACTCGAAACCACGAAAGCTTGCAGGAAAGCGATTTTATGCAAACGTCAGCTTTATGAACCAATTAACGAAACACTGGTGCAAATTGCCTTTGATGTTCAAAAAATCAATATTTTGTGCTATTTTGCCGCGTTTGTTTAAGAATAAATAACAATGTTGGCTGTTTCATTCAGTCGACTGCTCCGGTGGCTTGGGAAGGCGCCGGAGTCGCCAACAAAGGAAATAATACGATGGAAATTATCATCAACTATCTGAACGACATCCTGTGGGGATCCGTGTTGATCTACCTGCTGTTGGGGGTCGGTGTGCTGTTCACCCTGCGCCTGGGCTTTATTCAATTCCGTCATTTTGCCCATATGTTCAGTGTGCTGAAACAAGGGCATCACGCAGACAGTGCCGGGATTTCGTCGTTTCAGGCGCTGTGTACCGGTCTGGCCGCACGGGTGGGTACCGGTAATCTGGCCGGGGTGGCAGTGGCCATCTATCTGGGCGGGCCGGGCGCCATCTTCTGGATGTGGATGACTGCTCTGCTGGGGATGGCTACCGCGTTTGTCGAAAGCAGCCTCGCTCAGTTGTACAAAGTAAAGGATGATCAGGGCAACTATCGCGGCGGTCCGGCTTACTACATGGAAAAAGGGCTGGGCATGCGCTGGATGGGTGTCTTGTTCTCCATCTTCCTGATCATCGCCTTTGGCCTGGTGTTCAATGCCGTACAGGCGAACTCCATTAGCGCCGCCATGCAAACGGCGTTCTCGGTGCCGGACTGGGTCAGCGGTGTGATTCTGGTTGTGGTCACCGGGTTGATTATCTTTGGCGGCATCCGTGCCATTGCCCGTTTTTCCGAGCTGGTGGTGCCATTTATGGCTCTGGCATACCTGCTGATTGCGCTGGTGGTCGTGGCGATGAATATCGAGAAGCTACCAGAGGTCTTTGCGCTGGTTTTCCGCTCGGCATTCGGTCTGGAACAGGCGGGTGCGGGGGCATTGGGTTACGCCGTGGCGCAAGGCATGATGAATGGCATCAAGCGCGGCTTGTTCTCGAACGAGGCGGGTATGGGGTCGGCCCCCAATACCGCGGCGACGGCATCCCCCTTCCCACCCCATCCGGCTTCACAGGGGTACACCCAGATGCTGGGGGTATTCCTCGACACCATTGTCATCTGTACCTGTACCGCTGCCATCATCCTGCTTTCCGATCAGTTTGTGCCGGGTAACGGTGTGACGGGTATCCAGCTGACTCAGCTCGCGCTGACTTCGCAGATTGGCAGTGTCGGCCAGATCTTTATTGCCTGTGCCGTGTTCTTTTTTGCCTTTACGTCCATCGTGGCCAACTATGCCTACGCTGAAAACAATCTGGTGTTCCTCGAACATAACCATCCGGCCGGCCTGCTGTTCTTTCGGCTGTTCGTGCTGGGCATGGTGATGTTCGGCGCCATCGGCGAGTTGCCGCTGGTGTGGGCAATGGCGGATCTGTCGATGGCGTTGATGGCGTTGACCAACCTGGTGGCACTGCTGCTGCTGTCGGGGACGGCCGTCAAACTGGCTCGCGACTATAACCTGCAACGCAAGTTGGGGAAGGTGCCTTGCTTCGATGCCAGCCGCTACCCTGAGCTGCAGGGGCAGATTGAGCCGGGGATCTGGGATCACGACCCATCACGCTAGCTTCGGTCAGGAGCAAGCAGATAAACAGGCCGCCATCAGGCGGCCTGTTTGTTGCTGCCGGAGGCGATGGTCGCCTCAGTCTCCGTGCTGCAGTGCCCGCCGTTCAAACAGACGGTACAGTTGCCATCCCAGATAGCCGAACAGACCCGCCCAGAGCACGAACCAGAACCAACGGAAGAAACTGAATGTCGAGACATCGGCCGAATCGACCATCTCAATCTTGGTCACATTGGGGAACCAGGAGAACATGTTGATGCGCCAGCCATAGGAGGTGATGCGCGCCAGCTTCTTGTCAAACTCCAAGGTTTTGGCCTTGGCCTGAATATCGGCAGAGTTGAATTTGAAGTAGAACGGCCAGCTCCAGCGGGTATCTTCGTTGCGGAAGACGCGTACCTGATCATCGTTCTTGGCCGTATAGATGTAATAGACATCCATGGTCGGGCCGTCGGCCGGGTTCTCCTTGCCGATGGGACCATCCTTGTCGACCCGTTTGACTTCAACCCCAGTGATGGTGGTGACCTGTTTTTCGGGCAGATAGAAATCGAGCCAGATGGCCGAGGCGGCGGCCAGCAGGCCCAGCAGACCAAAGCTGATTTTCTTGGCGGTTTGACTCATCGATGGCTCCTCGGCAACAAATCCAATTGACAACCTGGTGATAGTACCGTGCCTTGGGCTGCGCGTCAGCTGAAAGGCTGGGCAGAATCAGGCTCCGTATTGTGCTTCCATCCAGGACTCGAGGATTAGCACGGCCGAGATGGCATCGACCCGCCCCTTGTCCAGTGCCCGGAAGCCGCCCTGTTCAAACAATCGGGCCCGCGCATCGGTGGTGGTCAGGCGCTCATCCTGCAGGGCGATGGCGACGCCAAAGCGGCCATGCAGACGATTGGCAAATTTACGTGCCCGCTGGGTCAGCGGTTGTTCGCTGCCGTCCATATTCAGCGGCAGGCCGACGATGACGCAGTCCGGCTGCCATTCGGTCAGCAATTTGCCCACCTCGTCCCAGTTGGGGACACCGTCGTTGGCCTTCAGCGAGCAGAGTGGCTGGGCCGATGCGGTGATCTCCTGGCCGATGGCAACGCCGATGCTGCGGGTGCCATAGTCGAAGCTCAGCAGCGTCCGTTCGCCCACGCTCTTATTGCCGGCCATCAGGCGTGGCCTGCCTGCGGCGCCACGCGCCAGATATCGATGCCCAGTGCCTGGGTGGCCGCCAGCCACTTGTGCTCCCAGGGAACCGAGAAGATCAGCTCATTGGTCGCCGGCAATGTCAGCCAGCTGTTGTCCAACAGCTCCTGCTCCAGCTGACCCGCTTCCCAACCCGCGTAGCCGAGACAGATCAGGAAGCGCTCCGGCGTATTGCCGATGGCGATCTCCTTGAGGATATCCAGCGACGTGGTCACCATCAGATCCGGTGCCAGCTGCATCGAGCTTTGAAAACCCTCCTGGCGACTGTGCAGCACAAAGCCCCGGTCGGTGTTGACCGGGCCGCCTGCCAGCACATCATGCTCCTCCAGCGAGGGCATGATGTGTTCGAATTTCATCTGGCTCAACAGCTCGTGCAAATTCATATCCAGCGGCACGGTCAAGGTCAGCCCCATAGCCCCCTTCTCGTTGTGCTCACACAGGTAGATCACCGAGCGGGAGAAAAAGTTGTCCTCCATGCTTGGCATGGCAATCAGCAGATGATGCGGCAAATAATTCATCCGGACAGATAACTCCTGGCAATAATGGGGCCTTAACGCCCCGCAATTAGGATGGGTTGGCGAGCCGACGTTCGATGGCATCCATCAGCAGCCCAGTGATGCTGATAGGGTAGGCTGCCTCGATTTCGCGGACGCAGGTCGGGCTGGTGACATTGATCTCGGTCAGCCGGTCACCAATGATATCCAGTCCGACAAAGATCAGTCCCTTGGCGCGCAGTGTCGGCCCGACGGCCCGCGCTATGGCCCAGTCACTCTCGGTGAGGGGTCTGGGTTCACCCCTGCCGCCTGCGGCCAGATTACCCCGTGTTTCACCCTGGGCCGGGATCCGGGCCAGGCAGTAAGGCACGGGCTCACCGTCAATCACCAGCACGCGCTTGTCTCCGTCCTTGATCGCCGGCAGATAGGTTTGCGCCATGCAATAGCGCTGGCCGTGATCGGTCAGTGTCTCGATGATGACGCCCACGTTCGGGTCTTCCGGCTTCAGACGGAAAATCGAGGCGCCGCCCATGCCGTCCAGCGGCTTGAGGATCACATCCTGAAACTCGGCGTGGAAGGCGCGCAACTTGGCGGCAGAGCGGGTGACCAACGTCGTCGGCGTATGCTTGGCGAACCAGGCGGTAAACAACTTTTCGTTGGCATCGCGCAGGCTTTGCGGTTTGTTGACTATCAGCACGCCGGCCTCTTCGGCCCGTTCCAGCATATAGGTGGCGTAGATGAATTCGGTATCGAACGGGGGATCCTTGCGCATCAGGATCACATCCAGCTCGCTGAGCGGCTGGTCGACCACATCCCCCAGCTCGAACCAGTTCTCGGCGTTGTCCCACACGGCCACAGGGCGCATAGTGGCATAGGCGGTACCCTGTTCCAGATAGAGATCGGCCATCTCCATGTAGTACAGCTCGTAACCGCGGCGTTGAGCCTCCAGCAGCATGGCAAAACTGGTGTCTTTCTTGATTTTGATGGACTGGATCGGGTCCATTACTATGCCCAATTTGATGGCCATGTCCTCTCCTTATATCAGGTCGCCGAAACGACATTGCAGTGCGGTAATGGCCGTCATGGCGGCCGTTTCGGTTCTCAGTACCCTGGGACCCAGTAGCATATCCACGAACCCCTGCTCGGCTGCGAGCTGGATCTCTTCGCTCGACAGACCGCCTTCCGGGCCAATCAGCAGTCGAATGCCGGCATCCGGTTGGGGCAGCGTGGTCAGGCTGAACGGGGCCCGCGGGTGCAAGTTCAGTTTCAATTCTGTGGTTGGTTCGGCCAGCCACTGCGCGAGGGTCATCACTGGACGAATCTCGGGAATGCGGTTGCGGCCGCATTGCTCGCAGGCGCTGATGGCAATTTTCTGCCACTGCTCGACCTTCTTGTCCAGCCGTTCGCCCTGCAGCTTGACACCACAGCGTTCGGAAAACAGTGGCGTAATACAGGTGACACCGAGTTCGACAGACTTTTGGATGGTGAACTCCATCTTGTCACCACGGCTGATGACCTGTCCCAAATGGATGGCCAGCGGCGATTCGACTTCGATGAGCTGCTGTTCTCCCAGCAACACCGCGACGTGGCGCTTGCCGGCTTCCTGAATTGTCGCCGGATATTGCCCGCCGCGGCCATCGAACAGCACCAGCGCATCGCCAGCCTGCATGCGCAGTACCCGGCCGACATGGTTGGCGCCATCGTCACTCAACATCAGGGTCTGATGGGCGGCAAGGGGCATGGGTTCATAAATTCGTGGCACTCGCATCAGTCACACTGCTCCTGGACAAAACGGTTGTGATTACCCTGTAGCCGGGCAATGGCCTCATCCCGCTCACACTCCCAGCGGCTGACCGGATATTGCCGATTCCAGCCGTTATAGAGCTTGCGCTGCTGATCGGACAGCCGGAGCTGGTGACGTTCGGCCATATACAGGTAGGCTCGGGCGATGGCACCGCGGCTGCGTTGCGGCGGTTGGGCCTGGCGACGCTTGAAGTCGATGACCATCTCGCACTGGCCATACATGCCGGTTGCGGCGTTCCAGTCGCTGAAACCCAGATCGCCACGGTCGCCGTTGACTTCGCCGATGGCCGGCACCAGGTTATGCATATCGCCTTCGATTTGCGCGAAGCCGGGATCATTCTTCACGCAACTCTTGCGCCCGCCCTCCTGCCAGCATAGGCGCTGACGACCGAAGTCGGCGGCCGGCATGATGTGTTCCCACTCGATTCGCGCCGCGCGCGTGGCCTGCTTGCGCACCTTGTAGCCGCAACGCTCGAGATCGGGAACCATCTTCTTGCCCTGATAGCGGATCGGGCAGCCGCAATAGAAGGTGGTCTGTTGAGGATTGGCCTGGTACAGCTTGAACAGCGCCTTTTTGGCCGCGACAAAGGTTTGTGGCTGCGCAGCGGAAGCCGCTGCTGCGTGGGCTGAGAGTGGCAGGCTCAGCCACAGGGTTGCCGCCAGCCATCGAAGCTGGCGTGGCGAGAAGAGATCGTTGTTCGAGTAAGACATGCCGCGCTGGACTCTCGATATTAATGACATTGTTGTTGAATGAACCGGTTATGGTTGCCCTGGACATCGGCGATGTAGTCATCGCGATCGCACTCCCACTCGCTGACCGGGTACTGGCTGTTCCATGACTCGAACAACTGGCGTTGCGGCAATGGCAGCTTCAGCTGATAACGTTCGGCCATATACAGGTAGGCGCGCGCGATGGCGCCCCGGCTGCGAGCCGGTGGCTGGACCCGCCGGGCTTGGAAGTCGACAACCAGATCGCACTTCCCGTATTGACCCGATTGCCCATCCCAGAGGGCAAATGGCATGTCGGCGCGGTCGCGATCGATCTCGGCGATGACGGGGACCAGGTTGTGCATGTCACCTTCGATCTGCGCAAAGCCCGGGTCATTCTTGGCGCAGCTATTTCGTCCGCCCTCCTGCCAGCACAGACGCTGGCGGCCAAAATCAACGGCCGGCATCACGTGTTGCCAGACGATCCTTGCCGCGCGGGCCGGTGATTTCCGTGCCTGGTAGCCACAGCTTTTCAGCGCGGGCACCATCTTGTTGGCTTGATAACGAATCGGGCAGCCGCAGTAGAAGGTAGTCTGGTTGCGATTCGACCAGTACAGGGTAAACAGTTTCTTTTGCGCCTCGGCGAACGTCAGCGGCTCGGCATGTGCGCCAAGCGAAACCAGTACCAGTGCGAACGGGATTAACCTCAACATGAACTCCTGTCTAAAAACGGCGACCTGCCTGAATTAACAGGCAGCGTTGCCAAGGATACCATTCAACCAACAGAAGAAAAGAGGACATGCCTTGACGCCGGATGGCCAGCGACTAGACTCGGTGGCCATTGCAACGCATTTTCCGGGCCAACAAGGAGTTGTCATGGCGTATCAGCAGGTGATTGGATTGGGTGTGGCCGGCAACTTTGCCGGCCACCTGGAGCAGGCCGGTGAGGCGCGGGATTTTGTCGCCGTCAAGGTCAAAGATGCGGTCGCACCGAAGGCCATTTTCCCGTTTTATCTGCCGGGATTGAGTGATCATTTCCTCGCTACCTATCCGCTGAGTCACGATACCATTCGTTATCCACAAGGGGCGGATCATCTGCAGATCGAGCCGGAAGTCGGCTTGCTGTGTGATATCCACTATGATGCGGAGCACAGGGTCACGGCGCTGACGCCTCGTGCCTTTGGGGCTTACAACGACTGCTCTATCCGCCGCGAAGGTGCGCGCAAGATCAGCGAGAAGAAGAACTGGGGCGCCGACAGCAAAGGCGTTGCCGCCAGCCTGCTGCCTCTGGACCACCTGCAGCCCGGTGGCCGGCTCGACGGCTACCGCATCGCCAGCTTTCTGCTGCGCGATGGCCAGCTATACGCCTATGGCATTGACAGTGCCGTCGTCGACTACAGCTATTTCCATCAGACACTGCTCGACTGGATCATCGAAAAGATGAACGAACAGCCAGATGAAGGTCCCGCCGAAGACATTGCCGGCTACCTGGCGCTGTGCGGGTATCCGTCGCAGGCGCTGATCAGCATAGGGGCGACCCGCTATACCGAGTTTGGCGAGCACCATTTCCTGCAACCTGGCGACACCAGTCTGGTGGTGCTGTATCCCCAGGCCCGGTTTAGCAGCGAGCAGATTGTCGCTGGCCTGCGTGCCGGCACGCTGGTCGATGCCGAGGTTTCGATTCTGCGTCAGCAGGTGGTGTGACGCGCCAACGCACAGCAAAGATAAAGGCCGGGGTCACCCGGCCTTTTCGTTGACGGTCATGGTGACGGCCTACTCTCACCTTCGAGCGGCGGCAGCGGAGTATGTTCGGGGGCGCTGTTGAGCAGTTCGGCACTCTCATTCTGAATCAGGCTCAGGTAGCGCTCGTACTGACGCAGCACGTCGGCACTGACCTCGTCACGCGTCAGATACTGGATGTCATAGCCGGCGCGGCCATCGGCAAAGAAGGTCATGACCTCGCACAGCCGCTTGTCCTGATCGCCGCTGTGGGCAGCCGCCAATGGATTGAAGGCCGGTGCCGCCCGCGACTCCAGGCGGACGCCATAATAGAAATCGCGCCGCCCCTCCTGTGGTACCACCAATGCCAGCAGACAGTTGTCATTCTGTTCGACCCGACTGTTCAGGCCGCGTTCATTGAGCTCGTCACAGACACTTTGCAGCGCCGGCTGAGCGGTCAGCGTGATGAAGCGTTCGGCTTCGCGTGGCCCGGTGTGGCGCACCAGGCGATCGAGACGATGGCGCCAGTGCTTGCCATTCCAGAAGTCGGAAGCGGGAGACAGCCGTCGGGTCGAATGCGCCAAATCCGCCTGCAAGCCACGCCACAGGCTGTAGCACAGCAGCAGCATGATGCCGGCAAACGGCAAGGCGGCGATCAGCGTCATCGACTGCAGCGCTGCCAGGCCGCCGGTGGCCATCAGGATCGCCGCGGTCAGACCGAGCAGCGCAGCCCAGAACAGCCGTTGCCATACCGGTGAGCGTTCGGCCCCCTGAGTGGCGATGTTATCGATGACAAAGGCACCCGAGTCGGCGGAGGTAATGAAGAAGACGCTGATCAGAATCACCGCCAGTGCCGAGGTGATGCCGGAGGCGGGCAGCAGATCGAAGAAGTTGAACAGCAGGGCATCGACATTGCTGGCGCTCTGCGCCAGTGCCTGTTCGCCACCGTGCAGCGACAGCCAGATGGCACTGTTGCCAAACACCGTCATCCACAGCAGGTTGAATGCGGTGGGCACGAACAGTACGCCGAGGATGAACTCTCGCAGGGTGCGGCCGCGGGAGATGCGGGCGATAAACAGCCCGACGAACGGCGACCATGAGATCCACCAGGCCCAGTACAACAGCGTCCAGTTGCCAAACCAGCCGCTCTGATTCGGCTCTGTGTAGGTGAAGGTGCGGAACGTCAGCTGGGTCAGCTGCGAGACATAGTTGCCGATGTTCTCCGACAGCGCGCCGAGGATGTACTCCGTCGGCCCGGCAAACAGCACAAACAGCAGTAACGAGATGGCCAGCAGCAGGTTCAGTTCGGAGAGGCGGCGGACGCCCTTGTCCAGGCCGGTGACGGCGGAGATCGCGGCCAGAGCAATCACCACGCCGATCAGGCTGAAGCGGAACAGCTCGCCACCGGTATCCATGCCGGTCAGACGGGTGATCCCGGCCGAGAGCTGCAGCACGCCATATCCCAGCGTGGTGGCGATACCGAAGATGGTACCGACCAGCGCGAAGATGTCGACCGCATGGCCGATGGGGCCTCGGATCCGCTCCTTGAAGATCGGGTACAGGCCGGAGCGAATGGTCAGCGGCAGGTTATAGCGGAAGCCAAAATAGGCCAGCACCAGGCCGACAATCGCGTAGATGGCCCAGGCGTGAAAGCCCCAGTGGAAGAAGGTGGTGACCATCGCCTCACGGGCGGCGGCCGGCGTGCCAGCGCTGGCTTGGGGGGGCGAGAGGAAATGCATCATCGGCTCGCCGACACCAAAATACATCAAGCCGATGCCCATGCCGGCGGCAAACAGCATCGCCAACCAGGAGGTAAAGCTGAACTCGGGGCGAGCATCATCCGGACCGAGGCGGATGCGGCCATAGGTGCTGAAGGCAAGCACCAGCAGCAGGATCAGGAACAGGCCGACGACCAGCACATAAAACCAGCTGAAGTGCTGGGCAATCCAGCTCTGGCCGGCGCCGAAGAAACGGGCTGCCGCATCCGGTGCCAGCGAACAGGTCAGCAGCAGCAGACCGATCACAATCAGGCTGGGCACCAGAATGGGCAGGGAGAGGGTACAACGGGGTACAGGGGATGGTTGCTGTGTTGCCACTTTGGCCTCCGCTTGTCAGGTTATGCGTCCAGCATAGTGACTCGAATGGGTAAATTCGTTTCTAGACTAACGCAGCTGGCGCGCAAAAAAGAGACAATCTTGATTCATTTTTTGCGACATGTCGCCTCGGATATATCGAAATAATCTATCGGCCACCCAGATTAAGGCGTTCTTGAGTCCTTTTTTTGTTGTGCCGTTCGCACCCGAGCTCCTTCTGTGCCTCTTGTGGCTATATTTCATCTGAATGCCTCTTTTGTTGCATGAGGCGAGTGCTGCTAAACATCAAAAGGTGTCCCTATGCTCAACTCCATCAAGATTGCTCCACGCCTGTATGGCCTGCTGGGAGTGCTTATCCTGGCACTGGTAGCTGTCGGCTGGTCAGGCCTGGAAGACAGTCGGCAAAGTCACGAAGCGCTGGAAACCGTCTATCACGACAGGGTGTTGCCGCTAAAAGATCTGAAGGTGATAGCGGATCTCTATGCCGTTGATCTGGTTGCAATCAGCCATAAGCTGCATAACGGACACATGAGTTGGGCACAGGCCTTGCCGCTGATAACCGCCGCGCGGCAGGATATCGCCAAGCACTGGAACGCATATGAACACACGGAACTGGTCGCCGCAGAGCGGGCGCAAGTGGCGGTTATCCACCCCGTCATGGCGGTAGCTGATCGGACCCTCGACACGCTGCAGGCAATCATTCAGCGCCAGGATGCCGCCGCCCTGCATGATTTTGTGCTTAACCAGCTGTATCAGAGCATAGAACCCATGTCAGCCGCATTGCACCGCCTGGTCGAAATCCAGTTGGACGTGGCACAACATGAGTATGAACAGGGCGAGCGTCGCTACAATCAACTGCACACCCTGTTTGTAACGGTATTGCTGCTGGCGATAGTCATCACCATCGGCTTTGGTTGGTGGATTGCCCGCTCCGTGACGCATCCTTTATCCACCGCCGTGATTTTTCTAAATCAGCTGGCCAAAGGCGATCTGACTATGGAGATCGAGGTGCGAGGACGCGATGAGATTGCCGATCTATTCGCCGCGATGCGAAGCATGTCGCATCAATTGCGCCACATGCTGGGCGAGATGTCGGGCAACGCCTGTCAGGTGGCGAGTGCCGCGACCCAGCTCAGGGCGATTGCAGACAACATAGCGCAAGGTTCCGATGAGATGTCGAGCCAGGCACAGACAGTGGCGACCGCAGGCGAAGAGATGACGACCACCTCCAATGCCATCGCCCACAGCTGCCAGACGGCCGCCGACTCCGCGCAACAGGCTTATCACACCGCCAATCAGGGCGCCGAGGTGGTGGCCTCCTCGATCCGGGCCATGCAGTTGCTGGCGGATAAAGTGCGCGAGGCCGCTTCCGCCGTGGCGGCACTGGGGCAGCGTTCGCAACAGATTGGCACCATCATCGGCACCATAGAGCAGATTGCGGCGCAAACCAATCTGCTGGCACTCAATGCGGCAATTGAGGCGGCGCGAGCCGGAGAACAAGGGCGCGGTTTTGCCGTTGTGGCCGATGAGGTGCGCGTGCTGGCGAATCGCACCGCCAAGGCAACTGGCGAAATCAGCAACATGATCGGCGCCATTCAGCAGGAAACCGCGACTGCGGTGACCTTGATGGAGCAGGGGGTGTCTCAGGTCCAACACGGTAGTGATGAAGCCGCGCAGTCAGGTGATGCGCTCAAGGCGATCCTCGAGCTGGTAAACACGGTTTCACTGCAGGTCAGCCAGATTGCCACCGCGGTTGAGGAGCAGACCATGGTCACGGATGAAATCGCCGGCAACATGCATCAGATCACCAGCGTAATTCAGCAGGCCTCTCACGGTGCGCACGAGTCTGCCGTTGCTGCGGCGCAGCTGGATGAAAATGCCGCCGGATTGCAACGGCTGGTGGGTCACTTCCGCTTGCAACAGAACGTGGAGAGAGCAACTGGCACACTGGCGCACCCCTCATTCACCTAATCGCGCCGCAATCCGTCCGGGTGCCACACCCGTTGCCGGGCGGGCTTACAACGAGGCCGTCGTCACGGCCGTCAGTGCGTGGCCACAATGCCGACATAGATAGCGAGCCTGGTGGCGGAGCACCTTGTTGTGGCGACGCAGGCTCAACTGGTGGTCACGACAGCCGCAGCGGTACGCAAACTGCGGGCCGCTGACGGCACTGACGTCCAAATCATGCGTCACCCGTGCCGGCAAGCCAAACACCTGCCGCATCAGCCGCTGCCACTCCGGGCCATGGGGGCGGGTGCGGCCGTGGCGGGCAAACACCAGCAGATGAGCCAGCTCGTGGGCGATCACTTCGTGCAGGAACAGGGCCTGATTCTCGGCCAGCAATACCGCATTCAGACGAATTTCCCAGCGCTGCAGATGTGCGGTGCCGGCGGACTTGCCGCGCTGGTTGAAACGCAACACGGGGCGTGGCCAGCGCTGTTGCAGCGCCTGTTCTGCTTGCTGCAGCCGCTGGCTCAGCGCCTCTTCGCAGCGCGCCCTCAATGCTGGCGTCAGCGAGATCCTGCTGTCATGACTGCGCGTTCTGGTCTGTGGCGGGGTGGCAGGAATCTGGGGGGCAGTGGTCAGATCCTGGCTGGGTTCGCTTGGCTGACCTCTCAGGCGCTTGAACAGACTCATGGCTCTCACATCTTCCAGGCTAAAAGGAGGGGGCTATGATGTGGTGAAGCGGCGGCGCTGGCAACACGTGGTGATGCGGTTGTGGAAAATGAGTGTGCGGGGCAGGGGCCATGAAGCAGCATGTCGCAGCGCAGGTTCAGAAGATGAAGGCTGCCCTATCATCATGCGTGGTCCTGAGCGGCATGCTGGATGGCGATGACAGGCTTGAGGGCGCTTGGGCTGTCTCGATTGCCAGCGCCCTGAATGCGGTTTGGGGTTAGCCCTCGGAGCCGGAGTACTCGACGCCGGTTACATGGCCTTTGCGGTCGGTGAAGCACTTCCAGGGCGCATCGGCTTGCGGAGCCTGAACCATTAACACGGTAGCCGCTTCTGATTCCATGATGTCAGTGACGACCAGCCCCTGCTGACCTGTTCCCAACTGTTTGGCAACAGCCGCGATGCAGGCCGGACGAGCGTTTTTGGCTGTGCTGCTGGCATACGGGAAGGGGTCATTATTCTTCGCCGGCGCCTGGGTGACGCTGCAGACACCGTTCGCACCATTCTTGCCGGTATAAGAGGCAGAGAATTGGGATCCGCTATCACGGGATAAGGAGATGGTGTCACCATTCTTGGTCACTTCGAAATAGTTGTTGTTGTATTTCTTGACCTTCACCTGCTTGGTATCGATGTAAACCGCAGCCTGTGAGGTCAGGTGCACCGTCATGCCATTGGGGCAGGAGAAGAAGATATCTTGCACGGATGCATTGGCATAACCGGCAAACAGCAGAACGCTAAGAGTAAGGATCTTGTTGGTCATCGTCAGTTCCTAAAAGTCAGTGCTCTTGGGGATGAGGACATGCGCGGCAATCGCCTTGCTCTCATCGGCTGTCATACATCTATTGATGTTGCTCGTTAAGTGTTGCAGGTTGCAGGCCAGAACGGGATAGCCCTGTGGCTGCGACAGGATAAACAACATATGGCAACCGCATCGGGTTCTGCCACGCTCACTATTCCGCCGACAACCATTAAAAGCTAGACGTGAAATGCATGCTATCCAAATAAATAATTAAAAATTAACCCATAGTATTCATAACGTAATCAATGAATTGACGGTCATGACATCGCCTGTGGTCCGGCCGCCAAGAGGCAGTGCAACGTCGATGATGTGCTGAGCCAGAAGCGTATCCGCCCTGCTGCGAGATCATCAGATTGATGTTACATGCCGCAGGGGGCAAGGAGAGGGTTCAGCAGGCTGTACACAGTGATGAGGGAACAGCCCGCCCGAAACGGCGTTGCAAGGCTCGCCATCGACCGGGTGAGCATGAATGATGTAGAAAAACTGGCCGAACCGCAGCCAGTGACGTGATGGTGTCAGTCCGCATCACGCGGGGCACATGGTGCCGCGCTTTCTTCAGTCAGTGGCACAGAGGCTTTGCCGTCCGGCTGCGATAACGCCCTCGGGGCGATGACTCGCCCCGGGACGCTGTCCAGCAATAGGCTTAGACGCGGAACTGTGCCATGCGCCCTTCCAGCTGGTGGGCCAGCTGGTCGATCTGCTGCGCGCTGTCCTGTACCGCTTCTGACACCTGATGCGCCTCGCGCGTCAACTCGTCGAGCTGGCTGACACTCTGGTTGATTTCGTTCATGACCAGACTCTGCTGCTCGGTAGCCGAGGCAATCTGGAAGTTCATGTCTTGCACCCCGGCGACCAGGGACTGGATCGAGGCGAACGACGTCCGCATCTGCTCGGCCATCTCCACCGAGGCTTGCATCTGTTCGAAACCGCTGTCCATTGCCGCCACGGCACTGGCAACCTGCTGTTTGAGCGCGCTGATCATGGTCTGGATATCGGCGGTGGAGTTCTGGGTGCGGCCCGCCAGGGTGCGCACCTCGTCGGCGACCACGGCGAAACCACGCCCCTGCTCACCGGCGCGGGCAGCCTCGATGGCGGCATTCAGCGCCAGCAGGTTGGTCTGCTCGGCGATGCTGCGGATCACATCCAGCACCGAGGTGATGCGTTCGGACTCATTGGCCAGTTGCGTCACGATCTGCCCGGTGTGCTGAACGCTGCCTGACAGCTGCTGGCTGAGTACCATGTTCTTGTCGAGCAGCATCATGCCCTCATTGGCCGCACTCTGGGCGTCCTGGCTCTGGGCTGAGGTCTTCTGTGCATGTTGCGAGATATCCTGCACCGCATGGCTGATCTCGGTGATGGCCGTGACCAACGAGCTCAGATGCTGGTGCTGGCGGTCACTGATAGCCTCGGCGTGAGCGACCGTCTTGCCCATGCCTGCCGTGTTGTTCTCCAGCAGGCGCACATCGCTGACCACATCCTGGATCAGCCGTTGCAGTTGGTCGAGCAGCCGATTGACGCTGCGTGACAGCTGCCCCAGCTCATCCTGATTTGTGATCGGCAAGCGGCTGACCAGATCGCCGCCGCCCATGCTGATGTCATCGATCTTCTGGCGCACCGCATTCACGGCGTTGACGATCAGCTTGGGGCTCAGGTAACTGAGCACCACGCCAATCAGCAGCGAGCAGAGTGCGATGGCCAGCGTCATCTGCTGGCGGCTGCTGCTGAGTTCAAGCGTCTGCTGATGCCGGGTCTGAGCGAGGCTATCGGCCTGGTCACCGGCGAGGTTATAGAGTTCACGCAGCGTGGCAAACTTCGCATCTGCCGCCTGGTGCCGGGCATGAGCGTCCTCTCGCTTGCCCGCCGCCAGCAGCGCAAACACCTCATTCGATGGCGCCAGCCAGTCGCTGAAGTGCTGATCAAAGGCACTGAAGCGCGCCGTGACCTCGGGGTAGCCGGCCATCAGTTGCAAGAAGCGATGCATCCGATCCCGTGCCTGTTGCACGTTATCGTCAAACTCGGCCTTGATGGCCGGCAACTGGCTGAGATCGGTTACCAGCAAGGCTTCCTGTTCGGCCTGCATGGCCTGATAGAGATCGCGATCGCCGTTGAGTACCGCCTGATCGGCCGGCAGCAGGATTCCCGAAATCTGTTCTGAATTCGTGCTCAAGGTGGTCAGGGCGCGGTAGTTGATGACGCTGCTCAGCAGGATCAATACCGTAAGAATGATGAGACCAGCGCTCACTTTGACGCGCAGACTGTTCCAGTTATGCATGATATGTCATCCGTGGTTATGCGTTGTTATGGTCGCCCATGGCGCGCAGAAACAGGCTGGGGCGGCAGCCGATGGCATCATACCTCAACTGGAACCACATAAATATTACAAATCTTTTCAACTGGTTGTGATGAGGCAACCGATTGCAGACTCCGGGCACCTGGCCACCGCTGGCGGGCGGCCTCAGCATCGCGTCGGGCGTCCGGCCGGCATCAGCGGGAACAGACGGTCGTAGGCCAGGTTGTAGACAAACGCATACACGACATAAAACAGCGCCATGCCGATATCCAGCAGCAGCGCCTGCCACAACGAGATCCCGAGCCACCAGGCGGTGAGCGGCAGGGCGATCAGCAAAAATCCGACCTCGAACAGCAGCGCATGCAGCACGCGCTCCGCCAGCCGCTTCTCCAGTCGGCCCAGCACGCGCAGCATCAGGTGATCGACGCCGAGGTTGTACAGGTAGTTCCAGCCGGCGGCCAGCAGCGCGAACCCGATGGCCAGCGCCCCCAGGTGGGTGGCACCCTGGCCGGTGACCAGGCTTAGCAGCGGTACTGACAGCAACATGCCACAGAGTTCAAATCCGACCGTATGGCGTAAACGATCGGCGCCAGTGCGCATCTTCATCTTCATTCTAATCTCCCGTCTGGTGGCGTGATGCGCCGCAATCTATATAGTTATGGTTATAGAACCAAGTTAGTACCTATCAGGAAAACAGATAGATGAAACTCTCTCTCGAGGCATTGCATCTGCTGGTGACCGTGGTGGACACCGGCTCCTTCTCTGCTGCCGCCCGGCAGCTGGGCAGGGCTCAGTCCGCCGTCAGCACGGCCATCGCTCACCTGGAGATCGATCTGGGGCTGACGCTGTTTGACCGCCGCGGACGGCTGCCGCGCCTGACGGTGGCCGGCGAACGGATCCTGGCCGAGGCCCGGCTGCTGTTAACCCAGCAGAGCAACCTGCTGGCGCTGGCGGCGGAGCTGGCCGATGGCTTCGAGGCCCGGTTGACGCTGGCTATCGACGATGACGCCCTGCTGCCCTGGTTCAGTCCGGTGCTGGTGCAGTTTGCGCAGGTCTGTCCGCATCTGGAGCTGGAGCTGCTGTTTCCGATGATGGAGGATCTGAGCGACATGCTGCTGACCGGGCGGGCCCAGCTGGGAATCGGCTATCAGGGATTAACCACGCCGCAGGCCCTGTCGCGGTTCGGCCTGGGGCTGGTCGAGATGCCGATTGTGGTGGCGCCGCACCACCCTCTGGCGCAGAAGTGGCAACCGACGCGAGCGGATCTGCAGGCCGAACGCCAGCTGATGGCGACCGGCCGTCAGGCGGGGGGCGAGCGCGAGCGCTTCCGCCTGTCGTCGGACATCTGGTGGGCGGAAGGGGATCTGGCGGTGCTGGAGCTGGTAAAACAGGGGCTGGGCTGGGGCGCGGTGCCGCTGTTTTTGCTGGCCGAGCCGCTGGCACGCGGTGAGGTGATCTGCCTGCCGGAGCAGGCGTTGCCCCCCAGCTCTGCCTTGCCGATCGAGCTGCTGTGGCACAGTGCCCGGCCGTTGGGGCCCGCTGGCGCCTGGTTGCAGGCCGCCTTGCAGCAGCATCGCCTGCAGGAACAAAATCCGAATAAAAACTTGAATTTATAGCCATTTCCTCGTCTGGCGCCTGTTTTCGCTGCCGGCTTTACGGTAACGTGTTGGCCGAAGGCGGCTTGACGGGTTCAGCGGCCGATTTGCATAGAAGGAAGGGAGTTCGATGCGTTTTTTATCTGCCGCAAGCCTGTTAGGCTGCGTAATTATGCTGCAAGGCTGCAGCGATGCCATGGACCTCGACTGCAACGACGACGACAACAAACAGACGGTGCTCGATATCCTCGACCAGCATCTGTCCGCCTCGCAGTGGTATCGCGAGATGAAACCCGGCCTCGACGCGCTGACGGTCGAGAACATCAAGACCCGCTCTGCCGATGACAGCCTGGGACAGAAGAGCTGCGCCGCCGATCTGAGCTTCACCTACTATGGCCGCCCGTTCCAGCACGAAATTGAATACGATCTCGACTGGTTGCAGGACAAGGAGATGGCTGAAGTCAGTCTCGCGCTGGATGACATTCGCGTGTTCATGATGTCGGTGGGCGTCACAGTGCCGCGGCCGGCAGCCCCGGCACCGGACGTCGCTCCCGCACCTGCCCCTGAAGCCGAATCCCAGCCCGACGCGGCAGCGGCGGAGGCCGCCGAGGCCGAAGTACCCCTGAGCGCCGCGCAACAAGCCTGTGTCGATGCCAAGGTCGCGGCCTATCATCAAGAGATGGGCGATGATGCCCTGGTGCGTTATGACATGCTCGGTGAGTGGGAAGGCGAGTGCCGCCAGTAATGCACCCGTAACAACGCCGTGACTGCGCAGGCACACGGCGCCGTATGGAGGAGAGATCCCGATGCAAGACGATATGCAGACCGTATTGACCAAGCTGGCGGCCCATGGCCTGCCGGCCATTCAGCTCACCCCCCATGCCGCCGCAGCGGCGAGTGCGACCAGCAGCAAGTTTGGCGGCCTGGCGTGGTGGCCCCAGGGCATGGACTACCCGCACACCGCGGCCGGTGCGCCGCTGTGCCTGCTGGCGCAGTTCAATCTGGCCGAGCTGCCGGCGTTGCCACTCTGGCCGCGCCAGGGGCTGCTGCAGTTTTTTATCGCCAACGATGACACCTACGGCATGGATTTCGACCGTTCGCTGGATCAGGTGCTGGCCCAGCCCGATGGTTATCGCGTGGTCTATCACCCGCACTGTGATCTCCCGGCGCTGGATGCCGCGGCGATCCCGCAGCCGGATGGCCTGTGCCAGCTGCCGCTGCAGCAGGAGTACAGCCTGAGCTTTGCGCTGGTCAACGATCTGCCGGCGCCGAGCGATGTGCGCTTCGAGGCCATTGCCCGCAAGATTGACGAGATCGACGACAGCCTGATCGACAACCTGTTCGATCTCGGTATCGGCACCGGCAGCAAGCTGGGCGGCTATGCCTATTTCACCCAGGAAGATCCGCGCAGCTACGAGCTGTCGAACGAGCAGTGGCAGCTGTTGTTCCAGATGGACACCCACGACGAAGACGACGACGTCTGGATCATGTGGGGCGACTGCGGCGTCGGTAACTTCTTTATCCAGCCCGAGCGCCTCGCCGCCGGCGACTTCTCCCGCGTCTGGTACAACTGGGACTGCTGCTAAGCCTGCGCGGTCCGCTGCGGCCGCCAGTGTGATCCCCTGCCGCTGCGAGAGTGATTGCGCAGTAGCTCAACCTACGGGTCTGCCAGGCCCGTAGGCGCCTCTTCTGCTGCCGAGACAACGGCGGCGGTTTTGTCTCCCGCCCGGCTTTCCCCCGATGACCTCGGCGGCCATTGCCAGAATGTGTGCCTGCAGTGGCTCAGCCTGCGGGGCTGCTGATGGCTTGCCTGCATCAACCTCAAACGCCAGCCTCAACATGGCAGTCGGCGCCGCGGCTCAGGCCATGGCCCATGTCTCGTTACTGAATAAAAACGCCCTGCGCAGCGATCTTTCTCAATCGGAGCTATTTTGTCGGCGAAACGTTTGCGCTAGCCTAGGGACTCAAAAAGCGCAAGGTGCCTGTTGGCGCTGACAGGCTGCGCCACTATCCGCCCATCGGCACTGTGACAGCCGCAAGTCAGGGGCGGTAGCCATGGCTTTTACCGAGGTCGGCACCTGGTAACCCTAGCGAGACCATGTGCCTGATAGGCGTCATTTTGCCGCTTAAAAAGGATCGTTATGGCAACAATAAGACATGCGTGAACAAATAAAAAATCTTGTTTCTATAGGTGTTCTTCCCGCAGAAGATGTTGCTAGCGTTGAAGAGGTGAAGTTTATTGAGTTAATCGTTAGTTCGATTGATGGCCCTATCACCGATGATGAGGCCAAAGCAATAGTATCTATCTTTGGTTTTGATGAATTCTTTGGTATCGCTTGGTCTATTTTACACTTAGTTGAAACGGCACCGCATTGGCCAATTAAAGAATGTCTCATAAGGACTGATAATCCGTGGATAACAATCCTTATAGAAAGAGCGAAAAATGCAGGTGCGTTGTGAGTATTTCAAAAAATATGTCGCTTTTAATGCTGCCTACTCAGCATTGCTTAGTGCCTGCATTTAAACCGTTATGAGACGAAACATCATGAGTTCAAATTTACAAACAAAAGAAAGATTAGATGCCTGGTTTGATGGTTCAGCTATATGTGTAATAGCAGTTGGTTCACACGGGGATCCGCTTGACTTGACTGATCACGAGGTTGAATCTTTCATACAGGAACTACAAAAATGCCTCAAAGAATCACAAGAATTAAAAAACCAATTACATTAATTTGGCCATAACCAATAGTTTATGTCGTTCGCTTCGCTCACTGGGACGTGCATAAAAGCCGCGCGCCCCATAACTAAAGTGTTAGAGGTTCTATGCGTAGATTGATTGCATCGTTCATTGTCCTATCAATTCTGCCATCTATTGTATTAGCGGCAGAACCTTGCACTTCTGACTTTAATTCGTTCCTACTGAAATTCGAAAACGAACAAGAGTTTCAAAGACAGAACACCCGTTTCCCGCTTGCGGCCACATATATTGATGGCTCCGCTGAGCCGGAACCAAAGACGGTCACATACAAAATCCACAGCGCATCCGATTCCAAGTATTCGCGAGTTAATTACCCAAGCAGGACAAAGCAGGCCTCGACGCCATTCACAAAAGTGGTGACATCAAAGCCGGGGCGATTTTTGGTGCAGTTCACAAAACCGGATACAGACTATTCATTTGCGTTTCGCTTTGAAAAAACCGCCACTTGTTGGCAACTCGTAAAATTTGAGGACTATTCGCTGTGAGGTCCGTAGGTGCGATTAGCGAAGCGTAATCGCACGTATGTTAATTGCAAAGAAAAACATTTTTTGATTATTTTTTCCGATTTAGCACGTAGGTTGGGCTGAGCGTGCGAAGCCCATCGTTTACCGAGCCGCTAACGGCTTTTATAAATTAACAATGCTGCTGGTTAAACCAAATATTACGACTCGACAATGGCATTTAACTTAAACGCGGTAAACCTTGGGCTTCATTTTATTCAGCCCAACCTGCGTGCTCGAGCATGATATTTAACTTAAACACGGTAAACGTTGTGCTGTGCAAGATAAGGTGATTGATAAACATGCTATGGCTGTTAACCTGGCTTACTTTTTCGATTATTACACTTGGATGCTGGTTTGGAGTGGTGGCCAATATTAAAAATGAACATCATGGCACCATTTTTTCCAATGCCTGGTTATTTGTGCCTGATCATCTGCATGCACCAGGCCTGAAATATCGATTGACGATTATCCTCATCACGCCTATCTGGTTTTTGTTAATCGTCTATCACCTATATGGATAAGCACGTAGGTTGGGCTGAGCGTGCGCAGCCCAACGTTTACCGAGCAGCTAACGGCTTTTATCAATTAACAATGCTGCTGGTTAAACCAAATATTACGACTCGACAATGGCATTTAACTTAAACGCGGTAAACGTTGGGCTTCATTTTATTCAGCACAACCTACGTGCTGATTTAATTCATGCGTGCGATTACGCTGCGCTAATCGCACCTACGTGCTAATTTCCAATGTTAGGCCTCGTTCCTATGCATAAATTCAATCTCATAGAAAATGCTCGTGACTCGCTAGAGCATGCTTTAGCTCATATAAAGCCAATACAAAGCAATCAAACTGGTGATTGGAAAAGAATAATTATCGACATTGCTCATGCGATAGAATTGTTATTAAAAGAAAAGCTGAGACAAATTCATCCGGCGTTTGTGTATGACAATATCGATAAATATCCATCTAAGGATGCCTTTACGGTTGGCGCTGAAAAAACATTAAAACGATTACAGAATATAGGTAATATCACCTTCTCCAAAGAAGAAATAGGAGCCATAACCTCCGCAAGAGAAAAAAGAAATGAAATAGAACACTATGAGTTTTCAATTACAGATAAAGATGCCACAGTTTTAGTTGGCCAAGCATTATCATTTGTTTTTCACTTTTCAGATAAACATTTGAATTTAGATTGGAAACCAATCTTCTTTAAAGATAGGAAATGGTCGACCCTATCAGAGTACACGCAGTTCTATGAAAATATTCGCAAAACCGCAAGTGACAATATATTTGAAAATGACATATATGTCATAGGTTGTACATTTTGCCACAACGACACATTTGATGTTGAACACGAAAAGTGTTTGGTTTGCGGATACGAAGAGAAAGTTCATGATTGCAAGCATTGCCGTGAAGCATATATTTACTCTTCTTGTGGATTCAATGAAGAAGCAAATTTATGCCCTAACTGTGAATATAAAGAAGGTTATGCAGCATTTTATCATGAAAAATATTAACGCACGTAGATACTGTCTGCTTTTATGGTTTGCAAGTCTCCGGCAAGCCGTAATTCGCTTGGTAGGGTTGCCGAATTTTGAGCTCGTAGGTTGTGCTGAGCTTGCGAAGCCCAACGTTTACCGAGCCGCTAACGTCTTTTATAAATTAACAATGCTGCTGGTTAAACGGAAGATTATGACTAGATCATGGCATTTAACTTAAACGCGGTAAACGTTGGACTTCATTTTATTCAGTCCAATCTACGTGCTTAT
Source organism: Pseudaeromonas sharmana (assembly GCF_042649925.1). Taxonomy (NCBI): domain Bacteria; kingdom Pseudomonadati; phylum Pseudomonadota; class Gammaproteobacteria; order Aeromonadales; family Aeromonadaceae; genus Pseudaeromonas; species Pseudaeromonas sharmana. The sequence continues at coordinate 425,256 of NZ_JBHSAF010000001.1, forward strand.
AAAAATAAATAGATTTAAAAAATGAGGATGAATCATAACTTCATCATCTAATTAATTCGCTGTGTTTTAGCTTCTTAATCCTATGCCGCTGATTTAATTCATGCGTGCGATTACGCTGTTCTAATCGCACCGACGTGCTATTCCGGCCGGATTAATAACTTTCCGTCAGCATATTACATAACAGGAAGGAACCGTGCGTTACATATTAGGGTTGATCATGGCGAGCCTGTCGGCTCCCGCCATGGCTTTTGACTGTGCCCAGGCTAAAACCGGCGTCGAGCACGCTATTTGTAGTCATCAGACCCTCAAGGCAAAGGATGAAGCATTAAATAAAAAATATCAGGCTCTGCTCGGCGTCAGCGAAAATAAGCAGCAGATCAGGCTGTCGCAGCGGAAGTGGCTGGCGGAGCGGGATGCAAGCTGCGGCGGTGATAGCGTCGAGTCGACACGCGTCGATTGTCTGGAGGAGATCACCGACCGGCGTTTACGCTATTTCTCACCTCTGCGAATTCAAGGGGCTGATGCTGTGCTGGAGTTGCTGCCTTATATTGGTTTTCAAAAGGCCAATACCAAAGAGGCTCGTACGAATGTGGATATTGAATTGTTCAAATTCAACCGGCCGACAACCAAAGGACCGCAACAATTTAACGCGCGCATGGCAACCATTATTCGTGAGGCAACCTGGTTTGCCGAACCGGCCGAAGAAGCGGATAGGTATTTCATCTCCATGCAGGCAGATATAAATGACTTCTCGCCAGCCTTCATATCGGTGACGATCATCGACGGCTCCGGTTATCCGCATACCGCCGGCGCTCAGGGCGGCGTGTCTACCGTTAATGTGAATCTCAAGGAAGGGCGGGATGCCGAATATGACGACGTCTTTAATGCTGCAGCGTTGGATTTAATAAAAAGCAGCTGCGATAAACAAATCCGCGACAACAAGGCGGAGATGGGCATCGAGCCCGACAGAGCCTCCTACCTGCCGGATATTGAACGCAAGGCTTACGATATGGACGCATGGGTGCTGACCAGGCAGAGCGCCACGCTACTCTTTGCTGCCTATGAATTGGGGGCAGGAGCAGAAGGGAGTTATGAATGCAGCTTCAGCGGTGCGATATATCGGAGCATGGTCAGCAAGGATGTTTTTGAATGAGCAATGCGTGGCAGGTGAGGCGGAATGTCAGTCTATAACAAACTCCTCATAGTGTGGCTGGCTGTTTTCTGGTTAGTCTGCCTTATCGGGCTGGCGGCATACTGGCTCTCCAGTCTCTTCGCGCTGGCGGGGCTGTTGCTGCCCTTGATGATTAAACGTTACCTCGACCGGCTGACGTGCCCGCACTGTAATATGCCAGTGACCTACCAGGGAGAAATAGTCGGTGTCGCTTATTATGGCGGCTTCCTGAACCGGGTCTGCAGAAAGTGCGGTGGACGACTCGACGTCGACTCCATGGCGCTGGGTAAATAGGTGAACCTTCAGGTCCTCGCCGGGCGGGGCCAGGTTGCGTCTTTACGCCAGAGATGGCCTATGGGCAGGCGTGGCTTATTTTCTGTCATGACGGGGCTGGCGCCGATCCAATTTAAAAACCAGGCGGTGCCGCGCAACAATATTCCACCGCAGGCGCTGACATGTTGATAATGACGCCGGCAGGCACAGGGAAAAAATGAATTTAGTTATCGTCCTGGGGGGACTGCTGTTCACCCCGGTTGTCATCGGCATCGCCAATGACCGTTTGTGTGCGGGCAGGATGAAACGTTATCTCAGGGCGCTGCTGTCGGCTCTGGTGGTTTACCTGTTTATCATCGCCTCGGCGGTGTATCGCCAATATGAATTGGACAACACCCTGGCCTCGTTTGATCTGAATGGTGATGGCGTATTTTCGGGGAGCGAGATCACCCCGCAACAAGACAAGGCCATGCTGGATGTGATTGCCGATACGGGCCGCACGCTGGCACCCTTCACCGGGGCTGTGTTCTCGGTCTGCTATTTTTTGCTGTTATGGCTGCTATTGACGCTCTGGTCAGGGTGGCGCAGGGGGAATCGGCGCCATGGGGGGGCATGAATTGCCACCTATCGCGGATATGGCTGGTGTCGAGTGGCGGATGGCCGGAACGGTCAGAGGGCGGGGATGATGTCCCGAAAAGGGTTGTGGCTTGCCACGGTTCTGCTGCTGACTGTGGTGGGTTATCTGTTGCTCTGGCATGGGGCTGTTTATCTGGAGAGCGCACAACGCGCAGGGATAACTGACATTATCGCGTCGAGCGAGGTGGTTGTCGGCTCGCTGCTGTTGTGGCCCGTGGTAGGGTATGGCTGGATAACGCAGTGGTTGACCGGTCAGTCAGGGCATATTGGTCTCTGGCTGCTCGTCGGGCTGCAGTCGGGCGGTTATCTGGCGCTGTATTTTCTGTTCCAACGTTGGCGATCTGCTCGCCCCTGATGGGCACGGGTTCGGTGTGATAGCCGATAAATGACACGGTATAGGAACAACAAGCATGCCATCGTCACCGCAAGCGCCCGAGACGGGCTATTACTTTAACCTGTTCACCCAGGCCCGGCGCTTCAGGGTGGGGCTTGAACAACGCCGCTGGTGCGACCTGTGGCATCAGCACTTCGATGTACAAGGGATAGGCAATCTCGGTTGGCCACATCGCCACCGCCACCTGACGGCGCTGTTCACGGCACTGGCTGGCGCCCGGCGGGAACTTGAGTCGAGCAAGCAGCCCTATCAGCTGTTTGCCCTGGTTCATCCGCGGGACTCGGCAAGCGACGCCTTGGTTGTTCACACCCCCAATCCCCATGGCAGCGTGTTTCCGTACGCGCTGGGCGGTCAGCCTCTTACCCGGCTGCCCCCCTGGCTTGGCGCTGTCATGACGCCGGGCCGCTACACAGTGCGGGTTGCCCGCTATGACGGGCAAACACGCTATATCATTCAACCCGCTCTGCAGTCAGAAGGCGGATCGGGCGTAGTGGCTCGTTGCCGGGCCTCCGGCCTGTGATAGCCGCTAAATCAGCGAGGTACCCATGAGTGAACGGATCCGCTGGACCTATGCACCGCCGCGGACGCGGGCGGCGCGGCAGGCCTGGCATGAGGCGCTCCCGCTGTGGCGGCGCTCACTGTTCCTGTCGCTGCTGATCACGACGCTGATCTGGCTCGGCGCCAGTGCCATCTCCACCCGGCTGCCACTGCCGTTGGCCGGGTTTGCCGCGGTGGCGGGGGGCGTGCCCTGTCTGCTGCTGTTAATGCCGCTGGCCGCCTTCGTGTTACCCGAGCAGCGCTATCAACTGGATGCGTCCGGACTGTCGATTAATGGCAAACGGCTACCCTGGCGGCATGTCGTGGCGTTCACCCACGGCCGGCAACCTCACACCCTGCTTATCGCCCAGAGCACAGGCGAGACGCTTGAGGTGCATTTGCCAGCCCCGCCGCTGGCGGATTCAGTGATGAATGGCTTCCGGCAGTGGTCGCCGGTGGCAGCGCGCCCGACCTTCAAGGTGCTGCGTTTTTCGCCTGGTGAGGTCAGCGTGTTACTGGTGGCGGTCACCGGCAACGCGCTGCTGGCCAGTCTGCTGTTCAGCCTGTTTCGAACTCAGGTTCAGCCGCATCTGCTGGGCTGGCTGGGGCTGGCTGCGCTACCCGCTGCACTGTTCGCTGCGGGGATGGCGCGGCTTTGGCATCCCGGTTTCACGCGGCTTCCGCTGCCGATGGCAATCATCGGCTTTTGTCTGTGTAGTGCGCTGACGCAAATCTATGTGTTGGCTTTCTTCGTCCGGACTTAGGTCTGGCTCAGGCCATGCGCCGCGATGAGTGTGAGCACACCACGCCTGACTACGACACATGTGGCAAGGTTACCGGGCCGGTGGACAGAGGGTTTTGGCCGACAGGCGGTGGGCAAATGTCACTATGCGTTCATCGTCGATAGAGATCTTGGGCGCATCAATGCCGATGGCGCTCTGTAATTGGCTGGTATCGACGGCGGTGACGGTCTGCTTGCTCACGCAGTAGGCGGTTATTGCTGTGGAAATCGCGGATCTCCCGTCACACAGATAGTTGCTTTGCCTGGCCACCACGGCGATGCCGTGATCATTGCGGATGACCTCCTTGGCTAGCTGATAACACACATCTGTGATGTTCTGCCATGCGTAATCGCGCTCTTCCAGGTAGAGCATCCTGGCCACCGGTTCGGTTGGCGTGTGGCGATAGCCCATACGGCGCAGGTAGTCTTCGCGCAGCGCCTGCTGTTGCGCCTTGGGGAGCCGGTACAATAGCTCATACAGGCGACTGGCAAAGGCATTGTGGACTTGTTCATACTCGCGAAAACTGTCTTGCTCGAAGGTTTCACCGTCGAAAAAAACGCTATTTTTTTGCTCGTCGCGAAAGTTGTTTCTGGCGTTTAGCCAGGTGCGTTGTTCGGCGATCAGGGCTTGCGGCTCGACCGCCTGTTTGAGCAAGCGGCGATAGCTGTCATGGATGATCTGATCGGCAAGGGCCAGTTGGGGATCGTCACAAATCTGTTTTTCGATCTCCAGCCTGGCACGCTGGCAATCAAACGACGGGCCGATGTTCTCTTCTGCCGAGCAGTTGAGGGATATCAGCAGCAGTAGCAACCCGCTGCGGTATGCGGTGGAATGGATCATTTTTCATCCTTGATAAGGCAGCGCGCTGCTGCGCCAGTATCTGAATATCCACGGCCATAACCAGTTAGCATGGTTATTTTGTCGTGCCACACAGGGTGTTGGTCGACAGGCGATCGGCAAACGCGATGAGTTGGTCATCATTCTGATCGGCTGGATTCTGAGCAGCTTGGACACGCTCGAATTCGTTATTTAGTGGCGAGGCATCCACCTGGGTGAGCTGGTTATGGTTGATGCAGTAGACCTCAAGCGACGTGCCACTCCATGAGGTGCCGCCACACTGATAGGAATAGGTATTCATCACGACAGCCAGACCGCGATCGTTGCGGAGAACATCCCACGTTACCCGGTTGCAATCATTGGCTAAGGTCTCGAAGGCATAATTTCTCTCCTGCTGATCGATCCATTTAGCCACCGGATTGGAAGGTGGGTTCCGAAATCCCATTTGCCTTAAGTAGTGCTCTCGCAGCTGCCGTTGTTGTGAGGGGGGTAGCTGTTCAAACAGCTCGGCTATCCGGCTAGCAAACGCATCGTACAGTTGAACAATTTCGTCATAGCTACCCGCGATAAATTCCTGATTGTTGAAGAAGCGCTGGTTGCGATTGTTGTCGCGGTAGTGATTTCTCGACTGCAGCCAGGCACGTTGTTCGGCGATGAGTTTATTCTTATCCGGACTCAGCTTGAGCAAGGCCTGATAGCAGTCATGAATGAATTGATCGGCCCGCGCCAATACGTCGTTACTGCAAATATCCTGTTCGATCTCCAGCCTGGCACGCTGGCAATCAAACGACGGGCCGATTTTCTCTTCTGCCGAGCAGTTGAGGGCAAGCAGCCAGAATAACCAGCAAAATTGTCGGGAGGGGGCGGCCATATTTCGTCCTTGAATGATGGGGCCGGGCTAAGGTAGCGCATCCATTTGAAACTTGACAGCAGGATTTACCGGCACGGTTAACACAGGGATGGCGCATCGACGGTAGAAAGACAACCAGGCCCGGCATTGCCGGCCTGGTTCGTTATATTTAAGGAAATAGATTCAGACGAGGTCAGTACACTATTTCGTATTAATGTGCGGTGTAAGAGTGGGTAAGGGATTGGTCACATAATTTTAGTAAAAAAACTCGATTTGTTTTTTGGTTGTTGATGTCTTGATTAAAGTTAGACTTTTTAATCAGTCAACCAATTCATCAAGCAAAAAATCATTCATGAGGCCCCATGATTAACAAATATCTTCGTCTTGCGTCTGTGCTGCTAGCAATGTCGACACTGACGGCATGTGCCAATAAACCCTTCGAGCCGGTGCCTGAAGGATATACAGGTCCTGTTGCTGATATTACCGATACCATTGATAACCAGACAGGTACCTCTGCGTACATGTATGTGGTTTATCAGGTGGATTATAAGCCTGTGGCGAACAGTATTGCTGCGTCATTGAATAAGAGTTATGGAAACGGAGCAATTTTGACATCGGAGTTGATTTCACGTCAGGTTCCAATCGAAAAAATTGCACTGTCTGTCATGGCCAAGAAAGTCTACGCCGCACCCGTGGGGAGCTGGATTAGTGAAAATCCGGTACCAGTGCAGGGTAAATTCACATTTACGCCCCAGGCAGGACATAGTTATTCCGTGAAAGGCGTATTAGGGATGGAGAGCTCTGTGGTGCAATTGGTTGATGATATAGATGGAACTATTATTGCGGAGGCCAAGGCCACAGCCGCGGACTAAATAAATTAACTATCTGATTCGGATAATTCAGCCTTAACAGGTTATTTATCGATGATATGAATATAACCAGGCCCGGCATTGCCGGGCCTGGTTCGTTATGGCGGGATGACAAACCGGCGCGCCGGTTACTTCGCTCCGCGTTACCAGTCGCGGCTGGTTACAGCTCGCGGCCGTTGCTGGCGATGACCTGCTTGTACCAGTCGAAGGATTGCTTGCGCAGGCGGGCACCGCTGCCGCTGCCGTCGTCGTGCAGGTCGACATAGATAAAGCCGTAGCGCTTCTTGTATTCGCCGGTGGTGAACGAGACCAGATCGATGCAGCCCCAGGGGGTGTAGCCAATGAGATCGACGCCATCGAGGGTCACCGCTTTGATCATCTCGCGGATATGGGCGCCCAGGTAGTCGATGCGGTACGGGTCGCGGATCTCGCCGTCGGCGTCCGGCTTGTCGATGGCGCCAAAGCCGTTCTCGACGATAAACAGCGGCCGCTGATAGCGCTCGTACAGGCAGTTCAGCGCGTAGCGCAGGCCGACCGGATCGATGCTCCAGCCCCAGTCGCTGCTGCTGATGTGCGGGTTGGCCACCGAGTAGGGGGAGCTGGCGTCCTGGCTCTCGGCGATGGATTTGGCTTCTCCGGCCTGCACCGTGTTCGACATGTAGTAGCTAAAGCCGATGTAATCGACGGTGCCGGCGGCCAGGATGGCGGCATCGTCCGGCGCCATCTGGATGTCGAAGCCACGGCGTTGCCAGTCGAGCAGCGCGTAACGGGGGTAGGCGCCGCGCACCATCACATCGGTGAAGAAGTAGCGGTCATGCATCGCCTGCTGCGCCAGTACCACATCGTCCGGGTGGCAGGAGTAGGGGTAGTAGGGAGTGAAGGCGCACATGCAGCCGATTTTCAGCGCCGGATTGAGATCGTGGGCGAATTTGACGACTCGGGCGCTGGCGACAAACTGGTGGTGCACCGCCTGATACATGGCCTGGCGCGGATCGGCCTGCTGGCTGAAGCGGACGCCGGAGCACATCCAGCCGAACAGATCCGAGTCGGTGTTCATCTGGTTGTTGATCTCGTTGAAGGTCATCCAGTAGCGCACCTTGTGCTGGTAGCGGCGGATCACCACCTCGGCGAAGCGCACGAAGTGGTCGATGACGGCGCGATCCAGCCAGCCGTGGTTGTGCTGCGCCAGGTGATAGGGCATCTCGAAGTGGCTCAGGGTGATCACCGGCTCGATGCCGTGCTTGAGCAGCTCGTCGAACAGATCGTCATAGAACTGCAGGCCGGCCTCGTTCGGTTCCATCTCGTCGCCGCGCGGGAAGATGCGCGTCCAGGCGATGCTGGTGCGGAAACACTTGAAGCCCATTTCCGCCAGCAGCGCTATGTCCTGTTTATAGGTGTGGTAGAAGTCGATGGCGGTGTGGTTGGGGTAGAACTCGCCCTCGACCACGCCGTCGGTGATGCGGCGCAACACGCCGTGAGCGCCGCCGGTCAGCACGTCGGCGACGCTTGGTCCTTTACCGCCCTGATCCCAACCGCCTTCGAGTTGATGGGCCGCGACGGCGCCGCCCCATAAGAAGTCTTCTGGCAATGAGTGTTGCATAACGCCTCCGCGTGGTTGTCTGTTGCAAATGAGGTGTCGCTGCTGTGGCCGCTGTCGGCTTCAGCCGCGAGGAATGAACGGCATGATGCCAGTCTCCGTACAGCAATGCAACCGGTTGCGTTGAGCTTTCCGACAGCGTGCATCCAGGTCATTTCGCTGAGTCGGCCCAGCGATGAATCTTCAGTATGGTGTGTTCTGGCTCGTGCTGCGCCTCGGGGGAGGGCTGGCGACCCTCCGGCCCGGAGTTGTGATGCGCCGGCGCGACGGCTAGTATCTGCGGCGCTAAACGGCGCACTGCCGCGCCGAATACCGAAGCAAAGGAGAGGGGCATGACGCCAATTCCGGGCAAGATCGCCGAATTTTTACAACGCCATCATGTGTTGAGCCTGGCGGTGCAGGATGCACAAGGGCTCTGGGCTGCCAGCTGTTTTTATGCTTGTGATCTGGCGGCGGGCCAACTGATTGTGCTGACGAGCCTGAAGACACGCCACGGCCAGCAGATGACGCAGACGCCCGTCGTGGCCGGCACCATCAGCGGACAACCCGAGCACTGGCGCGATATCTGCGGCCTGCAGTTTACCGCCCGCGCACAACTGCTCGACGGCGCCGAGGCCGACGCGGCACTGGAGTGCTTTGCCGTGCGTCACCCCATCGCCCGGCTCAAGCGCACCGATATTTGGGCATTGCGCCTTGGGCAGCTCAAATACACCAGCAACGACTACCTGTTTGCGCAGAAAACCCACTGGCAACGCGACGGGCAGGTCGAGGCCGAGTGACAGGCACGACACGCAAGCGGTGACCAGGCGCGGCGGGTGGCAGGGGGTTATTCCGGCACCACCTCGATGGCGGCGCCGGCATGCTGGGCCTGCAACAGGTAATGACGGATCGCGGCAATCGCGTAGCGCACCTTGGCGGGCAAAGCCTCGCGGCTGGTGGTGACCGCATACAGGTTGACCTGGGGCAACTGCCACTGCGGCAAGACGCGCACCAGACTGCCGGCGGCGAGCTCGGGCTGGATATCCAGCTCGAAACGGTGAAACAGCCCCAGGCCCTGCAGATTCAGCGTGGCTAGGGCCTGGGACTCATTGCCCTGGATGCGGCCGTTCAGCTCCAGCACCCGCTCCTCGCCACTGTGCAGGTGGGTGAACGGAAAGCGGGTCGGGTTGTTGCGGCTGGTGAGGATCAGCATCTGGTGCTGTTGCAGATCTTCCGGCTCGGCCGGGGTGCCCATGCGCGCCAGATACGCGGGGGCGGCAACCAGCACATAGCGCAGCGAGCCGAGCTTGCGCGCCACCAGATTCGAGTCTTCGGCCTCGCCCAGCCGGATCGCCAGATCGACGCGTTCGGCAATCAGATCGACCGGATCATTGGTCGACAGGATGCGCAGTCCGAGCTGCGGATAATCCAGCAGCAGCGGTGCCAGCGCCCGCCCCAGGTGCTGGGCGCCGAACATGATGGTACTGGCGATGCGCAGTTCGCCGCCGGGGGCATCCTGCTGCGCCGCCAGCAACGCCTCGGCCGCCCGGGCTGCGTGCAGCATCTCGCGACAGTGTTCATACACCCCTTCACCCACAGTGGTCAGTGTCAGCTGGCGGGTGGAGCGGTGCAGCAGCACCACGCCGGTCTCCTGTTCCAGCTGGCGCACCTGCTGGCTGACCGCTGACGGGCTCATCTCCAGCAGCCGAGCCGCCGCCGTCATCGAGCCGGATTCCACTACCTGCGCAAACAGCGCTAACCGTTTCATCTGTTCCATTATGAAGCCCTGCTTAATACTCCATGCAGCAAATGGCCTCTATTCTAGTGGCTTTTAAAGTAATACTGTAAAAACAAGTTCAGGGCATGACCGTTTGTCCTCTCTCTTTCTACTGGTTTCCCAAGTTATTCTGATGTCTCTGCATACATGGCGCTCCCATCCGGCTACGCAGGAGTGGCTGTTCGCCATCAAGGTGTTCAGCGCGGCGATGCTGGCGTTTACCTGCTCTATCCACCTGGGACTGGAGCGGCCCTATTGGGCCATGATGACGGCCTATATCGTCGCCCAACCGTTTGCCAGCTTGAGCCTGATCAAAGGCACGTCACGGCTGGCCGGTACCTGTGTTGGCGGTATGGCGGCGCTGCTGCTGACCACGTTGTTTGTACAGTGGCCGCTGTTGCACCTGACGGCGCTGGCGCTGTGGCTGGGCTTGTGCATCTTTCTGTCGCTGCTGGAACAGAGCCTGTTCAGCTACGCGTTTCTGCTCAGTGGCTACACGGCGCTGTTTATCACGCTGCCGTATGTCGATCACCCCGACACCCTGTTCATGGTGGCGCTGAACCGGGTCGAGGAGATCGCCATCGGCATCAGCTGTTATCTGCTACTGGATCTGCTGTTGTGGCCGCGGCGTACCGATGCCCGCTTTCTGCAGCAGTTGGCACAGTGGCAGCAGCAGTTGCTCGGCTGGCAGCAACAGGTGTTGCACGGCGCCGAGGCGGGCGAGAGTCAGGCTGCCGCCAATGCGATGGGCCCGGACACCCTGCTGCTGCAATTGGGGCAGCTGGAGCAGTTGCGTCCCCAGGCGCTTAGCGATTCGGCACGGCTGCGCGCCCATCAGGCGGTGCTGATTGAATTACACGGCGAACTGCAGGCGCAGCTGACCCTCGGCCTGGAATTGAGCGATTTGCTGCACGCCTTGTCGGCCGAGCAACGACAGGCGCCCCAGCTGCAGGCGTTGCTGACCGAGGCGCAGCAGGCACTGGTGACATTGCAGCGTGGCGCGCGCCTGGGCGCGCCGTCGCCGGCGTTACAGACGCTGCAGCAGGCCTATGAGCTGACACCGGCCTCGCGACTGGCGGCGCTGCTGGGCTACTGGTGGCAGAGTCACCATCTGCGCCAGCAGTTGCATGATTTGCTGGAGCAGGCACCGACGCGCCGTCGGCGCGTGCGGCGCAGCCATCCCCATGTCGATGTCGGCCGCGCGCTGCAGGCAGCTGCGACCGGATCGATCTCGCTGCTGCTGTGCGGCCTGGGCTGGATGCTGACCGGCTGGTCGAGCGGCTATCTGGCGGTGATGATGACCGGGGTGGCCTGCTCGCTGTTTGCCGCCAGCGATAACCCGCTGCTGCCGGCCAAAGGCTTCTTCATCGGATCTTTGCTGTCGATTCCGATTGCCGGGCTATTGTTGTTCGGCCTGCTGCCATGGGTGGATGATTTACCGGGTCTGATCGCCGTGCTGCTGCCGTTCTTTATCTGGGGCGGGCGGCGCATGGCGCGCCCCGCGACGGCAGCACGCACTGTGCCGCTGGTACTGGGCACGCTGGCGATGCTGACCTTGAACAACGATGCGCGCATGAGCTTTACCACCTTCCTGAACATGGGGGTGGCGCAGCAGGTGGGGATCGGCATCCCGCTGTTGCTGACGGGTGTGCTGCGCCGACTCGGCGCCCAGGTACAGCTGCCGCGTCTGCAGCGTGCGCTGGAGCAGGCGTTGCTGCGCGTCTTGCTGCCGGGCAGTGGCGTGACGCGGGCCGGGTTCGAGAGCCATGGCCAGGCAATCCTGCTGGGGATGGTACAGCGCTGTGGTGATGAGGCGCGCAGCGTACTCGGTGGCGGCGGCGCGCTGATCCGCATGGGGCTGGGCCTGTTGCGGCTCGAGAGCCAGACCGGACACCTGTTGCCGCACGGACGAAAAGCCCTGCAAGCCAGCCGCGAGGCACTGAGGGCGTTTTTTACCCTGCCACCGGTTCAGCGTGCGTCGGGGTTTCCCGTTCTGCTGCAGACCCTCGAGCAGAGTCGTCAGTACCTGTTGCAACCGGCGGGGGCGACGCCGCCGGCCGCCTTGCAGCAATTTGACCATCTGCTGCTGGCGTTACGGCTGCACCAGTCATTCTTTATTCGCGCATTTCGGAGGTAGGCATGCTGGAGCTGGATTTGGGCGGCCTGTTGTTGTCGCCATTGTTGTTGGCCGGCTGTCTGGCACTGCTGTTGCAGCCGCTGATCCCGGCGGCCTGTTACCGCTGGCTGTGGCATCCGCAGCTGGCGCGACTGGCAGTATTGGTGGTGAGTATTTGGGGCCTGTGGCAACTGCTGCAACAGCTGCCGGTCATGATGTAAGAGGTAAGCATCGCGATGCGTTCATTCTGGATCCTGTTGCCACGGGTGGTGGCAACCCTGTTGTTGGTTGGCGGCGCCGTGTTGGCGGCGGTACATCTGTACGACTATTACGAGTCGGCGCCCTGGACCCGCGATGCGCGGGTGCGGACCGAACTGGTGCGCGTGGCCGGTGATGTCTCCGGTTTTATCCGCGAGTTGCGGGTAGTGGATAATCAGCATGTTCATCAGGGCGATCTGTTGTTTGCGATTGATCCCAGCCGTTTTGCGCTGGCGGTGGCGCAGGCTGAGGCCAATGTTGAACGCCTGACCCTGACTCAAGCACAAAAGGCGCGGGACGCCAGCCGGGCACAAAAGTTGAACCAGATGATCAGTGAGGCGACGCGCGAGCAGACGATTTCCGAGGCGCGTATCGCCGCTGCCGAGCTGGAACAGGCCAAGGTGGCGCTACAACAGGCGCGGCTGGATCTGACGCGTACCCAGGTGCGGGCACCGTGCGATGGCTATGTCACCAACCTCAAGCTGCATGCCGGCGACTATCTGCAGGCGGGCAGCCCGGTGCTGGCACTGCTCAGCGCAAACGAGTTCTATGTCATCGGCTATTTCGAGGAGACCAAGCTGCCTCGGGTGCAACTGGGGGCACCGGTCGAGGTGCGCTTGATGGGGGTGACGACACCGCTGCGTGGCCATGTCAGCAGCATTGCCAGTGGCATTCAGGATGATGTGCAAAGTGGCAGCCAGGGTGAACTGGCGGCGGTGAGTCCGACCTTTGAATGGGTGCGCCTGGCGCGACGCATTCCGGTGCGCATCGCCCTGGAGGCGTTACCCGCCGGTGTGCTCCTGGTTGCCGGCCAGACGGCAAGTGTCGAAGTGATGACCAGCAAGCAGGCCAGCAGCGGCTTGTAACGGCCGCCGTGGAAGGCGTCACGCACACCACCATCAGACGCCGCTGCCGGGGCGGGTGAATCTCGCGGTGTGGCCTTTGTCACCGGGTTGCGGTGATGAGGTGCCGGGTAAGCGCTGGTTGGCCGACAGTCAGGGCTGCGGCTATGTAAAGTTGTGCAAAGGAGCGCCGAGTGATGTGAGAGACGCTCGACTGGTCGGATTTCGAGCAAAATGTGCCGTAACCTGGTTTACCTCGTTTTTTCCGATACGTTAAAAACAACAAAATCGGCATATGTTTTTTTAACCTGCTTTTTTCGCGATTAGTGTAAAGAAAACCGAATTGGCTACTAAAACGCCTTTTTTATACTCGTTTAATGTGATGTGCGTCGCAATGCCGTGGTGTGAACAGGGGGGATTGCCAACTTGTTTTTCGCCTGAAATGATGCCGCGGACATCGGCGCTGTCGCGCTGCTGCCCGGAGAACACAGAACATTACAACGATTGGCAAAATAGGTGAGAAGTATGCTGAGCATGAACAAGCTGATGCTGGTTTCCGCAATAAGTTTCGGTCTGTGCGGCAGTGTGATGGCGGCGGATGCCGTCAACTGCCATAACGTCCGCAACGGTAACCATGCCGACTGTGCCCGTACCAAGGTCAACATCAACCAGCGCAATGACGTGGTGGACTGCAGCAATGCGGCCAATGGCAACAAGGATGAGTGTGCGCGCATCAAGGTCAACGCTAACCAGCGCAATGACGTGGTGGACTGCAGCAATGCGGCCAATGGCAACAAGGATGAGTGTGTGCGCATCAAGGTCAACGCTAACCAGCGCAATGATGTGGTGGACTGCAGTAATGCGGCCAATGCCAACAAGGATGAGTGTGCGCGCATCAAGGTCAACGCTAACCAGCGCAATGATGTGGTGGACTGCAGCAATGCGGCCAATGGCAACAAGGATGAGTGTGTGCGCATCAAGGTCAACGCTCACCAGCGCAATGATGTGGTGGACTGCAGCAATGCGGCCAATGGCAACAAGGCCGAATGCTCCCGTGCCAAGTTCAATGTGCGGCACGGTTGAACGAGCCTACAACCTACAACAACCGGATAATAATAAACGCCATGCAACCTGTCCCGGTCTGACCGGACAGCGAAGAACACGATGACCATGCACCGCCCTCCGCTACCGGCGTGACCGGCAGCAGAGAGCACGGCAAAAAACTGGTCTGCCTATTTTGCTGGCAGAAAACAATAACGACAAATCAACAGACAGGCGGCCGACACCGCCTGTCTGTTTTTGTTTTGCCGGCTGGAGCGGGAGGCGCGCGCCGGTTAAGTGCGGCCTTGCCCCCAAATCAGAGCGTAATGATTGGGTCTGGCAACTAACTCGGTTAGTATCAACGCCTTATCGCATGAGGTGGGCATGGCCCGTCGCTCAGGCGGAGTGGATGAGCGCGCCGGGCCGGGTGTTGGTTGTCATGGCAGATGCGGCTCGGCGTTTGTTGATGGATTGGATGACGATAAGGGGCTCTTTTGCGCTATTTAGTCGTTTTGCTGCTGGGCGTTCTGGCCGGGTGTGCCTCCCGGGTCCCTAACGGGATTTACCAGGATCAATGTCCGGATGATCGTTGCACCATGCGTCTGTATGTCGGGCGCGAACAGGTACCTTGTGCGCTGGTGGTCCGGGTTGGAGAGAAGGGGCTGTTGCGAGCCTGCGAGTTAAACAGCCTGGGTGAGGATAACTACTCGATGTTGCTGATCAGCCAGACCGCGGAGGGCGACATCAAGATCAGTCGTGATCGACCAAAGTTGCATTATGACCGTGGAGAGCGTTCAGTCCTGTTGCACCTCACCGCCAGGAACCCGGCAGATAATCAGGATATTACGCTGCGCTTTATTCCCGGCAGCGAAAATCCCGTTTTCAATCCGCCATGGCCGGCTCTGGCCGCCGCAGACCCTGACGACGAGGCACCGGATCTGGGGATGAGTGATGATGCGCTGGCCAAGGCACAGGTTGGCTCCTGGGTGATAGCCCCCAAGGATGCTGATTACAGCAAGCATGGCTTCATCAGCGTTTATCACGCCAACGGCCAGGTGGATGGTTATGCCTACGCCGATGTGGCTTGCCAAAAACCGACCAGAACCGTGCATGGCCACTGGAAGATTGAAGCCGGCCAGCTGAAGTTGACCATCAGTGGCAGCTCGGATCCGGAGGCTTATCCGGTGGGGGCCGCGACGACCGACACCATCATGCAGGTGGGTAACGACAAGCAGGTGCTCAAAGCCAGTGACGGCACTTATCTCTATCGCTTGAAGCGTGATACCTGCGTAGTGCCTAAATCCTGATCCCTGGCAGAGGGGCAAGATGAGGGTGTAAGAAGGGGATGAAAGAATAGGGCGTAAAAATAGGGCGTAAGAACAGAACAAAAAAAGAGGAGGCCAGGGCCTCCTCTTTTCAATGCTGTGGAGCTTGGCCTTATTTCAGACCCGCCGCATCACGCAGCAGTGCGGCTTTGTCAGTCTGTTCCCACGGGAACTCTTCGCGACCGAAGTGACCGTAGGCGGCTGTGGCCTGATAGATGGGACGCTTCAGATCCAGCATTTCAATCAGGCCATAGGGGCGCAGATCGAAGAATTGACGCACCAGCTTGATCAGCTCGGACTCATCCAGCTTGCCGGTACCAAAGGTTTCGACGCTGATCGAGGTCGGCTCGGCGACGCCGATGGCGTAAGAGACCTGGATCTCGCAACGGTCGGCCAGTCCGGCGGCGACGATGTTCTTGGCCACATAGCGTGCGGCGTAGGCAGCGGAGCGGTCAACCTTGGACGGATCCTTGCCAGAGAAGGCGCCACCACCGTGACGGGCCATGCCGCCGTAGGTGTCGACGATGATTTTGCGGCCGGTCAGGCCACAGTCACCCATGGGGCCGCCGATGACAAAACGACCAGTCGGGTTGATGAAGTACTTGGTATCACGAGTCAACCATTCAGACGGCAGTACCGGCTTGATGATCTCTTCACGTACCGCTTCAACCAGATCGTCATAGCCAATGGCTTCGTCGTGCTGGGTAGACAGCACGACGGCATCGATACCCTGGATCTTGCCATGGCTGTCGTAGGCAAACGTGATTTGACTCTTGGCATCCGGACGCAGCCACGGCAGGGTGCCGTTCTTGCGCACTTCGGACTGACGCTTCACTAGACGGTGGGCATAGGTGATCGGTGCCGGCATCAGTACGTCGGTTTCATTGGTTGCGTAACCGAACATCAGACCCTGGTCGCCGGCACCCAGCTCTTTGGGATCCTTGCGGTCAACGCCCTGGTTGATATCCGGGGATTGCTTGCCGATGGCGCTCAGTACGGCGCAGGAGTTGGCATCGAAGCCCATATCGGAGTGAACATAACCGATCTCGCGCACCGTGTTGCGCACCAGCTCTTCGATATCAACCCAGGCGGAGGTGGTGATTTCACCACCAACCAGGACCATGCCAGTCTTGACGAAGGTTTCACAGGCGACACGCGCCATGGTGTCTTGCGCCAGAATGGCATCAAGCACCGCATCGGAAATCTGGTCGGCAATCTTGTCGGGATGTCCTTCAGAGACAGATTCGGAAGTAAACAGTCGGGCCATGATTCTCTCTACTGTTCGGGCGACGCCGGGCATCGCGAGTGGAATAAGGGTTGTGAATAGATGTATTCACATCTGGACGTCTATTCTATTTTCACTGTGTCGCCTTTGCCAGCAAAAAATAGTCCAAAATCGAGCCCATGCCATATAGATGCATCCTTGCTCGGCGATAACGCTTGCGTTCGCATAACAACTGCGCAGATTCGAGATAACATTTGCGCAGCAACAGGGTGTTTGGGACAATACGCGCCCCAAACTGGCATAGAGCAATTAAGACCCCAGGAGTTACAGATGCCTTCTCGTAAAGAGTTAGCCAATGCCATTCGTGCATTGAGTATGGATGCCGTGCAAAAAGCCAATTCCGGTCACCCGGGCGCCCCGATGGGGATGGCCGATATCGCCGAAGTGCTGTGGCGCGACTATCTGAAGCACAATCCGAGCAACCCGAAGTGGGCCGATCGTGATCGCTTCATTCTGTCCAACGGTCATGGTTCCATGCTGCTGTATTCCTTGCTGCACCTCGCCGGTTATGATCTCTCCATCGACGACCTGAAAAACTTCCGCCAACTGCACTCCCGTACGCCGGGTCACCCGGAATACGGTTATGCGCCAGGCGTGGAAACCACCACCGGCCCGCTGGGGCAGGGCATTACCAACGCGGTTGGCATGGCGCTGGCCGAGAAGGTGCTGGCCGCCCAATTCAACCGTCCGGGTCATGATGTTGTTGACCACTACACCTATGTGTTCATGGGTGACGGTTGCATGATGGAAGGGATCTCCCACGAGGCCTGCTCCCTGGCCGGTACCCTGAAGCTGGGCAAGCTGGTCGCCTTCTGGGATGACAACGGCATCTCCATCGATGGGCACGTGGAAGGTTGGTTTACCGACGATACGGCTGCGCGTTTCGAATCTTATGGTTGGCATGTCATCCGTGCCGTGGATGGTCACGATGCCGAAGCCATCAAGGCAGCCATCGAGGCCGCGCGTGCCGAACAGGACAAGCCGACGCTGATCTGCTGCAAGACAGTGATTGGTTACGGCTCGCCGAACAAGGCCGGCTCTCATGATTGCCACGGTTCACCGCTGGGGGCAGCGGAAATCGCTGCCGCACGTGACTTCCTGGGTTGGAACCATGCGCCGTTCGACATTCCGGCTGACATTTATGCCGAGTGGGATGCCAAGACAGATGGTGCCGTGGTTGAACGCGAGTGGAGCGAGCGTCTGGCTGGCTACCGCGCTGCCTATCCGGAGCTGGCAGCTGAATTTGAACGCCGTATGGCCGGTGAATTGCCAGCCAACTGGGCGGCCGATTCCGCCAAGTTCATTGCCGAACTGCAAGCCAATCCGGCCAAGATCGCAACCCGTAAGGCCAGCCAGAATGCACTGGATGCCTTCGGCGCCCTGTTGCCGGAACTGCTGGGCGGCTCTGCCGACCTGGCTCCAAGCAACCTGACCATCCACAAGAGCTCCAAATCCATCACGCCGAACGATGCCGCTGGCAACTATGTGCACTATGGTGTTCGTGAGTTCGGTATGTCTGCCATCATGAATGGCGCCGCCCTGCATGGTGGTCTGATTCCGTACGGTGCGACCTTCCTGATGTTCATGGAATACGCCCGTAACGCGGTGCGTATGGCGGCACTGATGAAGCAACGCTCCATCTTCGTCTACACCCACGACTCCATCGGTCTGGGTGAAGATGGCCCGACGCACCAGCCGGTCGAACAAATCGCCTCACTGCGTTTGACGCCGAACATGAGCACCTGGCGTCCGTGTGACCAAGTCGAATCAGCCGTAGCCTGGAAGTACGCCATTGAGCGTCAGGATGGCCCGACGGCACTGATCTTTTCCCGTCAGAATCTGGCACAGATGGCTCGCAACGAACAGCAACTGGCCGATGTGGCCAAGGGCGGTTATGTGCTGAAGGATGCGGCCGGTACCCCGGATCTGATCCTGATCGCAACCGGTTCGGAAGTTGAACTGGCCATGGCGGCGGCTACCGAGCTGGAAGGCAAGGGCCGCAAGGTACGTGTGGTTTCACTGCCTGCGACCGATGTGTTCGATGCTCAAAGCGCCGAGTACAAGGAGTCGGTACTGCCGGCGGCTGTAACGCGTCGCGTGGCCATTGAAGCCGGGATTGCGGATTACTGGTACAAGTATGTCGGCCTGAACGGCAAGATCATTGGCATGACCAGCTTCGGCGAGTCGGCTCCTGCCGAATTGTTGTTCAAGGAATTCGGTTTCACCGTCGACAACGTGGTTGCTCAGGCTGAGTCCCTGTTCTGAGTACGACGTCATGCATAACGGGAGCTTCGGCTCCCGTTTTTTTTGCATAAAATCCCGTCTGACTCTCGCCTTTACCGGTCAAGCCAAGTAAACTCGTTGCGCCGCAGCGGCAAAGCCGTTGTCTGTGATGCAGGTGGAAAATCGTTTGAACCGTCCCTGCGCCATGTCACATTTTGTTACCGGTTTTTCTGCTTGTGGCCTGATATGCGTCAAGACGCAAGGGCAGGGGTTGTGGCTAAATGCCCGCCTGCCGCCGAGAGACGGCGTTTCTCTCCCCTCTTTTTACTGTCTGGTCACTGCACGAGACAGTTGGTACTCCGCGATGGGCCGGATGCCCGTACGGTTGCCACCCATGAGACCTGAGGTCTGATGGGAAAAACAGGCTCATTGTTTTGTCTGAAAATCCATAGAGGACTGAATATGTCTGTTATCAAAATGACTGACCTGGATCTGGCTGGTAAGCGCGTACTGGTTCGTGCCGACCTGAACGTACCTGTGAAGGATGGTAAGGTTACCTCCGCCGCTCGTATCGAAGCCACTCTGCCGACCATCAAGCTGGCTCTGGAAAAGGGCGCCAAGCTGATGATTACCTCCCACCTGGGTCGTCCGACCGAAGGCGAGTACAACGAAGAGTTCTCTCTGCTGCCGGTTGTTAACTATCTGAAAGACAAGCTGTCCTGCCCGGTCCGCCTGGCCAAGGATTACCTGGATGGTGTAGAAGTTGCCGCCGGTGAGCTGGTCGTTCTGGAAAACTGCCGTTTCAACAAGGGCGAAAAGAAGAACACCGAAGAGCTGGCCAAGAAGTACGCTGCCCTGTGTGACGTCTTCGTTATGGATGCGTTCGGTACTGCTCACCGCGCTGAAGGTTCTACCTACGGTGTGGCTCAGTTCGCTACCGTTGCCTGTGCCGGTCCCCTGCTGGCTGCTGAGCTGGAAGCACTGGGCAAGGCGATGGACAAGCCGGCTCGTCCGATGGTTGCTATCGTCGGTGGTTCCAAGGTTTCTACCAAGCTGACCGTACTGGAATCCCTGTCCAAGATCGCTGACCAACTGGTGGTTGGTGGTGGCATCGCCAACACTTTCATCGCCGCGGCTGGCCACAACGTTGGCAAGTCTCTGTGCGAGCACGATCTGATCGACACCGCCAAGAAGCTGGCTGCAGAAACCTCTATCCCGGCTACCACTGACGTGGTGGTGGGCAAGGAGTTCTCCGAATCTACTCCAGCCGTCACCAAGTCTGTGGCTGACGTTTCCGATGACGATATGATCTTCGATATCGGTCCGGATTCTGCCAAGGCTCTGGCTGACATCATCATGAATGCCAAGACCATCCTGTGGAACGGTCCGGTCGGCGTGTTCGAATTCGACCAGTTCGCCAAGGGCACCGAGATCATCGCCAAGGCGATTGCCGAATCTCCGGCCTTCTCTATCGCTGGCGGTGGTGACACCCTGGCCGCTATCGACAAGTTCGGTATCGCGGACAAGGTTTCCTACATCTCCACCGGTGGTGGTGCCTTCCTGGAGTTCGTAGAAGGCAAGAAGCTGCCAGCTGTTGCCATCCTGGAAGAACGCGCTAAGGCCTAATGCCTGATAAACGGGAGGATTGAACCTCCCGTTTCTTCGTCCCCCTGCGGGTGGACACGAATCTGTCAATCTGATGGCGGCTTACCACCATCAAATTCAACGTGATAGGACCATAGATATGTCTAAGATCTTCGATTTTGTTAAACCGGGCGTGATCACTGGCGACGACGTTCAAAAAGTATTTGAAGTTGCCAAGGCTAACAAGTTCGCTCTGCCAGCAGTAAACGTAGTGGGTACTGACTCCATCAACGCTGTTCTGGAAGCTGCCGCCAAGGCCAAGGCTCCGGTTGTTGTTCAGTTCTCTAACGGTGGTGCTGCTTTCATCGCTGGTAAGGGCCTGAAGCTGGAAGGTCAACAAGCTGCCATCCTGGGCGCTATCTCTGGTGCCAAGCACGTTCACGCTGTCGCTGAATACTACGGTGTTCCGGTTATCGTTCACACCGACCACGCTGCCAAGAAGCTGCTGCCGTGGATCGACGGACTGCTGGATGCTGGTGAAAAGCACTTTGCTGAAACTGGCAAGCCGCTGTTTTCCTCCCACATGCTGGACCTGTCCGAAGAGTCTCTGGAAGAGAACATCGACATCTGCTGCGAATACCTGACTCGCATGGCCAAGATGGGCATGACTCTGGAGCTGGAACTGGGCTGCACCGGCGGTGAAGAAGATGGTGTGGACAACAGCCACATGGATCAATCTGCTCTGTACACCCAACCGGAAGATGTGGCCTACGCTTACGAGCGTCTGTCCAAGATCAGCCCGCGCTTCACCATCGCTGCCTCTTTCGGCAACGTACACGGTGTTTACAAGCCAGGTAACGTCAAGCTGACTCCGTCCATTCTCGATGCTTCCCAGAAGTATGTTTCCGAGAAGTTCGCTGTTCCGGCCAAGACCCTGAACTTCGTATTCCACGGTGGCTCAGGCTCTACCGCTGCCGAAATCGAAGAGTCTGTAGGTTACGGTGTTGTTAAGATGAACATCGACACCGACACCCAATGGGCGTGCTGGGAAGGTATCCTGGGTTACTACAAGGACAAGGAAGCCTACCTGCAAGGTCAGCTGGGTAACCCGGAAGGCGTTGATTCACCGAACAAGAAGTACTATGACCCACGCGTATGGCTGCGTAAGGGCCAAGAGTCCATGATCGCCCGTCTGCAACTGGCGTTCAAGGAACTGAACGCGATCGACGTTCTGTAATTATTTGTTGTCCGTTTGTTCGGATACGTAAAAAACACCGGCATACGCCGGTGTTTTTTTTACATGGACATCACATTTTTCAAGTGCATTTGTTTGTTTTGTATACAAGCTTTCGCATGTTTGTCTGCAAAATCGATAAAAGGCTAACAGTTATTCGAATATTGCTAACGGTTTTCTTTACATTGAATTCATATCATTGAGCCTGACTTTTTCTAACCGTCAGGGATCCCCGTTTCATGAAGCAAATTATCTGTGCTCAAGAAGTTGTTGTCATGTCATTGACGAGCAAGGCATTTATTGTCCAAGAGGACGGCAGCTTGCGAGCTTTGGCAGTGGGAGCACGGATCCCTGCGGGGGCAATGATCCAGCTGGCCGACGAGGCTGACATCCGTACAGCACCTGTTGATGCGCAAGCAGAAGCGCGCGCCGAGACTCAGGGGCAGGTTCTGGCACAAGCACAGACCGACGTTCTTTCCGACGTGGAAAAACTGCAACAAGCCTTGTTAAACGGCGAGGACCCGACGAAGCAGTTTGAAGCGACGGCAGCAGGTGGCGCAACGGGTGGTGGCGATGGTTCTGGCTCGGGTAATGAAGGATATATTACCGTTGAGCGTACCGGTGATAGCACGCTGGCCACGGCGGGTTACGATACGGACACCAGCGATACGGTCACGACGACATCGACCACCGAGTTTAGCGGTACCACTGTGACATCCGAGGCTGAGAATCAAGCCCCGACGACCGGCGATGTGGCATTGAACACGGCGGAAGATACGCCGGTCAGCGGCAGCGTGGTGGCCAGCGATCTGGATGGCGACAACCTGAGCTATGCGCTGGGCACGGCGCCGGCCAATGGCAGCGTGACCCTGAATGCCGATGGCACCTTCACCTACACGCCAGCCAGCAATTTCAACGGCAACGACAGTTTCACCGTGACCATCAGCGACGGCAACGGCGGCACCACGACCAGTACTGTCAGCATCGGCGTCAGCCCGGTCAACGACGCCCCGACGACCGGCGATGTGGCATTGAACACGGCGGAAGATTCGCCGGTCAGTGGCAGCGTGGTGGCCAGCGATCTGGATGGCGACAACATGAACTATGCGCTGGGCACGGCGCCGGCCAATGGCAGCGTGACACTGAATGCCGATGGCACCTTCACCTACACGCCAGCCAGCAATTTCAACGGCAACGACAGTTTCACCGTGACCATCAGCGACGGCAACGGCGGCACCACGACCAGTACTGTCAGCATCGGCGTCAGCCCGGTCAATGACGCCCCGACGACCGGCGATGTGGCTTTGAACACGGCGGAAGATACGCCGGTCAGCGGCAGCGTGGTGGCCAGCGATCTGGATGGCGACAGCCTGAGCTATGCGCTGGGTACGGCGCCGGCCAATGGCAGCGTGACGCTGAATGCTGATGGCACCTTCACCTACACGCCAGCCAGCAATTTCAACGGCAACGACAGTTTCACCGTGACCATCAGCGACGGCAACGGCGGCACCACGACCAGTACTGTCAGCATCGGCGTCAGCCCGGTCAACGACGCGCCGGCGACCGGCGATTTGGCATTGAACACGGCGGAAGATACGCCGGTCAGCGGCAGCGTGGTGGCCAGCGATCTGGATGGCGATAACCTGGGCTATGCGCTGGGTACGGCACCGGCCAATGGCAGCGTGACGCTGAATGCCGATGGCACCTTCACCTACACGCCAGCCAGCAATTTCAACGGCAACGACAGTTTCACCGTGACCATCAGCGACGGCAACGGCGGCACCACGACCAGTACTGTCAGCATCGGCGTCAGCCCGGTTAACGACGCGCCGACGACCGGCGATGTGGCTTTGAATACGGCGGAAGATACGCCGGTCAGCGGCAGCGTGGTGGCCAGCGATCTGGATGGCGACAGCCTGAGCTATGCCCTGGGCACGGCACCGGCCAATGGCAGCGTGACGCTGAATACCGATGGCACCTTCACCTACACGCCAGCCAGCGATTTCAACGGCAACGACAGCTTCACTGTGACCATCAGCGACGGTAACGGCGGCACTACGACCAGTACTGTCAGCATCGGCGTCAGTCCGGTTAACGACGCGCCGACGACCGGCGATGTGGCTTTGAATACGGCGGAAGATACGCCGGTCAGCGGCAGCGTGGTGGCCAGCGATCTGGATGGCGACAGCCTGAGCTATGCCCTGGGCACGGCACCGGCCAATGGCAGCGTGACCCTGAATGCCGATGGCACCTTCACCTACACGCCAGCCAGCGATTTCAACGGCAACGACAGTTTCACCGTGATCATCAGCGACGGCAACGGCGGCACCACGACCAGTACTGTCAGCATCGGCGTCAGCTCGGTCAACGACGCGCCGACGACCAGCGATGTGGCATTGAACACGGCGGAAGATACGCCGGTCAGTGGCAGCGTGGTGGCCAGCGATCTGGATGGCGACAACCTGAGCTATGCGCTGGGTACTGCACCGGCCAATGGTAGCGTGACCCTGAATGCCGATGGCACCTTCACCTACACGCCAGCCAGCAATTTCAACGGCAACGACAGTTTCACCGTGACCATCAGCGACGGCAACGGCGGCACCACGACCAGTACTGTCAGCATCGGCGTCAGCCCGGTCAACGACGCGCCGACGACCGGCGATGTGGCATTGAACACGGCGGAAGATACGCCGGTCAGCGGCAGCGTGGTGGCCAGCGATCTGGATGGCGACAACCTGAGCTATGCGCTGGGCACGGCGCCGGCCAATGGCAGCGTGACGCTGAATGCCGATGGCACCTTCACCTACACGCCAGCCAGCGATTTCAACGGCAACGACAGTTTCACCGTGACCATCAGCGACGGCAACGGCGGCACCACGACCAGTACTGTCAGCATCGGCGTCAGCCCGGTCAACGACGCCCCGGTGGCGGTGGCGGACAGCATCACCGTCAGTGAAGGCGGCACGGCCACCGTACTGGTCGGCGGCGCCGGCAGCGTGTTGAGCAACGACAGCGACGCCGAGCAGGATACGCTGTCGGCGATCCTGGTCACCGGACCTGCGCACGGCAGCCTGACGCTGAATGCCGACGGCACCTTCAGCTACGTGCATGACGGCAGCGAGACCACGGCGGACAGCTTCAGCTACAAGGTCAACGACGGCACGGCGGACGGCAATACCGTGACCGTGAACATCGCGGTCAGCCCGGTCAACGACACCCCGGTGGCGGTGGCGGACAGCATCACCGTTAGCGAAGGCGGCACGGCCACCGTGCTGGTCGGCGGGTCTAAGAATGTGTTGAGCAACGACAGCGACGCCGAGCAGAACAGCCTGTCGGCGATCCTGGTCACCGGTCCGGCGCACGGCAGCCTGACGCTGAATGCCGACGGCACCTTCAGCTACGTGCATGACGGCAGCGAGACCACGGCGGACAGCTTCAGCTACAAGGTCAACGACGGCACGGCGGACGGCAATACCGTGACCGTGAACATCGCAGTGACTCCGGTTAATGACGCGCCGGTGGCGGTGGCGGATAGCATCACCGTCGCCGAAGGCGGCACGGCCACCGTGCTGGTCGGCGGGTCTAAGAATGTGTTGAGCAACGACAGCGACGCCGAGCAGGATACGCTGTCGGCGATCCTGGTCACCGGACCTGCCCACGGCAGCCTGACGCTGAATGCCGATGGCACCTTCAGCTACGTGCATGATGGCAGCGAGACCACGGCGGACAGCTTCAGCTACAAGGTCAACGACGGTACGGCGGACGGCAATACCGTGACCGTGAACATCGCGGTGACTCCGGTTAATGACGCGCCGGTGGCGGTGGCGGACAGCATCAGCGTCGCCGAAGGCGGCACTGTGACTGTCCTGGCCAATGGTGCAGGCAGCGTGTTGAGCAACGACAGCGACGCCGAGCAGAACAGCCTGTCGGCGATCCTGGTCACGGGTCCGGCCCACGGCAGCCTGACGCTGAATGCCGACGGCACCTTCAGCTACGTGCATGACGGCAGCGAGACCACGGCGGACAGCTTCAGCTACAAGGTCAACGACGGCACGGCGGACGGCAATACCGTGACCGTGAACATCGCAGTGACTCCGGTTAATGACGCCCCGGTGGCGGTGGCGGACAGCATCACCGTCGCCGAAGGCGGCACGGCCACCGTGCTGGTCGGCGGCGCAGGCAGCGTATTGAGCAACGACAGCGACGCCGAGCAGAACAGCCTGTCGGCGATCCTGGTCACCGGACCTGCCCACGGCAGCCTGACGCTGAATGCCGATGGCACCTTCAGCTACGTGCATGATGGCAGCGAGACCACGGCAGACAGCTTCAGCTACAAGGTCAACGACGGCACGGCGGACGGCAATACCGTGACCGTGAACATCGCGGTGACCCCGGTTAATGACGCCCCGGTGGCGGTGGCGGACAGCATCAGCGTCGCCGAAGGCGGTACTGTGACTGTCCTGGCCAATGGCGCCGGCAGCGTATTGAGCAACGACAGCGACGCCGAGCAGAACAGCCTGTCGGCGATCCTGGTCACGGGACCTGCGCACGGCAGCCTGACGCTGAATGCCGATGGCACCTTCAGCTACGTGCATGATGGCAGCGAGACCACGGCGGACAGCTTCAGCTACAAGGTCAACGACGGCACGGCGGACGGCAATACCGTGACCGTGAACATCGCGGTGACTCCGGTTAACGACGCCCCGGTGGCGGTGGCGGACAGCATCAGCGTCGCCGAAGGCGGCACTGTGACTCTCCTGGCCAATGGTGCAGGCAGCGTGTTGAGCAACGACAGCGACGCCGAGCAGGATACGCTGTCGGCGATCCTGGTCACCGGTCCGGCGCACGGCAGCCTGACGCTGAATGCCGATGGCACCTTCAGCTACGTGCATGATGGCAGCGAGACCACGGCGGACAGCTTCAGCTACAAGGTCAACGACGGCACGGCGGACGGCAATACCGTGACCGTGAACATCGCGGTGACTCCGGTTAACGACGCCCCAGTGGCGGTGGCGGACAGCATCACCGTCGCCGAAGGCGGCACGGCCACCGTGCTGGTCGGCGGCGCCGGCAGCGTATTGAGCAACGACAGCGACGCCGAGCAGGATACGCTGTCGGCGATCCTGGTCACGGGACCTGCGCACGGCAGCCTGACGCTGAATGCCGACGGCACCTTCAGCTACGTGCATGACGGCAGCGAGACCACGGCAGACAGCTTCAGCTACAAGGTCAACGACGGCACGGCGGACGGCAATACCGTGACCGTGAACATCGCGGTGACCCCGGTTAATGACGCGCCGGTGGCGGTGGCGGACAGCATCACCGTCAGCGAAGGCGGCACGGCCACCGTGCTGGTCGGCGGGTCTAAGAATGTGTTGAGCAACGACAGCGACGCCGAGCAGGATACGCTGTCGGCGATCCTGGTCACCGGACCTGCGCACGGCAGCCTGACGCTGAATGCCGACGGCACCTTCAGCTACGTGCATG
>NZ_JBHSAF010000001.1:452427-714448 GCF_042649925.1 Pseudaeromonas sharmana
TGACTCCGGTTAACGACGCCCCGGTGGCGGTGGCGGACAGCATCACCGTCGCCGAAGGCGGCACGGCCACCGTGCTGGTCGGCGGCGCCGGCAGCGTGTTGAGCAACGACAGCGACGCCGAGCAGAACAGCCTGTCGGCGATCCTGGTCACCGGACCGGCGCACGGCAGCCTGACGCTGAATGCGGATGGCACCTTCAGCTACGTGCATGACGGCAGCGAGACCACGGCAGACAGCTTCAGCTACAAGGTCAACGACGGCACGGCGGACGGCAATACCGTGACCGTGAACATCACGGTCAGCCCGGTCAACGACACCCCGGACATTGATAACAGCCTGGTATCTGTGGCTGAGGATATTCCCTCTGGCACTACCTTGGTCAACATCAACGATCGCTTTACCGGTACCGATCTGGATCGTGATGGTCAGCAGATCAATTATCAGATTACCGCGGGTAATGAGGCGGGCTTGTTTACGATCAATAGCTCGACCGGCGTCATTACATTGGCTGCCGGTCAGCATCTGGACTATGAAACAGTGCCTCAGCATGTTCTGACGGTGACAGCCAGCGACGGTAGCCTGAGCGATACCGCGACCGTGACCATCAACGTCGGCAACATAAACGATAACGCGCCGAATGTTCTCGACAGCTCGGTTACCGTTGCCGAGAGCACAGCCGCGGGAACCGTGCTCGTTAACGTCAATGACAGTTATACGCTCAACGACACCGATCGGGATGGCCAGGCAATTCGATACCAGATCACTGGCGGGAACGCAGCCGGGTTGTTTGTGATCGACAGTGCAACGGGAGCCATCTCTCTGGCGACGGGTCAGCACCTGGATTATGAGACGGCCCAGCAGCACCAACTGACCGTGAGTGCCACGGATGGTACGCGGAGTGATACCGCAACCGTGACCATCAATGTGGGTGATAGCAATGACAATGCGCCGACCAGCAGCAATACCATCCTTGATCTGGTTGAAGATCTGGGCAATACCAGCTCAGCGTATGCTCTCGGTCTGGCGAATTTTGGTGTCTTCCAGGATCAGGATGCAGGTAATAGTCTGCAAGCTGTGCGTATCGACGCGCTGCCAGGGAATGGCACCCTCTATCTGGATGGAGTGGCAATCACGACCAGTATGGTCTCGTCCGGTGGCCTGGTTGTCAGCGCGGCGGATATCAGTGCCGGCAAGCTGACATTTGATCCCACCGATCACAGCGATGTCGACAGCGCAGTGACCTTCCATGTCAGCGATGGCACCAACTGGAGCAGTCAAAGCTATACCACCACGATCAATCTTGAAGCCGTGGCGGATAAGCCCACCTTGTCGGTGTCGATCTCTTCTGTCACGACAGGCGGGGGGTTGGCACCGGACGAGACGCAAAAAGGCAATGGCCTGACACTCAACTACTACGATAATGTGGCGGGGCTCAATACCGGCAATGCGTCTTCTACTACCAGAGTGGAGTCGGTTCTGGAGTCTACGACTCCGACCTCGCAAACTGTCGCTACCAACTTGGGGACTCGACTCGATGTCCCTGAAGATGATGCCTACAGTGCCAATGGGCTGATCTATCTGGAGGCAGGGCACACCTATACCTTTACCGGCTATCATGACGACACCCTGAGGCTGGAAATCGGCGGTACCGCCATCATAGCGGTTGGCTACAACCATTGGGGGAACTATACCGCCAGTTATGTGCCGGCGGTCAGTGGTTACTACTCGTTCGAGATGTTTGCCTACAACGGCAATAATGTTGGAGCCATCTCGGTCATGGTATCGGTAGACTCTGGCGCGGCGGTTGATCTGTCGACCAGCAACATCCCGCTCTATACCGATATCAGCCAGGTTGATGCGCTGGGATTGCAACATGCCGGCATGACGTCGGTGGGTGATGGTGGCTATTACGCCTCAACCTATAACCACGGCATGGTCGGTACCACGATTCATCTTGCCTCCATTTCCGCGACCACGGCAGATACCGATGGTTCCGAAACGCTGACACTGGTCGTCAGCGCCCTGCCTGAGGGCAGTGTGCTTTCTGATGGTACTCATACCTTTGTGGCCACCACCGCAGACAGTGCTGTGGATATTACCCAATGGGATGGCTCAGCCTTGTTGTTTACCCCGCCACTGGGCTTTACCGGTACCGTGGATATGGTGGTGACGGCGACTACCACAGAAGCAGCCAATGGTTCCCAGTCTTCAACCCAGAGCACCTTGACGGTAACGGTCGATGCGGACTCCATTCAGACATTGAATGCCAGCTATACCGCCGTCGCGACGTCGGCGATGGGGTTAAGTGGCGAATACTACGGCTATAACGACAGTGCTTCGCCCGGTAACAATTACCAAAAAGAGAGTGGTGACGGCTCGGTTGGCAATCTCGATAGTGTCAGCGATGCCAGCCGTATTATTTTTACCCGGACCGGCATCACGATTGGGGCCAGCAATCCCGTCGCGGCCAGTGATTCCAGTATGGATGCACGCTTCGTTGCGACCAGCCTGAACTATGGCAGTGTCACCAGCGGTAACCTGGGCGCCTCGGCCCAGACGCTGTACTACAAGAACGTCACATCCGGCAATCTGTACAACTTCCTGCATAACAGTGGCAACGGGCACGATGCCTCGTCTTTGTATGCGACCAACAACTATGGCAATACCACGGATGCGATCATTCGAATTCTGGGGTCGGTCTATTTTGGTGAAGGAAGTTACCAGTTCAAGGTGACGGCGGATGACGGCTACAAGGTCTATATCGATGGCGTCGAGGTTGTTACCTATGATGGTAATGTGGCGACGGCCACCACGACAGGGGCGAGTGTCTCCCTGTCCGAAGGTTTGCATCAGGTAGAAATTGTCTACTGGGATCAAGGTGGTGCGGCAAACTTCAGCATGTCTTACAAAGAGACAGCGGATAGCAGTTGGTCTCAATTCAACAGCAGTAACCTGTTGATGTTGCAAGAGGGCTACACCCTGAGTGACTTGCAGGATGTCGTTCAGGACAGCACGGGAACCTGGATGATTCGAACCGGCGAATCGGTCACAGGTACCACGGGGCAGGACTTGATCACGGGTAGCGAGGGTCGGGACATCATCCATGGCGCCGCAGGCAATGACGTGCTGCAAGGCGGCGGTGCGGCAGACCAGCTGTATGGGGACTTGGGCAACGACATTCTGGTGGGGGGAGAAGGCAGTGACACCCTGACAGGTGGCGGTGGTAAGGACATCTTCTCATGGCAGCAGGGTGATCAGGGCAGTGCATTAACGCTGGCCACCGATCACATCACCGATTTTGACAAGAGTGCGGATGTCATCGATATCAGTGACTTACTGGATCATGGTGGTGATAAGAGTGCGGATGTGCTCAAGTCCTACCTCTCGATTGGTGCCGACAATAACAATGTCACGATCGAGATTCACGATCCAGAAGGGACGGGAGCGGCAGGTGCCGTGGTCGAGAAGATTGTGCTCGATAATGTCAGCTTCAGCGATATCACGGGCTCCAGCAGCAGTACCGCGGATCAGGTGTTGAATTACATGCTGAACAACGGCTTGCTGGATATCGATAAATAACGAAGGCGTCACAGATGGCAAAACCCGGCTCGAACGAGTCGGGTTTATTTTTGTTTATCACCCGGCATTACGCTGGCCGCGTTTATCCTGTCATCACGACCTGCCAGTTACGAGTGAACGTGGTAAGGTGGGTTGATCTTTGATTGTCAAATTTATGCTAAGCTATTGTCACAAAAATAAAAATTATATTAAGAATCACTGGATTCTGATTACTGTCTAGCTTGTCCGGATGGAGAAAGAATGGAACGCTCCCGGGAACACACCGATCAACTGCTGGAATGTCTGGTCTTTTTGTCCAAGTTTTACGCGGTGCCGAATAGTCGTGATGCCCTGATTGCAGGTTTGCCACTGGTCGATGGCCGTCTGTCTGTCCCGCTATTTTCACGCGCCGCCGAGCGGGCCGGGTTTGCTTCGCGTATCTATAACTCGGACATTGCATCCATTTCGGCATTATTGTTGCCATGCATCCTGTTATTGAAGGATGGCGGGGCTTGCGTTCTGTTGTCGCATGATGAAGCAAGTGGTCAGTGCCAGATCATCTTGCCCTTGCTGGGTGGTGGGCAACAGGAGCTCTCCCTTGAGAGCCTGAATCAACAGTATGCCGGCAGCTGCATACTACTGAAGAAGCAGTTCAAGTACGATGCCCGCTCTCCGAAGGTGCTGGAAACCCGTCATGGCCACTGGTTCTGGAGCACCTTGCTGGAGTCCAGAGGCATCTACCGTGATGTGTTGATAGCGTCGATCCTGATCAACCTCTTTGCCATCGCCAGCCCGCTCTTCACCATGAATGTCTATGACAAGATAGTGCCTAATCTGGCATTTGATTCGTTATGGGTACTGGCGATCGGGGTATCGATCATCTTCCTGTTCGACTTTTTGATGCGGCAACTGCGCAGCTACTTCATCGATATTGCCGGTAAAAAATCCGACGTCCTGCTGTCGGCAAAGATCTTTGCCAAGGTGATGGGGATTCGAATGGAGGCCAGACCAGCCTCGACGGGAGCGTTTGCCAAACACTTGCAAGAGTTTGAAGCGATTCGCGAATTCTTCACCTCGGCCACGGTGGCGGCCTTGATTGACCTGCCGTTTGCATTCTTTTTCCTGCTGATTATCTGGATCTTCGGCGGCTACATGGTGGTCGTTCCGCTGGTTTGTATTGTCTTGCTATCGGTTTACAGCTTCTACATCCAGGAGCCGCTAAAACGCAGTATCGAAGAGGGCTCACGCCTTGCTTCACAGAAATACGCCAATCTGATTGAAGGTCTCGCCGGGCTGGAAGCGGTCAAGGTATTTGGTGCCGAGGGCAATTTTCAATACAAATGGGAACAGGCGGTTAGCCACATGGCGAACTGGGGAATCGAAACCCGCCGCATCACGAACCGTATCGCGACCTTGGCCAGTTTTTGTCAGCAGATGGCCACGGTGGCACTGGTGGTATTGGGTGTATACCTGATTTCGGAAGGTGAGTTGTCCATGGGCGGCATGATCGCTGCCGTGATGCTCTCGAGCAGGGCCATAGCCCCACTGGTTCAGCTCTCGGTATTGTCTACCCGCTATAACCAGGCCAAGTCAGCGCTGGATATTCTTGGCAAGATCATGGATAGCCCAAGCGAACAAGAAGATGACCGGCAGTACATTCAACACACGGTATTGCAGGGGCAAATCGAATTCGACAACGTGACGTTTCGCTATCCCGATAGCGAACAGGATTCGCTGCGCAACGTCAGCTTGCATATTCGGCCGGGAGAAAAAGTGGCCATTATCGGGCGAGTCGGAGCCGGCAAGACCACGTTGGAAAAGCTGCTGCTCGGTCTGTATCGACCGCAAAGCGGAGCCATCCGTATCGATGGTTACGATTTGGCCCAGTTACACCCCGCGGTCATCAGACGTAACATCGGCTGTGTACCGCAGGACATCACGCTGTTTTTTGGTTCTATTCGCGACAATATCATCGTCGGTAACCCGCTGACCGATGACATGCGGGTCCTGCGAGCCGCGCGGCGTGGCGGGGTGACGCAATTTACCAATCGTGATCCCAATGGCCTGGAGCGACAGGTTGGTGAAGGAGGGCGGTTGCTATCCGGGGGGCAGCGGCAGGCCATCGCCTTGTCGCGGGCTTTGCTCAACGATCCGCCTATCTTGTTGCTCGATGAGCCAACCTCCAACATGGATAACCGTTCCGAAGGGTTGGTGAAAGAGGAACTGGCCCGACTAGGCGCCGATACCACACTGGTTTTGATTACCCACAGAACCACTATGCTGGATGCCGTCGAGCGACTGGTCGTCTTGGACATGGGCATTGTGGTCGCCGATGGCCCCCGGGATCATGTCTTGCAACTGTTGAAAGAGGGCAAGGTGCGGGCGCGGGAGGGGCAAAATGAGTAAAAAAACCGGTTTGCCTCATGCCGAGCAGCTGGAGTTTATTGATGACAGCTCAGCGGCCATTTTGCTCAATACCCCCACTCAGGCTCGGATCTTGCTGTGGTGCTGTTTTGCGTTCTTCGTGGTGGCCATCCTCTGGGCGGGGTGGGCCGAGCTGGACGAGGTGACGTCCGGCCAGGGCAAAGTGATTCCATCCCGACAACTGCAGGTGGTGCAGAACCTGGAAGGCGGTATCGTCAAGCAGGTGTTTGTCAAAGAAGGGCAGATAGTGCTGCAGGGTCAGGAGCTGATGCAGATTGATGACACCCGTTTTCGCTCCGATTTTCGCGAGCGCGAGCAGGAGATCATCAGCCTGAAAGGCGATGTCTCCCGACTCAAAGCCGAGCTGGCAAGCCTGAAGGTGAATAACGATGCCAAGCTCAGTTGGCGAGAGCAGATAGTGGTGGAGTTCGAAACCATCGTCTTCCCGGATAGTTTTGATAACGTATTTCCCGAGGAGGCCAAGCGGCAGAATAACGCTTATACGGTGTCCCTGAATAATCTCAATAATGAACTGTCGATTATGGCGCAGCAGATTGAGCAGAAGGAAAACGAGATATTTGAAATCAACAACCGTATTCGCACTCTGGGGCGCAGCGTGGATTTGGCAAGCCAGGAATTGGCCATGAATCGACCGCTGGCCAAGGAGGGCATAGTGCCGCGGGTTGAATTGATCAAATTGGAACGCCAGGTCAACGAAATGCGTGGCGAATTGGAAAATGCGCGTTTGTTGCTGCCCAAACAAAATGCGTTACTGCGTGAGACCATCCTCAAACGCAATGATGTCGCGTTGAAGTTCCGTGTCGATGCACAAAAGGAACTGGATGAAAAACAAAGCAAACTTTCCCAGCTCTCCGAGGGGCAAGTCGGGCTCAAGGATCGGGTAGAACGCACCAGTGTGCTGTCTCCGGTCAAGGGCACAATCAAGACCATCAAGGTAAATACGGTCGGTGGGGTGGTGCAACCCGGGATGGATTTGATTGAGATCGTTCCCATTGAGGACAATTTATTAATTGAAGCCAGAGTGTTGCCAAAAGATATTGCCTTCCTGCGTCCGGGTTTACCGGCGGTAGTGAAAATTTCGGCCTATGATTTTGCTATCTACGGCGGGCTGAAAGGCACGCTGGAGCATATTAGTGCCGATACGATTCAGGATGAAAAAGGGAATGCGTTTTACCTGGTTCGTGTTCGGACTGATAAGAGCTATCTTGGCGAAGCCAGTAAACCGATGCCGATCATTCCCGGCATGATGGCCAATGTGGACATCATTACTGGCAAGAAGAGTGTGTTGGAGTACCTGTTAAAACCCATTCTTCGGGCCAAGCAAAGTGCGCTGAGAGAGCGCTAGTTCCAACAATCAAGGAGACTGGAAATGAAACACAGACTACTGGTCGTGGCGATCGCCGCGGCGCTGGGCTCGATGAGCTCAATAGCCGCAGCCGATAGCCTGGAACAGAGTGTGGCGAACACCTTGCTGAGTCATCCGCAAATCAAGGAAGCTTACGACCTCTATCAAGCCCGAACCCATCAGGTGGATCAGGCCAGGGCGGGTTATAAGCCCAAGATTGACCTCAGTGCTGGAGTGGGGCCGGAGTGGATTAAATCGGTTGGTGCTGATGACAGAACCGACTTGACCCGCAAGGATGCCAGTGTGTCGCTCACCCAGATGCTGTTCGATGGTTTTGATACCAGCAGCAATGTGGACCGTACCACCTCGGAAGCCAAGGCACAAAAGCTGATGCTGATGTCGACTGCGGAAGATGTCGCTCTGCGTGTGACCGAAGTGTACCTCAACGTGCTCAAGCAGCAGGAAATTTATGAGCTGTCCAAGGAAAACCTGGCAACTCATGAGCAGATCCTGAGCGATATCACCAAGCGTACGACCTCTGGCGTGGGATCCTCTGCGGACCTGACTCAGATTCAGGGCCGTGTGGCTCGTGCCTACTCGAACATGGCGGCAGCCCAGAACAATCTGGATGATGCCAAGGCAGAGTTTATCCGGGTAGTGAACAACGAACCTGCCGATCTGATCGAGCCAACGTCCGACAGCGTGACCCTGCCGGCCTCATTGGATGATGCACTCAAACAGGCGACCGGCAGCAATCCTGTGCTGCTCTCATCGCTGGAGGATATCGAGGCTGCCAAGTATCAACACGAGGGCGCCAAGGCCAATAACTATCCGAAGGTAAATATCGAAGCGGGTCAGAGTTGGTATGACGATGCCGATGGCGCCGAGGGCTCTAAAGATGAAGCCAGCGTCATGCTGCGCGTACGCTACAACCTCTATAACGGGGGAGCAGACAGCGCCAACATGAAGGCTACTTCAGCACTCTATTCCCAGGCCAAGGACATTCATCTGAATGCCTACCGTCAAGTTGAAGAGGGCACCCGTCTGGCGTGGCAAGCGTTGCAGACCCTGCGTAACCAGAAGGACTATCAGCAGCAGCACGTCGAGTACAGCTATGAGACGGTCCGGGCTTACAAACAACAGTTCACCTTGGGGCAACGTACCTTGCTTGACGTGTTGAACACCGAGAACGAATTGTTTGAAGCCAGAACCAGTCTGATCGGTACCCAGTATGATGAGCTGTATGCCCAGTATCGGGTGTTGAATGCGACAGGCTCGTTGCTGGACTCACTCAAGGTGCAAAAGCCGGCTGAATGGGCTCAGTAATCTGCGTTAAACGTGTGTATGTGTGTGGTTATGGCAGGTGGTTGACACCTGCCACCCTCTCTTTTGCCTGCAAGTTGGCTAACGGAGCCCGCCATGGTTCCTGAACGCCGTCGCCTGCTGTCGAGACGCTGGTTCTACCTGTTGTTGTTGCTGCCCGGATTATTGTTTGCCTTGCCGCTGGCCGAGGAAGACCTCAACGCGATACGCAGCGTGACCGATTTTTACGGTCAACGCGCCGGCAAACGTATGCAGGCATGGCGCGAGTTGATCCAGCGCGGCAAACAGCAGCAGTGGGATGAAAAAAGAGCGTTGACCGAGGTGAACCGCTTCTTTAACCAGATGAAGTTTCTCAGTGACGTCGTGCTCTGGGGCAAGAATGACTATTGGGCGTCGCCGATGGAGTTTATCGGTGCCGGCGGTGGTGATTGCGAAGATTACAGTATTGCTAAATATTTCAGCCTGCTCGAGTTGGGGCTGAATGATGAAAAGTTGAGAATGGTTTATGTCAAGTCTTTGACATATCAGCAATTTCACATGGTCGTTGCCTATTATCCTACTCCGGCAGCGATTCCTTTGATTCTCGATAATATCGACGTGGCGATTAAACCGGCGACACAACGCAAGGATTTAGTCCCGGTCTTCAGTTTTAATGGTTCCCACTTGTGGTTGATGAAAGAACGCGGACAAGGTCAGCTGGCAGGCAGCTCTTCGCGGTTGACGTTATGGAATGACCTGAGAAGCCGTTTTAGCAGTGAAAAGTTGAAACGTCCCAAATTGAATCTGGATGATTGAATTATGACTCTATACCGACAACTCCTGGTCACCATGCTGGCACTGTTTGCCACCTTGTTTGTGGCGGCCTATCTGGTGCAGTTCAACTCGACCCGGGCTTATCTCGCCGGTCAGCTTGAGCTATCTGTCACCAGTACAGCCAATTCGTTGGGGCTGGCTTTGACACCGTATCTGGAAACAGGTGATGCGGTGGGGGCCGAGTCGGTCATCAATGCCGCCTTTGACGGTGGTTTCTACCGGCGGCTGCGGCTGGATCTGCTTGCCAGCCAGAGCGTCATCCAGCGTGAAAACAGTGCCGATATTCAGGGCGTGCCGCAGTGGTTCCTGTCGCTGCAGCTGTTCAAGCCGGTGAGTTTCGAATCGATTCTGACCTCGGGCTGGCTGCAACTTGGCAAGCTCAGAGTAGAGGGGCACCCGGGGCAGGCATACTACGAGCTG
The DNA here is from genome assembly GCF_042649925.1 of Pseudaeromonas sharmana. NCBI lineage: Bacteria > Pseudomonadati > Pseudomonadota > Gammaproteobacteria > Aeromonadales > Aeromonadaceae > Pseudaeromonas > Pseudaeromonas sharmana. The sequence continues at coordinate 462,331 of NZ_JBHSAF010000001.1, forward strand.
TGGAACGGCATGAGCCGGCTCTTCATCGCCTTCGTCGTGACGTTCCTGCTGGTCACCGTTCTGTTGATGCGGGCGTTGCAATACCTGTTGCGGCCGCTGGACGAGATCTGTGTACAGGCCACCGAGATAGAACAACACCATTTTGGACATGTCATCCCATTGCCGAGAACCCTTGAGTTGCGCAAGGTTGTCCAGGCGATCAATACCATGGCGACCAAGCTGGCCCAGCAATTCAAGGAGCAAGCCGAAGCCGCGGAGCAACTGCGTGAACGGGCGTTCCGTGATGCCGTCTCCGGATTGGGCAACCGCGCCTATTTTGTCGGCCAGGTGAATGCCTGGCTGGCAGAGTCGGGACAGGGTGGCATCATGCTGGTGGCGGTCGACATGCTGGACGAAGTGTATCGTGAAGAGGGCTACGCGGCGCGTGACAGCATGGTCAAGGCGGTAGCCAACAGTATGCAGGATGTGCTCAAGGTCTATCCCGGACATGCATTGGCGCGGATCTCGGCGACAGAATACGCGGTGTTGTTACCGGCGCTGGAGATCGGTGAACTGGCAGAGGTGGCGGATCAGCTGAACCGTTCCATTGCCGAACTGGTGATCAACCCGATCGAGCGCGACATCGCCATTTCGGTGATCGGCGTGGCCCCCAGAGAGCGGCACGATGATCTCTCCGTAATGCTGACCAAGGCGGACAGCGCATTGCGTCGTGCACGCAGTGAGCGTCTGGGCACCGTGGTGGTGGACAGTCGTGGTCAGCATGATGATATCGGTCGTCTGGGCTGGCGCGACTTGTTGCTGAACGCCCTGCACAGCAAGCAGTTGGTCTTCAAGGTTCAGCCGGCTATCCTGCTGGCCAACCAGCAACCCCATCATGCCGAGCTGTTTACCAGCATTCATCGCGATGGCGAGGATTTCTTTGCCGGCCAGTTCATGCCGGCGGTGGAACAATTCAAGCTGGGGTCCGAATTTGACCGTTATGTGCTTGAGCAAATTGGTGATGAGCTGAGCCGGCACAAGGGGCTGCGTCTGGCCGTGAACCTGACGCAACATGCCATCTCATCTGCAGCATTCCACGAATGGCTGGATGCGTTCCTCGTCGCCCATGGGTCGCTGGCGGGCCGCCTGTTCCTCGAGTTGCCAGAATCGGCCATAGTGCATGCCCGCGACCACGTTGAGACGCTGCTGCAGATTATCCGGCGGCACAAGTTTGAATGGGGCGTGGATCAGTATGGACGTAACTTCCAGTCACTCGATTATCTCGAATCGCTGCATCCTGCCTATGTGAAGATCGATCACGGCTACACCGGCATGGTGTTGAAGGAGGAGGGCGATCAGGCGTTTCTCTCCGCCGTGTGTCGCGCTGCGCACAATGCCGGCATCGTCACCATCGCCACCCGGGTCGAGAGTCAGGAGCAGGTCAATGCCTTGTCCCGCCTGTTCGTCGATGGCTATCAGGGATTCATCTCGCCGCCTTATCCTCTGGGCTAAGCCAACAGGGAGCCTGGGCTCCCTGTTTTTTTGCCGATAACAGAGGTCGTGGCCACAGCCTCAGTCTCAGCCACTACACTCTAGAGGACGTGATGCATATCCAGTGAGGTACCGGATGCGAGGAACTCTGCGCCAGCTGTTTATCGCTTGGCTCATCCTGTGGTGGTCGGGAGCCGGTGCCGCCGTCACCGCGGTTCCTGTCCGCCTTGGATATGCCAATCAGCCCTTCGAGCCTTATCAGCGTGGCTATGGTGAGCAGCAGGAGGTGCCGCCGGGACTGGCCGTCGATCTGATTGTCGATACGGCACGGGAGCTGGGTATCCGGTTGAAGATCGACAGAATGCCTCTTCGCCGTCTGGTTCAGGAGACGCGTTATGGCGGGCTGCAGGGGGCCTTCAGCTTCTCCTATTCACCAGAGCGACTTGGCTACCTGGCCTATCCCATGACCCATGATGGCGAAATCGATGGCAACAAGGCGCTGTTTGCGGTGGATTATTACTTTTTTACCCGCCCGGGTTTTGATACTCACCTGTTGGCGTTGGGTCCTCAGGCGCTGGCGCACTACCGCGTAGGGGTATTGAAGGACTCTGCGGCCGCGCAATATCTGGATGCGCTGCATATCCACTATGACGCAGCGCGAACGGCCGAGTTAAACCTGGAAAAGTTGCGTCGCGGTCGGTTGGATATGGTCCTGGGGCCGGAGGAGCCGACGCTGCGCCAGATCCGTGAATTGGGATGGTCACGCGAGATCCGCCGATCCAGCCGGCCGCTGTTTCACTGGAACTACTTTTTAGTCTTCAAGCGGGAGTTCTATCAGCAGAACTGGCCGCTGTGCGAAGCCTGGTGGCGCCAGATTCAACAGCGACGAGACAGCGTGATACAGGAGCGGATGCCCCTGTATCGCTGAGGCTCAGGCACACAGTTCGATGCGGTTGAGCTCCGGGTCCAGAATACAGCTCTCATAGTAGCCGTCCCCGGTGACTCGGGGGCCGCTGACACAGGTATAGCCATCTTGCTGCAGTTTGCGGGTCAGGTTATCCACCGCTTCCCGGCTACCGAGCGACAGCGCGATATGACCGAGTCCGAGAAACTGACGCTCGGCGTCATTGTGTCCGGTGCTGACCTGGTCCCACTGCATCAATTCGATGCGGCAACCCGAGCTGAAGCGCAAAAAATAGGACTGAAAACCGCGTGCGTTGGTGTATTTGTGGTTGGACTGCAACTGGAAATAGTGCTGATAAAAGGTGCGCATTTTCTCCAGATCCTGACACCAGATAGCGACATGCTCGATAACCATATGGACTCCTTGTTAGAAATGGCGCCGATAGAGCGCATCGGGTAACTGCAGTGCATGCCACTGCATCAGTTGCTCAAGTCGAGCCAGATTCTCCCGTGCCAACCCGCTGCCATTAAGACCCAGCCACAGGTGGAAAAAGTGCAGTTGTTGCTGACGGTTTGCTCTTTTCATCATGTACTCCCGCTGGATGATGTGCTTGCTTTTCGAAAGCGATCATCGCTGTAATATGGGGAGAGAAAAATTGCTGACTTAATGCAATTGGAGTTCCTCTTTTATGTCGGGTCGCCTGGAACACTATTATCAGAAATTGCTGGAGCAGTATGGGCTGGAGCCTGCCGCAACCACGCTGCAGCAGCTGGCAGATCTGCTGTTCTGCTCGCGGCGCCATGTCCGCTCCCTGCTGCGCAGCATGGAGCAGGCGGGCTGGATCCACTGGCTGGCCGAATCGGGAAGAGGGCGGCAATCCCAGTTGCAATGCCGCCTCGCCCTGGATGCGTTTCGTCGCCACCAAGCGCGTCATCTGCTTGCCGAAGGCAAGTTGCAGCAGGCTGTGGCTACGGTGGGCGCCTCGGCAGAGGAGGTGTCGCGCTTTATTTTGTCCGAGTGCGGCCGTGTCACCGAGGGCGAGCGTCAGCTGTTGCGGGTTCCCTATTACCGCCCGTTACCAAACTTGCTGCCGGGATTGCCGCTGCGACGTTCCGAAGCCCACCTGGTTCGACAAATCTTCAATGGCCTGACGCGGGTAAATGAGGAAAATGGGGAAGTAGAGGCGGATCTGGCGCACCACTGGCAGGCGCTCACGCCGTTGTGCTGGCACTTCTTCTTGCGCCCGGCGGTACGTTTCCACGATGGCCGCCGCTTGCAGGCAGACGACGTTGTCGCTTCGTTGCAAGCCGCCAGCCATTTACCGCTATTTGCACATTTACAGCAGATCCGGGCCCTTTCCCCCCGTCAGATCGAAATTAACCTGAGTTGCGAGGATGGCCATCTGCCCTGGCTGTTGGCGCAGTGCGAGGCCATGATTCAGCCGGCCAGTCATCTGCGGCAGGGCCTGGTGTCCGGGCGTCTGCCGTTGGGGACGGGCCCCTACCTGGTCGCGGAGAACAGCAGCGAACGGCTGCGCCTGCTGGCATTTGATGACTACTTCGGCCTGCGTGCCTTGCTGGACGAGGTTGATATCTGGATGTGGCCGGCCCTGGCACAGCAACTGGAGCTGGGAAATCGGCAGGTCTGCGGTCTGGAGGTCAGCAGCGGCCAGGAGGAGGGCTTCGACAACCAGGAGATGGCGCTGGAGCAGGGGGGATATTTCCTGCTTTACGATCCGCGCAGCCAGCAATTGGCCAGTCCCCAGAGCCGGCGCTGGGTGCAGCAACAGTTGGCGCCGTGGCAACTGATGGCGGCGGTGCCTGCGGCATTTCGCCGTTACTGGGCGCCAGCCTACAGCCTGCTGCCACAATGGCTGCATGCGGCGCCCGATCCGGAACCCTCGACCCTGTCGGCTCCCGGCATCCAAAAATTGACACTGGTTTACTATGAACAGCAGCCGGAATATGCCTTGCTGGCTGAGCAGATGGCAGCACGCTTGCGGCAATCCGGTATCGAACTGGAGTGCCAGGAGCTGGATTATGCCAGTTGGTGGCGTGGTGATGGGCAGGCAGATTTATGGCTGGGTTCGGTCAACTTCCAGGCGCCCGCCGAAACCGGCCTGGCCGCCTGGTTGCTGGGTACCCCTTTGTTGCGGTCGGTGATCAGTGGCGGGGATGCGGCCACACTCGCGTCCTGGCAGCGACAGTGGCAACAGGGCACCTTGGCCCCGGTGACGTTGATGCAGGAGGTGATGACGCTGGGCTGGTTACAGCCACTGTTTCACCATTGGTTGCGGTTGCAAGGAACAGCCCAGGCGCGAGGCATGCGCCTCAACAACCTGGGCTGGTTTGATTTCAAATCGGTCTGGTTAAAGCCGTGAGCTTATTCGAGCAGGCTGCGCAGCATCCAGGCTGTCTTCTCGTGCAGCTGGATACGCTGGGTCAGCAGATCGGCGGTGGCCTCATCCTGCGCCTTGTCTACCAGTTCGAACAGTGAACGGGCAGTACGCACCACCGCCTCCTGGCCGCTGACCAGCTGGGTGATCATCTCGGTGGCCTTGGGTACTCCGTCGCTCTCGGCAATCGAGGTCAGGGCGCTGAACTCCTTGTAGGTGCCGGGGGCGAAGAAGCCGAGGGCGCGTATCCGTTCCGCGATCAGATCCACCGCCAGTGCCAGCTCGTTGTACTGGGTTTCGAACATCAGGTGCAGCGTCTGGAACATGGGCCCGGTGACGTTCCAGTGAAAGTAGTGCGTCTTCAGGTACAGGGTATAGGTGTCAGCCAGCAAACGGGAGAGGCCGTCGGCAATGGCGTGACGATCCGTTTCACTGATACCAATATTGATGCTTTGTGTGCTCATATTCGTTTCTCCATCAGAAGGTCAGGGGTCATCTGCTACTGGAGACACTATAAGACCCAATCATTCGTAAGGACAATGAATCCTTTCGTTTGCACCAATCTAAAAATTAGAACGACTATTCACTTTTGTCGTAAGGAAATCGATAGTGGCCATAGCGGATCACAAACACGCAGACGGCCAGCAGCAGGGCCGTGCCCGCCACGCCGATCAGTCGCAGCGAGTCCATCTCTTTCATGTCCAGTATCAGATAGCGCGCCAGCGCGACGATGGCGATGTATAGCGGGATGCGGATCGGCAGCTTGCCCATTTCCAGATACATGGCCACCATGGCCAGCACTTCCAGATAGATAAACAGCATCAGCAGGTCGGCCAGGGCCACGTTCATCACCGCGATCATGGTGTAGACCTGATGCCCGATGGCGAAAATGGTGGCGATGGCCACGATGATCAGGCCGAACAGTTGTGCCCATTGCAGGAGTTTATGCCCCAGATCCTGCATCATTTTTTGTGCCATGTGTGAATGCCTTGTTATAAAAATGTGGCTTGCATGATGACAATAAAGTGTGACCTGTATCAAGTTCTTTGCGCTAGCTGGCGCTGCAGTTGTCGTAGCTGCTGGCGTAGCGGGGCCAACGATGTGCCGGGGGGGGCGGCATAGCGGTACTGCAGGAAGTGGCTTGTCAGTGCCGCCAGTGCCGGTGCGGCCGGACAGTCCGCCAGCTCCAGGCGCTGCAGATACTGCAGTGGTGTCTCGGTCGGCGAGCGAGGGTAGCCTCCCTGTGCCAGCCGGCGGCAGGCCTGATGGTAGAGTCGTACGGCCGGATCCTGCTTCACCCGAGCGCGCAGCAACCACTGCAGGCCGGCAACCAGCGCCAGGCACGCCAGAGCACCGCCCAGCAGTAGCAGGGCGCGCATCCACAGCGCATCGCCGAATAGCCGCTTGAGCAGCGCCGTCTGCCGGTTTTGATCGTAATTCAGGATCCAGACGGTCCATTGATAATCGACGTTGGCGAGCCACAGTCGCAGCGTATTCAGCAGCATGACGTGGCGATAGCGGGACAGGCTGAACGGATCCTGGGCCAGAAAATCGCCTTCGCCGAGCAGGGTATCCAGCCCCTGGGTCAGCCGTCCTGGAGAGACCCACAGCGTCGGGTCAACGCGTTGCCAGCGGTTATCCAGCCATACTTCGACCCAGGCATGGGCATCGAACTGATGCACGCTGAGCAGTTGCTGCTGTGGCTGGTATTCACCGCCCAGATAACCGCCGACCAGGCGGGCCGGTATGCCGGCGGCACGCAGCAGGAACGCCAATGCACTGGCATAGTGAGCACAAAACCCTTCGCGTTGCTGAAACAAAAACTGGTCCAGGCCGTCGTTGTGAGCCATCGCCACCGGGCTTAGCGTGTAGCTGAACGGATGCTGGCTGAAAAAGTCACGCGCCTGCTGCAGGACGAGGCGATCATCCTGAGCCTGCTGACGCCAGCGGGCGGCCAGGGCGCGCGCCTGGGGATTTCCACCGTGTGGCAGTTGCAGGTTGTCCATGCGCCGTTTGGCGCTCAACCTCGACTCCTGGGGCAGATCCGCGGGCCAGTCCAGATCAAATCGTGCTGCTTGAACCAGCGGCAACCGGCTGAGCAAGGTGCCGGTCGGCGTCGCGACCGCCTCGGCAGTGCGGCTACGACTGCCTTCGAGGGTATATAACCAGTGCTGATTACTCGGTTCGACGTACAACGCATAGCCGACTGGTGCCGAAGCTGCGGGGGGCGTCGGGTAACGACCACTCAGCGCCTGTTGCTGCCACAGGAGCTGAATATAGGACTGGCTCCAGGCATGGCCGTCGAACTGCTCATAGACCAGGGTTCGCCAGTAGCGAGCCTGGGGCGGTTGCCCGGTAAAGCGGGCTCGAAACACCAGTTCGCTCGATTGCGTCAGCTGGCTGATCTGTTCCGGATTGATCTGCTCGCTCAACCCGGTCCTGGCTTGCCGGGCATCCGGCATCTTCCACAGCGGATCGAGGCGCGGCATGATGACGAAGAACAACAGCATCAACGGCAGACTCTGCACCAGCAGCAGAGCGGCCTGGCGCAGCTGCTGTCGTGCCGGCGCAGGGAAGTAGAGCGACAGCAAGGCGGCCATGTTCAGTGTCACCATCGCCAGCAGATAGAGCACCATCAGCCAGTGCTGGTGGTAGACAAAGGTCAGGGCACCGAGAAAAAACAGGGCCAGGATGTGACCACCGATATCGCGCCTATGTCGGCACTCGACAAATTTCAGTGCGCTGGCCACGACCAGCAGGTTCAGCATCGCGACCAGCAGACCGGCGTGGCGCGACAGCAACAGTATGCCCAGGCCGCACAGCAGTGCGATGCCGTTGAGCAGGAGGCGTGACGGTAAAGACCATCGGCGCAGCAGGCTGCCGATGCGCCAGCCGATCGCCAGCAGACTGACCAGATAAACCACCAGGTTCAGCTCGCTGTAAAGTGGTGCCAGTGCCAGCAGATAGCTGACACACAGGCAAGCCAGCGTCACCTGTTTCTGTTCCATCCTCTGATGCCATTCAAGCTGCATGGGGACTCTGCCTCGTCAATCGTGCTGGCTGGGGGCGGCGTGCCCATGGCACGGGTGTGTTAACCGACATACAGCGCCAGCCGCGTCAAGGCCTGTTCCCGGTGCGCATCGCCACAGCCCGGTGCCAGGTGTTGGCCGCCCAGCTCCAGCCCGTAGGCGGTGCCGCGCTGTTCCAGCTGCAGCACGGCATGGGTCAGGTAGCCGAGGCGCTCCTCGGTATGCTGGCCGGGTGTCATCTGCCAGCGCAGCCAACGTCCCTGTTCCGGAGCGCCGGCAAACGCCTTGCTGTGCCAGCCGCGGCCTTGTGCCAGTTGTTTCCACGCCACCCGGCTCAAGGGTTCGCCGGGCCGATAGGGTTGCAATCCGGCCAGTTCGCTCTCCGGACTGGCCTGTGCGGCGCGGCCTTGGGCCGGCGCTGTGTCCGTGGCGAGGCCATCGTCTGTCCCGGCGGCAGGCTCGCCAGGACCGGGATGCAGCACCGGTGTCCACGCCAGCGGGCGCGGATAGATCAGCCAGCGGCTGTCTGCGGCCAGCGAGGTCCAGCAGTGCAGCAGGCCCAACGGATAGTCGCTGCCCAGATGCAGGCGCCCCGGGGTCAGCCAGCCGCGCCGTCGCGGCTGGAAGAGGACGCCCAGCGTACCGCTGTCAAGGCTGCTGGCCAGCTCTTCACCGGTCGCGTCGGCACATCGGATCTGCAGCGCATAGCGCGGTCGGTCGCTCTCGAGGCGCAATGCCAGCCGGGACACCTCGCCGACAAACCCCGCTGCCGTCGGGAGCAGGGTCAGACGTAAACCAGCCAGATTGCGGTAACAGTGGCCGACCACGGTGACAAACAGGCTGGCCAGCAAAAAGGCGAGGGCGAGGATCAGGTTGTTTTGATAGTTGGTGCCGAGCAGGAACAGCGCCAGCACCAGTGCCAGATAGAGCAGGCCGAGACGGGTCGGCAGAATAAACAGCTGGTGATGGCGCAACTGCCACTGCCGTGCCGGCGGCAGGCGCTTGTCCAGCCAGCGCCGATAGTAGCCGCGCAATGTGGCAAAGCGCGAGGGCGGCGGCGTGGCGCTGCTCGAAGGCCGCGTCATGGTCACTGCACCGGATCGACGCTGGCCAGCAGCGCCTGGCTGAAACTGGCCGGGCTGCCGATGGCCACCGGGCCACTGCGCATGCGGTGTTCGGCGACGGCGGCAAACACCGCCTGTACGTCATCGGGCAACACATGGTCGCGGTGCGCCAGAAAGGCCCAGGCCCGTGCCGCTGCCAGCAGAGCCTGGCTGGCACGTGGCGACAACGGGTTGGGTACCCGGCCCGGTTGCCGGCTGAGGTTGACCAGTGCCAGCAGGTACTCCAGCAACGCCGGCGAGGCGTTGACGTTGGCCACCGCCTGCTGCAGTTGTAGCAACTGGTTGGCGTCCAGCAGTGGTGTAATAGGTGCATCTTCATGGCGTAACAGCATCTGCAGTTCGGCTTCGCGCTGCGGATAACCCAGCTCGATGCGCATCAAAAAACGGTCCAGCTGGGATTCGGGAAGCGGATAGGTGCCGGATTGATCCTGCGGGTTTTGCGTGGCAATGACGAAAAAAGGCGCCGGCAGCGGTCGGGTGACGCCATCGAGCGAAATCTGGCGTTCGGCCATTGCTTCGAGCAAGGCACTCTGGGTGCGTGGGCTGCCGCGGTTGATTTCGTCAGCCAGCAGCACCTGGCAGAACACCGGGCCGGGGTGGAACACAAATTGCTGGCTGGCCGGGTCGAGGATCGACAGACCGAGCAGATCGGCCGGCAGCATGTCCGACGTAAACTGCACCCGTTGATACTCGAGGCCGAGGATGGTGGCCAGGGCGTGGGCCAGCGTGGTTTTGCCCATGCCGGGCAGATCCTCGATCAGCAAGTGGCCCCGTGCCAGCAGGCAACACAGCGCGAGCCGGATCTCATCCGGCTTGCCAAGGATGGCTTGATTGAGGCGGGTCAGTACCGGATCCAGCGACGGTGTCATGGCAGTGTCTCTTGGTAGTGTTTGCTGAATTATGAACACATTTTATCGCGACTGTCTGTGCTCATCTGTGTGAAGTGTCTGATTCATTTGAATATATCCTGCTTCGGGCTTGAGGTCATCGCCGGAACTGCCTAACCTGAAGCTCAATCTGCAGAGGGTGCAAGGCGCGGGGGTGAGGAGATGGATGGCATCATTTGGCTGGGGTTGCTGGCGGCGGTCGTGATCCTGGTTGGTAGCTTCGGCGGCTTGCTGGCCATCGGTCGCTGCTCGGCGCTGGAGCAGGATCTGCGCAAACTGCGCCAGCGTCTCGAGGCGCTGGAGGCGCGCGTTGGCGTGCCTGTCGCAGCGGCTGCACGCCAGGACGCGCCGTCCCAGGCGCCGGCAGAGTGGCTATCCGGCACGGCACAGCCCACCGCATCGCCACCGCTTTCCCCACCTCTTATCTCTTCGCCGCCTATCTCTTCGCCGCCGCTCACTGCCACCACCAGCTCATCGCCAGTACCTGACCCGGCGCGCGACACAAACCCCGTGCCGGCCGCCATGGCTGCGGCAAGCGAGCGGGCGCCGGACGTGACCGCAGACGAGGCTCCCCCTGCGGCGGCGCCCAGCGCCCGGGTCCAACCGCATGCCGATGCTCTGCGTTTCGAGCAGGCGGTGGCCTCGCGTTGGCTGGTCTGGGTCGGTGGCTTGGCACTGGCGCTGGGGGCGGTCTTTCTGGTCAAGCTGGGCATCGATGAAGGGCTGTTCGGCCCGCTGGCGCGAGTCTGTGCCGGCCTGGCGCTGGGAGTTGGTCTGCTGGTCGGTAGCGAAGTCGTGCGCCGTCGCTCGGCGCCGCTGCCTGACAGCGAGCTGGATTATGTCCCTGCGGCACTGGCCGGTGGCGGTGTGGTGGCCGGTTACGCCAGCCTGTTGGCGGCCTTCGATCGCTATCAGCTGTTACCGGCCGTGCCGACCTTCATCTTGCTGGCGCTGCTCTCCTTGTCGGCGCTGCTGCTGGCGCTGCGTCAGGGACCTCTGCTGGCGGTGCTCGGGCTGTTTGGTGGCTACCTGGTGCCGGTACTGGTCTCTACCGGCCACGGTTCGCTGCCCGGACTGCTCGGCTATGTCGGCTTGATCTCGGCTGCGGGTCTGCTGTTGCAAAGTCAGGTGCAGCGCCGCTGGCTATGGTGGGGCACCCTGTTGGCCCACGGCCTCTGGCTGCTGCTGGTGCCGGAGCTGTATCAGGGCGAGCAGGGGTTCCTGTTTGCCTATCTGCTGGGCAGCCTGTATCTGTTTTGTGCCTTGCCGGCGCTGGGCTGGCGCTGGCAGTTGCGCTTCTGGCACTGGCCCTTGTCCTGGCGGCCTTGTCGCCCGGCGGTACTGGATGTGCACTGGGTCTGGCTGTTCGCCGGTTTGTTGTGGCTGGCGTGGATGCGCTGGCTGGCCATGCCGCTGCTCGGCTGGAGCATGCTGGCAGTCCTGATGCTGGCGGCGGCCTGGCTGGCATGGCGCAGCCCGGCATTGATGCTGTTGCCGCTGTGGTGTGGCCTGCTGCTGGTGTTGGCCACCCTGACCGCCAGCAGCCACTGGGGTTATCTGCCGGCGTTGAGCCGCCCCGAGCTGGCGTCGTCTGCGCTATGGGCGCTGTGGCGGCCGGCGATGGTGCTGGCCCTGTTGGCGGCCCTGCTGGCGTGGCCGCGGTTGCGGCACGGCCCGCATTGCGGTCTGTGGGGGAGCCTGCTGGCGGGGCTGCCACTGCTGGTGCTGGCGTTGATCTACTGGCGCCAGTCTGGCGTCGATGCGCTGCTGGTGCGCGGCGACGGCGGGCTGTGGGCCGATGCCCATCTGCTGTGGCCGCTACAGGCATTGGGCTGGTTCCTGCTCTGCTCCTGGCTGGTCTGGCGTCATCAGTGGCCGCGTCTGGCGGCGCGAGTGGCCTTGCTGGCTGGCGGCCAGGCGGCGCTGACGCTGGCGTGCTGGATGTTCTTTGCCGAATCCAGCCTGACGCTGGCGCTGGCGGTGCAACTGGCCGCCTTGGCGCGGTTGGCGCAGCGTGAGGGGGACCTGATCCCGCACTGGCTAATCAAATTGCTGGCGATGCTGGTGGTCGGCCGTCTGTCACTGAACCCCTGGTTGCTGGAGTATCCGCTGCAGGGCGTCGCCGGAGTGCACTGGTCGCTGTACGGCTATGGCATTCCGGTGCTCTGCCTGTGGCTGGCCGCGCGCTGGTTGCCGTGGCGTCCCGGCCAGCAGACCCAACGCTGGCTCGAGGCGGGGGTCATCCAGTTGCTGACGCTGTGGCTGGCGGTGGAGGGGCGCTACTGGCTGACTGACGGCCAACCCTGGTCAGCCCCGTTCGGTCTGCTGGATACCGCGTTTCTCTCGGCCGGCTGGGGGGCGATGGCACTGATTTATGGCTGGAAGAGCCGGCTGGGTGGCCCGCTGGCGGCGGTCTACCGCTGGGCGGCGCCGCTGTTGCTGGGCCTGATGCTGCTGCTGACCACCTTCGGCTCCTCGCTGTGGTTCAACCCCTGCTGGCGTCCCGAGCCGGTCGGCAGTTGGCCGTTGCTGAACCTGACGCTGGTGGCCTGGGGCATGCCGACGCTGATCGCCCTGCTGGCGATTCGCCTGCTGCCGCTGCCGCGAGGCCTGGAGCGGCTGGTTGCCGGATTCGGCTTTGTCTGTGGCTTGCTCTACCTGACGCTCATGGTGCGCCAAGTCTGGCAGGGGACCCTGCTCAATAGCCCCAGCCTGCCCAGTGGTGAGCAGTACAGCTACTCGGCGCTGTGGTTGCTGACCGCGGTGGTGGTGATGTGGCTCGGCGGGCGCTTTGGCCAGATGCGCTGGCGTCAGGCCTCGCTGCTGATTCTGCTGCTGGCGGTGCTGAAAATCTTCCTCTGGGACATGGCCGATCTGACCGGCCTGTACCGGGCGCTGTCGTTCCTCGGCCTGGGCTTGTGTCTGGTCGGGGTCGGCTGGTTCTATCAGCACAAGGTGTTGCCGGCTGCCCGCCAGCAGGTTTTGCCGCCGCTGGAGTAACTGGAGTAACTGGAGTAACTGGAGTAACTGGAGTAACTGGAGTAACTGGAGTAACTGGAGTAACTGGAGTAACTGGAGTAAGTGGAGTAAGTGGAGTAAGTGGAGTAAGTGGACGGCGCTGGCGCGGAGACGCCGCCGGACCCAGCCGGTGCTGGATGACGGCGGGAACCTGCGCCACCGGCGCGGGTCGAAGAGAAAAGGGTTCGTGCTCGGCTCGCGACGATGCGGCGCCGGCACGACAGGGCAAGGCCCCGCTGGGGCAAGGAGGAGCGATGCGACGTCTGACCCGCTGGCGCGTCCATCGGCGCAAGGTGCGCCGCGCCACGCTGTTGCATGGCTGGCTGAGCCAGAATCACCTGCATGTCGGCGTCGGCTTGCCGCCACGCCCGCCATCGCCGCTCATCGATCCCGTTACGGCCGACTAGCGACGGCCTCTGCGGCAGCGGCCGCGGTGCCTTGAGTTGTGGCCGAGTCAGCAATATACTGTAAATAAATACAGTATATTGTCGAGGCATCTCATGACGCAGGCACCGCGGATGACCGGCTTTCCTTCGCCGGCCCAGGATTTCATGCAGCAGGAGCTGAGTCTGGATCGGCTCTGCATGCCCCATCCCGAGTCCACCTTTCTGGTCCGTGTCGCGGCCGGCGGCGGTCACGGCTACCCGCTGCAGGCCGGGGATGTGCTGGTGGTGGATCGCGCGCGCCTGCCACGGCGCGGCGACTGGGCGCTACTGGATCACGATGGCCAGTTCAGCGTGCAGCCGCTGCCCGCCACGGTGCCGTATGATGCGGCCGCTGACGATCCCGCCAGCCTCGGCAACAACTGCACGCTGTTTGGCGTCGTCACCTACCTGCTGCGGGCGGTGAGTGCGCCATGAGCCGCTGCTATGCGCTGGTGGATTGCAACAGTTTCTACGCCTCGTGCGAGCGGCTGTTTCGCCCGGATTTGCGCCAGCGGCCGGTGATCGTGCTCAGCAACAATGACGGCTGCGTGGTGTCGCTGAGCCGCGAAGCCAAGGATCTCGGCATCCCGATGGGGGTGCCCTACCACCAGATCCGCGACTGGGCGCAGCAGCAGGGCGTCGCCGTCTTCTCGTCGAACTATGCGCTGTACGGCGATCTGTCGAACCGCGTGATGCGCACGCTGGAGCAGCTGGCGCCGCGCATCGAGATCTACTCCATCGACGAGGCGTTTGCCGATTTGGGTGGCATGCAGCGCTGGGATCTGACGCAGTGGGGGCGTCAGGTGCGGCAGACGGTGCTGCGCCATTGCGGCCTGCCGGTGTGTGTCGGCATCGCGCCAACCAAGACGCTGGCCAAGCTGGCCAACCATGTTGCCAAAGGGCAGCGCGCCCAGGGCGGCGGCGTCATCGTCTGGCAGCAGGCGGCACAGTGGCAGCCGCAACTGGCGCAGACCGAGGTCGAGGCGATCTGGGGCATCGGCCGTCGCCTGGGGCGTCAGTTACGGCTGCTGCAGATCGACAGCGCCGCCGATCTGGCTGCCGCCCACCTGCCAACGCTGCGCAAGCAGTTTTCGGTCAGCGTCGAGCGCATCGCCCGCGAGCTCAATGGCGTCGCCTGCCTGGGCTATGCGCAGATGCCGGCGGCGCGCGCGCAGATCCTCTGCTCACGCTCGTTTGGCCGTCGCCTGACGCAGCAGCAGGATCTGGCCGAAGCGCTATGCCACTTTGCCTGTCAGGCCGCCGAGAAGCTCCGCGCCCAGCAGCAGCGCTGCCGCGAGCTGACGATCTTCATCCGCACCCATCCGTTCGCTGCCAGCGGCCAGACGCCGCGTCCGGCCTATGCCAATCAGGCTGCCTGGCGCTTTCTGGAGCCCACCGCCGACAGCCGCGATCTGATGCAGGCCTGCCACGCCCTGCTGGCCAGCATCTGGCGCCCCGGTTACCAGTACCTGAAGGCCGGCGTCATCCTGCGCGACTTCTACGCCGCCGGCAGCTTCCAGCCCGAGCTGTTTGTCCAGGCGCCACCGCGGCCGCGCAGTGCCGAGCTGATGCAGGTGATCGACCGCATCAACCGGCGCGGCGGCGCCCCGATCCGCTTCGCCGGCCAAGGGCTGGATCCGCAGTGGCAGATGCGCCGCGAACACCTGTCGCCGGCCTATACCACCGACTGGCGCCAGCTGCCGCTGGTCACGCTCGGCCCGTGCGCCGCCACGCTGATGCGGCGCTCGCCAGCCACCGAAAACCCAGTGCCGTAGAACTCGGCACCCGCTGTGCGCCAGCGCGGGCAGGAGTGCAAAGCGGCGCCTCTGCTTTGGAGTACAATCAACCCCTTACTCTCTAGCGGAATGTTGAACGGAGACGACGATGACGCAGCAGGTGCAGCAGCAGATCGGCAATGTGGCGCTGGTGGTGGAAAATTACGATGACGCGATAGCGTTTTATACCGACAAGCTCGGCTTTGAGCTGATCGAAGACACCGATCTTGGCAACGGCAAGCGCTGGGTGCAGGTGGCGCCGGCACATTCGACGGGCACCCGCCTGCTGCTGGCTCAGGCCAGCAACGCCGAGCAGGCGCGCTGCATTGGCCAGCAAGCCGGTGGCCGGGTTTTTCTGTTTTTAGAGACGGATGATTTCTGGCGTGACTACACGGCGATGAAAAGCCGAGGCGTCGAGTTCATTGAAGCGCCGCGCGCCGAAGCCTATGGCACTGTGGTGGTATTCAAGGATCTTTACGGCACCAAGTGGGATTTGCTGCAGCGTCGCTCCGACTGATCACGTCACATCGCTATGCTACGTCCGGGGGCGCGTGCGGATTAAAAAACCCAAGCGCACGCACTTTTCCGGGTCGTTGCAGTTTCCACGCTAAAACGATTGCGCTAGCCTAGGGACTCAAAAAGCGCAAGGTGCCTGTTGGCGCTGACAGGTCGCGCCACCCTCCACCCATCGGCACTGTGACAGCCGCAAGTCAGGGGCGGTAGCCATGATGTTTGCCAAGCGTCGCTCGGTAACGGCCCAGGCTCCAGCACGTCCAGATGCGATCTAGACGGCCATTTTGCCGCCTATTCCGCCGCGAGTTGGCTCCACTGGAAAAACTGTGCAGGGATAACGGGATGGGAGTGCTATCTCTACGCGCGTTGGCGGAATAAATGGCGAGAATATTCAGAATATGTGGCATGCCGCCGCTTAAAAAAGGTTGTTATATTCCTTGAGGTAGCAATGGACTATGTAATCGAAACTCTCAAATCTTTCAATGCCAAAATTGAGCGCTTAGAGCGTTCAGGCTTCGCAAAGAAATTTGAGAATGAAGTACCTGAGGTTATGGCTAAATTTGAGTCTCCCATTAATTTCCAAAGCCATGGTGACGGTAATTTTACTCTGGGCGGAAAAATTGAATCTTGGGTGCCTGATTACAACGAAGATGAAATCGACGCGGTAGTGTTAACTTATCGGGTTCTGACTCAAAACAATGACCGGATCTCCTTGGCTTCACTCGCTAAGATATACAATTCCGATTGGTTCCCAGAAGAAGGCATGCAGAGATTTAACGAAGCCAGAGAAAAAGTGAATGAATATCTCGATTCTCCTGCAACAGTGTATTTCGAAGACGGCTGGATTACTATCCGTTCTCTCATGGATATAATAATCTATGGCGGCTTAGCTCATACCAACTTAAAAAAAGAAAGAATATTCAATTCATGGGTACGCTCGGGCGCTTCTGGTTTTTTCAAAGTAGAATTTATGGCTGCGCTCAAGTTTATGCTTTCATACTTCAAGTATTTCAAAGAACTAAATGAAGTTACCATCCAAGTAATAGAATATAACAAGCAGCTAAACGCGGACTCCGGCGCTGTCGCGCCTCTGCCAGCACGTAGGTTGGGCTGAGCTTGCGAAGCCCAACGTTTACCGAGCCGCTAACGGCTTTTATACATTAACACTGCTGACTATTAAACCGACGATTACTGCCAGGCCATGGTATTGAACTTAACCGCAGTAAACGTTGGGCTTCATTTCATTCAGCCCAACCTACATGCTGAATTTATTCGCCATTTTCACTTAAGCCGGTATGGTAAGAAATAAAAAGGGAAAAGAAAGTAGATGCAAAGCATAAATGTGCGGAGAATTCGATTAGGATTATGCTTATTCTTAACAATGCCGTTGGCCGCATATGTCCTGTTATTGATGATTTATACGCCGCTTGAGGCGTATTGGCCGCTTAAAGTTGATCATTCAACGACTGGACTAGACAAGTCGTTCGAACTCTTCTCACCGATGCCATATAGTGCCGGATTTGGTTTTGAGGTTGATGGTCAGATTTTTGATGTGAATCATGTCGAAACTAACATAAATAAACTTCCTGCTTGTACCATGCGCCTGACAATAACGCCTATCTTTGCAGTGGGGCAGGATGAACGCACCTATGAGTTTGATTGTTTTAACCGATATGTTGGCAGCTACTCTGGTACGACGTATCCTCCAGGTGATGTCATATTACCGGTAGGTTTTTTCAAGGTGAGTTATTCGGTGCAGATCGATACCCCTGAATCTCATAATGTGACGTTGAGAGTTGCTTATTCGGGTGCGGAAGGGGGCTGGTCTGTTTTATACGACATAATCCACTTGATGGCTTGTTACATAATATTCCCATTTTATATGGTGTTTTCCTTCATTAATTCAATTTTTAATTCATAGAAATGACTTTTTGTATGTAATATTATCATAGCACCTACAGCACGTAGGTTGGGCTGAGCTTGCGAAGCCCAGCGTTTACCGAGCCGCTAACGGCTTTTATACATTAACACTGCTGACTATTAAACCGACGATTACTGCCAGGCCATGGTATTGAACTTAACCGCAGTAAACGTTGGGCTTCATTTCACTCAGCCCAACCTACATGCTATTCATCATTTCATCGATATGTTGCGGATGGAACATATCCAATAAATTGGTGTGGCGATGCGTATATTCGCCAGCAATCGTACAATTAACATGCCTGCGATTACGCTTCGCTAATCGCACCTACGGTTCTAGATCTAGGGGGTCATATGTTTGGTATTCATGATATAGCGCTATTCATTATTTCCGGCTTTCTTTTAAATTTAACCCCTGGCCCAGACTCCATTCTCATCATGTCGAGAAGTGCCTCTAACGGTTGGCGCGCGGGTTCTGTTGCAGCTTTCGGTGTTTGCACTGGTTGTTATGTGCATGTGTTTGCTGCGGCACTTGGTCTTTCTGCGATCCTTGCTAGTTCAGCGATGGCTTTCACGATTGTAAAATTAATCGGAGCTGCTTATTTGGTTTACATGGGCTTGTCGGCTTTATTTTCCCATTCAAAAACAAAACCAGACAAACCAGAAAATAAACGTGAAATGCAATTTAGCCATAAATCCATATTCATTCAAGGCTTCCTGTCAAACGCCTTGAATCCCAAAGTTGCCTTGTTTTTCTTGGCATTTGTTCCTCAGTTTATCGACCATGACGCATCAAACAAGGCGCTTGCATTCCTTATTCTCGGCTCAATGTTTATTTTCAATAGCCTGATTTACTGCAATCTGCTGGCTGTGTTCACTGCTGTCGCAAGCAGTCGTTTAAAAGTAAACCAAACTATTGCCAACATACTAAATAAAACTATTGGTGCTTTGTTCATTTCCTTTGGACTGAAATTGGCATTCATGACTAGAAATTAACAAAAAATGGGTGTGGGCAGCACGTAGCACCTAGGTTGGGCTGAGCTTGCGAAGCCCAACGTTTACCGAGCCGCTAACGGCTTTTATACATTAACACTGCTGATTATTAAGCAAAAAATTACGGCTAGACCATGAAGTTTAACTTAACCGCGGTAAACGTTGGGCTGCATTTCATTCAGCCCAACCTGCGTGCTGGGGCGCGCATAAAGCCGTGTACCCAATAACAAAATGTTAGATGGACACTATGCGCAGGGAAAATGGAAAATATGCATAACATAATTAAATACGAAATAACCAAACATGATCTTATTGATTTTCATCTTTATTACGCAAAAAATTCTAAAGCCATCAAAAATCAAATAAGAGGGGCGCAAATTACTTTACTTGTAATGTTTGCAGTTTCAATTGTCTGCTTTTGCATTATTTTTGATGGGCTACCCAGGGTGTTTTCGATTGCTTTCGTTCTTTTATTTGGATTTGTGCAAATAATTACATATGAATATCGGCAAAACAAGAAAATTATCCGTTATGTAAATAAACTTGTTGCAAGCAATACTAGCAAGCACTTTTTAGGAAGAAAGTCCCTAACAATAAACACTGATTCAATAATATTTACCGACGAAAACACTGAATTAAAATTTTCAATCACCCCTGACGTAACCCTCAAAGAATCAGAGAAAAGTTATTTTATTTTCAGAAGCGAAACCCCTGCGGTAATCTTACCAAAGAAATTCATATCCAATGAAAGTGGAACGGAAGAACTCCTAAATAATCTGAACAAAAAATCACCTGGTAAATAGTTTAAGCACCTGGGTTGGGCTGAGCTTGCGAAGCCAAGGTTGACCAAGCTTCTAACATTTTTTAAATTCACGATGCAGATTGTTAAACCGCAGATTACGACTAGATCACAGTATTTAATTTAACCGCGGTAACCGTTGGACTTCACTTCATTCGGTCCAGCCTAAGTGCTTTTTTTAATCAAAAATATAAGATAATATCGCGCAGAGTTTAATGATGTGAATTGCGCACACATTTTTGTCGGTGTAGCTGTTTTAGGGGTTAATTATGTATAGAATAGTTTTTTTTGCTTCACTCTTTACGTTAGCTGGTTGTTCAGCGACTGAATTAAATTCGAAAGGTTCAACCGTCCGTATCATCGATAATGAAATTTTAGCTGCCGAGATCGAAGAATCATGTCAGTGGTTAGGTGAAGTTAATGGGTCTCAAGGGAATGTTTTTACCGCAGATTTAACTTCAGAATCGAATATGATGGCTGGTGCTCGGAACATTCTTCGTAATCAAGCCGCTGGAATTGGTGCTAATACCGTCATAATCCAAAGGCATCAATCGGTTGAATCTGAAGCGTTTATTGGTACTGGAGGGCATACATTCATTGGACAAGCGTTTATCTGCAAACGTTGAACAAGCACGCAGGTTGCGCTGCATTTCATTCAGCCCAACCTGCGTACTGCTGCATTTTTTATAGGGTGATTTTTGCCGCTAGCAGAGTAGGCAATCACCTCTCGGTCACCCCTGGTTTTTTCTTGGTCAGCATCGGTTTTGGTTTGCCATCATATAGGTACTTAATAAATAGCATGTTGATTGTGACATTGATTCTGCCGTCGATCATTACGGTTCTATGTTGGTTTGGTGTGGTTGCCAATATTAAAAATGAATATCATGGCAGCGTTTTTTCGAATGATTGGCTGTTTAATCCTGAACAGCTGGAGCCGCCGGGGCTAAAATATCGGCTGGCTATTATAGTGATCTCGCCAATATGGTTCTTTGGCGCTTGTTACTATTACTATTGGCGCTAGCTGATGCGGTGCTGAGGAATTCTATACTCAAGCGCGCTGGAGCGTTGCGTGATCACCGCATATCTGGGTTGATTCGTCATTGAGTGGTTATGTTTATGATGTCATCGCCTGATGATTTTCTGTTATGAGCGTGGTTATGAGGTTATTCTTCTGGTTGGATATGGTGTTACTGGCGCTGGCGTTAAATATCGCAACAGCGTTGGCCGGTGAGTCTGACGAACAACTTGCTGTTGCCTTTGCAAATCAACAACGCAATCTGCAAATCCAAGGCGAAGGCCTGGTATCTGCCATGCTGCCTGACGACACCACAGGTTCACAGCATCAGCGTTTTATTCTCAGATTAACCAGCGGGCAAAGCTTGTTGATTGCGCATAACATCGATTTGGCGCCCAGGATCGCGGATTTAAACATCGGCGATAGGGTTGAGTTTTATGGTGAATACGAGTGGAATCCGGAAGGCGGTGTGGTGCATTGGACACATCATGATCCTGATGGTCGTCACGCGGCGGGTTGGTTAAGACATAATGGTAAACTCTATCAATAAAGGATTTTATTTTGCGTAAATTTATTCTCTTAATCGCTATCGGCGTCGGCTTGTATCAATATTTCAATAAGCCGGGCGCAACGGTGTCGGAGCCCATTTATTATGATGATGTTGGTATCAGCGCTTATCAAACGTCGACTTCGACCTCATCTTCTGTGGTCGCTTCGACGCAATTTAGTTGTCAGGGCAAGACCCACTGTAGTCAAATGGGATCATATGAAGAGGCTAAATTCTACTTGGATAACTGTCCTGGAATGAAAATGGACGGTGATGGCGATGGGATTCCATGTGAACAGCAATTTTCATCATGGTGATCAGTGAACGCCCCGGTTATTCAACCCCGTGGATATAAGGAAGATAAGCCATGCGGCTATTGGTCATTGCCCTGCTGGCGTTAGTGTCACTGTTTCCGCTGCTGCTGTTCACCACCAACGTCTGTGGTTTAAATAATGATGCCGGGGCCGTGGTGTCCGTTATTCTTGGCTGGGTTGTACTGCCCATCATTCTGTTGCACTACTGGCAAGGCAAACCTGATCCGGCAGTGATGGCGGTGGCTGTCGACGATCCGATCATGCAGGCCCACATCGCCCGCGCCACAGCCCAGTTGCCGCGCTTTATCGACGGTTTGCAGCGCGGTGAATGGGCGGCCTATATCAAGTTCCCGTATGCCTTCGATGGCGAGATTGAACATGTCTGGGGCGAGGCCCATGCCTATCAGGATGGCGAGTTTGTGACCTCGCTGGCGTCAGCGCCGGTCGGCGCCCTGCCTGAAACCCTACCTCCGCGCCTCAGGATCCCGGTAGCCGAGATTGAGGACTGGACCCTCACCGATGCCCATGGCCGCAGCCAGGGCGGGTATACACTGTTGGCCACGGCGCTGTTATATGAACAGCGCTACGGCAAGTTGCCGCAGCGCTATGCCGACGAGCTCAGGCGCTTCGTCGATTTTTCCTGGCCGCTACCCCCTCATCAGGTTTGATATTCACTAGGCACCTTTTTTCGGTCGCCTGATACAGGACAGCGGCCGGGCCGGATGGTGGTGCTCGGCCCACTTGCGTTGAGCATGCTGGTGTGGCGAGATCAATCCGGCGGCACAGCGCACAGGGCGCGCAAACCGGATCGTGCAATCAAGGGAGAGATCACTATGTGGCAGCAAATTCATGCGGTGTTGGTGGCGGAGTTCTCCGATGTGACCGATCTGGCCGGCCTGGTCAGAATTGTCGTGCGTTTGTCGGTCGCGGCGCTATTGGGGGGGCTCTTGGGGCTGGAGCGGCAGCAACAACGGAAAAATGCCGGTGTGCGTACCCATATGCTGGTCTGTATCGGCGCGGCACTATTTGTCCTGATTCCGCAACAGGCGGGGGCATCAGTTGGCGATATTAGCCGCGTGCTGCAAGGGCTGGTGGCAGGGATTGGCTTTTTAGGGGCGGGCGCCATTATTCAGGGCGCATCGCAGACTGAAACCAAAGGCTTGACGACGGCAGCGGGCATCTGGGTCACGGCCGCCGTCGGGATTGCCGCCGGCATGGGACGCGAATTAACCGCCATCATCAGCACGCTGGTGGCGCTGTTTATCTTGTCCGTCATCCCGCGCCTTTATGCGCTGGGGGCGAAAAAACCCTGATGTGCTCGTTCTGTGCATCCAGTGTCAGTTATGCGCTGGGGGCGAAAAAACCCTGATGTGCTCGTTCTGTGCATCCAGCGTCAGCAACCGGTATCGGCAGCACGCTCCAGGCGTGCCACCAGGCATGGGTCACCAGGTGGCCGACAATGCCGAGCCGCATCGCTCGTCCACCGTCGCTGGCGGCACCCTGTGTAGCGTCGACTGAGCGCCGCTTGTCCGCACTAGGGGCCGCTGCGGCGGCGTGCTAGGGTAGCGTCCGGACAAGAAGGGGGCGGCAGATATGTGCCGCCGGCAAGGGAGAAACGGATGAAACGGGCGTTGCTGGTGTTGTGTCAGGGGGTGGAGGAGTATGAGGCGAGCGTGTTTACCGATGCGCTGGGCTGGACCACCACCTATGGGCTGGAGCCGATTGCGCTGCTGACGGTCGGGCTGCGACCCAAGGTGCGCTGTGCCTGGAATTTCACCATCGAGCCGCAATGCCAGCTGGAGCAGGTCGACGTCGCGGCCTTCGATGCGTTGCTGATCCCCGGCGGCATGGGGCGGGCCGGCTTCTATGAGGATGCCTATGATGGCCGGCTGCTGGCGCTGATCCGCCAGTTCGATGCCGAACGCAAGCTGATCGCCTCGGTCTGCGTCGGCGCAATGCCAATTGCCCGCAGTGGCGTACTGCAGGGGCGCCGCGGCACTACCTATTGCCGCAGCCCGGAGCGACAGCAGCAGATGGCGGCGCTCGGCGTGCAGGTGCTGGCCGAGCCGCTGGTGGTGGATGACAACATCATCACCTGCAGCAGTCCGGGACAGGCGTTGCAGGTGGCATTCATGGTGGTGGAGCGATTGAGCTCGGCGGCGAACCTGGCGCGCATCCAGGAGGGGATGGGCTTTGATGGGCGGTCGTCATGGCCTGAGCGGCCTGAGCCGCGGTGCACATGACGACCGTTCTGTGTGTTTGTTACACCCGCTATCAGCAGCCGGAATAGGTGGTGATGAGCGGTAGCGCGCCCGAGGCGGTGGCATCAATGTAGGTGACGTTACACTTCGTCTCCCGGCTGCTGGCCGAGGCATAACCGCCCACGGGCCAGATGCCGATGGTGTTGGGGGCGGTATCCAGCGAGGCGTAGATGAAATCGACGCCGGTGGCATTGACGGCACTACTGGCCGAAATGTCGAGTAGCAGGAACAGGTCCTGGCCGTTTGGATATCCGTACACGGTGCGGACTGTCTGGCCCGGGGTGATGGTCACGACGGCTGCGCTGGCATTTTCCACGCCGGCGATCACGGCCTTGTCATAAACCATGCTGGCAGCGCTCTGCACTGCTGCCTTGACGCCGTTCAAACTGGAGACACGGGCATCAGCCTGCAAATCGAGAAACTTTGGGGCGGCGACCACAGCCAGGATCCCCAGCAGAACAATCACTATCACCAGTTCAATCAGGGTAAAACCGTTTTGACGTTGCATAACTCATCCTGTCTCTGTCTTGGGAAGATGTGGCCAGCCTATCGCTACCCACGGCTCGTGGCTATTGTTTAGCATAGACAGGATCCCCGGCGTGATCGGTATCAGAAAAAGGTGCCGCTTGAGGCAGAACATATCGATCTCCTGGCGCGCGGGGGCTGCAAACCACAGTGACCGCAGCCGGGCAGTCAGCAGACGGGCCCATTATGGGCCCGTCTGTGTTTACGATCCGCCAGGGATGCCGTTGTGACGTGCGGGCCTGGCCTCAGGCCAGGCCGAGCACCAGTTCGACGCTAAGCAGCGGTGCGCAGTCGTGGGTCGCCTCACGCACCCGCCGGCACAACGCCTGGGCCTCGTCACGGCTGATGCCGGGCGCCTCGGGGTGCCAGTACAGCTGGATGCGCACGCGCCGCCCCTGTTTGGTCAACCGCGACTCCAGATGGCGTTGCTCGTCGCCGCGCAACACCGCATGGATGCGGGTCTCCAGCTGCTGCTGCCAGTGACGGTCCGCCGGCAGGCACAGCAGTTCGCAGCCGCCCTGATAGCTGACGCGCAGTGCCGATGGCAGCGTCAGCGCCACCATGATCAGGCTCAGCAGCGGGTCGATATAGCTGGCCAGCGGCTGCAGGCGCGTGCCCTGCAACAGAAACGACAGACCAAACGCCAGCATGACGCCAAGGCTCAGCAGGGCATCAAAGCGGAAGTAGTACTGCTCGGTAGCCAGGATCGGTGAGCGCAGGCGCCGGGCCACCCCGCCCAGCCACAGCGAGACGCCGCCACATACCAGCAGGCCGGTGAGGCCGTAGCCGATCAGTGGCCAGTCGCGGGTAGCGTAACCGCCCTCCAGCAGGCTGAGCAGCGACTTGCCCAGCGTCAGCAGGCAGATCAGCGTCAACACCACGCCCTTGAGGGTCAGCAACAGCGGTTCACAGGCGGCGAGGCCATTGGGCCGCAAGCGGCTGGCCGGTTCGCGCAACCGATCGACGAGACCGGATTCCACGGCGATCATACTGGCGCACAACAGCGAAAACAGCGCATCCAGCCAGACGGCCTGGGAGTCGGAATAACAGGCAATGACGATGCCGAGCAGCGCAAAGCTGCCGTCGACCAACACCAGCAATCGCAGGATGCCGGCTTCATGAGTCAGAGAAAACATGCTGCCCCCTTAACCGCGACGGTTAACGGGACCTTGGACATGCAACGAGGAGAGGGACCAACCTACCGGGACGGGGATGACGAACGGGGTGACGAGGGGACGGTTAAGACTCTGCAGTAACCTGTGGTATAGCTCGTAGAGCATAAGATAGGGCAAACGCTCTGTTTGCATAACGCCTCCTGGGGCAAAAATGGTATCGTGTCGTTCCTGCGCCAATTGGCGCGCAAGCAGTATGACAAGCAAGCCCGGCCGCAACAAGAGGCGGACCGACAAGGAGGGGGCGTGAACCTGATTTTTGATTTGGGCAATGTGCTGGTGCGGTGGGATCCGGTGGCGATCACCCGCAGTGTGGTGCCGGGACCGGGCGCGGTGCGTCTGGCCGAGCACCTGTTTGCCCATAGCGACTGGCTGGACGTGGACCGTGGCGTCCTGACGCTGGAGCAGGCGACAGCCCGTGCCGTCGAGCGCACCGATGTGGATGAGCACATCGTTGCCGGCGCCTTTGCTGCCGTGGCGCCGTCGCTGCAACCGTTGCCCGAGAGCGTGGCGCTGCTGCGTGAGCTTCAGTCTCAGGGTCATGCGCTGTATGCGTTGTCCAACATGGGCCACGACAGCGCCCACTGGCTGGCACAGCATGCGCCGTTCTGGGATGCCTTTCGCGGCGTCGTCATCTCGGCGCAGGAGCAACTCATCAAGCCCGAGGCGGCACTGTTCGAGCGCTTGCTGCAGCGCTATGCGCTGAGTGCCGCCGAGTGCGTGTTCATCGACGACTCCCAGGCCAACGTCGATGCGGCGCGGGCGTTGGGCATGACGGCACTGCACTTTACCGATGCGGCCAGCTGTCGCGCCGAACTGGTTCAACTGGGAGCATTGCCCGCCTGAGGCGTGGCAAGCTCACGGATGAAACCAAGCATCATGCTGGAAGCACAACCGGGCCTGGATGGGGTTGCGAACCGCCTGCGAACACGCAGTAAGCGTTTTCATTCTGACCAGGCAAGAGTGTGAGCCTGATCCTAATCAATAAACAGCCGGATCCGCCCGGTTGTCGGCTTTAGCCGCTGCGCTGAAAGTGGTACTTTTAGCGCGACTTGAAACAAATTGATACAGAGGCTGGCCGGCCCGGGGTCCGTCATCTGTCTGTCAGCTCCCTGACAATTCCGCTGCGCCGGTTGTCGGAAACCCGGTCGCCATGGCATCTGACGCGCCGTTTCGGCCGCCACCAGACGCCGATGTGCGTTGGCATGGTTTCTGATGGTGTAAGCGGGGTTGCTCCGGGCTGTTTGCCGGGACGATTAATTTGGTGGCCATCGCTGGATGCCTGATGGGCGTTCACCCTGACCTTGAACAGCGTTGGCATCGCAGGATGCCTGCAGCAAAGCGAGGAGAGAATGGATACAAGCAAAAACCAGACTGTGCTGGTACTCAACTGTGGTAGTTCTTCACTGAAGTTCGCGATCATCAATCCCGAGAGTGGACAGCAGTACCTGAGCGGTCTGGCCGAGGCACTGACCCTCCCGGAAGCCCAAATCAGCTGGCGTTTCGGTGAGGACGGTGACAAGCAAAAAGCGGCCCTCCCTTCCGGCGCCGATCACACCGCCGCCCTGACCTTCCTGGAAGAGCAGGTGCTGCATGGCCAGCAAGGATTGCTGGACTCGCTGGTGGCGGTAGGGCACCGCGTGGTGAACGGCGGCGAATACTTCTCTGAACCTGTGCTGGTGAATGATGAAGTCGAGCAGATCATCGAAAAATGTATCCCGCTGGCGCCACTGCACAACCCCGCCCACCTGCTGGGGATCCGCGCCGCCCGCCGTCTCTTCTCCTCCTTGCCTCACGTCCTCGTCTTCGATACCGCTTTCCACCAGACCATGCCTGCGGCCGCATTCCGTTATGCACTGCCGGACGAGCTGTATCACGAGCACGGCGTACGCCGTTACGGCATGCACGGCACCAGCCACTACTATGTCGCCGTCAAGGCCGCTGAATGGCTGGGCCAGCCGGTGGAGGAGACCAACGTCATCACCGCCCACCTGGGTAATGGTGCCTCGGTCTGCGCGGTGAAGAACGGCAAGAGCGTCGACACCAGCATGGGCATGACTCCGCTGGAAGGGCTGATGATGGGCACCCGTTGCGGTAACGTCGACCCGTCTATCGTCTTCTTCATGGTCGATGAGCTGGGGTACACCCTGGATCAGGTCAAGGATGTGCTGAACAAGAAGTCCGGTCTGCTCGGTATCTCCGGCAAGACCAGCGATTTTCGTGGTATCACCCAGGGCGTGGAAGAGGGCGACGAGAATGCCAAGCTGGCCTTCGACATGTTCTGCTACCGCCTGGCCAAGTTCATCGCTTCCTACTATGTCAGCCTGGGCCGTGTCGATGCGCTGGTGTTCACCGGTGGCATTGGCGAGAACTCGCTGATGATGCGCAGCCGTGTGCTGGAGCTGCTGGCACCGTTCGGCTTTGTCGAAGACGTCAAGGGCAATGAAGCCGCGCGCTTCGGTAACGGTGGTCTCATCACCGTTGCGGATTCAGCCAAGGCATTTGTCATTCCGACCAACGAAGAGCTGGTGATCGCCCAAGGCGCCGCGCGTTTCGCCTGACCGGTTTGTCATACCGCAAAGCCCGCCGATTTGGCGGGCTTTTTGTTTCGGTTGGCAGGGGATGGGTTCCGGTTGCCGCTGCAGTCGGCTACCATGGGGCCGCTGGTTTATAACGAATAACGAAAGGAATGAGTCATGCAAGTACTGGTTACCGGCGGTGCCGGCTATATCGGCAGCCATACCGTGGTTGAGCTGCTCAACGCTGGCCATGATGTTGTGGTGGTCGACAACTTCTGCAACTCGCAACCTGTGGTGCTGGATCGTATCGAGACCATCTGTCAGCGCCGGCCGGTATTCTATGAACTGGATGTGCGCGATGGTGCGGCACTGGACAAGGTGTTTGCCGCCCATGCCTTCGATGCGGTGATCCACTTCGCCGGTCTCAAGGCGGTAGGGGAGTCGTGCCGTATTCCGTTGACCTATTACCAGAACAATATCGCCGCCACGTTGACGCTGTGCGAGGCGATGAGCCGCGCCAATGTTTTCAATCTGGTATTCAGTTCGTCGGCTACCGTATATGGCGACCCGCAGTCGGTGCCGATCCGCGAGGATTTCCCGTTGTCGGCGACCAATCCGTATGGCCGTTCCAAGCTGATGGTCGAGGAGATTCTGCGCGATCTGGTGCGCGCCGATGAACGCTGGGGGGTGGTGCTACTGCGTTACTTCAACCCGGTCGGCGCCCACAGCAGTGGTCTGATTGGTGAAGACCCGAACGGCATTCCGAATAACCTGCTGCCGTTTATCACTCAGGTGGCGGTCGGACGCCTGCCGCAGTTGTCGGTATTCGGTGATGACTATGCGACCCCGGATGGCACTGGCGTGCGCGACTATATCCATGTCGTCGATCTGGCGATCGGCCACCTCAAGGCCTTGCAGCGTATCGTCAGCGACCGCGGTGTGTTCACCTACAACCTCGGCACCGGCAAAGGCTACTCTGTACTGGAGATGGTCAAGGCATTTGAGGCTGCATCCGGTACGGCGATCCCGTACCGCATCACGCCGCGCCGGCCAGGTGATATCGCCGAATGCTGGGCCGATGCGGCATTAGCCCGTGACGAGCTGGGCTGGCGCGCGGAACGGGGTCTTGAGCAGATGATGCAGGATAGCTGGCACTGGCAATCGAGCAATCCGCAAGGCTATAAGTGCTGATCGGAGCTGAAGCACGATTTCCGCATTCAGCGCTAGAGTCAGGTGCAGTCCGGCAGTAAATAACGTACTATGCCTGTCTCTGCGCGGAGGTCCGCCAGGGTGTTTACAAAAAGAATGCGGTGAGCTTTTATCTCTATGATGCTCTATTTCCTGTCGTTTTTTGTGCTCTGTTTCGCGATGACGGGCGTGGCCCGTCGTTATGCCATCTGGCGGCATGCGATGGCGATCCCGGAATTCCGGCATCATCATCTGGAGCCGGTACCTCGTGGCGGCGGCATTGCGCTGGTCATCACCATGATTACGCTCAATCTGCTGATGTACCGCTTTCACCTGATCGATATTGCGACGGCACGTAGCCTGAGTTTTTCCGGCTTCTTCCTGCTGCTGGCGTGTATTGCCAACGATCTCAAGCCTCTGCCTCCCCTCGGGCGCTTCGTGCTGCAGGTTGTTGCCGTGGTCTTGGCATTGATCTGGTATAACCGTGATCTGATCGTCATCGTACTCGACAGTTACCTGTACTTATCGGGTCTCTGGATCCCGGTGCTGGGTTTGCTGCTGCTCGGGCTTATCAAGCTGAATAATGTCATGAACGAGGTGGATGGCATGGTCGCCAGCCAGGCGTTCACCATGGTGTTTGCATCCGCCTGTCTGCTGGCTATCTCGGGGGAAGAGCAGTGGACTGTGCCGTTGATTCTGATCTGTGCTCCTATCCTCGGTTTTCTGGCGTGGAACTGGCCGCCGGCGCGCATCATGATGGGGGATGCCGGCAGCAGCTTCCTCGGTCTGTTCATCAGCCTGCTCGGCCTGCACCTGGCCGGAGATACCTCGATCAACCTCTGGGTCTGGCTGGTGATGATGTCGGTGTTTATCAGTGACGTTGTGACTACGCTGGTGTGTCGCCTGTTGCGCAAGCAGGAGTGGCGGCCATCACTGCATAAGATGCACGGCTATCAGATCCTGGCGCGCCGCTGGGACAGTCACTTCTATGTCACGCTGTTGCTGTGCGTATTGAACTGGCTGTGGCTGTTCCCGCTGGCCTGGCTGGCGATGGAGTTCGAGAACTATGGTCTTTTCATCTGGTTTGCATCCTTGCTACCGCTGGTGGCCGGGACTCTCTATCTGCAATATCGTCCTGATGACGAGCATGAACCCCATGCTCAGCTCTGAGCCTGAGGCGCAACCAGATAACAAAAAGCCCGCGGATGCGGGCTTTTTGCATTTATCAGCCGCTTAGCGGCTCAGGGTGCGCACCCCTTCCGGTGCGCCGACCAGCAGCACATCTGCACCGCGATGGGCAAACAGCCCGACGGTGACAACGCCAACCAGATTGTTGAGGGTGTTTTCCAACCCCTTGGCATCGGTGATCTGCAGACCGTGGACATCGAGGATGTCATTGCCATTGTCGGTGACAACGCCCTGACGGTAGACAGGGTCGCCGCCGAGTTTACGCAGTTCGCGCGCCACATATTCGCGCGCCATCGGAATCACTTCGACCGGCAGCGGGAACTTGCCGAGCACGTCCACTTGCTTGCTGTTATCGACGATGCAGATGAAACGCTTGGCAACCGCGGCAACGATCTTTTCGCGTGTCAGCGCGGCACCGCCGCCCTTGATCATTTCCATCTGGGCGTTGATTTCGTCGGCACCATCGACATAGATGTCAAAACCGTCAATGTCATTCAGATCCATGACCGGAATGCCAAGCGCCTTGAGGCGTTCGGTTGAGGCGATGGAGCTGGATACCGCTGCCTGGATCTGATCCTTGATGCTGGCGAGCGCATCGATGAAAAAGTTGACGGTAGAGCCGGTGCCGACACCGACAATGGTGCCTGGCTGAACATAGGCCAGTGCTGCCTGACCGGCCGCTTTTTTCATTTCATCTTGAGTCACTTGCTTCTCCTGCGTGTGTGGCTGCGGCGGATTATAGCGAAGAAGTGACGTCACTGCAGCGTCAAGCTGGCCAGTGCCAGCGACGGGCCGGGGTGAGAATTTCCGGTAGCGGTACATCCCAGCTCTCCACCGGAATCTGTTCGACCTGCTGGCAATCGTGTGCCAGTCCGATCGGGTAGGGGCCCAGGCGGTGATGATGCCAGCTGCTCAAGGTTCGATCGTAGAAGCCGCCACCCATGCCGAGCCGGTTACCGAGCTGGTCAAATGCAACCAGCGGCGTGAACAGGATATCTATGCTGGCTTTGCTGATGATGTGCTGACAATTGAGCTCGGGCTCGGGGATGCCAAAGCGGTTGCTGCTCATGGGGGTCGTCGGTGTGAAATCGACAAACAGCAGATGTCCCTTGCTGAACGGGTGCAACACCGGCAGGCAGACGGCGATGTCATGCTGCCAGCACCAGGCAATCGCCTCCCGGGTATCGAGTTCACCATCGCTGGCCAGATAAAGCGCCACTCTGCGGGCGCGGCGAATCAACGGATGCTGTTCGAAATGGGGCACCAACGACAGTGCTGCCTGCCGTTGTGTCTCGGCAGGCAGTTCACGTCTGAGTTGGCGGACAGTATTACGCAGGGATTGTCTGGTAATCATGGAATGGAACCCCGGTGGTGCCGTTGCAGGTCGTGGCCCTTGAACCCAAAAGGTTCAAGGCGGAAATCTGGATCCAACCGTAGGCTTCTCGGTACGAGCCGAGCATGCTCAATAGTCAGAAGGCGACTTCCTAAGGTAAACATATCGGCTCAGGGACTTTAACCCGCTGACGCACACCCCAGGGAGAATCTTTTACTAAAATTTATTGGCGCAACAGTCTTCCCTGCTCCTGCAGGGCTTCTTCTATGGTCGTTTGCAGCATTCTGATGCGCTGATCCATAGTTTCAGAGTATTGGCGGTTCTTGTTTTTTTCAAGTGCCAATTCATGACAAAAATTAAGTGCCGCCATAACTGCCAACTGCTCGTTGTTGCTGCTACGGGAACGTTGACGCATTTGAGCCAGCAGCTCGTTAAGCTCGGCAGCGGCAGCGCGCAAAGCACCACCCTGACCGGTTTGGCAAGAAAGCTTATAGATGCGTCCCATGATATTGATTTCTACCGCTTCAATCCCGGTGGTCATGCGATCCTCAGTGTCTCTTCTTGCTGCGGGGGCTGGATTCTTAAGGGGCGACTATATAGTGCAGATCCCCAAGTTTCAAGGCTTGGCTGGCCGCCAAACAGTGGCAGTGATAGGATCATCGCCTTTATTCCGAGTGAATGCCGATTTCTTGTTCAGGGGAACCAAATAATGAGCACACACAATCTGTTTGAGCACTACGAAGAGGCCTCAGCCCTGCTGTCATCCCAGGATGTCATGGCTTCTCCGGCGGAGTTGCATGGCGTGCTGTGCGGGTTGTTGTGTGGTGGTGCTCCGATAGCCAAGAGCCTGTGGTTGCAGGAGTTCAATGATCTGGTTAACGACGGAGCTCCCTTGCCGGAAGGGGTGACCAGCTGGTTGCGCGAGCTGTTTGCCGAGACCTTGGCGGGTTTGAGCGAGCAGAAGAGCCTGGTCCTGCTGCTGCCGGATGATGACGAAGGGCTGGATGAGCGTCTGCTGGCCATGGCCGAATGGGCTCAGGCATTTTTGGCCGGGTTTGCCGTCATGCAGCGTGACCTGAACAAGGTCTCGGAAGAGTTGCAGGAGATGCTGGGTGACATCAGTCAAATCACCCAGCTCGATCAGGAGCTGGAAGAGAATGCCAGCGAGACCGAAGCCGATTATGTCGTCATCTACGAACACCTCAAGTTGGGGACCATGATGGCCTTTGAGGAGTGCGGGGTACGTCTTGCCGACGACGCCTCACCGACCATCCACTGAGATAGACCCAACTGTTACGCAGCTGATCCAACCGGCCAAGTGTAGGAATGCAAGCATGATGCAGTATGACTTTGTGATCGTCGGTGGTGGCATGACCGGCGCTACCATGGCGCTGGCACTGGCTTGCATGGGGCGCCGCTCAGGTCGTGCCGCCCGGATCCTGTTGCTGGACCAGCGGCGACTGGGGGCGGGAGCGCATCAAGGGTTTGATAGCCGGGCGATAGCCTTGTCCTACGGTAGTGAACTGGCCCTGCAGCAACTGGGCCTCGAGCGGGCGTTTCTGGCGCGTTGCGGGACCATCTCGTCCATTCATGTCAGTGACCGTGGCCATTACGGTCGGGTTGTCATGCGTGCCGATGAGTACCAGTTGCCGCATCTGGGGCGAGTTGTCGAGCTGAGCGATGTCGGACACGGCTTGCTGCAGGCGTTGCAGCAGGAGGCGCAGATTGAATACTGGGCGCCAGTCAGTGTAACGGCACTCACCCATAGTGATGCAGGCATGACACTGCAACTTGCCGATGGCCGGCAACTATGGAGCGCACAAGTGCTGCTGGCCGATGGCGGTGAGTCCCATTGGCGTGCAGCGCTGGGTTTGCGCTGGCAGGAGGTGCATTTTGCCCAGCAGGCACTGGTTACCACGGTGCAGAGCCAGAGCGCATTGCCCGGTCGCGCCTGGGAACGGTTCACTGACGAAGGGCCGTTGGCGTTGCTACCGCTGGGCGATGGCCGTTTCTCGGTGGTCTGGACACTGGCGCCAAAGCGGGTCGAAGCGATGATGGCACTGACCGATGCCGCCTTGCTGCAGCACTTGCAACACCGATTTGGTTATCGCGCCGGCCGGTTCTGCCGGATTGGGCAGCGTACAGTCTATCCCCTGGTCATGCGCCAGGCGCTGGAGGTGGCTCAACCCGGTTGTGTCTTGCTCGGTAATGCAGCACACCAGTTGCATCCCGTTGCCGGACAGGGTTTCAATCTGGCGCTGCGCGATGTGATGACCTTCTACCGCTTGCAATCGGCGTGCTGGCAGGCTGGGGCCGCAGCCGGCGGTGCTGGGCTGGCTGAGGCGTACCAGCAACAGCGGCATGCCGATGTGACGCGCACGCTGGGTCTGACGCAGAGTCTGGCGACCCTGTTTGCCAGTAATGCCGACCCGCTGGTCTATGGCCGAAACCTCGGCCTGTGGGCGATGAACCGTTGTGCCGATCTGAAGTGGGTGTTGGCCCGTCAGGCACTGGGAATGCTGGAGTCATGACTATGAGCAAGCAGAGTGATGTCATTATCGTTGGCGCCGGCATGGTCGGGCTGGCGTTGGCACTGGGTTTACAGCGTCTTGGGTTGAAAGTTCGGGTGTTGGAAAAGACGTTGCTAGCGGATACTCAACATGCGGATCACCGGGTGAGTGCGCTGAATCTGGCGTCGGAACGCATGTTGCGTCATCTCGGTGTCTGGGACCTGATCGCCGCGCGACAACCCTACCGGCAGATGCAGGTATGGGAGCAGGATGCGCATAGTCGGCTCTCCTTCTCGGCCGATGAGCTGCTGCAACCGGCGCTGGGACACATAGTGGCCAATCAGGCGGTGGTGGAGGCCTTGTTCCAGGCCCTGCAGAGCAGTGGTACCGAGGTGCGCTATGGTTGTGAACCGTTGCAGATTGAGGCGAGCGCCGAGGGCGTGAGTGTCAGGCTGGAGCATGACACGTTACAGGCTGCCTTGCTGGTTTCAGCTGAGGGGGCGCATTCCAGGCTTCGGGCTCACTATCATTTTCCGATGCTGGAGTGGGACTATGGTCATACCGCCCTGGTCGCCACCATAGCGACAGCCTTGCCCCATGAAGCGTGTGCCAGGCAGGTGTTTCTCCCCTCTGGCCCGCTGGCGTTGTTACCGTTGCCCGATGCACATCACTGCTCGATTGTCTGGTCGCTGCCGCCACAAGAGGCACAGGCGCTGCTGGCTCTGGATGCACCGGCATTTGCTCACCGTGTCTCGGTGGCCTCGGATATGGTGCTTGGCATGTGTCAACTGCTGACGCCGCGTCAGTCATTCCCATTGCGAGCCCGAATGGCGCGCGACTTGCTCCGCGGTCGCTGCCTGCTGGTGGGCGACGCGGCCCATACCATACACCCCCTGGCGGGACAAGGCGTCAACTTGGGGCTCATGGATGCGGCCGCCATCATAGAGGCGTTTGCCCGGTTGCCGAGTGGCAGCCAGTGGGATGGTGAATTGGCGTTTTTGCAACCCACCTTGCGCTGGCGCAAAACGGAAGCCGCTCAGATGCTGGCGGGCATGGAGGGCATCAAACAACTGTTTGCCACCGGAGGCGTCGTTCCTCCGCTGCGTCAGCTGGGTATGGCGGCCCTGCAACGCTCACCGGCGCTCAAGCGCCGGTTGATGCGTATTGCAATGGGGCTGGATGGCGAGTTACCGCTTATGGCTCGGGGTGGCTAATCCTAGCTGTTGCAGTTGAGTGAGGCTCGGTGTTGTGAGCTGGCTGCGCAGATCGCATTCGCCGATCGGAGCCATCAGCAGATTGCCTTGCAGCCGATCACAGCCGTATTCCTGCAACAGGCTGGCTTGTTGGCTGCTTTCTACCCCTTCACCAATGACGCGTTTACCCATGGAGTGGCTCATGCGAATGATGGAGCTGACCATCTGGCGATCGATCTCGCTATCGAGCATCTTGTCGGTAAAGCTGCCGTCGAGTTTGATCAAGTCAAACGGTGAACGGCTCAGGTAGGTCAGCGCCGAGTAGCCGGTACCAAAATCATCCAGCGTCAAGCGGAAGCCGGCCTGGTGCAGGCGGCGCAGCGCATTCTGTCCGGCGACGTAGTCGACCCGCAGCGCCTGTTCATTGACTTCGATAGCTACCCGGCCGGGAATAATGTGGTAAGTCAGTGTCAACTTTTCCAGAACGGATAATAAATCGGGATCCAGCAACTGATGGCCACTGAGGTTGATCGCCAGTTGCAAACCGGCCAGCCCGGCGCTATCAAGCTGACGCAGCTGGTTGAGTGAACGTTCGATCACCCAGTGACTCAATTCGCGCCCTTGTCGGCTGGCATCGAGGATCGGCATGAATTCGCTGGGGGCAATTGGCCCTTCCAGAGGGATCTGCCAGCGACACAAGGCTTCGATCATGGTCCAGCGGCCAGTGTCCGTAGCCATAATCGGTTGAAACTGCAACTGCAGTTCACCGTTGCGCAGCGACAGCGGAAAGCGTTGCTCGATAAACTGGGTGCGTACCGATTTCTGCTGCAGCATGGGGTTAAACAACTGATAGTACTGTTCGTCCTGGCGTGCGACTTCATTGAGTGCCAACTCAGCTTGACGCAGCAGTTCGGTCGCATCACAGCTGTCATTGTCGACATGCACTATCCCGGCAGCAAAGTGCAGCGTCTGTGGATAATTCCCCAGGCGAATGGCGTGATCCAGACGCTCCTGAAGCTTGCTCATCACCAGGTGCAGCTGATCTTTGTCTTGCAGGTGGGTCAGCAGGATGGCGAACATATTGCCCTGCAGATAACACAGCAGATCTGATTCCCGCATGGTATTGCGTAACACTTCCGCCACCTGCTGTAGTTGCCGCTCACCATCACCGGGTTGCACCAGCCGTTGTCGCATGCCGCGCACTTCCAGCAAAATGAGGGCTAACTGATCGGGATGGCGCTGCAGTGAGGCGATCTGACGGCGGACCTCAAAAATAAAACAATCCCGGTTGGGAAGCCCGGTCAGGGCATCATGCAGGTTACGCTGCTCCAGCAGGTGACGCTGTTTCTCCAGTTGCCGTTTTTGTTCATCAAGCTGGTGATGCAGACGACAGGAGAGGGTATGTAGATCGCTGATTTCATCAAGCTGCGGGTGCGGATCTCCTTGCACCATGGGCTCAAGCGCCAGCAGTTCACGGCGAAAGCCCAGTACGCGTTTGACTAGCACCATGATCCAGCACAGCAGCAGCAGACAAAGCAGCGCCAGCGCCATGAGCTTGCCGTCAATCCCTCCGGCATGCCATAACCCGCCGGACGCCGAAGCGGGCAGGAACAACATCAGGAATTGCTCTTCTGGTTGTTCCTCTGGCGCCATGTTCACCAGCACAGGATGTCGCTCTTCAAGCACACTCTGCTCCAGCAGTCCGATCAGGTCTCCCAGGGTGCGTAGCGGCCGAGGGTCCAACCCCTGCAGTGCGTGCTTGAGTTTATCGCCGACTGCAGTGGCGTTGAGCGAACTCCAGACGCTGTTCATCGACAGGCTGGCCCAATCCGGTTGGTTGTTTTCGGCATAGGGTAGGGCGCCGACAAAAAACAGGGGTGCCTGCATCTGGAGCGAAAGTTGTGCGAGGGTCTCATCCAGTGGGGAGATCAGCAATAGCCGGCCGGTTGATTGCTGTTGATGCAGACTGATGGTCTGCAGCAGCAGACAGCGGCGTTGGCAACTGATGCGCATCTGGATCCCGGAGCGGGGTTGCAGCTGTCTGAGCATGTCGTTGATCATGTCAACGTCAAACATCTCTTCGTGTTGCAGACGCGGCAGTGCCGTGTTGTCGGCAATCCATTGTACCAGCAGCAGCGGCGAGGGCAGATCAGACGCCTGTTGCGGAGTTTGTTGCCAAAAGTGTTTAGCGCTAGCTCTGTCGCGAGCGGCCTGTTGCTGCAGCAGGTAATGCAGCCAACGATCGGCGTCCCGCTGGTCGCCGAGTTGTGCTACGTACTGACGCTGATCGCTGATATAGCTGCTCCCGATCACCACAATACCGGTGATAAGCAGCACGGCGACTAACAATTGCAGTTTGAGAGGGAAGAGGCGTTGATTGAAAAACACGCTGTAATTCTCGTAATGGCCCACAGATTCGGGCGCTTCAGCCTTGATGCATGATGTAACGATAGTGGAAAGCAAGTCGCTCGCCCAGCAGCAGAGCCTGCTTTTCTCGATGTGATCCCGAATTCGAGGTCACATTTCTCATAACAAAATGCCGCCCGATTCAAGAAATTGGTGCAAACCTTTTCAACATGTCTCGAGCCGCTGTCTACACTGCGATGAGATAACAAGCCAACCTGCTGGTGTTGGTTGGTCGGACAGGTAGGAGTAGAAGATGAGTCATGTGCCTAGCGAACTGCTCTACACCTCAACCCATGAATGGTTGCGGATTGAAGAAAACAACGAGGCGGTGATAGGCATTACTTATCATGCCCAGCAGTTGTTGGGGGATATGGTGTTCGTCGAATTGCCAGAGTTGGGGACTGTGTTGGTGGAGGGCGATGATGCGGCGGTAGCCGAATCGGTCAAAGCGGCCTCGGATGTCTTCACCCCGGCGTCCGGCGAGGTGATCTGTATTAATGACGAACTGGAAGGGGCTCCAGAACAGATCAACCGCGATCCTTATGGTGCTGGCTGGTTATTCCGCTTGAAGTTGACCGATCTGGATGAGCTGGATGAGTTGATGGATGCCGAAGATTACCAGCAGTTGATCGAGAGCGAGCGCGACTAGTTCTACACAGGGTAAAGTGATTTATTATGCATTTTTGATGGTGATTAACACGATTAAATGCAATGTAAAACGTTTGCGCATTGCGTTAATTGTGGTAACTTATGCTCATTCAACGAGGGCGTGTCTCTCTTGAACATGCGATCGTGTATCGCGATTCCGTAGCACTTGTTTCTGCCCGGGTTGATCCCGGGCTTTTTTTTATTCGCACTGCGGCCGTTAACCTGGATAGTTACCGATATGAGGGCGACGGCTAGGCCCCGACAGATGAATATCGACCGGATTGAATGCCTTGATCGCCTCAAAGCAGAAGTCGCCCAGCGCTTGATGGAGTGAGGCGGGCGCATGGTTGGTAATCAAAATCACGCTTCTGGATAAATTCTTGCGACGACGCAACAGATGACCGAGGAAACTCGATTGGCTTTCCAGCAGCTTAGTCCGGTTGGAACCTATCTCGTCAATGATGAGCAGGTCGACCTCTTCCAACGCACGTCGGTAGCGGTTCCGCTCCTCCTGATCCTCGATCACACCAAAGAACAGCCGATCAACAATGGATGACCATTGCTGAAAAATGACCGACTTTTGGTGTTGGGCGATCAACTCATGCGCAATGGCGCCAGCAAGTGTGGATTTGCCAGTTCCATAACCACCGTAGATCAGGACACAGCTGCCACCATGGGCGGCCCAGTGTTCGAAGCCGCTGATAAAGGAGTGGGCGGTCTGGATGGCGTACTCCAGTGCTGGATCTTGATGATCCATGCGCGAGAAGAGCCAGTCCGGGCTCAAGTCTGCCTGCGCAATCAGCCGGGCGATGCGCTGCTGGCGGGCTAACTGCTGCTGTTGCTGGACATCCCGATTGGCTTGAGCCTCGTAGAGTTTGCGCAACTCATCATAACTGAGATCATGTTGCGAGGAGGCGTTGCGGCGTAAACGCTGGATGCGTTGCATCAGGGCATTCATCTGCTGATTCAACTGGGGATCCCGTTCCTGTCGTCCAGCTTCTGTATCCTGGCCGGCACTGTTAGTCGTGCGTTCGTATTCATTCTTCATGATCGGGTATTCCTGATTGAGATAGCGCATTGAGGCGCCGTGCTTCATCGATCATCTGCAGCGCGCGCTCACTGGGTTGACCAGCCTGTTCTGGCGACGCGGCAAGCGTCACGCTCTGGAAGCCGACGCGTGCAGTTTGTTCGGGATCGTGGCGCAAATAGCGACGCACCTTGAGTTTCTTGATGAATTTCAGCATCCACTGGTGATCGGTGGCATAGACTTCTGGCCGACCCAGCCAGTAGGCGATGAACTCGCCGAGCTCATCTTCGGCATACTGGCTGTCCGCCAGGCCACATAACTTGGCTAAATCGCCAAACTGGCTCCCTGGTCGCCAATCTGCCTGCATCGGTACCGCACTGGCCGCCACCGGCAGCGCAGCGCTGACCTGAGGTAACAGCGGTAAAAGCAGCTGGCAGCCGTGATAGTTAACGGGCGCAGCCGCCAGGGGATCCCGTAACAGTCCGGCATGCAGCAGTTCCTGCAGCAAGGCAGTGAGTTGACTGGCGTTGACTTGATAACTAAAACCGCCTATCTGTCGTGGATCTTCGACCGCAAGTGCCCGGCCGAGTACCGGATAGTTGATTACCACATAGCCCTGAGCATCTGCTTGCCTGCGCAAATGCAGATAGTACAGGCTGCGAGCCGGGTGGCTCAGCGTTGGCAGATTAAGTTGAGAGTACTCGGCTGGTGTCATCGGTCAGGCAGGGAAAAAATGGTAGGCCATTATCGGCCAAATGCCGTGCTTAGCCAATATTTTCACCGCGGAGTCTTGACTAGGCTTGCGCGTCACCACATTTTGCGAGCTATTACTCAAGACATAGAAAAAGCCACGGCTATTCAGGCCGGCGCCTTTTGTTATACCGGCCTGTTGTCTACGCTCTATACGTAACAACGCATTTTTTAGCAGGCAGCGTATGTTGTATTCGGAAAAACAGAAAAAAATTCTGATTATCGATGATGAGCCAGTATTCCGGGCTACGCTGACCGCTTTTCTCCAGCAACAGGGCCACCTGGTTTACCAGGCTGAGAACGGCGTCGATGGTTTGGCTGCGGTGGCGGTCTATCACCCTGAACTGGTGATGTGCGATCTGAATATGCCGCGCATGGACGGTCACCAGGTCATCCAGATTATCACCCAGCGTTTCCCCGAGTTGCCGGTCATTGTGGTGTCTGGTGTCAGCAACCTTGAGGCGGTGACAGGAGCTCTGCGTGCCGGGGCGCGGGACTATTTGATGAAACCGTTGCGCAACTGGCAGCTTGTTGCGGAGGCTATCGACGAGGTGTTTACCCACCTTGTCGAGCAGGACGATGTAGGTGAACTCAATCACCACCTCCACCGACTGCAGCGGGATGACATCGCCGCGACGCAATTACTGCAGGCGATGGCTCCACCGCGGGAGCAGAGGTTGCAAAACTGGCAGGCGCGGTATCAAAGCAGCAGCCCGTTGCTGATCCCCGAGTTT
Source organism: Pseudaeromonas sharmana (assembly GCF_042649925.1). NCBI lineage: Bacteria > Pseudomonadati > Pseudomonadota > Gammaproteobacteria > Aeromonadales > Aeromonadaceae > Pseudaeromonas > Pseudaeromonas sharmana. The sequence goes on from NZ_JBHSAF010000001.1 coordinate 502,913, forward strand.
CTCGAGCTCAACGGGCAACTGCTGGTGATTGTCATGGAGCTCTCGTTCATGGGGGCTGATGCGGCCTTTATCGGGGCCATGATCCGCTTCCTGTTGCATGGACCTTATCGCCAATACCAACAGGGGGAGAGCCGTCTGCTTGCTTCGCCAGGCAATGTGCTGGAATACCTGAATTGGAACCTATATGAATCCGGATTGCCCGCCAACGTCAACATGGCGGTATTGCTGTTTTCCCAACATGATGAGCAGATCCGTTTTGCCAACGCCGGGTTGAGTTCCCCCTCCTGGTTACAGCGAGCCAATGGCATGCCGTTGGGAATGCTACGCCAGACGGATTACCCCACCTTCCAGCGCGTGCTCAACAAGCCGTGCCAGCTCTCATTTCACAGTGATAACGGCGACTCGTTGCAGATTGAATTGACATCAATGCTGCAACGGCATCACTGATCCTCGGCCGTATCCGAGCGGCGCAAGGTATCGGTATCCTCTGCCAGGTGGGCAAACTGGGTCATGGCGATGGAGTGCATGATCTGGCGCCAGTGCTGTTCTGCCTCGGGTCCTAACTGCTCGAACACTTGTGACATTAACAGCCGTTGCTTGCCGGACAGCCGCTCTTCCATGGCGATGCCTTCGGTGCTGAGTTGTAAGCGCTTGATGCGTCTATCCCGCGGGTCGGGGTGAACCGCGATGAGGCCGGATGCGATGACGGTTCGCAATGGGCCGTTCAACGCCTGCTTGCTGACACCGAGAATGCGTAGCAGCTCATTGATGCTCAGTTGCGGATAGCGGCCGACAAAATAGAGAATGCGGTGATGTACCCGCTGCAGCCCCTGTTCTGCCAATAAGGTATCCGGGCCAGTCGTGAAGGCGCGAAACGCAAAGTGAAACAGCTCGAGAGCCTGATTAAGAGGCGCGCGTTTATTTTGTCCCTTCATATTGACTTGCTGTCATCCGCTGGCAAGATAGGTCAACCTAACTGACGTATTTAACCTGCCATTCTGCCGGAATGCAACCGCAGCATGGCTTTGCAGACGCTTTGACAGGAGGTCAGCATGTTTGCCGAGCGGATCCAGCACCTAACCTCATCCATCATTCGCGAGATCCTCGCCGCGGCGCAACAGCCGGGTGTGATCTCCTTTGCTGGGGGGTTACCGGCAGCAGGGAGCTTTCCGGAGCCGGATTGGTCGGTGTTGCCTACCTATGTCAAACAGTACGGCATGAGTGAAGGGGAACCCGAACTGCGTGAGGCCATTGCCGCCGATGCGCGCGCCAAGGGCATCCGTTGCGAAGCGAACCAGGTACTGGTGTTATCCGGCTCCCAGCAGGGGCTGGATCTGGTGTCAAAACTGTTTATTGACCCGCACAGCAGCGTGCTGGTGGAATCGCCGACCTACCTGGCGGCGTTACAGTGTTTTCGACTGTTCCAGGCCGATTGCCAGGGGGTGCCTTTGAAGGCTAACGGTCTGGATATGGCCACCTTCGAGAGCCAGGTCCGTGACCACAAGCCCCGTTTTGCCTACCTGATTCCGAGTTTCCAAAATCCGTCCGGCACCTGTTATGACCAGGCTGCGCGTCATGAGACGGCGGCCATGCTCGACAAGTACGGTTTGCCGTTGCTCGAGGATGAACCCTATTGCGAGCTGGATTACGACAATGTAGAAAAGCCGCCAATTTGCTCGCTGTTGCAACGAGCTCCCTGGATCTATCAGGGCAGCTTCTCGAAGATTTTAATGCCGGGCTTACGGGTCGGTTACTTGATTGCCCACCCGAGCCTGATAGCACCGCTAGTCCGTCTGAAGCAGGCGGCAGACTTGCACACCAACCGGCCTGGTCAGTGGCTGGCGCTGGATTATTTGCGCTCGGCTGAAAAACCACAACGCCTGGCCAGGCTACAAGGCTTCTATCGCGAGCGTCGTGACGCCTTTGCCGCTGCCCTGGAGAGCGAGTTTGCGGATATTGCCGAGTGGCAAGTGCCGTCAGGTGGCCTGTTTTTCTGGTTGAAACTTAAACAGGTTCGTGACACGCGCCCCTTGCTGCAACCGGCACTCGAGGCGGGTGTCGCATTTATGCCAGGTGAGGCGTTCTTTGCCGAGGAGCAACCGCCGCTGGGCTATCTACGGCTGAACTTTAGCCATACTGAGCCTGAACTGATGGTGGAGGGCTTGCAGCGCCTGCGCAAGGTGCTGGAGAGCGCTTGAGCCAACGGGGAGGGGGAGCATGAGCCAGAAATCAGCACACTGGTTGATTGGTGATGTCGCCGCGGCCAGTGGTTTGACACCCAAGATGATTCGCCACTATGAGTCTCTGGGTCTGATCTCCCCTCCTGAGCGCAGCCAGAGTGGTTACCGCTACTACGATCAACCCGTGATTGATGAACTGGTGTTTATCCGTCAGGCGCGCGAGCTGGGGTTCGGTCTGCCGCAGATTGCCGACTTGATGCGCCTGTGGCGCAATGAATCACGGCATGCTTCCGAGGTACATGCGCTGGCGACGCGCCATCTGGCTGAGCTGGATCGCAAGATTAGCGAATTACAACGCATGCGGACCATCCTGACCCAGGCCGTCTCCTCTTGCCCTGGAGACCAGCAGTCGGATTGCCCGATTCTCGACCAGTTGGCGCCTGCGGCAAAAAAAGGTTGCCATTCCTGAGGCGCTCGGTTAATCCTCAGCAGAGGCTGTAGCTTTTTTCTGTATTCTGCGAGGAGACCCCATGAAACTCTATTTTGCCCCTGGTGCCTGCTCATTGGCTTCGCACATTGTGCTGTGTGAGCTGGGGCTGCCGTTCACGTTGGAGCGGGTAAACCTGCGCGATAAAACCATCGCTGATGGTCGCGATTTTCGGACGATTAACCCGTTGGGTTATGTTCCGGCGCTGGAACTCAATGATGGTGAGATCCTGACCGAGGGGTCGGCGATCCTGTTTTATCTGGCTGATCTGGTGCCGTCAGCGCATCTGGTGCCACCGGCCGGTGAAGTATCGCGTTACCGGTTGCTGGCCTGGTTGAATTTTATCGGCAGCGAATTGCACAAGAATTTTTCACCTTTGTTTGCCAAGGACACGCCGGCGGAATACAAGGCGGTGGTCAGTGAACGCCTGGCCGCCCGTTTTGCGCATGTAGATGGCGTCTTGGCCTATAGTCCCTACCTGGCGGATGACAGCTTCTCGATTGCAGACGCTTACCTGTTTGTCGTCAGCAACTGGGCGTCTGTGGTCGGGTTCGATCTGTCGCCTTTCCCGCACCTGCTGGCTTTCCGCGAGCGTATTCTGGCGCGTCCGGCGGTACAAGCCGCGATGAAGAGCGAAGGGCTGCTGTGACGATGAGCAAGCCTTGAGATGAGATAGCAAAGAGGGGGCCATGGGCCCCCTCTTTGTTAGCCTGGCTCGCCACGCAGCCCTGGCGTCAGCATACGTTGGTTATCAGTCGTGGCGGGCGCCATTCTCGATCGCAGTGATCAAGCCGTTGACTACGGTGACGCGCTGCATGAACTGGCCTTTACCCATATCAATGGTCAGGATCTCGCCAATCTTGACGGTTTGCTGGTTGCCGTCATTGTCTGTGCGGGTCTCCAGCTTGTCCTCGCGATCGAGCGGGCTACCGCATTTGGCCACCAGCTCGCTCTGCGAATCGCCGGTGGCAATCAGTGCATTGCCACAGCGTAGCGCGTCGGCCTGAGCGGCAGAGGCGGCCAATGCCAGGAAAAGCCAGTATTTGGGTGTCATGGTATTTATCTCCACAGCTAAATGTCCGCTTCTTATACGCCGGTGCTGACAGGCTTTCAAGCCATATGAGTCCCAATTCTGGCTTGAACGTATTCACAACTTTCATGTTCTGCGGCAGTGCCCTGGCTCGCAATGCAGCTCTGCTAAGGCCGGCTGTCATGACTCCGTGGCGGCGGACCGGAGTCGTCAGCGAGCATTCAGGGAGGAGCCTGGCGTGTTGCTGAACAGGATGTATGCTGCCTTTTGCTTCCAGCGCACAGGGCGAGCGCTGCAGGCGCCATGCATTCCGTCTGCGGCCTAACGTTTGGCACGCACGCAAAAACTGACAAAAATGTGCATTTCATGTGTGAACAAACGCACAAAAAGCACGGACTTTGTTCTCTTCATCGCGGGAGCTTTTCGGTGCTTCAGTTGAATATTTAATAAAAAACAATTAGTTAAGTTATTTTCACGCTTTGGTATGCGCTGTGCACTCTTGTAGACGTCAACTGTCAACAAGGAGATATCGACATGGCGCTTCGTCAATGTGCAATTTACGGCAAGGGTGGTATCGGTAAGTCTACCACTACACAAAACCTGGTGGCCGCACTGGCCGAAATGGGCAAGAAGGTGATGATCGTCGGTTGTGACCCCAAGGCCGACTCTACCCGTCTGATCCTGCACGCCAAGGCTCAGAACACCATCATGGAGATGGCGGCCGAGAAGGGCTCCGTTGAGGATCTGGAACTCGAAGATGTGCTGCAAATTGGCTACGGTGGCGTGCGTTGTGCCGAATCCGGTGGTCCTGAGCCAGGAGTCGGCTGTGCCGGCCGTGGTGTTATCACTGCCATCAACTTCCTCGAAGAAGAGGGTGCCTACGATGCCGATTTGGACTTCGTGTTCTACGACGTACTCGGTGACGTAGTGTGTGGCGGTTTTGCGATGCCAATTCGCGAAAACAAAGCCCAGGAAATCTACATCGTCTGTTCCGGCGAGATGATGGCGATGTATGCAGCCAACAACATCTCCAAGGGCATCGTGAAATATGCCAAGTCCGGTAGCGTGCGTCTGGGCGGCCTGATCTGTAACTCCCGCAAGACCGACCGTGAAGATGAACTCATCATCGCGCTGGCCGACAAGCTGGGCACTCAGATGATCCACTTCGTGCCGCGCGACAACATAGTGCAACGTGCCGAAATCCGCCGTATGACCGTCATCGAGTATGACCCGAAGGCGCAACAAGCCGACGAATACCGCTCTTTGGCCCGCAAGGTGGTCGACAACAAGCTGCTGGTGGTTCCGACCCCGGTCACCATGGATGAGCTGGAAACGCTGTTGATGGAATTCGGCATCATGGACGAGGAAGACGAGAGCATCGTTGGTAAGACCGCCGCCGAAGAGGCCATGGCCTGAGTGATGTCGGGGCCGGCGCTGCGTCGGCCCGGGCATCCTTCGCCAGAAGGAGATACAGCATGACTGATAGAACGCGTGAACAGAATGAAGCGTTGATCCAGGAGGTCCTCGAGGTCTACCCGGAGAAGGCGCGCAAGGACCGGGCCAAGCACCTGACCGTCAACGATCCTTCACTGGAAAAAGCCAGCAAGTGCATCACCTCCAACCGTAAGTCGTTGCCTGGCGTCATGACCATTCGTGGTTGCGCCTACGCCGGCTCCAAGGGGGTAGTGTTCGGGCCGATCAAGGACATGATTCACCTGTCCCATGGTCCGGTAGGGTGTGGCATGTACTCCAGCGGTGGCCGTCGTAACTACTATACCGGCCTGACCGGGGTCGACAGCTTCGGCAGCATAAACTTCACCTCCGATTTCCAGGAGAAGGACATCGTCTTTGGCGGCGACAAGAAGCTGCTGCAGATCATCGACGAGATGGAGACGCTGTTCCCGCTCTCCAAGGGCATCACAGTCCAGTCCGAGTGCCCGATCGGCCTCATCGGCGACGACATTGAAGCCGTGTCCAAGAAAGCCAGTGCCCAGACCGGCAAGGCGGTGGTGCCGGTGCGCTGTGAAGGCTTCCGTGGCGTATCCCAGTCATTGGGTCACCACATTGCCAACGACGTGATCCGTGACTGGATCCTGCCGAACCGCGATGACGTTGCCTTCGAGGGGACGCCGTATGACGTTGCCATCATCGGTGACTACAACATCGGCGGTGACGCCTGGTCCTCGCGCATCCTGCTCGAAGAGATCGGTCTGCGTGTGGTCGCTCAGTGGTCAGGTGACGGTACGCTGCCAGAGATGGAGAACACCACCAAGGTCAAATTGAATCTGGTGCACTGCTACCGCTCGATGAACTACATCTCCCGTCACATGGAAGAAAAGTACGGGATCCCGTGGATGGAGTACAACTTCTTTGGCCCGACCAAGATTGCCGAGTCACTGCGCAAGATTGCAGCCCAGTTCGACGAGACGATTCAGAAGAATGCCGAAGCGGTGATCGCCAAGTACGAGGCGCAGACCGCAGCCATCATCGCCAAGTACAAGCCCCGTCTGCAAGGCAAGCGGGTCATGTTGTACGTCGGCGGCCTGCGTCCACGCCACGTCATCGGTGCCTATGAAGATCTGGGCATGGAAATCGTCGGTGCCGGTTATGAGTTTGCGCACAACGATGACTACGACCGGACCCTGCCGGAGCTGAGCAACACGGCGCTGCTGTTCGATGACGTCACCGGGTATGAGTTCGAAGAGTTCGTCAAGGCGGTGAAGCCGGATCTGGTCGGTTCGGGGGTCAAGGAAAAGTACATCTTCCAGAAGATGGGTATTCCGTTCCGTCAGATGCACTCCTGGGACTACTCAGGTCCGTACCATGGCTACGATGGCTTTGCGATCTTCGCCCGTGACATGGACATGACGCTGAACAACCCGTGCTGGTCACAACTGACCCCGCCCTGGAAGAAGTCTGCCTGATCGGCAGGGAACGCAATCCTTTAACCCGTCAGTTCACAGATGAGTGGCGCGGGAGGAGATGGATATGAGTCAGAATGTAGAGAACATCAAAGCCTGTTATCCCCTGTTCGAACAGGATGAGTATCAAAGCCTGTGGGAAACCAAGAAGCAGGGTTTTGAAGAGGCACACAGTGATGCCAAGGTCCTCGAGACCTTTGAATGGACCACCACGGCCGAGTATCAGGAGCTGAACTTCAAGCGTGAAGCCCTGACTATCAACCCGGCCAAGGCCTGCCAACCGCTGGGCGCGGTACTGTGCTCCCTGGGGTTTGAGAAGACGTTGCCCTATGTGCACGGCTCTCAGGGCTGTGTGGCGTACTTCCGTACCTACTTCAACCGTCACTTCAAGGAGCCGGTCGCCTGCGTCTCCGACTCCATGACCGAAGATGCGGCGGTATTTGGTGGTCACGGCAACATGAATGATGGCTTGCAGAATGCCTTTGCGCTCTACAAGCCGGAGATGATTGGTATCTCCACCACCTGTATGGCGGAAGTTATCGGTGACGACCTGCAGGCCTTCACCAACAACGCCAAGAAGGACGGTTTCGTTCCCAACGAGTTGCCGTTGCCTTATGCCCATACTCCGAGCTTTGTCGGCAGCCATGTCACCGGCTGGGACAACATGTTCGAAGGTTTCTGCCGCTCACTGGCCCCGGCGGCCGCTAGCGTCGGCAGCAATGGCAAGCTGAACCTGGTCACCGGTTTTGATACCTATCTGGGTAACTACCGTGTTCTCAAGCGCATGATGACCGAGATGGGCGTGCCATTTAGCCTGCTCTCCGATCCGTCAGAAGTGCTGGATACTCCGGCCGATGGTGAATACCGCATGTATTCCGGCGGTACCACCCAGGCCGAGATGAAAGATGCGCCGAACGCCATCGACACCCTGCTGCTGCAACCCTGGCAACTGGTGAAGACCAAGAAAGTGGTCACCGACACCTGGGGCCAGCCGGCCACTGCTGTGGATGTGCCGATCGGCCTGGCAGCGACCGATGAGCTGCTGATGAAGATCAGTGCGCTGACCGGCAAGGCGATCCCGGAGTCTCTGGCGCTGGAACGTGGCCGCCTGGTGGACATGATCACTGACTCCCACACCTGGTTGCATGGCAAGAAGTTTGCCCTGTACGGGGATCCGGATTTCGTCATGGGACTGACCAAGTTCCTGCTCGAGCTGGGTGCCGAACCGACCGTGATTCTGTGTCACAACGGTTCCAAAAAGTGGGAAAAGGCACTGAAGAAGGTGCTCGAAGCCTCACCGTATGGCCAACAGAGCGAAATTTATGTCGGTTGTGACCTGTGGCATCTGCGCTCGCTGATGTTCACCAACAAGCCGGACTTCCTGATCGGTAACAGCTATGGCAAGTACATCCAGCGCGACACCCTGGCCAAGGGGAAAGCGTTTGAAGTGCCGTTGATTCGCCTCGGCTTCCCGATCTTCGACCGTCACCATCTGCATCGCATGACCACCTGGGGTTATGAGGGCGCCATGTACATTGTCACCACCCTGGTGAACGCCGTGCTGGAGCGCCTGGATGAAGAGACCATGGTGCTCGGCAAGACCGACTACAACTTCGACCTGATTCGCTAAGGTCCCTGCGGGTGGAGTCTGTCTCCACCCGCTTTTTTGTCTGCGTCAAGGAGAGACCCATGCCGAATGTCATGTTTCGTCAGCAGGCCGATGGCCTCTACTGCTATATCGCCAAACGCGATCTGGAAGCCAAGATCACCGCTATGGAATTCGAAAGTGCCGAATGCTGGGGCGGACGATTTGAGCTGGCCGATGGTCAGGCTTTTTATCTGCAACCGCTGAATCAGATGCCCGCGTTGCCGACCACGTTGCGCGTCACCCGCGCTGACGGTGACGACTAACTAGAAGGAGCCCCCCATGAGTACGCTTCTTGAGAGTCAGGTTTACTGGCGCTTGCTGGCACTGGCCCAGCAGCTACCCGCTATCGAGCAGGGACAGTTGTTTGACTGGGTCTGTTCGTTGCTCTCCGGGCCGCTGAACAGTGCGGCACTGGAAGCCTTGACGCTTCCACAACTGCATGCGGCGGCACGGCCAGAGATGGCCTCGCTGTCGACAACCCAATGGACCGCCATGCTGGCAACCTTGCAGGGTGAACTGCCGGCACACCTCGAGCCCAAGCCGGTGGCTGGTTCCGCTCAGGGGGCCTTGCGGGCTGCCTTTGCCTCGACGGATGGTCTGAGAATCAATGGTCACTTTGGCTCCTGCCCGCTGTTTTTTGTCTATCAGCTGACGGCCACCGAGCATCGCTTGATCGATATTCGTCGTTTCAGTGCCCGGGATGCCGATACCGCCGGTAGCGAGAGCAATGAGGCGCGCGCCGAACTGCTGGGCGATTGTCAGCTGCTGTTTTGTGAGGCCATTGGCGGGCCGGCTGCCGCCCGGGTGATCCGCCACGGTATTCATCCGGTGAAGATCAAGCGCGATCCGGTGATCGCCGTTCAGGTCGCCGAGTTGCAGCACCTGCTGGCCGGGCAATTGCCGCCCTGGCTGGCCAAGGCGCTCGGGCGCAAGGATGACCTGGCCAGCCGTTTCGATCTGGAGACCGAAGAGTAAGGTGTCGATCCGTTCCCAGCCCGGATCGGTCCGCGATCAGTCACATGCAGTGTGTAACCCGTGATAAGGCTCGGGGCGGCTCTGGCTGGGGGGCGATCCGCCCCGATGCCTTCCCGACCTGTTCACCACCTTGTCCGTAACGACAGCCGTGTGTGGTGGAGCCGACAAGCGTGTGGAACTGTGTCGCATGTCGGAAATACTACAATAAATAAACCATAAAAATCATGTAATTAGAGTTGGTTTGTCCTTTGCAGTTCATTCATCAGGCGCAATGGCGCCAGTGCAGTCGCAGGAGGCGTTATGAAGGGAAATGAAATTGCTGCCTTGATGGATGAACCGGCCTGTCAGCATAACAACAAGAGTAAGTCCGGTTGCAGCGCACCCAAGCCTGGCGCAACGGCAGGCGGCTGTGCCTTTGATGGGGCACAGATCACCCTGTTGCCGATTGCCGATGTGGCGCATGTGGTTCATGGCCCCATCGGCTGTGCCGGTAGCTCGTGGGACAACCGTGGCAGCCGTAGTTCTGGTCCGCAACTCTTCCGCCTGGGCTTTACCACCGACTTGAGCGAACAGGACGTCATCATGGGCAAGGGTGAACGTCGCCTGTTTCACGGCATCCGCCAGCTCGTTGAGCGTTATCACCCGGCCGCCGTGTTTGTTTACAACACCTGCGTGCCGGCGATGGAAGGCGACGACATCGACGCCATCTGTCGTTTGACCTCGGAGCGTCTCGGGCTGCCGGTGATCGGTGTCGATGCCGCCGGTTTCTACGGCAGCAAGAATCTGGGCAATCGGATTGCCGGTGACGTGATGGTCGATAAAGTCGTTGGCCAGCGCGAGCCGGCCCCCTGGCCTGAGGATGCCGCCATTCCCGCGGATCGTGGGCATAGCATTGCCTTGATTGGTGAATACAACATCGCCGGCGAGTTCTGGCACGTGCTGCCACTGCTGGATGAGCTCGGTGTCCGCGTATTGTGCACCCTCTCCGGTGATGCCCGTTTTGCCGAGGTTCAGACCATGCATCGCAGCGAGCTGAACATGCTGGTTTGCTCCCGGGCGCAGATCAATGTGGCGCGCAAGCTGGAGGAGCGTTACGGCACCCCCTGGTTCGAGGGCAGCTTTTACGGGGTCCGTGACATGTCTGACGCCTTGCGCTGCATTGCGACCATGCTGGGGGATAGCGATCTGCTGGCCCGCACCGAAGCGCTGATCGCCAGGGAGGAGGCGCGGGTCGATCGCTTGTTGGCCGAGTTCCGCCCCCGCCTGCAGGGCAAGCGTGTGCTGCTGTATACCGGTGGCGTCAAATCCTGGTCTGTGGTGTCCGCCCTGCAGGATCTGGGCATGGTGGTGGTCGCCAGCGGCACACGCAAGTCGACCGAGGAAGACAAGGCGCGGATCCGCGAACTGATGGGGGAAGATGCCATCCTGCTGGACGAGGGCAACCCGCGCCAGCTGCTGGATACCGTCTATCAGCAGAAGGCCGACATGATGATCGCCGGTGGCCGCAACATGTTTACCGCCTACAAGGCCCGGTTGCCCTTTCTCGATGTCAATCAGGAGCGTGAACATGCCTTCGCCGGTTATGACGGCATGGTTGAGCTGGCACGCCAAATTTGTCTGACCCTGGAGAGCCCGATCTGGGCCCAGTCGCGCAGCAAGGCGCCATGGCAGGGTGCAACACAGATGACAGGGGGTTGAGATGGCGCTGGTGATCAAGAACAGTAAACCGATGGCCACACGGCCAATCAAGAGCGGCCAGCCACTGGGGGCGATCCTCGGCAGCTTGGGGCTGGAGCGCTGCATTCCGCTGATTCATGGTGCTCAGGGCTGCAGTGCCTTTGCCAAGATATTTTTTATCCAGCACTTTCATGAGCCGATTCCGTTGCAATCCACGGCGATGGATCCCATCGCCACCATCATGGGGTCGGATGAGAATATTGTGCAGGCGCTGGCCACCCTGTGTGAACGTAACAATCCGCGTCTGATCACCTTGATGAGTTCCGGGCTCGCCGAGGCGCAAGGCGCCGTGCTGACCCGCGCCATCAAGAGTTTCCGTCAGGCCTGGCCGCGTTATGAGCGCGTCGAGATAGTGCACGTCAATACCCCTGATTTTTATGGTTCGCTCGAGAATGGTTATGCCAGCCTGGTGGAGAGCCTGATTGAACAGTTAGTGCCCGAACAGTCGGTGCGCGCGATCCGCAAGAAACGCGTCAACCTGCTGCTCAGTCACATGCTGACACCGGGTGACATCGAGTTGATCCGGGATTATGTCGAGGCGTTCGGTTTGCAGCCGGTGCTGGTTCCGGATCTCTCCGCGTCGATGGATGGTCATCTGGCGCGTGGTGATTATCTGCCGGTTTCGCAGGGGGGCAGCGATCTGCAGTCACTGCGACAGCTGGGGCAGAGCGTTGCCACCCTGAGCATAGGGGCGTCGATGCAGCGTGCTGGTCAATTGCTGCAGGCGCGCAGTGCTGTGGCCTGTCATCACTTTCCGCACCTGATGACGCTTGCCGAGATGGATAGATTCATCCTGACGTTGCAGCAATTGAGCGAGCGGCCGGTCCCCGGCTGGATTGAGCGCAGTCGTGGCCAGCTGCAGGACGCCATGATCGATACCCACAGCTGGGTCAATGGCCGGCGGTTTGCCATCGGCGCCGAAGCCGATCTGCTGGTGGCCTGGCTGGCCTTTGGTCACAGTGTTGGCTTAAAACCGGTCAGTATCGTCTCACCGGTCAATCAACCCTCACTCGCCGGTTTACCCGTCGAGTCGGTACAGATTGGTGATCTGCAGGATCTGCAGGATGGGATAGCGCGGGCGGGCGGCACAGATTTGCTCCTGGTCAATGCCCATGGCGCCGATCTGGCGGCCGAATTGTCCTGTCCGTTGTTACGCATTGGCTTTCCTATCTACGACCGCTTCGGCGAGTTTCGCCGCGTGCGCCAGGGCTATGCCGGCATGCGCGATACCTTGTTCGAACTCGGTAACCTGATGCAGGCGGATTACCACGGCCTGCCAGCCTATCACTCGCCATACAAACAGCACTTTGCTGACATGGCGCCGGAGGTGACGTGTGTCTGAACACATTGAGCGTCAATTGCAATTGGCTGATGGACTCTCGGCATCCCTGCGGGTGGCCTTTGCCAGCGGAGATCACAAGCGGGTCGATCAACATTTCGGCTCCTGTGAGGCATTGATGGTGTATGGGGTGGCGCCGGATCGGGCCGAGCTGCTGCAGGTCACCGAGTTTCGCGTCGAGCATGGGCACAGCGTGAGCAAATTGGAGACGCGCATGGAGGTGATTGCCGGTTGTTTCGCCGTGTTTTGTGTCGCCGTCGGGGAATCGGTGTTTCGCCAATTGCTGGCGGCCGGTGTTCGCGCCATTCGCGTCGACAGCGGCACACCTATCAGTCAGTTGATCCGCCAGTTGCAGCAACAGTGGCCGGCCAATGCCGACAGTGGGCGGCGTCAGCAACGGCGCGAGCAGCAGGATGATCGCCTCGCGGAACTGGCTAATTCGAGCTGGGATGATGAATAACCCGTACCACCCAATCTAAGGAGAGCATCTACCATGAGCATGACCATATCCGGTCTGACCCGGGGCGGCAGACCCTGGCAGCCGAAGTTTGTTACGGCTGTCAATTACGAGACCTGCATTGGCTGCGGCCGCTGCTACAAGGTCTGTTCCCGCGATGTATTTGATCTTAAAGAGAAAAGTGACGTCATGGGCGATGACTTTGATGATGAGGATCAGGACGATGTCGCCATGGTCATGACGGTCTCCGATGCCGATGATTGTATCGGTTGTGGCGCCTGTTCGCGGGTATGCCCCAAGAACTGCCACAGCTATTGCTGATGGCTCACTCCCGGAATTTCCACACCACCAACCGAGGGAAACCTCATTTGCCCGGCCAGTCGGCCGGGCTTTTTTTCGGTTACCAGGAGAGGGTGCGGGTGTCTGGTGCAAACAGGGCGGCCCCGGTGAGATCCGGATTACTGACCTGGATACCGGGGAGAACCTGCGCGGCCTTGACACCATATTTTTGCATGCACATGGCGCAGATCAGCACCTTGCCACCGGCGGCCAGCGTCGCGCTGAGCAGTTTTTGCTGTTCCGGATATTTGTCGGCGTTGGCCGTGTTGGCGACCAGCACGCCCCCATCATTGAGGAACAGTGTCAGCGGATGGCCCCGGTCGAGCTGATTTTTGCCAAACGAGATGGCCATCAGGGCCCGGTGCGCATCCTGAGTCGTCATATTGATAAACAGGGGATCGCCTTTGGTGGTGGCTTGAGCAACGCTGGCGCCAACCATACAAAGCCAGATCACCATCCAGCCAGCACGAAGCAGTGTCATCATGGTACCTTCTCCTTGTGTGCGGCGGCCCGGCTATTCGGGCATGCCAGCGTCAGTGTAGTGGCTTATCAGGCGCGACAGGGTGTCATCCAGCTGGGTCTCGATCCGCGCCAGTTCGAGTCCATAGTGTTCGAGCAAGCGGATGGCTTGATCGCGATTGAGCGTCCGTTCACCGAGTAAAAATTCACGCTCAGGTAGTTGCTTGTCATATCGGGGCACAAATTCAAACTGCACGCCATTCAGCGGGTGTCGCAGATAGACCTGCTCGGCCAATTTGCAGAAAGTCTCGATATGCTGGCGGCCATCCGGTCCCAGACATCCCGGCTCGATACGAAACAGCAAGGTCATGGCGGCGAGGGGGGGCGACGAGAGGTCGGGCATCAATAGGCTCCTGTCAGCGAAAACAGAGGGTTAATAAGGCTGATGTCTGACAGGTTAGCCGCTTGACGCCGATTTTCCGATGTTGGATGTGCGACGTTGTGAGCCAGATGGGTAACTGGGGGAGCAGACACGCTGCTCCCCGCGCTGTTCGTTACGGACATTGTGCCGGGCGTTGCCGTTGCGGGATCTGATCCGCCTGGCAATGCCAGCGCAGAGCACCCTGGTCGTCGCTGTGTGCCTGCAGACGTAAACTGGCGTTGGGCAACTGGTTCACGCTCGGCTTGATCACCAGTTGGCCCTGTTGGGCGTCGTAGTCGATGTAGCCAATCGTCGAGTGCGGGGCCAGCTGGAAGCCGATTTCATCCAGCGTGGATGGCAACTGCTGGTGCTGCCGGTAATAGTCATCCAATTGCAGGGTCAGGCGTTGCGTCTCGAGCATGGCGCCATTGAGCCTGGCGCGAACCGTGTAGTCCTGATACGCCGGGATGGCGATGGCCGCCAGAATACCGATCAGGAACAGCAACAGAATCGGCAACACCACCAGAACCAGGCTACTGGTACCGCCACGGGCTTGCAACAGTCCCAGTCGACGTCTGGCATCGGGCTCTTGCAACCTGAGCTGCGCCAACTTGCGTTGGCAGTGCTGATAATAGAGTCGGGTGGCGAGCATGGGTGGTAATAACAGCACCAGCAACCAGAGAATCAGCGCGCCACCCGTCGTCACCGCCGGCGAGTCAGGTGCGATCAGGCCGGTGATAAAGCCAATCAGGAAAGCCAGCAGCGACGGGGCGAAAAAGTAGACCAAGGCGGCCAGCCACATCTTGCGATACAGCAGCCAGAAGAAGGTGACAAACAGCGATGGCCAGTGCCAGCCGAGACTGGAGCCTCCTTGTGCAAAGCGGGCAAACCGCTGCAGGTACCACTGCTGGTTATTCGGCCCCAGCAACGCCGCGAGTTCTTGCTCCTCGGTGATGGGCTCTCGGCCGGGGATGGGGGTGTGACAATGAGGGCACTGTTGCGCCTCATCCTGAAGGGGCTGGCCACATTGCATACAGTACATCTGACACTCCTGGTCTGGATTTATTGTTATTCCCTGGTGGGTGGATCCGGGGCGTAACTATCCTAGCCGAGGTGATCTTGCTGGCTACGGCCGTTATGCCAGAGTGTGCGGCCAGACACACAATCGCCGGCTCAATTGCTCGCTGCAGAGCCCTCCTTGTTTTTGACCACGGCAGACAGACAGAGGTTGGTCTGTTGCACGAAGTGGGTAAAACTAAAAAAGTCATCGCGCGACAGCACCTTGCCTGAATCGGCGCGGTCGGCATAAAAGACGCCGATAGCCTGCTGATCGATGACGATCGGTGCCAGTAAAAACCCCTTGTGGCTGACTGCGGCGCGCATTTCGGGGCTGACAAGCGGACTCCAGCGTGGCTCATTGAGCGAGGTGACCCACACCGGCTCCTGGTTGAGCAGCAACTGGCTGAACAGGTTGTTGCGTTCACTGACATCCAGCGTGAAGCGTTGGCGTAGCAGTTCGCCGTCGCGTCCGGCGATGAAGCGCGGGGTCAATTTTTTCTTGTCCCGGCTTAGCATTAGCACCAATACCCGATCCATGCCGACGCCTCGGGATATCCCTTCCAGCGCCGTGTGAATCATCAGGTTGATGTCGGCTTTCTCCATTGTCATGAAGGTCAGTTCGCGCAACATACGCAACTGCAGGGCCTCGTTGCTCTCCACGGCCTCCACCGGGATTTCCGCCTCCGGTTGCAACAGCGCATTGGCGCCCTTGTCGAGAAACGGTGTCAGCATCTTGGCGCCATAGCTGGACACCATGCGTACCGCCTCGTAGTTGCAACGCTTGAGGCGTTGACGCACTTCTGCCACATCCAGCTCCATGGTCTTGGCCAGCGTGGCGATGCCCTGTTGCAGTTGCGCTGGCGTGGTACGCGGATCCAGCATCAGGGCGCTGAAGTTGTCGGCCTGGCCGATCGCTTGCAACTCCGGGGTTCGACGCTGAGGATCCTGCAGTGAACTGATTAACAACTTGCCCATGTTCCAGGACTGGGCCAGCCCTATCGTCAGCTTGCTGAATGTCGTGCCGAGGGCTTCGCGGACTATCTCGTCCTCCTGTTGCGGTGAGTCGAGCTGACGCAGGCGTTCATCCAGCTCTTCGGCCATAGGCCCGCCTGAACTCCAGAAGGCGCTTTCCCCCAGATGACGCAACAAGGTGGCAATGAAGGCTTCCTCCTGCGTCTCCTCGCTGTATGCATCGAGCAGCATGCGCGACACCATGCCGGCATGGAACGATTGTGCCATCAGTCGCAGCAGGCGCTCATAGACACCGCTGCTGATTTCTCGATTCCGCAACAGGCTGTCGACCAGGGTGGCGGTGATGCAGATGTGTTTAAGCGCATTGAAGCCCAGCAACACGGCAGCCCGACTCATGGTGGTGATCTGGGTACCGCTGCGCCGGTAGGTCACGCTGTTGGCGACGCGCAGAATGCGGGTTGTCAGGCCGTGATCGTGCAGCACGGATTGTCCCAGATTGGCCAGCGAGGCGGTGTCGTCATTGGCCATCTGTTCCAGCATGCGTACCGTCGAACACAAGGCGGGCATTTCGCGGACGCTGATGCGTTCAACCCAGGCATCTGTACCCCGGGTAGTGGATTTACTGCTCATGGTGCGCTCACTTGGCGAGTCAAAAGTAACAGGTATGCCTTAAGCATATGTCTGGGCAGGAAAAATGCGAAAGCCGGCACCGAGGAAGGCGGAGCCGGATCCCATTTGCCATCCGGATTGCACCTGGCTGTCGAAAGTGTGACAAAGCCGACAATACCGGCCGCCATTGTGGCCCATAAAACGCATCTTTAAATGCTAAGTACATGAGTTTAAACGTTTTATTGGTTGGCTCGCCATTTGCTCTTCATCTTGCTGTCGTCATCGGATGTCACGAGGAGAGCCCCATGATCCAGATCGATTCTGCCGCCCTGTCGGCCCTGCGCAACCTGGCCGCCGAGCTGCCGGAGACGGTAGCCGGTTTGCGCCTGGTTCCCTCAGGGGATGCCTGTCAAGGCTGGCAAGTGGCGCTCTCCTGGTGCCAGGCGCGTGACAGCAACGATCTGTGCTGGTCGCAGGAGGGGGTGACACTGATCGCCGATCGCCGCCACTGGCCCACGCTACAGGGTTGCGAGATAGCGCTGGCCGAGCGTAACGGCGAGACCGGCCTGAACATTCGTCTGCAACCAGCGGGCTGCCAGTGTGAACGCGGCAGTTGCAGCCCGGCTGAACCGGTGTCCATGGCCGGATAACCCAAAATAACCATCCGCGGGAGGTGTGAACCATGTGGAATTACTCGGAAAAGGTCAAAGATCACTTCTTCAATCCACGCAATGCCCGCATCCTCGAGGATGCCAATGCGGTGGGTGATGTCGGCTCCATCAGCTGTGGTGATGCGTTGCGGCTGATGCTCAAGGTGGATCCGGATAACGAGATGATCCTCGATGCCGGTTTTCAGACCTTCGGTTGCGGCAGTGCCATTGCCTCCTCCTCGGCGCTGACCGAGATGATCATCGGCAAGACGTTGGAAGAGGCAGAAGGGATCAGTAATCAGGACATCGCCGATTACCTCGACGGTTTGCCGCCGGAGAAGATGCACTGTTCGGTGATGGGCAAGGAGGCGTTGGAGGCGGCGATCGCCCAGTACCGGGGCGTCGAGTGGTGTGATGACCACGAGGAAGGAGCGCTGATCTGCAAATGCTTCGCTGTCGATGAGGCGAAGATCGTCAAAGCGGTGCGCGAGAACGGGCTGAAGACGCTGACCGAGGTCATTCACTATACCAAGGCTGGCGGCGGCTGCAGCACCTGCCACGAGAAGATTGAACAGGTGCTGGACAAGGTGCTGGCCAGCAGTGCCTGCAGTGAGACGCAACAGAAGGCCTACGCCAAGTCCGGATCGGTGGCAATGCCGGCGGCCAGCGTCACCGCGGCGGTCAAGCCGGCGGCTGAGCAGGGCGGTCCCTTGTGGCAGCAGGTCTCGGCGGTGCTGGCCGAGATGCGTCCCCACCTGCAGGCCGATGGCGGGGATGTCACGCTGATTGCGGTCAGTGAAGACAGGGTCGAGGTGGCGCTCTCCGGCAATTGCATGGGCTGCATGATGACCGATATGACGCTGGCCTGGATCCAGCAAAAACTGATGGAAGCGCTCGGTCGCTATATCCGCGTCGTCAGCGTCACCGAAGCCTTGGTCTGACAGGGAGAGTCACGATGAAAGCCATTTATCTGGACAACAATGCCACCACCCGGCTCGACCCGGTGGTTCTGGATGCCATGATGCCGTTCCTGACTGAACACTACGGCAACCCGTCATCGATTCATGGGTTTGGCGACCCGGTACGCAAGGCGATTGAGCAGGCGCGCAACCAGGTGGCCACCCTGCTCGGGGCGGAGCACGCCACCGAGATCGTCTTCACCTCCTGTGCGACCGAGGCGAACAGCACAGTGCTGCTGTCCGCGGTGGAGGCGCTGCCGGATCGGCGCACCCTGATCACCAGCGCCGTCGAACATCCGGCAGTGCTCGAGGTGTGCGAACACCTGGAGCGTCAGGGCTACACCATTCATCGCCTCGGCGTCGATGGCTGTGGCCGTCTCGATCTGGCCGCCTATGAAACCCTGCTGAGCGACGATGTGGCACTGGTATCGGTGATGTGGGCCAACAACGAAACCGGAACCCTGTTCCCGGTGGAGCAGATGGCGCAAATGGCCAAGGCACGCGGCATCCTGTTTCATACCGATGGCGTGCAGGCGGTGGGTAAGCAGCCCATCAACCTGGCGCAATCGGCAATTGATTTCCTGTCGTTCTCCGGCCACAAGCTGCACGGGCCCAAAGGGGTGGGGGCGCTGTATGTGCGTCGTGGCACCCGCTTCCGTCCGTTGCTGCGCGGCGGCCACCAGGAGCGCGGCCGGCGCGCCGGGACGGAAAATGCCGCCGGCATCGTCGGCCTCGGCATGGCGTGTGAGCTGGCAGAGTTGCACATGCCGATGCTGACCGGCCCGATTCAGGCGCTTAGAGATCAGTTGCAAGCCGGCTTGCTGGCGAAGATCCCCTGCGCGCGTGTCACCGGCGATCCGGATCATCGCACCCCGAACACGCTGAACATTGCCTTCGATTACGTTGAAGGCGAGGCGATCCTGCTGATGCTCAACCAGCTGGGTATCGCCGCCTCCAGCGGCAGCGCCTGCACCTCCGGCTCGCTGGAGCCCTCTCACGTGATGCGCGCCATGGGCATTCCTTATACGGCAGCCCACGGCAGTGTCCGCTTCTCACTGTCACGCTATACCCGCGAACGAGAAATCGAACAGGTGCTGACTCACTTGCCGTTGATCATCGAGCGCTTGCGGGCGCTGTCGCCCTACTGGCAACAGAACAAGCCGGCGTTGGCACAACACGGTGAGTTTGCTCCGGCCTACGGTTAAACCTCCGATAATAACCACCCACTCTGGTCTCCCTTCTGCCGCCCATGCCGGGCGGCTTTTTTATCCTCGCGCCTGGCGATAACGAGCGCGGCGGCGGCATTGTCGGTTAGTTGACAATGTGGGTCACAGAATGCGACACGCTGGATTTCTTCGTGATTAACCTCATGAAAATTAACACTTTTATATTGGAATGCTCCTTGCTGTACTGCTGTATTCCCGTCGCTGAGGAGTCTCCATCATGGCCGCGACCCTGATCATCAATGACACCACGCTGCGCGATGGCGAGCAGTCCGCCGGCGTGGCCTTTACCCGCGACGAAAAGGTCGCGATCGCCTGTGCGCTGGAGGCGGCCGGCGTGCCTGAGCTGGAAGTGGGGATCCCGGCGATGGGCGAGGAGGAGTGTCAGCGTATCGCCGCGGTGCGGCGTGCCGTACGCCATAGCCAGCTGATGGTCTGGTGCCGCGCTCAGCCATCGGAGATCGAACAGGCGGCGCGGCTCAAGGTCGATTGGGTCGATATCTCGATGCCGGCGTCGAGCCAGATGCTGGCCCGCAAACTCGGCCTCAGCCGTGTTGCGGCCGATGAGCGATTAGCCGGCATGGTGCAGTACGCCGTCAGCCTGGGGCTCAAGGTGTGTGTCGGCTGTGAGGATGCCTCGCGGGCCTCGGAGGAGGAGTTGGCCGCAGTGGCACATCTGGCGGCCGCCGCCGGCGCGCAGCGCCTGCGCTACGCCGATACGGTCGGCATCCTGGATCCCTTTTCGACCTACGAGCGCCTGCTGCGGTTGCGACAGCACTGGCACGGCGAGCTGGAGATCCATGCGCATGATGATCTCGGTCTGGCGACAGCCAATACCCTGGCGGCGTTTCGTGCCGGTGCCACCCATGCCAACACCACCGTCATGGGGCTCGGTGAGCGAGCCGGCAACGCGCCGCTGGAGGAGGTGGTGCTGGCGTTGACCCAGTGTTATGGCGCCGGGACCGGCATTCACACCCGGGCCTTGCCGGGCTTGTGCCGTCAGGTGGCGCAGGCGGCCGGACGCCTGATTCCGACCCAGAAGTCGCTGGTCGGCGAGCTGGTCTTCACCCACGAGTCCGGCCTGCATGTCGATGGCCTGCTCAAGGATCGGCTGAATTATCAGGGGGTGGATCCGGCCTGTCTGGGACGTGAGCATTCGCTGGTGCTGGGCAAACACTCCGGACGCCATGGCGTCCAGGCGGTGTATGCCCATCTGGGGTATCAACTCAAGCATGACGAAATCGACCGCTTGTTAGCGGCGCTGCGTCAGTTTGCCGAACGTTACAAACGCAATCCGGAGGAGACCGAATTGCATCAACTCTATCAGCACTGCCGTGCCATGACGGCAGCCTAACCAGCAAGGAGTACGCTATGGAATGGTTGGAATCTCTCGAGGGGATCGAGGAGCTGGAGAGCGCCGAAGCGTTCCTCGACTACTTTGGTGTCGCCTATGATCCGGCACAGGTGCGGATCAGCCGCCTGCATATCATGCATCGCTTTCATCAGGCGCTATGCGGCGCCGCTGCGCCGGAGGAGTTACCCGGTCGGCATGCCCTGGCCGCTCGTCTGCTCGCCGAGGCCTATCAGGCGTTTGCCGGCATACCGGTGCGCGAGCAGTCGAGTCTGCGCGTGTATCAGCGCCTGGAGCCCCAGTTTGTGCCCTTGAGTGCACTGCGTGAGGTGCGACCATGAAAGCGCAGTTTGATTACGGGGCCGAGGTGCGGGTGATCCGTGCCATTCATGACGATGGCAGCTTTCCCGGCAAGCAGCGCGGCGATCTGCTGCTACGCAAGGGGAGCATCGGTTATGTACGCGATGTCGGGGTCTTCTTGCAGGATCAGATCATCTATCAGGTCTATTTCATCGAATTGGGCTATACCGTCGGCTGTCGCGAGCAGGAGCTGGTTGCGGCCGATGCGCCCTGGATTGACAGTGTCTACGAATTTGGCGACTGGGTGGCGGCGGTGCATGGTTTGAGTGTGCGCGGTGAGCTGGTGGTGCGTGGTGGCGATATCGGCCAGGTGATGTCGGTACGTCGTGACCTGGTGCCCATTCGTTACGAAGTGCTGTTTGGCGATCGTCTGCTGCAGGTGCCGCTCGAGGTATTGCGCTGGCCGCTGGCGCAAGAGCGGAGCCATGGTGTGGAGGTACAGGCATGAGCTGGCAGGCCTATTCACGATTACAACTGGCGCTGGCCCACTTCGGCCAGCCGTGCTGGGCGTTGGCGGCCGAGCAATTGCCGGAGCTGGAGCGGCAGCTGGCGCGCAAGCTGATGCTGGAGCACCAGGTGCTGGCTCACCCGCTGGCGGCGCAGATCCAGATCACCCCGCAAGCCATCTATGCCGCCCGCGCCGAGGTGTTGGCGCGCTACGGCTCCGAGGAGGCATTGCACCAGGCGTTGCAGCAGGCCGGGCTCAGCGATGCCGAGTTGCAGCAGGCGTTGTTGCATGAGCTCAGCGTGGCGGCGGTGCTCGAGCAGGTGGTGGCGGATATTGCGCCGCTGAGTGACGCCGAGGCGCGACGCTATTATCTGGATCATCCGCGGCGCTTCTTGCGTCCGGAGCGGCGTGAAGTGCGCCATATCCTGATCACCACCGACGAACAACAAGCCGATAGCCTGCCGGCGCTGGTCTTGCGCCGCATGGTGCAGCTACGCAGTGAACTGCTGGAACACCCACATCGCTTCGGTGAGTTGGCGCTGCGCCATTCCGAGTGCCCGACCGCGATGGAGCGCGGGCGCATCGGCTATGTGGTCGCCGGCCAGCTCTATCCCGAACTCGATAGCGTGCTGTTTGCATTGCGCCTGGGTGAGCTCAGCGAGGTGGTGGAGAGTCCGATGGGCTTGCACCTGCTGCAGTGCCTGGATATCCAGGAGGCGGCACCGATGCCGATGGAGGAGGCGTTGCCCTTGATCATTGAGCGTCAGCTGCAGCAGGCGCGTCAGCAGCAACAACGGTTGTGGCTCAAGCGGCTGCAGCGGCGGGCCCAGGATGCCGCCGTCACGGTGACAGATCCCCAAACCTCGGATCCCTGTCATTAAATGCCGGCTTAGGGCCCTGGTTGCCGGGATGGAGTGCGCAGCCCAGCGCAGGTCCTGGCCGTCAGGGCGCGAGGTTCGCTCGCCCGCTGTGGCGTGGTCGGGAACCTGTGCACGCTACGGTCAACGGACACAGCAAAAGGGCGCCTTCGGGCGCCCTTAATCGTGCCAGCAGCGAGCTGGCGTGACCGTGCTTACAGCCCCAGTGCCGGTTTGATGCTGGCTACCCAGCTCTTGATGCGTTCGGCGGTCTGATCGGCCTGATTGTCCTGATCGAGTGCCAGACCGACAAAATCGTCGCCATCCAGGGCGGCGGAGTCGTTGAACTCGTAACCGGCGCTGGAGCAGAAGCCGACCACTTCGGCGCCGGCGGCGCTGACCAGATCGTACAGCTCGCCCATCGCACTGACGAAGTCATCCGGATAGCTCTGCTGATCACCCAGGCCGAACAGGGCGACGGTCTTGCCGCTCAGATCGGCGCTCTCCAGCTCCGGAACAAACTCGCCCCAGCTTTCAGCCTGACAGTCGGCGTCCAGTCCCGGCAATTGGCCGGTGCCCAGGGTCGGGGTGCCGAGGATCAGGGCGTCACAGGCCAGCAGGTCGTCAATGCTCGCCTTGTTGATGTTGACCGGGGCGGCCACGGCATCACTCCCGAGCGCCTCGTGGATCTGCTTGGCGACTTTACGGGTCTTGCCGGTGTCGCTACCAAAAAAGATGCCTACCTTTGCCATTGTGTTGCTCCTTAGTCCCGCAAACGGGCTGTCCCTGATGGAATACCGTGACGGCTGTCCCGGCCTTTGCCAGAAGCGTTGCATGGATAGTGCCGTGGCGGGCTTGTTTTTATGGGATTGAAATATAAGGATTTTTAATTTATTCGCTGCCGGATGGCGTGTGCGGAATCCGACAATGACGGCCGCAATGTGGCATCTGCTGCGTGTTGTGATGCGCGCAGGCCGGCCGGGCGGACACGCCGGCCTCTGCGCTGCGGTCTATTATTTTGAGCGGGATGATGAATTAATATTAAATAGTCAGTGTGCAGCGGAAGAAAATTCGATTTTTATTTTTAAAGACTATTTGAATATTATTATTTAAATAAGTGCTTTGTTGCATGCTATTGATTATGTGTGCTTTTTATTTTGTGAATATATTTTCATCACTATTAGCTTTGTAAAGCGGATAATAATCTCCGTATGTCAGAAATAAAAAAGGAGAATATCACGATCATATTCTCCAAAAACCACAGGGAAACGCGGTGACGCCGCAGGTTGCCGGGTTATGGGGCGGCGACCTCGGCGGTCATCATCTGGCGGGCGGGCGTTTGTACCACCTCTTTATGTGGCGCATGGGGCTGCCAGCCAACCACGGCCAGCATAACGAAGAAGCCAATCACATACGCGGCGGCAACATGCCAGCCGTGTCGCAGCCACTGTAGCGCCGAGCGGGCCTGCGGATACATGTTGGAGAGGGCTACACCGGCGGAGGAGCCGAACCAGAGCATGGAACCACCAAAGCCGACGGCATAGGCCAGCATTCCCCAGTCATAGCCACCCTGTTCCAGACAGAGTTTGGTCAGCGGAATATTGTCGAATACTGCCGAGATGAAACCGAGGAAAAAGGTGGTGACCCAACTGGCCGGTGGCAGTTCATCGACCGGCATCAGCGAGGCGCAGGTGACCAGCCCCATCAGGAAAATCGTACCACCGACGGCACTCTTGAGCTCACCCCAGGGCGTCTTGATCCACAGGGCACCCAGCAGTATGGCGCCCCAGACTCCCAGTGCCGGGAAGTCGAACAGGTAGTTGGTGACGATGGCCAGCAGCAGGATCAGTCCGACCACGGCCAGCTTGCCACCTTTTACCCTGACACCGGCCGGGGCATCCTTGACGATGCGCTGGAACCGATCCTGCTGTCGGGCAGCGACGACGCCAAACAGCACGAGCGCAATCAGCGCGGCGACATAGGCGTGCAAGACATGCAGCGGATTGACACCGTCGATCCACATCAAGGTGGTGGTGGTATCACCGACCACCGAGCCGGAACCACCGGCATTGCTGGCGGCGACGATGGCGGCCAGATAGCCGATATGTACCTGCTTGTTGAACACGATATAGGCGATGGCCCCGCCGATCATCGCCGCGGCAATGTTGTCGAGGAATGAGCTGATGACAAAGATCATCACCAGCAAGACGAAACCGCCGCGCCAGTCATCTGGCAGGTAGCGTGGCAAAATCTGGGGTAACTCGGACTCCTCGAAGTGTTTGGCCAGAATTGCAAACCCGAACAGCAGGCCGACCAGGTTCAGCAGGACTCGCCATTCGCCCTCCTGGCTGGCATCGCCCAGCAGGTGATGCAGCAGTGAGAAGTCGTCGAGGAACAGGTACTTGCTCAGCAGGACCGCCGTCAGGCCGCCCAGCGAGACCCACATGGTGTAGTGGTGAAACAGGGCGACACCGAGCAGCGTCAGGGCAAACAGAATGAACTCAAGACGGATGCCGGCAAGGCTCGGCATGCCACTGCCATCGGCAGCCAGGGCCAGACCGGGCAACAGGGTGAGCAGTAGCAGGAGGCCGCAACGGCCCCGGGTAAACAGTGGTTGCATGTTGACTCCTTGATGAAAGGCGTGGTGTCGCCACCTCCCGGCATCCCGCCGGGCTGAGAATGACCGGACGGCCAGGCCGTCCGGTGGGGATTACTCGTCGTCGTCCTCGTCGTCACTGACCTCACGTTGCAACGGCAGGTAGATTTCGACGCGGTCACCTTCTTGCAACGGGGTGTCCGGTTTGCAGGGTTTGCCAAAGATGCCGAGCTTGTGCTGCGCCGGATCCAGATCGGGGTATTGCGCCAGCAACGGCGAGGCTTGCAGCGCCTGCAGCGCTGTCACCGGCTCCGGCAGGTTCAGGTGGTACCAACTGCCGCGCGCACCGCGGGCATGAGCAACACTGATCTTCATACGTGACACCCTCCCGGTTGCCCTTCGCTGCGGCTGGGTTGCGCGGCCTTGACGCGCAGAGTGCTGCCCAGACGGATGGCTGACAGAATCAGGCCGAGCATGATGAAGCCCCCCGGTGGCAGCATCATCAGCAAGAAGCCGCGGTAGCCGGGAAGCAAGGTCAGCTCCATGAATTTGAAGTGCGGGCCGAGCAGTAGCGAGGCACCGGCAAACAGGGTGCCGCTACCGATGACTTCGCGACAGCCACCGACGATGACCAGCGCCAGTGTGAATCCCAATCCGATGCCAAGGCCATCGGCTGCCGAGGCCAGGGGGCGGTTTTTGATGGCAAACGCCTCGGCGCGGCCCAGAATGGCGCAGTTGACGACAATCAGGGCGATAAACAGGCCCAGGACCCGATGCAAGTCATGCAGCCAGGCGTTCATCGCCTGATCCACCAGCGTGACGAGGGCGGCAATCAGCAAGGTGAAGATCGGGATGCGGATCGAGTTCGGTACCCAGTTGCGGATCATCGAGACCAGCACATTCGAGGCGATCAGTACCACCATCGTCACCAGCCCCATGCCGAGGCCGTTGGTGGCCGTGGTGGTGACCGCCATCAGCGGACACAGTGCCAGCAACTGGGTGAAGATGACATTGTTGCTCCATAACCCATCGGTCAGCAGCTTGCGGTAGGAGGGTGCGTCCATGGTTACTCCTTGATATCGAGCAGGGTGGCTCGGTGGCGGGCGAACAGCGTCAGGGTGTCATGCACGCCCTTGACGACCCCTCTGGGGGTGATGGTGGCTCCGGTGAAGCTGTCGAACTGGCCGCCATCCTTCTTGACATGCCAGCCGGCCTCATCCGGCTGGCCTAGTGACAGACCGGTAAATCCCAGAATCCAGTCTGACTTGCTGGTTTCAATCTTGTCTCCGAGTCCGGGCGTTTCGGTGTGGCTGATCACCCGCACGCCGCTCAAGGTGCCATCGGACTGGATGCCAACCAGTAACTGGATGGGACCACCGTAGCCGCGCGGGCTGGCGAACAGGGCCACCGCCGAGACGGCACCCTGCTGGCGGGCGCGGAAGAAGTGCACGGTTTGGCCATCCAGCGTCAGCGAGACCTCTTCCTGGCTTGGCATGCTGTCGTACTGGCTATTGGGCAGCACTTGTGCGAGCAGGCGCTGGGTATCCTCCTGCTGGCGGGCCGTGATCAGCGGCAAGGTCAGTTTGGCACTGATGGCCACGGCGGCGCAGACCAGCAGCGCAAAACCACCGAGCAGGCTGCCAAGCATTGTCGGGCGTTCACGCCATGTCAGGGTTGTCATGCTTGTTCCTCCTTGGCTTGGTGTCCGTACACGGTCTGGCGGGTGAAGTTGTCAATCAGCGGGGTGGCGGCATTCATGATCAGCACCGCGAAAGCGACCCCCTCGGGGAAGTTGCCGAAGGCGCGGATGGTGAAGATCAATAAGCCCAGACCGGCTCCAAACCAGAGTTTACCGCTGGCACTGGTCGGGCTGGTGACCGGGTCGGTGGCGATGAAGAAGGCGCCGAGCAACAGGCCGCCGCTGGTCAGCTGGGCCAGCGGGGTCGGTATCGCGGCGGGATCAAACCACCACAGCAGGCTGCCGGGCAGCAAGCAGCACACCAGGGTTGCCACCGGCACGTGCCAGGTGAACACCTGTTGCTGCATCAGCCACAGGCCACCGGCTACCAGCAACAGGGCGGCAGTTTCGCCCAGGCTGCCACTGGAGAGCCCCATCAGGTGTGACAGCAGGTCGAACTGCTCCTTCCCCTCTTTGTACAGACCCAGAGTGGTCGCCCCGGAGAGGCCATCAATGTTGAGTCCGTACCATTGGCCGGAGAAGATGTCACTCGGGGTGATCCAGTGGGTCATCTCCACCGGGAAAGCGATTAACAGCACCACGCGTGCCAGCATCGCCGGGTTGAACAGGTTCTGACCCAAACCACCATAGATCTGTTTGCCAAACAGAATGGCAAATGCGGTACCCAGGGCACCGATCCACATCGGGGCATGCGGCGGCAGGCTCATCGCCAGCAGCAAGGCCGTCAGCAGCGCCGAGCCATCGTTGAGCTTGCCGGCCGCCGCCGGGTTGAGTTTCTGGCAGGCCGCCTCGCACACCAGTGCCGTCACCAGACAGGTCAGCAACAGGAACAGGGCCGGAAAACCGAACTGCAGGGTGCCGAGCACCGCAGCAGGCAACAGGGCGAGGATGACCTTGAACATCAGGGTTGGGATCGTGATCCCTTCATGTGCATGGGGGGCGCGCAGTGCCATCATACTTCCTCCGTGGCTTGACGACGTGGACGGCGCGGGGACGCCGCCTTGGCAGCCTTGGCTGCCTCCTTCTCTGCCGCTTCACGGCTCAACCGTTCGCGACGGGCATCACCTTGGCTACGGGTGCGTTCGGACTTCTGTTCACTCAAGCGCCGGCGCTGCAGACTCTGTTTTCCCCAGTCGAAAAATTCGGTCAACGGAATGGCGGCCGGGCAGACATACGCACAGGAACCACATAACAGACAGTCATTCAGACCGTGGTTGGCGGCCTCGGCCAATTTGTCCTGCCGCAGCTCGTTGACCAGCTCCAGCGGGGTCAGGCTCATCGGGCAGGCGGCTACACAGCGGCCGCAGCGGACACAGGCACTGGCGCGCTTGCGTGGTACTTCGCTGCGGGTCAGCAGCAGCACGCCGCTGGTGCCTTTGGTGATCGGCGCATGGATATTGTCGATGGCCTTCCCCATCATGGGGCCACCGAGGACGATGCGTGCCGGCGTCGATTTCAGACCGCCACACTGGCTGATGATCTCGCTGATCGGCATGCCGATCGGCGCCAGCACGTTGCACGGCTGTTCGAGCGCATCTCCGCTCAGCGTGATGACCCTGTGTGTCAGCGGACGGCCGAAGCGCAGGGCCTCGAAGATGGCGATGCAGGTGGCGACGTTCTGCACTATGACGCCGACATCGGCCGAGAGCTTGCCACTGGGTACCTGGCGTCCGGTTACGGCTTCGATCAGCTGCTTCTCCGAGCCCATCGGATAGAGCGCCGGCAAGGCGACCACGTCAATGGCCGGCTCGTCACGGCACAGTGTGTCCATGGCCTGCAGGGCGTCGGGCTTGTTTGATTCGATGCCGATGAAGGTATGGGTGGCTTCGGTCATCTGCATCAGGAAACGGATCCCGCCGAGGATCTGCTCGCCCTGCTCCTGCATCAGCCGGTCATCACAGGTCAGATACGGCTCGCACTCGCTGCCGTTGATGATCAGGGTGTCAATATCGTGTTTTAACGATAGCCGCAGTTTGTCCGCCGTCGGGAACATGGCCCCGCCCATGCCGACGATGCCCGCACTCTCGATGAGCTGGATCATCTCGTGGCGATCCAGCGGGCCGAGATCGCGATGCAGTGGCGGCGCACTGCGCAGCGGTGCGGCCTCGGCGACGCGCAGCGTGATTTTCTCCTGATCGATGGCGGTGACACTGGCCGCCAGAGGGGCATGAATGGGCATCGAAAAGCGACCATTGCCTTCGGCCAGCAGCTGATTGGCCAACACCTGGTCACCCACGTTGACCACAGGGCGTGCGGGGGCACCGGCATGCTGCTTTAACGGCAGGATCAGGCGCCATGGATGTTGCAGCTGACGAATCGGCTCCTGGCTGGTCAGCTCTTTATGGCTATCGGGATGGATGCCACCATGGGGTTTGAGGCGGGCCTTAAGCATGACGGGCTCCTCCGAGTGTCGGTTTGAGCAGCGGAACCGCAAACTGTGGATCCGGGTAGAGGCTGATGCCGCCATGGGGGCAGACGGCGGTACAGAGACCACAACCGGTACAGGCATCGGCGATCACACCGTGCAACTGGCGCGGGGCACCGACGATGGCATCAAAAGGACATTTTTTAAAACAGCGGCCACAGCCATCACACTCGCTCATATCGATGGCGGCGACGACAGGGCCTCGTTGACTGCCGGCCGACAAGGAGACACCGAGCAACGCGGCGATTTTCTCGGCCAGTGCCTGACCGCCGGGCGGGCAGCAGGCCGGACTGGCGCTGCCATCGGCAATGGCTTGCGCGGCCTGGCCACAACCGGGGAAACCGCATTGACCACATTGGCCGTTGGGCAGCAGGGCGGTGATCTGTTCTACCACCGGGTTGGCTTCCACTTTCAGGTAGAGGGCGGCCAGGCCGAGGGCGTAGCCGATCGCGCCGGCAACGAGGGGCACGGCCAGCAGGGATAACAGCAGCATCATATCGAGTTCCTCCTGTTAACCGGCCAGGCCGGCAAAACCGGCGAAGGCCATGGCCAGTATGCCGGCAGTGATGAAGCTGATGGGCGTACCACGAAATAGTGCCGGTTGTTCGGTTTGCTCCATCCGCACCCGCATGCCGGCGAACAGCACGATCACCAGGGAGTAACCCAATGCCGAGCTGAGGCCGTAGACCAGCGTTTCCAGAAAGCTGAGCTTCTCCTGAACCGTCAGCAGCGCTATCCCCAGCACCGCGCAGTTGGTGGTGATCAGTGGCAGGAAGATCCCCAGAGTGCGATGCAGCTCCGGGCTCTGCTTGGAGACAAACAGTTCGGTCAGCTGGACCAGGGAGGCGATGACCATGATGAACGCCAGCAGACGCAGATACTCGAGGCCCAGCGGCTGCAGGATCCAGTGCTCCAGTATCCAGCCAACACAGGTCGACATGGTCAGCACAAAGGTCGTGGCCATCGCCATCCCCATCGCCGACTCGATCTTGTTGGATACCCCCATAAACGAGCAGAGGCCGAGGAACCTCGACAACACCACGTTATTGACCAGCCCGTTGGCCAGTACCATCAAAAACAGCTCCTTCATGCACGTCGTCCTTGTCGGAAAATGAATGCTGTCGAGGGCTATAGCGAAAGCTGTGCCAGCTGTCGGGGCGCTGCGTCGGCATGGACATTGTTGGCGCACAGAGCCCCAAAACAGGGCGCATGTTCGTCAAATGAAGACCACTGACCAGTGTTTTCGGCTCTATTTCCCTGTTTATGGTGCGGTTTTGTGGCAATGCCGACAGGCTAAGCCAGCGAAAGCGATAGCTTGCGACAAATCGGCGTGCTCCTTGCATTTTGTTATCCAACCGCGCTCCGCATCTGTCGTCGGCGCGCCTTGTCGGACAAATTGTGGCATTACGCACAGAGAGGTAAGCCTATGGCACCAGGGTCCATGTCGCTGGTCGGCGGTGGCGAGTCACCGGCTGGCCTGGTTGATTCCACCGCCCGGCTCGATAGTTCCACACTGCAGGGCCTGATGACCCTGCTGCCACCCTCCTTGTTTCTGGAGGTGGTCGAGCAATCGTCGATTGCCATCTCGATCACGGATCCCGAGGCGCGCATTATCTATTCCAATCAGGCGTTCAGTCGCCTCACCGGTTTTAGCCGTAGCGAGCTCAAGGGGCGCAACCATAATGTGCTGGCCAGCCAGCAGACACCGCGCAGCCGCTATCAGGCGATGTGGTCGGCGCTGGAGGCCAAGCGGGCCTGGAGCGGTCGGCTGATCAACAAACGCAAGGATGGGAGCCTCTATCTGGCGGAAGTGACGGTGACGCCGGTACTGGATAATGCCGGTCATATCAGCCACTTCCTGGGGATGCACAAGGATATCAGTGAACGGCATGCCCTCGATCAGCGTCTGCATAACCAGATGGCACTGCTGGAAGCCGTGCTCAACGCGGCACCGATGGCGGTGGCGGTGCTGGATGATAACGAGCAGATCCTGCTGGATAACCTGGCCTACAAGACGCTGCGCAGCGATCTAAACGGAAGCGAGCCGGCGGTGTGTTTGCAACAGGTGTTGCCCCATGTCAGCCCGGCCGGGGTCTTCCTGCCGTTGCGCATTCGGCAGCAGACCCACTGGTACACCTTGACCCGCTTGCCGATTGAAAGCCTCAGCGAAGAGGCCGGGCACTATTTTGGCCATGGCCGTCGTACATTCAGTCTGCTGCTGATTCAGGACTGCACCCAGGAGTTTGTCCGTCTGGAGCAGGCGCGTCTGGAGCAACTGCGACTGCGGCTGGATGAGCAGCGGTTGTTGCTGGTGGTCGAGGAGACACTGCAGGCGGCGTCGCTCAAACTGCGAGCGCCGCTCAACCTGCTGCAGGCAGCAGAACGGCTCGAACCCGGGAATCAACTCAATCCGGCGGTTCGCGCCGCGCGCGAGGAGGGGGAGCGCGCCTGGCAATGGCTGCAGGACAGCCGCCCGGCTCCGGCACCGGAAGCGCACCAGGTATTGTCGCTGGCTCCACTGTTATCCGATGTCGAAGCGCTACTGCAGACTCGTCTGCAGTCCGGACAGCTATTTGAACTGGTTCTGCCGGATGCGGCCTTGAATGTTGATGCCCAGCCACTGCGTCTGACATTGGCATTGTGGCAGTTACTCGAACAGCTGCGCCTGCGGCTGCCGGCCGACGGCGGAACACTGCGCCTGACCAGCCAGATCAATGAACAGAATGTCTGTCTGCTGTTGGAGGACTCGGGCCCTGCCATCGAGGAGCTGGCGGATTATCACAGTCTGCCATTTAGTTGTCTGTGGCAGCGCAACGAAGGCGCCGAGCTGGCGTTGTCGCTGGTGCAGGAGATCGTCAACGACCACAACGGCATTATTGCCGTCATGGCCAGCGCGCTCGGCGGAGTGCAGATCCATCTTGAATTGCCATTGATGCTCGACGACAGGAGGTCATGATGAGCAGTACGATTTCTTCCTCTTTAGGCACTGGGGTTGCCGGCGCGCAGAAAGGACTCAGCATGCAGCAACAATTGGCGGCCCTGCATCAGATCAGCGTGGTGCTCAGTCGCTCGCTGGATCTGGAGCAGACGCTGTCGGCGATGTTACAGAGCCTGCATGAACATGCGCAGATGCAGTTTGGTCTGGTGTCACTGTTCGACCATAACCGCAGTGCATTGTTTATCCAGGCGCTGCACGGTGTCGATCCGGAAGTGATCAAGGACATGAAGAGTATCCGTTACCGTATCGGTGAAGGGATCCTCGGCACCGTGATGCATCAGGGGGAGTCGGTGGTCGTGCCTCGGGTGGCAGATGACCCGCGCTTTTTGGACCGGCTGAACCTGTTTGAGTATTCGCTGCCGTTTATCTGCGTGCCGATCCCCGGGGCCGATAATCGTCCAATCGGTGTGTTAGCGGCCCAGCCGAAGTCGGCTGATGTCGAGAGTCTGCCGGTGCGTACGCGCTTTATGGAGATGGTGGCCAATTTGACGGCCCAGACAGTGCGCCTGGTTGGTCAGGCGCGTTCCGAGAGCGAAGCGCTGCGCAGCGAGCGTGACAGCCTGCGACGCAAGGTGCGGCATCAGTATGGTTTTGACAACATGGTGGGGCAAACGGCCTCGATGCGGCAGATCTTCGATTCCATTCGCCAGGTCGCTAAATGGGATACCACTGTGCTGGTCCGCGGCGAGAGCGGTACGGGTAAGGAGCTGATCGCCAACGCCATCCATTACAACTCGCCACGGGCCAGCGGCCCGTTCGTCAAGCTCAACTGCGCGGCCTTGCCGGACACCCTGCTGGAGAGCGAGCTGTTCGGTCATGAGAAGGGCGCGTTCACCGGCGCAGTTAAACAGCGCAAGGGGCGTTTTGAACTGGCTGATGGCGGTACCCTGTTTCTCGATGAAATTGGTGAAATCAGTGCCTCATTCCAGGCCAAACTGTTGCGCATCCTGCAAGAAGGGGAGATGGAGCGGGTCGGCGGTACGGATACCCTGTCGGTCGATGTGCGAGTGGTTGCCGCGACGAACCGTAATTTGGAGGAGGAGGTACGCAAAGGGCATTTCCGTGAGGACCTGTACTACCGCTTGAATGTGATGCCGATCCAGCTGCCGGCGCTGCGCGAGCGGCTGGAGGATATTCCGGAGCTGGCGCGCTTCTTGTTGCAGAAGCTGTCGCAAAAGCAGGGTCGTGAGCTGAAGATCAGCGATGGTGCCATCCGCATGCTGGTCAGCTACGGTTGGCCGGGCAACGTGCGCGAGTTGGAAAACTGTCTGGAACGTGCGTCGATCATGTCGGAAACCGGGCTCATCGATCGGGATGTCATCCTGTTCAATACCCAGGAGGCTGCGGCAGTGACGCCGGTGGCCCATGTGGCACGGCCGGTGATTCCTGACGGCGGGGATGAGGAGCTGGATGAGCGTCAGCGCTTGATCGCCGCGCTGGAGAAATGTGGTTGGGTACAAGCCAAGGCGGCCCGATTGCTGGGGATGACTCCGCGGCAGATCGCCTATCGCATCCAGATTATGAACATCAATATGCGCCGGATCTGAATGCGATAAAACACAGGGCCCCGACGGGGCCCTGATAAGTGAATGGTGAGGGTTATGGCGCTGGTGCTGCCGGCGTCGGTGGGGTACCGGCTGCGGCGGCCGCCGCTATCACACCGTTGGATTCCAGCTTCTGTTCCTGCCCGGTACTGATGTTCTTGACG
This sequence comes from Pseudaeromonas sharmana, assembly GCF_042649925.1. Taxonomy (NCBI): domain Bacteria; kingdom Pseudomonadati; phylum Pseudomonadota; class Gammaproteobacteria; order Aeromonadales; family Aeromonadaceae; genus Pseudaeromonas; species Pseudaeromonas sharmana. The sequence goes on from NZ_JBHSAF010000001.1 coordinate 536,820, forward strand.
TACACATCGACCTGATTGAAAGCAATCTCGATACCGTGTTCGCGGAACAGTTGATCGATCCGGCGGTTGATTTCATCAATCGCCGGATTGCGATCGCCGAGCTCCTGCACGAACATCCGCATCTCATGGTCCAGGGTGCTGGCGCCAAAATTCAGGAAGTAGACGACCGGCTCAGGGTCGTGCAGCACCCGGCTGTTCTCGTGTGCCGCCTGCAGCAGCAGCGCCTTGGTCTTGTCCAGATCCGAACCGTATGCCACGCCGATGCGCAGAATCACGCGGGTTGTGGTATCCGATAGCGACCAGTTGGTCAGCTGGTTGGTGATGAACATCTTGTTGGGAACAATGATCTCTTTGCGGTCAAAGTCAGTGACCGTGGTGGCGCGAATGCGGATCTTGCTCACGGTACCGGAGAAGGTACCGAGCGTGATGACATCGCCGATCCGTACCGGACGCTCGAACAAAATGATCAGGCCGGAGACGAAGTTGGCAAAGATCTCCTGCAGACCGAAGCCCAGACCGACCGACAAGGCTGCGACCAGCCATTGCAGTTTGTCCCACGACAACCCCAGTGACGAGAGGGCGGCCAGGGCGCCCAGGCTGGTAATGGTATAGGAGAGCATGGTGGTGATGGTGTAATTGGCGCCTTGCCCCAGCTCCATGCGCGATAGCACCAGCACCTCCAGCAGACCTGGCAAGTTTTTGGTCAGCACCCAGGCGGTGACCGCAAACGTCACTGCCAGCAACAGATCGCGCAGGCTGACCGGCTGCAGCACTTCGCTGCCGGCACTCCCGACCGAGTGGTGCCACAGCGTAATGCTGTCCAGATAGGAGAGCACAGCAACCAGATCCGACCAAAGCCAGTAGAAGCTGCCGGCAAACAGCACAAACAACACTATCTTGGTCAGGCGCAGTGACTGCTGGTTAACCTCTTCCAGGGAGATGGGTTTATCCTCGACCAGTTCAGTGGTGTCGGTATCTTCCTGCTGTTTGAGCTGTTCACGACGCGCCACGGCACGACGATGTGCCAGACGGCGGGCGGCAACGGCCAGCCCGCGGAAGGCGGTCTGCTGAATGATGCTCCACGCCATGAACAAGTAGAAGGTATCGATGAAGCGGTTGGTGAGCTTCAGCGCCGTGTAGTAGTACCCCATGACCACCAGCACGATCAAGGCTATCGGCGCCAGCGCCAGCATGACGGCTGCCAACCAGCGCAGAATGTCGCGCTCCTGGCCGACACGAGCCCGGAAGATCGGGAAGATCAGGACCAGGGTAACAATCAGCATGGTCAGGGTAACCAGCTGGCCAATGGCGTCGGTCGCCAATCGTGATGGCTCCAGTTCACCGAGGGTCGCGACTATGATGAGCGGGATCAGTGAGCGCCAGACGTACTTCAGTGAGCGGTACTTGTGAGCGACCTCGACCGGAGACTGGCCAAAATGGCTCTCGGCCATCCCGCCCGGGCGCAGGATTTTCAGCAGTACGCTGAAGGCCATGTAGGCCGCCGTCAGGCGCAACGACATGAACCAGATGACCTTGGGTTCACTCAAGCCGCTGAACAGGAACAGGAAACCGGCGGCCATGATCAGCAGTGCTCCCGGGAGCACTTCCAGTCCGGTGAACAGCAGGGCCTTGGGGGTGTGCAGGTGGCTGTCTTTGCTCAGTCGGCCAATGTCCTTGCTCAGTTTGCTGACCTTGTCGCGCAGCAGTTTACGCTTCCAGCGCAGCAGTATCGCCAGCACGATCATCGGCACCACCAGAATCAGCAGTGGCCAGGTTTTCTTCAGCCACTCCTCCTTGTGGAAGCTGATTGTCGCCGCATCGAACTGGCTCTTGATCGCTTTGGGTAGACCGGTAAACCAGGCCCAGTCGAGAGGCTTGTTGCTGCTGACCCAGAAAATCTGCTGCTGCAGCGTGAATTGCAACGAGCTGTTGATGCGTTGCAGCTGCTGTTGATTCAGCTTGATGTTGATGGCCTGGTTCAACTGGCTGCCGAGTTGTTTGTTCAACTGGTCGAGCAACTCCTTGCGACTGTCCAGGGCATCGTTGAGCTCCTGGCGCAAGGTGCCCTGATCGGCAAACGGGACCCCTTGCAACATCTTGTCGAGCAGGCTTTCGCGCTGGAACAGTTGGTCACGTTGCTGATTGATGTCGAACTGGGCCAGCCGCAGATCGGCGATCATCTCATCAAGATCGATAGCAACCTTGGCATCCGGCAGCATCTGCCGTTGTTGATAGAGGATTTTAGAAAGCAGCAGACTGCCCTTGAGCATCGAGATCTGCTCGTTGAGGTTGCGTTCGGTTTGGGTTACCCGCTCCAGCCAACCTTTGATCTTGATGTTTTCCTGTACCAACAGGTTGATCTGTTCGGTGGTGCTGATCAGTCTTTCGCTCAACTGCTGATTGACCTTGAGCTCCTTTTCTAGCACCGGATTCTGGTTGCCAGTGTCCTTGGCTTCGGTCAGGGCGTCTGCGGCTGTCTGTTCGCTGCTGTTCAAGCGCTTTGAATTGATACGGCTTTGCAGTGCCTGGATCTCTTGTTCCAGTTGGGTAATTTGCAGCCCGGCGAGACTTTGACGCTTCAGCGCCAGGTCCTGCAAGGTCGTGTTGTTGTCCAGATCCTTTTGTTGCTGGGCTAGCTGTAGCGTCAGCACAGCGAGTTCGGCATTTAGCGCGTTCCTCTGGCTGGCCGTGAGTTCACCTTTGTTGCCCACACCATTTAACTGGTTACGAATATCCTGGCTGCGATTAAACGACTGGCTCATGCTGACTTGAGCCCGCTCCGGCAGGGTTTGCAGGTTGGTCAGCTGGCTGCTGGCCGCGGCCAACTCTTCCTGTGCCTGCTGCATCTCGGACATGGTTGCAGTCAGACGTTTGTCGAGCTGAACCAGCGGCAGTGCGTCGAGTTGCTTGCCCAGCTTGTCGGCATCGACCGGCTTGCGTAAGCGCTCCAGATCGCTGTTGTATTGCTGCAGCTTGGCTGGGGCTGCTTCCAGCATCTTCTGCTGGTTTTTGTATTTTTCCTTTTCCTTGGCAATGCTCTCGAGCAGCGCCAGTGTCTTTTCCAGATCCTCTCGCTTGGCCTTCTCCGATAGGGTCAATGCGTCGCGCTTGCTCAGTTGATCAAGTTGATCCTGCACCGAGCTCAAGGTCGGTAGATCGGGCAGACTGACCGTTGAGGGAGCTGACAGGGCTGGCATGGCCAGCAGCAGCATGGCAGTAAACAACAGACGGGTTGGTGTCAGGCAATGACGGCGGCAGAGTGCAACCCAGCGGGTAAGGAGCGGATGCGTCATGGTGAGATGAAATCCTGTTGGCTGAAGACATGGTGTCGGCCCCACGGGACCGGCGCGGTATTCTAGCACCATTGGCCACAGGCAAAACAAAAAAAAGACGACCCGTTTGGGTCGTCTTGATCTCTGCCCATCCGTTGCCGGCGGGCTGACAAAGCTTACAGTACGTGTACGGAAGCCGTGTTGGTGGTACCGCTCGGTACCAGAGCACCGGAGACCATGACCACGGTATCACCCTTGGCAGCCAGGCCTGACTTCAGGGCTTGTTCTTTGCCCAGACGGTAGAAGTCATCGGTAGAGGCGATCTTGTCCACCAGTACCGGCACCACGCCCTTGGACAGCAGCAGCTGTTGAGCGGTCTTGGCGTTGGTGGTCATGGCCAGGATGAAAGCGGTCGGGAAGTACTTGCGGATAGCGCGAGCAGACTTACCACCTTCAGTGGCAACCACGATCAGCGGGGCATCCAGCTTCTCGGTGGTTTCAACAGCACCCTTACAAACGGCTTCGGTGATGCTGCGCTTGGCCGCTTCAGCGACGTCCAGACGTGACGTCATCACACCATCGGTACGGTTACAGATGGTAGCCATGATGGTAACGGCTTCCAGCGGGTACTTACCCTTGGCGGACTCACCAGACAGCATGACGGCATCGGTGCCATCCAGAACGGCGTTAGCGACGTCACCGGCTTCGGCGCGAGTCGGACGCGGGTTCTTGATCATGGAGTCGAGCATCTGGGTGGCAGTGATGACAACCTTGCGTGCCTTGTTGCACTTTTCGATCATCATCTTCTGGGCGAAGATAACTTCTTCAACCGGGATTTCCACGCCCAGGTCACCACGTGCAACCATGATACCGTCAGACACTTCGAGGATTTCGTCGAAGTTGTCCAGACCTTCCTGGTTCTCGATCTTGGAGATGATCTGGATGTTCTGACCGCCGTGGGCGTTCAGGTGTTCACGCATGGTGATCACGTCTTCCTTCTTACGGATGAAGGAGGCCGCGATGAAGTCAACGCCTTGCTCACAACCGAAGACCAGGTCAGCCTTGTCCTTTTCGGCCAGAGCCGGCAGGGAGGTCTTGACGTTCGGCAGGTTAACGCCCTTGTTCTCGCCCAATGCACCGTTGTTCAGAACCTTACAGATCACTTCTTTGTCGGTAACGGCAGTGACTTCCATACCGATCAGACCATCGTCGACCAGTACAGTGTTACCGACCTTCAGATCCTTGGCGAAACCTGCATAGGTGACCGCTACACGATCCTTGTTACCAACCACGGTGGTGTCGGTAGTGAAGGTGAAGGTTTGACCTGCAACCAGATCAACATCGTTACCGCCTTCCAGCTTGATGGTACGGATTTCCGGACCCTTGGTGTCCAGCAGGATGGCGCACTGCTTACCGGTTTCAGCACAGACTTCACGCACATTCTTGATGCGGTTGCCGTGTTCGGTGTAGTCACCGTGAGAGAAGTTCAGACGCATGACGTTCATGCCGGCATCCAGCATCTTGGTCAGCATTTCCTTGGACTCGGTCTTCGGACCGATGGTGCATACAATCTTGGTCTTTTTCATCGAACTAGAATCTCCGAACGTTCATATCCAAAATTTCCCGCGAGCATTCTACAGGGAATGCGGCAAAGTGGAGAGACAGGAAAACCGTTTCATATGAAATTCTTCACTTTTATTGCGCTGGCGCAGGAATGTAAGGGTTTTCTTTCCACTGTGTAACATGACGGTAACCTCAAAAAATGAACGATTGATGAAAAAAAGAGCGACCTTGCGCCAATTGTTCCATTTTGGTGCTTGTCAGAACGGCGGGCAGGATGATGGTGGCTGGGGTGTTCGTGTATACGTTTTCACAGGGTTGCGGCAGCGGTGAAAGGGACGCCTGAAGCGTGCTTTTTATATGCCTGAAATCTCGCGCAAGTCGCTCCGGATGCCGATGCTTCCGAACCCGGAGTGCTGTTGTGTTTGTCGCAAAACAATCATCGCTGTTTGATTTGCACGGCAGGCACCAAGAGCAACTAGTGGTTAATGCATTGAATAATATAGCAATATTTTTCAGCTGGCAGCGGGTGCAATCTTTGCAGTGGCGGTAGTAATCGAATCGAAACCGCATGATGCAAGGATTGCTTATGTCTTCATCCGCAAAGACCAACACCAAAAGCTGTGCCAGCAGTTGTCATCCGAGCAGCGGAGCTGCATCGGCAGGGCTCAACCGGGCAACGCTCGACAAGGTTGCTCAGCATCCCTGTTATTCGCCCACGGCGCATCACCGTTACGCGCGTATGCATCTGGCGGTCGCGCCGGCGTGCAACGTGCAATGCCACTACTGTAACCGCAAGTTCGATTGTGCCAATGAATCCAGGCCCGGAGTGGTCTCTGAGGTTCTGAGTCCAAATGATGCGATCCGTAAGGCCAAGGCTGTTGCCGCTGCGATTCCACAGTTATCGGTCATCGGTATTGCGGGGCCTGGTGATCCGCTAGCCAATCCGACCCGCACCTTCGATACCCTCGAAGGGCTGCGCAGTGCCTTGCCGGATGTCAAATTGTGCGTCTCCACTAATGGTCTGGCCCTGCCAGCATCGGTCGATGCCTTGGTTAAGCTGGGCGTGGACCATGTGACCATTACGATGAACGCCATCGATGCCCATGTCTCGGCCAACATCTATGACTGGTTCTATTTTGAAGGGCGCCGCTTGCAAGGGCGACAAGGAGCCCAACTGCTGATTGATCAGCAGATTGAGGGCTTGCGCAAATTGGTCGAACGTGGGGTATTGGTCAAAATCAATTCCGTACTGATTCCGGGAATCAACGATGCTCACCTGCCCGAAGTCAGCGATGCCATTCGCGGTATGGGGGCGTTCTTGCACAATATCATGCCGCTGATCGCCCGCCCTGAACACGGAACCTTCTTTGGACTCAATGGCCAGCGCGAGCCTTTGCCCTATGAACTGGATCAGGTGCGCGACTTGTGTGGTGGCTCCATGCCGCAGATGAGTCATTGTCAGCAGTGTCGTGCCGATGCCGTTGGCATGCTGGGCGAAGATCGCAGTCAGGAGTTCAATCTTGAGCAACTGCCGCCACAGAGCGAACCCTACCATAACACCATGCAACGTCGGACGCGTATCCAGGCGGCTCTTTCAACGCAGGGGGCATCCGAGGATGAAGATGCCTGTCTGGTTGCGGTGGCCAGCGAGAGTGGGGAAGCTATCGATCAGCACTTTGGACATGCGCGACGCTTTCATATTTATGCTGTTTCCTCTGAGGGGGCGGTTCGCGTCGGAGAACGTCATGTACCGCTTTATTGTCATGGCGCCAGCGAATGCGATGAAAGTGAACAGCACAACAACCTGATGACGGTGCTGGATCTGCTCAGTGATGTCGATGCCGTGTTCTGTGCCCGGGTCGGGATGGCGCCCTGGCAGCAGCTGGAAGAGGCCGGGATTGCACCTGTGGTCGATCATGCCTGGCAACCGATCCGTGAGTCGTTGCAGAGCTGGTGGTCGCAACGAGCAACGGCCATCAGCCGGAGTGCTATCCGCAGAGGGGTGGCCTGACATGAGTATGCGCATCACACAGGCCTGTGTCTCTTGTTATAACTGTGAGGCGGTGTGTCCGCGTCAGGCCATTATCTTGATGGACGGACGATTTGCGGTCCGTGCTAAACGTTGCAATGAGTGTCGGGAGAATAAGCAGGGGCCGCGGTGTCGTCTGGTTTGTCCGGTGGAGGGTGCCATATGTACCAATATGCAATGAGTCAGGATGCGTCCGTGGCGCAGGAGTGGTTGCCGGACACGCGCTGGGAATATTGTGATGTCGAGATCACCACGCCGCGTCGCTGGTTATATCATCTGCTGCAGCTGTTTATGCAGGGTAAAGGGCGTCTGCCGGAAGCGATGGGGCTGCCGATGGAGAGCTATATTCAGCTCTGCGATGAGGCCGCCATCGTAGCCCATGGTGACGAATCGCTCCTTGAGCGGCGGCAACTGATCAGCAGCCTGCTGGCCTGCCGTCAGCACGAATGTGCTGATTTGCAGCGATGGTTGCAGCAGTATGTTGCGGTAGAGGTCCCCGAGATGGCCGGAATCATTGCAACAGCCAGCATGGGATTCAATCATCTGTGGGAGGACCTGGGGCTCGATTCGCGCGCCCGGCTGCGCGAACTGATCCATTGCTGTTTTCCGGCATTGATAACGATGAATGTCGACAACTTGAGGTGGAAAAAGTTCTTTTATCGCCAACTTTGTCAGACGCAGGGCGGGTATGTGTGCCGGGCCCCCAGTTGCCACGCCTGCTATGAGCGCAGCAACTGCATGGAGCCGGTTGATGAGGTTAGTTGAATAACAACGCCAGGCTAGAGAGTGGTTTTTTGTTCAACAGTCCGTGGCTTTGCTGGCTAAACCGGCTGAGCCAGGGCGAGGGGTCAAAACGCAGACTATGTTTGTTGGCCTGGCGCAACGCCTCTTGCAAGAATTTGCCATAGGCATCGATATAGCCGGCCAGTACATCCTGATTGAAATGGTGCAGGTAGAGCGCAATGCTGCACAGGCCCGCGGCCCGGATGGTATTGGCCAGCTCGTCAAGGTCATGCTCCGATTCGATAAACCCCCAATGCGGGCCGTCGGGGTAGTGTGTCGGAGAAAAAAAAGCATCATCGGAAAGTTGCACGGCGGCCAACACCTTGCTGTCACCGATGCTGCCGCTGTCATCCAGCATCCGTACCAGATGACTATAATTTTGGCCAAACAGCCCATGTATCAGGCGGGCATCCTCACCACAGACGCCATACTTTTCGTAAACGTTGGCCAGTGCCGGTTTGAAAAAAGACATTGCTACGCGCCCTCGAACAAAATGAAACCGTTATCATGGAATCATATGGATTCCATTTTGCCGGTGAAACGAGGCATGTCACAAAATGAACAAGCATGCGGTGTGTGAATTTATGCAAAATCTGCAGAACGTGATGAGGCGCAGCTGCGGGAAACGAAATATTTTCCGTTTGATAGAAATGAAAAAGCCTCGCTATGCGAGGCTTTTTTCGAGGATTTTGGTCGGCGCGAGAGGATTTGAACCTCCGACCCCTGACACCCCATGACAGTGCGCTACCAGGCTGCGCTACGCGCCGAATGATCAAGCTTGATGCTTAACGGCTGGAGAGTCTAGGGGGCATAGCCGCGAGTGTCAACCACTTGTCCTAACTCGAAATCCTGTTCGCCGATAATCTGCACAATTTGTGACGGTGTTGTGCGCTATCGGCAAAATTCCAGACGTTTGCCAGGACGTGCGGTGATGATCTGTCCCCCTGTATAGGCAATTTGTCCGTTCACTATGGTGGTTTCGATACGACTCCGGAACTGGAAGCCGTCAAAAGGCGACCAGCCACAGTGGTAGAGAAGTGAGTCGCGGGTCACAAGTGACGGTGCATCCAGATCCAGCAGGACCAAGTCGGCATAATATCCTTCGCGCAGGTAACCGCGGTCACGGATCTGGTAACGTTCTGCCACGGCATGCGATGTGCGCTTGACGATGGTGGGCAGATCCAGCACGCCGTCATGAACATGTTCCAGCAGTGATAGCAGGGCGTGCTGACATAACGGTAAGCCGGACGGTGCTTTGAAATAGCTGTTCTGCTTTTCCTCCCAGGTATGGGGGGCATGGTCGGTCGCGATGATGTCGATCACGCCGCTGCGCACCGCGTCGAGCAGGGCCAAACGGTCTGCGGCTGTCTTGACTGACGGATTGCACTTGATCTGATGGCCGAGGCGATCATAGTCCTGTTGTTGAAAATGGAGGTGGTGCACACAGGCTTCTGCCGTGATGTTCTTGTCCTTCAATTCACTCAGGTTGGCACTGGCGGTGAATAGAGACAGCTCCTTGGCCGTGGTGATATGTAACACATGCAATTTGGCCGCGTAGCGGCGGGCTAATTCGACGGCCAGCGAGGAACTGGCATAGCATGCCTCGGCATGACGGATGTTGGCATGTTCACGCGCCGGAATGTCTTCACCATAGCGGGCTCGAGCCTCGGCTTCTGCGGCTTGAATCAACGGCGTATTTTCACAATGGGTGGCAATCAAGACCGGGCTTTCACGAAAGATAGCGGCTAATGTCTCGGTGTTATCTACCAGCATGTTGCCGGTAGAGGCGCCCATGAACACCTTGATACCACAGGTCTGATTTGGTGCCAGGCGTTTAATCTGTTCCAGGTTGTCGTTGGTTGCGCCCAGATAGAAGCTGTAGTTTGCCAGGCTGCGACAAGCGGCGAGCTGATACTTGGCTTCCAACGCCTCGAGCGTCGTTGTCTGGGGCTGGGTATTCGGCATTTCCATGAAGCTGGTTGTTCCACCGGCTAATGCTGCCCGAGATTCGCTGGCCAAGGTCCCCTTATGAGTGAGGCCAGGCTCACGGAAATGCACTTGATCGTCTATCATGCCAGGGATCAGATAACGTCCTGCCGCGTCAAGGACCTGAATGTTACCCTCGGCACGGATATCGGTTGCAATCTTGAGGATGCGTTCATCCTGTACCAGCATGTCGGCGGCGAAAATGCTATCTTCGTTGACCAATTTGGCGTTTTTGATTAGCAACTTGTTCATGAAACTGCGGTCCCTGGCATGAGTGAGGCCGCCAATCATACCCAATCCCCCCTGACAAGCCGAGGGCCTGTGAAAGAATGAAGCTGTTTGTCCGCGATCTGACGGTTATTGATGTCTCGTTGTTATCTGCCACGCGGGGCATGGTGGGTGAAAGCTGGCTGGTTGATATCGAATTGACCGGCGAGCTGAACGAGATGAGCATGCTGCTCGATTTTTCCCGTGTCAAAAAGCAGATCAAGAGCATCATTGATGCCGAGGTCGACCACCGGCTCTTGGTGCCTGCGGCTCACGCTGCCGTGCAGTTGCAAGCGACGACTGATGAGGCGCTGTGGTTGGATTTCATTCCTCAATGTGGGCATTCGATCCATCTACGGGCTCCCTCTCAGGCGTTTGCTCTCATTCCGAGTGACGAGGTGAACCGCGAGTCGGTCACTGCCTACCTGCAACAACTGATTCGGCGTCAATTGCCAGCCAACATAGCGAGTCTGATGATTACTCTGCGCCCAGAGCGTATTGAGGGGGCCTACTACCACTACAGCCATGGCCTGAAAAAGCATGATGGTAACTGTCAGCGAATCGCACACGGCCACAGATCCATGATTGAATTGTGGGTGGATGGCGCGCGGGATGTCGAGCTGGAGCAGCAGTGGGCATGTCGCTGGGCGGATATCTATCTTGGATCGCAGGAAGATAGCGTGGCCACCGGGTCGCTACAACTGAGTCCGAAGGCTGGCGCACACCTGACATCCGATCATCTCGGCTTCAGTTATCAGGCACCACAAGGCCTGTTTCAGTTGGCCATACATTCGCAAGTGTGTGAGCTGGTCGATACCGATACCACGGTGGAGCTGCTGGCCGATTATATTGCCCGTCAATTGGCCCCGACGCTGACAGGGCGGCACTTGCGGGTGGTGGCCTATGAAGGGGTAGGCAAGGGCGCCATCGCCGAGTCCAAGTGACGTGATACGCCGTATCCATCGATAGCTAGCAACGACACAATAAAAAGGGAGCCTGGTGGGCTCCCTTTTTCGTGCTGTGCGGTAGGGTTACAACTGGAATTGCTTGACCAGTCCTTGTTGCTGATTGGCCAGATCATCAAGTACCGAGCTGGTCTTGGCGACCTCCTGAATCCCTTCATAGTTGGAGTCAGAAATATCAGAGATGCGGTTGAGGTTGGCGGAGATATCGGCACTGGTGGCCTGCTGCTCTTCGGCCGCCGAGGCGATCTGGCTCGACATGTCACTGATCATGGTGATGATGGCTTGAATCTCTTCCATGGAGCTGTTGGCATTCGAGGTCTGCTGCACGCTGGCTTCCATTTCACCGCTGCATTCGTTCATGACGCGAACGGCACGTTGAACGGCTTGCTGCAAGCCCTCGATCATGCTGCGGATTTCAGCCGTGGAGTCAGCGGTCCGGCGAGCCAGTGTCCGAACTTCGTCCGCGACGACGGCAAATCCGCGACCATGTTCACCAGCTCGTGCCGCTTCAATCGCGGCGTTGAGCGCCAGCAAGTTGGTCTGTTCGGCAATGCCACGGATGACATCAAGAATATTCCCGATGTTCCCACTCATATTATTGACTTCACCGATGACGCGACCGGTTTCTGTCAGCTTGTTGGCCAACTGATGTGTGGTCGAGATGTTGGTCGCCATAATACTGCGTCCGGCCTCGGATGCTTTTTCCACCGCCATCACCTGCTCCAGGGTATGGTGTGCAGCCTGAGCCACTTCGCGGACCGACGCTTCCATCTCCGTCATGGCAGCTGCAACGCTGGAGGTTTCCTGGCGTTGCAGATCGAGCTCCTTACGTGAGCGCTCTGCGGTGGTGCGGTTATCATGGGCGGCTTGATTCAGCTGATTGGCCGCCAGCGACAGTTTTTTCAACACATCACGCATCTGCTCGACCAGGGTATTGACCTGGGTACCCAGACGGCCAAACTCATTCTGGCTGTGATAATTCACGCGGCTGGTCATGTCACCTTGCGTCACCGCATTGAGGACATTCAACAATTGACGCAACGGAGTACGAATACTCTTGGCCAGACCGAGCGCTACGGCCACGGCGAAGGCAACTGCCAACAGAACACCGGTAATCAGTTGGATGCGTCCAGTCGCCAGGGTGCTATTGGCGTTGGCGATACTCTGATTCATGACGTTTTGAGCCACTTGTTGCAATTTTGCCAGCTCTTCCTGGACTGCAACGACCTGCTTGCTGGCCTCTTTAGCCTTGTTTTCCAACTCGACCTGGTTTTTCACCAAATCCAGATAGCGGTTCAATAATCCCTTCTCGGAGGTTGTGTCGCGCACAAAGTTACGCAGGTAGAGGCCGACATCGTTCTCGAGATTGGGGAGCTCGACCTTCAGATCCGAGACTGCCTTGTTGTAGTCAGTGATCAGCTTGCGGTTGCGCTCCAGTGCTGCGGCAATCGGTGCGGTTGTGGTTTGGTTCAACGCATCCAGCGTGACGACTTCGATCGGAGATTGGCGAGATTGCATCTCGCGGAACACCCCGGCGACATAGCTGTCGTCGATGTTCATCAGCATGTTGGACAGTTCCTGCTTGAATAACGGCAGGAAGGTCTGGAATTCGCTCTTGGCCTTATTGGTTTGCTGAAGCATCACCAGCAGCTGTGCGCGTTTCTCCGCCAGTTGTGCCGTGTCATCCAGATAGGTCTTGGAGGCTTTTTCAAGCGGCTCGACATAAGGCTGAATCCGCGCCATCTGTTCGGCTTGCCGTTTGAAGTTATCGAGCGCTTCGGTAAACAGCTTGCGGGAAACCAGGAGCTCCTTGCTCAGTTTGCCCAGTTCAGCGGGATCTTTTTCCGATAACACATCGGTCAGGCGCTTGTTGGTGGATAACAGACTGACTTCCAGCTTGTTGGCCAACAATACGATCGGCGAAGCTTCCTCTGTGACCGAGACCAGCGCCGAGTTCAGTCGGTTTTGACTGAGATAGTTAAGGACAGAACCTGCGATCAATACCCCTATCAGGACGGCAAAGCCCAGATAGACGCGATGCAAAATAGACAGATCCGAGAGGTCCGATAGTTTTATTCTTTTCATGTAATACACCCGCCGAGTTAACTGCAATCGATCGCAAATAAAGTAGACACTCACGTCTAGGGTAACGACCAACCTTGTATATCTTCTGTAAAAGCTGTCAAATAATTAACAACTTTTCGTGGCGGCACAGACAAAGCCGGAGCTGAATCACACTCGTTTGCCCAAACAGACTCAGCCATGGCTATTCATAAACCGTTTACATTCAAGACACTTGCAAAAGGAGCGGCTATGGCAGTGGAAGAGACCATTTTCAGCAAGATCATTCGTCAGGAGATCCCGGCAACCTTGCTGTATCAGGACGACCTGGTCAGTGCATTTCGGGATATCCAGCCGCAGGCTCCCACCCATATTCTGATCGTACCGAACAAAGTGATTCCGACGGTCAACCAGGTGACGTCAGAGGATGAGCTGGCGCTGGGGCGTCTGTTCACCGTAGCGCGTACGTTAGCCGAGCAGGAAGGCATTGCCGAGGATGGTTATCGCCTGATTGTCAATTGCAACCGGCATGGTGGGCAGGAGGTCTTCCACCTGCACATGCACCTGCTGGGTGGCAAGCCGCTAGGTCGCCTTGTGGCGCATGATTAGGTCGCCAGTGGCGCATGATTTAGTGACCAGATAGAGTATCCGTCGCTGTGCAGTCGGTCGTTCTTGACCAAGGGTATAACGACAAATAAGCAGGTGGACTTCGCTGATGGGAATGCCTTTTTTAACCGCTGTGTTTGCCCTTTCTGCTCGCCATGTCTGGCGCATGCTCTTGTGCAGCCTGTTGCTGTTAACCGGTTGCAGCCAATTGCTGGACACCCAGACCCAGGCTCCGGTCAGTAGTTCGCATCCTGGCAAAGGAGAGCAGACTGCAGGTGGTCACGACGCTGTTTCTGGCGTGACATACGATTTGCGCCCGCTAGGAACCCGGATGGCTGAGGCTTTTTTGAAGAGTTCGGCGAAAACAGAGCTGAATGCCGCCCCCGGCGCCGTATTGTTGGTTGCGCCGCTGGCGCAGCGCGCGGATGGCATTGACGGCGAGGCGGTCACCACAGCGTTGATGGCGCGCCTTAACTCGGCAGGCATTGTACTGGCCGATACCCGACAGGTTGCAGCACTCCGTCAGCAGTTGGAATACCGCTCTGCTGAGGGGGGGGCTGCCACGGCATCCCTGGTGCGGCTCGGGAAACAAAGTGGTGCCAGCCATATGCTGTACGGCCAACTAACGCCTGCATCTGCAAACCGCAGTCATCGTTTTACCTTGACGATGACCCTGATGGCGCTCGCAAGCGGCGAGCTGATTTGGCATAAACAACTGACGATGACGGTGCAACCGGCGAGGACGGCGCAGTGATGGTGGCGCATTTGCCACCACGTTTTAGCGGTGGAGCACTAACGTCGCTCTCTGGTGGCTTGACCAATCAGAGTTATCGGTTGGACGTCGCTGGTCAGCGCTTTTTCCTGCGCCAGGGCACGCCCATGGCCGCGCGGCTTGGGATCCGGCGGCAACGCGAACAGATCTTGCACCACCTCGCCGCACAGGCAGGCTTGGCTCCGGCGCTGCACTATGCCGATCCAGAACGTGGTTTGTTGATTACCGACTGGGTCGACTGTGGCGGGTCAGCCATCGATTGGCGGGCCGACGACCAGTTGACCAGGTTGGCGCGCCAGGTGGCTCGGCTACATGCGATTCCAGTGGCGGCACCGGCATTAGAATTGAATCTAATCTCTCACCTGCAGTTTTATCTTGCCCGGATCTGTATTCGCGAACCCCGGCTACTATCGACATTCCATGCTATCCGGGCGCAACTGATGGCGCTGCCCGCGGTTCCTGCGGTGTTTTGCCATAATGACATCCATCCCGAGAATGTGCTGGGAGAGGCGTTGCTATTGGTGGATTGGGAGTACGCCGGGCTTGGCGATGCAGCGTTTGACTTGGCTGTCATCTGCCGTTCATTCGCACTGGACAGACTGCAGCAACAGCAGATGCTGTCGGCGTATCAGGCCGCAGGTGGAGCCTGCGAGCTACAACGTGTCAGGCAGATGCTGGTTGTTGCAGACTTTGTGGCCTTGTTGTGGGCGCGGGTATTCTGGGAGTCAACAGGAGACCTTCGCTTCGATACTATGTATAAAACACTGCTGGAACGCTGCCAGCCTGCAGAGGATGCCTGATGATGCGCTCGTGGCGACATCTCGTGATGATAGTGTGCTGTCTGTTTCTACTGAGTGGTTGCGCGGTGCGCATGCTCTACAACTGGCTCGATTGGGCGATTGTCTGGAAGCTGGACGATTACTTTGACCTCAGTCGCAAGCAGAAAAATGTGCTGGGTGAACAGGTGGACGAGTTGTTGCAGTGGCACCGTAAGCAGGCGTTGCCCGACTATGTTGTCGCTTTGCGCGCCTTGAGCTTCGATTTGCGACGTCCTCTGACCGAGGCGGAAGTCGAACATCACCTGCAAACCTTTGAACGCCTTTCTCGACAGCTGGCCGAGGGGCTCAAGACGCCGGCCAACCGCTTTGCCGTGGTCTTGACGGATGAGCAGATCCAGCAGTTTGTGCATGAGCGGTGGAAGAAGCTGCGAGAACAACGTGATGAGTTCAAAGAGAAGAATGGCCAGAAGGTCTATGCCAGTTTCAAGAAGAAGCTGGAAAAGAACTTGCGCAACTGGATTGGCGATCTGGACCCGGCCCAGCAACCCTTGATTGAACAGTCCTCGCAATGGCAGCGCCAGTACTATGCCTCTTGGCTTGATTATCAGGAAGTATGGGTTCAGGCCGTCGAGAAGACGCTGGCCGCACGGGGGACTCCGGAGTTTGAGCGCGGCCTGGTCTTGGTCCTGCTCAATGGTGATGAGCTTGGTGATGGGCGCTTCAGGCAGTATCTGGCCGATTCCCGAGCGCGTTCTGTCACCTGGTTCGCTGCGTTGTCCGCTTCCTTGACGCCACGCCAGCGCGAAGAGCTCAGGGGGCGATTGAGCGATTTGGCCGCAGATCTTGAGGCGTTGCACAAAGGCTGATGACCGCAACTGTTAGCGGCAGTTTGTCCGCAGCGTGATGAGCTTGGTGTAATGACCTATAACTGTTATGGTTTTACCAGAGCGCAGACTTATCAGTGACGAGAGGACAGTATGATTATCTATCTGCATGGATTCGATGCAACCAGTCCGGGCAATCATGAGAAGGTGCTGCAGTTGCAGTTTATCGACGAGGACGTGCGTTTCGTTCACTACAGCACTGTGCATCCTCGTCATGACATGAGTCATCTGCTCAAGGAAGTGCACAAGCAATTGACGATGAGTCAGGACACCAAACCGTTGATATGCGGTGTCGGGCTCGGTGCCTACTGGAGTGAGCGCATCGGCTTTTTGTGTGGCATTCGCCAAGTCATGTTCAACCCGAATCTGCACCCCGAGCAAACCATGCTCGGGCGCATCGAACGGCCTGAAGAGTACACCGATATTTCGACGAAATGTGTAACAGAATTTCGTAAAAAAAATGCAGGTAATTGCATTTGTATCCTTTCTGTTAACGATGAAGTGGTGGATAATAGGCAAACTGAGCAAGAGCTGAAAGATTATTACAACATCGTCTGGGATGACCGCGAGACGCATAAGTTCAAAAATATCTCCGCGCACCTGCAGACGATCAAGGCTTTCAAGCAGTCCTGAGCTGATAGAATCTCTTTTCGGGGAGCTCATCGCAGCTCCCCTTGTTTTTTACGGAAGGTAGTGATGACCAAGATTGTTGTTGTAGGCGGTGGCGCCGGTGGCCTTGAGCTGGCTACCAAACTGGGTCGCAAGCTGGGCAAGCGTGGCAAGGCTCAAATCACGCTGGTAGATCGTAATCGTACCCACCTGTGGAAACCGTTGCTGCATGAAGTTGCGGCCGGTTCCCTGGATGCCGGTATTGACGCCCTGAGCTATCAGTCCCATGCGCGTAATCACGGATTCGAGTTTCAGCTTGGCACTCTGACCAACATCAAACGCGACAGCAAGCATATCGTGCTGGCTCCCATCTATGGTGAAAAAGGGGAGTTGGTACTCGGTGAGCGAGAGCTGGCGTACGACTATCTGGTGATGGCGCTGGGCTCTGTTTCCAACGATTTCAACACCCCGGGTGTGCGTGATAATTGCATCTTCCTCGACAGCCCGGATCAGGCATTCCGGTTCCATGGCCTGCTGATGAACCAGTTTTTGAAGTTTGCCGGTGATTGCAAGCCCGGTGACGCGACTTGCGTGCCCGCACAACAGGTGAAAATTGCCATTGTGGGTGCCGGGGCCACCGGGGTTGAACTCTCCGCCGAACTGTACAATGCGGTCGAAGAGCTGGCGGCGTATGGCTACCGGAATCTGTCCCGCAACAGTCTTAAGGTGACCATAGTGGAAGCCGGGCCGCGTATTCTGCCTGCACTGCCAGAGCGCATTTCCGCCGCAGCGCACCATGAGCTGACTCAGCTGGGGGTGGATGTTCGCACGGCTACCTTTGTCAGCGAGGCAACACCTGAAGGGCTGAAAACCAAGGATGGCGAGTTAATCGAAGCTAATCTGATGGTTTGGGCGGCAGGTATCAAGGCGCCTGATTTTATGAAGGAGATCGGTGGCCTGGAGACTAACCGTGTCAATCAGCTGATGGTGAAGACGTCGTTGCAGACCACGCTGGACGATCACATCTTCGCAATTGGAGATTGTGCGGCCTGTCCGATGGAAGAGGGCAAGTTTGTACCGCCTCGTGCACAATCGGCGCACCAGATGGCCGATCGCGCCCTCGATAACATTCTTGCCATGATGCAGGGTAAAGAGGTTAAACCTTACACCTATATGGACTACGGCTCGCTGGTTTCCATGAGTCGCTTCAGTACCGTCGGCAGCCTGATGGGTAACCTGATGCGTGGCTCTATGATGGTGGAAGGGCGTCTGGCGCGTTTTGTTTACATCTCGTTGTATCGAATGCACCAGGTGGCGCTGCATGGTTACATCAAGACGGGTTTGATGATGCTGGTTGGCCAAATCAACCGCATCCTGCGGCCACGACTCAAGCTGCACTAAGACGCCTGCTGCATCGAAGCGCAACCCAAAGCCACCCAAGCGGTGGCTTTTGTTTTTGGCGTCCAGGCTGAAGCGATGTGTCACACGGCTCAGTGCTGCTATTTGTCCGATGAGGTGTCATGCGCTATCTGGGGTGGTTCCGGATGGAGTACCGAGAAGCGCACACGAAGCTGGGGCGTTGATAGCAAGTACAGCAGACACCAGAAGCCGATCAGCAACATGGCCAATTGTGGAGCATCCATCTCCCAGCGTTGCTGATGCAATGTCCACAACTGTAACGCCAGTTCACTGCCCGCCGAGGTGAGCGCCAGCCACCAGCCTCGCCGCCATAGCCAGTGATAGACAGGGTGGCCAGCTCGGTGGCGATAGGCGGAAGACAACCAACAGACGGTCGCAGGCAACGCCAGTAACAAGGTCAGGTAAAGTTGCTGCGGCTCTGGATAGAACAGTGCCAGCAGGTCGGCGCTCTGTGCGCGACTGGCTAATGCCATCAGCACCAGCCAATAACCCCGGCTCAATAGCAACAGACAGATCAGCAACGGCACCGGTAGCGCCGTGTAACCATCCGGATCCAGCTGCTGCGGCCAGTGGGCCTGGCGCGTCATTTCACAGGCCAGGCTTGCACCAACAAGCTCAGCATCGGGCTGTCATAGTAGGTGATTTGACCTTCCATCACCCGGCTGCTGCCAACCAGCGGGTATTCGCGCAACTGTGGTTGTGGCATGGGGGACTCTGTTCCGGCCGCCTCATCGGCAGTGCTGCCGGCATATTGGGTATCGTCGGCTTTGGGTGTGGTGAGGGCCGGTGCTGCCGACGCCAGATGGCGATACAGCAGATCGGCATCCAGCATCAGGTTGGGGTTGCGGTACAGCTTCACCAGCCCTTCCAGCTCCGGTTGGCTGCCGCCGTCGGCATTCACGGAGCCCGCGGCGATATGGAGCCAGGGTGCGCTGGCAGAACTTCCGACCGGTTGTCGCCAGGCCTGATGGAGCAAGACCTGATACTTGCCACCTGACGTCAAGCGGGCAGCCACATTGCCTAGTCGAAGCGTGTTAATCGGCAGACCGCCGAGCATATCCAGCTCGAAACCACTGTCGAGATTGGGTCTATGGCTGGAGAGGCTGGCATCTTCACCCCCATGCAGCGCCGGATCGGACGTCCGCACGAAGGCGATCACTTCGACTTCGTAGACAGGATCGGCGGCCTGGGCTGGCAGGCAGACGAAGAGGGATAACAACAGGCAGGTAACCAATCGCAGCATAATGTCCTCAGCAGGCATGTTTGTTCATGTCACAGAGCAGATCTTGCACCAGCGTCAGGCGCTGATCGGCCTCGTTGGTCGGGATCTGAAAACGTAATCGGGTCGGACCTTCCATCCGGTAGACTCGAGGCTGGCTTTGCAGCAGCCCCACCAGATAAGCCGGGCTGACTTTGGGTTGTTCGGCGAAGTCAATATACCCACCACCTTGCCCAACCTCAATGCGGCGGATGCCCAGACGCGTAGCCAACTGCCGGAATTCGGCGATGTGTAACAGGTTCTGAGCCGGTTTTGGCAATAGACCGAAACGATCGATGAGCTCGATGCGCAGGTCATCGAGTTCATCGCGCGTGGCACTGCTGGCGATGCGCTTATAGATCGACAGACGCATGTTGACGTCCGGCAAGTAGCTTTCTGGTAACAGGGCTGGCAGATGTAATTCGATGTCGGTGTGTTCGCCCAGCAACTGATCGAGCGACGGCTCGCGCCCTTCGCGCAGGGATTTTACCGCCTGCTCCAGCATCTCCATATACAGGGTGAAGCCGACGCTCTCGATTTGCCCGCTCTGCTCTTCGCCGAGCAACTCACCGGCGCCACGGATTTCCAGATCGTGAGTGGCCAGGACAAATCCAGCGCCGAGATCTTCGAGCGATTCGATGGCTTCCAGGCGCTTGATGGCATCCTTGGTCATCTGTTTGGGGTGTGGCGTCAGCAGGTAGGCATAAGCCTGGTGGTGTGAACGGCCGACACGGCCGCGCAACTGGTGCAACTGCGCCAGACCGAGGTGGTCGGCGCGCTCCATGATGATGGTATTGGCCGATGGCACGTCGATACCGGTCTCGATGATGGTCGTGCACACCAGCAAGTTATGGCGCAGGTGATAAAAATCGCTCATCACCTTCTCCAGCTCGCGCTCACGCATCTGACCGTGAGCGATGCTGATACGCGCCTCAGGTAACAGCTCGGTCAGTGTGGCCGCGCAGGCCTCGATGCTCTCGACATTGTTGTGCAGGTAGTACACCTGGCCACCGCGCTTGAGCTCGCGCAGCACGGCTTCACGGATCACCGCTTTATCATATTCGCGAACAAAGGTCTTGATCGCCAGCCGTTTGGCCGGGGGGGTGGCGATGATGGACAGGTCGCGCATGCCGGACATGGCCATATTCAGGGTACGCGGAATCGGCGTGGCGGTCAGTGTCAGTATGTCGACATCGGCACGCAGTGCCTTGATTCGTTCCTTCTGCCTGACGCCGAATCTGTGCTCCTCATCGACGATCAACAGCCCCAAATCTTTGAAGCGCACCTCTTCGGAGAGCAACTTGTGGGTGCCAATGACGATATCGAGCTTGCCATCGTTCAATTGTTGCAGCGCAACCTGTTGCTCCTTGGCGCTTTTGAAACGACTCATGACTTCAATGTTCACCGGCCAGTTGGCGAAGCGATCGCGGAAGTTCTCGTAGTGTTGCTGAGCCAACAGTGTTGTCGGTACCAGCACGGCTACCTGACGACCGGCATGTACGGCAACAAAGGCGGCCCGCATCGCCACCTCCGTCTTGCCGAAGCCGACATCGCCACAAACCAGGCGATCCATGGTTTTGGCCTGGCACATGTCACCCAGCACCGCATTGATGGCATTGAGTTGATCCGGTGTTTCTTCAAAGGGGAAGCCAGCAGCAAACTTGGCATAGGCTTGCTTGTCGTGGCGGAAGGCAATACCGCTCCTTGCTGCGCGCTGAGCGTAGACATCCAGCAACTCGGCTGCGACATCACGTACCTTCTCGGCGGCTTTGCGCCGCGCCTTACTCCAGCTTTCACTGCCGAGCTTGTGTAACGGCGGGTTCTCGCTGCCACTGTAGCGGCTGATCAGGTGCAGCGCCGTGACGGGCACATACAGTTTGTCATGACCGGCATATTCAAGCATCAGGTACTCGGCAGGCATGCCGCCGGCATCGAGTGTTTGCAACCCCAGATAGCGGCCGACACCATGATCCAGATGCACCACCGGTTGGCCAATCGACAGTTCGGCCAGATTGCGGATGATGGCATCGTTACTGCCACCACCGCTTTTGCCGCGATCACGGCGGCGGCGCTGAACGACTCGCTCACCCAGCAGGTCGTTTTCACAGATGACGGCCAGTGCGGATTCGGGCAGCACAAAGCCGGACTCCAGCGGACAGACCAGGATCCCGCAGCGCGCCGTGCCTTCGGCGAACAGGGCTAAGCTGTCGAACTCCTGTATTGCCAGCGCCAGGGGTTGCAGCAGCTCGCGCAGCGATTCGCGACGACCTTCGGACTCGACACAGAACAGCACACGGCCGCTGAACTGGGACAACATCTGTTGTAATCGCGCCAAGGGGTGTGTGGATTGACTTTCTATTGTCAGTTCCGGTAGCCGACCCACCGGCAGATTGTGCCGCCCAGCCTTCTGCTCAGCTGGGAGAGACTGCAGGCAAAACTGGGCATAGCCTTTGAGGGCGGCAAACAGATCATCGACGGGCAGATAGAGATCGCGTGGCGGGAGTAACGGCCGATGCTGGTCATGGCGGCGATCCTCGTAGCGGCGCTCGATATCCTGCCAGAAGGCAATCCCTGCATCGTGAAGCTCTCCGCAGGTCAACAGCAGGCTCTGCCGTGGCAGGTAGTCGAGCAAGGTGGTCATCTGTTCGAAGAACAGCGGCAAGTAGTACTCGATCCCCGCGGGCCACATCCCCTTGCTGACTTGTTGATAGACACACTCCGGCGCCCGGCTGATATCGAACCGCTCGCGGTAACGCTGACGAAATTGCTCTATGGCTTCCTTGTCTGTCGGGAATTCGTGTGCAGGTAGCAGACGCACTTCCGGGACCGGATCGCTGGAGCGCTGGCTATCTGGGTCAAAGGCGCGGAGCGTATCGACCTCGTCATCGAAGAAATCGATACGATAGGGGTGGGTTGCCCCCATTGGGAAAAGATCCAGCAAGGAGCCGCGGGCGGCAAACTCGCCGTGTTCCAGCACCTGTTCGACGGCGTGGTAACCGGCCTGTTCCAGTCGCTGGCGCAGCCCGTGCAGATCGAGCTTATCACCCGGTTTTACCAGCAGGCTGAAACGGTCAATAAAGCTTTGCGGCGGCGTTCTCAACATCAGGGTAGCAATCGGCAGGATCAGCACGCCTTTGCGCATGCGCGGCAGGTGATAGAGGGTTTCCAGCCGTTGCGAGATGATGTCCTGATGGGGAGAGAAGCTGTCATAGGGCAGGGTTTCCCAATCGGGAAACAGCCAGACGGGCAAATGCTGATCCGCCAGCAAAAAGCGGACCTCCTGTTCAAGTCGTAACGCGGTCGGGGTGTCCGCAACCAACAGGACCACAGGGTGTTCGTGTGCACCAACCAGTTCGGCAATGGCCAGTGACATACTGCTGCCGCTAAGTTGGCCCAGCGTCTGACGTGAACCTGAGGCCAGCAGCGGGGCCAGAGAAAAGAGGGTATTCATCTATCGTTAACTTCTACTTTGTCGGGTTGGCTCGTTGCTCGGCGCGTAGTTTGAGCTGACGAGACTGAACATGCAGGCTGGCGCGAACCAGCAACTCCTGATCATCGTGACGCAAACGTACGTATTCGACATCCAGCTGATAGCCTGTCGGCACGGGATGACAGGCGACTATCCGCCCATAACAGTAGATGGCAGAGGCTTCATCCTCTAAAAACAGTTTGATTCTGAGCAGGCTCCCCGGGGGCCAGGGGTTGGTATCGTGAAAGCTCATGCCACTGCCGCCAAAACGGCTGGTGATGCGTCGCTGGCTAGGCTCGTCCATCTGGGACAGCAAATAGCCCAGTAGCAGGTTGATCTTGGCCGATTGCTGGTTGATCACCTCGACCAGCACGCCAAACTCCTCTCCCATGCTGCGTAATTGGCGTGCCGTGCCGACATCAACATGGGTAATGGCGCCAGCGATGCGAAATGGCGCCGGCAGTTCTTGCTCAAGGGCTTCGAGCGTCGGCAGCACAAAATCGGCTGGCAATGGCTCAACATTCAGCGGTATCCCGTGTTCCACACTGAAAAACTGTTCGCTCACGACAGGAGATTCCTTGTTGCCATCAGGTATTTACATTTATTATCCGCTATCCCTCTTTAATAGCAACGCTCGGGAAAGGCGTGAAATCCTCTATCTTCCAACCGTTAAGCCTGGCAATTGGCTTACGATATGCTGGCGCCCGCGGCGATAACCGCTTTGCCTCTTTTATTTCACTGTTCTCAACCTTCGGCATCGCCATTGGTGTGATGGCGTTGATCATCGTCAGTTCAGTGATGAATGGTTTCGAAGGGCAGTTGAAGAATCGTATTCTCGGGGTCATTCCCCATGCTGTGATTACCCAGGATGCAGGGCGTCTTGCGGACTGGTCACACTGGGCTCCGGCGCTTTCAGCGCTGCCGGGGGTTGTGGCCGTAGCGCCACTGGTACGAGGCGAAGCCATGGTGCAAGGGCGCGGCCAACTGGCGGCGGTCATGCTGCAGGGCATCGATCCTGACCATTACCCGGCGGATGATCTGTTGCGCCAGAGTATGGGGGTGGATCGTCTGGCATCCCTCAAACCGGGGAGTTTCAACGTCATTCTTGGTGCCGCATTGGCGCGCAAGCTCGATGTGTTACCGGGCGACAAGGTCCGTCTACTATCGGCCGAGGGAAGCCGCTTTACGCCGATGGGCCGCATGCCGAGCCAGCGCCTGTTTACGGTCAGCGGAACCTTTGAGGTGGGGGCGGATGTCGATGATCAGGTCGTGGTTGTGAACCTCGATGATGCCCGTCGGTTGCTGCGTTACCCCGCCAATACGGTAACCGGCCTGCGGGTCTGGATGCTGGATGCCTTTGCGGTCGGTGAACTGGCCCGGCGACTGCCGGATGCCAGTCTGCAGCAGCAGGATTGGCGTCAGGAACGGGGCGAGCTATTTCGCGCCGTGGCGATGGAAAAACAAATCATGGGGTTGATGCTGGTGCTAATCATCATGGTGGCGGCATTTAACATCCTCTCGGCGCTGGTGATGGTGGTGCTGGATAAACAAGGTGAAGTGGCCATTTTACGGACCATGGGCATGCAGCGGGCGACCGTGCTGCGCATCTTCATGATTCAGGGCGCCTGGAGTGGCATGCTGGGCGCCTTGATTGGCTCGCTGCTCGGTGTCTTGCTGGCGTTGTTTATCAACCCGTTGCTGCAACTGCTGGGATTGAACCTGTATATGACTGCTGGTGGCGTCGGGTTGCCGGTGCACATAGTGCCGTCGCAAATCCTGCTCATCACATCGGGGGCTTTGCTGATTAGCTTTTTAGCCACTCTGTATCCTGCTTATCGTGCCACTCAGATCCGACCTGCCGAGGCGTTACGTTATGAATAAAACCCTGTTGCTGTCCTGTCAGGGACTGACTAAAACCTATCGAGAAGGCAAACTGGAGACACCCGTATTGCGCGGTGTCGACCTGGCCTTGTCTGCCGCTGAGATGTTGGCGGTTGTCGGCAGCTCCGGTTCCGGCAAGAGCACCTTGTTGCATCTGCTGGGGGCACTGGATACCCCGAGCAGTGGCCAAGTGCTGTTCGGCGCTCAGGACATTCATCAGTGGTCCGGACGAGAGCAAGCGCTATTTCGCAACCGTGAACTGGGCTTCGTGTATCAGTTTCATCATCTGCTTGGCGAGTTTACTGCGTTGGAAAATGCGGCCATGCCACTTTTGATTGCTGGTGAGGCCGTCAAGGTAGCCAGTGCCAAGGCGGCTGCCATGCTGGAGCGTGTTGGTCTGGGTCATCGGCTTGAACACAAGCCCTCCGAGCTGTCTGGCGGGGAGCGGCAGCGTGTGGCCATTGCACGGGCGCTGGTCAATGCACCTAAGCTGGTGTTGGCGGATGAGCCGACCGGTAATCTTGACCACAAGAGTGCCGACAGCATCTATGCCCTGATGTGCGAACTCAATGCCGATCTGGGTACGGCTTTTATCGTCGTCACACACGATCGCGCCCTGGCCGCCCGTTTGCACCGACGCATCTCGCTGGTCGATGGACTGGTCGTGGAGGCGCAGTAATGTATCGTCCTCTGGCGCTGTTTCTCGGTCTGCGTTACAGCCAGGCCCGTCGTAGCAGCGGATTTGTCTCTTTTATCTCGGCGTCATCCGTAATTGGCATTACGCTGGGAGTTATGGCGCTGATCCTGGGCCTGTCGGCGATGAATGGCTTCGAGCGAGAGTTGCATAACAGGGTGTTGTCGGTTGTCCCGCATGCTGAAACGACGCTGGTGCGCGGTGAGATGGCCGACTGGCAGAGTGCACGTCAGTTGCTGGAGTCCAGCACGGGTATTACCGCCGCAGCGCCATTGATCGTGCTGAATGGGCTACTGGAAAACGGCTCGCGGATGAAAGCGGTACAACTGCGGGCGGTATTGCCTGAGGCGGAAGGCCATGTCTCGGCGGCCGGGCGCTTCATGAGTGGACAGGGGTTGCTTGCCCTGAAACCCGGAGAGGATGGCATGGTGCTCGGCAAGGGCATTGCTGACAAACTTGGCGCCCAGGTTGGTGATACCTTGACGTTGATGCTGCCCGATGTGACTGCCAGTGGTGAGGATGCCGGGCTCAAATCGCCGCAGCAGCGCCGCTTTCGGATCGTCAGTCTGCTGGAGATTGGGGGGCAGCTCGACAGCCTGCTGGGCTTTATCCATCTCAACGATGCCCAGCAAGCGTTAAACCTGGGGGATCGGGTGCAAGGCTTCAGTCTGAAGACGACCGATCTGATGCATGCCGAGACCCTGGCGTTTGCTGCAGCCAGTCGCCTGGATGCTCCTATGTATGTACGTAGCTGGAAAAATTCACAGGGTTATCTGTATCAGGACATCCAGCTGGTACGCACCGTCATGTATGTCGTCATGCTGATGGTGGTTGCCGTGGCCTGCTTTAATATCGTATCGACCCTGGTGATGGCAGTGAACGAGAAGCGCAGTGATATTGCCATCCTGAAGACCATGGGGGCGGGAGCTTGGCAAATCCGTTTGACATTCATGATCCAGGGGCTGGTGAATGGATTGGCGGGATCTGTGTTGGGAGGCGTGTTGGGGGCCGGTTTGTCACGCTATCTGACGGCCGCAATTCATGCCATCGAAGGCTGGCTTGGACACCGTTTTCTCAATCCGGACATCTATTTCATCGATTTCTTGCCGTCGGAGCTGCATGGTTCGGATGTCATCATCGTCTGTGGGTCTGCGCTATTGATGAGCCTGCTGGCGACCCTCTATCCAGCATGGCGAGCCAGCGGTCTGCAACCGGCACGCGAGCTGGGGCATGGCTAAGCCACAGCCTGGTTTTCGCGCGGGGCGTCATCTTGGCGCCAGGTTCGCGCAGTAAATGAAACGGGCACCCAAGAGGTGCCCGCTTTACATGTGTCCGAGCCCTCAGATTCTAAATCGGGTCACCATACCACTCAGGTGACTGGCGAGCTGGTTCAGCTCCTCGCAAGCATGAGCCATCTCTTTGGAGCCGGCAGCGACTTCATCCGATGCCTGACTGATACGCACTATGTTGCTATTGAGCTCGTCTGAGACCGACCCTTGCTGTTCGGTGGCAGTGGCCACCTGCGTCATCATATGCGAGATGCTGCTGGCCGAACCGCTGATTTCAGAAATAGAGGCGCCGGCCTGACGGGCGATATCGATGGTACTGTTCATCATCTGCTGGCTCTTTTGCATGCTCTCGCCGGCTTGAGTGGAACGCAGTTGCAACTCGGAGATGATGCGGTTGATTTCGGCGGTGGAGTCTTGCGTGCGTTTGGCGAGGGTTCGTACCTCATCGGCGACGACGGCAAAACCACGGCCCTGTTCGCCGGCACGGGCAGCTTCGATCGCTGCGTTGAGTGCCAGCAAGTTGGTTTGATCGGCGATGCCGCGGATGACTTCCAGTACGACACTGATATTGCGGCTGTCGGCATCAAGTTTATGGACGACGTTGGCGGTCTGCTCCAACTCGCTGGCCACCTTATCGACGCTATTGATGGTGTTATTCACCATGCTGGCGCCGTGATCGGCACGGGTACTTGCGTCTTCTGACGCCTTGGCGGTGTCGTTGGTATTGCGGGCAATTTCCTGAACCGTAGCCTGCATCTCGTTCATTGCCGTTGCCAGCATGTTCAGCTCATCTTTCTGACTGTGCATGTTACCGGCTGACTGGGTGGCCAAGGCACTGATCTCGTTGGTGGCCGAGGAGAGCTGGTCGACGCAGTGGTGAACATCCGTCACCAACATGCGCAAGTTAACGCACATCTTGTCAAAGCCGGCGGCTAGCTCACCGATCTCATCGCGTTGGAAATGGGTCAGATCAATTTGCTGGCTTAGATCGCCGTTGGCAACTCGGTGAATGTCGTTCAGTAGCCGTTGCAATGGCTGGCGGATCTGCCGAATCAGCAACCAGGCACCAGCAATCACCAGCAAGGTGGCCACCAGGCTGATGACCACACTGATCCGGCTGGCTTGATTAAACACGTCGTCGGCCTGCCTGGTCAGAATCCTGGCACCCTCGGCATTGAGCTGGATCAGTTTGGCGACTTCAGTGGAGGCGGCGTTTACCGCATCCCGGGTCAGAATGCGTTGCTGTTTGATCTGTTCGACATTCCTGTTCAACAGCGCCTGGGAGAGATTTTCATGGGCGCGCAGATAGCTCTCGGTCAGTGTTTTCGCCTGCTGATAGCGCTGCTGTTCTTCGCTATCCATCTGGGCTGTGTTCTGGTAGTCGTCGAATGCCTTGTTCAGCGTTGTCTTACTGCCGGTAAACCGGTCCAGCTGTTTTTGCACTTCGGCCGCATCGTTGTCGAGAAAGCCGATGATGGCACCCATTTCGGCGCGGCGTGCATTGAGCAACGACTCTTCGATTAAGCCGGCATACTGCATGGATGGTAACAAATCGTTGGTAATGGACTCTGAAACATCATAAATGCGGCCCATTTGACTGCTGGCAAACCAGGCCAGGCCGGCAATGATCAAAACGCAACCGCTAAAACCCATGACCAGTTTTCGGCCAATCGACTGATTGTTAAGCATAACTCCCCCGAACACGGCTGATGCCAATTTGCTTTGAGCATAGTCGAGCACAGCGCAATGCGCGCTCCCGTCGGGGTTGGTGGCAGGCGCAGAAATGAAAAGGGGTGGCTAAGCCACCCCGTCTGATTCATTCGGTACTGTCTTCTCGTCGGCGGCGCAAATACAGGCGCAGATAATAGCCGCCAACCAGCAAGATGATCACTGCAGCAAGAGCTAGCAAGCTGACTTGACCGCGTTCGACCCATTTCATCAACCAATCCCGGTTATAAGCACCGAAATAGCCAAGGTAAACCCATAGCGGAACGGAAATGAGTGCGGCGAAACCGTCCATCAATAAGAATCGCAGGTAGCTGACCCTGCGGCTCATTCCTGCGGTAATGAAGATCGGTGAGCGCAGACCGGGTAAGAAACGGGCGATAAACAATACCCAGTGGCCATATTTCTCAAATTTTTCTTGAACGTGAGCGAAGCGATGGGGGGGGAGTAGACGACGAAATAACGGAAACTGCTGGATTCGTTCCCCGAAGATTCGCCCCATGGTGAACATGGTGCCATCACCAATCAGTACGCCAGCCATACCGACCAGAAACATCAAGTGCACGTCGGCAAACCCCAAGCCTGCGATGATGCCGCCAGCCACCAGCGTAATATCCTCCGGGATAGGGACGCCAAAACCGCAGATCAGCAGAATGAAAAACACGGCGAAATAACCGTAATCGGTAAACAGCGCGATCAGAATATCCATCGTCTTGTTATGACCTCGAATGCGAACGAGCCGGTAATATGTCTGTTACCAATACTCGGCTCACTACATGACAAGCGTGCGAGCGGGGGATGTAAACCGTCCCACACTCTACCCGAGGGGAGCGGTTCCGCCTAGCAAAATCATGTCATTGTGCCGTTTGATCGTTCAGGGTTGCATCAATCCCCGGCGCCGTAGCCGCTGACGATAGCGCAAACGCACTGAATAGCGCCAACCTCCTTGCACCAAGAGGTACCCAACCACGCTGCTGACGAGCGCCATGACGACACATCCCAGCAAAAATGGTTTGCCAATCGTTTCCATCACGCTAGTCAGCCAGCTCCATGACAGAACAGGTGAAAACTCGACAGGTGGCAGCCCTAGCAGCAGGCGACCAACATAGTAAGCCAGATAAAACAGGGCTGGCATGGTAACGGGGTTGGTCAGCCAGACCGTGGCGACCGAGATTGGAATATTGACTCGCCAGATGATGGCCGCGCCGGCAGCCAGAACCATCTGGAACGGGACGGGGATCCAGGCCATGAAGAGTCCGACTGCGATAGCCCCTGCGGCGGAGCGGCGATTAAGGTGCCACAACCCGGGGTGGTCCAGCCAGCGGGCAAAACAGCGCAGGTGTTTGTGGTGGCGCAGTTTGTGCGGGTCTGGCATCCAGCGTTTCATCAACTCTTTCACGTTGTTCTCTCGTCGACACGATCAGCTTGCAAGCTGTCTGATGGGGGTGGCCTCGGGGGCTACCAGTTGTCTGTTCTGGCCAATGTTGCCTGGCTTGTGGTGGTTGCTACCACTGCTGTGTCTCAGCATACCACTGCTGTGCATGAGACGTCTTGGGCTTGCCGGCTTGCTGCTGGGGGCAAGCGCCATGCTGCTGTTTTTCAATCTGCAACTCAGTTGGCTGGCCATACTGCCGTCGAAGGCTTCGGAACATACCATAGCCGGCCAGGTGGTTGAATTCGAACAAAGCGAATATGGACCTCGAATTCTATTTCGTTTGCGGCAACTGGATGAACAGCACCTCTGGCCAGCCCCCCTGCTGCGACTCTATTTATCTCCATCGCTGTCACTGACCCGCTGGTTTGCCGGCCAGGAGATTCAGGGGCGCGCCAGATTAAAACCGCTACATGCCGTTGCTAATCCTGCAGGCTTTGATCGCGAGCGCTGGATGCTGGGCCAAGGCATTACCGCTACCGGGACAGTACAACTGGCTCAACTGAGTTCGCCGCATGCGGGCCCCCATTGGCGTGACCGCTGGGTTGCGACAGCCGAACCGCTGCTGGCAAAACTGGAGCAAGGAGCGGTGTTGAATGCCTTGGTGTTTGGTGAGCAGCACGCCATCTCTTCAGCGACATGGCAAGCGTTCCGTTATGGCGGCATCGTGCACCTGGTTGCCATCTCCGGCATGCACATCGCCTTGGCGGCTGCGCTAGGGTGGGGGCTGGGTCGCCTGTTGGCTATCCCGTTGTCAGCCACCGTTCTGTCGCGCTGGTTACCGCCGGCCTGTGCACTGGGGCTATCGGGTTTCTATGTCCTGCTATCCGGCGCATCGCTGCCAACGCAGCGGGCTTTCTACATGCTTTGCCTGTGGTTGGGATTAAGACTGCTGGCCTGTCGTTGGTCACATTGGCGTATCTGGTGGTCTACCCTGGCGTTGATGTTACTTGGTAGTGGCTGGAGCCTGTTCAATAGCGGTTTCTGGTTGTCGTTTTTGGCCGTCGCCTTGCTGTTGATGCTGTCGTTGTGGTGGCGGCGGCCTGGATTATGGCGACTGCAGCTTGGAATGCTGTATGGCCTGTTGCCTCTGCAGATAGCGTTGTTTGACGGCCAAGGACTCCTGGCATTACCTATCAATTTGTTGGCCATTCCGTTCTTTACCCTGCTGCTGATTCCGTTGAGTTTTTTCAGTGCCTTATGGGTTCCGGTCTGGCCGACACTGGCCTATGCCGGTTTTTGGCTATGCGATCAGCTATTAAGCCCTGCAATTTCAGGGTTGGTGTGGTTGACGTCCCGGTTCGATGGTTGGTTTGTTCTGTCTGCGCGCCAGCAACAGCACTTGTGGTTGGGGTGGGCGCTACCAATCGTCTGGTTCTTCCCTGGTGGACGGAGCTTGGTGTGCTGCTTGCTATTCGCGCAGTTGTGCCTGTTTATCCAGCCTGCGCCTGGCTGGCAGCTGCATGTCCTCGACGTCGGACAGGGACTCTCTGTCCTTATACAACAGGGCACGCGAGGCATAGTCTACGATGTCGGCGATCGTTTCCCTGGTGGTCAGTCATTGGCCGAATCCGTGGTGTCGCCCATGTTGCAGTATCAGGGGATTCGACAGCTCGATTATCTGATCATCAGTCATGACGATCGCGATCATGCCGGGAAATGGCGCTGGCTTGAACAACAGTGGCCAGTTCATCATCTGGTCTCTTCTGCCGCCTTGCACCGTGCGCAACGCACATGCCTGGCAGGTGTGAAGGAGCGGTGGGGCGAGCTGACGTTAAGCTGGTTGTGGCCATTGACGGTCGTCACCGGTAAGGAAAATGCGCACTCGTGTGTGTTGTTGATTACGGATGGCCGCTTCTCCGTCCTGCTGACCGGGGATTTGCCTGCACGACAAGAATCAGAGCTGATACGCCGCGGTCAATCACCGGTCACAGTGCTGCTGAGTGCACACCATGGTAGCGCCTCTTCTTCGTCATTGGCCTGGGTTCAGGCCACTCGCCCGCAGTGGGTCGTGCACAGCGCCGGTTATGCCAATCGCTGGGGTTTTCCCCGGGCGGAGGTTGTCGCGCGGTTTAACAGCGTTTCTTCCAGCCAGATGACCACGGCTGATACCGGCGCCATTTCGTTTACGTTTGGCGATGAATCGGTCGCGGTGACGGCTTGGCGTGAGCAAGGTCCCTGGTACCACCGCATCGAGGCTTGGTTGGGGCGCGACTAATCGGTAGAATGGCCGCTGATGTCCCCCTTAGAGAGCCCGAATGCAACGCTCATCTTCCCCTGCGGTCCCTGATTCAAGCTGGCCTATCCTCAAACGCCTGTTGGGCTATGTCCGCGATCGAAAAGCCGGTTTGGTTCTCGCCATCCTCGGCATGGCTGGTTACGGTGCTGTCGATACCACGTTTGTCTATTCGATCCAGCCGCTGATTGATGATGGCCTCAGTGGTAAAGATCCCTCGGTGTTGATGTGGATGCCCTGGTTCGTCATCGGCATCGTCACCGTGCGCGGGCTGTGCAATTTCTTGTCAGATTATTTCATGAGTTGGGTGGGTACCCATGTCGTGATGAAGCTACAGCGTCAGGTGTTCAGCCATCTGATGGGGATGCCGATGTCGTTTTTCGACAAGCATAATACCGGTCATTTGCTCTCCAAGGTGACCTACGATGCCGGTCAGGTCTCTTCGGCTGCCAGTTCGACGCTGGTGTCATTGGTCCGCGAGGGTGTGACTGTGCTGGGATTGCTCGGCATGATGATCTATCACTCCTGGCAGCTGTCGCTGATTTTCTTTGTGGTCGGTCCGATCGTCGGTGTGCTGATCTCCATCATCAGCAAGCGCTTTCGGCGTGTTAGTCGACAGATTCAACAGGCCATGGGGGGCTTAACCACCTCGACCGAGCAGATGTTGCGTGGGCATCGCGAGGTGTTGATGTTTGGCGGACAACAGGTTGAGGCCGATCGTTTTGCCAAAGTCAGCAATCACATGCGGCATCAGAATATGAAAATGGTGATTGTGGATGCTGTGGGCTCGCCGCTGGTTCAGGTCATCGCCTCCAGTGCATTAGCCGTCCTGCTGTTTGTCGCGGCTATGCCTGGTGTCCGCGAGAGTCTGACGGCGGGGACCTTCACGCTGATTGTCACCTCGATGATGATGATGATGAAGCCGCTCAAGAGCCTGACCCAGATAAATAACCAATTTCAGCGTGGCATGGCGGCATGTCAGAGTCTGTTCGAGTTGATGGACCAGCCGCTGGAAAACGATACGGGCTCCCGGGATTTGGTTCGGGCGCAGGGACGGGTCGAACTGAAAAACGTGACCTTCACCTACCCAACCAAGGAACAGCCGGCATTGCGTGATGTGTCTCTGGTCATCGAGCCGGGGCAGACAGTGGCATTGGTGGGGCGCTCCGGCTCTGGCAAGAGCACCATCGCTTCATTGTTGACGCGTTTTTACGATATTGAACAGGGCGCCATTCTGCTGGATGGCGTCGATATTCGCGACTACCGTCTGCACGCCCTGCGTCGCCAGTTCGCCCTGGTTTCCCAGCAGGTTCACCTGTTTAACGATACTGTGGCCAACAACATTGCCTATGCTGCAGAGGGGGTTTACAGCCGGGAACAGATCGAGCAAGCGGCGCGGATGGCCAATGCAGACGAGTTTATTCGCAAGATGCCGGAAGGCTATGACACCTTGATCGGCGAGAACGGCTCCAATCTGTCCGGTGGTCAGCGTCAGCGTCTGGCGATTGCCCGGGCCCTGTTGCGTGATGCCCCCATTTTGTTACTGGATGAGGCTACTTCGGCATTGGATACCGAGTCGGAACGCTACATCCAGAGTGCGCTGGAGAATCTGGCCCGAGACCGTTCGACCTTGGTGATAGCGCATCGACTTTCAACGATCGAGAATGCCGACCTGATTCTGGTAGTCGATGAAGGGCGCATCATAGAGCAGGGGACGCATGGCGAGTTGCTGGCTCGCAACGGCGCCTATGCCCTGCTAAGGCAAACCCAATTCGGTGAGGCTCAATGAGCCTGGCGGCACTCTGGTATCGCGCCAACTGGCTGGTGTGGGGCCTGTGGCCGTTGGCATTGCTCTATCGGTCGCTCACCGCGCTTCGTCGTCTGGCTTATCGCCTTGGGTGGCTTCGCGTCTATCGAGCCCCCGTCCCGGTGATTGTCGTGGGGAATATCTCGGTCGGCGGTAATGGTAAAACGCCGGTCGTGATCTGGTTGATCGAGGTGTTGCGTCAGGCGGGCTACCACCCCGGGGTGGTCAGTCGTGGTTATGGTGGTCGGGCCGATCGTTACCCGTTACAGGTGACGGCCATGACCCCTGCTAGTGCCTGTGGTGATGAGCCCAAACTGATTTTCAGGCGTTGCGGATGTCCGGTAGTGGTGTCACCGCGTCGCGCCGAGGCGATCGCCTGTCTGTTGGCCGGCGGTGAGGTGGATGTCGTCATCAGCGACGATGGCTTGCAGCATTATGCGATGGCTCGGGATATCGAGCTGGTTGTCGTCGATGGTGAACGGCGTTTTGGAAATGGTCATCTGCTCCCTATGGGACCGTTGCGTGAAGGGCTCGGGCGTTTGGCACAGGTCGATGCCATTTTGTGCAATGGTGGCGTCGTGGCGGCTGGGGAGTATCCGATGCAATTGATCGCCGATTCGTTGCGCCCCGTCGGCTCCTCGACCCATTTGCAGCCTCCGGTGCCGGGCGAAGAGGTCGATGCCATGGCCGGAATCGGTCATCCACCGCGTTTTTTTACGACCTTGCAGACATTAGGTTATCGGCTACGACAGGCGGTGGC
This sequence comes from Pseudaeromonas sharmana, assembly GCF_042649925.1. Classification (NCBI taxonomy): domain Bacteria; kingdom Pseudomonadati; phylum Pseudomonadota; class Gammaproteobacteria; order Aeromonadales; family Aeromonadaceae; genus Pseudaeromonas; species Pseudaeromonas sharmana. Next base: position 571,366 of record NZ_JBHSAF010000001.1, read on the forward strand.
ATTTGCCGATCATCAGGCATTTGATCTTGAGGCCTTGCAGCAGCAGTTTGCTGCCAGACCGTTGCTGATGACAGAAAAAGATGCGGTGAAGTGTAGTCAGACGACCCGTCAGGATTGGTGGTACCTGCCGGTATCTGCTCAATTGCCGCCGACGCTACTCGAAAAAATCATCCGTTTGTTGAAGGAAAAAAAGCATGGCCCTCGATCATAAGTTACTGGAAATCGTCGCCTGCCCGGTGTGCAAGGGCAAGCTGAATTATGACAAGGAGAAGGGCGAGCTGGTATGCCGTCAGGACCGACTGGCCTATCCCGTAGATGAGGATATTCCGGTGTTGCTCGAAACCCGGGCCCGACGTCTCGACAGTGATGAGCTGCCGTCATGAGCTTTGTGGTCATTATCCCTGCGCGCTACCAGTCGACGCGATTGCCGGGCAAACCCCTGGCAGACATTCATGGTAAACCGATGATTCAATGGGTGGCTGAGCGATCCCTACAGGCCGGTGCTGCTCGGGTGATAGTCGCGACCGATGACCGCCGTGTTGCCGATGCGGTGAATTGCAGCGGGGTCGAAATCTGCATGACCTCGGCACATCATCAATCAGGAACCGAACGGCTGGCAGAGGTCTGTCAGCATTACGATTTTGCTGCCGATACGATTATTGTCAATGTGCAGGGCGATGAGCCTCTTATCCCGCCTGCCATCATTCGACAGGTTGCGGATAACCTGGCGGCGTCCACTGCCCCGATGGCTACTCTGGCGGTGCCGATGAGCGCGGAAGAGCTGTTCAACCCCAATGCTGTCAAGGTGGTCATGGATGCTCAGGGTTATGCGCTCTACTTCAGTCGCGCACCCATCCCATGGGAGCGAGATAACTTTGCAAGCGCGTCGCGGCAAGTGTTGCATCCTCATGCCCGTCACATAGGTATCTATGCTTACCGGGCCGGCTTTATCCAGCGCTATGTCGCCTGGGGGGCGAGCCAGTTGGAGCAGATCGAGGCCCTGGAGCAGTTGCGCGTGCTATGGCATGGCGAGCGCATTCATGTGGCCATGGCGGCTGAATGCCCGGAGGCGGGGGTAGATACCCCTGAGGATCTGCAACGGGTGCGCTCGGCCTTGGTCAACGGATAATTTACAGGCGGCGCAAGTCGCCTTTTTTGTGAGCAGTATCGCTATAACAGTCAAGCTGAAACGATTCTTCTTGTTTTGTCATGTTGACACTCCTTACCTTGAAAGCGATTTCATTGACGGGGAGATAAACAATGGAGTGTGTAGCCGGAACAACCTTGGGTGAATTCATCATCCGCCAGCAATCCGCTTTCCCTGATGCGACAGGCGAGCTCAGTACCCTGCTTTCTTCGTTGCAGCGCGCCGCACGCGTGGTGAACCGCGAGATTAATCGCGCGGGCATTAGTGACGTGCTCGGAAGCATGGAGCAACTCAATGTGCAGGGGGAAGAACAGCAGAAGCTCGACTGGTTTGCCAACGAGCGCTTCAAGGAGGCGCTGGCTGCGCGTGGGGAAGTCTGTGGTCTGGCCTCGGAGGAGGAAGAAGGCTTTGTCTCCTTTTCTCCGGTCAACACGCGTCCCGGAAAGTACGTGGTCCTGATCGACCCTCTGGATGGCTCCTCAAATATCGATGTCAACATCTCTATCGGGACCATTTTTTCGATCTACCGTCGCGTGAGTCCGCTAGATGGTCCGGCTCAGCTGGAGGACTTCCTGCAGCCCGGATGCAAGCAGGTTGCGGCTGGATATATCATTTATGGCTCTTCGACCATGCTGGTGTATTCGACCGGGCAGGGGGTCAATGGATTTACGCTCGATCCTTCGCTGGGGAGCTTTTTCCTGTCCCATCCTAATATGCGCATTCCCGAACGGGGTCGCATCTATTCGATTAATGAAGGTAACTATCAAGACTTTCCGACAGGGGTGAAACGCTTTATCAAGCACTGCCAAGAGGATAGTCCAGAGCAAGGACGTCCCTATAGCTCGCGCTACATCGGTTCTCTGGTTGCGGATTTTCACCGCAATTTGATCAAAGGCGGGATCTACCTTTATCCGCCAGGAACAAACTTGCCAGATGGCAAATTACGCCTGCTCTATGAAGCCAATCCGTTAGCATTCTTGATGGAGCAGGCCGGCGGGCTGGCGACGGATGGTTCAACGCCCTTGCTGCAGTTGCAACCGCGAACACTGCATCAGCGCACACCCTGCTATCTGGGATCCCGTTACCTGATGCTGCAGTTGATGAAGACACTGGTCGAGGCGTAGATGCTGTAATAAGACACAGGGCAACCTGATGGTTGCCCTGTGGTTGCGAGGCATCGCTGTTACCGTTGTTCAAACGGTGTCACATGACGAGTCGGTGCGCCGGTATAGAGCTGGCGTGGACGGCTGATGCGGCTGGCAGGGTCGGATTGCATTTCCAGCCAGTGCGATATCCAGCCAATTGTCCGCGACAGTGCGAAGATGACCGTAAACATCGAGGTTGGAATACCGATGGCCTTGAGAATGATGCCGGAGTAAAAATCGACGTTCGGATAGAGTTTCTTTTCGACGAAATACGGGTCAGACAGCGCGATGCGCTCCAGCTCCATGGCGACGTCGAGCAAGGGGTGATCGGAGACATTGAGCTCGTGCAGGACTTCGTGACAGGTGTCGCGCATTACGGTAGCCCGGGGATCGTAATTTTTGTACACGCGGTGACCGAATCCCATCAGACGGAATGGGTCATTCTTATCCTTGGCACGTGCGATAAAGTGCGGAATGCGATCGACAGAGCCGATCTCCTCAAGCATTTTCAGGCAGGCTTCATTGGCGCCACCATGTGCCGGTCCCCACAATGACGCAATACCAGCTGCAATACAGGCGAAGGGGTTAGCTCCTGAAGAGCCGGCCATACGCATGCTGGATGTCGATGCATTCTGCTCGTGATCGGCGTGCAGGATGAAGATCCGATCCATGGCGCGCTCGATCACCGGGTTGACCTTGTACTCCTCGCAGGGTACGGCAAACATCATATGCAGGAAGTTACCGGCATAGCTCAAATCATTACGCGGATACATGAATGGCTGGCCGATGGAGTACTTGTAGGACATTGCCGCCAGGGTTGGCATTTTGGAAATCAGACGGAACGCGGCAATTTCGCGGTGTTTGGGATTATTGATATCCAGTGAGTCGTGGTAGAACGCGGACAGGGCGCCGGCGACACCACACATGACGGCCATCGGATGCGAGTCACGGCGGAAGGCCTTGAACAGCGATGTCATCTGTTCGTGAACCATGGTGTGACGTGTCACGTGGGCTCGAAACTGTTGGTATTGCTCCTGGGTTGGCAATTCACCGGAGAGCAACAGATAACACACCTGCAGGTAGTCCGTCTCGATGGCCAGCTCGGCAATGGGGTAGCCGCGATGCAACAGGATCCCCTCATCACCGTCGATATAGGTGATCTTGGATTCGCAGGATGCCGTGGAGAGGAACCCGGGGTCAAAGGTGAAAAAGCCATGGGCTGCCAGAGCCCGGACGTCGATGACCTCTGGGCCTTCGGTTCCGGCCAGTATCGGTAACTCGATCGGGTCACGGCCCGGTATATGTAGTGTGGCTACCTTCTTGTCAGCCATAGCGCGTCTCCTTTGCTTCAAATTGCGGCGGGCCCTGTTCCAGTCATGCCCAAACAGGTATCAAAATGAGTATAAAGCAGGGCCCAGATGTGGAGTATTTGTATCAGAAGAGGGGGGCTTGTCAATTTAACCATCCCTGCTTGGTCAATATGGCATCAAAGACTGGGATCTGGATTGAATAATTGATGTTCAATGAATGTTATGGGTTTGTAATAAAAGCAGGGGGCTGGATATACTCGTAAGCATGTTCTGGGTAAATGTCGGTCGCGTTAAGAAATAGTGGTTTAAAACAATTATGCAGGTAGAAGTTCTAAATTATCCCGTTTAATTTAATTTAAATGCGCTTTTTCTATGTTTTTTTTGAAATATTTGCCGACCGTGCATAACGAAGTGGTAGAGGGGCATTTAATCTGTACCTATTGATAATCCTACCTTTTTTAAGGATTATTTCGCTCCCCGCAGATGTGCCTTTGATGATGAAAGCTCAATTCGGCAACTTGGTCCTTTTTTGATGAAAAATCGATCAATTTTGTCATTCCATTCCTTCCAAGGGTCGGGAATGGTTCGCTGCAAATGACCCGAGCGACGCTGCACAGCAGTATCTGTGTTTAAGGGATCACCATGCATGAAAGTCACATGACCGCCTGGATTGACTCATCCCATCTGGCCGGTGCGAATGCAACCTATATCGAAGACCTCTACGAATCCTATTTACGGAATCCATCGTCTGTCAGCGACGAATGGCAACGTTGCTTCTCGGACATGAATGGCGGCGAGGCCGAAACAGTTCATAGTGCCGTGCAGGATTACTTCCGTCGCGTTGCCATGGACGGACATGCCCGTCAGTCAATGGTTGAAGTCAAGACGGACATTCGCCAAATCCGCGTCCTGCAGTTGATCAATGCATACCGTAGTTACGGCCATCAGGTGGCCAAACTTGATCCGTTGGGGTTATGGCAACGCGATGAAGTCCTCGAGTTAAGCCCGGCGTTTTATGAGCTCAGCGAGGGGGATCTGGATACCCGTTTCAATGTTGGCTCCTATCAAGGGGGCCTGCCGATGATGAGTCTGCGCGATCTGCTGAGCTCACTGCAGAAGACTTATTGTGCGACCATCGGTGCTGAATATATGCACATGAACTCGATTGAGGAGAAACGCTGGATCCAGGCGCGCCTTGAAGCTGCGGAAGGGCACCCCAATCTCGATGCCCAAGAGCGCCGGCAAGTGTTGTGTGACCTGACTGCGGCGGAAGGGCTCGAGCGTTACCTCGGTGCCAAATTTCCGGGAGCAAAGCGCTTCTCGCTGGAGGGGGGTGACATGCTGGTGCCTATGGTCAAGGCGCTGTTTCGCGAAGCGTCCCGGGCCGGTACGGAAGAAGCCGTCATGGGGATGGCACACCGCGGCCGCCTGAATATGCTGATCAATGTTCTTGGCAAGCGCCCGCAGGAGTTGTTTGATGAGTTTGCAGGTAAACATGGCGAGTCGTGGGGCACGGGTGATGTTAAATATCACATGGGTTTTTCATCGGACTTTGCGACGAACAGTGGCCATATTCACCTGGCGTTGGCATTTAATCCCTCGCACCTTGAAATCGTCAATCCTGTGGTAATGGGGTCAGTCAGAGCTCGCCTTGATCGTCTGAAAGACCCAAGCGGGATCAAGGTGTTGCCAATCACCATCCATGGCGATTCGGCGATGGCGGGGCAGGGTGTGGTCGCCGAAACGTTCAATCTGTCGCAAACCCGGGCCTTCTCGGTTGGGGGGACGGTACGAATTGTCATCAACAACCAGATCGGCTTCACGACATCCAATCCGCAGGACACCCGTTCGACACTCTATTGTACGGATGTCGCCAAAATGGTTGGGGCACCGATTTTCCATGTCAATGGCGACGATCCCGACGCTGTGCTGTTTGTCACCAAGCTGGCGTTGGAGTATCGCAATACGTTCCACCGTGATGTGGTTATCGATCTGGTTTGTTATCGCCGCAATGGTCACAACGAAGCAGATGAGCCGAGTGCCACCCAACCCTTGATGTACCAGAAAATTAAGCAACATCCGACCACGCGCCAGCTCTATGGCGAACGGCTTGCTTACTGTGGCGTCGTGACGGATGCCGAGGTCGAGCAACTGGTCAATGATTACCGCAACGCGCTCGACAAGGGGGACTGCGTCGTACCGGAATGGCGTCCTATGGGGCAGCAGTACCAGCAAAACTGGACGCCCTATCTGGGTCATGACTGGGATATTGGCTATGACTCTCGCTGCTCACGCCAGCAGTTGCAGGCATTGGGTGAGGCCATTTGTCGCTATCCGCAGGAGTTTGAGCTGCAGCGTCAGGTGCAAAAAGTGTATGACGATCGCCTGCTGATGAGCCGTGGTGAGAAATTGGTGGACTGGGGGTTTGCGGAGAATCTCGCCTATGCCAGCCTGGTCTCTGCCGGTTATCGGGTGCGTCTGACCGGGCAGGACTCCGGGCGCGGAACCTTCTTCCATCGGCATGCCGTGGTGTTTAACCAGAAGGATGGTCAGCGGCACGTCCCGTTGGAAGCCCTATTACCAAATGGACAGGGTTTTGAGGTCTACGACTCGGCATTGTCCGAAGAGGCCGTATTGGCATTCGAGTATGGTTATGCCACCGCCGCGCCCTCAGGGCTGACGATATGGGAAGCCCAGTTTGGCGATTTTGCCAACGGGGCTCAGGTGGTGATCGATCAGTTTGTCTCTTCTGGCGAGCAGAAATGGGGGCGCCTGTGCGGTTTGACTCTGTTGTTACCGCATGGCTATGAAGGGCAGGGACCAGAGCATTCATCGGCTCGCCCTGAACGCTACCTGCAACTGTGCGCACAGCATAATATGCAGATTTGTGTGCCGACAACGCCCGCTCAGGTGTTCCACATGTTGCGGCGGCAGATGGTGCGTCCGTTACGTCGCCCGTTGATCGTGTTCACACCCAAATCGTTGCTGCGCCATCCGTTGGCTGTCTCCTCGTTAGACGAGCTGGCTGACGGGCACTTCATGAACGTGATTCCAGAACAGGACACGCATGATCCTGCTGCTGTGACGCGGGTCGTCCTGTGTGCTGGCAAGGTCTATTATGATTTGCTCGACGCGCGGCGAAAGGGAGATCTGAAGCAGGTGGTGATTGTACGGATCGAACAACTCTATCCGTTCCCTCATGCTGAGCTGGCCGAAGTGCTGGCACCCTATCCCCATGTCCGCGAGTTTGTCTGGTGTCAGGAGGAACCTCAGAATCAAGGCGCCTGGTACTGTAGTCAGCACCATTTTCGCGAGGTGATGCCGGAGGGGGCGCGACTGTTCTATGCCGGTCGTCCGGCGTCAGCCTCTCCTGCTGTAGGCTATATTTCGTTGCACTTGAAACAACAAAAAGCGCTGGTCGAAGATGCGCTGGGCCAGTCCTGATTTTGACCAAGGATGAGAAACATGACAGTTGAGATCCGAGTTCCCGATTTGCCTGAATCTGTCGCCGATGCCACCGTAGGCAACTGGCACAAGCAACCCGGTGAGCGAGTCAAGGCCGGCGAGTTGCTGGTGGAAATCGAAACCGACAAGATAGTGCTTGAAGTGCCGGCCCCGGAAGAGGGCGTATTGCAGTCCATCCAGTTTGAGCGGGGCAGCACAGTTACCTCGCGTCAGGTGCTGGGTCTGTTGGCTGCGGGCTCTGTGGTGGGCATGGCGTCAGAACCTGCAACCGTGGATACCTCTGATGCCGATATCATCACTCCATCTGTGCGTCGCCTGCTGGCCGAAAAGGGACTGACGCCTGCCGGCATTAGCGGCAGCGGCAAGGGTGGACGCGTGACGAAGGAGGATGTTGAACGCCACTTGGCGGCGCTGGCGGCGCCGGTGCCCGTTGAATCCAAGGTCTTACCGCCACAGCCGGCGATCAAGGTGGAACCGGTCGGTGAGACGCAGACGACGTCAAGTTTGCGAGAGGAGAAGCGCGTCCCGATGACCCGCTTGCGCCAACGTGTCGCAGAACGCCTGCTGGATGCCAAAAACACCACTGCGATGTTGACGACGTTCAACGAAGTCAACATGAAGCCCATCATGGATATTCGCAAGGGCTACCAGGAGCGTTTTGAAGCACGGCACAACATCAAACTGGGCTTCATGTCGTTTTACGTGCGCGCCGTGACAGAGGCACTGAAGCGGTATCCGATCATCAATGCTTCGATTGATGGCAGCGACATCGTTTACCACAACTATTTTGATATCAGCATTGCGGTTTCAACCGAGCGGGGTTTGGTGACGCCGGTCCTCCGCGATTGTGACAGCATGTCATTGGCGGGTATTGAACATGGTATCAAGTCATTGGCGGACAAGGCGCGGGATGGTAAGTTGACGGTCGACGATCTGTCGGGCGGCAATTTTACGATTACAAACGGTGGGGTGTTCGGGTCCCTGATGTCGACGCCGATCATTAATCCTCCGCAGAGTGCCATTCTGGGAATGCATAAAATCCAGGACCGGCCAATGGCGGTGCAAGGAGAGGTAGTGATACTGCCGATGATGTATCTGGCGTTGTCTTATGATCACCGCATTATCGATGGAAGGGATTCAGTTGGTTTCCTTGTTACCGTCAAGGAGCTGCTTGAGGATCCAACCCGCCTGCTGCTGGACATCTGATCTCGTTCTGTGCCGGCGCCTCGCGCGCCGGACTCTTTACAACAGGGAAGCGTGTCATGAATTTGCATGAATACCAGGCAAAACAGTTATTTGCCGAATATGGATTGCCGGTGCCTGCCGGTATGGCGTGTGAGAGTGCTCAAGAGGCCGTCGATGCGGCGACCGCTCTGGGGCAGGATAAGTGGGTCGTGAAATGCCAGGTGCATGCTGGTGGTCGCGGCAAAGCAGGTGGCGTCAAGGTCGCCAAAAGCAAGGACGAGGTCCGGGCATTTGCCGAGGCCTGGTTGGGGAAACGGCTGGTTACTTACCAGACCGATGCGGCGGGGCAACCGGTCAACAAGATCCTGGTGGAAACCTGCACCGACATCGCCAAGGAGCTCTATTTGGGCGCAGTCGTTGACCGCTCATCACGTCGCGTGGTCTTCATGGCATCCACCGAGGGAGGCATGGAGATAGAAAAAGTTGCCCATGACTCACCGGAAAAGATTCATAAAGCCGTGCTGGATCCGCTGACCGGTCCGCAGCCCTATCAGGCGCGTGAGCTCGGCTTCAAGCTCGGCCTGGATGCCAACCAACTCAAGCAATTTACCAACATCTTTCTTGGCCTAGGCAAGATGTTTGTGGCCCACGATTTGTCACTGCTCGAGATCAACCCGCTGGTGATCACCGGCAATGGCGACTTGCTCTGTCTGGATGGCAAGATCAATATCGATTCCAATGCCTTGTATCGTCAGCCGAAATTGCGCCAGATGCACGACATCACTCAGGAAGATGAACGCGAAGCTCATGCTGCCCAGTGGGAGCTGAATTACGTTGCCCTGGATGGCAACATTGGTTGCATGGTAAATGGTGCTGGGCTGGCCATGGGAACCATGGACATCATCAAGCATCACGGGGGCCTGCCAGCTAACTTCCTGGATGTTGGTGGGGGGGCAACCAAGGAACGGGTGACAGAGGCATTCAAGATCATCCTCTCCGATGACAAGGTGCAAGCGGTGCTGGTGAATATCTTCGGTGGCATAGTGCGTTGTGACTTGATTGCCGACGGCATCATCGGCGCCGTGTCTGAAGTGGGAGTCAAGGTGCCTGTTGTGGTGCGGTTGGAAGGTAACAATGCCGAGTTGGGGGCAGAACGCCTGGCTCAGAGCGGATTGAACATCATTGCCGCCAAGAGTCTGACTGATGCGGCCGTTCAGGTAGTCAAGGCAGCGGAGGCCAAGGCATGAGCATTCTGATTAACAAGGATACCAAGGTTATCTGCCAGGGATTTACCGGTGCACAAGGTACGTTCCACTCCGAGCAGGCCATTGCCTATGGCACACGTATGGTTGGCGGGGTTTCACCGGGTAAAGGAGGGAGTGAACATCTGGGGCTGCCGGTGTTCAACACGGTGCGTGATGCGGTCGAGGCCACTGGTGCCACGGCTTCGGTCATCTATGTCCCGGCGCCGTTCTGTAAGGATGCCATTCTCGAGGCGATCGATGCCGGTATTGAACTGATCGTCTGTATCACCGAAGGCATTCCGACGCTGGACATGCTGCAGGTCAAATGCCGCCTCGAGCAAACCGGCGTCCGCATGATAGGACCAAATTGCCCAGGCGTGATCACGCCAGGAGAATGCAAGATTGGCATCATGCCAGGCCATATTCACCTCCCTGGCAGGGTCGGGATTGTATCGCGCTCTGGGACCTTGACGTACGAGGCGGTCAAGCAGACAACCGACGCGGGATTTGGTCAATCAACCTGCGTCGGTATCGGTGGCGACCCGATCCCAGGCTCGAATTTCATCGACATACTGCGTGAATTTGAGGCAGATCCCCAGACCGAAGCGATTGTGATGATCGGCGAGATCGGCGGCACGGCGGAGGAGGAGGCAGCGGCCTTCATCAAGGCGAATGTCACCAAGCCCGTGGTTTCCTATATCGCCGGGGTCACTGCGCCGGCTGGAAAACGCATGGGGCATGCTGGCGCCATCATTGCCGGAGGCAAGGGTACCGCAGCCGAGAAGTTTGCAGCGCTGGAAGAGGCGGGCGTGCGCACAGTCCGTTCACTGGCAGACATCGGCAGCGCGCTCAAGGAGATTACCGGCTGGTAATGGCCAAGAAATATTGAAGCGACATCTTGGCGGCCAGGTGCAAGTCACCTGGCCTTTTTATTGCAGCGCCACTTTGTTGGACACCGGCTGTTTTCTCTGTGTTCACCACGGCAGTTGGCCGTGCTGACCGAGGGATTCCACGCCAAAGGGACTGCTTTTTTGCACAGATTATTAAATAGAACTTAATAATCCACGGTTTTGGCGTGTCGTTCGCTGCGGCCAGCGGCGCTGGTGCCATAAAAAAACCGCAGCTCAAGGCTGCGGTTTGACTGTGCTACGTGGTGCGATTGTTAGAAGTCGGCGGTGCGTGGGGTCCGCGGGAACGGGATCACGTCGCGGACGTTACCCATGCCCGTGACATAAACCACCAGACGTTCAAAGCCCAGGCCGAAACCAGCATGTGGCACAGTGCCATAGCGGCGCAGATCGCGGTACCACCAGTAGTCTTCCTTGTTCAGTTCCATCTCGGCCAGGCGGGCATCCAGAACCTCCAGACGCTCTTCACGTTGCGAGCCGCCGATGATTTCGCCGATGCCTGGTGCCAGCACGTCCATTGCGGCGACGGTTTTGCCATCATCGTTGAGGCGCATGTAGAAAGCCTTGATATCCTTGGGGTAGTTCTTTACGACCACCGGGGCCTTGAAGTGCTCTTCGGCCAGATAGCGTTCGTGTTCGGATTGCAGATCGATGCCCCATTCGACGTCATAGTCGAATTTCTTACCACAGTTTTTCAGGATCTCGATGGCATCGGTGTAATCGACCTGGGCAAAGTCGGAGGAGACAAATTGCTCCAGACGGGTAATGGCGTCTTTGTCGACCCGCTCGGCAAAGAATTCCAGGTCATCACGGCGTTCATTCAGAACGGCACGGAACACATATTTGAGCATGGCTTCGGCCAGCGCGGCGTTGGCTTCCAGATCGTTGAACGCCACTTCCGGTTCGATCATCCAAAACTCGGCCAGATGGCGACTGGTGTTGGAGTTCTCGGCACGGAACGTCGGACCAAAGGTATAGACTTTGGACAACGCGCAGGCATAGGTTTCGGCATTGAGCTGACCGGAGACGGTCAGGAACGCCTCTTTGCCAAAGAAGTCCTGGCTGTAGTCGATGGCGCCCTTGTCGGTGCGCGGCAGGTTTTCCATATCCAGCGTCGAGACGCGGAACATTTCGCCGGCGCCTTCGCAGTCGGAGGCGGTGATCAGCGGCGTGGACACCCAGACGAAACCCTGCTCGTGGAAGAAACGGTGAATGGCTTGCGCCAGACAGTTACGCACCCGAGTGACGGCACCCATCAGGTTAGTACGCGGGCGCAGGTGAGCCTGTTCGCGCAGGTATTCAACGGTGTGGCGCTTGGCGGCCATGGGATAGGTATCCGGATCATCGACCCACCCCACCACTGTAATGGCCGTCGCCTGCAGTTCGAAAGCCTGACCTGTGCCTTGTGACGCGGCGACAGTGCCGGTAATGGCTACGGAGCAGCCGGTGGTCAGACGCAGCACATCCTGTTCGTAATTATCCAGATTACTCGGTACGACCGCTTGCAGCGGATTAAAACAGGAACCGTCGTGTACGGCGAGGAACGAGATCCCGGCTTTGGAATCACGGCGAGTGCGGATCCAGCCCTTGACGGTCAGGCTGGTGCCGACAGCGAATTTGCCGTTCAGTACATCGGCGATGGATGCATGCGTCATCTGATTATTGTCTCCAGCTAATACTCTTTATCCCGGACTCCCGGCCCGGTTTTGCGATCGCATCATCTTACCTGTGTCGAATCAGGACTCAAGCAAAAGATGCGCCAGCGTGGTGCTGTGTTGGCTCGTCATTAGCGCTTCGGCGACAGGCTGTCCATCAAATGATTAAAGTTTTCGCTCAAGCGGGACAATTCATCATTGCGGGGGGAGACCGGCAGGCGGATGGTATGATCGCCCAGATCGCTGGCGCGCTCCATAGCCAGAGAGATTCGTTGCAGTGGCGAGACAACCTGGCGCCGAATGATGTAGAGAGCCAGCAGTACGCCAGCGCCAAACAGCAGACTCAGCAACAGTGCTGTTTTGAGCACGTCGGCCTCAATTTTTTCCAATGCCGTTGTGACCGGAATCTCGACACGAATCCAGCCAAATGTCTCAGTGGATGACAGCGCCTGGCAGGCTGTGCAGCCCAGTGCCGTGAGTTGCGGATTAAGTTGCCAGGGCGTGACCACCACCATCCAGGACTCCTGTCCACGGCTCTCAAGCTGGAAACCTGATTGCATCGGTTCGGTGCTTGCCGCGAACGGCAGCTTGGCTTGTATGCTCTGCGGCAGGCGCGGCGTGGCGGCAGAGACAAACAATTTAGGCACTGGCTGCAAAGGCTGATGTGCCGGCTGTGGTAACGAGGTGCTGGCGGGGGCTAGCAGCAGCAAGTCCAGATAGTGGGCATAGTGCTCAGCTTGCTGTTTGGCCAACTGCAAGCTGTAGGATTCCAACTCAGCTTGCTCACGTTGAGCTTGCTGACCTGTAATGGCGACCAGCACCGATGAAAAAATCATCAGCAAGACAAAACAGACTTTACCGGCGATAGAGATGCGCATGAACGGCTTCCAGTTGAGGCCTGTACAAGAGGGCTGCATGGTATCACAGACCTCATGTTGGCGGCGTCCCAGGTATCGTCAACGTGACCAAGACCCTTTATGCCGCGATGCGATCCAGCGCCTGGCGGATAGCATTGGTCAATTTAAGTAATTGAACCGGCGTGATGACATACGGCGGCATCAGGTAGATCAGGCGTCCAAAGGGCCGGATCCAGACCCCCAGCTCGACAAACAGCGACTGCAACCAGGCCATATCCACTGGTTCGCGGGTTTCGACCACGCCGATGGCGCCAAGAACGCGTACGTCGGCTACGGCCGGGTGTGAGGCGAGGGGTTGCAACTGTGCCAGCAAATGCTGCTCTATGTCCTTTACCCGTTGTTGCCATGGGCTGGCTAGCAACAGTTCGATGGAAGCACATGCCACCGCACAGGCCAGCGGATTGGCCATGAACGTTGGACCATGCATCAGAACGCCGGCCGCACCCTCGCAAATGCCACGCATGACGCAGGATGTCGTCAAAGTCGCTGACAGCGTCATGTAGCCGCCGGTCAGCGCCTTGCCAACACATAGAATATCTGGGCTGATCCCGGCCCATTCACACGCGAACAGCTTTCCGGTGCGGCCGAATCCGGTCGCGATTTCATCGGCGATCAGCAGTATGCCGTATTGATCGCACAAGGCTCGGACAGCTTTGAGATAGTCAGGATGATAGAAACGCATTCCGCCAGCGCCCTGAACGATCGGCTCCAGTACAATGGCGGCAACCTGCTGATGTTCAGTGGCCAGCAGGGTTTCGAGCTCCGTCATTTCCTGAGGATCCCAGGGACCACCGAACTGCGAACGCGGTGCACTGATAAACCAGTGTTCGGCGACAAATCCCTGGTACAGGCTGTGCATGCTGCCGTCTGGGTCGGTCACGCTCATGGCTCCAAACGTATCGCCATGATAGCCATTGCGCAACGCAACGAAGCGAGTGCGAGGAGTGCCGCGGCTCTGCCAGTACTGCAGCGCCATCTTCAATGCGACTTCAACGGCAACGGATCCGGAATCGGCGAGGAATACGTGTTGCAGGGGCTGTGGTGTCAGTTCAACCAAATGACGACATAGACGCGTTGCCGGCGAGTGCCGAATGCCACCAAACATGATATGAGCCATCTTGGCTAGTTGAGTCTGAATGGCAGCATTCAATTCAGGCACATTGTACCCATGCAGACAGGCCCACCAGGATGACATGCCATCTACTAGCTGACGGCCATCCGCCAACGACAGCGTGCAGCCTTGGGCGGAGGCGACTTCATAGGTCGGGAGCGGCTGGGTCAAGGAGGTATAGGGGTGCCAGATATGCAGGCGGTCAAAATCCAGATCGTTCAAAAAACACTCCGATGTCAACGTTACTTTGGTGCTTGAGGTTGACAGGATACGGCGTCAACATAGACTAGCCAAGTCTATTCATAACACGATAAGAGGGAACCATGGAGGCATTGGTCCGCCACGATTGGCGTGTCGCTGAGGTGAACGCACTGTTTGCGCTCCCGTTCAATGACTTGCTGTTTCGGGCGCAGCAGGTACACCGTCAGCATTTTGATGCCAACCAGGTGCAGGTTAGCACCCTGTTGTCTATCAAGACCGGTGCGTGTCCGGAGGACTGCAAATATTGTCCGCAAAGTGCTCGCTATAAGACCGGACTTGAAGCTGAACGCTTGATGGAAGTCGAGCAGGTTCTGGAACGGGCGCGAGAGGCCAAGGCGGCGGGTTCATCACGTTTTTGCATGGGGGCTGCGTGGCGCAATCCTCACGACCGCGATATGCCTTATTTGTTGCGTATGGTGCAAGAAGTCAAGGCCATGGGCATGGAAACCTGCATGACCCTGGGCATGCTGACCGCAGACCAAGCGCTCCGCCTGGCGGATGCCGGGCTGGATTACTACAACCACAACCTGGATACCTCGCCGGAGTTCTATGGCGAAATCATCTCCACTCGCACCTACCAGGATCGGCTGGATACGCTGCAGAACGTACGTGATGCCGGGATGAAGATTTGCTCTGGCGGCATTGTCGGTTTAGGCGAATCGGCCAACGATCGGGCTGGATTACTGGTGCAGCTGGCTAACTTGTCGCCACAACCGGAAAGCGTACCGATTAACATGCTGGTCAAGGTGCAGGGGACTCCGTTGGCGCAACAGGATGAGGTTGATCCATTCGACTTCATCCGTATTATCGCTGTTGCCCGTATCATGATGCCGACATCCCACGTTCGTCTCTCTGCCGGGCGCGAGAAGATGAACGATCAGATGCAGGCACTGTGCTTCCTCGCGGGCGCCAATTCGATTTTCTACGGCTGTAAGTTGCTCACAACCGCCAATCCGGATGAAAACAGCGACATGCAGCTATTCAAACGGTTAGGTATCCTGCCGGAGCAACGTGTGCAAAAGCCAGATCTGATGCAGGAGCAGGCGCTGCATGAGGTCATGCAGGCCAAGCGAGATGACGCAGAGGCGCTGTTCTACGATGCGACCAAGCCGCGCAGCAAACAATCGCAATTGGGATCGCTTCGCCGTGACTGAGGCTCCCTTTGCTCTGCTTGCGGCCTTGCAAGCACGACGAGATCAAGGATTATTGCGGACTCGTTGTTGCAGCGAGCATGTTTCCGGTTCACGCATGGTGGTGGCAGGGCGAGAACACATAAATTTCTCGTCTAACGATTACTTGGGTGCCAGTCAAAATCCGTTGATCCGTTCTGCATGGAAAGCTGGTTTGGATGTCTGGGGCGCAGGCTCTGGTGCTTCCCCTCTGGTGACGGGTTACACAGCAGCGCATCGTGAACTCGAAGAGGCGATTGCCGAGTGGCTCGGCGTCGAAGCGGTGATGTTGTTCTCTAGCGGATTTGCCGCCAATCAGGCGGTGATCAAGAGCTTGCTGACGGCTGAGCATACGGTTTGGCAAGATCGTCTCAATCATGCCTCACTGCAGGAGGCTGGCAGTCAGCATGCTTGCCGCCTGCGGCGGTTTCGGCACAATGATCTTGCCCATCTCTCCTCGCTATTGGCAACCGCGCAGGGCCTCATTGTCAGCGAGGGGGTCTTCAGCATGGATGGTGATCAGGCCCCCTGTGCCGGCTTGCATGAGCTGGCTCATCAGAGCCAAAACTGGTGGATGCTGGATGATGCGCACGGTCTTGGTGTGCTCGGCGCCCAAGGCCGGGGAACCCTGGATCATCAAGGGCTGGGTAGCCTGCGTCCAGATGTTCTGATGGCCACGTTCGGCAAAGCCCTGGGAACCTCAGGAGCCTTCGTGGCTGGTCGACGCGAGCTAATTGATTATATGGTTAATTTCTCACGCGATTATGTGTATAGCACCCATATGCCCCCGGCCCAGGCGGTGGCAACGTTGGCAGCAGTACGGTGGGTGAAGCAGGCCGATGCCGCCAGGGCCCATCTTGCGGAATTAATTCATCGGTTCCGCACGGGGGCAATGCAAGCTGGTTTGCCATTGCTCGATTCAGCGACGCCAATTCAACCACTCTTGGTGGGTTGCAGTGAACAGGCACTGGCGCTGGCCACATCACTGCGTGCTCAAGGGCTGTGGGTGACAGCGATCAGACCACCGACCGTGCCGACCGGAACGGCGCGTCTGCGTCTGACTCTGACTGCGGGGCACAGCGTCGACGATATCGAGACACTGGTTGTCGCATTGGCACGCGCATGGCAGGAGAGCCGGCATGTATAGCCAAGGTTCGTCACCGGTCGACAAAACGGCGCTGGCGAAACGCTTCGGAAAGGCCGCCGTGCATTATGACCACTACGCCAAGCTGCAAAAAGAGGTCGGTGAGCATCTGCTTGGTTTGATTCCGCCAATAAAATATGAAGTTGCTCTCGATTTGGGATGTGGCACCGGCTTTTTTTTACAAAGTCTGCAACCTTTATCTGAGAGGTTGCTGGCGCTGGATCTTTCGCTCGGTATGTTGCAGCAGGCGCGTCTTCGTCATGCGTTGGCGGAGTTTATGTGTGCCGACGCCGAATCGCTTCCTTTGACGACCGGCAGCGTGGATCTGGTTTTCACCAGTCTTGCGATCCAATGGTGCCATTCCTATCCTGCTTTGCTGTCGGAATTGCATCGGGTGTTGCGCCCGGGAGGGGTTCTGGTGTTCTCCACCCTGTGTGCTGGCAGTCTCGATGAGTTGCGTCGGGCGTGGGCACAGTGTGATCAGCACGCGCATGTCAATCAGTTTGTGGCACAGCAATCGTTGATGACTTGGTGTAAAGCGCAGGGCTTTACTGTTTCAACATGGGAAATTCGAAAACACAGCTTGCAATATCCAGATCTGCATGCCCTACTGATGGGCCTCAAAGGAATCGGTGCCAGTCAGGTGCTGGGGTCACGCCCTGCTGGTCTGGGAGGCCGGGCTCGTTTGCAACAGCTGGCGCTTGCGTATGAACGACAGCGCAATGAGGATGGATGGCTGCCTCTAAGCTATGAAGTCTGCTACGGAGTTTTAGTAAGATGACAAAGACCTTCTTCATCACGGGAACAGATACTGAAGTAGGCAAGACAGTGTCGACGGTCGCTCTGTTGCGAGCGGCCAATAAACAGGGGTTGCTGACGGCAGCCTACAAGCCGGTCGCATCAGGTTGTGATCTGATGGAAGGTGGCTTGTGTAATCAGGATGTGGTGATGCTGCAAAAAAACACATCACTGCGCTTGGCCTATGACGAAGTGGTAGGCTACTGCTTCGAACCGCACATTGCCCCCCACATTGCCGCCGAAGAGAGCGGTGTGCCCATTGAATTCGACGTCTTGTCTGAAGGTTTGAATCGTCTGCGTGAAACCGATGCCGATCTGATCTTTGTCGAAGGGGCAGGTGGCTGGCGTCTGCCATTGGGACACGGTCACTTTATGTCGGACTGGGTTCGGCACGAAAACCTGCCTGTGATTTTGGTGGTTGGCGCCAAACTTGGCTGTATGAATCATGCCATGTTGACCTATGAGGCCATTCAACGCGACCATTTGCCACTGGCAGGCTGGTGTATCAATCAGATACATCCGGGTATGAGTCACTATCAGTCCAATGTCGACACGCTCAAAAGTTTGATTCAGGAGCCCTTCCTCGGTGAAATACCATATCTGGCTCGACCATTCGAGTCCGATCTCGGTCATTATCTGAACATATCGGCACTGCGCGGGTGATGTCTCGCCGGCAAGGTATGGCGTTATTTGGTTTTCATTAAGAAAACATCAGGTATTTTTCGTTATGCTGTCTTCCATGGCCAGTCTTCGGCCATGTGCTCTTTTGTCAGGTTTAACCTGACAAAAAAACAGGCGTAAGACTGTTAAACCCTGATTGAAAAATGTGTTATTAATGCATCATTCAAGCAATTGCTTGATGTTAATCTGTTGAATCGAGGTGAAAAGATGAAACGCATTGTGTTGTTTCTGTTGACCAACCTGGCAGTCATGCTGGTGCTGTCGATCGTCTTGAGTATCGTCACACGCTGGTTCGGAATCGATAGTGGCAGCACCGCAGGCCTGCTGGTGCTGGCAGCTGTTTTCGGTTTTGGTGGTTCCATCATTTCGCTGTTAATCTCCAAGTTCGTTGCCAAGCGCAGTTACGGGGTTCAAGTGATTGAACAGCCGAGGACGGAGATCGAACACTGGCTTGTCAGCACCGTCCAACGTCAGGCGCAGCAGGCCGGTATCGGAATGCCAGAGGTTGGTATTTACGAGTCACCGGATATGAATGCCTTCGCAACCGGAGCGAATCGTAATAATGCGCTCGTCGCGGTCAGCTCTGGTCTGCTTTACAGTATGAGCCGTGACGAAGCGGAAGCTGTGCTGGCGCATGAAGTTAGCCACGTAGCCAACGGCGACATGGTCACCCTGACTTTGATTCAGGGCGTGGTGAATACCTTCGTCATTTTCTTTGCGCGTGTGGTTGCCGGCATCATCAGCAATGTGTTCCGCAGCAATGATGAGGAACAGGGGGCTGGAGTTGGTGGACTGGCCTACTATGCCATTGTTTTTGTGCTGGAAATGGTGTTCGGCATTCTGGCGTCGATCATCGTCATGTGGTTCTCGCGTCAGCGCGAATTTCGAGCCGATGCGGGTTCTGCACAGTTGGTCGGGCGCGATAAGATGATCGCGGCCCTGGAGCGCTTGCGCCGTGGTCATGAACCACAGATGGAAGGCACCATGATGGCATTTGGTATCAATGGAAAACGCTCGATGAGCGAGCTTTTCATGAGCCACCCTCCGCTTGAAAAACGCATCGAGGCACTGCGTCAAACCATGATGCACTAAGGCGTTATGCAAACATTAAAGGGCTGCTCAGGCAGCCCTTTTTATTGGCGGAGTTCTATTCTTACAACAACTAATGATGAGGATGAACGCCATGAAATCCATTCGAATCGCTGACTATATGGATCCACGACCGACCACATTTCACTCGGGTGACAGTGTCTATGCCGCTTTGATGGCGTTATCCCAGTCGCGCGAAGGCGGCGGGCCAGTTCTCGATGCTGAGCGCAGAGTGATTGGATTTTTATCCGAGCAGGATTGTCTGCGAGAAGGTTTGGAGGCCTGTTATCTGTGCGATCAGTTAGCGACTGTCGAGCAGATGATGCAGGTAAACGTGCTGACGGTGAAACCCGACGATAGCATCGTTGAGTTGGCCCAGCGGATGATGAAGCCGCAGCCGCGGACCTATCCTGTTGTTGATGAGGACGGACGCTTGCTGGGTCTCATCAGCCGTCACCATGTTGTCAAGGCCATGGTCGTGACCATGGCCAGCTGTTATTCGCACACTAGAGCCTAGGGCTTTGGGCCGTCTTGGGCTTACATTTTACGGTAGGAAGACGGGCCAAAAGGCTTATATGGCCGTTGCCAATTCGTGTTGCAGACGGTACTGCACCACATCTTCGACACTCAGCACGGGCATGCCGTGCCGATCAGCAAATGCGACGACCTCTGGCAGTCTGGACATGCTGCCATCAGGGTTCATCAGCTCACAGAGCACACCATAGGGTTCAAGACCTGCCAGTCGCATCAAGTCAATGGTGGCCTCAGTGTGGCCACGCCGCTCTAGCACTCCACCATCTCTAGCGCGCAGCGGAAATACGTGTCCTGGTCGATGTAAATCATCAGCGTGGGCGTCATGGGCGGTTGCGGCCTTTATGGTCGTGACGCGATCCTGCGCCGAGACGCCGGTTGTCACGCCTTGAGCCGCTTCGATGCTGACGGTAAATGCTGTTTTGTTTTGACTGGTGTTGTGTTCAACCATCATCGGCAGTGCCAGGCGTTGTACCTGGCCCGAGGTAAGACACAGGCAGACAATGCCTGATCCATCGCGAATCATCATGGCCATCTGCTGCGGGGTAAGATGTTGGGCAGAAAAGATGAGGTCGCCCTCATTCTCTCGATCCTCATCATCAACCACCAGTACCCCTAACCCATCGCGTAGCGCAGCCAAGGCGGTTTCGACGCGCTCCAGTGGGGAACCAAATGCGGAAAGTAACGACTGATCCATGGTAACGCTCCTTAATAAATGATTACCAGAATCAGGGCGTGGAACAGGCAGTCACGCATCTCCCGTATGGGAAATGTTGAAGTGGGCTGTCCTATTCTCTTTCATCCGGACTATACCGTCGGCTCCGGAGTTACACCGGATCTGCTGACTCTCCGCTGATGCGGAAACGCTCGCGGGCTGACCTGAAACAGGATTACCGCCGGTGGGGAATTACACCCCGCCCTGAGAATAAGCAGGCACAGAGTAAAGAGAGTGAACCCGGATTACCAGCGCTTTGCGGTTATTAGCCGCGATAGAGAACCTTGATCAGATGAAAGCCAAAGCTGGTCTTGATGGGGCCGAGAACCTTGAGCAACTCGCCACGGAATACGGCATCATCAAACGGCTTTACCATCTGACCACGGCGAAATTCGCCTAAATCGCCACCGCGCTTGCCAGAGGGGCAGAGTGAGTGTTTCTTGGCCAGGGCACTAAATGAGGCACCGCGCTCCAGCTGCAGGAGCAATTTCTCTGCTTCAGGACGGGTTTTGACGAGAATATGTACAGCGGCGGCTTTCATTTTGTACTCCTAAAAATAGATGCCAAATTTTGTGACAAGCGGTGTAGATGCGCAAGCTGAGAGTCAGCTGGTACACATAGCCAGCTGTGATAGTATCTTGGTGATAAACAAGCGGTATTCCGGCCACAATGCAACGACGTCGGGGCAGTTACAGATGTTAAACAGGAACGCAATATGCGCAGAGTGATTAGTCTTTATCTGGCTGTTCTGGCCGGTGCGCTGTTTGCTACAGGAGCCCATGCCCGAGATGTTCGATATCAGGTGTCTGGTATCGGTGGTGAGTTGCAAGATAACGTCGAGATTCATCTCGACGCCCTGCCTGGGATCCCCCCTGGCCGTCTTGAATACCGACGCGAACAGATCACGACCACGGTACAAAAAGGCTTACAGGCGCTGGGTTATTATCATGCGCGCATTACCTTGACGGAAGACGAAAAAGACCGGTCCTTGTTGCATGTGGAAATAGATAAGGGCAAGCCTGTTATCGTGCGCTCTATCCAGATCAAACTGTGGGGCGATGCATTGAATGATGATGCATTTAGCCGTTATCTGGGCGCGTTGCCGTTGAAGCAGGGGGATGTGCTGAACCATGGCCAATATGAGGCAATCAAGTCCGGGCTGCAGACTCGCGCATTGAATCGAGGCTATTTCGATGCCGAGATGGTTGATTCGGTTATCCGCGTTTTCCCCGACGATAATGTTGCTGATGTTGTCATCGAATATTCAACTGGACATCGTTATCGTTTTGGCGAAGTGCAGATTGAAGGGGTGCAACAGAGCCAACGTCTTATCAGGCCATTGGTTCCTTTCAAATCAGGTGACCCGTATCAGGCTCAGCAATTGGCGAACTTGAGTCAGTCTTTATCGGAGACCCGATATTTCCGTCAGGTCGATGTGCGCCCGTTACTGGATAAGGCATCGAGCTATCAGGTGCCAATCTATGTCGGCCTGGAACCTAAAAGCGACAATCTGGTGGAGACCGGGATCGGCTATTCCACCGATGAAGGCCCGCGACTTCAGGTCAATTGGGAGAAACCGTGGCTGAATGATTATGGCCATAGTTTAACGACCCAGTTCAAACTCTCCGAACCGGTGCAACAGCTGAACTTCAATTATCGGATCCCCGGATATGATCCGATCAATGACTATTACAATCTGCAAACGGGCTACGAACGCAAAGATCTTAACGACACAGAGTCAAGCAAGCTACAAACCGGCATTCACTATTGGACCAAGTTGCGCGGTTCATGGGAGCGAGATTATTTTTTCCGCGTCGAGTATGAAGACTTTACGCAAGGTGATAGCTCGGGGAACAGTTTTCTGCTGTTACCAGGTGTCAGCCTCAATCGTTTGCGTGTGGACAAGGCGGTCGATCCCGAATGGGGTGACCGACTGCTGCTCACCACGGAATTTTCCCAGCAAACGTGGGGATCGGATCTGAACTTCACGCGTCTTTGGGGAAGAAGTAAGTGGATCCGGACGCCCTGGGAAGGGGCGCGCTTTGTGGCACGGGTTGAGCAGGGGGCCATTATGGGGGCGGACCTGGATGATATTCCTCCCAGCCTGCGTTTCTTTGCCGGCGGTGATCAGTCGGTTAGAGGGTTTGGCTTTGAAACCATATCCCCGACAGACAGCAGCGGTTCGCTCACGGGGGCTCGGTATGTCACCAGCGGCTCGCTAGAGTATGCCCATCCGGTAGCGGAAAAATGGCGACTTGCTTCGTTTGTGGATGCTGGCACAGCCACCAATAACTATAACGATCCGATTAAGGTCGGAACCGGTCTCGGCTTACGCTGGGTCTCTCCATTGGGACCCATCCGACTCGACCTGGCGTTCGGCGTGTCGGAAACACATGTGCCATGGCGGATCCACTTCGGTCTGGGGTCGGAACTATGAGCTGGTTGCGCCTGATCCTGATTTCGTTGACCAGCTTGATGTTGCTGTTGCTGTTGCTGGTGATGCTGGGTTTGTTACTGTTCACCCCGGCAGGCAATCAGCTGATTTGGCAGCAGGCGAAGCAGACGCTGCCGGAGTTGAAGGGGGACTTGCTGGCTGGTCATCTGGGCGTCGGCTGGCAACTGCGTGGGCTAAGCTGGCACTCGACACTGATAGATATCGAGGCTGAATCGGTGAGTCTGCGCTGGCAACTCGGCGGGCTTTTGTCGGGGCGTCTACCTATTGAGCAATTGGCAGTGGATAAAGCCCGCATCCGGCTGCATCCCATTGCGGATGCAAACCACACGGGGGAAGAGACGGTAGAGTCGTCAGATGATGCCACCCCACTGCGTCTGAATTTACCGCTTGAATTGGTTATCGCCGATCTGCAATTGCACGATGTGCGGTTTGACAGTCAGTACATCCAGGTTGCGACGCAGCAATTGGCAGCCAGTGGCCGTTGGCATGGCGAGCGCTTTGACATTCATAATGTTTTGGTCAGCGATGTCGATGTGGCGCTACCGGATGCCATGCTTGAGAGTGAGCCATCTGGCGGTGAGTCTGCCAAGGAGAAGGCGCGTTCAGTGCCGTTAAAAACGCCGTTTGACGAGCAGGAGATCCGCAAGCGCATTGCTGTGTTGAGCGAGGTCATACTGCCGTTTGATCTCTATGTTGATCAGTTGCAGGCGCGCCAGATCCGTTATCACCAACGCGGCTTTGATACGCAACGGCTTGACTTCGAACTGGCGGGCAGTTTTGTCGGTTCTCTGATTCAGATTTCATCCCTGCAGCTCCGCCATCCCTGGGGCGATCTGGTTCTGGATGGTGAAATCGGTTTGCACGACTACTATCCCATGTCAGTGCAAATTCGCGGTGTCGAGCGACTTCCGCAACTGCCTCCGGCTTTGTTTGGACGACAGCTTGACCTGCGGGTTAACGGCTCGCTGACCGATCTTAAATCCCAGCTCAGACTATCCGGCAGTGAGAAGCTGACGCTCTCTGCCCGCTTAAATACGCTGGCACCCGACCTGCCATTTGAATTGCAGGGAGAATGGCAAGCGTTGCGGTGGCCTCTGCAGGGTGAGGCCGAATATCAGGCAGGGAAAGGTCAGCTCATCGCCAGCGGTCGATTAAATAAGTACCACTTGAATCTTAATAGCCGGGTGCAGTTGTCTTCGTTGCCCAAGGGACAACTGGCCGTTGAGCTGGATGGCTCACTCGATGCTATTGCTATCAAGCAGCTAAAGATTGAGGCTGGCGATTCTGCGTTGGCCACCCAAGGCCAGTTAAGCTGGACGCACGGTTTGCATTGGCAAGGCAAGAGTCAGTTAAAAAGTACAAATCTGCATGCACTGCTACCAGACATCAGTGGTCGAGTCAGCGCCGAGCTCGATAGCCTGTTCACGTTCCAGGGGAACAAATGGGAGTTGAAGCTGGATCGCATGTCGGCCCATGGGCAACTCAATGGCTACCCGCTCTCGATGCAAGGCAAGCTCAGTGGCAACCAGTTGCTGCACTGGCGGTTTGAGAACATTCAGCTGACCAGCGGGCAGAATCGATTGTTGCTTGATGGCGTGCTGTCTGACCGTTGGCAGGCGAAAGCCAGCTTGCAGGCGGGGGACTTGAAACAACTGGATCCGGAGCTGACTGGTTCTGTCTCCGCCAAATTGCAGTTGAGTGGTGATAGACATGCGCCGGAGATCGCCTTGTCGATGACGAGCGATGAGATACGGCTGCCTGGGCTGCGTCTGCGTCAGCTTGCGGTTGACGGTTATCTGAAAATGGCGGCCGTCTGGTCGGGGCGCTTGCAAGCCAATATGGCACGCCTGCGTAGCGGTGCGATGCGATTGGACGGCGTAGACTTGCATCTGGATGGTGATGAGCAGGCTCACCAGCTGCAACTGTCGTTTGAGGGCCAGCCGCTGAGCAGCCAATTGCAACTGGAGGGGAGTTGGGGGAAGACGGGGTGGCAGGGCAAACTGCTTCAGGCACACGTGAAGACGCCGATAGCAGACTGGGTCCTGCAGTCACCGCTGATGATGACACTCAATCGTACGCTGACGACATTGGGGTTAAGTGAACAGTGCTGGCTGGCTGATCAGCAGGGGATGCTGTGCGCCTCTGCCGCCTCGCTCAGTCAAGCACAAGGTGAGTTGGCCGTGACGCTGAAGGCGTTTCCAACGCAAAAGCTTGCGCCGTTCATGCCAGAGCGGTTGGAGTGGTTAAGCGAGATTAATGCAGACGGCAAATTTGGCTGGAGTAAACAGCAACCAACGGCGGAGCTGACCATTACGGCCGCACCGGGCAAGTTGATCGCCGATCGTCTCGAGACCCAATACGACGTTTTGCAGGTCAACGCCAAACTGGAGGCGCAACTGGCCCAGGTTGCATTGCGTTTTGCCTCGAACCAGCTTGGCAAGGCTGATGTCGTATTGCAGGTGAGCGACCCTATGTCTGAACGCAAGCTCAGCGGCAATGTCGATATCAGTGGTTTGCGCTTGTACGGCCTCGCTCCGCTGTTAGATGAGCTCAAGCGGACGAAAGGGCGTATTGATGCCCATGGTCGTATGGATGGCACCCTCGATAAACCCCTGTTTTTCGGGCGAGTCACCTTGGACGAAGGCGAAATTGAAACTTCATCCGACATTGCCGTAATTCGTCAGTTGCACAGTGAGCTCGACATTCGCGGCTCGCGTGCGGATCTTTCAGGTCGCCTCATGGTGGGCAAGGGAAGCATGGAGCTGGGCGGGTTTGCTGATTGGTCAAGCCAGCCCCTTACCGGACGGCTGACGATTCATGCGGACACGCTGGAAGTCGGGCTGGCGGGTTATGGCCGAGCACGCGTCAGTTCCGATCTTGCCATGGCCCTGGGCGAAGAGTTACGCCTGGAGGGGCGAGTACAGATCCCGTGGGCGCGTATCAAGGTCAAGAGTGTACCCGACAGTGCGGTCAACGTGTCCGAGGATGTGCAGATCATCACCCAGCGGCGGAAGAAAGCCGCTCCTGCTGTCAAACCGTTACCGATGCATATTGACCTGACGGTTGGCCTCGGAGGGGATGTACAACTGGATGCGCTGGGGTTGAAGACCAAACTGCTGGGTGGCATACGGCTGACGCAATCACCGGAGAATGCGTTCCGTGCCGATGGTGAAATTACACTCGATGATGGGCGCTTTAAATCGTTCGGCCAAAATCTGTTGATCGATGAGGGTAAACTCAGGTTCAGCGGCAATATCTCTGCGCCTTATCTGGCGGTGAAAGCCTATCGGGACCCAGATACGATGGAGGACTCCAATATTACCGTCGGGGTTAAAGTCAGTGGGCCGGCGACGCAGCCCAAAATTGAGATTTACTCTGAACCCCAACTGTCGGAAACGGAAAAACTCTCTTACTTGTTACGAGGCAAAAGCACCTCTTCCAGTGGCAGCACGTCGAATGATGAGGCGATGACCGGCATTCTGCTGGGCGCCGGGCTGAGTCAGGCTAACGGCCTGGTATCCGGTATCGGCGAGAGTCTGGGGCTCAGTGATGTCAGTTTGGACTCATCGGGGAGTGGCGATGATACCCAGGTCAGCATCAGTGGCTATCTGATGCCGGGGCTGCAGGTGCAGTATGGGGTGGGTGTCTTCACCTCGATAGGTGAGGTCAAGGTCCGTTATGAACTGATGCCTCGGCTCTATCTGCAGGCCTTGAGTGGTCTGAATCAGGCGCTGGATCTGTTTTACAAGTTCGAGTTTTAATCGTCGCATCGCGGACATCCGGTCCCGGCGTGCGCCTGTGCTGGCTAATCCTGGGGAGCAAGCGGCTCAACCCGAACATGCCAGCGGTGCAATCTGCCATGTCGCCGCTCCGGTTGAATATGCAGCCGGACTGCAAGGGGGCCGCGAGTCAGTTTGAGCGCTCCGTCGACGCAGCTGAGGTGGGTGCGCAACAGTTTGCGCAGCTCTCCGGTCGTTAGCTCCAGAGACCACCAGCGACAGTGGCGGTCGCGCCATGGTTCACCGTCGCACAACTGTATCAGGGCCGGGCTGGCATAGCAGACATCAAGATAGCGGTCTAGCTCCACCACTGGCGGTAGCCACTGCGCCCAGCTAGCTTGTCGCAGTGGCGGCCGGCGGGGAAGTGCGGTCAGGACCTGCGGACCCAAACATCGCCACATCTGCTCTATCAGCGTAGGGGCCAGACGCCCCCGCAGTGCAAGGAGGGCGCACAGTTGACGCTCGTCATCCTGCAGGGGCCACAGCCAGACTGCGCTGTCGTTTTCATCGTTCTGACGTAGCGGTGCAAAGTGGGACAGTTCACTGCTGGCAATCAGCCGGGATAAGCCGGCCAGCTGACGGCGCTCCAGGCTTGTCATCTGCCATGACGTTACGCTATCCGTTGGCTGGTTTAAGCCGTTTACCCACTCACCGGGTATGTCTGATGGCATCCAGAGGGTTAATTCCGTTTGCCAGTCATGTAAAAAGGCGGTTTGCAACGCCTGCAGTCCGGCCAGATTGGGTTGCTGTTGCAGCTTTTCCCACTGCGCCATCACCCAGGGATCGACCAGTTGGAAGGGACCAACACCATCGGGTAGTGGCTGCATCAGACGCTCGGCAACTTTAGATGCCAGGACAAATAACCCCTCTTCGAAACGTTGCTGCCAGGAGCGATACTCCAGCGTCAGCACGCCATACGATTGCTGATTGCGCAGTATGAGCGCATCAAGCCGCGCCAGAATGCCATCCTGAAGCAGATAACGCTGTGTTGCCAGGGTCGGTTGATGTCGAACCTCGGAAAAGCCCAGCGTGCCGCGGGCGCGTAACGCTTTGAGGTAGCGAGTATCTACGGCTTGGCTTTGAGGCAGTTGACTCTCTCCCATGACGTACCTGGGGTGCATCTGCTCACGTGCAAACTCCCAGATAATCAGCCGATCGCAGCCACTCGCCTGGTATAGCTGCTGCAACAGTGCCCGGTTATGTTCACTGCTGGGTCCTGCTGGTTTTGGACGGTCGCATTCAAGAGCATGCAGCCCCAATATGCCTGAGGTGGCGATGGGCAACTGAAGGTCATGTGCCAGTATCAGAAAGCGGTCCGGTCCATCGGGAATGCACTCTAACAACCAGCGCTGTCTGGCCGCTTCGCAGATGATAAATCCCCCCACGTGTTGTTCACGTAATGCCAGCAATGGCTGCTGAACCTTGGGCGCCAACTGTGGGAGCCAGGGGCATTCGGGCTCGGGGCAGATCTCGGGCGGAATAGTCCATGCCGTCAGCGCTTCGAGCCGATCCGAGTCCAGATGCCAGCGCAATATGGGGCTGTGGGTGAGAGGACGATGGGCAGTAATTTGAGCAGGCAACAGGACAGGCATCTCAGACAAGACCATGATTTAAATCTAGTTCCAGCATACCTTGAGTCGTAGCGGCTGTAACTGGCTATTGCATAATAAATTAGAAGATTCTAAAGTAACGGCAATTTCATCTAGGAGAATCCTATGACCAAGATAGTGATCATCGGTGGTGTGGCCGGTGGGGCTTCCGCAGCCGCACGGGCGCGACGCCTGTCAGAGACGGCAGAGATTATCGTGCTGGAGCGAGGTGAACACGTCTCTTTTGCCAACTGCGGACTGCCATATCACATCGGTGGCGATATCAAGCAGCGTGAGGCTTTGTTGCTACAGACACCGTTAAGCTTCAAGCGTCGTTTCAATGTCGATGTGCGAACCTTTCATGAGGTGGTTGCTATCGATCCGCAAGCGCGGCTGCTCACGGTCAAGATGTGGCCGAGTGGCGAGACCTATCAGGAGTCCTATGACAAGCTGTTGCTTAGCCCGGGGGCGGCGCCGGTTGTACCACCCATTCCTGGTTTAGACAATCCGGCAACGTTCGCGCTGCGCAACGTTCCGGATATGGATCGTATCATCGCCGCTCTGGATAGCCGCAAACCTGCCCATGCCACTGTGGTTGGGGGAGGCTTCATTGGCCTGGAGATGGTCGAAGCCTTGCATCAACGCGGCATCAAGGTAACCCTGCTGGAATTGGCTGCGCAGGTCATGGCGCCAGTCGATCCGGAAATGGCCAATATCCTGCATCACGAATTGGTACAACAGGGCATTGACCTGCGCCTCAACCGTGGTTTGACTGCGGTGACCCAAGGCGTGAGTCCGGAAGCTGACCGTGACGCCACTGGCTCTTGCGAGCAAGGAAGCGATAATGGCGATCTGACCCTGCAACTCAGCAGTGGTGAGACGCTGATGACAGATATGCTGATTTTGGCTATCGGTGTCAAACCGGAGGTTCGTCTGGCCAATGCCGCGGGCCTGGTGCTGGGTGCCAGTGGTGGTATCAAGGTGGATGCCAGCATGCGTACATCGGATCCGCACATCTATGCGGTCGGCGATGCGGTTGAGACGCCAGAGTTTGTCACCGGCAAGCCAGGAGTGATCCCGTTGGCAGGACCGGCAAATCGACAGGGGCGTATGGCTGCGGACAACATGCTGGGTCGCGATATCAGCTATACCCGTACGCAAGGGACGGCCATCTGTAAGGTGTTTGACCTGGCGGTTGCGAGCACGGGGCTGAATGAGAAACGCATCAAGGCGCTGGGCTTAGCCTATGAGAAAATCTACGTGCATCCGGCCAGTCACGCCAGCTACTATCCCGGCGCCCATCCGGTCAGCTTCAAGCTACTGTTTGATCCGCAAAATGGCCGTATTCTTGGCGCCCAGGCCGTGGGTAAGGACGGCGTCGACAAGCGTATAGATGTCCTGGCGGTGGCGATGCGTGCCGGCCTGACGGTCATGCAACTCGAAGAGCTGGAACTGACGTATGCACCGCCATTTGGTTCTGCTCGCGATGTTATCAACCAGGCCGGCATGGTGGCCGCGAATGTCATCAATGGCGATGAGGTGGTATGTCACAGTGAGGATATTCTGGCGCTGACGGCAGATCAGCTGCTGCTGGATGTTCGCAATCCTGGTGAGTTGACCAGCATTGGCCAGATCCCGGGTGCTATCAATATTCCCGTCGATGAGCTGCGTCAACGTCTGTCCGAGTTGCCTACAGACAAGGAGATCCTGGTCACCTGCCAGGTGGGTCTGCGCGGCCACGTGGCTTGCCGCATGTTGCGAAATGCCGGCTTCAAGGCGCGGAACCTGTCGGGTGGCTTCAAGACCTTCCAGATGGCCACGGCTCGTTTTTAACGCGCCAGGGTAAGCTTGAGAACACACCAGGCCAGCGCATGCTGGCCTGGTTATGCTGTTCTTGGGGCCGCGTCACTCCAGATCGGGCAGGTTGGCAAAGGGATTATCCAACTCCATCATGCTCAGACGTGCTGTCTCGATAAATTTCGGTACTTGCCCCCTAAGACCCCATACGCTCAGCTCGCCAGCCCGGAAATGGTGGCCTGGGTAGGATTCATCATCGGTGCGGAAGTCATCAATCCGGGCACTGTCAAAGTCGAGTGGATGCAGGACCAGAATGGGCCGCAGTGCGGTGAAAAGATCGCGCGTTAATTCAGTGCCGAGACTCAGTGGCCGCCGTTCTTCATCAAATAGCCAAGTTCCTTCCCCAAGCATGTTATTGAAAAAACCACCGCGTAATAAAAATAGCTTGGCCAGCCGGATCGCCTGTTCGATGGTGATGGGGGCATGATGTGGTTGCGGGCGCCAGAATACCAGCTCTTCAATTCGGGTCAGACTGAGCAACTGTTCGGGCCGGGTTTCAGCGTCGACGCGATCCCAAAGCTGACTGACAGCCAACTGGATCTGGAGATTGATATCGGCTAACCGTTCAATGGCTTGTTCGGGGGCAAGTGAGTCATCCGAGAGCAGGTGATTGACGGCAATGGCCGCCTGCAGATCATCGCTGCCGGCGGTAGGATCCTGATGTGTTGCTGCGGACATGACGAACTCCTGAAAGTCGGGGGTGGCACCGGTTTATTGAGCATAACGTACTGCAACACAGTGCCAAACTTCGTGATGCGTCTATGTGCGCCGGCTCAGAAGTTGACGAGAATCAGGGCGTGATTTTGGTGTATTTATCCAAAACCAGTTGGTATCGACCGTCTTTTTTCGCCTGTTGTAGCGCGGCGTTAAAACGGGAGACGAATTCGCTCGACAGCCGGCGTTTGCTCAGCATGAAGAAGGCCGGCGCTTCGTAAACCTCAACCGGTGAGCGGACGATTTTGTACTGTAACCCGTGCTGCTTGAGATTCCAGGTGGTGGCCAACCAATCGCCAAGAAAGCCGTCGATGCGGCCTTTGAGCAATTTGCTGTAATTGGTCTCTTCGGCAAAGACCTCCTGTACATTGCTCAATTTGCGATTCCGCTCGACAACCGGGCCATAGTAGAAATCTTTGGTGACCCCGATCAGCGTCCCTTCGGACAACAAAGTGGCAATTTTGTCGGCCTTGAGCTGGTTCCCGGACTTAACCCACAGATGGGCGCGGCTGGGGCTATAGGCATCGGAGAAGACTGCATATTCGGCACGATCAGGGTTGTAATACGCCTCCATGGCAATGTCCGTCATACCCTCCTTGAGCTCTTGTAATTGGCGCTTCCAGGGGCGTTCCCGATACTCAATTTCGCAGCCGATGTCATGGACGATCAGATTGAGCACATCGATGGCAAATCCGGTCATCTCTCCTTTTTCCGTCTGGAAATGGTATGGTGGCCAAGGGTCCCATCCGACTTGCAGGGGTTGCGGACAAAGTGGATTGGCGGCCATGGCGGTCATGGCAAACGGGGTGAGGAGTATGACAACTGGCCACAGGCGCATAGGGTTGTAGATTCCGTGCTTTTATCATTATGAGGCAGATTAGAGCACAGCGGCGGTGGCGAAAGGATGACCGTGGCCACGTTATTGCACAAGCAATCTACTTCGAATGAGTCCATTTTTGTGGTGGCAATTGTGCGAACAATTCCAGTAAGCCGTGTGACCAGGCCTGACGCAGGCGGTGAAAATCGGGGTCATCTTCGCTGATCCTGTGTTGATCCGTCGCATCAAAACTGTCTCGTCGGTAGCGCATGACATCCAGTGGCATACCAACCGAGAGGTTGCTGCGCAATGTTGAGTCTAGCGAGATCAAAGCGCACTGCATGGCCTGGTCCAGTGGCGTGTCGTGAGCCAATACCCGGTCAATGATGGGTTTGCCATATTTACTTTCGCCGATTTGAAAGTAGGGAGTATCGTCACTGGCCTCGATGAAGTTGCCTTCTGGATAGATGTGAAACAGCCGGTGAGGTTGACCATGGATCTGCCCACCAAGGAGCAGGTTGCAACTGAAGTTGATGCCGCTTTGCTGCTGCCCGCCGTCGCGGGCGATCACCTCGCGTACGGTATTGCCGACCAGTGTAGCCGCATCATACAGCGAGCCGACATTCATCAGATTCAGCTTCTCTTCCTGACAGCGTTGCCGTAGCAAGCTGAGGACACTCTGGGTGGTTGCCAGATTGCCGGCACTCTGCAGCACGAGTACCCGTTCGCCGGCTTGGGCAAACACATTGAGTTTACGAAAGGTGGCGATGTGATCGACACCGGCGTTCGTGCGCGAGTCCGAGGCAAAGACCAATCCCTCTTGCAGCCGCATCGCCACACAGTACGTCATGTTAGCTGTCCCTTCACTGATGTTATTGCTGTTGTTGCTGCTGCAGTTGTACTGCGGCATGAGCCTGCATGGCTTCAGTGCCACCCCCAATGCGGACACCCCGCACCGGGCATGCGTCGAGGTAATCAATGCCGACAGCCAGCTTCAAATGCTGGGTTGGACTCAGACATTGATTCGTCACATCAAAGGTATGCCAGCTGTCCTGGTACCACACCTCACACCAGGCATGCATGGCGACATGGCTGGAGTCGGCCGTATAAAGGTAGCCGCTGACATAACGTGCCGGCAACCCAAGGCTGCGACAGCATGCAACAAATACGTGGCTATGATCCTGACACACCCCACAGCCACGGGCAAAACTCTCTGCGGCGCTGTCGCCAACCTGAGTTGCGCCCGGAGTGTAGGGCATTTTTTCCAGTACGGCCTGCATCAGAGCTTCGAGATTTGGATGCCCCTGCGGGTCGAGGCAGCGAGCCGCGAATTGCCGAATCGCTGCATCAGGTTGTGTCAACGGGCTATGACGCAAGAAAATCAGTGGTGAAAGCGACTCCGTCTCTGGGGCATTCTCCTCGAGGATCTCAACTTCACCGCGTGCCAGAATATGAATATCTTCGTGCGGCTGCTCCAGCGTCAGCACATGTAACACATTGCCAAAGCCGTCCGTGGTGCACGTGGCGTGTTCTGGCAACGATAGCTCCCAGCTGATGATTCGCTGCCGCTGACTGCTCTTCGGGGTGAGGCGCAGATATTGGGTACTGCGGCGAACTTCTTCCCGATATTGGTAGCGGGTGTGATGCTCTATCGTCAGTCTCATGTTGACGCCTCCAGGTAGGCTTTATGGATGCTGTCGGCGATGGCATTGATGTCGCCGAGGAAACGGTTCAGATAGTCGTGTAGTCCGGTCACGAACAACTCCTCTTTGGTGTCAAACCGCAGTCGGGCATGCTGGATGGCCGTTAACCGGCGCGGTTCACGGCCAGCATCGCCTTCAATGCGTTCCAACAGATGCTCTACCTCTTCGACACTGGCTCGCAGGGAACGGGGAACCTCGTTGCGCAAGATGAGCAATTCGGCAACCAGCTCCGGAGTGGGACTCTGTTTGTAGAGCTCCTGGTAGGCTTCATAGGCACCGACGGAGCGTAACAGCGCATTCCAACGATAAAAGTCGCGCACCGGGTCTTCCTGGTCGTTCATTACCTGGTATTTAACATCCAGGATCCGCGCCGTGTTATCCGCCCGTTCGATAAAGGTTCCCAGCCGGATGAAATGCAAGGTGTCGCTGCGTAAAATGGTGCCAAATGTTGCCCCCCGTACTTGATGCGAGCGCTCCTTGACCCAGTCAAAGAAGGCGATGGCCTCTTCCGGTGTGATCCCCTGTTTGCGCCGCGAGCGGATTTCGAGCCAGGTAGCATTCAAACTTTCCCATACCTCAGCGCTGATTCGTCCTCGCACCGCGTGAGCATTGTCCCGGGCCGCTTTCAGGCAGCTATAGATGCTGACGGGGTTGGTATCATCGAAGATGAAAAAGTCGAGCAGACGCCCCATGCTGACATGCTGGTGGCGTGCCAGATAGGGCTCGTGAGTCCCGGTGATGGTCAGCGGGGCAATCAGCTCGCTGTTCTCTGCGTCAATCTGTGGCATCAACGACATCGAATAGGTGACATCCAGCATCCGCGCCGTGTTTTCTGCGCGCTCCAGATAGCGCGACATCCAGTACAGTTCGCTGGCGGTTCGGCTTAGCATAGGTGGTCCTCCACAACCCAGGTGTCTTTCGTTCCCCCGCCTTGCGAGGAGTTGACGACCAGTGATCCTTCCGTCAAGGCCACGCGAGTCAGGCCACCTGGGACGATACGGGTTTCACGACCGGTCAACACAAACGGACGCAGATCGATATGTCGCGGTGCAATGCCGCTGTCGACAAAGGTTGGACAGGTCGATAGCGACAGGGTGGGTTGTGCAATGTAATGGCTGGGGCGGGCTTTGATCCGCTCAGCAAAGGCGGCAATTTCATTGCGCGTTGCGCACGGGCCGATCAGCATGCCGTAGCCTCCGGCGCCATGCACTTCCTTGACGACCAGTTCCGGAAGATGCTCGAGGACATAGCGCAAATCGGTTTCACGACGGCACTGCCAGGTCGGGACATTGTTGAGGATCGGCTCTTCGTGCAGATAGAACCGTATCATTTCCGGGACATACGGGTAGATGGATTTATCGTCTGCCACCCCTGTTCCGACCGCATTTGCCAGCACGACGCCGCCATCTCGATAAACTGACAGCAGCCCCGGGACGCCGAGCATGCTATCCGGGCGGAAAGCCAGCGGATCGAGGTAGGCGTCATCGATGCGGCGATAGATGACATCAACCTGACGCGGGCCGGCAGTCGTGCGCATGAAGACCCGACTCTCCTTAACAAACAGGTCGGCGTTTTCCACCAGCTCGACACCCATCTGCTGGGCCAGGAAGCTGTGTTCAAAATAGGCACTGTTGAAGCGCCCCGGGGTCAGGACGACCACGCAGGGATTGTCTACGGCGGCGCTTTCACGCAGTGTCTGCAGTAGCAAAGAGGGGTAGCGCTCCACGGGGGCGATGCGCTGGCGAGAGAACAGCTCCGGATAGAGCCGCATCATCATTTTCCGGTTTTCCAGCATATACGAGACACCGGATGGCGTGCGCAGATTGTCCTCAAGCACATAGTAGTCGCCATCGTTGTTGCGGATCAGATCGACGCCGGTGATGTGGGCATAGGTGCGACGGTGAAGCGTGACGCCTTGCATGCAAGGTTGGTACTGCTCATTGGCTAACACCTGCTCTGCAGGCAGGATCCCGGCTTTGAGGATCTGCTGCTCGTGGTATATGTCGTGCAAGAAAGCATTCAGGGCCGTCACGCGCTGGCGGATGCCGATTTCGAGTTTCTGCCATTCGGCGGCGGGGATGATGCGGGGCACGTTATCAAACGGGATGAGGCGCTCGGCGCCTTCGTCTTCGCCATACACGTTGAACGTGATTCCAACGCGGTGAAACAGCAGATCCGCTTCTTCGCGCTTGTGCTGGATATGTTTTGGATCGGTTTGCTGCAGCCACTGCCAGTAGGGCAGATAGTGGTTCCGGCAAGAGCCATCCGATAACAGCATCTCGTCATACAGGGGGAAGGGGGGGGGCGCTAGGTTCAACATCATAAACCTCATTCTGACATCCTGTCCTGCCAGTGACATCGCAAATGGCGTGCCAACGAATGGGGCAATCCGGCGAATGTCATTCAGGTAACGAAAAATGCAGAACGCATCCTTTTGAGCAACCGGCCGCAAACCCGTCCATGGCGGCGCGTTGCCGGCATTCCGGTTGGCCAAGGTTGCTGCAATGGAGTCACGTTCGGCCTTATCGGATCAGCATTCGGCACCCCCCCTTGCGTTTGCGCATGCTGCGCACTGTTTTGGTGGCATAGCGGCGTGAATGGTTGTTTTTGGTGCGAGCGCGTGTCGGGATGAACAAGGCAGGGATTGTAATTAAGGGTTTTCTAATGTTTGATTTTCAGGTAGATTATATGCATTATTTCTAATGTATTGAGTCATTTACCTTCTGGGAGTATGCAATGGAGCTCTTTACTCCGCTGCCGGCATTGGCTGGTGGTGTACTGATTGGCGCGGCTGCCTTGCTGTTGTTGTTGGGGGCAGGGCGGATCGCCGGGATCAGCGGCATTCTAAGCGGAGTCATGCTTCGCCCCTGGTCTGAACGAGGCTGGCGCCTGTTGTTTGTAGCGGGTTTGATTGCGGGGGGCTGGCTCGGATTCACCTGGCTGGATCTGCCTGCTCCACAACTGAACCTAGCCGACTGGCCGGTATTGGCCATTGCCGGTTTTTTGGTTGGCGTCGGGGCCCGCTTGGGTAATGGTTGCACCAGTGGTCACGGCATCTGTGGTATCGGTCGACTCTCGGTGCGCTCTATCGTTGCCACCCTGGTATTCATGACCACGGGCGCGCTGACGGTGTTTGTCGTTAACCATCTGCTGGTTTGAGGAAGGACGCATGATTGGTTTGTTGAGCGGTTTGCTGTTCGGTCTGGGACTGGTTGTCTCCGGTATGGTGTTACCACAGAAGGTTCAGGGTTTTCTGGATATCAGTGGCCAGTGGGATCCCTCCTTGATGCTGGTCATGGGGGGGGCATTGGCAGTCTTTCTTCCTGGCTATTTCTGGCTGATCAGACCCCGTCGGCGGGCGCTGAACGGTAGCCCGTTCCACCTGCCGACCAAGACACGGCTGGATCGGCATTTGCTGCTGGGCAGCGCGCTGTTCGGTATTGGTTGGGGGCTGGGCGGCATCTGCCCCGGGCCGGCCATGGCATCACTGCCAGTGGGAAGTGCCGCGCTGTGGATCTTTGTGCTGGCCATGTTGGCTGGTATCAAGCTGGTGTGCTGGTGGGAAGCCAAACGCCATGCTCAATCGCCCAAGTTAGCTGGTGATGAGAACGTGATCTGCGTGCCCAGGGTGTCACATTGAGTTCGCATTGAGTTCGCATTGAAGAGTGGACAAAAAAACGGTGCCATGCAGCACCGTTTTTGTTGGCATCGAGAGGCGCCGGATGTGACTTACGCGTTAAGCACCTTGCGGATCTCTTGAATGGAGAGCTTGTAATGACGTGGACAGTCCTGCCAGGCCAGCAGCATGCGCTGGTACTTGTCACGCATGGCCAGTTCGGAGTTGAGCATAGCGCAACTCTTGCCCAGTTCTGGGAAACGCCCCTCTTCATCGAGCAGGAAGCAGACATAGTCGGCCAGCTCTTTTTCGTGACCGCGGGAGTAGCCGATGAACTCCAGACGGTTGGCAGAGACATCCACAGTTTCATCCGGGCTCAGGTTCTCGTAAGAGACCTTCAGCGCATGATACATTTCGAGCGTCGAGATGACTTCGCGACAGGTTGCCTCGTCCAGATGGCCAAACTCCTTCTCCAATTCCAGCATTTGCAGGCAGTAGCCGCGCGCTATGATGGTCTGGCAACGACGGTAATAATCGGCGCGCTCAGGATTCAGCCGGATCAGGATTTCGTACTGGTTGCTCAGGATAAGGCGCTGGGCGTGGTTCATGTTCATGGCACTGTCCTTCGATAGACAAATCAGGATTAATGTGGAATCTGAAATGCAGCATTACTGCTTTTCATCCCCGACTCCATGATCTGGGTCATTTCGCTGTCTTGCCGGACGATTCTGCTGCAGGTGCGCACTTTTTTTATGTGAGCCTCGACGCATTCTCTGTTGTTTGTCGGCCAACTGCTTTAGCATTGGCATACCTGAAAAATAGCCCCCAGTTGTTATGTCACGTACCGTCAAAGCTCTTTTTATTCTGGCGCTGCTTTGCCTGTCTGCTTACTACCTCGTGGTCCTATATCTGGCTCGACATCCCGACGTCAGCTATGCCTACCGCATGTACTATCTGGAAATGAAGACTCGCTACTGGAATCGAAACCAGACGCTCGCCTACATTCCAGGGTACCGTTTCGACATGGTTAATGATCGAGCCTGGATACTCAGCCGTCAGGGCTGGACCTTACCGAAAGACGATGGTTCGGGCACTGAATTTACTGGCCGTGGTGGGCTTTATTTCACCCTGCACCGGGTACCCACGGCACTGCGCCTAGTTGCCGAGGTGCGCAATATGCAGCCGAACAACCAGCTGACGCTGCGCATTGGCGCCTGGCAGCAGGATGTCGTATTGAAAGAAAAAGGTCCGCAACGCCTGATCGTGCCATTGCCGACTGACACCTTAGTAGCCGATCCGCTGGAAGCCAATCATATCGAAATGCAGAGCCTGGCTCCCATTCGCTTCCAGACGATGATGATTGATAACGGGGAATAACAACTGATGGAAAAGAAACAGGATTTTACGCTGTCACTGGTGGTGCCGGCGTATAACGAAGAAGAGAGTATTCAGACTTTTATCGATACGATCGACAAGGAGCTGGCCTCGTTGAGTGACCGGCTGCAAATTGTGTTCGTCAACGACGGCAGCCGGGATCGAACCCGTCAGGTCATCGAAGAGGTGATCACCCGTGATCCCCGGGTTACGCTCGTCAACCTGGCTCGCAACTTCGGCAAGGAAGCGGCGATGACCGCCGGGTTGTTTCACGCCCGTGGCGATGCCGTGATTCCGATGGATGTCGACCTGCAAGATCCACCGGCCTTGATTCATGAGTTTGTGCGAATGTGGCAACAAGGCTATGACACTGTCTACGGTGTGCGTACCGACCGCAATGCCGACACGCCGATGAAGCGTTTGACTGCCGGTGGCTTCTACCGCCTGTTCAATGCCGTGTCTACGACCACCAAAATTCCGGAAAACGCCGGTGATTTTCGTCTGATGGATCGCCGTGTCGTTGAAGTGATCAAGCAATTGCCGGAGCGTAACCGCTTTATGAAGGGGTTGTTCGCCTGGGCGGGATTCAACTCGATTGGCGTGCCTTATGAGCGCCCGGCCCGTGCGGCAGGGGAAACCAAGTTCAACTACTGGAAGCTGTGGAACTTTGCACTGGATGGCTTCTTCAGTTTCTCCAGCTGGCCGCTGCGGGTTTGGAGCTATATTGGTGCCAGCGTCGCGCTGTTGAGCTTCATTTACATGCTGGTGATCATCACCAAGGTGATCTTCTTTGGCATTGACAGCCCAGGTTATGCGTCACTGATGTGCGTCATCCTGTTCCTCGGCGGTATGCAGCTGATCTCGATCGGTGTGATCGGGGAGTATCTTGGCCGTATGTTCCTCGAGGTCAAACAGCGTCCGGTCTTCGTCGTCGAAGGCATCTATGGTCAGTATGCGCGTGATGATCAGCAGGAGCGCGCATGATCTCCCGTGACGAATTCTGGCGTCTGTTCCGGTTTGGATTAGTGGGTGGCGGTGCCACCCTGATCGATCTGGGCACCGCGGCCTTGTTGCTGTGGTTATGGCCCGCTCTGGCCGAAAATCTGGTGAGTACCCTGGCGTTCTTTGTCGCCTTCTGGTTCTCGTTTTTTGGCCATCGCTACATTACGTTCCAAAAGCAGGGCGCAGTCGGTAAGTTCCTGCTGGTGGCCCTGTTCTCGCTGGCGGTCAGAAATCTGCTGCTGCTGGCGCTATTGTGGTTCGGCCTGAGTGGGTTGTTGCCGATTATTATCGCAACCCTGTCTGTCACCATCCTGACCTACCTGCTGTCGCGGGTTTGGGTTTTTGTCTAATTCAGGAGAGACGAGTTCATGCATCTGGATCCTGTTCAGGTGGTCCCGGAGCGGCTACGCATAGGTCGCCGCGATTGGATGATGATCGCGCTGGCCTTTGTCGTCAGTCGCATTGCGCTGTATTGCATCGGCTACTTTGGGGCCATGCATTACAACGTCGAGACGGATTTTATCGACGCCATCAACTTCGTTGCCGCGGTTGAGGATGACATCCCCAGCATGTTCTGCCAGTTCGACTGTGGCTGGTTTCAGAGTATCGCTGATGTGGGTTATGACACTTACCCACATGGTTTGACGACCGGGCATGCGGCCAACTGGGCCTTCTTGCCTGGTTTCCCGATGACCGGGTACTGGATTGGCAAGGTGCTGGGCATTGGCACCCTGTACGGCTTCTATATCCTGACCAATCTGATGTTCTTTGTCTGCCTGCCGTTGTTCTTCCTCTGTCTGCGTCAGTTGGGACAGGATCTGGAGACGGCGCGGTTCGGTGTCTGGTTGCTGGCCTTCTCTCCTTATTCAATCTATTTCATCGCGCCGTATACCGAGTCCACCTTCCTGGCATTCACCATGATGGTGTTCCTGTTCTCCTATCGACACCGCTGGTTATGGGTTGCGGTAGCGGGTGCCCTGATGACTGCGACGCGTAATCTCGGTGTCATGGTGGTGTTTTCGGTCGCGATTCTGGCGTGGCAGGCCTATGGTTGGCGTGAGCTGTTGCGTTTTGGCGAGCGGTCATTGCGCGTGCTGCTGACGCTGTGGGTGATACCGTTGGCGTTATTCAGTTACATGCTCTACCTGCATCTGCATGTGGGGGATGCGTTTGCCTTCAAGAATGTGCAGTTGGCCTGGGGACGTGTCTTTGACAATCCATTCCACTACTGGTGGGAAGGCTTCAGCACCGGAGGTCGTAAATACTATCTCTCGGTGGTGATCGCCCTGGGGTGGGCGATGAACATGTATCTGCTCTATCAGCGTCGCTACGCCGAAGCACTGTTTATGCTGATTTGCACCATGGTGCCGCTGGTGACCAGTACCAATGCTTTCCCGCGTTACCTGTTCGGACTCTATCCGACCATGCTGGTTCTGGTGTTGTGGATCCGCAACAAGCCGATGTTGCGGCCGCTGCTGCTCGCCTTGTCGGCACTGTTATCGGCCTATTTCACTATCGCCTGGGTGAACGCCAAGTTCTTTGTGGTCTAAGTAATCCAAGCCCTGAAAGCCAGTCTGCAGACTGGCTTTTTTGTTGCTGGCATGGAGCCGGCCAGCAGCCTGGTCGGTGATTGTAGTGAAAATGCAGTGTAATAGTGGGCGGATTATTAAGTCTGATTTAAGAGTGCAGAGTACGCAGGGTGTACGGCCAGCAGTTGGAAGTGTTCCTGCACCAGCATCATCTGTGGGTCTGGCGTCAGGCCGAGCTCAGAACAGTCGCGACTGAAGAATGCCCAATGCGCGGCTTGCCACGCGGCCAAGCTAGCATCACCTTCGCCCTCGGCCGCGGCGAATTCGGCATCGACATCCGCAAAAGCACAGCTTTCGACCCGGGTGATCTCCACCAGGGCGACCGGTGACCCGCTCCAGTCGGTCACGATCAGCCAGTCCTCCTTCTCAGGTCTTCGCTCCGCGCCTGGTTGATACCAGGCCTCCAGACTGCAAGTCGCCCGTTTGATGCCCTGCGCAACCAACAGGGCGCATTGGTTGGCGCTGTGCTCATCGGCACAGAAGTAGTCAGCCTCAATGTGCCGTTCACGCCGCGCCTGAGGGTGCTGTTGGTAGTAGTGTTCAACAAAGGCTTGCGCTCGCGGCTCCAGTTGCGGCTGTGTCATGGCTTAGTTGCTCAGTGTGGCAGGCGCATGCCGCGAGGAAAGGAGCGGCGCGAGGGACTCGACACACAAGAGCTTGGCCGCCGGCATCGCCACGCCACTATCGAGACAGTAATCGACAATCTTGTCCTCCATCTGCCCATAGATCAGCTCAAGGTGTTGAGGTTGCCACATGCGCGCCGTCCAGATGCGTCCGCTGCTGGCGGGTCTGATCCCCGCAACCGGCTGCCCGGAGGCCAGCAGGGTGCCTAGTACCTCGGGCAACGCATCGCTAAACTCCCGTACGGCACGGCAGGCCAGGTCGTGCAACCGGTCACCTCTGCGAGGCGTCACGGCACTTTGGTAGAGAATATCGCCGCCATCTATCGCCTCGGTGGTGGTATGCAGGGTCATGCCGGTCATCTGCGGCTCCAGTAGATAGCTGGGCCAAAAGTGCGTGATGCAGCCGCGATACCAGGGCGAGAGCCCCCCATGAACGTTCCAGGCCATGCCGTCGAAGCAGCTTAGCAGTGCCGGCGAGAGCTTGTGGCAGCCATAGGAGAGCAGCAGTCGGGGTTGCAGTTGTCGCAGGTGGCTGATCAGGTCGTCAGCATTAAGCTGCGCCGAGGTAATCGGAATAGCGGCGTCGAGTGGGGCGCCGTGCTGGGAAAAGTAACTGTGCTCGCATTCATCCCGCAATGAAAAGTGACGCTGCCACAAGGTGGCCAAATGCCGATTCAGGTGCGCCGGGGGGGGCGGAGTGAAATGCTCGCGCTGTTCAGCAAACCAGGTAACCGGTAACCCGCAAGCCATGACCTGGCGAGCCAGATAGCGATGGCGCGGGTGATCGCCGGTAATGAGCACTATCGACATGGCTTCTCCTCAGGCTGCATGGCCGTAAAGCGGATCAGGTCTGCCTCTTCCAGTCGGGGTACCACTGCCAGCAGTGTGCTGAGTGGCATGCCGGCGCGATGGGCCATTTGTGGCAACGTGTGTTGGCCATCCGCGAGATTCAGTATCCACTGCATCGCCATCAGCTGGGTTCGGCCATCAAGCAAGCTATCGGTTGATTTAGCATGGCTGTGCGGGGAGTTCATGTTCGGATACAGACCGCGTCGGCCAAGTTGCGGCTCGCCATAGGGATTGGTGCGTTCGAACACGCCGGAGTTTTCATGCTGTAACAGCAGTTGCTCGAGTTGATCTATCGCGGCCACCAGCTGGTCGACTTGCATGAACTCCTTGGTATCACCACTGGTATGGTATTCGGCGAAGGCGCCATATACGGTGCGTGCAGCCTGCGCGACCGGCAGATTAAAACCGGGAGAACAATACTGCCGTTCATCGGAGCCGTGACAGGGGGTAAACTCGCGGATCTTCCATTGCTGCGGCCGCTCACTGGCCAGGCGTCGCACCAGCTGGTTGAGCAGGCAGTGTTCATTGCGCGCCAGTTTGATGGAGAGCGCCGTTTCCGGGCCGCCCAGACAAGTCAGAACCAATCCGCCGATACAATGCTGCTTGAGGTGCTCACCATAGCGATCCAGATAGCAGAGGCTGCCGATGGTTTCGGGTGCGAGCACGAATCGGTAGCTGAAACGCCGCTTGGGCCAGCGGAGTAAACGCTGATACAGGCCGAGCAGTACCAGCGGACCACTGAGTTCATTGTTGGCCATGCTTGGATGGCACAGATAGCTCGATAGCAGGAATTCCTGCGCCGTGTCGCCGGTGAGCAGGGTCGAGCCATAATTGATTTCGCCGGGAGTGAACTGGCTGTCGATGCGGACCTGATACTCTCCTGGAATCAGCTGATTCAACTCGTTATGCGTCAGGCAAAATCCCCAATTCGGTTGATAGTAGGAGGTGACATACGGAATCAGATCCGGCTGCTGGGGCAGGGTGTGCAGTTGCGGGCGCAGCGCCTCCAGTGACACCTTGCCAATCATCGGCGCCGAATAGTTCACTACCCGCAGGTTATGGTCGGCAAAGTCGGCGACCACCCGGCCATCGGGAGCGG
Organism: Pseudaeromonas sharmana; assembly: GCF_042649925.1. Lineage (NCBI taxonomy): Bacteria > Pseudomonadati > Pseudomonadota > Gammaproteobacteria > Aeromonadales > Aeromonadaceae > Pseudaeromonas > Pseudaeromonas sharmana. Next base: position 614,907 of record NZ_JBHSAF010000001.1, read on the forward strand.
TCAGGGTCGCGGATTCAATATGCCATTCGTGCGGCACAGTCCAGTCGAAGACCTGGGTACCAGAGGGGGTGCTTTCCAGATGCAGAGGCATCTGTTCTGCGAAGATGGCCAGACTCTCGCGCAAGCCGTGACCGGAAATGCTGCGACAGATGGGGAAGAGGCGGTCAAACAGAGAATCCAACTGCTCGATAGTCATTTTTATTGTGTGTCATCAAGGTGTTAATGATTGTATGCCACTATACCTGCTTTGACAGGTGACTTAAAACCCGACCTTTACCCTGCATCAGTCGCGACGCTTGCACTGGCTGCGCTGCTTACTCTGGTGCCCGCAACAGATAGTCGAGCAGCTGCCCCATCAAGGCATGGGGAGGCGCATAGCGCTCGAACGGGGTGGCCAACAGACTGGCCTCATCCTGTACGAATTGACCTGGCTGCAGTTCCTCCTTGCAGGCTGCGATCAGACTCGCGGCGCTTTGCGGCGTGATTTCGAGGTGGCATTGCAAGCCGATGGCGCGTGGACCGATCTGGAACGCCTGATGACGGCAGCCTTGGCTGCTGGCCAACAGGGTTGCGCCGGCTGGCAGCTCAAAGGTTTCTCCGTGCCAGTGAAAGACGTCAAGCTTGGGGGGAAAAGCAAACTGATCGCCCAAAGCCGTGACCGCATGGATTGGAAACCAGCCAATCTCTTTGCTCGGCGCAGCATAGACGCGGGCCCCCAGCGCGGCGGCCATCAACTGGGCGCCAAGGCAGATCCCCAGCACAGGTTTGCCTGCGGCAATGACACGAGCTATCAGGCGTTTCTCCGCAGCCAGCCAGGGGTAGATGGCCTCGTCATTGACACTCATGGGGCCACCCATCGCGATTAACAGGTCAATCTCCTCCTGATGCGGCAAGGGGTCTTCGGCAAACAGGCGAATGGTCCTGATACTGGCGCCGCGGGTGTTCAACCAGGCTTCGATACAACCAGGGCCTTCAAACGGAACATGTTGCAAGATGATGACACGCATTTCCCACTCCTTGTGCACCGCGATGCCCCTTTGTATACCGCCCTGTTCTCGCTGTCCAGACCGGGGGGCGCTGCCAGCAAGGCGGATGCAACATGCGGTCGGCTGCTGCGCTACCGGCTGGCCAAGACCGGCCAGGGGAATCGAACGCTATGGTCAGACATCGCAAGTATCTGGACCGGCACCACATGTGCCGGTCCAGATGCCTTCTGGGCGTGATGTTTATTTCACGGCCGTCGCGGGTAACAACGGGTGCTCGCGGAAGACCTCCTTGGCGATCAGCATGGCATTGATGGCGGCCGGAAAGCCGGCATAAGCCACCATCTGCAATATGACTTCAATTAATTCGGCCGGTTGGCAGCCGACATTCAGTGCCGCCTGCAGATGTACCTTGAGTTGCGGAGCGCTGTGCCCCTGTACTGTCAGTGCCGCGACGGTCGCTATTTCGCGTGCGCGCAAATCGAGACCCGGCCGGGAGTAGAGATCGCCAAACGCAAACTCAATGATGTAACGCCCAAGATCCGGACAGATGGCCTCCAGGCTGTCTATCACCGTCTGACCGGCCTGACCATCAATGCTGGTCAGTTGCTGCCAGCCCTGTTCATAACGTGTCGTGCTCATGCTGCGCCCCTCCTGTGGACAAAGACCACAAGAGGCTAAAACCTCGAGCGCACTCTAGCGCAAGGGCTTTTATTGGTCGGCTACCTTGTTCAGTTGCTGCTGATAGAGGGCTATCTTGGCCTCCAGCGCATGCAGGTGTTCGAGGTCTTGCTGCAATCGCTGTTGCAATGCATCCCTATGCTGACAGAGCAGGCGGTTCCGTGCCGCCAGCGTGGGCGTTCCGAGCGCGCGCAGCCTGGCATAATCGATAATTTGTCGTAACGGCATCCCCGTGGCCTTCAGGCGGTTGATGAAGTTTACCCACTGGGCATCGGCCGGCGTGTAACAGCGGTGTCCGCTGGCGTTGCGCCCGATGTTACTGAGCAGCCCCAGTTTTTCGTAATAACGCAAGGTGTGTATCGATAATCCGGTGAGCTTGGCAAACGTCGAAATGTTCATGGCCGTGTTCAATCTGCTAGCGGCTGTGCATGGCGTCTCAGGTCGCAGATGCCGTCCTGCACAGTGCGGTCGGGGAGGTGACAGCCGGGATAACCCGGCTGCTGCTTAGCGGTTTTTAAGATAATTGAGCACCACGTCGTGGTGGTTACTGGTTTTGAAGTCGTCAAACACCTGGCTGATGAGACCTTGTTCATCAATGAGAAAACTGATGCGGTGGATGCCATCAAATTCCTTGCCCATGAATTTTTTCGGTCCCCAGACGCCAAACGCCTCGGCAACGGCATGATCTTCATCCGCCAGGAGTGTGAAGTTCAGTTGCTGCTTGTCTGCAAATTTTTTCAGTTTGGCCGGCGCGTCAGGGCTGATGCCAAGCACACGGGTGTTCAGGCTGTTGAACTCGGCTGCGGTATCTCGCAGCCCACAGGCTTGCGTCGTGCACCCGGGTGTCGCGGCTTTAGGGTAGAAGTAGATCAGCACCTTTTGTCCACGCAAAGACGACAGGCTGACGGCAACGCCGTTCTGATCTGGCAAGGTGAAGTCTGGGGCCGGCTGGCCGGCTGTTAATCTGGGCATGTATGACCTCCGGGCTTGTGCAGGATAGAAAATTCGTATTGTTCGGCCCCCAACTGCTGACAAAAGTCAGCAAACTGAGCGGCTAACATCGGTTCACTGTCGATCTGAGGCAATTGCAGTTCAAATCGGGCGTGCAGCATGTCATGGGGTGTCATCGGCAGGGTTTCCGAACGCAGTGCATGCAGATCCCAACCCTGGGCACTGAAAAAACCGGTACATTGGCTTACGATGCCGGGTTCGTCCCGGATCAACAGTTCTGCCTGGGCGCGCAGCGGATAATCCGTTATCTGGTGCCGTGTCGTGCGTTTCATCAACGTCACAAGATTAAGCTCGTGGCTCCTGGTGGGTAATATCGACTCCAGCCGCGTCAGCGCATTCCACTCGCCGGACAATAACATGGTAAAGGTGAACTCGTTGCCCAGGATGGCCAGACGCGAGTCGACGATGTTACAACCACATTCGCTGATAACATGGGTAACCTGGTTGACGATACCCGCGCGATCGCTACCGAGTGCGGTCACCACAAGATAATGAATCATGGGACATTTCCGACTGTAACCTATGGGGGGATGGTAGCACAGACTGCTGGCGGGTCTACTGCCTTCCCTTGTAATTGGCGGGGTCCGGCCTTACCATAGCGCCCTCGCCAAAGCGGAGTTCAGATTCATGTTAAGCGGTAGTCTCGTTGCCCTCATCACCCCCATGGACGAGCAGGGGGCGGTGGATTTTTCCTCATTGCAACGTCTGGTCGAGTATCACCTCGCGGCGGGTACTTCGGGACTGGTTGTCGTCGGTACGACAGGTGAGTCGGCTACCCTGGACATGGCAGAGCATCTGTCTGTCGTTGAGGCGGTACTGACTTACGCGGCTGGACGCCTTCCTGTGGTCGCTGGCTGTGGTAGTAACAATACTCGTCATGCCATTGAACTGGCCCGTCAGCTGAAGGCCATCGGGGTTGAATGGGGGTTGTCCGTCACGCCCTACTACAACAAACCGACTCAAGAAGGGCTTTACCGCCACTATGCAACGATCGGTGAGGCTAGTGGTCTGGCTCAAATCCTCTATAATGTTCCCGGCCGAACGGGCTGTGATTTGCAACCCACGACAGTCGCACGATTGGCCCATCAGTTTGGTATTTGTGGTCTGAAAGAGGCCACAGGTGACGTGTCCCGTGTAGAATCATTGCGTTCGGGCTGTGGGCATGACTTTGCGCTCTATAGCGGTGATGATGCCAGTGCGTGCGATTTTATGCTGCGCGGCGGTAATGGCGTGATTTCAGTTACCGCTAACATCGCAGCGGCCGAAATGGCACTGATGTGTCGTCAAGCCTTGGCGGGTGATCGCGATGCGGCGCTGGCCTTGAACGAACAGTTGATGCCGGCTCACCGGACGCTGTTTATCGAATCGAATCCAATCCCGGTCAAGTGGGCGTGTGCCCGGCTGGGCTTGATAACCAATAGCGGATTACGACTGCCGCTGACACCGCTGAGCCCTGCCGGGGTCGAGGCGATGGAGCAGGCGTTGAACCGAGCGGAGTTAATCAAGCGTGCATAAACATCAAACGTTCCCGTTCTCCATGCTGGTGGCAGGGAGCCTCGTAACACTGATGCTGGTAGGGTGTTCCTCGGAGGCAGATCGTCGACAAGCTGATCGCGGATTTGACTACCTGGATGTCAAACCTGTGACTAAGCCATTCGTGGTGCCGAGCGGGCTTGATTCTCCAGGTTTTGTCACCGAATACCGGATCCCGGCTCTGGCGGCCGGGGTTGCGAACAGCCCGTTGGGTGCTGATGTCGATGTTCGGACACCAATGCAGGTCTTCACCCTGGTTCCGGGCAGCCGGGCCGAGCCGGATGGCAAGGGCATGACCTTGTGGTTCACGGCGCGCAGCGTGACGCAGCAGATTGACAACGATATCTGGAACGAAGTGATAGGGTTCCTGCGTCGGCGCGGTATTGCCATTGAAGATATGAATGTCGCCAATCGCAGTCTGGATACGGGCTGGTTCTATGCCAACACGCGCCTTGCTCCCTGGACGGATAAGTCAGCAGATGATGAGGAGATTCAGGTTCATCAACGCTACCGATTTGTTATCAAGAGTGACAAAGAGCGTCACCGTACCGGGCTGGCCGCTCAGTTGCTGAGCCATGAATATGGTGAGAACGGCGATGACATGCCGGCGTTGACTGCGTTTGATCAGCAACGTTTCTCGGCACTAATGCTTAATCAGGTCGCTATCGATTATGACCAGCAACTGCGGGCTGGTGTTATCAACCAGGACAGCAACCGGCTGCAAATGTCATTGGGTGTGGATGACAACGGTTTGACGGCCTGGTTGGTCGATGCCTCGTTCGAGACGGCCTGGAACCGTATCAATACACTGTTGCCGCAACTGAACTTTGAAGTTACTACCAAGACCCAGTCCAAGGGACTGATCGTCGTGGATTATGACGAGCCGGACAGTGATTTCTGGAAGGCGAAAGATATCGAGCCGTTCGGGCTGGATTCTGGCACCTATCGCCTGCAATTTGGCGAGTATAAGGGCAAGACGTCCATTACCCTGTTTGATGAGGACAAGAAGCCGGTACCGTCTTCTGTCGTCAGTAAGATGTTCCTCGGTTTGTCCAAGGCATTCAGCCGTCAGCAGACCGTCGTGACGAAGAAGTGATTGCAAAGGGGCCTGTGTGCCCCTTTGTCTTTATCTGCTAACACCACACTGGAGTGAGTTCTAAATGGAAAAGAAAGCCGAACTGTATCGTGGCAAGGCCAAATCCGTGTACACCACTGACGATCCGACCCGTCTCGTCCTGCTGTTCCGCAACGATACGTCAGCTTTTGATGGTCAGAAAGTTGAACAGCTGGACCGCAAGGGCATGGTCAACAACAAGTTCAACCATTTCATCATGACCAAGCTGGAAGAAGCCGGTGTGCCGACCCAGATGGATCGTCTGTTGTCCGACAACGAGGCGCTGGTCAAGAAGCTGGAGATGATCCCCGTTGAGTGCGTGGTGCGTAACGTCACGGCCGGCTCGATTTGCCGTCGTCTGGGCGTGCAGGAAGGGATGGAACTTAATCCGCCGACCTTCGAATTCTTCTTGAAGAATGATCCGCTGCATGACCCCATGGTCAACGACTATCACATCCGTTCTTTCGGCTGGGCGACCGACGAACAAGTGGCCAAGATGAAGGAACTGACCTTCAAGGTTAACGATGTGCTGAAGGCCATGTTTGATGCGGCAGGTTTGATCCTCGTCGATTACAAGCTGGAATTCGGTGTATTTGAAGGTCAGGTGGTGTTGGGCGATGAGTTCTCACCGGATGGTTGCCGCCTGTGGGACAAAGAAACCCGTCAAAAGCTGGACAAGGATCGTTTCCGTCAGGGGCTGGGTGGCGTCGTTGAAGCCTACGAAGAAGTGGCACATCGTCTGGGCGTTAAGCTCGACTGATTTTGTCCGGCACACAAACGTTTGCCTGACATCGATAAAAACGGCGCCGCAAGGCGCTGTTTTTTATTCTGAGGGCATATCAGCCGCTGAATGGACATGGGGTGTTTGCCGGGGATTATGGTTGGCTATCCTTGCGCTCCGGCGATGAGGCGGCCGGTTTTGATTGACAAGGAGCCGTCGGTCGATTGAGCCAATGATCGGCATCGTCTTCGTCATCGACCAGGCGCCGAACCTTATCCCGGTAGTTCGGTAGCTCTCGCTCCAGACGTTTCATGTCACGCACCGCGTTAAACAGCAAGCCTATCAATAAAATAATGGGCAGCGCGATTACAATCCATAGCCACATACTTCCTCCCGAGACATACCGTGGGGGCATGTCACCCTATTTGCCCATGTTAACCAAGACATAATTTTGCCAAAGTTGAGGTAGACGCGCTAACAATAGCTGGCTGCCGGCAACCTGACTGGCAAGCAGCAGCTCCGCCAGGGCATCGATGCTCAGCTGTTGTTGAATCGCCTGAGCTTCCGGCTGATGGCTGATATGCCATGGTTCGGCGGCAACCGACTGGCCGTCGCCAAAGGGTCGATAAAACCCAAAAACTGCCATGTGCTCATCCAGCCAGTGTGTGAGAGGACTGAAATAGCCATCATCGGCATATTCCCACGGTTCCAGTTGCAGCCGTTGTCCGTCCGGGAGCAGGGCTGGGGCAAACAGATCCAGATCCGTCCCCCAGTGATGGCGGCTAGCGCCGGGTATGGCACTAAAGCGCAAGATGGCATCCACTTTGGCCTCATCATCCAACCGGCTCATGTCGACCGTGCGGCCGGCATCGTCGTGAACATGTCGAGAGCCGTCAAATTTGCCATTCCAGATTTGGCGCTGACGTTGAAAATCGCGATACGAGGAGGCGATTCCAACCCTCAGTCCATCAGCCGCTGCCGCCTGTTGCAGTTGGCAAAAGGCGATGGCAGTGGCAGCCGTCAAGCGGTGTGGTGCATTATTCGGCACCTCCACCAGGTGACTATCATCCAAGCCGAGCCATTGAGCCGTACTTAGCATCGGAACCTCAGGCCAACAAGCGTCGTAAAATATCGGTATATACGTCGCTTAATAGCTCCAGATCCGACAGTTTTACGCATTCATTCAGTTTATGAATGGTTGCGTTGACCGGGCCCAATTCGATCACTTGTGCACCGGTGCGGGCGATGAAGCGGCCATCAGAGGTTCCACCGGAAGTCGATAGTTCGGTTTGACGTCCTGTCTGACTATGAATTGCAGCCACCGTCGCATCGACCAGATCACCGGCGGCGGTCAGGAATGGATGACCGCTCAGCGTCCAGTTTATTTCGTACTCGAGTTCATGCTTGTCGAGAATGTCGACCACCTGTTGCTTAATCTGCGCAGCGGTCAATTCGGTACTGAAACGAAAATTGAACTGGACGTCGAGCTCGCCGGGGATCACGTTAGAGGCGCCGGTTCCACCACGAATGTTGGCAATCTGGAAGCTGGTTGGCGGGAAGGATGCATTGCCCTGATCCCATTGCATGGCCGCAAGTTCAGCCAGTGCAGGAGCCGCTTGGTGGATCGGATTTCGCCCCAGATGTGGGTAGGCCACATGTCCCTGGATACCGATCACTTTCAGATCGCCGGTAATGGATCCGCGCCGACCATTTTTGACGACGTCGCCGAGTAACGCGGTAGAGGAGGGCTCGCCGACCAGGCACCAGGTGATTTTTTCACCGCGCGCTTCCAGTGTGTCGACCACCTTGGGCGTACCATTGATGAACGGACCTTCTTCATCACTGGTGATGAGGAAGGCAATCGAGCCCTGATGATCGGGATGCGCGTTGATGAAACGCTCGACGGCCACCATCATGGCAGCAATTGACCCCTTCATGTCGGCAGCGCCGCGCCCGTAAAGGTAGCCGTCACGCAATGTCGGCTCAAACGGGGGGGTGTGCCATTTCTCCAGCGGCCCCGGCGGAACAACGTCCGTATGCCCGGCAAAGCAGAAGACCGGCCCCTCGGTGCCGCGTCGAGCCCACAGGTTCGTTGTATCGTGAAAGATCATGGGTTCGATGGTGAATCCAAGGCGGCTCAGGTAATCGGCCATCATCTGCTGGCAACCGGCATCCTCAGGGGTGACAGAGGGGCGACGGATCAGATCGCAGGCAAGCGTATATACAGGGGAGTCAGACATCGGGCATCCTTGCGGTGAAATTTAGAGCATCAATTCGGTCAGAGTATCGGCATCAAACCCGATTAGCCATTGGCCCTCGTGTTCAATCAGAGGACGTTTGATGAGCGCAGGGTGTTGCTGCATTAGCAGCAGTGCCCCCTGCTGGTCCAGATTGGCGCGCAGTTTTTCATCCAGCGTGCGCCATGTGGTGCCCCGACGGTTCAACATCGCTTCCCAACCGAGTTTCGATTCGACGGCGGCGAGCCAATCGGCATCAATGCCCTGCTTGCGGTAATCGTGAAAATGATGCGCTAGGCCCTGCTGTTTAAACCAGTTCAGGGTTTTCTTGATGGTATCGCAATTGGCGATACCGTAAATCGTCGTGGTCATGTTACAAATTCACAACATTCAGGGTGGACGAATTCTGTCATTCGTCATCTGGATAGGCAAGCTGTCGCTGTCAGTCTATCAGCTGGTATTGCCCCGACAGGGTTTGGGCCAGGTGTTTGAACAGATTGAATACCATCATGCTCTTGGGGGACGGCAAGCCCTGCTCATCGAAGAAAAACTCACCCTTAAACACCAGGATGCCGTTCTTTTGCTCGACCGACTGGGCTTCTATACCAGACATATAATCTTCATGTTCGCGCAGCATCTTGTTGGCCAGCTCCAGCAGAGCGGCAGAGGTAATCGGTTGTTTCTCCATTTCAGTCACCTATGAGTCTCTGTTTGCTAATAAAGAACGCCCGGATCTCCGGGCGTTCGAGTATTGCATGGCGCAGTCGCGATTACTGTTGAACTACGACTTCTTTGATGCCCTTGACTTCGATTTCTACACGACGGTCAGAGGCCAGGCAAGAGATCAAATTCTTGCGGTTCTTGATGCCATTGCAGGTCGTGCCGGTCACCGGGTTGGCTTCGCCACGGCCGGTCGCCGTGATGCGATCAGCGGCGATACCTTGTGCCTTCAGGTAGTTGACGACGGATTGGGCACGTTGTTGCGACAGTTTCATATTAGCGGCATCGCTACCGATACGGTCGGTATAACCAAACACCACGGTCTGGTGATCCTTCATGTCCAGGGATGAAATTTCGTTGTACAGCTTGGTCAGGGCGGCCTTGCCTTCCGGCTTCAGGGATGCCTTGCCGAAGTCAAACAGGACATCTGAGGTCAGCGTAAAACGCTTGGTCTCGACAACTTCCTGCGGCGCCGGGGCAGCTGCGGTTTCGGCGACAGGTGCCGGAGCGACAACCGGTGCGGGGGCACTGCTACGGGTCGGGTAGTAAACAACTTCAAAACCCAGGTTGTTTACATCGGTGTTGCCGGCAGCCTGGCGACCTGCGTCATCGACGATGCGATAGCGCGCCTGCAGATCCACGGCATCGTTAACACGGTACGCAGCACCGATACCGAAGACCGGTGAGTAGCCATGAGATTTGGTTTGACGGTCATCATTGGTCGCGTAATCACGCATCAGACCGACTTCACCCAGCAGGGAAATTTCTTTGCTCAGCGGGTAGCGCGGCAAGGCGGACAGTGTCCAGCCATCGATACGATAAGTGTCATCGCCGACTTTACCATGGCCCATCCAGTCATAACCGGCTTCCAGACCAAAGAACTCATTGAAGGTATAACCACCGAGCAGACGACTGGAGAAGGCATCGCGGTTAACGCCGGTATTTGCGACATCGTTCAGATCGCGATACTGGGACCAGCCAGCACCAGCGCCGAAGTAGGCACCTTCGGCATCGTTAGCGTGGGCGGAGGCACTGAACATCAGACCAGCCATCAGGCTGGCAACGAGGGATGAAGCCACTGTCAATTTCATTGTTATCTCCAACATGGATAGGCCCCGCTCTCGGGCGGGATTGTGACGCGCGTCATATTATGAGCCGAGTCCCATGCGCTGCCAATACCCCATGATGGTTAAAAAACAACAAGAAAGTCTTATTCATCATGTAGTTGGCTGAAAAATGAGCAGAATGGAGTGGTTTTATCAGATATTGTAGTGGTGATGGACTCAATGGCCGCGGTACTGTCTGACAAGCTTTTTTTCGAACTGCCGGTAGGCCTGTTGCCTCTCGGTCAACAAGCCTGATTCGGCCCCTAGCGCCTGCATGAGTAGCGCCTCGTGATCGACGCCTGTCAGATGGCTGAGTATCGGCGTTAGCTGGCGGAAATAATGACGGGAAAGATATGGATCCAGGCGATGGATTGACACCAGGGCCCTGGCCAGCGGGAGCATGAAAGCCGGTACGACGAGCCAGAGGACAGGCTGTTCGCCATCCCATTGCTCAAATGGTAGCAGCTGTTGTTGTTGAATCCGTTCATCATCATTTGCACTTGTTGGCGTTCCGCGAGAGGCCGATGGTACAAGGTGATGCAGACGATACCCATGCTCCGTTTCCTGCACGAGCAGCGGTTTGCGCCAATGTTGGCTCAGACGCAGCCATTGTGCACCTGTTTGCGAATTCAGCGCAGCAACGAAAATGGCATCGCTCTCGCTAATGTCCAATTGCAGCAGTTGGCTATCATGTTGATGGGCATGGCTTGGGTTAACGATGGATGAAGGGAAGCTGACGGCAAGCGAGTGTGACATGCGTTGACAATGCTCCAAATGGGCTACACTAGAATTCAAGTGGAAACTGTTTTTTTGTTTACCCTGTCAACTGATAGGTTTAACATGCGCATCGCCGAGGAACAATTGTGTAATTGCACAATTGTCATACGGCAAGTAAGCACGCGAAGATGACACAACGATAACGACACAATAACGACAGAACAAAGATACAGCCGAGCAGGATAAAACTGACGTACTAAAACTGGTCTACTTGGTCTGAATCATTTTTGCGGCCTTTGGTCGCAACGCTAGCTGTGTGAGGAATCGTATGAATAACAGTGAAGTCTCTGTAGGACAAAAAATCCGTCAAATTCGCGAAACTGTAGGTCTGAGTCGCCCGAAATTTGCCGAGCTGCTTAGTGTGCCACCGACAACGTTGAAGAACTATGAGCTTGGCTACCGTGAGGTAGGTGGAGCTTTCCTCGTGGCGTTGTCCCATCACGCCCAGTTGCATCAATTTACTCTGTGGCTGTTGTCTGACAAGACTGCGCCGGAAATCGGCCAAATCAGTCCGGAACAGTTCCAGCGCTGATCTTCTGATGTTAAATAACGCACCTGCACAGGTGCGTTATTTTTTTGCAGCAGCGACAAGCAAATCCTGATGCAGAGACGATAGCCTTTACTTGTCAAAGCCCTTGAATGGATTAACATTCGGTCATAAATAATAAGGGGGATGGCATGAAGAAGCGTTGGATATCCGGAGCACTGGCCTGTGTTTTGTTAGTGGCCTGTGCGACATCACCGACTGGCCGCAGACAGTTGATACTCTTTAGCGATGGTGAAGTGGCTCAACTTGGCTTGACATCATTCGAGCAACTCAAAAAAGAAGAAAAAATTTCGACTGACAAGAAAAAAACGCGATTTGTTCGCTGCGTGGCCGATGCCATCGTGCATCAAATTCCAGCCAGCTATAACTACTCCACACAGGACTGGCAGGTGGAACTGTTTGACTCCCCAGATGTGAATGCGTTCGCCTTGCCTGGTGGGCGTATTGGTGTCTATACCGGTTTGTTCAAAGCTGTCAATAATCAGGATCAGCTGGCGGCCGTGTTGGGGCATGAGGTGGCGCATGTGTTAGCTCGCCATTCAAATGAACGGTTATCGCAGAGTCAGCTGGCCGGGGTGGGTATGGTCGCGGCGGATGCCGCACTTGGCGACGCCAGCTACCGTGAACCGGCGATGGCAGCTCTGGGCATCGGTGCCCAGGTTGGCGTGTTGTTGCCATATGGACGGATTCAGGAGACGGAAGCGGATGTATTGGGCCTGCAACTGATGGCGATGGCCGGATTCAAGCCGGAGCAGGCGATTTCCTTGTGGCAGAACATGGCCCAGATCAGTGGCGGCAAGAAGCCTCCGGAGTTTTTGTCTACGCACCCCTCGGATCAACACCGGATTGACGAACTGAGTCGCCAACTGGATGCGGTAACTCCGCTTTATACTAAAGCCCGCGAGTTGGGTCGAAAGCCGCAATGTCAGTTTTAACGCTGCGCCCGGCGCAAAGCAAGGACGCGCCGGAAATTGCCAGAGTGCAACAGGAGAGCTGGTCTGCAGCCTACAGCGGACTGCTGCCTTCGTCGTTTCCGTTGCGATCTGAGCAAGAGCGCATTGCCATCTGGATGCAACGCCTGGTGGATTGGCCATGCCATACCATACTGGCCGAGATAGATGATGGCTTGGTCGGTTTTTTATTCTGGCACCCGGAGTTGCGATCACAAGCGTTGCTGAAATCACTTTATCTGCATCCGTTTTTCTGGAATCAGGGTATAGGTCATCAACTCCTGCAACAGGGGCTAGACGACATGCGCACTGAGCAGATGCAGCGCGTTGATCTCTGGGTGCTGGCCAACAACCTGCGTGCAGAACATTTTTATCTGCGCGAAGGCTTTCGGTATGACGGTCGTCATCATCAGCAAATGGTAGGGCAAGGGCAGTATCAACAACGGCACATGTTCCGCTCATTAAGTCTCCGCTAGCACGCCAGCATGCCGGCAAGCACAAAACTCTGCTATCATCCGGGCTTCATTGATGCCATCACGGCCTACCTATGGAGTATCCATGACGCAATTTACTACCCACGAACAGAAAGCCAGCTACGGTATTGGGCGCCAAATCGGTGACCAGCTTTCCCAACAGTCCTTCGATGGACTGGACCTGGCTGCGGTCAAGCAGGGTATCGAGGACGCGGTACTGGGCAAAGCGTTTGCTGTTGACCAGCAGGAGATCGGCGAAGCCTTCGAAGTGATCACCGAGCGTCTTGAGGCGGCTGAACGTGAGCTGGCCGTTACCGCACAAGCGCAGGGCGAGGCCTTCTTGTCGGCCAATGCGGCTCGTGATGAAGTGACGGTGACCGATTCTGGGCTGCAATACGAAGTATTGGTCGAAGGCAAGGGCAGCATGCCGGCCAAGGGTGATAAGGTGCGAGTGCATTATCATGGTACCTTCCCGGATGGTCGCGTGTTTGATAGTTCGGTACGCCGTGGGCAACCGGCCGAATTCCCGGTGACTGGTGTGATTGCCGGTTGGGTTGAAGCGTTGCAACTGATGCCGGTAGGTTCCAAGTGGAAGTTGACGATCCCGCATCATCTGGCCTATGGCGAACGCGGTGCCGGTTCGATTCCACCGTTCTCCACCCTGGTGTTTGAAGTTGAGCTGTTAGACATCGTCTAATCGCGAAAAAGGCCGGAGTCATCCGGCCTTTTTTTGCCCCCTTTTCAAAGCGGCCAGCGTCTGGGTAAACTGCCGCACCAAGCTAGGCGAAGAAAAAGGAAAAAGGATATGGATAATCAAATCCGTGTTGCGTTGGTCGGCTGTAATGGTCGTATGGGAAAGATACTGATCGACGCCATCGCCAATAATCCGGCGACCCGTTTAACCGTTGCCACCGAGCGGCCAGGCGCTGCCGTGATTGGAATGGATGTCGGTGAGATTAACGGTATTGGGGCTTTGGGAGTCAATATCGTCGCTGATCTTGCCAACGTGATTGATCAATTCGATGTCATCATTGATTTTACCCGCCCTGAACCCACGTTATCCCATCTCCAGCTGGCGGTTGCTCATGGTAAACGCATTGTGATTGGCACCACCGGATTTGATGATGCTGGTAAGGCCGCGATTGCTGCTGCCGCTAAACAGATTGGGGTCGTATTTGCTTCTAATTACAGTGTCGGCGTGAATCTGGTATTCAAATTGCTGGAGCAGGCGGCACGGGTAATGGGTGAGTATACCGATATCGAGATTATCGAAGGACATCACCGACATAAGGTGGATGCCCCGTCCGGGACTGCGCTTAGCATGGGCGAAGTTGTGGCTAAAACATTGGGCCGAGATTTGAAATCGTGTGCTGTTTATGGTCGAGAAGGGATCACTGGTGAGCGGGAGCGCAGCACGATCGGTTTTTCAACCATTCGCGCCGGTGATCTGGTGGGTGAGCATACCGTGATGTTCGCCGATATTGGTGAGCGGGTTGAGATAACGCACAAAGCGTCAAGCCGGTCCACATTTGCTAATGGCGCAGTTCGTGCGGCAGTTTGGTTAAAAGAGCAAACACCGGGTTTGTATGACATGCAGGATGTTCTGCAGTTAAAGTGATGAAAAACCGCCGTAAGGCGGTTTTTTTTTGAGTGCCACTTATGGGTGGCGAGACGGGCGCTGATTGTCCCTTAGGAAGTGTGCTGCCACGCTATGCTGTCAATCATCATTTGAATTTTTATGCGCCATTGATTTTGGCTGGATTGTTTGGTGTCTTTGCGGTGTATTATGGCGAAAATTGTTGATTTAATTTTATTTGATTGATTTTTTTATTTCATAAAATACATGAAGTTAGATTTGTTTGTTGTCGTTTTTTTGATTCATGTGTTCATTGGTGTCGTGTAAAACGTTTTTGCTTGTATTCCGTGTTTTTTCTTGCTGTCAATTAATGCGTAAATTGAAAATATATTCCTTTTTTTAGAATTAATTTTCTTTTGTGGTTTATGCGGGGTTGAAAAGAATCTTCGTTCATGTAAAATGCGCGAAATTTGCCTGGAGATAGAGGCTTGATTCTAAAAAATCGGGCTTTCATTACCAAATAGGGCAAACCCCCAAAAAATCACGAAATTGGAGGTCGTCTTGACTCATACTGCCTTACTCGTGTTGGAAGATGGCACGATATTCAAGGGCGTTTCAATTGGCGCCGAAGGTTGTTCCGTTGGAGAGGTGGTCTTCAATACCTCGATGACGGGATATCAGGAAATCCTTACTGATCCTTCCTATTCCCGCCAGATTGTTACCCTCACTTATCCTCACATCGGCAACACCGGCACCAACAGCGAAGACGAAGAGTCCGCAAGTATCCATGCACAAGGCCTCATCATTCGCGATCTCCCGCTCATCGCCTCCAACTTCCGTTCCGAACTCTCTCTCTCCGATTATCTCAAGCGCCAGAATGTGGTGGGTATCGCCGATATCGATACCCGCAAACTGACGCGCATCCTGCGTGAGAAGGGCGCGCTGGCTGGTTGCATCATGACGGGCAAACAGCTCGACGAAGCAACGGCACTGGCCCACGCCAAGGCGTTCCCTGGACTCAAGGGCATGGATTTGGCCAAAGAGGTCACGGTCGCCGAGGCTTACA
The DNA here is from genome assembly GCF_042649925.1 of Pseudaeromonas sharmana. Classification (NCBI taxonomy): domain Bacteria; kingdom Pseudomonadati; phylum Pseudomonadota; class Gammaproteobacteria; order Aeromonadales; family Aeromonadaceae; genus Pseudaeromonas; species Pseudaeromonas sharmana. The sequence goes on from NZ_JBHSAF010000001.1 coordinate 630,402, forward strand.
GCTGGACGGAAGGCAGCTGGGAGCTGGGTAAGGGCCACACGACGCCGGCTGAACTGCCATTCCATGTCGTGGCCTATGACTTTGGTGCCAAGCGCAATATCCTGCGCATGCTGGTTGATCGCGGTTGCCGCCTGACAGTCGTGCCGGCCAAGACACCCGCTGCCGACGTTCTGGCGATGAATCCGGATGGCATCTTCCTCTCCAATGGCCCGGGGGATCCTGCGCCCTGTGATTATGCCATTGCGGCGATTCAGGAATTCTTGAAGACCGAGATCCCGGTTTTTGGTATTTGCCTTGGCCACCAGTTGCTGGGCTTGGCCTCCGGCGCCAAGACAGTGAAGATGAAGTTTGGGCACCACGGTGGTAACCACCCGGTGAAGGACCTGGACCGCGATGTGGTGATGATCACCAGTCAGAACCACGGTTTTGCCGTGGATGAAGCCACGCTGCCTGCCACGCTGCGCGCAACGCACAAGTCGTTGTTCGATGGCTCCCTGCAGGGTATTCATCGTACCGACAAACCGGCGTTCAGCTTCCAGGGCCACCCTGAGGCCAGCCCGGGCCCGCACGATGCGGCGCCACTGTTTGACCATTTCATCGAGCTCATCAAGAAGTACCGCGCGTAAGGAGTAGGGCTGCCATGCCAAAACGTACAGACATTAACAGCATCCTGATTCTGGGTGCCGGTCCCATCGTCATCGGTCAGGCGTGTGAGTTTGACTACTCTGGTGCCCAGGCCTGTAAGGCACTGCGCGAAGAGGGGTATCGCGTCATTCTGGTCAACTCCAACCCGGCGACCATCATGACGGATCCCGAGATGGCCGATGCCACTTATATCGAACCCATTACCTGGGAAGTGGTGCGCGAGATCATCAAGAAAGAGCGACCGGATGCCGTACTGCCGACCATGGGCGGCCAGACCGCGCTGAACTGTGCGCTCGATCTGGAGCGTCATGGTGTGTTGGCCGAATTCGGTGTCGAGATGATCGGTGCTACCGCCGATGCGATTGACAAGGCCGAAGATCGCCACCGCTTCGATCTGGCGATGCGTAGCATCGGTCTGGAGTGTCCACGTGCCGGCATCGCTCACAACATGGATGAAGCCTGGGATGTGCAACGCAAGGTGGGTTTCCCCTGCATCATCCGCCCGTCGTTCACCATGGGTGGCTCAGGCGGCGGTATTGCCTACAACCCGGAAGAGTTTGTCGAAATCTGCGAACGTGGTCTGGATCTCTCGCCGACCAAGGAGTTGCTGATCGACGAATCGCTGATCGGGTGGAAAGAGTACGAAATGGAAGTGGTGCGGGATCGTAACGACAACTGCATCATCGTCTGCTCAATTGAAAACTTTGACCCCATGGGGGTGCACACCGGTGACTCCATCACGGTCGCGCCAGCCCAGACGCTGACCGACAAGGAGTACCAGCTGATGCGGAACGCCTCCATGGCGGTACTGCGTGAAATCGGCGTGGAAACCGGTGGCTCCAACGTCCAGTTCGGTATCAATCCGAAGGATGGCCGCATGGTCATCATCGAGATGAACCCGCGGGTTTCCCGCTCCTCGGCACTGGCCTCCAAAGCGACCGGCTTCCCGATTGCCAAAGTCGCCGCCAAGCTGGCAGTGGGGTATACCCTGGATGAGCTGATGAACGACATCACCGGTGGCAAGACACCGGCCTCGTTCGAACCTTCTATCGACTATGTCGTTACCAAGGTGCCGCGCTTTAACTTCGAGAAGTTTGCCGGCGCCAACGATCGTTTGACGACCCAGATGAAGTCTGTGGGTGAAGTCATGGCAATTGGCCGTAACTTCCAGGAGTCGCTGCACAAGGCGCTGCGTGGTCTGGAAACCGGCAAGACCGGGTTTGATCCCATGGTCGATGCCAAGGATCCGGCCAGCTTCTCGCGGATCAGCCATGAGCTGCAAAACGCCGGTGCCGAGCGGATTTGGTACATCGGCGATGCGTTCCGTGCCGGCCTGTCGGTTGAAGGCATCTTCAAGCTGACCAAGATTGACCCCTGGTTCCTGGTGCAGATCGAAGAGATCATCAAGCTCGAAGATCAGGTGCGGGAAGGCGGCATGACTGGTTTGACGCCGGAAGTTCTGCGCCTGCTCAAGCGCAAAGGCTTTGCCGATGCCCGTCTGGCCAAGTTGCTGGGTGTCGGTGAAGGCGAGATCCGCAAGCTGCGCCACAAGCACGCTATCGTGCCGGTTTACAAGCGTGTCGATACTTGCGCCGCCGAGTTTGCCACCAACACCGCCTACATGTATTCCACCTATGATGAAGAGTGCGAAGCGGCACCGACCGATCGCCAGAAGATCATGGTGCTGGGTGGTGGTCCGAACCGTATCGGCCAGGGTATCGAGTTTGACTACTGCTGCGTACACGCCGCACTGGCACTGCGCGAAGACGGTTACGAGACCATCATGGTCAACTGTAACCCGGAAACCGTCTCCACTGACTACGACACCTCGGATCGTCTCTACTTCGAGCCGGTGACGCTGGAAGACGTGCTGGAAATCGTCCGTGTTGAACAGCCGAAGGGTGTCATTGTGCAGTACGGTGGCCAGACGCCACTGAAGCTGGCGCGTGCTCTGGAAGCCGCTGGCGTACCGATCATCGGTACCAGCCCGGACGCCATCGACCGCGCCGAAGACCGTGAACGCTTCCAGCAGGCGGTTGAGCGTCTTGGCCTGAAGCAACCGGAAAACGGCACTGTTACCACCATCGAGATGGCGGTGCAAACGGCGAACCGCATCACTTACCCGCTGGTCGTGCGTCCGTCCTACGTGCTGGGTGGCCGGGCGATGGAAATCGTCTATGACGAACAGGATCTGCGCCGCTACTTCAACGAGGCGGTCAGTGTCTCCAACGAATCACCGGTGCTGCTGGATCGTTTCCTCGATGACGCCACCGAGGTGGATGTCGATGCCATCTGTGACGGTGAGCAGGTGGTGATCGGCGGCATCATGGAGCACATCGAGCAGTGCGGTATTCACTCTGGTGACTCCGGCTGCTCGCTGCCGCCGTACACCCTGTCTGCAGACGTTCAGGATCGAATCCGCGAACAGGTACGCAAGCTGGCGATGGAGCTCGGCGTCATTGGACTGATGAACGTGCAGTTCGCGGTCAAGGATGACGAAATCTACCTGATTGAAGTCAACCCGCGTGCCGCCCGGACGGTACCGTTTGTCTCCAAGGCCACCGGTGCACCGCTGGCGAAGATCGCAGCACGCGTCATGGCTGGCCAGTCGCTGACCGAGCAGGGCTTCACCAAGGAGATCATCCCGCCGTTCTACTCGGTCAAGGAAGTAGTGCTGCCGTTCAACAAATTCCCGGGTGTCGATCCGTTGCTCGGCCCGGAAATGCGTTCTACCGGTGAAGTGATGGGGGTTGGTGACTCCTTCGCCGAAGCCTATGCCAAGGCGCAGCTGGGTGCCAACAGTGCCATTCCGCGTACTGGCCGCGTGCTGTTGTCGGTGCGCAATGGTGACAAGCAGCGGGTGGTCGATTTGGCTTCCAAGCTGATTGAGGCCGGTTTCGAGCTGGATGCGACACACGGCACGGCGGTGATCCTGGGTGAAGCCAGCATCAACCCGCGTCTGGTGAACAAGGTGCACGAAGGCCGCCCGCACATTCTCGACCGCATCAAGAATCGGGAGTACACCTATATCGTCAACACGGCTGAAGGTCGCCAGGCGATCGAGGACTCCAAGCAGCTACGCCGTGGTGCCTTGCAACACAAGGTCTCCTACACCACGACGTTGAATGCTGCGTTTGCCTGCTGCATGGCCATGCCGGTGGATGAAACCGCCAGTGTCAGCTCGGTACAAGAGCTGCACGCACGGGTTCAGGAGAGCCTGGTCTAAGCCTCCCCACTGCAGCGTGTCAACGTACACGTCATAAAGAAAAACCCGGCCGAGCCGGGTTTTTTTATGCCAGATGCATCCTGACTTAGCGCTTCCCAGCCGGCAGCGAGAGCGCGCCCTCTTTTTCAATCACCAGATCGGGTAACAGCGCGGCCAGATCGAGGCGTGCGGTGAATTTGTATCGCAGCTGGCTGATGTTCTGGCTCTGCAGTAGTTTCTGCGCCAGTCCCAGCGTGCCCAAGACATCCGGGGTGGCGGTCAGCGTCACATCGGCTTCGCCATAGGCGCGTAGTGTGGGCAACTTGCTGGCCACACCGCTGACTAACTGCTGGTCATCGATACTCAGCGTATAGCTGGCACCGCGCAACGACAGCGCCTGATCGTTCGGATTGGTCAGATGCAGATCGATGGCAAAATCCGGCAACATGCCTTTGCCCTGGATCGGGCGTACCGCGGTGACGGTGGCGTTAGGGGCCTTGAGTTGATTCAGGCTGCTGCAGGCGGCCAAAAGAACCAGCAGCGGTATTAAAATGAGACGGTAACGCATGGGATCTCCGTGCCAAGGGTTCAAGGTAACAACCATTCACCCCGGCTGAGGGTGACGGCCTGGCCAAAGAGTAACACTCGCTCTCCAGTCAGGTGAACCTCCATTTCGCCGCCGCGTGCGGACGCTTGCCATGCCATAAAACGGGTTTGCTGCAGGATGGGCTGCCAATAACTAGCCAAAATACCATGGTTGGAGCCGGTAACGGGGTCTTCATCCACGCCTACCCAAGGCGCGAAATAGCGCGATACGAAGTCATAGCCTGAGCGTGAGGCCCGGGCGGTGACCATGACGCCGCGCCCTTCGAGCTGGCGCAACGCGTTAAAGTCCGGCTGCAACGCCAGCACCTGTTCCTCGCTATCGACTTCGATAATCCACTTGCCATTGGCACTGCCGGTATAACGCGTCGCTGTGAGACCGAGTGCCGCAAGCAAGCCTGTGGGTAGTGTTATGGCTTGCGGCTTGGCAGCAGGAAAGTTGAGTTCAATGCCGTTATCACCGCGTCTGGCGGTCAATTCACCGCTGCGTGTGGCAAATCGCAATACCGGGTGCGGACAGTCAAGTTGTTGCCAGAGTACGTGGGCACTGGCCAGGGTTGCATGACCGCAGAGTTCGACCTCGGTCTGCGGAGTGAACCAACGCAACAGAAATAGATTCTCTTGCTGTGGAAAGACGAATGCCGTCTCTGACAGATTCATCTCGGCCGCAATAGCCTGGAGTGTCGTGTCAGGGAGTGGGGCAGATGCATAAAGCACCGCCGCAGGGTTACCGGCAAAGGGCTGAGCGGTAAAGGCGTCGACGTGAAATAACTGTGGCATCCGAGACTCCAAAATTTGATCGCACGCAGCAAAGAGGTAAATGAATGTCTTTTTTTCATTGACGTGGCGAACTAGCTCTTGTCGGTAGATTAATCCTTCAGCAAAATCAACCCTTCATATTATAAATTGAGGCAGGAAGCCGATGAATTTCTCTAATCCAACAACGATCACCTTCGTGGTTTACATCTTGGCCATGGTGGGGATCGGGTTCGCCGCGTGGCGTTATACTCGCAATCTATCAGACTATATCCTGGGTGGCCGCTCACTGGGCAGCTTCGTCACGGCAATGAGTGCCGGAGCGTCCGATATGAGTGGCTGGTTGTTGCTGGGGCTGCCCGGTGCCATCTTTGCGGCCGGGATATCCGAGAGCTGGATTGCCATCGGCCTGATTCTCGGCGCCTGGTTTAACTGGCTGTTTGTGGCCGGTAGGCTACGGGTCTACACCGAAATCAGCCACAATGCATTGACCCTGCCGGATTTTTTCACCCACCGTTTCGAGGATCGCAGTCGTTTGCTGCGCCTGTTCTCCGCCATCATTATCCTGCTGTTTTTCACCATCTATTGTGCTTCCGGCATGGTGGCGGGAGCGCGGTTGTTTGAGCAGACCTTCGGACTGGATTATCAGACTGCACTGTGGGCTGGGGCGCTGGCCACCATTGTCTATGTCTTTGTCGGTGGCTTCCTGGCGGTGAGCTGGACTGACACAGTGCAGGCAACGCTGATGATTTTTGCGCTGTTGCTGACGCCCGTTATGGTGATGGTCTCATTGGGCAGCTTTGATGAGAGCTTGCAAGCCATCGAGAGCATCAACTTAAGCTACACCGATATGTTCAGCGGCACGACGGGTATCGGTATCGTATCGCTGATGGCATGGGGGCTGGGCTACATGGGGCAACCGCATATCCTGGCCCGTTTCATGGCCGCCAATTCGGTACAGACGATCACCAAGGCTCGTCGCATCGGTATGACCTGGATGATCCTCTGCCTGGGCGGCGCCATTGCCGTCGGTTTTTTCGGTATTGCATTTTTTGCCGCTCACCCCGAACTGGCGGCGCCGGTGCAAGAAAATCGGGAGCGGGTGTTTATCACCTTGTCTCAGGTTCTGTTTAATCCGTGGATTGCCGGTATTTTGTTATCCGCCATTCTGGCCGCGGTGATGAGTACCCTGTCATGCCAGCTGTTGGTGTCGGCATCGGCGCTGACCGAGGACTTTTATAAGGCGTTTTTCCGTCCGCAAGCCGGGGAGCGGGAGCTGGTATGGTTTGGCCGTTGCATGGTGCTGCTGGTAGCGGTGATCGCTTTGGTGATCGCCCGCAATCCCGATAGTCAGGTGCTGGGGCTGGTGGGGTATGCCTGGGCTGGCTTTGGTGCGGCCTTCGGTCCTGTGGTGCTGTTTTCGGTACTCTGGGGGCGCATGACGCGTAACGGTGCGCTGGTCGGCATGATTGTCGGGGCTGTGACCGTCATCGTCTGGCGCAATGGCGCCTGGTGGGGGCTGTATGAAATGGTGCCGGGTTTCATGTTGGCTTCTCTTGGTATCGTCGTGGTCAGTCTGTTGGATAAGGCACCCGCGGCTTCGATACAACATGCCTTTACTCTGATGGAACGCGAGATGGCCGGTGAAGATCTGACGGTTGTCAGTCAGGCACCGGAATCGGTGAGTTGAGGTCAGCAAATAATCGCGGGTCAATGTACAAAGGCAGCACTATGGCTGCCTTTGTTTTATCCGTGACAAGGCAGATTATAGGCACAGCGTAACAAAGTGAAACCGATCCCTCTGTAGCTGGTAAAACTGGATCCAGTTAGCAGAATCGACATCTTGCTGCGGTAGACTCGGAGTGGTCTTGATACCGTTTTCAAGGCATTCTTGGCACGATAACTAAGCACAAGGGATTACATAATGACAGCTATCAACCCTACATCCCGTAAAACTATCGCTATGGTGTTGGCTGGCGGCAAAGGTGAGCGCTTAAGCCCACTGACGCTGTCCCGTCCTAAGCCAGGCGTATCATTTGGCGGGAAATACAAAATCATCGATTTTGTGCTCAGCAATTTCTTCAATTCGAACATCAAAAATGTTTATGTCCTGACACAGTACAAGTCCTATCAACTCAATAAGCATATTCGGGACTCATGGGATAAATGGACCGGATGGGATGAGCATTTCGAAGCCATCTCTCCTGAAACCAACAGTGATGGTGAGGAGTGGTTTAAAGGCACTGCGGATGCGATCGGCCACTACTTGCGATTTGTTGAAGACTCAGATGCCGATTATGTGGCGGTGTTTGGCGGGGACCATATTTACAAGATGGATATTCGCCAGATGATCGACTTCCACAGTGCTCACCAGGCGGACATCACGATTGCCTCGCTGGAAGTACCACAGGCCGAAGCCCGGCGTTTTGGGGTGTTCAGTGTCGACGAGCAGGGGCGTGTACTGGAGTTCGCTGAAAAACCCGAACAGCCCCAGTGTATTCCCGGGCGGGATACCTGTTTCGCTTCCATGGGCAACTACATCTTCTCTCGGCAAAAGCTGATTCAGATGATTAAGGAAGGCAAAAAGCGCTATGCCGATCTCGACTTTGGCAAACATGTGATCCCCATGATGTTGGCGCAGGGCGATGCCGTATATGCCTATAACTTTAATGAAAATCTGATTCCGGACATGACGCCTGAGGAAAAAGGCTACTGGAAGGATGTCGGCACGCTGGATTCTTACTACGAGGCCAACATGGATCTGGTTGCCGTGTCTCCTCAATTGAATTTGTACAACTATCGTTGGCCGATCCTGACCAAACCGAGCAATCTTCCGCCGGCCAAGACGGTGTTTGATGATGATGATCGTCGCGGACAATGCCTGGACTCTTATGTTTGCGGGGGGTGTGTCATCAGTGGTGGCACGGTACGGCGTTCGGTACTGGGGCAACGTTGTCGCATCAACAGCTTTTCGGTAGTCGAGGATTCGATACTGCTTGAAGGGGTGAATGTGGGCCGTGGTGCGCGCATTCGTCGCGCCATTATTGACGAAGGTGTGCAGATCGAGGACGGAGCCGTAATTGGCTATGACCGCGACGCAGACCAGAAAGCCGGCTACACCATCACTCAGGGGGGTATCGTGGTAGTCTCGGCCTGCAAGCGCGATTAGCGGCCAAACGCCAGGCCACGGCGAATCGCCATGCCAGGCTGCTGACGCGACGGGATTATTCAACCGCTAGCGTCATGGCCTGTTATCTTGGTGATGTGACAGAGTTAAGGCGCCATTGGCGCCTTAACTCATCAGCCACAGCAAATGCGTGGCTCGCGGCCATCAGGGTTGTAAAAAACTATGCTCTCTGCGGTAGAGAGCCAGCTGTTGCGGTCCATATCCTTTGAGACTGTCCAGCAGTTTGCTGATCACAGCCTCCTCTTTCTTTACAATTTTGTCGCTGTGCTGAATCGGAATGATGAGTTGGTCATGGTATTCAGAGCGATAAATTACCTCGGTCTGTAACTGGATGCGGATGTCGTCATTCCACATGGCGGTTTCGTATTGTACGGCCTTGAAGTTATCGCCCTGTTGCGCCTGAGCCTGATCGTTGATCTTGCGAATATCCTGCAGCACTTTTTCGACAGCCATCGGATAGAGGGCATCAGGTTGCGCATCGATTCTCAACAATTCGCTGTTATCTACTACGCGGGTGATCAGTAGATGAGATAACAGCTTTTCCTGATACACCAAACCTAGACGAGCGGCTCCGTCCGGAGTCGATGCCACATTCTGTTGTTGAATCCATCGGCTCCAATCCGGGAATTGGCAGAGCACAGTGATGACGATCAGGGCCAATGCGACCAGTAGGCCGCAGTTGCGCCAGGCAGGGGAAGTTTGAGCGTGTAGCTGGCGAGAAGGATGGGGCTCATGTGGCTGGCCTGGTTTGTCGTAAGGCATTTTCATCGGCACTAAAGTCTCCACAGACAAGAGAATGCAAATTAGATCAAGGTTTTAGACTAGCTTACCAGATGGCAGCGCCACTCGTTGAGCTGGCGTTCCCACAAAACAGGCTCAGCGTGAGGGGATTCCACCAGATTCAGCCACCTGTTGCCAAGTACGATACAGGCTCGGATCTCTCCTTCCGCCTCTTCCAGTGTAAAACTGGCACCGATTTGCTGACAGACCTGATACAGGTTCTGGCGGAGCAGCTCGACATTCATAATGCCTCCACTGGCGGCTGGTTTGATCTTTTATCGGCGTCGTTGACGGATTGTTTAGTGATTTCCGACAGCCGACTGCTGCGTGCCTGGCTGGATCGGATATGCTCAAAACAACAAGCAGATTGGGAGCAAGATCAGATGAGCCGCCAACATTACCAACGAGTTCTTCCTCTGTGGGCTGGCGTGTTACTGGCAGCCGCGCAGGTGAATCTGGCTGAAGCAGGGACACTGCGCTGCGGTAACTCATTGCTGACAGAAGGAGATAGCACCGCGAAATTATTGACCAAGTGTGGCAAGCCGATGCTCGTGGAGCCGTTGACCCGCACGGCGTATAGCCGTGATGGGGAGCTAACCCAGGTATCGGCAGGGGAAAGGTGGACGTACGATCGGGGGCGCGGCAGTTTCTACCTATTCGTGATGGTAGAAAACGGCATCATCCGCGCCATAGAGGATGGCCCCCGCAAGTGATGGGACCCGTTGCACATACGCGCAGGGCAGGTGCAGTCTCATGGACGAAACTGCCGGAGGTCACGGACTTGCCGGTTTATTTCGGCAATTGATCTCAGGCCGGTCGTGCCGAGGTGACTATCGTAGCAGACATGGCCGTTCTCAAAGCGGAAAGGCCCGCGCTCTTCAATGAAGAACATCCCTTGGTGAAAGGTTTTGACGTAACGAGCAATCTGTAGTGGATGAAACCACCTGAATACCTTGACCATGCTTTCCTCCCTCGAGCGTGATTGCCGACTGGCGAAGGCATGCTAATAGGCATTTATGGCAAAAATGTGGATCTCTGCTGACGCGCAGATGACATTCACGCGCTGTGCGTGACGCATCATTCCGTTCACCCGGATCAGACTAAGGTTAAGACAGCGGGTCTATGGGAGTTGCCTATGGAGTCTAAACCCCTGTTGTCGCATCGCGGTCGTGTCTGGCTGATGAGTCCTCTTGGCGCCCTGAACAGATGGATGGGGCAGCGAAGTCGCTGGCTAATCTTGGTCGGATCCCTGGTACTGCTGTGGTGGTTACAGCGAGCGGCCAACCTCAGTGCGATCGCAGCCGGCATTGCCATTTTTCTGTTTGGTCTCTTTTTTCTGGAGCAAGGTTTCTCTCAGCTGGCCTCCGTACGCTGGCGCAAAGGAATACGTCGCTGGACTTCATCCTTGCCCCATGCCGTTGGCTTCGGTGCCGTGGCTGCTGTGATGACGCAGTCCAGTGCGCTGGTGGGACTGCTGACACTCTCCTTTTTGTCAGCCCGAATGATCGAATTTGTCGCAGGAATTGGTATTTTGGCGGGAGCCACTATCGGTACCACCTCTGGTGGCTGGTTGTTGGCGGCGTGGGGATTGAAAGTCAGCATTGGACAGTATGCGCTGCCTCTGCTGGTCTTGGGCATGTTGCTCATTTCGATGCCGCGCTGGGGCACGCGCGGCATCGGCATGGTTATCTCTGGTGGCGGATTCCTGTTTCTGGGGATCGACTATATCCGCGGCGGCTTTACTGCCATCTCCAGCGTGCTGGTATTGCAGCAGTTGGCGCTACCCGGCTGGAACGGATTGATCCTGTGCGCGCTGGCGGGGATGCTGGTTACGCTGGTACTCCAATCGAGTCATGCCAGCCTGTTGCTGGTGATGGTCGCCCTCAATACCGGCCAACTCGATTATGACGTGGCCCTGGCGTTAACCCTTGGCATCAATGTTGGCGCCACATCTCCTGTTCTACTGGGGGCAATGAACTCATCGATAGAAGGCAAGCGACTGGCATGGCTCGATCTTGGCTTCAAGATGGTCACCATGCTGTTGTGTTTGGTCCTTTTCTACCCATTCCGCTGGTTCACTGATCGTCTGGGCGATCTCTGCGGTCTCGCCGAGTCGGAGCTCGCCTTGCGCCTGGCGTTGTACCATAGCTTGTTCAATTTGCTCGCAGTTAGCTGGATGTTGCCCTTGCGGCACAGGTTGACCATGTATTTGCAGCGCTGGTGGCCGGAACACAGGTCACGCGTCGCTGTACAGGCCCGTTATCTGGATCGGGTCGTGGCAGCACATCCGGCCACGGCAGAGCAGGCATTGCTGCGCGAGTTACTCCATCTTTTAATGCACTGTCAGGATACGACGGCGCGCGCCATGCTGGGGCTGTCGCGGCAAACCATGTTGGCGCATGCGGCCGTTCAGACGGTACGTCTGGGTGAGGATTTACCATCCGTCAGTCACCTCTATCAGCAAACGATCAAACCGCTATTTGGCGAAATCATTCGCTTTGCTGCCTTGTGCAAATCAACGATGACCCAGGAGCAGGGCGAACGTATCGATTCCTTAGTCGCCATTGCGCGCAGCATGACTGAGGCGGTTCGGCTGGAAAGACAACTTCAGGCCAACCTGCTAGAGGTGTTCGCTGCCGAGGATCCCCTATTGGTCCAACGCTATCGAGGATTGCAACACCGTCTGCTGTGGCTGCAACAGGCCATCCATGCATTGATGACCTCACAGGAGTTGCAGCCGCACTATCTCTCGCGTCTGGAGAGTATGGCTGCTCGCATCGATGTCGAGAGCAAACGTGACCGTGAAGACATCGAATGGTTGATCCGCAGCGATAAGCTGGACGCGATAGCGGCGGCAACCTTGATGCATGATGTGTTGACGTTACGTCGTCTGCAACGGCAGCAGATCAAGGCAACCCGTTGCCTGCTAACGACCATTTTTCAGCAACAAAATGGTAATTCATCACAACTGGTAGAGTGGTTGAATGCAGAGGAGCAATTGGGGCTCAAATTGGTGGCATGAGGAAATTGCAAGCATTTTGATAGAAAAACAGTCAATAAATGTCGCTTTTTTTAGGGGTTATTTATCCCTCGTCATCTTTCGTTAACAGAACTTTCTGTCATAATTCGCCGCGGTCAATTTCCGACTCTAACCTGTCCAATACATATGTTAGAAATGTTCACTGGCCTGAGTCCTGTACTCGGCATCAGTTTATTTTTGGCGTTATTGTTCGTACTTGCTTACGAATTCATTAACGGCTTCCATGACACCGCTAACGCTGTAGCCACTGTTATCTACACCAAAGCCATGCCGCCCCATATGGCGGTGGTGGCGTCCGGCATTTTCAATTTTGCCGGCGTCATGCTGGGTGGACTGGGGGTTGCGTACGCCATCGTTCACTTGCTCCCGGTCGACCTGTTGTTAAACGTCGCATCGACGCATGGGCTGGTCATGGTGTTCTCACTGCTGGCCTCGGCCATTTTATGGAATCTCGGTACCTGGTACTTGGGATTGCCGGCATCCAGTTCTCATACCCTGATCGGTGCGATACTGGGCGTGGGTGCCGCCAATGCATTCATAACCGGCATGCCGCTGAGCAGTGGTATCAATATTCAAAAAGCCATCGATATTATGTTGTCACTGATCATCTCTCCAACTGTCGGTCTGATTGTGGCGGGCTTGTTGTTGATGTTGGCCAAGCGCATCTGGGTAGGCAGTAAAATTCACAAGACGCCTGAAGAGCGTCAACTGGTTGATGGCAAAAAACACCCGCCGTTCTGGACGCGGTTTACACTGATTGCCTCAGCAATGGGGGTCAGTTTTGTTCATGGTTCTAACGATGGCCAAAAGGGCATCGGCATGATCATGCTGGTTCTGATCGGCGTTGTGCCTGGCGCCTTTGTCGTCAATCTGGAAAGCACGGCATACCAAATTGCCCGCACTCGAGATGCTGCCCTGCATATGCAGACCTTCTACGAGCAGAGCCAAGACAAGCTCTCCGAGTTGATGGTGCTGGGTAAGGATGCCAACCATACACTGCCGCCTATTTTCAAATGCGACACCAAGCAGACGGTGGCTGAGATCCAGACTCTGGCCTCGCGGCTCGAGAACATCACCCATTACAATCAGCTGGATGTAGACGGTCGCCGTCAGGTGCGCCGCCTGCTGCTGTGTATTGACGACACCGCCAAGAAAGTCAGCAAGATGCCGTTTATCTCCGCGAAAGAGAAAGACGATCTGTCTCGTTTGCGCAAGGATCTGACTCTGACGACTGAATACGCCCCGACCTGGGTGATTGTGGCGGTCGCCCTGGCGCTTGGCGTCGGGACCATGATCGGTTGGAAACGTATTGTGCTGACGGTCGGTGAGAAAATCGGCCAAAAGGGCATGACCTACTCGCAAGGGATGGCCGCGCAAATCACGGCTGCTGCCGCTATCGGTATCGCCAGCGTCACCGGCATGCCGGTCTCGACCACGCACGTTTTGTCATCGGCCGTAGCCGGCACCATGGTGGCTAACCGCTCCGGACTGCAGTCTGGTACCGTCAAGAACATACTGCTGGCCTGGGTGCTGACATTGCCGGCGACCATACTGCTGGCAGGTGGCATGTTCTACGGGCTGATTAAGTTGTTCAGCTAAATACAAGAACCGGGCGAATGCCCGGTTTTTTTATCTCTCGTCGCCGCCGGTCAGGCGGTTCGATGTTGCATGTAGACGGCGTTTGGACCGTACGCGGAGAGGTCCTTGTCGCATGCACGGGGTACAAACTGGTAGCGTCTCCAGTATCTGTCTGCGCCCTGGACGGCCACCAGTGCCACGGTAGACATGCCGGCCTGGTGTGCCTTGTGTTGTAGATGGGCCATAAAGCGTCTGGCGATCCCCCGTCCCTGCGCGCGTGGCGAGACCACCATGTCGTGTAGATAGAGTCCCTGGTGGCCGGCTGGCTGCGGATAAATGCGGTAAAGACTGGCCGGCTCATCTGCTAGCCATGGATGGGCGAGGCAGTAGCCGACAACTTCATCGTCCAGACAGGCGACAAGACAGGTGTCAGGGCCGAGTTTTGTTTTGGATTGCAGTACCGCTTCACTCTCGGGGGCGAGTGCGTGATAGGCTTCTTGCTGCAGTTGCAGTATGACAGGCCAGTCGGCCGTTCGAATAGCGCGGATCAACATGAGAACAAGGGGCTTGCGCGATGAATAACGGACGGACAGGGTAACAAAATGCGCATGCGAGCGCCAAATATGAGGAATTTGGTATGAGTGATGAAGAGTGGGTCGACTGGGTGGATGGCGACAACAGGGTCATCATGGCGGTACCCCGCAGTCGTATGCGTCGTGAGCGACTCCCCCACAGGGCGAGTTATATCTTCATCAGCGATGCGGGCGGTTTGCTGTATGTGCAACGGCGAACCCAGAGCAAGGACTATTGCCCGGGCATGCTGGATGCGTGCTGTGGTGGAGTCGTTCAGGCGACAGAGCCGATCTTGGCCAGTGCATTACGCGAGCTGGAGGAGGAGATGGGCATTCGCAATATCCCACTGACGTCGTGGGGCGATGCCTGGTTGGCGGATACGGATAATCAGGTGTGGGGGAGTCTGTTCAGCTGCCAGTATGAAGGTCAGCTGGTACTGCAGCAGAGTGAAGTCGAGTATGTGGTGATGATGAGCGAGGCGGAGATCATGTCACGTTCCGCTGAATTCACACCAGATTCGATCGCAGCATTACGAGTCTGGCAGCAGCGGCGCAGCAAGCTATGAGACAAAAGGGCCAGCAGTGCTGGCCCCAGGTGCGTGGTTTACAACCAGCCTTTGCGTTTGAAGAAGTAGTAAGTACAGAACGCCGAGAACAGCATCAAGCCGATGGAGAATGGATACCCAAACCACCAGTGCAGCTCAGGCATTTCGTCAAAATTCATACCATAGATACTGGCAATCCAGGTCGGAGGCAGGAACACCACGGCGGCAACCGAGAAGATCTTGATGACCTTGTTTTGCTGCAGGTTGGTGAAGCCCATCGCCGCTTCGAGTTGGAAGTTGATCTTGTCGAACAAGAACTGAGTGTGGGGTAACAGCGATTCGATATCGTGCAGGACCTCATCAATCGTCTTCTTCTGTTCAGTCGTCAACTGCTGGCGGACCGTTCGCCGCAAGAAACGCAAGGCGCGCCGGGTATCGTGCAGCGCCAGGCGGATTTGACTGTTGGTTTCCTCTTGCGACATCAACTCCTGCAACATCGCATGGATTTCATCGTCATTGAGAACCTGTTCCGACGTCTCTTCAAGGGTGGTGTAACCATCCTCGATCAGATCGGACAAGTATTCGACCTTCAAATCCTGCAACTCGAGCAGAATGTCCATGGCATTTTCAATTTCGACCCGGTCGTGGCGCATGTAATGACGCAATAGACGTACCACGCCGATGTCTTCTTCGCGGAAGCTGATCAGCAGGTTGTTGCGCAGCGTAAATGACATATTCACACCACGGGTCTCGCCACCGATCCGTTGCGGGAACAGTGACAAAATATGTAGCCCATCAGAGTCCCAATAAAACCGGGCGGAAGCCTCGATCTCGTCGAGCTCTTCTTCCTCTGGTACATCTTCCAGAAAGAGACCACTTAGCCAGTCACGCTCGTCGTCATCCGGTTTATAGGCATCCAGCCAGATGGTATTGGGCGGCAATACATCACTGGTGGTGAGTGGAATCACCTCCAGGATCTTGTTATTCAGCATGTAAGCGGTGATCATTGAGTCCCCTTGTTGCTTCCGAAGGCGGGGTGGTTTTTGCCAGTCGCACTATACGCGCCCTCGTGGGCATTGTCAGGTGCGAGCCGGCGACAACCTGAAAAAAATCATTCGGATGCCGATGTTTGATTCTGGACTCACCGATTGTAGATCACAGATTCGAACTCAATTGTGAACGGCTGATGTATTCTTGCCGCAGCCATGGGTAACCTCTTGGGCATGATAATGATCTTTTTATCTCAGTTTATGAAAAAGGGATGGCGGCTACTGCTGGTATTGGGGCTGGCTCATGGCGATATGGCATGGGCCGCGGACACCTATTCAAATGTCAAAATCACCCCGCAAAGCCAGATCAGCATGCATTTTTATGATATTCAGGCCGATACCGCTCCCGGACTCAAACAACAACTAATGGCCAGTGCCCCGCAAGTGGCGCCAGGTAAGCGGGCTATCGGCAAGGCGGTATATCAATTGAGCTGGCAACTGGATGCCAGTCAACAACCGCAAGGGTGCCAGCTTTATGGCGTCCAGGTGACGACAAAAGTGGAGCTGATACTGCCGAACTGGCTGCAGTTGGCGACGATGCCTGCGGATGCCCAAGCCAGTTGGAACACGTTTTTGGGCGCCATGCAGGAATATGAAGGCAAACACAAGGCCATCATAAAGCAAGCGGCGCTGGCCATCGGAGATGGCTTGGCTACCCTGCCAGTCAATACTTCCTGTCAGGCACTGCGTGTCGAAGCGGACAGGCTAGGGGAGATGAAGATCCGCGAGGCGCAGGAGCAGGCTCGTCGATATCAGAGTGAAACCGGCAATGGGCGCTACATGGGGGTTGCCTACCCGAACCTGTGATGGAAGCGCACAAAGTTAAAGGGACGCCTGTTGTTCCTTTATCGTTGGCGCTTAGCGCGAGGCAATGCCCGTTTTTGCCTTGTCTGTGTCAAACCGTGTCGGCGCCAGAGCGTGTTGCAACTCGGGTGCGAGGGGCAAGGGCTCACGGCAGATTGCACTGGCAAGGTATTCGGCCAACAGTGGCGCGGAGCAGAGTCCTCGTGAGCCGAGCGCACCGAAAAGCCACAAATTCAGCGGCTTCCCCTCCTTATCGGGAATGGACAGTGCACCTGCGACAGGCAGGTGATCACGGGTTGCGGCGCGCAGACCGACACGTCCTTGAGCCGCTGGCTGCAGCGTCATTGTCCAGGGCTGAGTCGGCAGGCTCTGCTGTAATCGTTGCAGGTTGCTGCTGTGTTCTTCTGCACGCTCGGCCAGATCGGTGTCATTGCGGCCATAGCTGGCCCCCAGACAATGCTGACCTGCGTTATCCGCGGGTGTCAGATAACCATCGGCACATAATACGCGCCTTAGTTGCAATAATTCGGTCGTGGTTTCCAGGTGGCTGACTTGTCCGCGTACCGGGTAGATGGGAAGCCGACGCTCAGGCAACAGATCCGGCAAGGTGTGGCCGCTGGCGAGGACCAGCGCCAGCGTCGTAATCGTCTCGCCAGAGGCGAGGTGCAGCTGCCATCCCGCCTCCGTTGGCATCATCCTGTCCACACGGCACTCGGTGCGCAATGTCGCCAGGCCTGTCTGGTCGATCTGGCGCCACATTGCCTGTGCCAGACCGGCCGGTGCCAACCAGCCACCATCGGGGTAGAACAGGCTGGCGGTGGCGTTCCAGTCATTGCCAAGCGGTAGCCCGGCCAACCGATCGCGTTCATCGCTGCTCACCGCCTGAACCAGGTCGGTCGGAAAATCTGCCGCCGACAGCCGTTGCAGCTTTTTCTGGCTGCGAGCATCGCTGGCAAACTGGATAACACCACACCAGTCATGGGCTACGGGGTGTCGAGTAAACAGCTGTTGATAAAAACGGCGGGCAAAGCCGAAGGCGGGCGCATAGAAACGGGATAAGCGGTCGTGATCCGCGTTGAGCAGGGGATACAGCGCGCCTTGACGGTTGCCGGAAGCGCCCTGTGCCAGGCTGGCGTCGGCACACAACAGTTCGACATGTACGCCGCGGCGTGTCAAACACCATGCCAGTGCCAGGCTGGCCATGCCGCCGCCAATCAGCGTGATGCGGTCAGGCTTAGTCACGCTGGCAGGCGGCATGTCGTCACCAGCTTCCATGGGCCGGGGCTGACGGATACCACGTAACATTTCCCGTTTGTTGCCATGTCCCTTGACTTTTTGCATGGCAAATCCGGCCGCCTGCAAGCCGCGGCGCACGAAGCCGGCACAGGTGAAGGTTGCAATTGTGGCGTTATTGCGGGCCAGACGGGCCAGTCCGGCAAACAGCTGCTCGGTCCACATTTCGGGATTTTTGCTGGGGGCAAACCCATCGAGAAACCAGGCATCGATGACGCCCTGTTGCGCATTACCGCTGACTTGAGGCAGCGTATCCTTGATGTCGCCGAGCCAGAGATCGAGTGTCACGCGCCCCTCGTCAAGCAGGAGACGGTGACAACCGGCAAGCAAATGGGGGTAGTGGCGCAGCAGTTCGCTGCTCACATCGGCCAGTTCAGGCCAATGTGTCAGTGCCTGTTGTAGATCGGCCCGCGTGAGCGGATATTTCTCGAAGCTGATAAAATGAAGTCGTCTGGCTCCGCTCGACGCGCTATGCAGGTGTTCGCGAAATGCATGCCAGATAGCCAGGAAGTTTAATCCCGTGCCGAAGCCTGTTTCGCCGATGACAAACAGGTCGCTATCGTGCTGGCCGAGTCGTTCCGGCAGGCCATTTTGTGTCAGAAAGACGTAACGGGTTTCTGCTAGACCATTGTCATTGGAGAAATAGACGTCACCAAAAGCACTGGAGACCGGAGTTCCGACATCGTTCCACTCCAGTTGGGCTGATGCGATGGCGTTAGGGACGGGGGAAGCTGATGACACGCAGACCTCGACATAAATCACAGATGCAGTCGCTATTTTACGTGAAAGCAGACCAGTTTTGCAGGCTGGTCGGAGTACACTAGGCGGCGACATTCTGTATCTATTTGGAATTCATTCGATGAGAAGAGCAGTTATTACCGGTATTGGTATTGTCTCCAGCATTGGCAACAATGTTGCCGAGGTGCTGGCCGCGCTGAAAGCCGGCAAGTCCGGTATCACTTATTCCGAACAGTTCGAACAGATGGGCCTGCGCTCCCGCGTTTGGGGCAACATCAAGATGGACGTGTCCGAACTGATTGACCGTAAGGTCCTGCGTTTCATGGGCGAAGCCGCGGCTTATGCCTATCTCTCCATGCAGCAGGCGATCGCCGATGCGGGTCTGGCCGAGGATCAGGTATCCAATGACCGGACCGGTCTGGTTGTCGGCTCAGGTGGCGCCTCCTCCAAAAACCAACTGGAAGCTTGCGATACGCTGCGTGAGAAGGGTGTGCGTCGTGTGGGGCCGTACATGGTTACCCGCACCATGTCCTCAACAACCTCGGCCTGCCTGGCGACGCCGTTCAAGATCAAGGGCATCAACTACTCGCTGAGCTCGGCCTGTGCCACCTCGGCTCACTGTATCGGCCACGCTGTCGAGCAGATCCAGCTCGGCAAGCAGGACATCGTGTTTGCCGGTGGTGGCGAAGAGCTGGATTGGACGATGGCCTGTCTGTTTGATGGTATGGGCGCGCTGTCCAGCAAGTACAATGAAACACCTGAGCTGGCCTCGCGCACTTATGATGCGGAGCGTGATGGCTTTGTCATCTCCGGTGGTGCCGGTATCGTCGTCGTTGAAGAGCTGGAACATGCCCTGGCCCGTGGCGCCAAGATTTATGCCGAAGTCACCGGGTATGGTGCCACGTCGGATGGTTATGACATGGTTGCCCCGTCTGGTGAAGGCGCCGCCCGATGCATGCGTCAGGCGATGGCCACCGTTCAGGGACCGATTGACTATTTGAACACCCATGGCACGTCAACTCCGGTCGGTGATGTCAAGGAGCTTGAAGCGTTGCGTGCGGTGTTTGGTGATAAGGCGCCGGCACTTTCTGCCACCAAGGCGATGACCGGGCACGCACTGGGTGCAGCGGGTGTCCACGAAGCGATCTATTCACTGCTGATGATGGAGCATGGCTTCATGGCGCCGAGCATCAACATAGAGCAGGAAGATGAATTGGCTGTAGGCTTGCCGATCGTCAAGCAGTATCAAGAGGCCGAGCTGAACAACGTGATGTCCAACAGCTTTGGTTTTGGTGGCACCAATGCCACCTTGGTATTTAGCAAATACAAGGGCTAATCTCTCCAGCGTGGATTGTCCGGTAAATAAACCCCGCTTCGGCGGGGTTTATTTTTATCCGCGGCAGCGTGGCAGCAATCAATCATCCAATTGCGGTTTTATATTCCTGTTTCAATGCAGGGGTAAATTATTTTTTCTTTATAAAACAGATGGATGAGAAACACTGTTCGGCAGATATAATATTCTTGCCAAGTCGCTCTTTCCCCAAATTAACCCAAAGGTCTCGCTGCAGGAAATACTGGGCGGGATAGGCGTGCAAGGATGAAAATATCCCTGTCATCGTTGACAGGGATCTCTGTTCTTACGCCAGATAGCGGCTCATGTCGATGCCGAAACTCTTGGGATCGACGACGCCTTCTATCGTCTCGTTGACCCCGGGACGAGCCAAATCCAGCAGTTTGACCTCAAGGTGGTGCTGGCCGATGGTGCTGTAGATGACCTTGACCTTGGGTTGCAGTGGCGCCTGCTCATTGCGCTCGACGACAATCGCCAGCTTGCCGCTTTGCAGCTTGACCAGGGTACCGACCGGATGGATCCCCATGCATTTGATGAATTTGCGGACCAGCTCTTCATCAAATTGGCTTCCAGCACCCTGTAACAGGATACGAAACGCTGCCGTAGCCGGCATGCCAGCCTTGTAGCAGCGATCAGCCGTCAACGCATCATAGACATCGACGATGGTACTCATGCGGGCATACAGGTTCAGGCGTTCGCCTTCAAGGCCATGTGGGTAGCCCTTGCCGTCGAGGCGTTCATGATGGCAAGCGGCGACCGTCATCATTACCGGTGTGATGCCTTTGGACTCTTTGAGGATGCTGATGCTGTGATTGACGTGACTCTTCATGATGATGAATTCATCTTCAGTCAGGCGTCCGGGTTTGTGCAGGATATGGTCGGGGATCATGATCTTGCCAGTATCGTGCAGTAACCCGCCGATGGTCAGCTCGCGCAGCACTGGTCGTTCGAGCTCGAGAAAACGGCCAAAGTTGGCGAGCAGCATGCCAACATTCAGCGAATGCTCCATCAGGTAACTGTCTTTCTCGCGGATACGGGCCAGGCAAAACAGCGCGTCCCGGTTCTCAAAGATAGAGTCGACCAGCTCGTCGGCAATGGCTTCGAGCTCATCGACCTGCACCGGCTCACCGCGCTTGAGATTGTGGAACAGCTTGTTTTGCATCGTCTTCGCCTCCTGGTAAAGGCGGCGGATGCGGATCTCCTGGCGAGGACGGTTATCGCGTTCAGGTTGGGGCGTGTCGATGGCTGTGTCCGGGCTGGCGTGATTCGGACTATCGGCGGCGGCCAGCGTTTTGCTCGGGTCAATCCAGACGCTGAGCACACCGAGGTTCATCAACTCTTCGAGCTGGCGGTGCTGGGTGATGCGCCCGGAGCGTTTGATCTCGTTCTGCTGACGCTGCTGGCCGATGGCGACCACATACATGCCAATTCGCAGATCTTGTACGGCAACCAGTTGCGGGGAGCTGAGCTTTTTTTCTTCGGTCATGGTGACACTTTATCTTTATCTACGGCTCAGATGATTTTCGCCCAGACCGCGCGGCTTGTCAGCTACATAAAGTAGCATCGCTATCACTCTTTACTGCAGTTGCCTATAATGTGCCACTTTTAGTGCAGGAGAGTGATATGAGGCTGGATCGTTTTTTAACCGAGAGTCTGGGGATCAGCCGATCCCAGGCCGGCAAGTTGATTCGGGCTGCCGAAGTATTGGTTAATCAACTGCCGGTACGCAATGCGGCGCACCATATCACCGAGGCTGATACTGTCGAGGTTGCTGGCCAGCAATTACAGATCATGGGGCCGCGCTATTTCATGTTGCACAAGCCAGAAGGCTATGTTTGCTCGAATGAGGATCCGGATCATCCGACGGTATTCTTCTTGCTCGACGAGCCGGCCATCGGCAAGTTGCACTGTGTTGGGCGACTGGATCTGGATACCACCGGGCTGGTGTTACTCACCGATGATGGACAGTGGTCGCATCGCATTACATCGCCGCGCCGCGAGTGTGCCAAGACCTATCGCGTCTGGTTGGCCGACCCGGTCGCAGCGGACACTGCGGCGCAGTTTGCCGCCGGAGTGCAGTTGCGTGGCGAGAAAAATCTGACCCGACCGGCGGAATTACAGTTGGTCAGTGACACGGAAGCACTCTTGACGATCCATGAAGGCAAATACCACCAAGTCAAACGCATGTTCGCCGCAGTTGGCAATAAGGTGGTGAGATTGCATCGAGAACAGATCGGTGCCGTCAGCCTCGACCCGCAGTTAGCGCCTGGTGATTATCGTCTGCTGACCCGCGAGGAGATCGCCGCGTTCTGATTTGCGGCGAGCGGCCTCACTCAGTGTCCGGCGACGGCGATCAGTGCGGTTCCGCCAACTACGGCGGCAGCAGCCAGCCAGGCGCTGTTGGCCGGCCGCTGCCTGGTGTAGAGCCACAGCAGTGGTAGCATCATCACCGGTGAGGTAGACGAGAGAATGGCCACCATACCGACATCGCCGTAGCGCAATGCGGTCATGATCAGCGTCATACCCAGAGCCATGGCCAGAAAGCCGTTCGTCGCGACGATACCCAATATTCGCCAGGTAATCGGCTGACGCGGACGGGCAATGGCCGTGCCACTGGCCCGTAGCAACAGGTGCGCGCCCAGCGCTGCGGCCATC
The DNA here is from genome assembly GCF_042649925.1 of Pseudaeromonas sharmana. Lineage (NCBI taxonomy): Bacteria > Pseudomonadati > Pseudomonadota > Gammaproteobacteria > Aeromonadales > Aeromonadaceae > Pseudaeromonas > Pseudaeromonas sharmana. Next base: position 653,203 of record NZ_JBHSAF010000001.1, read on the forward strand.
CTGACGGCAGAGGCGGCGACAGGATCGACGGCGGTGATCATCACGGGTTTGGCAATCAGGGTGCCGATAGACTGGCAGAGGCCAGCCAGCAGTCCCAACGCGATGGCTGGTAACAAGGGCCCTCTGGTTATCTCCAATGTGCGTTGCCGGTCGCGGCGAGAGAAGGCGATGGCGATGCTGACACCACTCATCACCAGTATTGCTCCCAGCAGGCGCTGGCCCGTCAGGTATTCAGCAAACAGCCAGGCGCCGAAGAGCGCTGAAAAAAGCGCATGGCTGGCAAATAGCAGCCCGGCACGACGGGGACCGAGACGATTGAGTGCTCCGTAAAGTGCGGTATCGCCGATAAATATGCCGATGAGTCCGGAGCCTGCCATCAACAGCCACTGATGGCCATTGAGAGATGAAAAGCCGTTGTTGAACAGCGCAGCTGAGCCCAGCATCAGTGTGACACAGGCCATTCGCCAACGGCTGAAGGCAAAGGCGCCGAGATGCTCTGCCGGTCGGACTGAGAGCAGGCCGGCGATCGCCCACAGCAGGGCGGCCACCATGGCCAGCCATTCGTAATGCATAAGGTTGCCTTATCAAAAAATCGGGCCCCGTAGGGGCCCGCAGTATAGGCGTTTTTGCACTAAACCGATATCAGGCAAAGGGATCGGCATTCGGATCGCCAAGGGGATCCAGGCTCCAACCGGCAGAGTCGGTGCTTTGCTTGAGCTGCCCCCCTTCATTGAACAACTTGATGCGTAATTTGAGGTTGTTGGCCGAATCGGCATTTTTCAGCGCCTCTTCCTCGCTGATCACCCCTTCAGTAGCCAGTTCAAACAACGAATTATCAAACGTCTTCATCCCCAACGCGGCGGATTTTTCCATGATTTCCTTGATGGAACCAAACTCGCCCCGCTTGATCAGATCGCGGATGGTGTGAGTGCCGAGCAGCACCTCGATTGCGGCGCGGCGTTTGCCATCCACTGTCTTGACTAGGCGCTGCGAGACAAAAGCTTTAAGGTTGTTGCCCAAATCATTCAGCAACTGCGGGCGCCGCTCCTCCGGGAAGAAGTTGATGATGCGGTCCAGTGCCTGGTTGGCATTGTTGGCGTGCAACGTCGAGATCGCCAGGTGCCCGGTTTCGGAGAAGGCCAGGGCATGCTCCATGGTCTCGCGGTCGCGAATTTCGCCGATCAGGATGACGTCCGGTGCCTGACGCAGCGTGTTCTTCAGTGCGGCGTGGAAGCTGCGGGTATCAACACCGACCTCACGCTGGTTGATGATGCTTTTCTTGTGGCTATGAACGTATTCGATGGGATCTTCTATCGTGATGATATGGCCGCTGGTGTTACGATTGCGATGATCGATCAATGCCGCCAGCGATGTCGACTTACCCGAACCGGTACCGCCAACGAACAGCACCAGACCACGTTTTTCCATGATCACATCCAGCAGGACTGGCGGCAGGAACAGGTCTTCAAACCGGGGAATATCCAGCTTGATATTCCGGGCAACAATCGAGACTTCATTGCGCTGTTTGAAGATATTGACGCGAAAACGACCGACTTTGGGCAGGGATAAGGCCAGGTTCATTTCCAGATCCTTGTCAAAGGCCTGCCGCTGTTCCTCATCCATGATGCGATGGGCTATCTGCGCGACATCGCCGGGTTGCAGCGGAGTATCGGTCAGTGTCTTGAGTACGCCTTGAAATTTGGCACAAGGGGGGGCATTGGTCGCCAGGTACAGGTCGGATCCGTCCTGACGAGCCAGGATTTCCAACATTTGCTCGAGTTCCATGTGCTGCATGCTCCTTGGTTGTTTTATTCAAGCCTAGCAGTCAAGAACAGGTTAACGCTGTGGCTCGCTAAGATGGGCAGGGGCTCATGATAAGCAGGCTTCAGCCTGTGCCGGTTGGGGAATGTGAAAATATCAGAATCAGCTCGCAAAGATTTTTTCGCGGAAGATGAAAAAAACCGCACCCAGAATGCACAGACCCGCCCACAGATAATCGAGCTTGATCTGCTCCTTGAGGTAAAACACCGAGAACGGCACAAACACCGTCAAGGCGATAACCTCCTGCAGGATCTTCAATTGGCCGACACTCAGTGTCGTGTGCCCGATGCGGTTGGCCGGAACCTGAATCAGGTATTCAAACAGCGCGATACCCCATGACAGCAAGGCCGCGATAATCCAGGGTTTATGGCTCATCTCCTTGAGGTGGGCGTACCAGGCAAAGGTCATAAAAACGTTGCTGAGCAGCAACAGCAGCGAACTGGTCAATATCGGATTCATGATAGTGCTCCTGAGACAACGCTGGCGGCCAAGAAGGGCGGGCTGGGGCAGCGCCTGCGCGGCCAGCATGCTAACATGCGCGCTTGTGGTTGATAACAGCAGGCCGGACCGTGACCGTTATTTTTTCACCCGCGATGAGCGCCCGTTTATGGATAGCCCTGTTAGTGGTGCTGTTGGCGTTGTCGTTGCTGCTGACATTGTGCCAGGGACCGGTCGAACTGGACTGGCCGTGGGCACAGAATGCATTTGAACGCCAGGTGCTGTGGGATCTGCGTTGGCCCAGAGCCTGTCTGGCGATGTTGCTTGGGGCTGGATTGGCTGCCAGCGGCTGCGTATTACAAACATTGATGCAAAATTCGCTGGCCGAGCCCGGATTGTTGGGTATATCCAGCGGGGCTTCCTTACTGGCGGTCGCAACCTTGGTTCTTAGCCGGGTGCTGGGAATCAGCTTGCCAAGCTGGGGACTCTCGCTGGCGGCCTTTAGTGGAGCCATCCTGATGACGGTATTGTTGCTTGCGCTGGTGCGCCGGCAACGGCTAGACATCTCGCGCCTGCTGCTGCTGGGGGTGGCCTTGGGGATCTGTGCCAGTGCCGCGACGACCTGGTTGCTATTTATGGCCAATGACGGAACCCTGCGGGAAATCCTGTTCTGGATGATGGGTAGCCTGGCATATGGGCAGAGTCGGCCCGTCTTGTGGTGGCTGCCTTACCTGCTGGTATTGGGGTGGCTGATGTGGCGTCGTGACTGGCTTGCCCGACTGCAACTGGGTGAGCAACATGCGCTTTTGATGGGACTGGATCCTGCTCGGGTGCGTTGGCAATTGATCCTGGCTGTGGCTTTCCTGACTGGCATGGCCGTGGCGTTGGCAGGGGCTATCGGTTTCATTGGTTTACTCTTGCCGCACCTGATGCGATTGCTAACCCGGCGCGGTGTGGCGACTGTTCTGCCGGTTGCAACACTGGGGGGGGCCATTGCTCTGCTCTGGGCCGACTGGCTGGCACGGATGCTGCCCCAGGCTGGCGAGTTACCGGTTGGTATTGTCACCGCCACTCTGGGCGCTCCTGCGCTGGTGATGCTGTTATTGCGGAGGCAGTATGATTGAGCTGGATGGCCTGGAAGTCGCTCATCGCCTGGCGCCGTTGTCGCTGCGCTGGGAGCAGCCGGCTCTGGTGGCGCTAATTGGGCCGAACGGTAGTGGCAAATCAACATTGCTGCATGCTGCCGGTGGGGTGTTGCCAGCGCGGGGAAAGGTTCTGATTGAGTCGACAGATTTGCTGGCACTGGATGTCCGGGCGGCGGCGCATATTCGAGCCATGCTGCCACAGCGTTTGCCACATCTGATCTCGATGCCAACTCAGGAGGTCGTGCGTTTGGGATTATGCGTCCATGGCGCGTCTGAGTCGGCAGCCTTGCCGGTTTGGCAGCACCTGATGGCGCGATTGGAGCTGACCCCCTTGCTGGCGCGTGATTTCACGCTGCTTTCCGGGGGCGAGCAACAACGTGTGCTGATTGCCAAAACAATGTTGCAGATATGGCCGACGCTAAACCCTGCGGCGCGTTTGCTGTTACTCGACGAACCACTGGCCGGGTTGGATTGGCACCACCAGTTACAGGTCCTGGCGTTACTGCGGGAGCTGGTTGAGGCGGGCATCCATGTCATCTGTGCACTGCATGACTTCAATCTTGCGCTTGGACACGCGGATGCGCTGGTTTGTCTGCAACACGGGACGCTGGTGCGCGCCGGGGCGATGACACAACTGGATGGTACTCTGCTTGCAGACGTGTTCAAGGTTCAGACACGCAAGTTGCAGGCCGATGGCCTGCAACTGTACTTGCCGATAGGTATTACCCTCTGACCAGGCGCTGGCGCACGCTCGCGGCGGCAGCCAGTTTCTCCAGCAGGCCGGCGGTCTGCTCCCAACCGAGGCAGGCGTCGGTGATGCTTTGGCCAAACGTCAGCGGGCAACCCGGTGTCACATCTTGACGGCCTTCTTCAATGAAACTCTCGATCATGACACCAGCGATTGCCGTCCGCCCCCGTTTGAGCTGATCACAGATATCCGCTCCCACCTCCAGCTGCCGGCGATGGTCTTTCTGACTGTTGCCGTGGCTGAAGTCGACGACGAGGCGCTGTGGCAAGCCGGCTTTGGCCAGATCATCACAGGCGACATCAATGCTGGCGGTATCGTAATTAGGCCGCTTGCCACCGCGCAGAATGACGTGACCGTAGGGGTTACCACTGGTCTGGTAGATGGTCATCTTGCCGTCTTTGTCGGGTGAGTTGAACATGTGACTGTGTGCCGAGGCGCGGACAGCATCAATCGCAATTCGAATATTGCCATCGGTACCGTTCTTGAAACCGACCGGGCAGGAGAGCGCTGAGGCCATTTCGCGGTGAACCTGACTTTCCGTGGTTCTGGCGCCAATAGCTCCCCAGCTGATGAGATCCGCAATATACTGACCGGTCACCATATCCAGAAACTCGGTGGCGGTTGGCAGCCCGAGCGCATTGATGTCATGCAATAACTTGCGCGCCAGGCGAAGCCCGGCATTGACGCGGAAGCTGCCGTCAAGGCCTGGGTCATTGATCAGCCCTTTCCAGCCGACAACGGTGCGCGGTTTTTCAAAATAGGCACGCATGACGATGCATAAACTATCGGCATAACGGGCGCGCAACGCCGTCAGTTTTTGTGCATACGCGACCGCGGCCAGGGGATCATGCAAAGAGCAGGGGCCGACAATGACCAGCAGTCGCTGGTCATCACCCCGCAAGATGGCTTCTATGTCATGGCGCGCCGTGAGGATATGCTCGGCAAGTTCGGCGTGCACCGGGGTCTCTACCGCCAGCTCGCGCGGGGTGATCAGGGCCTCTATTTTCTTTGTTCTCAGTTCATCGGTATGAATAGACATTCCAGCATTCCCAGATACGGATTTCGTGCGTCCGTTTAATGTGGCCTTTACCTTAAATCAAAAAAAACACCAAAGAAAGGCAGTGCCTGTTCTGTCGGCGCAAGGGCTTTGGTAGCATTTGCACCTTATTGATGGGGGAATGCAGATTGGCTAAACCAGGTAATACCGGCTTGTACCGGATTTTCAAGGCGACTGGCTACAGTGCTATGGGGTTGCGCTCGGCATGGCGGCATGAGGCGGCATTTCGGCAGGAGCTGATGCTGATGATTATCCTGACACCGCTGGCGTTTTGGCTGGGGGAGGGGGTGACGCAGACGTTGCTACTGTTGTTGGTGGCGTGGCTGGTGGTGATTGTGGAGATCATGAACTCTGCGATTGAAGCGGTGGTTGACCGTATTGGTTCCGAGCACCATGAGTTGTCCGGTCGCGCCAAAGATTTGGGTTCAGCCGCTGTGATGTTGAGTTTAGGGCTGACATCGGTCACCTGGATTGCGGTAATTGGCCAAAATCTGTTGGGATGGTGGTAGATGCGGTCATAGGGCCAGCATTGAAACCGGATCAATCCTTCGGCTCAGCTTACTTATAACGGCCTGTTAGCGCGACATTAGTCACTGTTTAAAAATTGGCATATCGTTTTTCCCGAAACCCCGATTGACATATGAGGTCAGCCGCTTACAATGCAAGCAGCTTGAAAGTGTGCCGCTGCTTATTTGTTCGACCATGGCTTCCTTGCGGGACGTCTTAGTTGTTACGTAAGTCAACACCTCTCAGCTGTTACCGCCTGATTACAGGCACAGTTATATATGTTACTTAGGAAATTGATTATGTCTGACGTCCGCACTGGCAAGGTAAAATGGTTCAACGAGACCAAGGGTTTCGGCTTCATCGAGCAGGACCAAGGCCCGGATGTGTTCGTACACTTCAGAGCAATTAACTCTCAAGGTTTCAAGACCCTGGCTGAAGGCCAACGCGTTCAGTTCAGCGTGACCCAAGGTCAAAAGGGCCCGCAGGCTGAAAACGTCACCGTTATCGCCTAATTGCGGGCAACCGTGTTGACACGGTTGTGACAGAAAAAAGCGCCTTCCGGGGCGCTTTTGTTTTTTTAGATTTGACTAATTTCCGCTCAAAAAATACCCATCGCCAACATTTTTTTCACAAGCTATAATGCCGCCCCTTTGAGTTTTGCTTTGAGTCGCTATGCAACAGCCTGACGTTACCTTGTTCTCCTATCCGAAGTATTGGGCCGAGTGTCTCGGTCCGGCGCCGTTTCTGCCCATGTCGCGTGATGAGATGGATCAGCTTGGCTGGGATAGCTGTGACATTGTCATCATCAGTGGTGACGCCTATGTCGACCATCCGAGCTTTGGCATGGCGGTTATCGGTCGTTTTCTTGAGGCGCAGGGTTTTCGCGTCGGCATCATTGCCCAGCCGGACTGGAACAGCAAAGAGCCATTTATGGCGCTCGGTAAACCCAATCTGTTTTTTGGTGTTTCTGCCGGCAACATGGACTCGATGATTAACCGCTATACGGCTGACAAAAAGCTCCGGCATGATGACGCCTATACCCCAGGCAATGTCGGCGGTAAACGTCCTGATCGGGCTGTGCTGGTCTATAGCCAGCGTTGCAAGGAAGCTTATAAGGACGTGCCTGTCGTGGTGGGTGGCATAGAGGCGTCACTGCGCCGTATCGCCCACTATGATTATTGGTCGGAAACGATTCGTCGTTCCGTACTGTTTGACTCCAAAGCGGATATCCTGGTCTACGGTAATGCCGAGCGACCGATTGCCGAGATCGCTCATCGCTTGTCTCGGGGTGAACGTATCGACCAGATGCAAGGTATTCGCGGTACCGCTGTGTTGCGGCGCGAGGCGTTGCCTGGTTGGCGAGGGGTCGACTCAACGCGCCTGGATAAACTCGGCAAGATAGACCCGATTCCCAACCCGTATATGGAAGATGCGCCCTGTGCCAGCACAAGCGCGCCTCAGCCAGAGACCGAAGCCAAGCCAATTTTGGTTCAGCCTGCCAAGCCCAGACCATGGGAACAAACTTATGTCCTGTTACCATCTTATGAGAAGGTGAAAGCAGATAAGGTTCTGTATGCCCATGCCTCGCGGGTATTGCACCATGAGACCAACCCGGGGTGTGCCCGTGCGTTGATGCAAAAACATGGTGATCGCTATGTATGGGTGAATCCACCTGCTTATCCGTTGTCGACAGATGAGATGGATATGGTTTTTGCGCTGCCTTATCAGCGGATACCCCATCCGGCATACGGTCAGCAGAAGATCCCGGCTTATGACATGATCAAAACCTCGGTCAACATCATGCGTGGCTGCTTCGGCGGTTGCACCTTCTGTTCCATTACCGAACACGAAGGCCGCATCATTCAAAGCCGTTCTGAAGAATCGATACTCAATGAAGTGGAAGCCATCCGGGATAAGGTCCCTGGATTTACTGGCGTGATTTCTGATCTCGGTGGGCCCACCGCCAACATGTACATGTTGCGCTGCAAGAGTCCGAAGGCTGAAGAGAGCTGCCGGCGCGCCTCCTGTGTCTATCCCAGCATCTGTCCGCACATGGATACCGATCATACGCCGACCATCAATCTGTATCGCAAGGCGCGGCAGATTAAAGGCATCAAGAAAATCTTGATTGCATCCGGTGTCCGTTATGACCTGGCGGTAGAGGATCCTCGCTATGTTCGCGAACTGGTGATGCATCATGTCGGTGGCTACCTGAAGATTGCACCAGAGCATACAGAAGAGGGCCCGCTGTCCAAGATGATGAAACCGGGGATGGGCAGCTATTACCGTTTCAAGGAGTTGTTTGACAAGTACTCCAAGGAAGCGGGAAAAGAGCAGTACCTGATTCCTTATTTCATCTCGGCGCATCCAGGGACGCGCGACGAAGACATGATCAATCTGGCGTTGTGGCTTAAGAGCAATAATTTCCGCCTCGACCAGGTGCAGAATTTTTATCCGTCCCCGCTGGCCACGGCCACCACCATGTATTATTCGGAAGTCGATCCGTTACATAAGGTGACGTATAAATCGGATTCGGTATTTGTCGTCAAAGGCGAACGTCGCCGCCGTCTGCACAAGGCCATCTTGCGTTACCACGATGCAGCCGGGTGGCCCATGATCCGCGAGGCGCTTCAGGAGATGGGGATGGCGCATTTGATTGGCAGCGGTCCTCAGTATCTGATTCCACCTGAGTCACAGAGCCGCAATCGTGCGCCGAAGAAAGGCCAGCCGGCCCTGACCAGGCACACGGATATTGCGCATCAGCGCAACCATGGTGCGCCGAAGGCCAAACCAGCCCACGCTTCGGCTCGGCGTGAGGCGCCCCAGGGTAATGGCAAAAGTCCGTCCAGGCCAGCGTCTCACCAGGGACGGGGACAGCCGAATACGGCAAAAGCCTCTCGCCAGAAGTCGCGCTAGACTCACGCTTCCTTGACCCGGCTCTTGCCGGGTCAGTTTTTTATTGTCATCGTGTGCGTAACCAAGGAGGGATTCGATGAGAACAGTCTGGTGCGGGCTGCTGAGCGTTCTGATGACTTGTCATGTGTGGGCGGGTGACAGTGCGCTGGAGTTGGCAGATCTGATTGGCGGCAAGGAGCAATATCAGCGCCAGAGTCATCAGGTGCTGTTAGAGATGATCCGTAAGCAACCGGCAATGGCGCGCTATCAAAGGGTTGTGCAACGATGGGCCCAGGAGTATCTGACGTGGGAGCGGATGCGGGCCGAATTGGCGATGACGTATCATGCCCACTTTACCCATCAGGAAATTGAGCAGATGGTGCAGTTTTTCCGCACCCCGGTTGGCCAGAAGTATGTTCGCTATACGCCGTTGATGCGCGAAGAGATGATCCGCATCGGTCAGCGGTTGGCTCGGGAACAACAACCACGCTTGATCATGATGCTGAGAGCGGCAGGCGCCAAGGTGGAGATGCGTCAGCCGGCGAGCAGCGCAACCTCTTCACAATCAAACAGCCAATAACTCGCAGTCTGGTTCTGCTTGGCCCGTTTCTTGGCGACAGTTAGAGCATCAATGAGCTGACTGCGGTTCATATCGCTGTCATCAGACCAGGCAACTACCCCGATGGCTAACGTCAGCAGTGGAAACAGGCGTTTGTTGCCATCGCGGTCCAATCCCTCGATACCACCTCGCAACCAGTCCGCTTCCCGATAAAACTGTCGCCGTGCTTGCTGGAATGCGTGCTGCAGTCGCTCCAGTCTACCAGACCAGTCGCTTGCCTTGAGGATAAGAATAAAATCATCACCACCAAGGTGGCCAAGGAAATTGTGGGGATGCCCTACGTGATGTCGTAATAGATCGGCTAGTTGGCAGATTACCTGATCACCTCTGTCATAACCGCAGACATCGTTATAGGGTTTGAAATGGTTTAAATCGCAATACACCAGATAAAACGCCTGCTGCTTGTCTATTGCTTGCTCGATAGCCATGTGGATCGGGACGTTACCGGGTAACAACGTTAGCGGATTGGCATGCTGCGCCATCCGAATTTTATACTCGGTGAGCTGTCGGACCAGCTCGCTGAGATAGCCAAGCCCAAGAAAACGTCCCTGTTCACAGATCAGAAACCAGCTGTCCATGTCCAGATTGTTTTGCTCCAGTAACTGCTGGCTCACTTGTAATGGGTCCAGGCTGCTTTCGATGAGGATGGGCTCGGGATCCATTAATCGGCTCACGGGTTGGCGTGAGTAGAGTGCATGGCCAAAGCGCTCGGCAAAACGCGTCAGTAGCTGCTCCCTGCGCAATAGCCCCTGAGCAATGCCTTGTGCGTCGACCACGGGTATACATTGCAGGTTAAGTTGCGTATTAAATAGTTCCAGTGCCTGCTGGCAAGGTTGGTTGGCGGTCAGGGTGGGAACGGGATGGACGAATTGGCGCATTTTTCGAAGATTGCCTTCCCATATCTCGCTGTGCGGTATGGGTGGCATCTCCGGAAGTTCGATAGCGAGGTCGGCAGCCGGACAGGCGATGGCAAATCCTTGAACGTGACGCACACCAAGCCCAAGTAAGCATTGCCACTGGCTACGTGTTTCCACGCCTTCTACGATAAATTGACTGCCGGTATCCTGAGCCAGCCTGATTAGTTGACTGACAAAGCGCTGTCGTTGAGTGCTTTGCTCAATGTCTGTGACAAAACAACGATCGAGTTTGACATAATCCGGCTTCAGCTCCATCCAGCGCCGTAATCCCGAAAAAGCACTTCCCAAGTCATCCAATGCGACACCGATACCACAATGTTGCAGCTCAGCGACCAGATTGGACAGCGGGATCTCCTCCTGACTCTGCTGCTCCGTAATTTCGATCACCAGTCGTTCTGGGGCCAGGTTATAGCGTTGCGTCAGCTGATAAATCGGATTGACCCCGATCTGGAATAGCACCGAGGGGGACAAATTGACAAATAACCGGCTGCGGCTGGGTGACGCTAATTGCTGGAAGCGGGCCAGCGCCAACTCGAGACAATGCTGCTCCAGTAACGTCTGTTTTGCCGTTGCGCGGGCGAGGGCAAACAAGGCACCGGCACTGAAATAGGGGGTAAATTGCGGACCTCTCGCCAAGGCTTCATAGCCCAGGGGGGATGCATGTCCCGCCGAAACAATGGGTTGAAACAGTATTGAGATGTGATTGTCAGCCAGCAACTGCTCAATGGATGTCATGGCGTCTTTCCGTCCTAGTCATGTCTGCGCACTATAAGGCGAGCACATGACATGGCCATGACAACCGTTGCAAAAGCGTGTTCGTAGATGACAGCATCAGTGGCAATCGCATTTTTTCAGTTTCTTGCCACTGCCGCAGGGACATGGGCTATTGGGACCGATTTGCAACGCTTTGGGGACAGGTAAAAACCGCCCTGTGGTATAGACCCAGCGACCAGCCAGCTTTTCAAAGCGTGACTCCTCATGATGTGCGTGGATTCCTGAGTCATCGCGGTACCACGCCAGGAATAGGACTGTGCCTTGCTGTTCATCCTCTTGAACTTTGCTAGCCATTACCTGCAATTTCAACCAGTGTCCATCTTGACTGTCACGGGCTAATGCTTGGGCGTCGCTCACAGGGCAATAGTCTGGGTGCCAGGTTTCAACCAGATAGGGCCAGGCGGCCACGACAAACGCGCTAAAGCGAGAGCGCATCAGTGCTTCTGGCGATGTCGGCAGCCTTTTCCCAAGAATATAGGGCTCACAACATGATGCAAAGGGTTGTTGACTGCCACACGGGCAGGATGTCAGGGACACGAAATACTCCTTGATACGGTAGTTGTGTTACGTCGCACACTCGTGTTGGGGTTCGAAAATTGGATGCCCTACTCGGCGGGCATGGCGGTCAGTTCTGATTGCTCACCCGACGAAAAATAGTAGCAGTAGCGTTTGCCAAGACTAAAGAAGTCGCGTTGTGGTGGTGTTAGCTCGTCTAATTCGAGGGTGCGGGCTATGGTTCTTTCATCTTGTCGCAGATTAATCAAATCCACACCTTCAGGCACTTTCCCTTTCTGGAAGGGGAGGATACAAGGTTTGAGGGCGGCGCTGGGATCACTGGACATGACCAGTGCCACTGTTTCATCACTCAGTTGCACCAGGCTGCCAGGCGGGTAGATGCCCATGACCTTGATAAGCAACTGGATAAAGTTACCATCGAGTTGTTTATTCGCTCGTTTATACAGTGCAGCAATGACCTGATTCGGAACAACAGCCTTGCCAAGGTGCCGCGGATGCAACTGTTCATCATAACTGTCGACGACTGCCAGTAGTCGGGCGAGTGGCTCTATTTTGTCGCCTTGCAGTGCCTGCGGATAGCCTGAGCCGTCCAAGCGCTCATGGTGTTGGTGAACAGCTTGGCGGATCCGTTGTGAGAAGGCATTCATCTGGCCGAGCTGATCGAAACCATATTGTACGTGCATATTCAAGAAGTTGGTTTCTGCCTTGGTTAACTCGGTGCGCTTGCGCAGGATCTGCGACGGGATCTTGAGTTCGCCGATATCGTGTACCAACCCCGCCAGGCCAGCATCTTCGATTTCCAGCGGTGGCCAGCCGGCTTCACGAGCCACTAGCATGCTGATGAAGGCTACATTCAGGCTATGCAATAACAGGCTATCGGCCTGTGCAGGGAGGCGCACCAAATGCAAGCCAACCGGCCCCTCCTGCTGACAGAGATACTGACTGGCTTGGCGCACCAGTTCGGCAACAGTACCAAGCCCTTCATCCGGATTGATATTCAGACGGCTTAAGGAGTCGCGCAAGGGGACGACAGAATTACCGTAGGCGCGTTCAGCATTGCGAATGGAGCGTCGCAGTTGTTGTTGTTGTAACTTGTGACGCTCGAGCTCGGGATCCACCGCCGGAGCGACGATTTCTTCTTCCGTGATCGGCGGGGGGGTGATAATCACCTCAGTGGTGCTCTTATCGGGATCGACGATGATCTCTCGTAAACCAATTTGGCGCACGATATCTAGTTGGGCGTCGTCTTTGATGCGAAATGAGCTGAACAAGAAGGGGTGCTGCTTCCAGCTGAGAGGCAACTTGATGTAGTGACCAACACGTAAATCTGCAACAGGTACCGAGATGTCCGCCATGAATTCCTCCTGTCTTCATCGGAAAAGTTAGCAAATTCAGGCGGTGCAGGCAAAAGAAAGGCCCGCACAATGTGCGGGCCTTATCAGTCAGCAGGAGAAGAATTACTTCTTCTTCTTGCCTTCTTCTTTCTTCTCTTCCTTGGCTTCTACAACAGTGCCTTCAACATAAGGACGGCCGTAGTAGGAGTCGAGCAGGACTTGCTTCAGTTCGCTGATCAGCGGGTAGCGCGGGTTGGCGCCAGTGCACTGGTCATCGAAAGCTTCTACAGAGAGCTTGTCGACAGCAGCCAGGAACTTCTCTTCCGGTACGCCTGCTTCGCGGATGGACATCGGGATGTCCAGATCCTTCTTCAGGCCGTCCAGCCATGCCAGCAGCTTCTCGATCTTGGCTGCGGTACGGTCACCAGCAGCAGTCAGACCCAGATGGTCAGCAACTTCGGCATAACGACGACGCGCTTGCGGACGGTCGTATTGAGAGAACGCAGTTTGCTTGGTCGGGTTGTCGTTAGCGTTGTAACGGATCACGTTGCTGATCAGCAGGGCGTTGGCCAGACCGTGCGGAATGTGGAATTCAGCACCCAGCTTGTGCGCCATGGAGTGGCACACACCCAGGAAGGCGTTGGCGAATGCGATACCAGCGATGGTAGCTGCATTGTGTACCTTCTCACGAGCAACCATGTCCGCCTTGCCGTTCTTGTAGCTAGAAGGCAGGTATTCCTTCAGCATCTTCAGCGCTTGCAGGGCTTGGCCGTCAGAGTATTCGTTAGCGATAACGGATACATAGGCTTCCATGGCGTGAGTCACGGCGTCAACACCACCGAACGCACACAGGGACTTAGGCATGTTGGCAACCAGGTTGGCGTCAACGATGGCCATGTTCGGGGTCAGCTCGTAGTCGGCCAGTGGGTACTTAACACCAGTGGTGTCGTCAGTTACTACGGCGAACGGAGTAACTTCAGAACCGGTACCGGAGGTGGTGGTGATACAAACCAGCTCGGCCTTTTGACCCATCTTCGGGAACTTGTAGATACGCTTACGGATGTCCATGAAGCGCATGGCCAGATCTTCGAAGGCAGTGTTCGGATGCTCGTACATTACCCACATGATCTTGGCAGCGTCCATTGGTGAACCACCACCCAGCGCCAGGATGACATCCGGCTTGAAGGAGTTGGCCATTTCTGCGCCCTTGCGGACGATGGACAGCGTCGGGTCAGCTTCTACTTCGTAGAACACTTCCACTTCCATGGACATACCCTTCAGCAGGCGAACCAGCTCATCGGCATAACCGTTGTTGAACAGGAAGCGGTCGGTGACCACCATGGCGCGCTTCTTGCCTTCCAGATCGCTCAGTGCGATCGGCAGAGAACCACGACGGAAGTAGATAGATTTCGGAAGTTTGTGCCACAGCATATTTTCAGCCCGTTTAGCGACCATCTTCTTGTTGATCAAGTGCTTCGGACCAACGTTTTCGGAGATGGAGTTACCACCCCATGAACCACAACCCAGAGTCAGGGAAGGAGCCATTGCGAAGTTGTACAGGTCACCGATACCACCGTGAGTGGTCGGAGTGTTGATCAGGATACGTGCGGTCTTCATCTTGTCACCGAAGTACTTGACGCGATCGGCGTTCAAGTCCTGGTCGGTGTACAGGCCAGAGGTGTGACCGATACCACCCAGGTTGACCATGTCACAAGCCATGTCGACGGCTTCTTCAAAGTTCTTGGCGCGGAACATACCCAGGGTCGGAGAGAGCTTCTCGTGAGCGAACTCTTCTTCTTCACAGATCTTCACGCCTTCACCGATCAGGATCTTGGTGTCAGCAGGAACCTTGACGCCAGACATTTCGGCGATCTTGGTAGCCGGTTGACCCACGATGGCGGCGTTCATGGCGCCATTGATCAGGATAACTTTACGTACCTTGTCGGCTTCTTCCTTGGACAGGACATAGCCCTTGTGGCTGGCGAAACGTTCCTTGACCTGGTCGTAGATAGCATCAACAACGATGACTGCCTGTTCAGACGCACAAACCACACCGTTATCGAAGGTCTTGGACATCAGGATAGAAGCAACAGCACGCTTGACGTCGGCAGTTTCGTCGATGACAACCGGAACGTTACCTGCACCAACACCGATAGCCGGCTTACCAGAAGAGTAAGCAGCCTTCACCATGCCAGGACCACCGGTGGCCAGGATCAGGTTGATATCGTTGTGCTTCATCAGCGCGTTGGACAGCTCAACAGACGGTTGGTCGATCCAGCCGATGATGTCAGCCGGTGCACCAGCAGCGATGGCTGCATCCAGTACCAGCTTGGCAGCGGTATTGGTAGAGTTCTTGGCACGTGGGTGCGGGGAGAAGATGATGGCATTGCGGGTCTTCAGAGCAATCAGAGACTTGAAGATCGCAGTGGAGGTCGGGTTGGTGGTCGGAACGATACCACAGATGATACCAACCGGCTCAGCGATGGTGACGGTACCGAACTCGTCGTCTTCGCTCAGGATGCCACAGGTCTTTTCGTCCTTGTACTTGTTGTAGATGTACTCGGATGCGAAGTGGTTTTTGATAACCTTATCTTCGATGATACCCATGCCAGATTCAGCAACGGCCATTTGAGCCAGCGGAATACGGGCATTGTTGGCAGCCAGGGCAGCAGCGCGGAAAATTTTGTCTACTTGCTCTTGAGAGTAAGTAGCAAATACACGCTGGGCGGCCTTGACACGCGCAACCAGTTCATCCAATTCGGCAAGATTTGTAACTGCCATATCTTTCTCCTACTGAGTTTTGAAAACTGTTTACAAAGATGGCGCTTTACTTGAGGAAGGAAACGTGAAACCAGCGTTGACGAGTATACACAATGCTGGCTTTACAACAATTTTCCTGCCGGCGGTGCTTTAGAAACAACTTTCGTATCGGATTATAGAAGCGGTGTTAGGGTGGCTAACTTGATCCAGGTCAATTGTTGTAAAATGACAAAAGAAATTTTATTTCATGATAGCGATTGCATCTGGATTGGATTTTTGCATGTCTCTGATACCACAAGAAAATGTTCGGTTTCTGACAAAGTAAAAACTAACTGTTTGTATCTATTGGCGCAGTGGGGTATGCAGTGTTTGCGACAAGCCAAGTTCTCCTTTGAGGCCGCACGAAGACTGGAATTACCGTTAAATGAGTCCGCAGTATCAGGTTGGCGTATCGATGGCGTGGCCAAGAGCATCGGTGATGATATAAGCCTGAAATGTTCTAATTTGATAAAAAAAACTAATGTAAAAAGTAGGGGATTATTTTAATTGATTGGTCATTTGTAGCATGCTGAGCATAATCGGCGCGCCGAGCAGGCGGCTTAAAACTTGGTGTCGGTTTTCAATATTGTGGATGTGACATGGAACAGCTCGAATTTTCTCTTTATCTAAAGTTCTTTATTGGTCTCGTGGCTATCATTAATCCGCTTGGATTGCTGCCGGTTTTTGTCAGCCTGACCAGTCACCAGACGCCGCAAGAGCGCTTGAAAACCAACACCACGGCCAACCTCGCGGTCATGATTATTCTGTGGATATCGATGTTCTTTGGGCAGGTTATCCTGGATCTGTTCGGGATATCGATTGCGTCGTTTCGTATTGCCGGTGGCTCGCTGATTACCTTGATCGCTTGGTCGATGTTGCAGGGCAAGTTGGGGGAAGTGCGCCACAACAAGGAGGAGAAAGGGGAGTCGGTGGCCAAGGAGTCAATCGCGGTAGTTCCGCTGGCGCTGCCGCTGATGGCGGGTCCGGGTGCGATCAGCTCGACAATTGTTTATGCCAGCCAATTTAATTCTCCAGGCCAGCTATTGGCACTGAGTTTGGTTGTCGTCGTCTTCTCTTTGTTTTCATGGCTGGTATTTCGTGCCGCGCCTTTGCTGTTTCGTCTGATGGGCAAAACCGGTATCAACGTGGTGACGCGTATCATGGGGCTGATCATGATGTCTCTTGGTATTGAGATTATTGTCGCCGGACTGAAACACATGTTCCCGGGCTTGATGTGATACTTTGGTGAATAAAAAGCACCGTTTTTGTGCAATTGTTCTATATGTATTCATATCCTCTGCATACTTGTGGTGAGGCGCGATAAATAACGCGCCACTAAAGGCTTTTCCCACAAAATCTGTTGCATTCTGCTGCGCGTCAGGGAATTATTCCTTGGTTCGAATATTGACCTTTGGCTCATTTGTAGCCGGGCGATTCGATCAAGGATAATCTGATACGGAGTAAGGACATGACGCATAATAAAAAAGCGCTCGCACTGGCAGTTGCCACATCCGTGCTGATGTGGGGCTGTGGCCAACCACAACAGGCTGAAGAAGCCAAGCCTGCGGCGCCGGAAGTTAAGAAGGAAGCGGCCGCCAAGCCGGTTTCCAAGGCAGATGTAAAACTGGCTGCTGTTCAGGAGCTGGTAAAAGGGAATGGAGCCGAGCCAGCTACGCTGGACCCGGCCAAGACAGAAGGGACGGTAGAGTCCAACATCCAGCGTGACCTGTACGAAGGTCTGGTCACCACTGGCCCGAACGGCGAGATCCGTCCGGCTGTCGCAGAAAGCTGGGAAACCAAGGATAACAAGGTATTTGTATTCCACCTGCGCAAGGATGCCAAGTGGTCGAACGGCGATCCGGTAACAGCCGGTGATTTCGTATACGCCTTCCGCCGTGTTGTCGATCCGAAGACGGGCTCCCCCTATTCTTGGTACTTGGAAACCCCGGGTATCGTGAATGCTTCCAACATCATCAATGGCAAAGCCAAACCGGAAGAGCTTGGTGTCAAGGCCATTGACGACTACACCTTCGAAGTGACCCTCGAGAAGCCAATCTCCTATTTCGTCAGCATGATGGCACACACCACCGTCTATCCTGAGCCGCAAAAGGTGATCGAGAAATTTGGCGACAAGTGGACGCAGCCGGGCAACCTGGTCGGTAACGGTGCTTACACACTCAAGGAGTGGGTGGTTAACGAGAAGATCGTCCTGGAACGTAATAACAAGTACTGGGATGACAAGAACACCACCATCAACAAGGTCACCTACCTGCCGATTCAGTCGCAAAATGCTGACATGAACCGCTATCTGGCTGGCGAAGTCGACATGACTTATGAAACGCCGATCGAGCAGTTTAAGCGTCTGCAAAAAGAGCGTCCGGATGAAGTTCGTGTGACGGGTTATGTCGGTACCTACTACTACGAATTCAACTGCAAGAAGAAGCCGTTTGACGACGTTCGCGTTCGTAAAGCCCTCTCTTATGCTATTGACCGCAACGTGATTGCCGAGGCCGTCATGGGACAAGGTCAGAAGCCTGGCTATGGCCTGGTACCTGACTTCGTCGATGGTTTCGTACCGCAAGTTCCGGCCTATGCCAAGCTGAGCCAGGAACAGCGTAACGAAGAAGCCAAGAAGCTGTTGGCTGAAGCTGGTTTCAACGATAAGAACCCGCTGAAGTTCGAACTGCTGTACAACACCAGCGAAAACCACAAGAAGGTGGCGGTTGCTGTTGCTGCCATGTGGAAAAAGACGCTGGGTGTCGACGTGGCGCTGGTCAACCAGGAGTGGAAGACCTACCTGGAAACCAAATCTGGCGGAAACTTTGACGTAGCGCGTGCGGGCTGGATCGCCGACTACAATGAAGCCTCTTCCATGCTGGATCTGAAACAGACCACCCATGGTAACAACGATGGTAAGTACTCCAATGCCAAGTATGACGAACTGATGGCCAAGAGCCGTGAGGTCGCCAATGCTGAAGAGCGTAATAAGCTGTATGCCGAAGCTGAAGCGATTCTGGCTGAAGACATGCCATTGGCTAACATCTACCAATACGTGACTGCACGTCTGGTCAAGCCGTATGTTGGTGGTTATCCGAACAACCCGCTGGATAACCTGTATACCAAGGATATGTACATCATCGCTCACTAAGGTGACTGCGAGACCGTGACATAAAACCCGCCTTCGGGCGGGTTTCTTCTGTCCGGTTTCTCGGCGCCTGAGTCTGTGCCGGAATCGATATGATCAAATTCATACTAAAACGTCTATTGGAAGCTATTCCTACTCTGCTGGTGCTAATCACCGTATCCTTCTTCATGATGCGGTTTGCGCCTGGCAACCCTTTCTCCACCGAGCGGGGACTACCGCCGGAAGTGATGGCCAACATCCAGGAAAAATATGGTCTCGACAAGCCTGTCTATCAGCAGTATCTGACCTACCTGGGTAATCTGGTGCAAGGAGATCTTGGCCCATCATTCAAGTACAAGGATTTCTCCGTCAACGATCTGGTGAGCAAGGCGCTGCCTGTTTCGGCGACCATTGGCTCCTTTGCCTTCCTGCTGGCATTAGGGTTGGGGGCCTCGCTCGGCGTCTTCGCCGCCTTGAAGCAGAATAGTTGGGTCGACTATTCGAGTATGACGTTGGCGATGCTCGGGGTGGTTATGCCCTCGTTTGTCCTGGCGCCGGTATTGACCCTGATCTTTGCCATCGGACTGCGCTGGTTGCCGGCCGGAGGCTGGAACGGCGGACAACTCCAATTCATGATTCTGCCGGTCATCGGCATGACCATGTATTACATCTCCTCGATTGCACGCATCATGCGCGGCAGCATGATTGAGACGATGAACTCCAACTTCATCCGCACCGCCCGTGCCAAGGGGTTGCCGCTGCACTACATCATTCTGCGTCATGCGTTGCGTCCGGCCATGCTGCCGGTGGTTTCCTATCTGGGCCCGGCCTTCGTCGGTATTATCACCGGCTCCGTGGTCATCGAAACCATCTTTGGTTTACCGGGGATCGGTCAGCTGTTCGTCAATGGTGCGCTGAACCGTGACTACTCCATGGTGCTGGGGCTGACCATACTGGTGGGAGCCCTGACGATCACCTTCAATGCGGTCGTTGACATCCTGTATGCCTTCATCGATCCGAAGATCCGCTACTGAGGTGGAAGTGTAAAATGGTCAATAAAGAATCCAAACAGGCCGTGTCTCACTTTGCCAGTGAACTCGATATCAAGGGGCGTTCGCTGTGGCAAGATGCCGCGCGCCGCTTCTTTAAGAACCGGGCGGCACTTACCAGCCTTATCGTGTTGTCGCTGATCACTGTGCTGGTGATCCTCGGGCCTTACTTGTCAGCGTATGCCTTTGATGAACCGGACTGGGGCGCCATGCACACCGGACCGGACTTTGCCACCGGGCACTATTTTGGTACCGATAGCCTCGGGCGTGATTTGTTTGTCCGTACCCTGATGGGGGGGCGAATCTCACTGATGGTCGGGATCCTCGGTGCCCTGGTTGCTGTCGTCATCGGTACCTTGTATGGCGCTGCGGCAGGTTTTATCGGTGGGCGCGTGGACCGCGTCATGATGCGCGCGCTGGAAATACTCTACGCCTTCCCGTTCATGTTCTTCGTCATCATGTTGGTGACCTTCTTCGGACGTAACCTGTGGTTGATCTTTATCGCCATCGGGGCAGTGAGCTGGCTGGATATGGCGCGGATTGTCCGTGGCCAGACCTTGAGTCTGAAGAGCAAGGAGTTTATTGAGGCTGCACATGTCTGTGGCGTGTCGCAATGGAACATCATCACCCGCCATATCGTACCCAACGTACTGGGGATTGTGGTGGTGTACTCCACCCTGCTGGTGCCCGGGATGATTCTGTTTGAATCTTTCCTTAGCTTCTTGGGGCTGGGGGTTCAGGAGCCGATGACCAGTTGGGGCGCATTGCTGGATGAAGGGTCGAAATCCATGGAGGTAGCGCTGTGGCATCTGCTGTTCCCCGCGGGCTTCATGGTGGTAACCCTGTTCTGTTTCAACTTCCTGGGTGACGGTCTGCGCGACGCCCTGGATCCGAAAGACCGCTAAGGAGCACGCCATGTCATTGTTGGAAGTCAAGGATCTGCGTGTCGAATTCAAAACGCCCGAAGGGAATGTCGTCGCGGTCAACGATCTCAATTTTTCTCTGCAAGCCGGGGAAACGCTCGGTATTGTCGGTGAATCCGGATCCGGCAAGAGCCAGACAGCCTTTGCCCTGATGGGGCTGCTGGCCAAGAACGGCGTCATCACCGGTTCTGCCCAGTTTGAGGGGCGTGAAATCCTCAATCTGCCGCTCAAGGAGCTCAACAAGATCCGTTCCGAGAAGATTGCGATGATCTTTCAGGACCCGATGACCTCGTTGAACCCGTATATGAAAGTCGGCAAACAGTTGATGGAAGTGTTGCTGCTGCACAAAGGCATGAGCAAGGCGGAGGCCTTCGAAGCCTCGGTGCGCATGCTGGACGCGGTCAAGATCCCCGAGGCGCGCAAACGGATGAACATGTTCCCGCATGAATTCTCCGGTGGCATGCGTCAACGTGTGATGATCGCGATGGCGTTGCTGTGCAACCCTAAACTGCTGATTGCCGATGAACCCACCACAGCGCTGGATGTGACAGTTCAGGCCCAGATCATGACGTTGCTCAACGAGCTGAAACGGGATTTCAATACCGCCATCATCATGATTACCCACGATCTGGGGGTTATCGCCGGTCTGTGTGACAAGGTGCTGGTGATGTATGCCGGACGTACCATGGAGTATGGCAAGGTCAACGATATCTTCTACCACCCATCCCACCCCTATACCGAAGGGCTGCTCAAGGCGATTCCACGCCTGGACAGCGAAGGGGAGATGCTGGCGACGATTCCGGGCAATCCGCCGAATTTGCTGCGTTTGCCGCAAGGCTGTCCGTTCCAGGAGCGTTGCCATCGCGTCAGCGAACGGTGTTCGCTCTCGTCACCGGCATTGACCGGGTTTGGCGAGGGGCGTTTGCGCGCCTGTCACTGGGATTGGAAGGAGTAAGGCATGAGCGACAAGAAACTACTGCTTGAAGTGAATAACCTCAAAGTTCACTTCAAGATCAAAAGCGACAAGGCCTGGCCCTGGTCTCCGGCGTTGACGCTCAAGGCGGTCGATGGGGTCTCCATCAAGCTGTATGAAGGCGAAACCCTGGGGGTGGTTGGCGAATCGGGATGCGGTAAGTCAACTTTTGCCCGCGCCATCATTGGCCTGGTGCCTTCCACCGAAGGTAATGTGGTCTGGCTGGGTCAGGACTTGACCCGACTGCCACACCGAGAACTGCGGGAGAAGCGCAAGGAAATCCAGATGATCTTCCAGGATCCGCTGGCTTCATTGAACCCGCGCATGACGATTGGCGACATCATTGCTGAACCGTTACGGACCTTCTATCCCCAGCTGCCCAAGCAGGAGGTGATGGATAAGGTCAAAGCGATCATGATGAAAGTCGGTTTGCTGCCGAACTTGATCAACCGCTATCCGCACGAGTTCTCTGGCGGGCAATGTCAGCGGATCGGCATCGCACGGGCGTTGATTCTCGAGCCGAAGATGATCATCTGTGACGAGCCGGTTTCGGCGCTGGATGTCTCGATTCAGGCCCAGGTGGTGAACTTGCTCAAAGCGCTGCAGAAGGAGATGGGGTTATCGCTGGTGTTTATTGCCCACGATCTGTCGGTCGTCAAACACATCTCTGACCGGGTTCTGGTGATGTACCTGGGCAATGCCGTCGAGCTGGGAACGGGCAAGCAAATCTACGCCAACCCGCTGCACCCCTACACTCGGGCGCTGATGTCGGCGGTTCCGATTCCGGATCCGGAGCTGGAGCGGAACAAAACCATTCAGCTGCTGGAAGGTGACTTGCCATCACCCATCCGCCCTCCCAGCGGATGTGTGTTTCGCACCCGCTGCCCGCTGGCCGATGCCGAATGTGCCAAGACACGGCCATCGATTCAAGGCAGCGATGACCACGCGGTTTCCTGTCTGAAAGTGAAATTGTAACTCCCAAGCCCCGTTCGCGGGGCTTGTTCCTTTCCAAGAGACCCGTTGCTCTTGTCCAAATGAAAACCTCTGCTATGGCGCGCTGCGGCGCCTAGAGATTAAATACTACTCAAAGTGCGACCAGGTAGCCGTTATGGCTAATGAATGGCGGCTTCACGCAATTTGACCACTGTTTTTAGCGGCAATTGGTAGTATTCTAGCTGACGGCTTAACCAAGACAGGAGCATGCCCGCGTCCAATCTTGTATTGCAGGCTGAAATGGGCTGCAGTGCGCACAGGTGGACGGTCTGCCGTCATGGTTCGCTTGCCGGGAGTGGCGGGGAACGATGGGATGGCGGACATACAAATCAAATCAAGACAAGTGTGAGGAACCACATTCCATGGACGTCAGACATCAGGATGGCGAGCTCAAGCGCGGCTTGAAGAATCGTCATATCCAGCTTATTGCCCTCGGCGGTGCTATTGGTACCGGCCTGTTTTATGCCATTGGCTCCACCATAGCGATGGCAGGCCCTGCCGTGCTGCTAGGTTATGCCATCGGCGGTTTTATCGCTTTCCTCATCATGCGCCAACTGGGCGAAATGGTGGCCGAAGAGCCGGTTTCCGGTTCGTTCAGTTTCTTCGCCAACAAGTACTGGAACGGTTTTGCCGGTTTCCTGGCTGGTTGGAATTATTGGGTGCTCTATGTGCTCGTCAGCATGGCCGAGCTGACGGTGGTAGGAAAATACATACAGTTCTGGTTTCCGGATATTCCGACCTGGATGTCCGCCGCGTTCTTCTTCGTGGTGATCAATGCCATCAATCTGTCTAACGTCAAGCACTTTGGCGAGATGGAGTTCTGGTTTGCCATCATCAAGGTGGTGGCCATCATCGGCATGATCGGTTTTGGTAGCTACCTGCTGTTCAGCGGCAAGGGCGGAGAACAGGCAAGTATCAGCAACCTCTGGGCACACGACGGCTTCCTGCCTCACGGCTGGAGAGGGTTGGTGATGTCATTGGCGATCATCATGTTCTCGTTTGGCGGTCTGGAGTTGGTCGGCATCACCGCCGCCGAGGCCGATAACCCGCGCAAGAGTATTCCGCGCGCCATCAACCAGGTGCTGTACCGCATTCTGATCTTCTACATCGGTGCCATGACGGTGTTGCTGGCACTCTATCCTTGGAACATGATTCAGGCGGATAGCAGTCCATTCGTGATGATCTTCAACTCTATCGGTGCCGTGCCAGTCGCCCATGTCTTGAATATCGTGGTATTGACCGCAGCACTGTCGGTCTATAACAGCTGCGTCTACTGTAACAGCCGTATGCTGCATGGACTGGCGCTGCAGGGTAATGCGCCACGGGCGCTGCTGAAGGTGGATCGTCGCGGCGTGCCGGTATGGGCGATCCTGGTCTCGGCCTTGACGACGCTGATCTGTGTGGTCATCAACTATGTGATTCCCGGTGAAGCCTTCAAGCTGTTGATGGCTCTGGTTGTCGCCGCACTGGTTATCAACTGGGCCATGATCAGCCTGACGCATCTGAAATTCCGTCGTCGCATGGTGGCGCTGAAAACCGAGCCCGTATTCAAGGCATTCTGGTTCCCGGTGGCCAACTATCTGTGTCTGGCCTTCCTCGGTGGCATGCTGGTGATCCTCTACCTGCTGGATGAGAAGATCTCGGTTTATCTGGTGCCGGTGTGGCTGATTGTCATGGCTATTGGCTACTGGTTCAAACAGCGTCGGGATCGTCTGCAGCTCTCCTCGGCGGCCAGTGCCCTCTGATGATGGCAACGCCCTATAAAGCCAGCGCAAGCTGGCTTTTTTGTGGCCGTTATATTAAGGCGCGCAACGCAGCGCATCAGCGCCGATGTTCCCGACAGCATCGGGCGCAGTTCATGCACTGGCCGCGGGAATGGCACGCCGCCACACTGCCAGATTACGCCCCCCGACAATCAATGCGCCGGTTGGGGAGGCAGGGGTAGGCGCGTCAGGTCGCGGGGCAATTGTGCCATCTGCGCCGTACAACCCAGCCCACTGACTGGCGTCGCGGTTGGTGGTTGTAAATAGGGCATCAACAGCGGCGCCATCCCCTTGAGCACCTGGACCGGCAGGGCGGAGGTAAAACGGAAGTTATCCGCGGAGCTGCCTTCGACATAGGCCGTCAGCGTCCCAAAGTGCTGCTCGCCGAGATAGAACACGAAGGTGGCGGTCCGGTTCATGGCCTTGGAGGTGATGATTTGGCCGTAACGGCCTACCTTCTCGATGCGGTTGTCACCGGTGCCGGTTTTTCCGCCCATCTTGAGCGGCGTGCCGTCTGGCAAGGTAAAGGTGCCGGCAATGCGACGAGCCGTGCCAGCCTCCACCACCTGTGACAGCGCGGCGCGCAGGGCCTGGGCGACTTCAAGGGGCAATACCCGCTGTGCCTGGTTTTGTGCCGGCACCAGCAGCGACTCGTAAGGCGTGTCCGCCGCAAAGTGCAACCAGCTCAAGCGTCTGACCGGTTGGCGGATCCCATCGTTGAGGATGATGCCCATCAACTCGGCCAGCGCCGCCGGTCGGTCTCCCGAGCTGCCGATGGCGGTGGCGAGCGACGGTACCAGATGATCGAATGGATAGCCCAGCTGTTGCCAGCGCAGGTGGATATCACTGAATGCCTCTATCTCCAGCATGGTGCGGATACGGCTATCACGCGCGCTACGGTGCCGTGACTTGAACAACCAGCCATACACCTCCTGGCGCTCGACACTACTGTCGTGGACGATATCGGCAAAACTGGCATCTGGATGGTGGTTCAGATAATCCAATAGCCACAACTCCAGGGGATGAACCCGCGCCACATAGCCCTGATCAGGCAACGAGAATTTGCCCGGGCCGTAGGTTTGGTACAGGTAGTCCAGCCGCGTGGTGGTCAGCGGCACCTGCGGTTGATAGGTGCGAATGAAGGTCGCCAACTGTTCGGGGCTACCCTGCGGCGACAAGAAGCGGTAGATCGCAGCCAGCCGGCTCTGATTTAATTTCAGTCCATCCAGCAGGGTGCTGAGGCGCTCCTCGGCGCTCTTGCCTTGGTACTTGCGCCAGAACCGGCTCAAGTAGGTCTTGCCTTCGCGATCGGCAAAGCGCGCCAGATACTCTTGCCGGCGCGGGTCCTTGTCATCTTGCAGCAGTAGACGACGATGTGGATCCTGATACAGGGTGTAGCGCACCTCGTCGCGCAATAACCGTATGAATGGCAGGTTGATCGACTCCTGCAAGGCCTGACGCAAGGTCGGGATCCGGTTGTTATCTTCCTTGCGAAAATTGGCGAAGGTATGCAGGCCGCCGCCAGTGAAGAAGCCCTCATACGGACTGGCGGAGTAGCGCCGGTCCAGTGCGGCATCCAGCATCAACGTCAGGCTGCGGTCCGCCGCGCGGGTGAGGTAGTCAATGGCCCAGCGACTCAGGTTGTCCTGCGGATCCACCTCCTGTTGGCGCAATTCCTCACGACTGAGCAAGGCATATTTGCCATGCAGTTCGTGCACCATCTGCAGGTAGGTGGTCAGCACGCGCAGCTTGGCGGTCGAACCCAGCTCCAGCTTGCTGGAGTCGTTGATATCGAAGGGCTGATCGGTGTTATCGGTTTGCACACGGACCACGAAGCCCTGAGCTGTGCGTTCAAACAAGGTGAAGCTGTAGCGCACCTCGGCTGTTTTTTCGGCCGACAGCAGACGCTCGCCGTACAGACCTATCTGGCCGGCAAAGTCCGGATCTGCCAGGTGGCGCAGGTAATCGCTGACCTGCTGCTGCAGGCGGTTGTCCAACTGGCTCTGCACCGCGAGATCGAGATGATCAAGGTCGTACAGTGACAATCCAAGCATCTGGCCAAGACGACCACGGGTGACGTAGCGCGCCTTGTTGCCATCAATGCGGGTGTAGGCCGGTTCGGTCTTGAAGTTGCGGAACGTCAGTTTGGCATGCAGGGCGGCATCACGAAGCGGCATGGAGATGAACTGCTCCTGCGACAGCAGGCGCAGGTAGCTGTCTGTGAGGCTGGCCAGCTCATCACGGCCAGAGAGCAGATAAAAAGTCGGGCGGCGATGGGCGATCAGCAGGGAGACGACTTGTCGCAGTGCCAGCCCCTGGCGGTCTCGGATTTCGGCGTTGTCCTGCGGATCCGGCAATGCCAGCAGGGCTAGCGTGTCGGCCACATCGGCCGCGAACCAGACATGCAGGCCATCACCCAGTCCATGGACCTCGCCATAGCCGGGGGCCGCCGCAAGCGGCACCGAATTCAGGTAATCCAGCGCCAACTTATGTCGGGCTCCCAGTGTCAATTGGCCTTGCTGGTAGGCGCGGATGCTGGCACTGGCCATCTGGCGCAGTTTTTCTTCCCCCGAGCTGGTGCGACCTTCCGGCGAGTGGCGGAATTTTTCCATCTGCGTGGCCAATGTACTGCCGCCAGAGCCGTGATCCTGGACGCCAAATTTCTTGCTGGCCTGCGACAGTGCCGCGTTGAAGAAGCGTGGCCAGTCCACGGCCGGATTGACCAACGGGAAGCGATTATCCAGCAAGTCACGGTTCTCGATGTACAGCAGGGCGTTGAGTGCCAGGGCAGGGATGGCACTTTCTTCAAAAATTTGATGCTGCGGATAACGGCTGACATGAATGGGCTCGCGCCGGCAATCATAGAGCGTCAGACCGGCCTGGCTCTTTTCGGGGTAGGGCGGGAACAGCCCATATTGGGTGTATTGATACAGTGCCGGCGAGAAGTGGCTCTGAGCGGCAATGTCGAATCCACGTTGCTGCAGGCGTTGTATATAACCAGGCAGACCGGCATAACCCATGCGCGCATCGTAAGGGCCGGCGGCAGGAAAGTGGATGCGCGTACTGGGCCCGGACTCCAGCTGCCAGGTCAATCCCCGGGCATACGGAGTGAGCAAATGGGCCTGCAACCAGGAGGTCCGCATCTCGAACACCAGTGCGGCCGTGGCAACGATCAGCAGGGTCAATAACAGGGTACGCACTAGGCGGCGAAACCAGCTGACCCTGGTACGAACCGGCGCTGGCTGCCTCTTGGCCGATGGTGGTGACGTACTCTCCGCGGCGGATGCCGCTGGGGCGCTGGCCGTTGCGCCAGCTGAGGCGTGTGGATCGACTGCATCCATGGGGTAAGGCTCCTGACGATAAACCGCCATCATAAGGAATGCACACCGGGCGGTTAGTATCAGTGTAATCATTCGGCACCGGCCTGTTCATTGCTTTGTCCTTTGTGTTGTCAGTTCAGTGAGCCAGGGCTAATTTCGGCGATTAACTGCTTGAGAAACAACCAGTAATGATGCGGATCACCCGGCGTGACCAGCGGCGAGCGGACGAAGGCGAGAGCGCTTTTTCGCTAGGAAAGTCCGATTGAAATCTTGAGTCTTTATGCACTCTTAGTGCAAAATGCTGCCCCCCTCATTTGAGGGCGCCGAAATATTCGGCAGACACCATTTCTTAACCAGGGGCCGGCCAATTGCCGGAAGAAGATAGCCGTTCGCAGTTGCTGCGATCTGATGAGAGAAGAGGAAACACCATGCGTCTGAGCTTTGCGGAGCCCCCGGGTGGGCCGTCGTCATTGTGGGGAAATCCGGTTCGCCGGCAGCGAAATGCGTGCAGTGTGATACTGTGCCGTCCTGTGGCAGGAGGTGAGCAATGAGCCAGCCAGATTCCCGACCGCAACTGCGCCAGACCTTGAGTCTGTGGCAAGTCGTCATGATGGGGTTGGCGTATTTGACGCCGATGGCCGTTTTCGACACCTTCGGCATTGTCAGCGAGATGACGGCCGGCCACGTACCTACTTCTTACATGATGGCGCTGATTGGCATGCTGTTTACCGCCACCAGCTATGCCACGCTGGTACGCCGTTTTCCGTCGGCAGGCTCCGCCTACACCTATGCGCAAAAGGCCTTCACGCCCAACATCGGCTTTATGGTCGGCTGGTCATCGCTGCTCGACTACCTGTTCATGCCGATGATCAACATGCTGCTGGCCAAAATTTACCTGACGGCGTTGTTTCCGGGCGTGCCGGCAGCCTGGTTTATCTTCGGGCTGGTGACCATCATGACGCTGCTGAATCTGCGCGGTATCAATCTGGTGGCCAATTTCAACAGCCTGATTGTGACCATCCAGATCGCCATCATTGTGGTGTTCATCGGCTTGATGGCCCATGGCTTATGGCAAGGTGAGGGCGCGGCCACCGTGGCCAGCCTGCGACCGTTCTTCAGCTCGGAAGCCAGCCCCATGTTGCTGATTGGCGGTGCAACCGTGCTCTGTTTTTCGTTTCTCGGCTTTGACGGAATCAGCAATCTGGCGGAAGAGACACCGGATGCAGCACGCGTGGTGCCCAAGGCTATCGTGCTGACGGCGCTGATTGGCGGTCTGATTTTCGTCAGTGTCGCCTATTTCCTGCAGCTATTTTTCCCGGACATTGCCCGCTTTGAACACCCGGATGCCGTGTTGCCGGAGATCGCACTCTACGTCGGGGGTACCCTGTTCCAGTCCGTCGTGCTGGTGTTTACCACGGTGGCGGTGCTGGCCTCGGGGCTGGCATCCCATGCCGGGGTTTCCCGACTTTTGTATGTGATGGGGCGCGATACCGTGCTGCCGGAGCGCCTCTTCGGCTATGTGCATCCACGCTGGCGCACCCCCGCGGTCAACGTCATGCTGGTGGGGGCCGTGGCACTGTCGGCCGTCTCTTTTGATCTGGAGATGGCGCTGGCCTTGATCAATTTTGGTGCCCTGGTGGCTTTCAGCTTCGTCAACCTGTCGGTGATCGCGCAATTCTATGTGCGCGAAGGGCGACGCCATGGCTGGCGGGATCACCTGCGCTATCTGATCTTGCCATTATGCGGCGCGGCAACCATCACGGTGTTGTGGCTGAACCTGGAGTTATCTTCCCTGTATCTGGGGTTGACCTGGGCCGCCCTGGGGCTGTTGTGGCTGGCGGTCAAGACGTCCCGCTTCCGCAAGCCATTGCGTAGATTGGGAGCCTGATGTCCTGTTGAGTGAAGGCGCCTGATGGCGCCTTCTTTCATTGTGGCTGCGGTGCTGACCCCTGCAGCGCAGCGAGCAGGTAAGCCTTGAATGCCTGCACGCGAGCCGGTGCCTGACGACTGTTCTGCGTAATCATGAACAATTCCCCCGCCGGTGCTTGCCAGTCGGTCAGGACGGCTTGTAGACGGCCCTGTTGCAGCCCTTCTGCTGCAACCAATCCCGGGAAGAAGCCGATCCCGCCGCCATGCAGCGTCAACCGCAGCACGCTGGCATAATCCAGCGTCTGCAGTCGTGGCCATAGCGTCAGATGCTCCTGCACATGCCCCCGCTGCAGCGTGACACTGAAGGCATGATGCCCGGCTCCTGGCAGTATCAGGGCATGCCGCGGCAGATCTTCCGGACATAATGGCTGGCCGGCCTGTGCCAGATAGCCGGGGGCTGCATACCAGCCCATCTGCAGCCGGGTCAGTGAGCGGGCGTGATAGCCCATGTCTGGCAAGCCGCCATCGGTGGCACGTAGTGCAATGTCGATCTGATGGCTGGCCAAATCCAGTCGTTGGTCGCTGATCAGTAATTCAATCCGGATCAGTGGATGTTGCCGTGCAAACTCGACCAGCAGTGGTGGCAGCCATTCCTGGCCCAGATCCAGCGGTGCTGTGATGCGCAAGGTGCCCTTGGCTTCCTGCCGGGTGGAACGCGCCAACTCCGCCGCCTCATCGAGCAGTAGTAGACCATCCCGCGCCTTGGCATAGAAGAGTTCACCCTCTGTAGTCACGGTCACCGAACGTGGGTGCCGCGCCAGCAATTGCAGTCCCAGACCGGATTCCAGGCGACTGATACGCCGGCTGATGCCCCCTTTGGTCTCTCCCAAAATCCTGGCCGCAGCGGATAACGTACCCAGCTCTACGACATGACAAAATGCCCGCACATCCAGCAGGGAACCGGACATGGTTTCCATTTCGTCAACATTAAGTGCCATAAGTGCCATCTTCCTTGAATAAGTGGAAACCTTATTATGACGACATCGGGCCCTGAGCCCAAGTCGAATGTCAGGTAAGGAGAACGCTATGGCGCGCATGCCAGTGTTATTTGTCGGTCATGGCAGTCCGCTCACGCTGGAGCAACCACACCGGTTTGCCGAGTGGCGACGCTGGGGTGAACAACTGCCGACACCCAAGGCATTGCTGGTGATTTCAGCGCACTGGGAGACCCAGCCACTGATGATAGGAGCGGTCCAGACGCTGCCGCTGATCTATGACTTCTACGGTTTTCCACCCGCCTACTATCAGTTGCAGTATGCGGCACCTGGAGCTCCCGCACTCGCGGCTCGAGTTCGTGAACTGGTGGCGCAACAGCAGATCCCGGTGGCGGACCGGCCGGATCGGGGCTGGGACCACGGAGTCTGGATCCCCTTGCTCGGCCTCTATCCGCAAGCCGATATCCCGTTGCTGCAACTCTCGATGCCTGGTCACGATGCCGATGCCCTGATGGCCTTGGGGCGTGCATTGGCGCCGTTACGCGAAGAAGGGGTGTTGATCATTGCCAGCGGTCTGGTGACCCATAACCTGCGCCAGTGGACAGAGGATGGGGTGGTAGCCCCATGGGCCAGTGCGTTTGATAGCTGGTTGGCGGCGGCGCTGGAGCGTGACGACCGCACAGCATTGCGCCAGTGGGCAACGGCGCCGGGGGCACGTGATTCAGTACCGACGCCGGATCATCTGGTGCCTTTGTTTGTGGCACTCGGGGCCGCAACCCCGCAGGAGCCTGTTTCGTTTCCGGTCACCGGTTTTGAATTTGGTTCGTTTTCACACCGTTCGGTGCAATGGGGCACTGGCGAATAATCTGGCCGACAGGCTTTTATAGACATGACAATGGAGAGAAAAAATGGAACTGCGTAATGCTGCTTATGCCGCCCTGTTACTGCGTGTGAGTCTGGGGGTGATGTTCGTCGCCCACGGTTTACTCAAGGTGTTGGTTTTCACCCCGGCCGGGACGGTCGGCTATTTTGCCTCCCTCGGCATTCCGGCGGCGTTTGCCTGGCTGACGATGGCCGCGGAGTTGGGTGGTGGCCTGTTGCTGATTGCCGGTGTGCAGGTCCGCTGGGTGGCGCTGCTGCAGTTACCGGTCATCCTCGGTGCCGCTGTGGTTCACGCCGGCAATGGCTGGGTGTTTTCCAGCCCGAATGGCGGATGGGAATTCCCGGTCTTCTGGGCAGTGAGTCAGGTGGTATTGGCCCTGCTGGGCGATGGCCCCTATGCGTTGTGGCCCAGCATCCGCTTGGGGCGTCGCTGATTCACGCTTAATCCTGCCGCATCACAGTGAGCCCCGCGGGGCTCACTGATCTTTATTTAGAGGTCTCTCGTACAGGAACTTCCTGTTCCAAATCGTTTTTTACTCTGCCCGTACTGGCTTAACACTCGGCTATGGCTCACGCTTAAACCCAAAGGTGCCGTAGTGGACGCCATTGTTTTGCGCCGGATAGCGTCCCGATGCACAAGCAGGATTGGTTTTTATCTCATCTCTGGGAGAGCAGAATGTTTCAGTGGCGTAAGCGGCAGCAAGAGCACTTCGCCTGTGCACAGCTTAATGCGGTGTTGACCGCGCGATTCGAGGCGATTCGTGAGGCGATGGCGATGATCGTCTTCACGCCCAGTGGTGAAATTCTTGATGCCAATGGCAAATTCTTGGCGCTGATGGGCTATCGCAGCGACGAGTTGCAGGGGGCCCACCATCGTCTGTTCTGCCCGCGTGATTATGCTCAAAGCCGCGAATATCAACAGTTCTGGCAACGTCTGGCGCGCGGCGAGAGCTTTACCGACAAGTTCAAACGGCAGACAAAATCAGGAAAGATGCTCTGGCTGGAGGCCAGCTATATTCCAGTTCGCGACGAAAACGGGCGTGTCGACCACGTTATCAAACTGGCTTCCGACATCACAGCAGGGATCGAGCAGGCGCAACAGCAGGGTGCCCTGGTGACGGCGATTAACCGTTCGATGGCGGTGATTGCGTTTAATCCGCAAGGCCAGGTGTTAACGGCCAACGATAATTTTGAACAGGTGATGGGATATCGGCTTGCCGAGATCCGCGGTCAACATCATCGCCTGTTCTGCGCTGCCGAACTGGCGGACAGTCGGGCATATACCGAGTTTTGGGCGCAGCTGAATCGGGGAGAGTTCATCAGCGGGTTGTTTGAACGTCGTAACCGCCATGGCGAGGTGATCTGGCTGCGGGCGACCTACAATCCGGTATTCGATGACAGCGGCCACTTGTATCAAATTGTCAAATTCGCCACCGATGTCACCGCGCAGATCCGCAAGAATCAACTGGAAAGCGAGGCCGCCAGGCAAGCCTATGCTTCGGCACTCGAGACCAGCGACAGTACAGTGCATGGCAGAAAAGTGGTCGAAGCCAGTGTACAAACCATGCTGTCGATAGCGTCACAGCTGGAGCAGGCAACCACTGATATTGCCGCGCTGAACCAGCAGTCGGATCGCATCAGCAGCATTGTCGGCACGATTCGCGGCATTGCCGAACAGACCAACTTGCTGGCGCTCAACGCCGCCATTGAAGCGGCCAGAGCCGGTGAGCTGGGACGAGGGTTTGCCGTGGTTGCTGATGAGGTGCGTAATCTGGCCTCTCGCACCAGCAAGGCGACTGAGGAGATCGTTGATGTGGTGAAACTCAATCACCAGCTCACCCAGT
This sequence comes from Pseudaeromonas sharmana, assembly GCF_042649925.1. NCBI lineage: Bacteria > Pseudomonadati > Pseudomonadota > Gammaproteobacteria > Aeromonadales > Aeromonadaceae > Pseudaeromonas > Pseudaeromonas sharmana. The sequence continues at coordinate 686,508 of NZ_JBHSAF010000001.1, forward strand.
CGGTGGTCGCCGGCATGGATGCCAACCGCCAGCAAGCAGAGCAGGGCGTGGAACAGGTACAACAGGCGGGCCGCGTCATCAGCGAGATCCAGTTACAGGCCCAATCTGTGGTTGACGCCGTCAGCCACGTGACGCAAGCGCTACAGGAGTCGTGAACCCGGCTCGCCGGGTCGCACCCCGGTGTGGCGCGGGATTAGCCCGCGCCACAGGGGGTCATCACCTGGCTGCAGGTCAGGGCACGGGCCCGGCCCTGTGATTTGGCTTGATACAGTGCCGTATCGGCACGCTGGATCAGCTGCTCCGTCGTTTCCTGACCTGTGCTTTGCGTGATCCCCAGACTCAAACTGAAGCCGAGACGGGCCTGGCACTGTTCATTGAGCATATTGGCCAGTTGGGTTGCTTCTGCTGCAGTACAGCGGGGTAGCACGATCAGAAACTCATCGCCACCATAGCGGGCGGCCAATGCGGTCGTCGGCAAGGTGTGCTGCACCAGGCGCCCTATGTTGATCAAGGCCTGATCGCCGGCCAGGTGGCCTTGCGCATCATTGATGGCCTTGAAATGGTCGACATCAAACAGTATCAGGCTCAAGGGGGTCTGCTCGCTGGCCTCAGCCAGCAAGGCGGGCAGGCGGCCCATTAACAGCCGGCGATTGAAGAGGTTGGTCAAGGTATCGCGCTCAGCATGGGTGCGCAGTGTTTCGATCAACTGCACGCGCTCCGTCACCTCCTGGAATACCAGAATGAAGCCTTGAATGCGCTGTTGCTGTTGCCGCAACGGATAGATAGCCAGCTCCCAGGCCTGCTGATTATGGGTAAATTCCAGCAGTTCCATCTCATTTTGGCTATGGCGCAGATGATGCAGTCCATTTGGCAAGGCGGCGAGCTGACTGACATCCTTGCCCAGCAGGCGTTGAGCCGTACACCCAAAATAGTCGCTGGCCTTGCGGTTGAAATCGACAATCTGCAACTGCTCGTTGAGCACCAGCAGCGGCTTGTTCAATGCTTCGAAAATATGGTCGCGCGCGATCGGCGAGAGATTGGCAAACCGGTATTTGAACAGACCAATCCAGTAGCAGAAGCTGGTGATCAGGAAGCACAGGGGCGCAAAGTCCAGCTGCAGGCTGGAGTAGTTGGCAATATTGACGAGATACCCCAGCCAGGGGGCCGTGGTGCCGACGGCAATGAACGCAATGGGTTTACGGTAGGCAGGAATGGTACGGTAAAACTGCAGCAGCAAAGAGAGGGTAAGCACCCAGCTGAGGTTCAGATAGACCAGATGCAGATAGTAACCGGGGCCGATGCTGAACTGGCTAAGTGTCAGCTGGTGCACCTTGTGAATGCTCTCTAAGCGGTAAACCAGGTGATGACTGGCGTTGCCCATCACCAGCACCAGAATCAACGAGGAGACGGTGAGCAGCAACGCCGGGATCACCAGTGGCGGCTGAGATTGCAGGCGATAGCACAGTGTCATCAGGATGACAAAGCAGGGAATATAGGCGGCGCCCATAAACTGCAGCCGGATCCAGTTGTCGGCCTGCTGCAGCGTGGTGCTGCTCAATTCACCGGCATATCCGGCGCAATAAATGGAAATGGCCAGCATCAGCCAGCCACACCAGATCGCCACCGGATAGTTGTGCTGTCGAAATGCATAGATGCTGGAGGCCAGACTGACAACCGTTGCGATTAGCAACAGCGTTGTGGCCGCTGGCAATAAATCAATGTCCATGAATGTGCTCTCCCGCGGACCGGCAGGTTATTGGTTTTATAATGTTTGGGTGTTCGTTGTGCCGTGCGCTACATATGCTGCAGCGCACTCGATGGATGCTAGCGCCAAATGAAGCGTCTGCCTATCCCAATCAGTGTGAACTATGACAAAGCGCCGAAATCGCTTTCATCTGGCGATGAAAACCGCACTTCGGCGTCTGGTTACCGGATTTTATCGCATCGGGTGTGACGGCACTATGTCACGGCACTAGTCACGACACTATGTCGTCACAACCCTATGTCACGAGACTAGTCACGACACTAGTCGTCACAACCCTATGTCACGACCCTTCAGGGCGGGAGGCTAAAAAGTGACGCATCGCCAGTCGCGACAGCTGGATCATGGTGGCCAGCTGTTTTTCATTATCGATTTTACCGTCGGTCAGCAGGGTATCTGCGGCCACATGGGCACGGATCAGCATGCCCCAGACGGTATGGTTAATAAGCGGCAACATTGGATCTGAACTTTGTGCCTGTTGAGCGGCAGGCCAATCTGCTGCGGCAAGATGATACTCGATGGTGATGGTGCCATCCCGGTTGTCACGCACTGAGTACAGGGTGTAGAGATGCAATTGTGCTTGCGCCTCATCCACCAGTTGCACTTTGCCGGTAGCAACCAACTGCTGGTCAATCGCCGCCTGATAGCGCAGTCGCAGTGGTTTGGGCATGACCGGAATGTTACTCATGATGGCATTCGGTTCGTAGAGCGTCAGTGCGCGGCCATCCATTGCCGAGGTGAGAGGATAAATCACTACATTGACCTGTTTGCCACTCTCCTTGTCCGATTCGAGGCGTTGTTCATCCTGCTCGGTGGTGAAGCGGTAATCCTGGCTGAGCAGGCTGGTGGGCAAGCCATCCGCAGCCGGTTGTGCGCTGTCGCTAAGCGGCGTGTGGCTGGTCTTGGTCTCGGCAGGCGATGTTGGCGGTGTCTGGGCACAGCCCAGCATCAGCAAAGCGGCAAGCAATAACAGGGGAAATCGGTTCATGTGAGTTCCTTATGCACCGTGAATCGTTAGCGGGCGCTGGCAAGTCGCTGGGCGGCCTGGGTAAACAGGCTCATCTCTTGCTGACGCCAGCCACGGGCCAGCGTGACCCATTGTGGTCCGGTTTCACTGTTACCGTTAAACTCGGCCCGCAGCTCGTATGGCCGACAGCCAAAGGCACCGATCACGGCTCCCAGCAGCATCAGTACCAGACCGAGCAGCAAGCCCATCATGCCACCGTTCACCGCCGGCAATGCCCAACCAACAGCCGAAAAGGCCAAAGAAAACAGAATGATGCGCACCAGGTGCTGGTACCAGCGCACATGCCGTGCCTCAACGGTCCGGATTTTCCGCCGTTGATACCGATCCTTGCGGATCTGCAGTTCATTCTCGGTGATCACAATATCCTGCTCTTGGTACATGGCTTCTCCTTTGCGCCATCATGACAAAACGGGTTACCAGGCCAGAGATTGCTGGCTGGAAAAATGGTGTTGCTGGCCGGTCACTGGGTCGGTGAAACGCAACTCGCGGGCCAGCAGTTGCAGCGGCCTGTGGTAATCCTCTGCCAGTGCATCATCCACCTGCGGGTAAAATGCGTCGTTCTCCAGCGGGGCGCCGAGTGCGGCCATGTGCACGCGCAGTTGATGCTTTTTGCCCGTGACGGGCTGCAACCGATAGAGCCAGCGCTCAGCCGAGCGAGCAATGACCTCAATGCGCGTCTCGGCATTCGCCACCCCAGGCACCTCGCAGGAGCGGAAAAAACGGCGGTCACGTTCAATGCGCGAACGGCGGGTGTAGGGAAAGTCGAGGGTGGGCAACGGCGGGGCGATCGCTTCGTAAAGCTTGCTGATGGCCCGCTCGGCAAACAGGGCCTGATAGCGGGCACGACTCGCTTTGTTGACCGCGAACAACACCAGTCCTGCGGTATGTCGATCCAGCCGGTGCAGGGGTTGCAAATCCGGGTTCGATAACTGTTGCACCAATCGGTGCTGCAAGGTCTGGGTGACGAACTGCCCTCCGGGAATGACGGGCAGAAACGGGGGTTTATCAACCACCAGCAGCGCATCATCCTGATACAGGATCTGCTCTTTGAATGGGACCAGCCGCTCGTTGCTCACTGTGCGAAAATAATACAACCGACTGCCAGGACGAAAGGGCGTGGTCAGCTGTATAGGCTGCCGGGCTTCATCCAGCACCTGTCCCTGCAGGATGCGTTGTTGCCAGGTCGCGGCCGGGATAGCCGGAAAGCGGGCACACAGCGCCTCGAATTGTGTCTGCCAGTTGCCGGCTCCGAAAACCACAGTACTGGCGCGCAGCGCGGTTCCGGCTGCCGTGGTGGAGGAGGACGGTGATGGCATCAAAAGGGACTCGTATAGGTGATGTTGGCGCACTCTACACAGCTTTTTCCGAAGAGAGAAGCCGGAAACCGCACAATTCGCGCCGGCCAGCCCGACGGAGATCTCATCTTTGCGGTTTATCATCAACCTGAAGTCGAGCGCATATTGTGTTGCCCCGGCGTGTTGCCAAGCGGCGTCTCGTTGCTGGGCTGTGACAGGGGGGCGACTCCGCTGCCTGGCAGACGATGTTGGCAATCACCTGTTTCATGGCGATCTGTTTCCGACGTTTTATGCGGCACCTGCGCAGAATAACCGGCGCCCTCACGTGGTCAGTGTGGTCACAAACAACGGTGTCTTGCCCGTGCCAACCACAAATCCGCAATGCTGGTAGAAGCCTATCTCGGCATCGTAGGCGATCAACACTTTGCGTGCACATGCTTGATAGCGTTCCAGCATCTGCGCCACCAGTTTGCGACCAATACCCTGGTGCTGATAGTCCGGATGCACCAGCAGATAGTGAAAATAGGCGGTCATGGCACCGTCCGATAGCGCGTTCATCAACCCGACCAGTCGTTGGCCATGCCAGGCGGACACCACGCTGTGCGAATTTTGCATTGCCACCTGCAATGACTGGGGATATTGCCCGGATGACCAGCCAACCGAGAGAAACAGGGCTTGCAGATCGGCGGCCTGAAAGTGCTGGTCGGTGGCAAAACGGATCGTCATCATCTTACTCCTGGTGTTCAGCGGCATCGCCTGCCGGTTGCAGCCACTTCTGCATGCTGAAATTGGCCAGCGTGATGCCGCGAACACAGAGTTGCTGCTCGCATACGACCTCAAAGCCGACGTGTTCGAAAAACGGGCGCGCAGTCAGACTGACCTGGGAAAAGAGCCTTGTCATGCTCCGTGACTGTGCCAGGGCGTGAATATGCTGCATCAGGGCGCGGCCGACACCGCAGCCTTGTCGTGTGGCGGCACAGAAAAAGTGGTCGATATAGCCATCGGCCTGCAGATCGGCAAAACCGGCCAGCTCACCGTCCAGCTCGACGACGAACGGGTCCATGCCGGCGATCCGCTGGCGCCAGAGGGCGGGGTCCAGATCGTCCGGAGCCCACGCCGCACATTGGGCGGCGCTGTAATCTGCCCGGTTGATGCTGTGTATCGTCTGGTATTTGAGCCGCCACAGGGCCTCCTCCTCGCCGACGCGCCAGCGGCGCACGATCAGGTGGGGCACAGGCTGGGATGCGGACATCAAGGCCTCCAGGCAGTCGGGCATATCATAGATAATCGGCCACCGTGGTGGGCAAATCGCAGCGCTGCAATGCCGCGCGCAGATCCGCTGCACTCCAGCCAAAATTAGCCAGATCCTCCGTGACCAGATCCAGGCCATCCTCCATCTCGAAGATCTGCACCCGCATCTCCTCGCACGAGGCATAACCCCCGCGTGGCATGGGGCGTTCAGGCTGGCTGTCGGTTGTCTGGTGACGTTGCGTCTGTTGCGTTGCGCTGCAGGGACGATCCTGGTACGCGGTCACACCACTCTTGTTGACGCAGGTATAGATGTCAGCACTGGCGGCCGGCGCCAGCAGGCCAAGCAGTAAGACATATGCCAGCCGCAGGCGATGGCGCGGCATTGGGTTCATCATGGTCACTCTTCCGTTGCAAAACAGGGCCGCCGTGGTGACGGGCAGAGAACGAGATAAATAAACAGGGGCCGCCGTGGTGCGGATGCCCCCTGATACGTCATTGGGCGGCTTGAATCAGCGCCAGATAGTCCGGGTTGTCACTCTTCTTGGCCACATCCAGCGCAGTTTCACCCATGGCGTTGGTTTGCGCCAGATCCGGCTTCAGCGATAACAGGTATTTCAGCGTCTCCAGATCGCCATATTTGAGCGCCACCATGACAGGGGTGCTGCGCAGGCTGGAGCGGGTATCGGGTTGGCTGACATTCACGCCGTCGGCCACCAGCTTTTTTACCTTGGTCAGGTTTTTTTCGATGATGCTGTTGTTTAACTCGGTCAGCTTGAATGCCTGGGCCACGATTGGCAGGCAATGATCGCGTGTAAAGTGATAGGTGGAATAGACTTTGCCGGTCATCTCATGCTGGCTGATTGCCGTAATCTGCATGTCACCAAAGTTCTCCAGGTGGAGGGTGTTGCCTTCAATCGAATAGCGATCCTGGGACCTGGTGGGCATTTTGGCGATATAAGTTCCATCAGCCAGAAACTCAAACAGGCTGCCCTGAACCGAGATCTCACCATCATACTCTTCGGTATTCATGCACCATTTGCCCAGGATTTGACTGGCCAGGTTATCGGCGGCCAGAAGCGGCGCTGGGCTGGACAGGAGCAGCAGCGCAGACAGTGTCAAGATTGCGCGTTTCATTCTTCTTCCTTGATATCAACGGGTTTAAAAAACGTCTGGAGGCTATGGGCCAGGCGAATGCATGCATCCGATGCGCGGGCTCGATAGAATCCATGTTGGATGCAAGCATGAAATCAGCAGCAGATCCAGCATTGCCGTGAATCGGCTGTTCCGGCTGTGCGCAAGGTCGCGGGCCGCCACCTGGCGATGGCGGCGGCCTGACGTGGGACCAGACTGAGACGGGGTGTTGTGCGTGCGCTTACAGTCGCCGGCCGAGCCGTTTTTCGACCTGGCGCTTTTCCCATTCCGGGCCAAAGAAGCTGAACAGCTCGAACACGTTGACGGCGTGAGAGATGATGCCGATCCCCCAGCCAAGCATCGGCCAGAATGCCCACCAGTAATCGCTGCCAGACAGCAGGTTAATCACAAACAGCAGGCTGATGACGATGACATAGTGGATCAGATGGTTATAAAAGCCCTTGAGATCGCGCACATTGGCCAGAGCGATCTGCTCTTGCTCTTCAAGGGGGGAGATGGGTTGCTGCATGGTTGACTCCTGTCGAGGTTGAAGTTCGCTAACTGGAACCTCGAATACGGCCGCCAACGCCATGAGTGAATCAAGACCTGGATTCTGCCCCCGCTCGATACGCTGTATCGTCCGGATACTCAACCCCGTCAGTGTGGCCAGCTGTTCTTGTGACCATCCACGTTGCAGTCTTAACTTACGCACTATCATGTTGTCGTCCTTGAGTTCGAAGTTCCGGCTCAGCATGCCTCAACCCGCCGCAGGGCGTGACGACAGCAAGGCGACACACACGCGACACACCCCAGCCTAAGCCTGTCGCACCCTGGTGCAAAGCCTATTTTGCTGGCATAGAACAGTATGGCGCGATGCAGGGGGGGCGTGTTAGCGACAACCGTGGTTGTCATCCAGCGTGCAGGCGACGCCGAGCACCCCATAGCCGACCACGCCCACTGGAATGGCCAGCGGGATGATGGCCACCCCCATGGCAATACCGACGCCATTGCCGGCAATACTCAATGGTGTCAGCAGCAGGCTGTAATCACCGTGCGAGTTATTGCGCACCAGAACCTTGTATTCGCGTGACAACGTGCGGGCGCCGCTATTTTCTGCGCTATGGCGTGAGAGATAGCGTTTTCCCTCCAGGCGAATAAACGTCTGAAATGAACCACGCGGGGTCCAAAAAAAATCCAGCCCTTCCACTTTTTGCCTGGCTTCAACGCTGGCTTGCTTTGGGATGGTCATCACAATCAGACCGCTGATCGCATCCTTGTTGGCCTCGACATCTTTGAAGGATACGTCGAGCTGGGCCAGATCGGCACGCTCCATGACCTGCAGTAACTCCGGCGGCATGGCAAATTGATAGTCATACTCGGCCCCGCGAACCCAGAATTGCTGTTTGTCGGCGCTCATGTAGAGGGTGCGGATAGATTCCACATAGTGATCCGGCTCCTCGGGCGTGCTTGCGCAACCACAGATCACGCAGCTCAGGGCAAGCAGTTGGCAGAGATATCGGGCAAACTTCATGGCGAACTCCGGGGGCAGGGAGCGGGTTGCCGCCACCCGCCGGGACGGGCTGCTTCAGCAGGGCATTACCAGTTAAATGACACCAGCAGCCCGGTTTCATGGGGGCCGAGCAATGGGAGCAGCGTCAGATCATCATCCAGACGCGTCGTCAGCAGATAGCCGGACAAGGAGCCAAGCGCTGCGCCGGCCAGCACGTCGTGCCAGTAGTGCTTCTTGGCTTCAACCCGGCCCACTGCCACCAGAGAGGCGACGCCATATGACGGCAGGGCCGCGTCCCAGCCGTAGCGGATGGTCAAATTGGTCGCCGCCGCAAAGGCGACGGTGGCGTGGTTGGAGGGAAAGCTGTCGTCGCCCGAGCCATCGGGGCGCTGCTCATGCACCGCAGCCTTGGTCATTTCGCTGACAATGCCTCCCGCGCCCATGCTGTAGGTCGCTTCCTTGATACCTTGCCAGTCCTGCTCCCAGGCTGGCAGGGCCAGTGCCGTGGCGGCCAGGGAATAGGTTGCGTAATCGGACACCTTGTCCCACTGATCATGGCTGAGGGCTTGCGCCGGTGTGGCAACGAGGCCCGTGCTGGCGATGGCGCAGGCAAGGGCGAGACGAGAAAACGAAGACATGACCATTCCTTTGGCATTGGCGTGCAGCGCTGGTCGCCATCTAGGGCTGGACCCTGCAGAGTGACCTGGTAATTTTGCCAGTCTAGGCGCGGATTCTGCCGGCTCCAAGCACTGAATCCTGTTCCCGTGATCCCGGTCATCGGCTGACGCTTTTCTCGGCATCGGCACAGATGCCGCCACTGGGGGGCAACGGTTTCGGCCCCGCTGGCCAGCCGCCATGGCCGCTGCGGAGGGCTACTGGCGAGTCAGTGATGCCGGCGTCGTTGGTACGCCCTGAGCAACATGATCATCAGTCCCAGGAGCGCACAGACCAGGCAACCGAACGTCAGTTCATCTATCGAGAGCCAGCCGTACGCCGCATTGTGTTCACTAAAGGGTCGCCAGGGCTGCAGATCGGCATGCATGTTGCTGTCGAGAAGCACGTGCGATTGCGTCCCCAACAACACACTGCACAGGCGGCAACAGGGCGAAGGCGGGTTGATGGCCAGCTGGCGCAGCCACCCGCCACCGGAAAGATAAGGCTGCAGCCAGCCAAGCAGATGCCAGCCGAGCCCCAGCAGCCAATAGGTGAGTGCCGCCAGCGGCAATGCCAAAAGATAACTGTGGGTCATGCCATGCACCTGGCCATCGCCCTGCCACAGCCGGATGAGGGGCTCGATATCCATGACAACTTGTGCGCCGGCAAAACAGAGCAGCGAAAAGTGTCGGCCCAGTGCGGATTTGAGCACTAACCCCGGGCCAAGGTGCAGCGGTGTAAACGGCATCGATGATCATTCACCTGTGTGGATTAACGCGATGAAGCCGCGTGCGGCAGCGGACACCGTTCACTCTGCCTGTGCCGGGGAGCGGCTGCAGTCCGTGGCATGGCGCAGATAGGCGTCCGGGTTAAGGTAGAAAGCCTTTTTATAGCCCTGTGGTGCTCCATCCATGGCCCAGGGCGCCGGCAGCATTCGGACGATGGAATAGTGCAGATGGGGCGGTTTGCCTTTGGCGTTACCGCTGCTGCCGACAGTACCGAGCGGGCGTCCGCAAGCGACCAGGCTGAATGGCGCCACCGTGATGCTCTCCAGATGGGCGTAGTAATGCAGGCGCCACTTCGGGCCCAGCACGAGCACCACGTTGCCGCCGGCAGGAATGTGGCCGCGATACAACACCAGGCCATCGGTGGCGCTGATCACGGCACGGCCCCGACGGGCGAAGATGTCGATGCCCTTGTGTACGCCGGAGGGGCCCCATGGCCAGTGCCAGAATGTCTGTGCATTCCAGTCCTGCGTTGAGGCGCCGCTGACGGGAATGGCAATCCGCTCCGGGATCACAAACCCGGCACCGATGCACAGCAGCAAGATGGTGAGGGGAATCCGTATCTTCATTCTGATCGCATGTCCTGTGTGATCCGTCGTCGTGTCCGGCGTGCTGTGCCGTAGCCCGTTCCATGTCCACGCGGATAGAGATATCCGGGCGACCAAGCATACAAGACACACGCTGGATCATGCTGCACAGCGGCAAGAAATAATCGCCAATCGCTTTTCGATGCGGTGATGAATGCTGATGTTGCTGTCTGCTCGCGGCGGGGTTCAGTGCATGGCCTTGCCATGCCGCCGGCGTCGCCGCCGCAGCTCATGCGTGGCCCGTAGCGGGATCCCGGGCTCGCTAACGTGCAGCAGGGGCCAGCCACGCGCTCACCCACAGACCGTTGCCGGCCTTGCCGCCGATGGCACAGCGCCTTCGCGGACAGTGACCGCGCAGTGCCGTGCCATCACGGTTCCGGCGCAGGTAGCGAGCCGGATGAGAATGCGTTTGCCCACCTGATCGACGCCGGCTTGCGTGGCGGTTGCGGCATACCGGTGCGCGGACGTCATCCGTCATGGCCGGGCGTGAAATCAGGTCACTTTGTTAAAGATTTCCACCACGCCGCTATCGACATTGGTCATCTCCAGTTGGCCCTCCTTGATGCAGGCATCGGCTGTCCCCAGACCTTTAATGTCCAGACTGTAACAGTCCGCGCCACGCTTCTTGGCCTCATAGTCAAATTCGCCACTGCGTTCAAAGAGCTGGATTTTAATCTTCTCCTCGGTAATGGAGAGTCTGAGTTTATCCAGCGCGGCGAGCAGTATCTGCTCCTGCGCGGCCGTAACGCCATGTTCGTAGGCGCGTTGCATGAAAGCCTCTTTGTCGGGTTGCCATTCACCCAGCAGCGGAAACGTAAAATAGCCGGTGTAAATCTTGTAACCGGCAACAGCGAGGATGAGCAGGACGACGAGCTTTTTCATGTTGATCTCCTTATCGGGGTAACGGGGCTATGGCAGCGGCAACGACGGAGCCGGCCGGTCAATTCAGGTTTTTGATTTTCAGGCTCAGCGGTCGAAACCAGGAGCAGAGCCACAAGCCGAAGGCGGCGCAGGAGCCGAGCAGGGCGGTAAACAGCAGCGCCATGCCCAACCCGATGGCCGGCCCGGCGAACAGGGCACCCACACCGTGCAAGGGTTGGCCGTTCCAGGTGACAGTGTTGTAGCCAGACAGGGCGCAGATCCCCAGCAGCAAGCCCAGCGGCAGCAAGGTGGCGCCGAGGCCGACGAACCACAATTTATAGACTGTGCCTACGCTCAGGCGACGGGCGGTGACCGTTGAAAACATGGTGAAAATCCTTATTGGCTGTCAGTGAAGTGAAGGAGCTGCTCAGGGTTATGACCGCGGCCTGGCGCACGGTTATCATCGCCCGCCAGGCGGCGCGCTCAGGCGGCGAACAGGAACCAGGAGCCGATCAGAATTGTTAGCAGCGTGGCCAGCAGTGTCGCCAGTGCGAGTGGCTGGGATAGACAGCGCCGAGTGTGATATCGCCACAGGATCAGCAGCGCCGTGCCGCTCGCTAGCGCCAGTGCGATGGCATAGAGTCCGGCTCCCACCCACCAGGCCTCCGGCAGCAGGCCGTCGTTGAGCGGCGCCATCAATCCGTTCTGTACGCCATAGCCGAGCAGCGCCAGCAAATAGGCCAGTGTCAGGGCATTGCCGATGGCCAGGGCGTCGCGTGTCATGGTCATGTGTTGTGTGTCCGTGTTGAGTCAAGGTTGCAGCTTGAACAGGGCAGCGTGTTGCCCCGCCAGGTGTTGCTGGTGGTGATGTATCCGGGCACATCCGGTGTTGCCTTGTGGCGCGCTCAGGAGGTACGGGTTTTTGCCTCCATCACCCCGGGTGCATATCACGGCATGGCCATTCCAGCGGCATTTCCGCAACGGGACTATTGTGGTGACAGTCGCTGCTGGTTTGCTGGCAGTTGCTGCTGGTTTGCTGGCAGTTGCTGCTGGTTCGCTGGCAGTCGCTGCCGGCTAAGCCTGTTGCGTGTCTATTCGGGGCCATGCTTCACGCACCGAGGAGCACCAGATCGGTTGGCTGGATATATAAGCTGTTCTGGATCCGGTTATGGCAATGCAGGCCCAATTGCGCGATGGAGGTGTCAAATTGGATCAGCAGCCGGTTGCGCGGGTTGATTTCCGCGACAACGACACCGTGCTCACCAATTAATAACCAATAGTTTTCTTTGGGATCACACGCCTCGGTGGCAGCGAGGGTGCCATTAAACGAGATCAACCGGACCCGGCTGCCTAGATGCATATATCAATATCCATGAATAGAGTCAGATAGGGCACAGCGAATACTGTGCCAGCAGGACAAGACGCACTATCCCCCTGGTGAGGTCGCTCATCAGGGATGCGATATGACGGTCTCGGTTATTTTCTCTTGTTGACTGATGGCGTATTTTCGGAAAAAAGCACTATCTCCGACCTGTTCAATCGTGATTAAAAACTTGCCGTCACGACTCACCTTTGACTCGATGAGTTGATCGATATCTTTTGATATGACCTGGTAATGGCGGCCGTCGGGCGACGACAGCGCAAGCGTTCGTTGGTCGCTATCTGGTGCGGTTATTTCATACATGATGGCGATCGTGTCTCCAGAGTCACAAATTGAACTGGCACCAAGCGATGCACTTAGTTGCGTGATCCGTGCAATGGTTTGCTGGTTGGCGCCGAATAGCCACCAGTTTTCCATGGTAGTTAGCTGCGAAAATAAGATGTTTTTGGTGTCGGAGTGATAGCCGGAAGAAAATCCGGCCGAGCGCGGCTGCGTCTGCAACTCGATATAACTTATATCCGTGCCGCAAACATCATACGATTGCCCCAATCGCAAATCGAGCGCGGGTTCCTGATGCGATGAATCCTGCTGGTTATCAAAACTGAGGGTCTGTTTTTTTTCATGCGCAAATATACCATCTAATATGGCGATCACCGAGAATCCCAGCCCGCAAAGCAGCAGCAACAAGATCGCGATTGAATTAATTCGGTTGATCCAAATAAAGAATTTCGAGTTATCCATATTTTTTCCTGAAGTGATCATGAAATGACGGTAGGGTGGCGCCCCACTGCGGCGCAAATAACCGCACTATGGTGTGATATCTCACTGGTCGCCATTGCACCAGCCGGTACCAAATACAAAGTGTGTACTATCAATGGGTGAGGCACCCAGGGTAATGGGACAGCCGGTGCTGGCACTCAGCGGTCGATTATATTTCCCTATGGCATGGGTGTTGGCCGGTGTGCCAGGTTTTAATGCTAAGTGCTGCACAAATGAGTCAAGGTCGCCGGCAAAGACCCCATAAACCAGCGCATGAAAGTTTTTATATGGGTTGTCAAAGCTGAGGATGACTTCTTGAGTACTGGCGCCGTGAAAATGCAATGCGGGATCAAAACGTATGTGAATCACTTCGTCATAGCCGGCTGCGAGGTTTGCCTCAACTTCGATGCCTTCCTGTATTAATTGAGATCTCGGGAATTGCGACACCGCTCTTACGGATTCAAGTGGCTGATTCCCCATCAGGGCCAAATCGATTTGCCTGCGGATTGACGGTGCGGCATGCAGGGTGTCAGGACAGATAAAAAATAAAAAGAGGCACATGACGGCAATAGAATGCAGAGCGGTTTTCATAGGGTGTGAACCATTATTGGATGATTTCTCTGTGAGCCTTTCAGGCGCCGATACGCCGTCGTGCACGTCAGGTCTTATTCGACTGAGTTTGTTCTGCAACAGGCCTGCCGCGTTAATGCAAGCCGCGGTCTGGATCAACGCGGCAGGCGGTGATGACCGGGATCCCATCCTTGGGGCCCATATATTCGATACATGCTGTTCCCTTGATTTCACGCCGCAGCGTCCACAGCGAGCTACATTTTGCGGCCGCCTCTTCCCGTTGCACATATCCATCCTTGTTGTTATCTGTTTCGGCAATGGTTACCGGTATGTCGGCGCAGTAATATGAGAACCAGAAACCGTTCTTATCTGCTAGGTGAATGACAAACCGCCATGCGCCAGCCAGAAGCGTGCTGATACCAATCATGACAAGAAATACAAGGGTGATTTTTTTCATGTTACTCATCTGGTGTTAAATAGCAGTTCCGAATAGTCGCTCACTCACGACATTGACCCGGGTAGCGCTAAGCTGCCCTCTGCGCCAGGGATGGCGGTGGCGCCCCATGGATGGGTTGACGGCGTGTCAGCGTGTGCTTGCTTGTCGATGGCGCGCTATTAGGATCGGCTATTTGAATAACCTGCCCGATGAACGGTTCCGACAGGCCGGTGCAGTGAAACGCCGTACGGCTATGGGCCGGGTGAATAACGCGGATATGGCATCGTATTGCGCTGGCGGCGGCGAACGGACATAAAAAGGTGTTCGGCATCGGGGCATGATGTGTGGCGGTATCAGCTGCGCTGACAGTTCGGCAATACTTCATGCGCCAAGCGTGTTCAATAGGATAAAAAACAGCAGACCTACAAATACGACGGCTTCAAGCAGCGCGATGCCAAGCGCTTTGCATAGTCGCCAGACAATAACGCGCTCGGTCAGCGTGATGTAATGGAGCCTTGTCATAGTGGCGGTGAACAGGATGAGGCCAACCAGCGCAGGCCAGATGCTGCCTGGCAGCGCCTGGTTTTGCCTGACCAGATAGGCGCACAGCGTAACGGCAATAATGCAAAGTGCGAGCACGACAGCCCTGGCCAGCCGGCAGCTCGAAGAGCTCAGCGCCCAAGGTTGCGTTGATGAGACAGGGGCCATAGTGATCGCATCCTGACGTGGTGTATGGAACAGTCGTCCCGGGGTATGGGCGTTGTCGAACAGTGCGCTATGCCCGTTCAAATAAAAAATAACGCACATCAGCTGATGATTAACGCCAGCGGAGGTAACCCCAGGGTTAATTGCGCCTGTCTTGTCCTCAGATCGCCACGCCATGCGGTATAGACGAAAGTTGCAAGCCAAAACAGGGCCAGGCCATACAGGCTAATGCCTGCCAACTGGTTGAGATACTCCCACTGTTCCACGTTGCCAATCCCTGTCTTATCCATCGCCTGTTCGGCTTGCCATAGCAAAACCGTGAAGCTGGCGAGCAGCAGCATTTGCGTTAGCAACGAATAAATTAACAATCTGCGCAGGGGTGTCGGCATCATGGTTCGCAATCCGGGTGATGTGCAGTTAACCAGTCTGGTGAGCTATGGGTTGGCCTGAATAGTGGTTCCAGTCGTCGAACAGCAGGGTTCGGCGTATCTGGGTGGTGCTCGCTGTTGCACATAACATCGGATGTCCCGGGCATGATATAGAGCGGCAATGAGGCAATGTTACAGCGGGTGCGGTCAATGCCCGGGGTGGTGATGCTGTAGCCTGCCAGGGCCAATAGCAGGACATGATTATCCTGGATGGCCTGGCGCGCCATGGCCCGCGGGTCTTTTTTCAGCCACGCTTCAAGCTCACGCATGGCATTTTCTGTTTTGCTGTCACATGCGGCGGCGAAGAGCGGTGGTGAGAGTAACAGCAGCATGGGAATAAACAGGTACAGGCGCATGCGGGTCTCTACAATTGGCAAATAATAAATCGGCTGACGGCTTCAGCGCGCGTGCAAAAATGGCAGCCGCTGTGGGTGCATGTCATTCAAACTCGTCATAACACGGCAGAATGCTGAGCGTGAATATAATGGCCGGTATGATGGCCAGTAACATGGCTTTCATATTATGAATCACATATACCGACAGGCACCAGTTAATCAAAAGCAACGCATAATAGAGGTATATTCCTCTTTTTCGCCAAGTCCACACCTGGAATATGGCGTAGATGTTGGCAATGTAAGGAATTAAAATAAGCATCGACAGGTAAAATGGCAGCCAATATAAGTCAGGTAATACAAAAAGGTCGTGCCAGAATTGCACGCAGGTATTGATGGTGGCGCAAATTAAAACCAGAGTTAAGAATATAGGTCGGGTTCGCTCCTGATCATCCGGGTTGGCTTCCTCTTCGATGTGCTGGTTTCTGCTGGGCAGCATGACGGCTCCTTATTGCCTGAAATATTACCTGAAATATTACCCGATATATTGCTTGATATATTGCCGGATATATTGGTGCTGGCCACGCATCGCTATGCGTACCTTGCTCATAGGGTTAGCGCTACGCTGCCACCAGCAGTACCGCACTGGCATTTACTGTGCGGCTGTGCGTGACGTAGTCACCGTCTGACTCCAGGGTCGGCGGCAGTTCAAGGGCTATGCGCGCATCATCGTCAAGATAGGCCAGCGTAAGTGGCGCCTTGCATGCCGCCTGCAAAATGGCATAGGCGTCCGCAGTCAGATAGCTAAACCAGGTCTCATCCGGCTGGAGCATGGTCACCCGGTTTCCTGCGAACAGTTCACGTCCGTTAGCATCCAGATGCATGGGCTTTCCTTGCACAGCGTGCATTAACCCCTGCCGCGCAGGCGAGGGCCGCGATAAACAACGTTGCGTAGCGGCCTGATCCTCGCTCGCGCTTGAACACAGCTCGCAGCCGATCTGCTCATGCGTGCAGCCGTGCCGGTGGGTAACGCCTGCAGCAGGTGTCGTGAGCTGAAGTAGGGCCCGATCCCGATCATCAGACTGGGGCATGCCCGTACCGGCATGGCTGACACCCGACCGCTGGCATCATTGTTGCCAAATGGCTCGTGTGACCATGTTCCCATTCGAGGGCTACTGGTGTCAGTCAATGCGGTGTGCCTGGTGCCGTGTTGCCGGGCATCGGTGGTTGGGGCGCGGCCGGAAGATGCGGCGCGCCGTTGTACTATTTTGTCGAGCCATCCTGTGCCCTGGACAGCAGTTTATCCCTGCGTACCTTCAGCCGCTCAGGGTTGCGCTCAAAGATGCTGGGCGCCCAAAGGTAGGCAATCACGGTTGCGGCCTCTTGATCCGATAGTTCGTTGAGGGGCTTGGCGAACAGGTGTCGAGACATGGCGTTGAGACCCTGGCCTTGCCTGTTCCTTATCAGTGTTGAGTAGAGCCCGAGGATCTCCTCCTGGCTGAGGTGTAGCCGCACCAGTTGTTCCCAAAGCATGCTCCGCACAAGCGAATTGAGCGTGCCGCGACGCGGCAAATATCGACGGTGCAACTGCCAGGCGACCACTGCAGCAGGGGAGGCACCCTCCTGGAACTGCGCGAAGATATAGCGACGAATCATTGGCGGTGGCATCCGATCCTGCGGGTCTGCCTTTTCAAGCATGGCCTGCATATCATCCCGGTGGGGCCAGAAAACCAACGCGTCATAAACGATGAATGCCACGACGGGCAGCAGCATGAGCACAGCTAGCAGGCTGGCTATGGGTTTTAAGAGATGCTTCATATGGACCTGCATGTTCTGCTGCGTCGCGGGTGCCGCTTCTGCGCGCCTGCCTGAAATCCGGACAGGGCGCCGAGTTATCACCGTTTAGTAACGATATGCGCTGGGTTCACCATCAGCTCGGACACAGGACGACCGCTGTTGAGAAGCGGGCCTGCAGCGTCATGCTGCCGGCGTGAATTATTGTGCCCCCCACGGCGCCAGCTAACCGCGCGTGCATCGCGTGGATCCGTGCCATTAACGTTTGATGTGCGCGGGCGGGGATCCACAAGCGGAAGGCAACCCTCGGTGCCAACTTGGGCGGAACTCTCGGCGCAAAGGGCGGTACCCGGCGCAATAGGGCGGCCTCAATCATCGGCATGCCGCCATTCATGATGGGTGAAATCGTAATATTCTGTTTCAAACGGTACATAGGTGCTGGCATAAAAAAGAAACGGCCGTTGTTCTTGGCAGACGTAACTGCCCAATCCAAGCTGCGCCTTGAACGCAGGCGTGGAAATGCCGACATCTTCCAATTCGGCCGGACATTGACCATGCCGGGAAATATAAGCCTCGATTTTTTCGGAAACACCCAGGGAATAGCGTTGCGCAGACCGATACATGACAAGGTGGACGGAGAAAATGACCACTACTGCGACGAGCCAGACAATGGCTTTCGTAATTCTCAACTTTCTTTCACCAGGAAAGCGCAGGCATCGATAACCGGAGTATGCCCTCCATGGGATCAGAAACAGCAAAACAACAGCGAGCATGAATCCGCTATGCCTTTGCACAAGCAGCAGCATCACAATGACGCTCGCGAAGAGGGTAGCCATCAGACCATTACGCATTGAATATCTCATTGCCTCTAAATGGCCGCTCGCTAATAGCGCGCCATCGACAAGGAAGCCCACGCTGACTTGCCTTCAGGTTTCGGCTCTTTCTTGGCGGTAGGCATACCAAATTTTCCTTCACGATATTCTTTGCGCCAACGAGACAACATGAAGGGGTGAATGTCCAGAGCTTGCGCGACTTCTTTCACGGAGCGAGCCGGATCATGGCTCCACCGCACGGCCTTAACCTTGAACTCGATAGTGTATTTGTGAGTCCGTTTCCCAGTGATGTAAGCAGGCATCATTGACCTCAATTTCGGTTAGTGATGCGTGTCCACTAAAGCGGGGCAAGTCCACGAACGACTTAAACTATTTGTTAGCTGTAATTTAGTTAAAAGGTAGCATGGGTTTTATATCCATCTAAAAACTGTTTTTAGTAGTGGCAGGCCAAAAGAATAAATAATTGTTATACCTTGAAGTGTTATTCCAAAGCCTGCAATTAAAACCAAAGTCGTGCCACGAATAAGCGCATTGTCAGCGGAAGATGTTTCGGATTGTTGTTTCGCCCATTTCATATAGAAGTGAAAAAGGAAGAATCCTCCGAATGTCATGCAAAGACCAACCAAGGTATAAAATACATCGTCAAACTCTGCCATGGATACCTCTTATTTATGCTTGTGCCTATCAGTTTATTGTCGGCATTGTATCCGCATTCAAATTTTATTACAGGGCCCATGGTTGATACACCAAACAATCCAACGTGGTTTGGCTTGAACATCGAATAAATGAAGTGAACCCCCAGCGATGATCAGCAAAGCAATGATGATTAATATAAATCTGATATCATTGCGTTTCTTTAATAACAATTTAGAACCGGCATCTTCGCAAGCTTTTCCAAAAATAATGGATTTATAAACCCCAAACATTCCACTATAAATGTCAATCGGGTTTGGCTCATTCCATTGATTCCAATGGATAGGCGTCTCATCTTTCCAATGCTTCACAAAGCCATTTATGCTTATAAAAAGAGCATAGAACGCGAGAAGCAACAAAATAAGAACTAATGCGGGTAACAAGAAAACCTCACGACAGCTAACATTTTAGTTATGGGGCGCGCGGCTTTATGCGCGTCCCAGTGAGCGAAGCGAACGACTTAAACTATTGGTTAGGCGCCGATGCGGACATTAGCTAGCCTTTTCATGGCTTCTACTGAGCCAAAGCGCCCTGCTTTTATATACGAATCGAGTTTCGCGTCTTCATCTGAGCACAACTTCCCGAGTATTTCGTATGCGATTACGCGATGAGGCTCTATGAGACGGTTGTGCTTATCCAGAAGAATACGCTCTTCTTCGTCGCACTCATGCCCATCAAGGGCCCAATAAGCATAGAAGTCGTTGTACTTCTCGCAAAACTCAGAGAAGGACAGTTCGCCAGCAACGCATTGACGAACCAGTGCATCGTGCTGTGCAATGGTTTTTAGTAAATAGTCCTCGGATTCGAACGTGGTCATTAGTGAGCGCCTAACATTTTAGTTATGGGGCGCGCGGCTTTATGCGCGTCCCAGTGAGCGAAGCGAACGACTTAAACTATTTGTTGTGCCGTTGCGATAAACATATAAGTGCTTACTGTTTCAGTAATAACATAAATTGGCTTGAATATATTGCTAGCCTAGAAAAACAAAGTGTCAGCATCATGCAAAAAATTTAAGACTCTTAGTTGTGTTCTTTATAAGTATTTCAAAGTTGCTTTGCAAACTCCAGAAATCCTGTTAGTTGCGCCAAATACTTTGTCGTATTCAACTTTAATTAAGTGAGAAATTTTACTGCCTTGAAGGTTCAAATAATGGATGTCACTCAACATCTTTGAGTAACAACCCTCATTGTCAGAAGAAAATTGATATAGAGTGTGAATATGTGTTGGGATAATTTCCGCTAGCTTGCGTACTATTTCTTTGTCACGCTTAATTTGTTC
Organism: Pseudaeromonas sharmana; assembly: GCF_042649925.1. Taxonomy (NCBI): domain Bacteria; kingdom Pseudomonadati; phylum Pseudomonadota; class Gammaproteobacteria; order Aeromonadales; family Aeromonadaceae; genus Pseudaeromonas; species Pseudaeromonas sharmana. The sequence goes on from NZ_JBHSAF010000001.1 coordinate 706,580, forward strand.
TAAAGTTATTTTTTCTGAGAGGTCTTCGAGAACAATTCGACTAAGATACAAATGAGCATGCTCCGGTCTTAAATCGCTTTTGTTGTAGCACCCAGAAAGTGTACCTAGAAGATATAAATCAAAAGACAACTTTTCGCTCTTGCTAAGTAGTTCACGTTTTGCAAGTAACCAGGGCACATAACTTCTCACTTTATCTCGTTCTTTGGGCTTGCATACTGATGATGCCCATACGTTTAATTTGAAATTATTACTATCTCCCCACGAGACAACACTATTAATCAAGCTGGACCGAACTGCCCTGCTTGAATAATTAATGACATTATGCATTCCCTTGTAGTCAGATATATATATCCTTGTTTTGTTTTTTTTGGAGTAATCGAAAGCAAGCTTCATGTTTGCAGCCGCTCTATCAAGATTTTTGAATATTAGTGTGATTTTCCATGATGGCACCATAGTCCATATTGCTTTATCTCGCTGCAAAAATAAACCATTTTTTATGTCATTAATTTTTATTTGATTGTCGAAAAAATTCACCGTCTCCGGATGCATAGCAAGAAAATGATCTGTACCCAAGCTGGCCAAAACTACAGTATTTGGATTTTCCACCCAGGATGAAATGAGCTTGGCAAGATCGACTGCTCGTCGTTTAGAGTTGCCACGCAGAATAAGATTGGTCTCTAAACAATCGAGATCTCTATGTGGACATTTCTTTAGAGTCGTTCCGAGGGCTGCATTTTCAATATATGAATTAGCCAATGTGCAATCATTGTTTTTTTCACATTCTTTGCTCTTGTCAGCTTCATATAGATTAAGCGCATTATCTAATAAAAAATCAAACGGCTGCTTTTTATTGGACGGCATAACCGTAACGCCATTCTCAAAGGCAATTCTAGCCTCTTTATCACAAAACATAAGTCTTTTTTCATTAAACAAGAATGACCATAATTTTTCATTATTTGTTAACTTCTTGAGCGTGTTGCTTGCATTTTCATAGTCATGTTTGTAATCAAAAAAATCACCACAAGACTGTTTTTCTCCTATCAAAACTAAATCGACATTTTTAACATCATGTGCGCTGCACTCAAAACATAAAATAGTAAACAACAAAAATGAAACTGTACGAATCACATTTTAACTCCCAGATGTTTATGCTCGGAATGGAATTTTAAAAATTCTGCTTTATGTGTGTTACTGTTTATGATGTTTGTTTTTTGCAAAGATACAGTTAAACTAGCATCGAAATTCTCAGTGTTTGCCATTTTTATCTCTGGCTTCTACTTATAATGAAAAATAATTTATGGTTTATAACTATTCACGCAATCACTTACACATGGGACAACATTTTAGTTATGGGGCGCGAGGCTTTATGCGCGTCCCAGTGAGCGAAGCGAACGACTTGAACTATTTGTTAGGCATAGCCACATCTGCAGCCGCACCGATTGACCTAAAGGTTAGAGATATAAGTCGGGGTTTAAACTTCGGCGCTAGGGAAGTTGATGGATACCCAACTTTCGAATTCAGCTATTGTAGCTACTATGCGCTGCGATTTAGTTTCTGGTTCATAGAGAGATAGAGCCTCTCCACGAGAAATCCGAGATTGAAGCACTCGCAACTTGGCTTCAAGCCAGCCAACAGAACTTGCTGCATCGTAACTATGAGCGTCAGTAAATTTGAAAAATAACTCTTGGTTCACTTTACCACTTGCGGCAAGTTTAGAATCCAGCTGTCTGTTATATGCGATGGCATCCATGAAAATCCCTGATTTTTTATTTATTGGCGGGCATTGGTAATAAATTCATCCCTCGAGATATATATTTTGAAAGTAACCTCGAATTGCATTGTCCACTTAAGTAAAAGATCTTTAAGTTCAGTTTTTAAGGCGTCTGGAACATCTAGGTTATACAGCCATATACCAATGGTTTTCACATCGGTAGGCAAATCCTCACAGTCGATGTTTAGCTTATACACCCCATTTTTTACCGATAAAGCGTGGGTATACATATGAATATTTCTATTCAGTGATATCTCCCACCCATCAAGCGTTTCCTTAAGGTTTCGTTCCATCTGGTCTTCTTTGCTGCCTAACATTTTAGTTATGGGGCGCGCGGCTTTATGCGTGTCCCAGTGAGCGAAGCGAACGACTTAAACTTTTTGTTAGGCAAAATATGCAGGATGATATTTAGGGCAAATGTAGTGCTTTGTATCAATTGGTGGGTCAACCCGCTCTAGATTTGAGCCAAGTAGCAATTTCTCAATGATCTCAGCAGAAGCAACATCTGCTTCCGTTACTTGGTAGTTTTCTCCGATGGATATCTTTACTACGCCTCCCGCGCACCAAATAAACACGTTTTGGTCAGAGATGTCGCTATGTCCAGGTTGTTGAACCCATTCGGTGTCGGCGATTAGTGACGGGAATTTGTTAAAATCACCTCCGCTGTAAGAAACACCGGATTGAGGCTGAGGAGGCCGCTCTGTGTACTTAGTTAAATTTATGCCGAGCAAGTTCAGAAAGTTTTCAAGTTCCTGTAGCGAGGCGTACCGATATGCAACATCTAATGAGTCTCCATCGTTTGTATGGCCACCATATGCGCGGAAAAATCGAAATAAGCTAAGCCTCTTGGCCCATGACCGAAGAGTTTCTTCTGGGTGTGACTCAAGAAGATATCGCGTCCACAAATCCATATTATTTTTGCCTAACGTTTGGTTAAGGGGCGGGCTTTAGCCCGTCCCAGAGAGCGAAGCGAACGATTTGAACCACTAGTTAGCTGCGTTACTTGGATGGATCAAACATCTTGGCTACTTCATCCCATTTCAGCTCATGATCCTCAACGGCCACATGCCAGTCACACCCAGGAATTGCAACGCGAATTTCTGATAGGCATTTACACCAATGCTGCACTCCAACCCAAGTGGCATCCTCTAGATTATCGGGTAGTTTAGTAGAGCCAGAAAAGACAATACCCTTCTTGAAAAAGCCACTTGGCTTGGAATTAACAGTAAAATCAAAAGACTCCCAATTCATACCGGCGCCAGTAGCAAGTAGTTGTTCAATCTGTTCGTCAACGGAGTGACGGCTAGCTACCGAATTGACGGAGGTTACCTCGCTTAAAGTGAGAGGTGCTTTACGTTTTGCAGTGTAGTAGATGGAAATCGTCAAGATACCCCCTGAGCAGCTAACATTTTAGTTATGGGGCGCGCGGCTTTATGCGCGTCCCAGTGAGCGAAGCGAACGACTTAAACTATTTGTTATGATTTATCATCTTCTTGGAACAACTTTAACCTATCCAGCCAGGAGTTATATTCCAAGTCGCTTTTGAAAGCCAGTGCAGCCTCCACTGCAGTTCTGTTAGCCCCGCCACGTTCGAATACATAGGCTTTAGTCAAATGCCTGCTACTATGAATGACAATCAAAATGACACTACCTGTTTTGTTTTTTATAAATCTAACTTCATCAGCATTATTAAAGTCACGGACCATTGTGAAGGGAAGAAAAATTAAATTGCTTATATCAAACTTGCCAGTGACATGGTCAAAGCGCCCCAAATATTCATGCCACGAATAAGTTGAGGTTAAATAATTACACTCTATTATTTCTTGTGCGGTTTCATAGATGTATGATCTTGGTTTGAAAACATGAACGGCCGGCATTCCTGGCGTGGAGTGCACTGAAAGTGGAACCTTCAGCTCTTTGATTTTCCGCCTCCCGATTGTTGCATTTAACACATCAACCATTCCAAAAACGTTGGTTTTCTCAGAGTAATAGAAACCCCTTGCAGTTATTTCATTTAGGTTTCGAGAGGCGTTAAATATTTGCTCCACCTCTGATTGTTTATAGTTGCCTTCTCTAACTACAGCTAACCCGCATGGATCTAAAATGTCTGCCGCATAAACCTCGTCACAAAAAACGAAAGATAACAAGCATAACAGCGAGATAAAAGCCTTATACAATAATTCCACCTGTTTTTGCTCCGGTAATCTTTTATTACACAGCTATAATTTATTTAGCCAATGGAATGAACGTTCGTTGTTATTAAGCAAATTTCTCATGCTATATCGGTGATAAAAATGTAGTTTGCTATGTAATCGGAACTGGTCATAACGTCTATTTAACCGGCTGGCCTGTGCCAACCTGCGAATGATAAACCGGCAGCTTAAGGCCAGTCCGATTGAAATTTTTGTTGTGCCAGAACTGAGGCTATCTATGTCAGTCGCTTAGATAAAGGGTAAGGATCGTCATAGACTCGCACAATCGGTTCTTGGCTTGCCAAGATGCAAAGACAATAGTCATTTGTAGGGATTACGAACTCATAATATGCACCTACAGAACTTGACACGGAAAGAACGCCACTAACTTCGTTTTGCAACCAGCCATCTTCGACTATTTTGTATATGCAGTGACCTGTTCGGAATTGGTTTGACTCCCAATACCTAATAAGGTCTCCCTCATCGAGACATCGGAAGCCCCTGACTTCTGGAAAAAAAACCTCAAAAAAAGACGGTTTATTCGTCCCAACCTCAAATCCGGTGATGACAGCACGGAGACCTGTGCGGGTATATGTGAGCTCATATACATCGTGAGCTTCAAAAATTGGATCTATTGGTTCAGCTTTCATAGGCACAACATTTTAGTTATGGGGCGCGCGGCTTTATGCGCGTCCCAGTGAGCGAAGCGAACGACTTGAACTATTTGTTATGATAAAGGTTTGTGGAATATGAAAGCTTGCAACTGCTTGTGTGTTTTTTAAATGATATTAATCAGGAATTTCATATTTCTCGATGACTTCCTCGAGCAATCCTCTAAAATAATAGAAAATGACAAATGAAGCCAAAGACTCGATAAATAATAAAATACTGGCATCAAAAATCAATGCATTTATAAAGTACGGAATCTGGCCGGCGTATATTATTAAAATAAAATCATGAAACCACTTTGTTTCTTTCCAAAGGAAATTGAAATAGTCACTTCTAATAGATAACAACAGTATTACAAGAAGCAAGGATGTGTAAATATATTCTGACCCAAGAATGCAAACCTGAATTGCAGTCGGGTAAATTGACATCGCAAGTAGAAAGCGGCCAGCATTGTAAGATGACGGAAATGGTGAGCTTTTGTATTTGTCCATGACTGTTCGCGAACTCAATTTGGGAAAACAATCTGTTTGTGAGTGTTCATAACGCTTCAATAACCGGCGCAGCTTTGCTGCGTCCGGCGCCGAAGGCGCGAAGTTGATTGACTTGTTAAATGCTGTCATTAAACGGGTGCTCACTTAACACCTGCATTAGCTCTGCTTCTTTGCGAGATGCCCATTCATGGTTAACAGATTTCAAGAGCTCGACTTCTTTTTTGAACCATAGGCGCCTAGAATCTTGGCCTTCTAATCTGTTTTTAAGCTCCCAAGTTCTAGCAAGGTCTCCAACATCACCTTCGACGAACCAGTAAATGATGTCATCGAGATTCTTAGTTTTCAGACGCTCATATTCTGATCCTCTTTCTGTAACTACAAAATGGTACTCATCTCCAATTATTTCGACATGTGGTGCGCCAGAATGCGTAGGTGAACTGGCGACAGCAAATAAATAAGAAGGCTTGCTGTCACCACAAAGCTGCTTTCCAATCCGTGCTACTTCTTTTTGAACGTACTCGATACTTTTCATAGGCATTTAACATTTTAGTTATGGGGCGCGCGGATTTATGCGCGTCCCAGTGAGCGAAGCGAACGACTTGAACTATTTGTTGTGTGCCGCACGGAGCTGGATAAAACCACCGCTACTATGGCCCACGGTTATTGCTGGTTACTGCTCGGCTGAAAACAACACGCCAGAAATAACCACGGTGGTGACCGTACCCCTGGAATTTAAACTGCAGGCAGGTTGGCCGGAGCGCGGAGCGGAAGATATTAACCAGCGCCCATTACCACCATGTTCTAATACTCACCGCAACATGGCAGCCTACTATTTTCGTCAGCGCACGCCGCCAAATAATCAGATAACCGATTACATACAACATTTTAGTTATGGGGCGCGCGGCTTTATGCGCGTCCCAGTGAGCGAAGCGAGCGACTTAAACTATTTGTTATGGCACTGAACACACGAAAACAGGCTGCACGTGACTGAAATACAGACCTTCAATATCGAATGAACTAATAAAAGGATCTGTACAGCCCTGAACTCTATAAAGATAAGTGATTTTGCATATTAAATGAGCCGCTAGCTTTATAATGTCGCTATAGTGTAATTTCTTCGCGCTTGATTCATAAGCATATCTGCTTCTAGTAAATAGATCTCTATGGGACTTTAGAATTTCAACATCGTCCGAGTCGAACAAAAATGCTTTGATTTTTTCTGGTAATACATTATAGAGCTCTATCAGATCGTGTCCGTCGGCCCTCTTTGGAAGGACATCGGCTTTGTCAAATTTATAAGTTTCATTTAACTTCCCATGATTGCCAGATACTGTCACATGGAAACTTTTTAATAGAATTTCGATGGATAGAGCACACATTACTGTTTGTATCCCCATTCTTTGATGGGGCGAGGTTGTACAAATCATGTAATAGTCATACGCGCTCTCTACCATGTAAGGCCTAAACTCAATGGGATCTATTCCATCGGTATCTAGACATAACTCAATGACTCCCATGAATGTTCCTTCTGTGCCATAACGATTTGTTTAACCGGCTGGCTGCAACCGGTATTGAATAAATAGCGGATGCTTATAGCCAGTCCGGTGTTGAAACTTTTGTTGGGCATCAGTCTTCATCTTGAAACCATATGCATAGATGAATGTTGCCTGATGGATTGATTATTATCAGTCCCGAGTCGAAAGTTGATTCTGTAAGTGGGTTCCAGCTTTCACCTTGTGCGAAATTACCGTTTGAAAAGTATCTACAATCAGTCTGCTCATATTCGGATAAAATCTCTTCTGCCAGCAAAACAGCTTCATGTCTAGGCATGCATTCATGCCCATAAGCCATGTCTTTCCATAAAAGAGAACTTAATATTTCTAGGGCTGTATCTCTATCATATTCAATTAGTAGCGACTCATCAGTGGTGAGTCCGAATTTTTCCAACAGACGAGAAATGGCGCCTGTAGTTTCATAGACAACAGCGTAACGAAGCTCTCCGCAATTACGTGCTGTGATAAGTGAGATGGGTGTAATCATGATGCCCAACATTTTAGTTATGGGGCGCGCGGCTTTATGCGCGTCCCAGTGAGCGAAGCGAACGACTTAAACTATTTGTTAGACCGATTTTTCAAAATTAAACCCGCGAAGTCTAAGAGACGCACACACTTTATCAATTACTGAATCGCTCTCGCCATCGGATATGAAGTACTGACCATTCTGAATTGCTTGATAGCCACTGGGAAGTCCGAAAATTGGTGGGTCGTAGTTTTTCACAGAGCCTTCAAGATAATAATTCCAATCGCTTGGTCCCGCAGGCTTATTCGAAAACACAATCTCGAACTGACGCAACCATTTGGCAAAAGCTGTCTTGATTTTGTGTAGCTCTGGAAATTGCTCCTTCAGCGTGGCAGCAAGGAAGTGAACTTCGCCAACAGACCAAAGCGTTCCTCGTACTAGGCGAGGGAGATAAAGCGTTGCAACGGGCGAGAGCTTAGTATTTATCTCGCCAGACGCGGTGTATGTAAGAGGACCGAGTGCGCGGAAGTAAAGGACAATCGCTCTTTCTGTTTCGGTTTCTTCCGGCGGGCTAGGCAGATCCTGGAACCATTGGCGCACTGCACTAATAATTGCTGGATCTTCAATAAAACGGTAGGTCATGCTCATAGTCTTTGGTCTAACATTTTAGTTATGGGGCGCGCGGCTTTATGCGCGTCCCAGTGAGCGAAGCGAACGACTTAAACTA
>NZ_JBHSAF010000002.1:0-286538 GCF_042649925.1 Pseudaeromonas sharmana
GGCTCAGTCGGTAGAGCGCACCCTTGGTAAGGGTGAGGTCCCCAGTTCGATTCTGGGTATCAGCACCAGCATAAAAGACCCCGCTTCGGCGGGGCTTTTGCTTTTGTGCTTTTGAAAAGGGAGCCGCTTAGTGCGGCTCAATCAACTCACTGCGTTGCAGTGCCTCGTACTCGGTGATGACGTTCAGTCCAGCAAGATAGCGACGCAGCATCTCGCTGGCGGCAAAAGCGATCACCTCCTGCCGTAAAACCAGGTTTTTTGTCCATGGCTTCAACGTCTGAGCCCATACGCGGCAGCCATCTTTGAGGAGTATGGGATACCCGGAATCGCTTTCGCGGCCGACTGCGACCATCAGATCGGTTTCCGCGGCAAAGTGATTGCGCAATGACTCTGCTGTGTCGGCTAATGGTTCCAAAGAGCCGGCGAGGTGTGGCAATGCAGTTCCAAGATGAGTCATCAGGCGCCCTCGTGTTGCATCTTCACATATCCTTAACGGACGTGCACCGAGTAGATGCCGAATCGTCGCGGCGTGCTCCAGTTCGTCGCGGGCAATCAGATAGGGTTCGATGACGGCAAGCAGTTGACGCTCTGCCTGTTCAAAATCGGTCGCTGCCGCATTTTGACTGATCAGCTTGAGCTCTATGATGGGCATTGACGAACGGTAACCGAGATCGATGTGTGCTGGCCAGGTTTGTGTATCCAGACGATCGCTTAATGTGGACTCCGAGACGCCAAAGGTGAAAAAACGACGGACCTCAGTCTGGGCGACGTTCAGATAGTGTTTGATATCCGGGATGATGTGCTCATCCACCATCAATTTGAATTCACTAGGAACGCCGGGTGTGAAGTAGCAACGAGCACGACCAATCTGCATGTGAAAACCACAGGCAGTTCCGACCGGATTATCAATCATACTTGCGCCGTCTGGTAGCATCGCCTGCTTGCGATTGCTCTCTGGCATGCTGCGGCCACGAGATGCGTACCGTTGCAGCAGCAACGCTAGCCAATCCTGATGGAGTTGCAGGTCAACGCCGGCAGCCCGAGCGGCGGCTTCCGTGGTTTTATCATCCGACGTCGGCCCCAAACCACCATTAACCAGCAGCACATCAGCCACCTGACTGCGCTCTTGCAATATCGCAACCAGATCGTCCATGCGATCGCCTACCGTGTGCCGGCGTCGCACCTGGCAGCCCTGTTCAAGTAGGCGCTGAGATAACCAGGCTGAATTGGTATCGACGGTAAAACCGGTGAGGACTTCATCACCGGTAGCAATGATTTCAATGATCATGGTGCTACTCCCTGTAAGGCAACGAACATACGCTGCCTGCTAACAGAGGGTCAAGCATCGGGTATCAGGCCTTGCCACTGAGATTGCTGTGCTCGAAGTAGAAGCTGATGCGTGTTCTCGGATTCAGGTACTCAAACACCGGGGGGGGTAATCGTGTCGGAGCCAGTACCTTGCCGATGGAAAGGCCGACATCCTCCAGATCTATGATGGCGGCCTCCTGCCTTGGGATGGAGGGATCATAGAGCATCACGCTGGGATAGAGCAGTCGCTTCGAGTTGACCGACATCACCAGCCCGATCTGGCCATTGGATAGTTGCACAACACTGCCCGGTGGGTAGATGCCAAGCTGTTTGACGAGCAGGCCAATGTAATCCTTGTTCAATTGCTTGGTGCGATTCTTGAACATGAATGAAAGGACGGCATGGGGCACCCTGGCCTTACTTTGATCCTGCGGATGGCAGAGCTCATCGTATTCATCGACGACACTGACCAGTTGCGTCAACTTGTCGAGTTGGGCCTCTTTGAGACCATCCGGGTAGCCTGAGCCATCAAGCCGCTCCTGGTGGCGCAATACCACACCTTTGACTTCAGTGGGGCACTCCTTGGTCAGCTCAAGCAATTCCAGTCCATAGCGGGGATGTTGCTTGAGCAGATTCAGCTCAGGTTTGGTCAGGGGCTCGGTCTTGCGCAGTATCTGCGTCGGGACCCGCAGCATTCCGATGTCATGCATCAGCGCGGAGAAACCGATTAACTTCATCTCTTCTTCGCTGAAACTGGCCTCTTTGGCCAGCAGCATCGACAGAATGGAGACATTCAATGAGTGGTAATAGATGCTTTCGCCTTCCGCGCTCTCCGACATCAGGTGCAGCACCATTTCGTCGGTGCTAAGCAACTGCGAGACGATACCATCAACCAGCTCTTGAGCTTCTTTCATCGCCGTGAGTGGGCGGGTCTGCAGCTTGCTCATCAGGTTGCGCAGTTGGCTCAGCGAGCGTTCAAATGCTTTTTCACTCCGTTGCAGGCCGCGTCGGTACTGTTTCAGTTGTTCGATACGCCGTTCTTTTTCGGCGTTCAGCTCGCTTTCTAGCGACTGCAGCGACTCTTCCGCTACCGATGGGGCATTTTCGACTTCCTGAACTGGTTTCGGACCGGTTTCAGACTTATCTGGAAAAATGATCACTTGTTTCAGCCCTAGCCGGCGAATGAGATCAATTTCGTCCTGGGTTTTAATCAGAAAGCTGGAAAACAGGAAGGGGTGATCCTTCCAACTGAGCGGGAGCTTGACGTAATTGCCTACCTGGAGGCGATCAACAGAAATCTTTATACCTGTCATGCGGTTAGAATAGCCTTTGTTTCGGCGCCTATGCTAGAGAAACGACCGCAGGAAAGAAAGCCTGAACTGATGAAGAATGAAAAGCGCAGTGCGGGGTGACATGATGGATGGCTTGGTGTAGATTTCTGGATGTCCAGACGTTTCTACTGATGCAGTACAGGAAGTGAGCCATGCCCATCAAGATCCCAGACAGATTACCGGCCGCCGGGGTGCTCAGCGAAGAAAATATCTTCGTGATGACTGAGTCCCGGGCAACCCATCAGGATATCCGCCCGCTGCGCGTATTGCTGTTGAACCTGATGCCGAAGAAGATCGAGACCGAGATCCAGCTGATGCGTATGTTGTCGAACTCTCCGCTGCAGGTGGATGTCGATCTGCTGCGTATCGACGACCGCGAGTCAAAAAACACGCCCAAGGCTCACCTCGATACCTTTTATCACGATTTTGCCCAGGTTCGAGACAACCGTTATGACGGCCTGATCATTACCGGGGCGCCGCTGGGTCTGGTGCCGTTTTCCGAGGTGGTGTACTGGGACACTTTGGTCGAGATCATCGAGTGGTCGCGTACCAAGGTAACCTCGACACTGTTTTTGTGTTGGGCGGCGCAGGCGGCGCTGAAGGTGTTGTATGGGCTGGAGAAACAGACCCGTGATGTCAAACTCTCAGGCGTCTATGACCATCGCCGTTTGATTGAACACGATCAGCTGGTGCGCGGGTTTGATGACCACTTCCTGGCACCGCATTCGCGTTATGCCAGTTTCGAAGGTGACTTCATTCGCGAGTTCACTGACCTGCGCGTATTCGCCGAGTCTGATGAGGCCGGCGTCTATCTGGCGGTGAGCCCGGACTGCCGCCAGGTCTATGTCACCGGCCACCCCGAGTATGATGCCGATACATTGCACAATGAGTTTGTGCGCGATAGCCACGCCGGTCTGAATCCGCAAATTCCAAAGAACTATTATCGCAACGATGACCCAACCCAGACGCCGCATTCGACCTGGCGCAGCCATGGTCATCTGCTGTTTGCCAACTGGCTGAACTACTACGTCTATCAGAACACGCCCTATGATTTAACGGCGTTAGGCTAGTCGCCAGACCAGCCGCAGTGCTGCAGGTCGATAGGGGTGGCCAACCCTGCAGTAATGCCTTCCGCCTGGAGTAGTGTGTGTTGGCGCAGAGCATCATCGCCTGTCAGTGAAATCAGACCATGCCGATTGATGACTCTGTGCCAGGGCAGCAGGCTGCCTTCGGGTAAACGGCAGAGGACACCCCCAACCTGGCGGGCGGCCCGTGGAGAGCCGGCCAGCCTGGCGACAGTGCCGTAGGTGGCAACACGTCCGGGGGGAATGGCCGCCACCACCTGAAACACTCGCTGACGGAACGAGCCGTCAGACGTATTATCACTAGACATAAATTCCCTCGGCAAAATGGGCCGCTGGCAGGGTGACACGCTCTGCAGACCAGGTCCAGCCGGGTGCAGTCATAAAGCGCCGCTCTTCAGCTGAGGAGTGGTGGTATTGAGAGGACATGCTGTTGGTTACGAACGCACAAGGAAGGGCGCACGAGCTCATTGACGCGCTGCGGCAGCGAATTCTGCTGATTGACGGTGGCATGGGAACCATGATCCAGAGCTACCAGCTCAAAGAAGCGGACTACCGCGGTGAGCGCTTTGCCGACTGGCGCAGCGATCTGAAAGGCAACAATGACCTGCTGGTGCTGACCAGGCCGCAGGTGATCCGCGAGATCCACCAGGCTTACCTGGCGGCCGGTGCCGATATTCTGGAAACAAACAGCTTTAACGCCACCCGCATCGCCATGGCCGATTACCACATGGAAGATCTCAGTGCCGAGATCAACCGTGAGGCAGCGCGGCTGGCACGCGAGGTGGCCGATGAGTGGACGGCCAAAGATCCGGCCAAGCCGCGCTTTGTCGCCGGTATTCTCGGCCCTACCAACCGCACCTGCTCCATCTCGCCGGATGTCAACGATCCGGGTGCGCGCAACGTCACCTATGACGAGCTGGTCGCCGCCTATATGGAATCCACAGCGGCGCTGATCGAAGGTGGCGCTGACATCATCATGATCGAGACCATCTTCGATACCCTGAACGCCAAGGCGGCGGTGTTTGCGGTGGAGAGCGTGTTCGACCAGCTGGGTCAGCGGTTGCCGGTGATGATCTCCGGTACCATCACCGATGCCTCAGGCCGTACCCTCTCCGGCCAGACTACCGAAGCCTTCTACAACTCGCTGCGCCATGCCCAGCCGCTCTCCTTTGGCCTGAACTGTGCCCTCGGCCCCAAGGAGCTGCGCCAGTATGTGGAGGAGCTGGCTCGCATCAGCGAGAGCTATGTCTCGGTGCACCCCAACGCCGGCCTGCCCAACGCCTTCGGTGGCTACGATCTGGAAGCCGACGAGATGGCGGTGCATATCCGCGAGTGGGCGCAATCCGGTTTCCTTAATCTGGTCGGTGGCTGCTGCGGCACCACGCCGGCCCATATCGCCGCCATGGCCAGGGCGGTGGCCGGTTGCCAGCCGCGCGCATTGCCCGAACTGCCGGTGGCCTGTCGTCTGGCGGGGCTGGAGCCGCTGACCATCAGCGCCGATTCGATGTTCATCAACGTCGGCGAGCGCACCAACGTCACCGGTTCGGCCAAGTTCAAGCGACTGATCAAGGAAGAGAATTACGACGAGGCGCTGGATATCGCCCGTCAGCAGGTGGAGAACGGCGCCCAGATCATCGACATCAACATGGATGAGGGGATGCTGGATGCCGAAGCCTGCATGGTGCGCTTCCTCAATCTCATCGCCTCCGAGCCGGATATCTGCAAGGTGCCCATCATGGTCGACTCCTCGAAGTGGGAGGTGATGGAAGCCGGGCTCAAGTGCATTCAGGGCAAGCCCATAGTCAACTCCATCTCGATGAAGGAGGGGGTGGAGAAGTTCATCGCCCAGGCCAGGCTGATTCGTCGTTACGGCGCCGCGGTTATCGTCATGGCCTTTGACGAGCAGGGGCAGGCCGATACCCGGGCGCGCAAGTTCGAGATCTGCCAGCGCGCCTACCGCATTCTGGTGGACGAGGTGGGGTTCCCGCCGGAAGACATCATCTTCGATCCGAACATCTTCGCGGTGGCGACCGGTATCGACGAGCACAACAACTACGCCATGGACTTTATCGAGGCGGTGAAAGACATCAAGGATCACCTGCCCCACGCCATGATCTCCGGCGGTGTCTCCAACGTCTCCTTCTCGTTCCGTGGTAACGAGCCGGTGCGCGAGGCGATCCACTCGGTATTCCTCTACTACGCCATCAAGAACGGCATGGACATGGGCATCGTCAACGCCGGCCAGCTGGCGATCTACGAGGACATTCCCGCCGAGCTCAAAGCCGCCGTCGAGGATGTAGTGCGCAATACCCATCCGGGTGCCACCGAAGCGCTGCTGGCGATTGCCGAGAAGTACCGTGGCGGCCCGGCTCAGCAAGCGGCCGATCCGCGCGAGCTGGAGTGGCGCAGCTGGCCGGTGGCCAAGCGGCTGGAGCATGCGCTGGTCAAGGGCATCACCGACTTTATCGACGAGGATACCGAAGAGGCGCGTGCCGCCTCGGCGCGCCCCATCGAGGTGATCGAAGGGCCGCTGATGGCGGGGATGAACGTGGTCGGCGATCTGTTTGGCGCCGGCAAGATGTTCCTGCCCCAGGTGGTAAAGTCGGCACGGGTGATGAAGCGTGCCGTGGCCTACCTGCAGCCCTATATCGAGCAGGAGAAATCCGGCGGCCAGAGCAACGGCAAGATCGTCATGGCCACCGTGAAGGGCGACGTGCACGATATCGGCAAGAATATCGTCGGCGTGGTGCTGCAGTGCAATAACTTCGAGATCGTCGATCTTGGCGTCATGGTGCCGTGCGAAAAGATCCTGCAGACCGCCCGCGAGGTGAATGCCGACATGATCGGCCTCTCCGGTCTCATCACGCCATCGCTGGATGAGATGGTGCATGTGGCCAAGGAGATGCAGCGTCAGGGCTTTACCATACCGCTGCTGATTGGTGGCGCTACCACCTCCAAGGCGCACACCGCGGTGAAGATCGAGCAGAACTACGCCGAGCCTGTGGTCTATGTCTCCAACGCCAGCCGCGCTGTGGGCGTGGCGCAAAGCCTGCTCTCGACCGAGCTTAAACCCGACTATGTGGCGCGTCTGGCCAAGGAGTACGAGACGGTGCGCGAGCAGCATGCCCGCAAGCATCCACGCACGGCTGCCGTGTCGCTGGAAGCGGCCCGCGCCAACGCCTGGTCTTGCGACTGGAGCGCCTATCAGCCGCCGAAACCGGCCCAGCCCGGCATCCATGTGCTGCGCAAGGTGGATATTGCCACCCTGCGTAATTACATCGACTGGACCCCGTTCTTCCTGAGCTGGGAGCTGGCCGGCAAGTATCCGCGCATCCTCGAAGACGAGGTGGTGGGCGAGGAGGCCAAGCGGTTGTTTGCCGATGCCCAGGCCATGCTGGATCGTCTCGAAGGCAGCGGCGAGGTGGAGGTGACCGGCATGCTGGGCCTCTTCCCGGCCAATCGGGTTGGTGACGACATCGAGGTCTATACCGACGAGTCGCGCAGTGAAATCAAACAGGTGCTGCGCGGTCTGCGCCAGCAGACCGACAAGGTCAGCCAGGCGCGCGATGGCAATGTGTTCCCCAACTATTGTCTGTCTGATTTTGTGGCGCCCAAAGAGAGCGGCGTCGCCGACTGGGTCGGCGCCTTTGCGGTCAGCGGTGGCTTTGGCGAGGCCGAGATTGCCGATGCCTACAAGGCGGCGGGGGATGATTACAACGCCATCTTGCTGCAGGCGGTGTGTGATCGTCTGGCCGAAGCCTTTGCCGAATACCTGCATGAGCGGGTGCGCAAGGAGTACTGGGGTTATGCCGCGGATGAAGATCTCTCCAACGAGGAGCTGATCCGCGAGAACTACCGTGGCATCCGTCCGGCACCGGGCTATCCGGCCTGCCCCGAGCACACCGAGAAGGGCACCCTGTGGCAGTTGCTGGCGGTGGAGCAGACCATCGGCATGCAGCTGACCGAATCCTATGCCATGTGGCCGGCAGCGGCGGTCTCCGGCTGGTACTTCAGCCACCCGGAGGCCAAGTACTTCGCGGTAGCCGGTATCCAGCCAGATCAGGTCAAGGATTACGCCGCGCGCAAGGGGATGACACTGGAAGAGGCCGAGCGCTGGCTGGGCCCGAATCTGGGGTATCAGCCGGAATAAGCGCTTAGCGCACGGTCGCGGATTATTAAGTTTGATTTAATAATCCGCGCAATTTGACCGTGCCTTTTTGCGGTAATCCGCCGCGCTATGTCGGTGACGCCCGCTTCCGCCGACGGCAGCCGGCGGCATTTTTGTCGCCTGCGCCGCAAACTGGTGGCTGTCACCTCGGCAGCGCCAGCGCGGCGCGGCATAATCGCCGCCTTTGTGATGTATGCCGTGGAGTCTCCCCATGTTTCCTTCTCTCTGTCGCCGGATGTTGCCGTTGTGGCTGGCCACTGCGGCACTTTCTCCTCTTCACGCCACCGAGCAAGCCAAACCGGCACCGGACGCCGAATACCAGGCTCTGGTGCAGCAGTTTTTTACCTTGTCGCAACGGCAGTCACCGCTGGCCTACCAGCAGATGCTGGCCGAGAAACTGCTGTCCGGGCAGGGGGATGGCGAGTATCAGAAGCTGGTTGCGTTGCTCCAACCCCATGTGCCCAAGGATGCGGTAGCCACCTTGATGTACGCCGCGGTACAGAGCCAGCAGGCACACAAGGGGTTATTACAGGCGGCTGCCAGTGGCGATCTGACGCCGGAACAGCAGGCGCGGTGGCAGCTGATGGACCAGGATCCGCGCGCAGTCGAGGCGGTGAAGCTGGTCAGCGGCTTGTGTCAGCAGCAAAACCTGCAGGCCTGCCTGGCGTGGTTTATGGAGGTCAAGGCTTCGGCCACCCCGGTGATCGCCAATGGCAGCCGCGAGGAACAACAGGCGGCGTTGCAGAGCCTGATTGAACCGGAGAATCAGGTGCGTCAGGTGGCGATCATGAACTTTGCGCAGCAGGCATCGCCGAGCCTGGGGCGTTTCATCGCCAGCCTGTATGAACGCGGCCTGGTGCCACTGGACCCCCAGGCGGCGGTACAGCTTGGGTATCAGCGTGATGCCGCCAAGGCAGAGCAGTGGCGGGCGCAGGCCGCCGCACTGCAGCAAACCGCGCAGTGAAACAGGTGGTCAGCAGGGTTGCTGCATTCCGGCACTGGCGTCGATAATAGACCCCCGGCCCATCGGTCGGGGGTTTTTCTTGATGGAGACAGGAACTGATGGTCACGATGCAGGATGTAGCCGAACACGCCGGCGTGTCCAAGTCCACGGTGTCACGGGTGCTCAGCGGCAAGGTGGTACTGAGCCAGGCTACCCGGGACAGGGTCAATGCCGCGATTGCCGAACTCGGATTCAGGCCCAATCGTCTGGCACAGGCGTTGGCCAACCAGACCTCGAATACCGTTGGACTGGTGGTTTCCAATTTCGAGGGGCCCTATTTCGGCCGCTTGCTGAAGACCATGGCGGAACAGGCCGAGCTGGCGGGCAAGCAGCTGATGGTCACCGACGGTCACGACGATCCGCAGCGTGAACAGGAAGCGGTGCGCCTGCTGGTGGAACGGTGTTGCGATGCCATCATCCTCTACAGCCGTTATATGCCGGAGGAGGATCTGTCGGCCCTGGTCAGCACATTGCCGGTGCCGCTGGTGGTGATGAACCGCCCGGTGCCGGGACAGCCGGAGCGTTGTGTCGTATTTGATCAGGCGGCGGCGGTGACGGCAGCCGTCGAGCATCTGCTGGCGCTGGGGCACCGCAGCCATGCCTGTATCAGTGGCCCGCTGCAGACGCTGACGGCCCGTAGCCGGCTGCAAGCCTGGCGCAGTGCCTTGCAACAGGCGGGCATCACGCCGCCTGCGGACGCGGTGGCCGAAGGGGATAACCTGGTGGCAGGAGGGTATCGCGCCTGCCGTCAGTTGCTGGCACGGGGAGTGGATTTCAGCGCGCTGTTTGTCAGCAATGACGACATGGCGATCGGGGCCATGCGCGCGCTGCATGAGGCCGGCCTGAGCGTGCCGCAGCAGGTGTCGCTGTTCGGTTTCGATGATGAACCGGCGGCCGCGTTTCTGTCTCCGGCACTGAGCACGGTGCAGATCCCGATTGAGCAGATGAGCGTCAGTGCCATGCGTCAGGCCCTGGCGCTGGCCGCGGGGGCGCCGGTTTGCGCGTTGCTGCCGTTTACCGGCATCCTGCAGTTGCGCGAGTCGGCGAGCCCATGTCGAGGATAGCGACGTCCGCGCCGCTCCCCGGGTTACCGGTGCCGGCTCGGTTCGCGGCCCAGGCCGTGGCACTGGGATTGCGGCTCTCTCTGGCGACCCGGGATGAGCTCGAACCGCTGTTACAACTGGAACGCTACTGTTTTTCCCCCTGGCTGGCATTCGGACGCAAGGTGTGGCGCGGCCACTTGCGTCGCGGCCGCCGCCGCATCTGGCTGTTATGGCAGCAGGAGCAGGTGGTCGCCTATCTGGCGTTATTACCCCATAACGGCTGGCATCAGGTGTCAGTGACCGCACTGGCGGTACACTGGCACTGGCGGCGACGAGGTCTGGCGACCCTGTTGCTGACGCTGGCGGAGGAGGAGGCGCGCTGCCGCGGACTGCGGCGCCTGAGGCTAGAAGTGGATTGCGACAATGAGGCTGCGCTGGCACTCTATCGGCGATTGGGCTTCACCACGGTGTGCAGCCTGCAGGATTATTATGGGATTGGCCGTCCGGCACTGCGCCTTGAGCGCTATCTGTGAGCCGGGGTGAGCCCGCAGCGAAGAAGAGACAGATATGAATTGGCAAGCAAAAGTGCGTTATCTGGGGTGGGGGTGTCTGGCTCTGGGCTGGGCGTTGAGCGCCGAGGCCACGTCGCTGGATAAGCAGCTGACCACTATGCAACAGGCCGCACAGAGCAGTCTTGACACCTACGTCTATACGGTGGATGGGCTGGATGTCACGGCGTGGATGGATGCGGTGCCTGTGGTCATCAAGGTGCCGATCTACGATGACAAGCGGCAATGGCAGGGTGACAGCTATTACTACTTCAAGCAGGGCAATCTGTTTGCGGTGCGCATGCCGTATGGCACCTATCAGTTCGATAGCAAAGGCAAGATGACGGTGTGGCTGGATGAGACAGGCCAGAGTAGCGAGCTGCCGGGCTCGGCGGCTTGGAGTCAGCGTCAGCAGTGGTTGCTGAAACGGGCGACGCAACTGGCGACCGCCTTTGCCCCCAGTGCCTATGCCCGGCGGCTGCACCAGCCAAACTCTGATGTGCACCTGCAAGGTGATGAGCGCACCGCCTACCTCTGTCTCGGTCAGTTGTATTCCTTAAGCGGTGCCGAGAAGCTGATCCACGAGGAGAAGGCGCTGCAGATTAACGATAACCAGCTCTCGGGGCCCTTGCAGGCGCGTTTCGCCGCAGGGTGGCGCCCGTTGCGGGTCGAGTGTCGGGTCAATGGCGCCGATCAGGTCAGCCAGTTGCTGTTCCATTACACGGGTCCCGTTGAACCCTTCAATAAATAGGCCATGGCCATGATTTCTCAGACCAGCCCCATGGCTGGTCTTTTTATTTGTGGCGAAGGTATCCGTTAACTATTTAACGAAAAATAAATTCCTTTGCTTTATTTTCGAACGAATCCCTGTTTTGGCGAAATATTAATCTCTTGCTCTTTGCTGAGTGAAAAAATAGCGATATCTGCACTGATTGAATTCAAATTTGAGTGAGGAGTCAAAACATGAAACAGCTTATAAAAATTCACTAACTTCATCTGTTAATTCAGTTTTTTGCGTTGCTCGATCATTTTTTGATCATTGTTGGTCGCTATTGTTAATTGCGGTATGCCCACCTTAACACGCAGAAAATAAAAATTAACATAGTGAGGAATCGATGAATTTTATCAAGGATATGAAAGTCAGAAATAAGCTGTTTCTGGCTGCCGGCGTATTGTTGGCCTTGATGTTACTCAATGGTGGCGTCGCCATCATGCAATTACGTCATGCCGAAGCCCTGACGGCCGAAATTCGGCAGACTGTGATTCCCGGCATTCGTCTGGCCGGCCAGATGGAGTCGCAATTACAGCGCAAACGCATTCTGGTGATGCGTCTGGTGGTGGCTGACGACGAGGCCGAGATCGCCAGGCAGGAGCAGGCGGTACAGCAACTGAACCATCAGATGCAACAACTTTGGCGCCAGTATCAACCGCTGGTGAACAGCCAGAGTGAACGTGATCAGTTCCAGCAGTTCCAGGATGCCTTCAATGAATACGATGTCGCCATGGGCATCAAGCTGATGCCGGCCATTCGCTCTGGCGACAGGCCGCAGGTCAAGGCGGTGCTGGCACAGCTCACCCCGGTCGCGGAGCGTCAGTCCCGGTCCCTGGATGCGCTGATTACGGCGAGCGATGATGCGGCGGCAGAGGCCACCCACCAACTCAGTGAGCAGAATACCCGAGCGATGGAGGTGATTGGTCTGTTGCTGGCGCTGGCCGTGGTCATCGGCGGCGGATGCAGCCTCTGGTTGGCCCGTTTCATTTCTCAGCCGCTGTTGCATCTGGTCACCCAGGCGCAGCGTGTTGCCGCAGGCGATCTGGCGATTCAGCTGCAGGCACACAGTCGGGACGAAGTAGGGCAGATGACGGAGGCCTTCAGCCGTATGGTGACCCAGCTGCGCGCAACCTTGCAGCAGGTCTCCGATAACGCCCTGTTGCTGGCCACGGCGTCCAGTCAGCTGCAGGGGTCGTCTGACCATATCGCCACGGCCTCGGAGCAGGTGGTCGCCCAGTCGATCACGGTGGCCACGGCTGGCGAGGAGCTGGTGGCGACCACGGCTGACATTGCCGGTAGTTGTCATACCGCCGCTGATAGCTCGCGCCAGGCCAGCAATACCACTCAGGCGGGGATGGATGTGGTGCGGGCCACCGTCGCGGCCATCCGCCAGCGTAGCGAACAGACCGCCAGCGATGCCGAGGCGGTGAATGCGCTTGGCAAGCGCAGTGAACAGATCGGCAGCATAGTGGCGACCATCCAGGAGATCGCCTCCCAGACCAACCTGCTGGCACTGAATGCGGCCATCGAGGCGGCGCGTGCCGGTGAACAGGGACGCGGTTTTGCCGTGGTGGCCGACGAAGTGCGGGCACTGGCGGCGCGGACCACTCACTCGACCCAGGAGATCAGCGACATGATCCGTGCCATCCAGCTGGAAGCGCGTGCCGCGACCGAATCCATGGCCGGCAGTGTCGAGGAGATGCAACAGGTGGCCAGCGAGGCCGGGCGACTGGAGAGCACGCTGGAGACCATTCTGTCCCAGGTGCATGATGTGAATCTGCAGATCACGCAAATTGCGACCGCGGCGGAGGAGCAATCAGCCACCACCGGCGAGATTGCCAGCAACATGAGCCAGATCACCGGCGTGGTGCAGGACGTGTCGCAGGCGGCGGAAGAGTCGGCGTCGGCGGCCAACCAGTTGGCACGCATGGCCGATGAGATGAAACAGCGGGTATCAAGTTTCCGCCTTTAATCCGCGTCATGAAAAATGGGGGGCTGGAGGCCCCCCGTTTTGTATGCCGGTTTACACTGGGCGTACCGGGGTATAGAGCTCCAGCTCCCAGACCCCCGTGTCCCGCCCGTCGTTGAGGTAGCGTTCGAAGCAGGGTCCGTCTGCCGGTTGATAGCCACTGTGGGGCAGCCAGTCGCCAAACAACGCATTCCACGGCGCAGCGAAGTCACCGTTCTCGACTCGGCAGCGATAGCAGGCATAGTTGCCGGCCGGAATCGTCTGCAGCTGGATGTCGTCGCTGACCTCAGTGCCGGCGGCTACCGAGACCGCAACGTCGGCACGCAACTGCGCCTCCGGGGTGGTTTCCGGATTGTCCCAATACAGCGCCAGCCAGTCTCCGTCAGCGTGGCCATGGGTGCTGGCCCACTGTTCGAGGCGGGCAAAACCCGCCGGCATGGTGTCGCAATAAGGACCGCTGACCCGCAGATAGGCGATTAGCTGACTCGGACGTGCAATAACATTGACGTGCATGGTGGGACTCCTGTCATCGGCAAAATAGGGTGGTCCTGCCAGGCATCGACGGGGTGCGCTGGCAGGTAGCGTCATCAGGTCAGACTGGCGCAGCAACTGCTCGACCCGAGTGAAATCACCACAGGCGCGGATGCGGCTCGGAGAGTGACCGTAAAACAGCCGGAACGATTTGGCAAAGTTCTGCGGGGTGGAGAAGCCCAGTTCACAGGCGATCTCGCCGATAGGGCGCTCCGGCTCCAGGATCAACTGCTGCACCGCCCGCTCCAGGCGTAACCGGCGCTGGTGGCCGGCAACCGTCTCACCGGTCAATGTGACAAACAGGCGATGGAAATGGTACGGCGAGAAGCAGGCTTCAGCCGCGACCTCGTGCAGTGTCACTTCACGATGCAGGTGCCGGGCCATATAGGCCAGCGCGCGGCCAAGCCGACGTTGATACTCCAGCGCATGACGCATATTGCCTCCTAGTTCCGACAGTCAGCATAACGCAGTATCTGTATAAAAATACAGTTCTCTATGGGGCTGAACGGCAACTTCGCAAGGCAGGAAACAGACGTGGAATGGACTGGTTCAGCGACGGGGCAACAAGCGGCGGCATGGATTCCGGCGCGTGAAATTGCGTGGCTCGGGCGGCACTGAATATGAAACGTTCTGAAATTCAGAAGGTTGATTTGACGCGTTCAGCGGGCGGGGAAATAAGGTCGCGGTGTGTCGGTGGCGGGGGGAAATAGCCCTGTCATCGCTGACAGGGCGGAATATCATTTCTTGCGATTCTGCTTGGCGGTCTGGCGCAACAGGGCTTCGGCGACGTCCGCCGGATCTTCGACCACGCCGATCTCTTCCGGCAGCGGGAAGACTGCGACGGCGAGGCCGTCCTCGGTCATGCCCTTGACCCAGTTATCCAGCCAGCGTTTGACGCTAATGGCCTCGGGTTGGCAGCCGGCCCACTCCTGCTCGGCCCACAACTGGGCCAGTTCGGCAGACGGCCATACCGGGATGCACTCGTCCTCATCGGCGGTCAGCAACATGCAGCCTTCGGCATCGCGCAGGATCCACAGCTCTCCGGCCGCCACCACGGCTTGAATGAAGTGGTCGTAACGCTGGTCAGCATCCAGTGCCAGCAGGGCTTGTTGTTCTGCACTCAGGTTAGCGTGGGACATGTTATTGCTCCTCGGCATCAAGCTTGGCTTGCAGGGCATCGGCCAGTTCGCTGGCATCCTCGACGATACCGGCGGCATCCGGCAGCGGAAACACGGCGACGGCGACATTGTCCTTTTCCAGACCGCTGGCCCAGTGTTCCAGCCAGACAGGCAACGTGATGGATTGCGGCGCGTAGTCGGCCAGCTCATCCTTGGCCCAGTCAGCGGCATAGCTGGCATGTGGCCACAGCGGCAGGCAGACCTCATCTTCACTCTCCAGCAACAGCAGACCCTTGTCGCCCTTCAGTACCCAGATCAGCCCATGACGCGCCACCTTGCTGATGAAGTGGTCGTGGCGATAATCGGCGTCCAGTTGCAGCGCGGCATTGCGCTCGGTTTCGGTCAGTTCGTAGCTCATAAGGCCTCGTACAGGTTAACAGGGTTGCCGGCGGCAACGACGTGCAAGCATGATCCCATCTTCGGCGCCGCTTGTGCAAGCGCTCGGCACTGTGCCTAATCTGTGACGCGTTCGCTGACCACAGGACGCGCCGGATCGGCTCCCCATTCACTCCAGGAGCCGTCGTAAACCGTCAACTGATCATAACCGGCCAGCTCGGCGGCAAGGGCCAGAATACAGGCGGTGACTCCCGAGCCACAGCTGAATATTGGCGCCGTCTGATTGCCGAGCAGCGCGCTAAACTGCTGTTGCAGATCAGCCAGCGGCTTCATGTGGCCGGCCTGCTGCAGTGTCGCGAAGGGCAGATTCAACGCACCGGGCATGTGGCCGCAGCGCAGCCCTGCCCGCGGTTCCGGGACCAGGCCGGCAAAGCGTTCGGCGCTGCGGGCATCGACCACGGGGCGTCGCCCGCTGACCAGCGCGGAGTGCACCGTATCGGCATCGCAGAACAGCCCGGGCTGAAGCCGCGCGACAAAATTCCCCTGCGGACCTTGATAGTCCGCCACGGCTGCAAGTGGATGTCCGGCGGCCTGCCACGCTGGCAGGCCACCATCCAGTACCGCCACTTGGGCGTGGCCCATGGCCCGGAACATCCACCAGGCGCGCGGCGCCGAAAACAGCCCGATGCGGTCATAGACCACGATCAGGCTCTGCTGCTGGATGCCGAGCGCCTGCACCTCGCGGTTGAACAGTTCAGGTGTCGGCAGCATATGGGGCAGCGTGGTATCCGGAGCCTTGATGCGGCCATCGAAGTCGAAGCGGCGCGCGCCAGGGATCTGCAGTGCTGCCTCAGCAGGAGCCGTCGTACCCGGAGGCGGCATATGAGCGTCCAGGATGACCAGCTGGGGATGATCGAGATGGGCGGCCAGCCAGTCGACACTGACCAGTGGCGTCGGGAGACCTGTCTGTGGTGTGTGTGTCATCGTCAGTTGTCCTGTCAGTTGTCGTGGGGTGCCAGAGGTCACGCGCTGAGCATACTGCGGCGGGCACAGCGGAACAATCATCCCGGGTGTCAGGGCGGCTCCGTGAGTGTCGGATGCGCCGTGGTCTCCGGGGGTGAGACTCAATTTGCGCGTGACGCGTGAGTAGCCGCCGGAAACGGCTGATGTCATCCAGGCCGGTTGCTGTCGCAATCGGCTTGATCTGCCCGGTGCTGTGCTCCAGCAGGCGCCGCGCCGCCTGCCTGCGCCTCCGTTGCAGGTATTGCCGTGGCTCGCGCCCGGCGCCGCCGGATCAGGGGCGTTCGCTGTTGGCCCGCTCGCCTGCTGTGATGCATGGCGGCTTGGCCGTCGAGGGTTACCGCTTGCCGGAGCACCAAGTTGGGCGTGCAGGCTGCAACCGGATGATCTGAGCCGGAAAAAAACAGGCCGGCATGATGCCGGCCTGGTGAGCCCTGTGCGGGGGTCAGTCGCGATCGCGTTCGAGCAAGGGTTGCAGGAAGCGGGCGGTGTGCGACGCCGCGCACTGCACCATCTGCTCCGGCGTGCCGGTTACCAGGATCTGACCGCCGCCTGAGCCCCCCTCCGGGCCGAGATCGACGATCCAGTCCGCGGTCTTGATGACATCAAGGTTGTGCTCGATGATCACCACGGTATTGCCGTTGTCGCGCAACTGGTGCAGTACCCCGAGCAGCTGCTGGATGTCATGGAAGTGCAAGCCGGTCGTCGGCTCGTCGAGGATGTAGAGCGTCTGGCCGGTGTCACGCCGCGACAGTTCCCGAGACAGCTTGACGCGCTGTGCCTCGCCGCCGGAGAGCGTGGTCGCCGACTGGCCGAGGGTGATGTAGGAGAGGCCGACGTCGATCAGCGTCTGCAGCTTGCGCGCCAGCGCCGGCACCGCATCGAAGAAGGCGCGGGCATCCTCTACGGTCATCGCCAGCACCTCGTGGATGCTCTTGCCCTTGTATTTGATCTCCAGTGTCTCGCGGTTGTAGCGCTTGCCTTTGCAGACATCGCACGGCACATAGACATCGGGCAGGAAGTGCATCTCGACCTTGATGACGCCATCCCCCTGGCAGGCCTCGCAGCGGCCGCCTTTGACGTTGAACGAGAAACGGCCCGGCTGATAGCCACGGGAGCGAGCCTCCTGGGTGCCCGCAAACAGTTCGCGGATCGGCGTAAACAGGCCGGTATAGGTCGCCGGGTTTGAACGCGGTGTACGGCCGATCGGGCTTTGATCGATGTCCACCACCTTGTCAAAGTGCTCCAGCCCCTCGATGTCGAGGTAGGGCGCCGGTGTCTCGACGGTGGCGCCATTGAGCTCGCGGTGGGCAATGCGGAACAGGGTGTCGTTGATCAGCGTTGACTTGCCGGAGCCGGAGACGCCGGTCACGCAGGTCATGACGCCGACTGGCAGATCCAGATTCACCTTGCGCAGGTTGTTGCCGCTGGCACCCTTGAGCTTGACCCACTTGCCGGTCAGCGGCGTACGCTGTGCCGGTACGGCGATCTTCTTGCGCCCGGAGAGGTAGTCGCCGGTCAGCGAGGCCTCGTTGGCCATGATCTCGGCCGGCGTGCCCTGGGCGACGATGCTGCCACCGTGGACGCCGGCGCCGGGGCCGATGTCCAGCACATGGTCGGCCAGACGGATGGCATCTTCGTCGTGTTCGACGACGATGACGGTATTACCGAGGTTGCGCAGGTGGAACAGTGTCTTCAGCAGCCGCTCGTTATCCCGCTGGTGCAGGCCGATGCTTGGCTCATCCAGGACATACATGACGCCGACCAGGCCGGCACCGATCTGGCTGGCCAGCCGGATGCGTTGGGCTTCACCGCCGGAGAGGGTCT
This sequence comes from Pseudaeromonas sharmana, assembly GCF_042649925.1. Lineage (NCBI taxonomy): Bacteria > Pseudomonadati > Pseudomonadota > Gammaproteobacteria > Aeromonadales > Aeromonadaceae > Pseudaeromonas > Pseudaeromonas sharmana. The sequence continues at coordinate 18,120 of NZ_JBHSAF010000002.1, forward strand.
CGGCAGAGCGTGACAAGGACAGGTAGTTGAGGCCGACATTGACCAGGAAGCCGAGGCGTTCGTTGATCTCCTTGAGGATCTTCTCGGCAATCTGCGCCTTTTGCCCGCTGAGCTCCAGTTGCTGGAAGAACGCCAGCGCCTCGCCGATCGCCATCTCGGTGATGGTCGGCAGGTTGACGCCGGCGACGAAGACATGGCGTGCCGCCTCTTTCAACCGGCTGCCGTGGCAGCTTGGGCACGGCTGGTTGGCGATGTGCTTGGCCAACTCTTCACGCACGCTATTGGATTCGGTCTCCTTGTAGCGGCGCTCCATGTTCGGGATCACCCCTTCGAACGGATGGCGGCGCACCACGACGTCGCCCCGGTCGTTCATGTAGCGGAATTCGACATCGGTACTGCCGGTCCCATACAGCACTGCCTTCTGTTGGGCGGCGCTCAAGGTCTCGAACGGTGCCTCGATGTCGAAAGCATAGTGGTCGGCGACCGATTTGAGCATCTGGAAGTAGTAGAAGCTGCGTTTGTCCCAGCCACGGATTGCCCCGCCGGACAGCGACAGTTCGCCATTGGCCACCACCTTGTGCGGGTCGAAGTACTGTTGCACGCCGAGGCCATCACAGGTCGGGCAGGCACCGGCCGGATTGTTGAACGAGAAGATGCGCGGTTCCAGTTCACTGATCGCATAACCGCACTCCGGACAGGCGAAATTTGCCGAGAAGACCAGCGGCTCGGCGGCGTCGTTATCCATCTCCAGCACCGAAACCAGGCCTCCGGAGAGCGTCAGCGCGGTCTCGAACGATTCGGCCAGGCGCAGTTGCAGGTCGGCGCGCACCTTGAAACGGTCGACGACCACTTCAATGGTGTGCTTCTTGTGCAGTTCCAGCGTGGGCGGATCGGAGAGGTCACACACCTCTCCATCGACTCGAGCGCGCAGGTAACCCTGGGCGGCCAGATTCTCCAGCAGTTGCTTGTGTTCGCCTTTGCGATTGCGCACCACCGGTGCCAGCATCATCATCTTCAACCCTTCGGGCTGCGCCAGCACCTGATCCACCATCTGGCTGATGGTTTGAGCTGCCAGCGGGATGTCGTGCTGCGGGCAGCGGGGTTCACCGACCCGCGCAAACAGCAGGCGCAGGTAGTCGTAAATTTCAGTGATGGTGCCGACGGTCGAACGCGGATTGTGCGAGGTCGACTTCTGTTCGATCGAGATGGCCGGCGAGAGGCCTTCGATATGGTCGACATCCGGTTTCTCCATCAACGACAGAAACTGGCGCGCATAGGCGGAGAGCGATTCGACGTAGCGACGCTGACCCTCGGCATAGAGGGTATCGAATGCCAGCGATGACTTGCCGGAACCGGAGAGGCCGGTGACAACGATCAGCTTGTCGCGTGGCAGTGTCAGGCTGATGTTTTTCAGATTGTGGGTACGGGCACCCCTAACTTCGATCTTGTCCATGGCTGACCTGATAAGAAAAGCAGCAGGGTTGTCAGTATGGCATAGCCGATACTGGATGAATAGACAGTTATTGGCGTAAGATAACGATCGGAGCCGGATGGCGCGAGTTGCCAACTCTGCGCGTTTGTTCACGGCAGCAAGGATGCGAAATGGGGGCTGGGCTGGTAATATGCCTGCCTTATGAATTGGGAATGCCAGGTGCAGCCTGGCCAGCACATTAGCGGAGTGACACTATGGCCAGTCGCGGCGTCAACAAAGTGATTCTTATCGGCAACCTCGGGCAAGACCCGGAAGTGCGCTACATGCCTAACGGCAATGCGGTAGCCAACATTACGCTGGCCACCTCGGAGTCGTGGAAGGATCAGCAGGGGCAGATGCAGGAACGGACCGAATGGCACCGCTGTGTGTTGTACCGTCGTCTGGCGGAGATCGCTGGCGAATACCTGAAGAAGGGCGCCAAGGTCTATCTCGAAGGCCGTCTGCAAACCCGTGAATGGCAGGATCAGCAAGGCCAGAAGCGCTATACCACCGAGATCGTCGTCAACGAGATGCAGATGCTCGATGGTCGTAACGCCGGTGGCGGTGCTGGCATGGGTGGTGGTCAATCACAAGGCGGTGGTCAGGGTAACTGGGGGCGTCCGCAAGGGGCTCCGGCAGCTCAAGGTGGTCAAGGTGGCTACGGTCAGGCGGCGGCAGCGCCTGCTGCTCAGGGAGGCCAGCCAGGTGGTTACAATCAGCCGGCCCCGCAAAATAACTTCAACCAGGCGCCGGCGCAGCCGATGTACAACGAGCCGCCGATGGATTTTGATGACGATATTCCGTTCTGATATGGCTGGCGCCTGCGCGCTGGCTCTGCTGAACCTCAACGCCCTGCCTCGCAGGGCGTTGTTATTTGTGCCGCCGGGTTGCTGTCGGCGCGGCATGTTATGGCAGCCGGCTGCCTGGTTTAATCCTGCTTTATGGGGTCACTATTGCTGTCGTTGCGCACGGCTCAGCCGTTGTGTTCAGACGCGGCGCAGGCTTTCCTTTTCGGCTGTTTTCAGAGAAAGTCAGGTAGGACTCGGCCTGTCATCTGGCGAGCGGGTGTCATTCAAGGGAGCTGGGGAGTATGAACGAGCATCTGTTGCCGGTCAGTCTGGACAAGGCTTATCGGTTATTGAATCACGGGCCGACTGTGTTGGTATCGGCACGACATGCCGGCGTCAGCAATGTGATGGCGGCAGCATGGGCCTGCGCCCTCGACTTCTCACCACCCAAGGTGAGTGTGGTACTGGATAAGTCTTGCATCACCCGCACGCTGATCGAAAAGAGTGGCGCGTTTGTACTGCAGATCCCCACCGTCAACCAGCTTCGGTTGACCCATGCGGTCGGCAACCGCTCCTTGGCGGATGATGAACAAAAGTTGGCACACTGCGGCGTGACGCTGTTTGACGCAGCGGAGGGATTAGGTCCTCTGGTTGAGGGGTGTTCTGCCTGGCTGTATTGCCGGTTGATTCCGGAGCCGCATAACCAGCAAACCTATGATCTGTTTATCGGCGAAGTGACCTCCGCCTGGGCCGATGCGCGGGCGTTCCGTGATGGTCACTGGCAATTTGAACATGCCGATCCGCGGTGGCGTTCATTGCACTATGTGGCGGGTGGGCATTTTTACGCGATAGGTGCGGCATTGGACGTCGAGACGTCAGACTGACCCCGGCGGCCCACGACGGCGGATGATGACGGACTGGATTGCGGCTTTGTGATCTTTGGCTGGCCATCTCATGCCGCAAGGCGCCTCGATTGACTAGAGTTAATAGGTGATTTTTTCGAGATAACCGATAGATAGCAAACATGCCGACGGAGACGTGACCGCATGCTGAGGACACCGAGAGGTCGTTTCATTGCCTTTGCTGTGCTGGCTTATATTGTGCTGGCCCTCGGCTGGATATATCTGTCAGATCGCTTGTTGCTGTTGTTTGTCGATGAACAGGCCATCATCTGGTTATCGACGGCCAAGGGCATCTTCTTCGTTGCCGTAACGGCGGTGTTATTGTTGTTGGCGTTGCGAGCCGTGCCGGAGAGCCACAATGGCGGCACGCCACTGGTCGGCTCCTTGATGCTGGGGCGGCCGCAGATGGCGATGCCAGCCTGGCTGCGTTACGGCTCGGCCATCCTGCTCTCGTTATCGATGTTGTTGTTCCGACAGGCACTGCATGTCGAGAGTGCCGAACACCCGCTGATGATCCTGTTCATACTTCCCGTCATCCTCAGTGCCCTGCTGGGTGGGTTGGGGCCGGGATTGCTGTCGACCGCCATCGTGGCCATCGGTGTGAACCTGATATCGTCACCTTCCATTCTCAGTGGCCAACTTCCCCCCTTTGTGCAATTGCAGTGGGCATTCCTGGTGATCAATGGTCTGGCTGTCAGCCTGTTGACATCCATGCTGCACCATTCACTCCAGGCGTTTCGTCGCCAGGGACAGTTGCTGGATGCGGTCGTCTCCGGCACCACAGATGCGGTGTTCATCAAGGATATTCAGGGGCGCTATCTGCTGGTCAACGAGGCGGCAGCGCGGTTTGTCGGGCGATCAGAGTCCGAGATTCTGGGGCAGGATGACCGGCAGTTGTTCAGTTCCGTCTCGGGTGAACAGCTGATGGTCGTAGACCAACGCATCATGGATTCCGGAACGGTGCAGAACCATGTTGAAGAGTTGACGACCGTTGACGGTCGCACTCTCACTTTCATGGTGACCAAGGGGCCGGTGCTGGATAGTCGGGGGAAGGTCAGTGGCCTGTTTGGCATCTCCCGGGATATTACCCAGGCGTCATTGCAGCAGCGAGCGCTGGAGCAAAGCCGGCGTGAACTGCTGGAGGCTCAGCGTCTGGCTCAGGTTGGCAGCTGGGAGTGGGACCTGCGCAGCGATAGCCATTTCTGGTCCGAACAGGTGTTTATGATCTACGGGCGAGCCCCTGATTTGGGGCCGGCGCGCTACCCGGAGGTCAGTCGCTACTTCACGGCAGAGAGCTGGTCCAGGCTCGCGGCGGCCGTCGAGCACTGCCTGCATAACGGCGAAAGCTATGAGTGCGAGGCCGAGCTGGTGCGAGAAAATGGGAGCCAGGGCTGGGTGTTGGCCCGAGGCGAGCCCCGTCGCGATGACGGGGGTGAGGTGATTGCCCTGCATGGCACAGTGCAGGACATCACGTCGGACCGTCAGCTGCGACAGCAACTGCAAGCCAGTCAGGCGCGCATGCAGCGCATCATGGAGGCAACCAGCGATGGCTTCTGGGAGTGGGATCTGACCTCGGGCAAGGTCTATCGCTCCCCCCGCTATTATGACGTCACCGGTTACCCAGCAGAGCTGGATAACGGCGATTACAGTTTCTTTCAACGGATGATTCATCCGGCGGACCGGGAGCGGGTCAAGGCGCTGATCGATGCCCATCTACAGGGTGAAACGGCCACCATGGCCTACGAGTGTTGCATTTTCACCCATGATAATCAGATCCGCTGGTTGCAAGTCAAAGGTCGGGTACAGGAGCGAGATGACCGTGGTCAACCATTGCGGATGGCCGGTTCGGTTGCGGATATCACCGAGCGCAAGCGTGCTGACGATGATCTGCGCATCGTGTTGAATGTCTCCTGCGATGCGATCTGGGTCAGTGATGAGCAGGGCAAACTGCTGTTTGCCAATCCTGCGGCGTGCCACCTGACCGGGTACACGGTGCAGCAGATCACGCAGTTAACAGTTGAGGCCTTGCTGGCGCCGCAGGAGCGAGCCCTGCTGCCGGCGCATCTTAGGGAACTGGAGCAGGCGCTGTTCCTGCGTCGGGAATGGCTCTTACAGCACCAAGATGGGCACTTGGTTCCGGTCGAATTGACGACCGGCCGCATGCCGGATGGCCGCTATATGGCGTTTGGCCGCGACCTGAGCGCGCAGCGTCAGGCTGCAGAGATACTCCGTGAGCGTGAGCGGCAACTGGCGCGGGTAATCGATGGTTCCGATCAGGGGTATTGGGACTGGAACCTGCAAACCAATCAGTTCCAGGTTAGTGAGCGCTGGGAGCGCATGTTGGGGTATGAGCCGGGGGAGATGGATGTCCGGGTAGAGAACTGGCCTGCCGTGGTGCATCCGGAGGATCTGCCGGCGGCCATCCGTTCCATTGAACGACACAAGCGGGGAGAGCATCCGGTTCACGAAGTCGAAATCCGTTGCCGTTGCAAGAATGGCGATTGGCGCTGGATCCTGTCACGCGGGCGCATTGTGGCATGGGATGAACAGGGACAGCCGCTGATGATGTCCGGAACCCACACCGATATTACCGAGCGCAAGATTCTGGAGCAGGCCCAGCAAGAGGCGGCCGTGGTCTTCGACAGCAGCTATGAAGGCATCATGGTGGTGAGTCCGGATCGTCGTATTGCCAAGGTCAACGCGGCATTTGAGCGGATCACCGGTTACAGTGCCGATGAGGTGCTCGGAAAGTCGCCCTCTCTCCTCTCTTCCGGGCGGCACGACGTGGCCTTTTACAAACAGATGTGGTCCTCGCTGGCAGCCCAGGATTTTTGGCGCGGCGAGATATGGAACCGACGCAAGAATGGTGAGGAGTACGTCGAGTTACTGTCCATCTCCATAGTGCGTGATGGCAGCGGCGGTATCTTGCACTATGTCGGTATCTTCTCCGACATCAGTCAGCTCAAGGCCCATGAAGCCGAGCTGGATCGGGTTGCACACTATGATGCGCTGACGGGCGTTCCGAATCGACGCCTGCTGTCAGAGCGTCTGGAACAAACACTGGCGGAAACGGATCGGCACGGCCGCAGTTGCGCGGTTTGTATGCTGGATCTGGATGGCTTCAAGACCATCAACGATCGCTATGGCCATGCAGTCGGGGATCAGATGCTGGTGATGGTCACCGAGCAATTGAAGTCGGTATTGCGTTCGCGAGATACGTTAGCCCGTCTGGGTGGCGACGAGTTTGTGCTGTTGCTGGCCGATTTGAATGCGCTGGCGGATGGTATCCATGTTATTGAACGCGTGCTTAAGGTGATCCAGCAACCGCTGGAGCATCAAGGGCAGCAGCTCAAGGTCACGGCCAGTATCGGTGTCAGTTTCTATCCGCAGGATAATGCCGATCCGGATACGTTGTTGCGACATGCCGATCAAGCCATGTATCTGGCCAAGGAGGCAGGCAAGAACCGCTACCAGTTATTTGACCCGGACCATGATCGACAGGCGCAGGATTACCGACGGCAGTTGGAGCAGATGCTGTATGCGCTCGAAGACGAACAATTTGTGCTGTTTTATCAGCCCAAAGTCGATATGCGCGACGGTCGGCTGATCGGTGTTGAAGCCCTGATTCGCTGGCAACATCCGCAGCGTGGCTTGTTACCGCCGATCGAATTTCTGCCCTACCTGCATGCCAGCGTACTTGAGGTGCGATTCGGCGACTGGGTGATTGCGACGGCGTTGCAGCAGGCTGCGCATTGGCTGGAGCAGGGGGAGACGATCCCGATCAGTGTCAACATCAGTGCCCGGCATCTGTTGACTGGCTCTTTCTTTGAATTGTTGACACAGGAGATGCAGCGCTATCCTCAGCTGTCGCCGTGCGCGCTGGAGCTGGAGGTGCTCGAGAGTGCGGCCATCGCGGATCTGGAGCAGGCGGCGCGAGTGATGCAGCAATGTCGCGCGCAGGGTTTTCGCTTCGCGCTGGATGACTTCGGAACGGGTTACTCTTCGCTGACCTACCTGCGTAAGCTGCCGGTGGATACGCTGAAAATTGATCAGAGCTTTGTGCGGGACATGCTGACGGATCCGGACGATCTTGGCATTGTCGATGGCGTGATCCGGCTGGCTTCGGTTTTCCAGCATCAGGTGATTGCAGAAGGCGTGGAGACCTGGGAGCACGGTGTGCGTTTGCGCCAGCTGGGGTGTCATCTGGCGCAAGGTTATGGCATTGCGCGACCTATGCCGGCCGACGAGTTGTTGCTCTGGCTGGAGCAGTGGCGTCGTTTGCGGCCCTGGGAGGTGAACCTATTGGACAACTATGAAGTGTGAGCCCCGCCGGGCGTTGAGCTAGTCAAAAAAGAAGAGGCGGGTTATCCCGCCTCTTCGTCGCATCACCCGCCAGAATTCAGAAGCGGAACCTGCGGGTCAATTCGCTTAAATGATGCGCCAGGGTGCTGAGATCTTTACAGGCACTGGCCGTCTGGGCGGTACCCTCCCCAATTTCCGTCGACAAGGTATTGATGTTGATGATGTTGCGATTCAGGTCTTCAGCGACGGAGTTCTGCTCTTCGGTCGCCGTCGCGATATGCGTATTCATATCCGAGATATCCGCCACCGCGCTGGCGATGGATTGAATGCTCTGACCAGCCAGTTCGGCCTGATGCACGCATTGTGCTGCCATCTGCTGTCCCTGCTGGGTGGCCTGCACCGCCTCGCTGCCGCGGGTTTGCAAGGTACCGATGATGGTATTGATCTCTTGCGTTGACTGCTGAGTGCGTTGTGCCAGCGTGCGGACTTCATCGGCGACCACGGCAAAGCCGCGACCCTGTTCACCGGCGCGCGCAGCTTCAATCGCGGCATTCAGCGCCAGCAGGTTCGTCTGGTCGGCAATGCCGCGGATGACCTCCAATACTACCCCGATACGGCTGCTGTCCTGGGCCAGGGCATCGACGACGCGAGAAACCTGTTCCACTTCCTGAGCCACTTTTTGGATGGTCTGTATCGTCTCGTTGACGACCCGCCCCCCATTCAAGGCCTCCTGATTGGCTTGTTGGGCGGCGGAGGCCGCTTGGGTCGTGCTGCGTGCCACTTCGTTCACCGTGCTGCTCATCTCGTTCATTGCCGTGGCCAGGTAGGTGATTTCGCTCTGCTGCCGCTGTTGGCCCGACGCTGATTGTGCGGCAATGGTGCTGACCTCTTCGGAGGCACTGCCAACCTGTTCGATGGCAGAGGAGAGTTCCTGTACCAGATTGCGCAGGTTCTGTTGCATGCGGCCGAATGCGCGGGCCAGGGTGCCAATCTCATCCATGCTGAAGCGGCTGTAATCCAGTGACGAGGTGAGGTCGCCGTTGGCCACCTGCTCCGCCTGGCCGAGCAGGCGTTGCAAGGGGGTGCGAATCAGGCTGCCTAAGCCCCAGGCACACAGAGCGACCAACAACAGCGATATGGCCATCAGGCTCCAGATCAGCACCTGTGCCTCGGCAAACAGGCGATCCCCTTCGGCGCTGGCATCGTTGGAATCCTGTTGCCGGGCTTTCAGCATGTTGCTCACCTGCTCCTTGAGTTGCCGGAACAGGGCATCACTCGGACCATTGAGCAGCGCGGCGGCCTCTGCCAGCTTGTCCTGACCGTTCAGGGTAACGATCTGGCGATGGTTCTGTTCATATTGTTGCCACAGTTGTCTGACGGTATTAGCCTCGGCCTGCAAGTGTGGTTGCGTGGCCATCTGTTCCATGCGGGCAAAGGCGGCATTGAGAGCGGCTTCGTCGCTTTGCAGGCGTTCGGCATATTTGCTCGCGCTTGCGGCGTCATGCTTTTCCAGCAAGCGCAGCTGGCGGCGGCGAAAATCGGATAGTTTGACGTCGATGGTGGTCACCGCCAGCAGACGCGGCAGGTGTTGTTCAACGATGACGGTACTGCTGTAGTTGACGACATCCAGCTGCCGCAAACTGAAGAACCCGAGCAGGAGCACGATCAACGCCATCAGGCCGAAGGCCGCCAATAATTTCTTGCCAATAGGCAGATTGATGAAAAAGGACATAACCATTCCCTGTACTAAATGTGGACTCGTTTAGCATAGTTCACGGCATTGGCAATTTGAGGGCGGTGTGAAAAATGCGACCGCTGTCGTTACCGACGCAGGCTGAACAATGCCGGTCTGACTGCTAGAATGGGTCGGCACTTGAGGCGGTTAGGGAAGACCGATGCGATTAACAAGACAAATAGTGGCCTTGCTGTGCCTCTGTGTGATGGGCGCCGTGCTGATGGTGTTGATCACCGGCTCCTTCAGCCTGTACGCCATGACGGATCGCTACCAGCGTGATGAGCTGCGCGCGCTGGTGCGCGTGTTTGAGCAGGAAGTCCTGCTGACCGCCCATGCGCCGAGGATCCAGGCCTGGTTGCCCCCCATGCTGCAGGCCAATGCCGTACAGGAGCTGACGATCACCCTGGAGGATGCGCCTCTCTATCACTATGTCGCGCCGGAACAGCCACTAGACCGTCAGGCGCTACAATCGGTTTTTCTGGCCGGCGAGCGCTATCCGGCCCTGCATATGCACTTCCAGATCCAGCCTGCCTTGTCCATCCTCGGCAATCAGCTGTGGCCGTTGCGGACTCTGGCCCTCGGTATCGGATGTGTGGTGCTGGGGGTCTGGTTGGCGCTGCGCTGGTTGCGACGTCAACTGAAGGGGGTTGAGCTGTTGGCGCGGCGCGGACAGCATATTCTCAGCGGCGATCCGGGCAAGTTACGCCATGAGTTGGCGTTAGAATGGCCTCCGATAGTCAGTGCGGCCCTCTCGCATCTGCAAAGCGAGCTGGAAGATGCCAAGAAGGAGCGGAGTCGCTTCGATACCTTCATCCGGCGCAACGTGTTTATCGACAAGCAACTTGGGATCGGTAATCGCATCTTTTTTGACAATCGGGTCGAAGCCGCGCTCAGCGATGCCGAATACAGTGCCGGAGCCATGATGCTGCTGTCGATTGATGGTGTGGATCTGCTGAAAAAAGCCCAAGGAGAAGAACAGGCGCGGGCCCTGCTGCTACAGGCCAGCGAGGTGACGACCACCTTTATTCAGCGCTTCAGCGGAGCGGTTCAGGCCCGCTATGCCGGTGATACCCTGGCGTTGCTGTTACCCAACTTGTCGAAGCAGGAAACCCTGACCGCAGCCGAGCAACTATGGCGCCAGCTCGTGCGTCTTGACTGGCCGACACCGCTTGATCCGGAACGGCAACTGTTCATCGGGGCCGTGTGTTATCAACCCGGTGAATGGCTGGCGCAAATCGAGGAAGAGGCTGAGATGGCGCTGCGTGGGGCGCGATTGCAGCGCGAGGGCGGCTTTTTCTTGTACGACAAGGTGCTGCGTGTCGAGGCGAATGGCAAGGGTAGCGTGCGCTGGCGCACGTTACTGGAGCGACAATTCGGTCGTGGGCAACTGACCTATCAGCTGCAAAGTGCCTGGAGCAGCCAGCCGGCCGAACCCATGTTGCATGAGTTGCTGGCGCGTCTGCCGGATGGCCGCGGCAATCTGCTGACGGCGGCCAGCTTTGTCACCATGGTGGAAAAAGTCGGCATGCAGCGTGAACTCGATCGTTTGATGTTGGGTAACGCCCTGGCGTTATTACCGGGCGATAACGGCGTGCCACTGGCCTTGAATCTGCATCCCCTGAGTCTGCTTGACGGAGCGTTTCGGCATCAACTATTAATGGCCCTGCTGCGCATTGGTAAGCGACGCGCCAGTCGGTTGGTCATCGAGCTCAATGAGTCGCTGGTGAGTCGCTACCTCGACCCGTTACGTGGGCCGTTGCGAGAGTTGCGTCTGCTCGGTTGTCGTCTGGCTGTCGATCACGCGGGACAGGATGTGGTCAGTACTCACTACATCAAGGAGTTTGAGCTCAGCTTCCTGAAAATACATCCCAGCCTGGTACGTGATATCGCTTCGCGACCTCTGAACCAGATGGCGGTGCGCTCTTTGGTCGGTGGATGCCTCGGTCAGACCCAGGTCATCGCCGTTGGCATCCAAAATGAGCAGGAGTGGCAGGTGCTACAGTCTCTGGGCGTGTCAGGCGGGCAGGGTTTCTGGCTGGATCAGGTGATGCAGGGTGATTTGCGAGCATTGAGCGCGCCCAGAGGATGATGAGGCGCATATCTCGGGCATCTGACTATTCAGGTTTGGTTAGGCTTGCCCTATTATGTTTTTTTTTTATGGGTTTCGGGTGAAGCATGCAGATGATGAGTCGGCTATTTCGGCGCCAGAGCGCACGACAGTCTGTGACGTTGAGTCTTAGCCAGGATCGCGTTCTGCTAGGGTGTTGCCAACCCGAGCCCAAGTTCGAGCAGGAGCCTTGTAGCGGCCAGAACGACTGGGGGCGCGCGATCGCTGATTTGTTGCAGCGGACCCAGAACAGTGGTGCCGACGTGCGGGTACTGCTATCGGCATCACTTTATCAGCAAGTCCAGATCGAGAAACCGGATGTGCCGGAGGAGGAGTTGGCAGGAGCGTTACCATGGGCGGTAAAGGACTTTGTCAACGAGCCGGTACTGCAGTTAGGCATCGATTACTACCACCTGCCGTCAAATCCGGCCAGTCGGCCCCGTCTCGCCGTGGTCTGTGCCAGCAAGGCGCGTTTGCAGCTGGTGGCGCATGCGGTCAATCAGGTGGCGGTGTTGCAACAAATTAGCACCGAAGAGTTGGGCCTCGTCGATCTGCTCGGCCTGCAGGAACCACTGCAACTGTTGCTGTTCCAACCTCCCGGCCAGGATCTGCAGTTGTTAGCCGTCTGTCGCGGCCAACTGTGCTTTAGCCGGCAACTGCGGGGTTTTGCTCGTCTGGCGCAGCAAGGTTTCGATAATTTGCAGCCGGATCTGCTGGATAATCTCTCGCTGGAAATTCAGCGCTCGGTGGATTATCTGGTCGCTCAGCTCAAATTGCCCGCAGCGAGCATGCTGCACGTGGCGATTGCCTCGCCGGATTTGGGGGGGCTGATTCGCCATCTGGCCGCCAATTTTTCTATGCCGGTGCAGGCGATGGCTAACCCCGCTGTTGCCGCTGGGCTGGAATACCTGCCGCTGTTTGGCAACTTGCAGGTTCTGGAGGTCGCGTGAAGTATCGGATCAACCTCTACAGTGAAGATTTGAAACCGCAACGGCAGTGGTTGTCGTTGCTCAATTTCAGCTTGTTGTGGGCGGGAACGCTATTGGTATTGCTGGCGAGCGGTAGCGTGATGGCACTCTGGCTGCATCAGCAAGAGGGTATCCACCGTGAGCTGAGCCTGTCACATAATGCTCTGCAGCTGGAACGAGACCGGTTGCAGGCTGAGCTGAATCAGCGTCGCTCCGATCTGGGTTTGCAACAGCGTTATGAGGCCAGTCAGGAGGAGTTGCTGTCTCGTCAGCAATTGTTGGAGGTCCTGCAAGGACGAGCGCCGTTACGCAGCGCCGGTTATGCTGCCGTGCTCGAAGATTTGGCCCGCGTTCGTGTTGCTGATATCGCCCTCGAGCGTATCCAGTTGCAGGCGGACATGATGTCGTTGCAGGGGGCGGCGCGCAGCAGTCCGTCGGTTCCGGCATGGGTCAGCCGTTTCTCATCTGCGAAGTCCTTGTCCGGACGTGCGTTTGCTGAGCTGCAGCTGACTCGCAACCCGCAAGGGTTGTTGCAGTTCCGTCTCAACAGTCTCCCCCCGGAACCGCCCAAAGCGAAGGGAGCCAAATCATGAGTGCTTACTGGCAAATGCTCTCTGCCCGCCTGGATGGCCTCAGTGCGCGTGAACGCATGTTGACGCTGTTGGTGGGGTTGGTGCTGATGATCCTGCCGCTGTATACGTTTTGGCTGGAGCCAAGTTGGTTGGCCCTGCAACGAAAAGAGCAGGATAACCAGCAACTACAAGCAGCCATACGGCTGCAAGAACAGGAAAACCGGGCATTAAGCGAAGCGCTGCTGCAGGATCCGAATCTAAAACTGCGCGAGCAGATGGCGCTGACCCGAGAGCGGATCGCCCAATTGGATGCTCAATTGCAGTCGCAGATGGTGGATTTAATCCCGGCGGCACAGATGCCGGGATTGTTGCAGTCGATGCTGGCACATTCCGAGCACCTGACGTTGCTGGAGTTGAAGTCTTTGCCACCGCAACCGCTGATGGATGGTGACAAGGCGCTGCCGCTGTATCAGCATCGCATTCGCTTGCATCTTAAGGGGCGTTACTTTGACCTGCTGCAATACCTCAGGACACTGGAGGCATTGCCAGGACATTTTTACTGGCAGGCTCTGGACTATCAGGTCCAACGGTATCCAGACGCCAGCATAGTGCTGGAATTATATACGCTGAGCGATAGCAAGGAGTTCATCCGTGGCTAGAGGGTGCCTTATCTTACTGCTCGCTTCACTGTCCGCTGCCGCAGGCGCGGACACCCTGGTGGATCCCACCCAACCCTTAACGGGGGCGACATCCACCGCGGGTTCCGGACAACAACGCCAGTCACTGCCGGCGCTGCAAGGCATTGTCATGTCCTCTTCAGGGCGTTCGGCCATGCTAAATGGCCAGAGTGTGCGTGTTGGGCAGTCGGTGGCTGGGTATCGTGTGTTGGCGATCCACACGGGAAACGTCATTCTGGAACGCGATGGTCAGCGCCATTCGCTTTCCCTTTATTCAGATAAGGTCCGCATTCAATGAGCAAGTTGCCGATACCGTTTACGTTTCTCGCCCTGGCTATCTGGATGACGGGGTGTGTGACATACCAGCATCCGAATCCTGAGGAGGCCAAAGCGGCGCTGAAGGATGCGCACCAGACGGCCACGCTGGCGGTTCCAGATGCAGTGCAGGCGGAATTGCTGCCCAGTACCCCGATTCTGCCCCAGAGCCGGGTTTATGCACCTGAGCGCCGCTTCAGGGTGGCGGCCAAAGATGTCGAGGCCAGCGAGTTTTTTGCTTCCTTGATGAAGGATGGGCGCTACAGCGTGGCCGTGCACCCCGGGGTATTAGGGCGTATTAGCCTGGATTTGAAAGAGGTGACCCTGTCCGAGGTGCTGGATACAGTGGCCAGCATGTACGGCTACGACATCCGCCGGCAAGGCGCTGTCTACCATGTCTATCCGGCAGGACTGCGTGCGGAGAGTTTTCCGGTCAACTATCTGATGTTGACGCGCCAGGGTAAGTCCCGCACCAGCATCACCTCTGGCGGTGTGACAGAACAAAGCAATAGCAACAGCAGCTCATCGACGAATAGCGACAGCAGTGCCTCTTCTGATCAAAGCAGTAGCAGCGCGAATAACAATGGCACCATGATCGAGACGGGCAGCCGCAGTGATTTTTGGAAAGAGCTGGAAGTGGCACTGCAAAATTTGGTCGGCAGCGGTAACGGACGTGCAGTCATCCTCAATCCTCAGGCGGGACTGGTGACCGTGCGCGCCATGCCGGATGAACTGTCTGCAGTGCGTGACTTCCTGACGCAATCCGAGCAACACCTCAAACGTCAGGTCATCCTCGAGGCCAAGATCGTCGAGGTCAAGCTCAACGAAGGTTACCAGCAGGGGATTGAGTGGAATAACCTCAGCGCCTCCTGGAATACCGGAAAAGGGGTAACTGGAGGAACGCTGGTCGGGCTACCGGCGGTGACGGACAAGATCGCCACCGCGATCGGGGGCGGTGCCGGGTTGCAGTTTACCGATGGCAATTTCGATATGGTCGTCAATTTGCTGAAGACGCAGGGCGATGTGAATACCCTGTCCAGCCCGCGCGTCACGGCCACCAATAACCAGAAAGCGGTGATCAAGGTGGGCAGTGATGAGTACTTTGTCACCAACGTTTCTACCGACACTGTGACGAGTAGCTCCAATAACGTGGTGTCACCGAATATTGAACTGACACCGTTTTTCTCCGGTGTGGCGCTGGATGTGATGCCGCAAATCGACGGCGATGGCAATGTACTGTTGCACATACACCCTTCGGTGATTGATGTTTCCGAGCAGGAAAAGACCATCCAGCTCGGTTCTCAAGGTGGCACGGCAAGCACCTATACGCTGCCCCTGGCCTACAGCAACATCCGTGAGTCCGACACAGTCGTGCAGGCCAAATCCGGTGACGTCATTGTGATCGGTGGCCTGATGCGGACCAACAAGGAGCAGGTGGTCAGCAAGGTGCCTTGGGTCGGTGACATCCCGTGGGTCGGTGAAGCGTTCACCAATCGCAAGGATGCGACCTACAAGACCGAGCTGGTCATCATGCTGAAACCTCAAGTCGTGGAGGCAGGTACCTGGCAGAAGGAGCTGGAGCGATCCAACCAACTGCTGGAAAAATGGTATCCGCAGGAGCGATAACGAGCGTGTATCAAGAGCACTTTGGTTTGCAGGCCGCGCCCTTTAGCCTGACCCCGAATACCGGACTCTATTACGGTTTGCCTCCCCATGAAGAGGCGATGCAGGTATTGCGCATTGCCTTGGCGGGGGGGGAGGGCTTTATCAAGGTGACGGGTGAGGTTGGCACCGGTAAGACGCTGCTGTTGCGCAAGATGATGGCGGAATTGGCGGCGAGCCATCAGGTCATCTACTTGCCGAACCCCTATCTGGCGGCTGACGAATTGCGGATGGCGCTGGCCCATGAGCTGGGCTTGACGCCTGAGCATGGCGACCTTGCCGTGACCGATGCTATCCACCGGCGTTTGGTCGAGCTGCATCGTGACGGGAGGCCGGCCGTGTTGTTACTGGATGAAGCGCAGGCGTTGCCCGATGCCAGCCTGGAAGCGATTCGGCTGTTTGGCAACCTGGAGACCGAATCCAGCAAGCTGCTGCAGGTGGTTCTGTTCGGACAACCGGAGCTGGATGGCCGCTTGCGCTCCGATGACCTGCGCCAGCTCAGGCAGCGCATTACGTTTTCTTACCGGTTGCGGCCGCTGTTGCGCGATGAAACCCGCGCCTACCTTGAGTACCGTCTCTCGGCCTCCGGTTATCGCGGTGTGCCGGTGTTCAGTGCCGCCGCGGTGCGACGCCTATGGCGGGCCAGTCGGGGTATACCCCGTTTAATCAATATATTGGCGCACAAGAGTCTGATGCTGGCCTATGGTCAGGGTGAGCGTCGGGTCGGGACGGCGCTTGTCAACGCCGCCATCAAGGATACCGAGGATGCCAGCACCACCATCCCCCTGCACTGGTGGCTGATGTGGGCTGTGCTGGCCGGCATCAGCCTCTGGTTGTTACGAGGTGCATTATGAGTGTCATCAATACGATGCTGAAGGATCTGGAGCAGCGCCAGGCCGCCGCTGGACATGGCCGCTATCAGCCGCCGCGGCGTGCGCCATGGTGGCCCTATCTGCTGCTGACC
This sequence comes from Pseudaeromonas sharmana, assembly GCF_042649925.1. Lineage (NCBI taxonomy): Bacteria > Pseudomonadati > Pseudomonadota > Gammaproteobacteria > Aeromonadales > Aeromonadaceae > Pseudaeromonas > Pseudaeromonas sharmana. Next base: position 34,583 of record NZ_JBHSAF010000002.1, read on the forward strand.
CTGGGCATGATGGGGGCAGCCGGAGGCGGGGTATGGTGGTGGCTCGACCGCCAGGCCATGGTGACGGATGCCGGGAACACGCCTGCGCAGCGTGCAGCCACAGACGCCAGCAAGACAGTGGCACCTGCCGCTGCAACCCCGGCAGCGCCGCAACCGCTGGTGGCACCCATGCCAATCACGGCGTCTGCGGGGAGCATGACCTCCGCGGCGCCGCAGCCGGAGACTTCATCCGCCGTCGCCGCGGTCGTGCCGCCAACGCCGCGGGCCGTGCTGACAGATAGCGCGGTATCCGCAGCCGAGGCCGACACTGTGACCATCAATGCGACGCCGTCCACGCTGGGCAGTGATGAGGCTTTGCTGGGGCCGGATGAGGGGCCTCAGGTTACGGAGGCCTCACTCCTGGCCGAAGGCGTATCAGCACAGGAACCGCAAGGCGAACTGCATATCGAAGAACAGCATTTGACGGCGGAACAGACGGCCGCCTTGGAGCGCAGCAAAGGCATGCAGGCCATGGCGCGTGGGGATCTGGCGCTGGCGCGAGAGGCCTTTGAACGCGCGTTGGCGAGCACCCCTCGGGATCGCGAGGTCCGGGAGCGTCTGGCCAGCCTGCTATATGGCGAGGGGCGCCTGGCCGAGGCGAGACAACTGGTACAGGAGGGCACGCGACTCGACCCCGGTTATGCCGATTTTCGCCTGCTGCAAGCACGGTTGGCGTTGGCGATGGGAGATAAACCCGGCGCACTACAAGTGCTGAGTGTGCTCGATCCTGTCGTGGGTCCAAATCAGGATTATTACGCCACGCGCGCCGCGCTGGCGCAGGAATTAGCCCAGTTCGACCTGGCTACCCGCAGTTACCAGCAGTTAACACTGGTGCAGCCCAACGAAGGGCGCTGGTGGTTGGGGCTGGCCATTTCACTGGATAAACAGGGACGAACCATGGCGGCACAGGATGCGTATCAGCGAGCCTCGGGGCTGAATCTCAGCCAGGCATCCCGTCAGTTCGTGTTACAACGTTTGCAGCAACTGGAGTCCTGACGATGGCACAACCCCGACTCAGAATGCGACTCGGCGACTTGCTGGTTGCCGAGCACATTATCGGTGATGACCAGTTGCAGCTGGCGCTGCAGCAACAGCGACAGACCGGGCGCAAGCTGGGTACGACGCTGATCGACCTGGGATTCATTGGTGAGGAACAACTACTGAAGTTCCTTGCGCAACAGCTGGCGATTCCTTTTTTCGACCTCTCCAAGCTGACCATTCAGCCACAGGCAGTCCAGCTGATACCCGAGGTGCATGCCCGCCGTTATCGAGCTCTGGCCGTCAATGTCAGTGGCGATGAGGTCACAGTGGCCATGTCGGATCCGGCTGATTTAGCCGCGCTGGACGCGCTGGCCGCGTTGGTGAGTCCGCGCCAGATGCAGTTGGCGGTGGCCCGGGAAGCGCAGCTGCTGCAGTATTTTGATCAGCTTTATCGGCGGACTCGCGAGATCGAGAGTTTTGCCGAGCAGTTGCAGGAAGAGTACCAGGCCACCGACTTTGACATGGGGCTGGCCGAAACTGCAAGCAACGAGAGCGAAGCGACCATCGTCAAGTTGTTGCGTTCGGTATTTGAAGATGCCGTTCAGGTGCGGGCGTCGGACATTCACATCGAGCCGGATGAGAAGGTGCTGCGCATCCGTCAGCGTATCGATGGCGTGTTGCACGAGAATATTCTGAATGAGGTGCGCATCGCCCCCTCTCTGGTGCTGCGTCTGAAGCTGGTGGCCGGGCTGGATATCTCCGAAAAGCGTCTGCCGCAGGATGGCCGTTTTAACATGCGGGTGCGCGGCCATGACATTGATGTGCGGATTTCGACCATGCCGGTGCAGCATGGCGAATCGGTTGTCATGCGGTTGCTGGATCAGTCGGCAGGGTTGTTGTCTCTGCATGATACCGGTATGCCTCAGGCGCTGTTGCAGCGTTTTCGTCGCCAGCTACAGCGGCCTCACGGCATGATAGTGGTGACCGGACCGACCGGGAGTGGCAAAACCACGACCCTGTATGGGGCGCTTTCCGAACTCAACCAGCCAGGTAACAAGATCATCACGGTTGAAGACCCTGTCGAGTATCGACTGCCTCGCATCAACCAGGTGCAGGTCAACGCCAAGATTGGCCTCGACTTTTCGACGGTCCTGCGTGCCACGCTACGTCAGGATCCTGACATTCTGCTGGTGGGTGAAATGCGCGACCAGGAGACAGTCGAAATTGGCCTGCGTGGTGCCATGACGGGTCACCTGGTCTTGACCACCCTGCACACCAATGATGCGATCTCCAGTGCTTTGCGCCTGATGGACATGGGGGCACCCGGCTATCTGGTGGCCAGTGCCTTGCGGGCGATCGTCGCCCAGCGGTTGGTGCGGCGTGTCTGCCGGCATTGCCACACTGTGCATGAGGTGGACGCCTCGGATATGACCTGGTTGGTGTCACTGTTCGGCGACGTGGCAAGTCAGCAGACGTTCTATCGCGGGCGAGGCTGTCAAAGTTGCAACTTTACCGGCTATACCGGCCGTATCGGGGTGTTCGAACTGCTGGAGCTCGACCAGTCGATGATGGATGCCTTGCGTGGTGGAGATCCGGAACAGTTTGCCCGCGCCGCGCGCAACCATGCCGAGTACAAACCTCTGGTGACGATGGCGTATGAATATGCCACCCAGGGGATGACCACGGTAGATGAAGTGTTGCGGCTGGCCGAGGTTGTCAGCTGATGCCAACTTACCAATATCAAGGGCGCAATGGCCGTGGTGAGGCCGTCAACGGTGCCGTGGATGCGCCGAATGAAATGGCCGCCGCAGAGATATTGATGCGGCGCGGCATTCTGCCAACGGCATTGCGTGCCGGGAAGGCCGCGCGGCGGAACATAGAATGGAGCCAGTTGCTCGAGGGGGGGGTAGACCTTGAGGATCTGGTGATGTTTACGCGCCAGATGTATGCGTTGACCAAGGCCGGTATCCCGATCATGCGTGCCATTCATGGTCTGGCGGAGTCGTCACACAACAAGCCATTGCGCAAGGCGTTGCTGGCGCTAGAAGCCGAGCTGGGCAACGGGCGTCCGCTGTCGCAGGCCATGCAATCCCATCCGCGTATTTTCAGTAGTCTGTTTATTGCCATCATTCACGTGGGTGAGAATACCGGCCGCCTCGAAGAGGCATTTTTACAGCTATCCAACTACTTCTCGTTGGAGCTGGAAACACGCAAGCGAATCAAGGCAGCGCTGCGCTATCCGCTGATGGTGATCATGGCGATTGCGATTGCATTGGTGATTTTGAATCTCAAGGTGATTCCGGTATTCGCCAGCATGTTTGCCAAGTTTGGTGTCGAGTTGCCGTTGATGACGCGCTTTCTGCTCGGCATGTCGGCGCTGTTTGTGAACTGGTGGTGGTTGATGGCGGCGGGGGTGATCCTGATCGTCGGCGGTTGGAGCTACTGGATCCGCACCCCCTCCGGCCGATTAATCTGGGGGCGTTGGCAGATGAAGATGCCGATTATTGGCAGCATCATCACCCGTTCCCTGTTGGCTCGCTTCGCCCGCAGCTTTGCCATGATGCTCAGAGCCGGGGTACCGCTTAATCAGGCGCTGAGCCTGGTGGCGGATGCGGTGGATAATGCGCATGTGGCCTTGCGGATCCGGGATATGCGCTCCGGCGTCGAGCGTGGCGAGAGTCTGTTGCGATGTGCTGCGGCCAGCCAACTGTTCACTCAGCTGGTGATGCAGATGTTCGCGGTCGGTGAAGAGACCGGTCAGGTCGAGGAGCTCATGCAGGAGGCGGCAGACTATTACGAGCGCGAGGTCGATTACGATCTCAAGACGCTGACGGCCCGCATCGAGCCGATCCTGCTGGTGATTGTCGCCTGTATGGTGCTGGTGCTGGCGTTGGGGATCTTTACACCGATGTGGGACATGTTCAGTGCCGTACAGGGCAAGGGGCACTGATGTCACAACAGGAGGAGGCCAATCGTGATGCGCTGGGCTTGTTGCGCTTTTGCCTCTACCTGTTGGTTCTGCTGTTGATTGTCGCGGCGCTGGTTTCGCGTTTTGATGGCGTCTCCGAAGGCGTGCGCGGTGCCAGCTTGCAGGAGTTGGCCCGGCAGATGAACGAACGAGTACAGTGGGTTCATGGCGAGTGGATGATGACCAACCGTCCTGCGCGGGTGTTTGTCACGCGGCCAGATGGTCGCCGTCAAGGATTTGCGATGAGTCTGCAGGGATGGCCACGACAGCCTTTGCCGGCAGATGAGCCGTCACCTTGCGGGCGCCTGTGGCAAGCGCTGCTCGATGAACCCTCGACGCAGCCATTGCGCGTCGAGGCGTTGGATCACGGATGCCTCTTTCGGCTGGATGAGCAGCGCTTGATCTATGATTGGCAGACGGGTGGTATCAATTTGGAACCCTGAGCCGTCATTCAGACTTGCGCCGACTGTGATTCGTCGCGCAGGCGCACGTTATTTAAGGTAAGGCGTGGTTCTATTAAGTTGTTGTTTGATATGCTGGGTTTATGCTGACCGGGCAACTGGCAGATAGGGGTGGTGAGATAATGTACAGAAATGTTCGACAAACAGGCTTCTCATTGATCGAGCTGGTCATCGTGATAGTGGTGCTGGGGATACTGGCGGTCACGGCATTGCCACGTTTTCTGGATGTCACCGAAGAAGCCAAGAATGCCAGTGTCGAAGGGGTATCGGGTGGGTTTGCGACCGGTGCGCTGCTGGTCCGTGCCCAGTGGGAGGCCAAGGGGCGCAGCAAGGAAGGCGGGCTGAATACGATTTTGTATGATGGCAATCGCTTCTACCTGACGACACCCACGGATAGCGAAATAGAAAATGGCGAAATTTCACCCGGTTATCCTATCGATACCGGTGCGAGCAGCAGTGTCGATGTCACGCCTTCCGGGTTGACGGCGGCGCGTTGTCTGAATATCTGGAATGGTTTGATGCAGAATCCACCGAAAGCAACCGATACGTTCAGCTCGGTGGTGGACAGTAAAAATGACCTCAAATATTACGTTTCGGTAGATGGGAGCGGCAATGACTCCCTGTGCCGTTACTATCTGGTGAGCGCCCTCGACAAGACCTCGGATGGCGGCTACCAGGATCCCAACAATCGCACCGACAAGTACAAGAGCTTCAGCTATCGTCCGGCATCGGGGCAGGTTGTTACCCATATCAACAACTGATCCGTGGCCGCGGATCAGCTTGATAAACAATGAACTAAAACAGTAAGGAAAAAAAACCATGAAACGTAATGCAGGTTTTACCCTCATCGAGCTGGTGATTGTGATTGTCATCCTCGGTATTTTGGCGGTTACCGCTGCACCCAAGTTCCTGAATCTGCAAGGTGATGCACGTGAGTCCACCTTGAAGGGCATGAAGGCGGCGATGGAAAGCGGCGCCTCCATGGTCTATTCCAAGGCAGTGATTGCCGGCAAGGAGACCACCGCGTCCTCAACTGTCTCCAACGGCAGCAGCACCATCGCGATTGTGTACGGCTACCCGGCGGCAACCTCTGCAGGTATTGGTGCCGTGCTGGATTTCAGCCCGACTGACTGGACGGCGGCTGTCTCTGGCTCTTCCTATACCCTGCAACCGGTGAACGCGCCTTCTGGCTGTGTGGTGACGTATACACTGTCTGCCACCTCCGGCTCTCGTCCTACCGTTACCGCAGTGACCGCCTCCAGCTGCAGCTGATCTGCCCCCTGAGGGATAAGCTGGAAGCAGTGTGGATACACGGGGTGTTGACCGCAAGGTCATGCCCCGTTGTTGTTTAGTGCAGCCAATGACCGGGTTACCTACAGATGACACAACGTGGCTTCACCCTGATTGAATTGGTCATTGTCATCGTACTGCTTGGCATCATCGCCGTGACAGTGATCGCGCGCTGGGGTGGGCAGAAGGAGTACGAATTGGTGACGCTGCGCGATCAATTGGTGACGCGTTTACGTCTGGTCCAGCTGCGCAATATGAATGAAGCCAATGTTGTGGGCAGCGCTCCCGACGCCCGTTGCAGCTGGTTGCGTATCGATGATGACCGCTTTGCCTCTGCTACCACCGCCGGGACCGTTAGCAGCTGTCCGGCTCCGGCCCCCATTGCGACCTGGGACAGCGCCACCCTGACCCGGGGCGGGCTGGTGACGGGCCAGAGCGGAGTTCGCATCCGGCTACCCTCTGGCAGCTCACAGTTTGCTCTGCATTTTGATCGCCTCGGGCGCCCGTTGGGCGCCTGCCTGAATGGCTGTGTGGTAACGTTGAGCCTCGATAGCTTTCAGGACACGGTTCGCATCGAGGCGGAGGGATACATCCATGCGGGCTAGGGTCACGGGATTCACCCTGATGGAGCTGGTGGTGACCATAGTCCTGCTGGCGGCGGTATTGGGTCCCATGGTCGGATTCTTGGTGAGTCAGAGTCGTCAGGCCGTGGATCCTTTGCAGCAAGTTAGGGCATCACAGCTGGCACAGCGCCTGTTCAACCAGATGCTGTCCCGAGCCTATGATCAGAATTCCGATTTGAATGGTGGCCGTTGGCGCTGCGGCGAGACCGTCGATGGCATCAGCTATGCCGAATGCACGGCCAGCAGCGACTATGGTCCGGACAGTGGCGAGTCCCTGCCGCTGTTGTTCAATGATGTTGATGATTTTGATACCACCGCCATCTGCCAGCAGGGGCTGACCAGCTGTAGCCCTGCCTCCTGGATTGCGGCGTCGTTTTTTACCCAGGGCAGTGCAGGTGAGCAGCAGGAGTATGCCAATTTCGCGATTAACATCAGGGTAACCCCGCGTAGCGGATGTGCCGCTCGGTGCGCCGTGGCTAAACACATAGCGCTGCAGGTGCGTTTGCCGGATGGCAGCGTGCTGCCGTTTGCCTTTGAGCGGGGGAACTACTGATGCGAGCCTGCAGTCGTGGATTTACCTTGATGGAGATCGTGGTCGTCATCCTGTTGCTGGGGGTGCTGGGCATCTACACCACCCAGTTTATCGGTTCCGGTACCCGCATGTATGCCGACGTCGCCGCTCGCGAACAGTTGATGAACGATGTCCGCTTTGGTGTCGAGCGCCTGAATCGTGAAGTACGGGACGCCATACCTGGCACCCTGCAAGTGACCTCGGCACCGGCATGTATTCGCTTCTGGCCCATCAAGGCAGCCAGTCGTTATCTGCAACTGCCCGGTAGTGCGGCAGGCAGTACCATGGTCGCATTTATCCCGGCGTTGGCGGAGCAGCAGGTTGCGCCGGGGGATCTGGCCCTGGTTTTCCCGCAAGGGCTGGATCCGGCAACGGCCCCCTATGCTTGCTCTCATGGCAACTGCGTGTTGCAGGTCGCATCGGTGACCAGCGCGGCACCGCTGCAGAGCATTCAGCTGCAGGCGCAGTCAGGACTGACGGGTACGCAATTCGCGACGCCTTCTCCCGGCCAGCGCGTCTACTATGCCGATCGTCGCGTCAGCTTCTGCCAGCAAGGCAGTCAACTGATTCGGCAGGAGCAGTTGCTTGCCAGCTCGGCGACGGAGTCGAACATCATGGCCGAGGCGTTGCAAAGTGCCAGTTTCTCCATGGAGAGCGGCGCGTTTAACAGCAATGGTGAGGTGCTGGTGCGTCTACTGTTTTCCCGACGCGATGAAGCGGTACAGTTCAGCCACCTGTTGGAGGTGGATAATGTCCCCTAATCGCACTCTGCAACAGCGCGGTGCGAGCCTGATGGTGGCGCTGTTTGTGATCCTGATCTTCGGGCTCTTGACGGCGGCTCTGGCCCGGCTGCTGACCGACAGTGGAGAAAAACATGCCGTCGAGGTGCTGTCACTGCGCGCCTTGATGGCGGCCCAAACCGGCATTGAGCACAGATTGCAGGCGCAGTACCCATCAGGGGTCTGGCAGAGTGCCAGTTGTCTGCAAAGCGACAGCAGCTACAGCTTCAACGATGAGGGGTTGGCTGGCTGCCGATACGATGTGCACTGTCAGATGGTCTCGGCGGCAACATCGACGGGGACGCAGAGCGTATTACGACTGAGCAGTACCGGCCGTTGTGGTAACGATGGTATTGGCAGCAATGCAGATTTTGCGGTCAGCCGTACCGTGGTGGCCGAGGCGTTTGACGGGGAGAGATGATGAATCAACATGGTGTTGTTGTTTTGTGCATGTTGTGGTTGGGCAGCGCTGCAGCTCAGGCCATGACCATCGACTATGCGTCGGTCTTCCCAACCGTGGTACAGGGTGTCACCGCCAATTTGAGTTCCAGCTGCAGTTCATCCAATGCCTCTACCTTGGAGATCACCAACAGCTCGCAGATCAAAGGCGGAAGCAGTCCTTCGCTGAACCTGTGCCGAATCAATGTGCAAAGCAACAATGGCAATTGCATTAACAGCGCAGGGAGCCTGGTCAAATGTACCGCGAATGGTTCCCAGATCTCGCCCTTGGTGTTGGATGCCTTTGCCACCTCCAGTAATACAAACAGTGTGACGTATAACAATGGTCAAGTGGTAACGCTGGGGGCCTCCGGGCTTAGCGAGTATGGCAACCTGATGGTCGATAATGCGACGCTGAAATTCAGTAATCTGAACACGACTTATAAAATCAAAAGTCTGACGGTGCGCAATGGTCAGGCGGCGGTTTACCTGGCCCCCGGGGATTACTGGATCGAGACGCTGGATCTGGATGGGCGCAAGCTGCTGCTCAGCGAGACGGGCACGACCCGCATTTTTGTGAAGAATTATCTCTCGGTTAAGAATCAGGCAACCTTGAACGAAGATAACACCGGCAGCCTGGTGGTGATCGGCTATGGCAGCATCGAACTGCTGGGCGGTACCCACAATGGTTATTTCTATGCCGATGACAATTTTATTGTCCGTAACCAGGGCACGGTGAATGGCCGTGTCACGGCCCGTGATATCTATGTTTATGATTCTTATATCTACGACACGTCGACGGTGCTACCCCCTGTACTCGGGTGTGTCAGCGATGACTTTAACGTCACGTCCTTGAGTAACGACTGGGTCGTCGCCAAGAGTAGCGGCACCTTTACACCCAAGATTGTTAATGGACGTTTGCGTCTGACGGAGGCGGTGACCTATCAGGCGACCTCGATCTCGTATCAGCGCCTGTTTCCCGCCGCCGACAACCTGGTCACGATCGAGTTTGACCAGGCGGCCTATGGCGGGAATGGCGCCGACGGGATTGCCATGGTGTTGTCTGATGCCTCGGTGACGCCGCAGCCGGGTAGCAGTGGCGGCCCGCTGGGGTACGGTTATAAGACCGGGTCTCCGGGGTTTGCCGGCGGCTGGCTCGGGGTGGGTATCGATGAATACGGTAATTTTCGGGCGGAAGGCGGCAGCAATAACCAGACCAGAAAGGCCAACACGGTTTCAATCCGCGGCTCGGGCAGCAATTACTCAGGCTACCGTTACCTCTATGGTACCGATACGCTGAGCCCTGCGGTACATAATGGCAGCAGTTACCCGACCCCTGCGCATCGCTACCGTCTGCGCGTCGACTCCCGGACCAGCGGTCAGGCACTGGTGTTGATTGAACGCAATACCGGTTCTGGCTATGTGACCCTGATTCCGCAATTCAATGCCATTGGTCAGACCGGACAAAGTGCCATTCCGGAAAATTTCTATCTTTCATTTACCGGCTCGACCGGTGGTTCGAACAATATTCATGAACTGGATAACGTTAAAATTTGCGCGCTGAAGTCCAGTACTGTCGGGACGCAGATAGATCACTTCGAGTTCGATTTTGCGGGCAATCCGTTGACCTGTACTCCGCAGACGATGACGATTCGCGCCTGTGCCAACGCAGCGTGCAGCAGCCTGGTGACGGAGTCTGTCACGGCCACGCTGGCACCGTCGAGTCTGGCGGATGGCAGCTGGACGGGGGGCAATGTGGTGACGTTTTCGGGTGGCAGCAGCACGCTGACGTTGGCAAAACGCACGGCTGGCAACGTCACCATAGGGGTTACAGGCTCCACTCCCGCGACCAAACCCTTGAGCACGACCTTGTGCCGCAATGGCAGTTCCGGGTCATTGTCGGCGGCCGCCTGCACCCTGAATTTTGCCGATAGCGGCTTCATCTTTGACGTCCCTGCCAAGCGAGCAAACCAGCCTGCGACGGGGATCAGCATTCAGGCGGTGCGCACGAGCGATAGTTTGGGATTGTGCGTCCCGGCCTTTGCCGGTGTGACACGCAATGTGGCGTTCTGGAGCAGCTATGTTTCCCCCGCTACTACCGTGAACTCTGCTAAACCGGCCGTCACGGTGAACAGCACTGCGGTGGGCTTTACCGAGGCGACTGCGACCTCCATTCCACTGGTGTTCGATGCCAAAGGGACGGCAACCCTGAGCGTCAACTATGCCGATGCCGGGGAGATGAGGCTGGACGCGCGCTATACCGGGACTGCGGCCAATGGCGATGCCAACCTGGTGATGAATGGCTATGACCAGTTTGTCAGTGCGCCGGTCGGACTGTGTATCGAGCCTGAACAGACGTGCAGTGCTGGCAATGCCAGTTGCCCGGCCTTCCGGCGTGCCGGAGAGACGTTTGCACTGAAGATCACGCCCCGAGCCTGGCAACAGAATAATGATACCGATCTGTGCAGCGGTAACCTGATTACGCCGAATTTTGCCCTGAGCGGCATTGCGCTCGGCAGTCAGCTGGTGGCTCCCGCATCCGGCGTGAATGCCACCGTGACGCAGACCAGTTACGACCACAGCGCGCTGGCCAGCGGTACGGCGACGTTGAACCAGGCCGTGAGTGAGGTCGGGGTGTTCCGCATGACGGCGACGCCGCCAAGTTACATGGGCATGAGTCTGCCCGTGGCGACGAGTGGCCCGGTCGGGCGATTTACGCCTTATGATTATCAGATTCAAAATCCGAGTCTGCAGGCGGCGTGTTTCGCCAATGGATTCAGCTACATGGACCAGCCCTTTGCCATTGGTTACCAGGCGATTGCCCGCAATAAGAGTGGTCAAACGACCTTGAATTACGATAGCCGCTTCGACAGTGGCGGGTTTGTACACGATGTCACGACGCTGGTGGCTGAAAACAACGATGATGGTGTGCCTCTGGATGCGCGCCTGAGTTCCGTGTCCGCTTCCTGGGTCCAGGGCATGCAGTCTGTCAGCAGTTATCCGGTCGCATTTTCGCGTCTGGCGTCAGGAGGGGCGGATGGTCCCTTTGCCCGTCTCGATGTCGGGGTCAAGCTGCTGGGCAATGACAGCCTGAGCGTCGATGTGAGTAACGGTGATATGCACAGTGCAACTAGCGGTAGCTGCAGTAGTTGTAATGCGGTCAAGTTGGGTACGCAGATGATGCGTCTGGGGCGACTGTCGGCTGGTAACGGCCGGACTTCACCCGCCAGCGGCTTGGCTTTGCCGCTGCAATTTGAATATTTCAACGGCAGCAATTGGGTGTTGAATACCATGGATAATTGCTCGCGGCTTGATCTGCAGGCGAGCGATGGTTTCGTGTTTGACCGTGGCTATGACCTCGCGAGTCGCGAGTTGACGTTGGCCAGCAATGCGCACAGCCGACTTAGCCTCAGCAGCTCGCGCTCCGTGGCCGGAACCGCTGCATCCCAGACGGCAAATGGCGGCTACATCTGGCTGCATTTCAGCGCGCCGAACGTCAATGATAGGGTCAACTATCAGATTGAATTGAGCAAGCAGCCATCAACTCCCGTCTGGTTGCGTTTTGATTGGGATGGTGACGGCAGTGCGGGGACAGCTGAAGCGAGTGGCTGGGCCTATTTCAATCAATGGCGAGGCAGTGACCGGATCATCTATCGCCGCGAACAGTCCTGATTGAGTCTGATGCCAGACTGGTAGCAACAGTGCGAGCCGTGTCGGATCTGCAGTGCCGGCGCTGGATGTTTGCTTGCTCAATGAGCGGGGGATTGGTAAAGTGAGCCGGCTTTTTCCAGTCTCAACATTCCAGGATCCTCCGTTACCATGTTCAAGAATCTCAGAGGCTTGTTTTCCAACGATCTGTCGATCGATCTGGGTACTGCCAACACGCTGATCTACGTCAAGGGCAAGGGCATTGTGCTGAACGAGCCGTCTGTGGTTGCTATTCGTCAGGACCGAGGCGGGAATGCCAAGTCTGTCGCAGCCGTCGGGCATGCCGCCAAGCTGATGCTGGGCCGTACCCCGGGTAATATTGCGGCGATTCGTCCGATGAAGGACGGTGTGATCGCCGATTTCTACGTGACCGAGAAGATGCTGCAGCACTTCATCAAGCAGGTTCACGACAACAATTTCCTGCGTCCCAGCCCGCGCGTGCTGGTCTGTGTCCCCTGCGGATCCACCCAAGTGGAACGGCGCGCGATCAAGGAATCGGCGCAAGGTGCAGGGGCCCGCGAAGTCTATCTGATCGATGAGCCAATGGCGGCCGCGATCGGTGCCGGCTTGCCGGTTTCTGAAGCGACGGGCTCCATGGTTGTCGACATCGGCGGCGGTACCACCGAAGTGGCGATTATTTCGCTGAATGGTGTGGTGTACTCTTCTTCCGTGCGCATCGGTGGCGACAAGTTTGATGAGGCGATCATCAGTTATGTGCGTCGTAACTACGGTAGCCTGATCGGTGAGGCCACGGCTGAACGTATCAAGCACGAGATTGGCTCTGCCTATCCGGGTGATGAGGTGCGCGAGATCGAAGTCCGCGGTCGCAACCTGGCCGAAGGGGTACCGCGTAGTTTCACGCTCAACTCCAACGAAATCCTCGAAGCGCTGCAAGAGCCGCTGACCGGTATCGTCAGTGCCGTCATGGTGGCGTTGGAACAGTCGCCTCCGGAGCTGGCGTCCGATATCTCCGAGAAGGGGATGGTCCTGACAGGCGGTGGTGCCCTGTTGCGCGACCTGGATCGTCTGTTGATGGAAGAGACTGGCATTCCGGTGGTCGTAGCAGAGGATCCGTTGACCTGTGTGGCCCGAGGCGGTGGACGAGCGCTGGAGCTCATCGACATGCACGGCGGCGACCTGTTCCACTACGAATAACCCTTAAGCCGGCCCCTCGCGGGCCGGTTTCGTATAACGGACAGCATGAATCCAATCTTCGGTCGGGGCCTGGCCCTGCAATTTCGCCTCTTCTTTACGGTACTGCTTTCAGTGGGCCTGATCGTTGCCGATGCCCGCTTTCACCTGTTTTCCGGGGCACGCCTTTATCTTGACTCGTTTGTCAGCCCGTTGATCTATCTGGCGGATACGCCGCGTAAGCTGGCAGATGGTGTCAGCGAGCAGATCCAGACCCGAAACGAGTTACTCGACGAGAACCGCAAACTTGAACAGCAGCTGTTCTTGCTGCGCAGTGATCTGCTGCGGTTTACCCAGATTTCACAGGAGAACGAGCGCCTGCGTAAGTTGCTGGGCTCGCCGGTACAGGCTGATTCACGCAAGATGGTGGCCGAGATTCTCGCCGTGGATTCAGATCCCTTTGTGCATCAAATCGTCATCGATCGTGGCGAACGCAATGGTGTCTATGAGGGGCAGCCTGTGGTCAACGACCTGGGCGTCGTAGGCCAGGTGATCAGTGTTGGTAAAACCACGAGTCGTGTGCTGTTAATCTCCGACCTGAGCCATGCTTTGCCGGTGCGCGTGATGCGCAACGATATCCGCGCCATCGCCAGCGGGACTGGCATCCTGGATGAGTTGACGCTGAAGAACATACCGCGCAGTGCCGATCTGCAAGAGGGCGACATGTTGGTGACATCGGGTCTCGGAGGCCGCTTTCCGATGGGGTATCCGGTGGCAAAAATTACCCGTTTTTCCTATGAAGAGGGTAAGCCGTTTGCCGAGGTGAAAGCCGAGCCGCTGGCGGCCCTGGATCGTCTGCGTTACCTGTTGCTGTTGTGGCCAGAGCCGCTCAGTAGTGGCGCCCAGCCAGTTGTGCAGCCGGCCAGTGGTGCCATGGCCACCTCTGCTGCAACGCCAACCGTGGTCGCTCCGGCTGCGGCGCCGAAGCCGGGCGCTGGCAAGCCTCAGCCGGCCAAAGCCAGGGCTCACAAGGCAGTGGCGCCAACGAAGCGCCCTGCGCCGACAGGAGAGGCGCGATGAATATTACCGGCCATGGGACTGGTTCCATCTATTTGACCATACTGGCGGCACTGATCCTCTCCATACTACCGATGCCGTCCCTGCTTGATTATCACCGTCCGGACTGGCTGGCGCTGGTGGTGATGTACTGGGTCATCGCCTTGCCGCACCGGGTGAATCTGGGCACCGCCTGGGTTGCCGGTTTGCTGCTGGATATCCTGCTCGGTTCGACGCTGGGTATTCATGCCCTCTCCATGGCCATCATGGCGTATGTTGCGGCGCTGCAGTTCCAGAAAATTCGTAATTTCTCGGTCTGGCAACAGGCGTTGGTGATGGGCTGCATCAGCCTGCTGGGTCAGCTGACGGTGTTCTGGGCCGAGCATTTGTTTGGCGTTGCGACGCTGAATTATCGCTTGTTCTGGGCCTCGCTGAGTACCCTGCTGCTCTGGCCGCTGACCTTTGTCACACTGCGCAAACTGCGCCGACGTTTTCGTATCCGATGATGACTGCTGCTGCCGTTCTCTATCTGGCGTCGGCGTCGCCCCGGCGTCGTGAACTGTTGACTCAACTTGGTGTCAACTTCTCGTTGTTGCGGGTGGATGTCGAAGAGTGTCGTCAGCCTGGTGAGGCAGCGCGCGCTTACGTCAGCCGGCTGGCGCAGGAGAAAGCCCGTGCCGGTTGGCTTGCCTGTCAGGGCTCTCTGCCCGTGTTGGGTGCCGATACCATCGTTGTCATCGATCAGTCCGTACTGGAGAAACCACGCGATCAAGGCCATGCCGCTCAGATGATGCGCCAGCTATCAGGCCGCACCCATCAGGTGATGACAGCAATTGCGCTGGCCACTGTGCACGGCATCGATCTGCGCCTCGTCGTCACGGATGTGACGTTTCGCCCCTTGGACGATGAGGAAATTGCGGCATACTGGTCTACCGGCGAGCCGGCAGACAAGGCAGGCGGCTATGGTATTCAGGGCATAGGTGGCAAGTTCGTCAGCCATCTCTCTGGCAGTTACAGTGCCGTAGTCGGGTTACCGTTGCTGGAAACCGATCTGCTGTTGCGTGAGCGCCTCTAATCTCTTCAGGCAAGGAACCCCTTATGTCGACCGAACTGCTGGTGAATGTGACTCCCTCGGAGACCCGGGTTGCCCTCGTAGAACATGGTACCCTGCAGGAAGTTCATATCGAACGCCAGGCAAAGCGTGGTCTGGTTGGCAACATCTACAAGGGTAAAATCAGCCGGGTCTTGCCCGGCATGCAGGCGGCGTTTGTCGATATCGGCATGGAAAAGGCGGCGTTCCTGCATGCGTCGGACATAGTGCCGCATACCGAATGCGTTGATGTGCGCGAGAAGGAACATTTCCAGGTTGGCAACATCGCCGAGCTGGTGCGCCAGGGACAGGACATCATGGTGCAGGTGGTGAAAGACCCCATCAGTACCAAGGGTGCGCGCCTGACGACGGATATCACTCTGCCTTCGCGCTATCTGGTCTTTATGCCCGGCAGTGCCCATGTTGGCGTGTCACAGCGGATCGAGAGCGAGACGGAACGTGAGCGTTTAAAGCAGATAGTGCTGCGTCAGGTGGATGAACTTGGCGGCTTTATCGTCCGTACTGCCGCCGAAGGTGTGGGTGAACGCGAACTGGAACAGGATACCCAGTTCCTGAAGCGGCTATGGCGCAAGGTACTGGAGCGCCGGCAACTGAACAAGCCCTGCAGCATCCTCTACGAGGACCTGTCGCTGGCGTTCCGTATCCTGCGGGACTTTGTTGGTGCCGATCTGGACAAGATCCGTGTCGACTCGCGACTGACCTTCGAACAGCTGAAGTCGTTCACCGAAGAGTTTGTGCCCGAAATGGTCGACAAGCTGGACTACTATGCCGGCGACTCGCCGATCTTCGATTTGCATGATGTCGAAAATGAAATCCAGCGCGCGCTGGAACGTAAGGTGGAGCTGAAGTCTGGCGGTTATCTGATCATCGATCAGACCGAGGCGATGACCACCATCGATATCAATACCGGGGCTTTTGTTGGTCACCGCAACCTTGAAGAGACGATCTTCAATACCAATATCGAGGCGACAGCTGCCATTGCGCGTCAACTGCGGTTACGTAATCTGGGTGGCATCATCATCATCGACTTCATTGATATGCAGTCCGAGGATCACCGTCGCCGCGTGCTGCAAAGCCTGGAGCAAGCCTTGGCGCGGGATCGGGCCAAGACTTCGGTCAATGGCTTTTCGCATCTTGGACTCGTCGAGATGACGCGCAAGCGCACCCGGGAGAGTCTGGAGCACATCCTCTGCTCTGAGTGTCCGGAGTGCAAGGGGCGCGGCAGGGTCAAGACGGTGGAGTCCGTCTGCTATGAGATTCTGCGCGAGATCCTGCGTGTCAATCGCGCTTATGACGCCGATCAGTTTATCGTTTATGCCTCCTTGCAAGTGGCCGAGGCGTTGCACGTCGAAGAGTCGCACAGCCTGGCTGAGCTGGAGGTCTTCATCGGCAAGCAGGTCAAGGTGCAGGCAGAACCGCTCTACAGTCAGGAGCAGTTTGACGTGGTGATGATGTAGTGATCCGGCGCTCACTGTTTCACTTCTGGCGTTTACTGGCACTGGTGTTGCTGCTGATTGCGTCGTTGGTGACGGCGGCGCGTTTCGGGCTGCCCTGGGTGCAGTCTCAACGGCAGGCGATGCTGGATTCGCTGCTGGCGGGGTCGACATTGCAGGCGGATGCCGGCGCCTTGGGGGTCAGCTGGAGCGAGTATGGCCCGGCCATCACCTTGCATGACCTGCGATTGCAACCGCAGCAGCATGCGGGCTGGTCGTTGGCGATTCGTGATGCCCAGGTGCGGATACGGCCATGGCAAAGTCTGCTGGCGCGCCGCTGGGAGCTTGGTGGTCTGCATTTCAGCGGCGTGCAGCTGCAACTCGATGGTCGCTGGTTGCAACAACAGACGGCGACTGAGCACAAAACACCGACCGAGTGGTTGCCGCTGGCGCGGCTGCTGCTGGGGCGTCTGCAATCCTTTAGTCTGGAGCAGAGTGAAATTCGCCTGTTGACACCGATGGGGGATTTGACCCGCCTGCAGGTGTCTCGGCTCTATTGGCAGAACCGCGGTGATCGTCATAGTGGCGTCGGTGAACTGACGTTTTCCCATCCCGGTGTACACAGCCGATTGCAGCTGCAGGCCGATTTCAACGGTAACGCCGAGGATCCCGATGCGATGGCGGGGACGCTGTTTGTGCAGTCGTTACCGCTTGCCGTCGAGCCGAGCGACACCGTGCGTCCTGGTGCATTGCAGGGCGCGCTCGACTTTCGTTTCTGGCTGCAGCGCGAACATCGCGCCTGGCAGCTGGCGCAACTGCAACTGGGGACGAACCAGCTCTCCTGGCTCGATGAGGGGCAGACCCGTGAGGTTGCGGTCCGTGGTGGCCTGTTGCAATGGAAACGACGGGGTACAGCCTGGCAGCTGAGCTCGCAACAGCTTGAGGTCCGAGATGAGCAACGCGACTGGCATCCCTGGCAATTGCAGCTTGATTGGCAGCAAGGTGTACTCGGTGGTCAGCTCGACCCGGTCAACATTGGCGCGGTCACCCCGGCGCTGGTGCTGCTGTCAGGCCCCCAGAGCGAGCTGTCCAGGGCGTTGGAGCAGATGCGTCCGCAAGGCCGGTTGCAGAACATTGTGCTGCAGCATCAGGGGGCACAGGGGCCATGGCAGTTATCGGCGCGTTTTAGCGACCTAGGTTGGGCGCGATGGCAGATGTTGCCCGGCGTGTCTGCCGCGCAAGGCTCGCTGTTGCTCACCCCGAACGGCGGGTGGCTGTCCATGCACCTTGGCACGCAAACCCTCAAGGTGGGAGACTATTTCCCGGCAGACATTCCGTTGACCTCGCTGGATGCGGAGCTGGCGTTGCAGAAACGACGCGATGGATGGTTGCTTTCGGCCGAACAGCTACAGGTGCAGACTCCGGCGTTGCGCGCCAACGGTCAGTTCCGGCTGACCTTGCCGGATGCGGCCTCTCCTGCGCTTTATCTCTTGTCGCAGATTGACTTACTCGATGCCGGCCAGGCCTGGCGCTACTACCCGCGGCTTGCCATGGGGCAGCCACTGACCGACTACCTCACGCAATCCCTGCAAGCCGGCACAGTACAGGATGCCGTTTTGCTGTGGGATGGGCCATTGGATGCGTTTCCGTATCACAATGGCGAGGGCCGCTTTCAGGTGGCGGTGCCCCTGCGCCAAGCCCGTTTCCAGTTTGATCCGGCGTGGCAGCCTCTGGAGGATCTGAGCCTCGATCTGCTGTTCCAGAATGACACCTTGGAGATGCGAAGCCAGGCCGCCCGTCTGGGGGCGGCGCACAGCGATTTCATTCATGCCTGGTTCCCGAGCCTCGATGCGGCGGCACACTTGTATATCAATGCCGATGTACAGGGCGAGGCTGCCGCCGTGCAGCACTATCTGGTGCACTCCGGCGTGGCCGACTCGGTCGGGGCGGCGATGCTGGCCTTGCCACTCTCCCGCCCGCTCAAGGGTGAGGTGCAATTGGATATTCCGTTGGATGGTGCACCAGTCGGCGTCCTGGGGCATGTCGATTTTGACGGCAATGAACTTACAGTCCGAGACCTTGGCCTGCCACTTTCCCGCCTGAAAGGCCGCCTGGCGTTTACCCAGCAGGAAACCCGGTTCGAGGGACTGACCGCAATGGTGGCAGGTCAACCGGTGACCCTGGACTACCTGGGGCAGTTACAGCATGACGCTTATCAGGTAAAGCTGAAGATGGGCGGACAGTGGAGCAGTGAGAGTGCGGCGCTGCCAGATCACTGGCAGGGGGTTGTGACCGGGAAGACGCCCTGGCAGGGGACACTCGACCTGGCGTTAACCTCGGCCGGATTCCGCTATCAGGCGCAATGGCAGAGCTCGTTGCGTGGATTGACCTTGGCGGTACCGGCCCCTTATAGCAAGGCGCGAGATGAGACGCGGTCATTGCGGGTGACGGCGCGCGGTGACCAGCGGAGTAGCCAGTTGCAAGCCGAGTGGCAGCCAGGCTGGCGCTGGCAGGGTGATTGGTCGCCTCGCGATCATCGCTTCAGCCGTTTCTGGCTGGGCAATCAGCAGCTGGAGCCAACCGGCCAGAGTTGGTCACCGCTGCACCTGCAGCTGAATTTCACGGCGCTGGATGGCGATGCCTGGCAAGCCTGGTGGCAAGCAAGGCAGGGGGATCCACGTCAGGCCCAGCAGGCGAGCCGCTGGCTGTCGTCGTTGTTACCGGAACAAGGCTCATGGCAGCTGGCCGTGCCGAAGCTGCGCTGGCAACAACAGAATTGGGACAAGCTGACCTTTTCCGGACGCCAGAGCCCGGACCAGCAGGAGTGGTCATTGCTGGCGAATCAGGTGACGGCCAGCGGCCAACGCCGTGGGGATGCGCCCTGGTCCTGGGATGTCGCCTATCTGGAATGGCACCCGGACCCCGCGTCAGACACCTCGCCAAGGCCGATGCCCGCACGGGATGAGCAGCGGCGCACCTTGTCTGCCATCCCGCCGTTCAATCTGGTCTGCCAGCGTTGTGTGGTGGGCAAGATGCAACTGGGGCGCGTTGAATTGCAGGCCAGGCCGGCACGTAACGGGCTCAAGGTGCCCCATCTGCTGATTCAGCAGGGCAACAACAAGGTCACGGGCAAGGGGGAGTGGCAGCTCGATGGTGCCGCTTCGCTGAGTCGTCTGCAGTTGGATGGCCAGATCGCCAGCCTGGAAACCTGGCTGCAAGCGTTGGACATGCCATTGGGGTTCAGTGGCACTAAGGCCACTTTTGGCGGTCATCTCAGTTGGCAGGGGCCGCTGTATCGTCTGGATAAACCCACGCTGGCGGGCAAGATGAATTTCGACAGCGGTGAAGGCATGCTGCGTAACATGGGGTCCACCGGTACCCGTTTGTTGTCGGTATTTTCATTGCATGCCGTCATGCGCCGCTTGAGTCTGGATTTCAGTGATCTATTTGAAAAAGGACTCTTTTTCCGCCGCATTCACTTTACCAACCACATCGAACAGGGCCGCCTGAGTAGTGACGATTTCCTGCTTGAGGCCGATTCAGGTGACATAAAGGCGAAGGGCTCTCTGGATTTGAACAGCCAGAAGATAGATTATCAAGTCAGCTTCCGGCCGCAATTCTCCAACGAGCTGTCGCTGGCCACGGCCGTGGCGGTGACCCCGGTAACGGGGATCTATGTACTGGCCGCCTCCAAGTTGCTGTCTCCGGTGCTGGATGTCATCACCGAAGTCCGTTTCTCGGTGGGCGGAACCCTGGGGGCTCCCGAAGTCATTGAAACAGGTCGCGATACTCGCCCGGCAGAGGGGAAGAAGTGATGAAGCTTGCCGTCGTGCAACTCAACAGCCAACCACAGTGGGAAGAGAATCGCCAACAGATTGCCGCACAGCTGGCGTTGTTGCCACCGCAGCGGCCGATGTTGGTGCTGCTACCGGAGAATTTTGCGGCCTTTGGCACCACGGCGGATTATCAGGCCATTGCCGAACCGCTGGGCTCGGGCCCAATCCAGCAGCAGTTGGCGCTGTGGGCTCGGGAATTCGGGATCTGGCTCGTGGCCGGCTCACTGCCAACGCTGGCTGCTTCCGGAAACGGACTGCATACCACCATGTTGGTATTTGATGAGCGTGGACAAGCACGCGCGCATTACCACAAGCTGCATCTGTTTGACGTCGATGTCGCCGATGGACAGCGTCGATACCGTGAATCCGACAGTTTTATTGCCGGCAGCGAGTGCCGGGTGGTGGCGTCACCTTTTGGTGGTCTCGGGCTATCCATCTGCTACGATGTGCGCTTTCCGGAGCTGTATCGCCGCCTGCGCGTCGGTGGTGCCGACATCCTGCTGGTACCGGCGGCGTTCACCGCCGTGACAGGAGAGGCGCACTGGCGTCCCCTGCTGCAGGCGCGGGCCATCGAGAATCAGTGCTATCTGCTGGCGGCCAATCAGGGTGGCGAGCATGTCGGCGGGCGTCGCACCTGGGGGCATTCGTTGCTGCTCGACCCCTGGGGCAGGCTGCTGGGTGAGCTGGATGACCAACCCGGTGTCCTGGTGGCCGACCTGGACCCGGCTTTGATTTCACAAATCCGCACCGATATGCCGGTGCTGGAGCATGCCCGGCTGACGGGCGCCTGGAGAGATGAAGCGTCATGTTGTTGAATCAAGTTTCTGAACGCCTGCTGCGGCCCCATGAACTGGATGAGGCTATTTTAGCCAGGATGTTGCGTCAGTTGATGACACATCAGGTCGAGTTCGGCGATCTCTATTTTCAGAGCAGTTATCATGAGTCCTGGGTGCTGGAAGACGGCATCGTCAAGGATGGCAGCTATAACATCGATCAAGGTGTCGGTGTTCGCGCCGTCAGTGGTGAAAAGACCGGCTTCGCCTATTCGGATGAGCTGAGTATCCATGCTCTGAGCCAGTCGGTGATTGCGGCCCGCGGTATCGCCCAGAGCGGTGGTCATGGTGAGATCCGCATCTGGCAACCGAGTCAGGCTCCCATGCTATACGCGCCGCTCGACCCGTTGGGGACGCTCGACAAACACCAGAAGATCGCGTTGCTGGAGCAGATGGATCGTTTCGCCCGTACGCTGGATCCTGCCGTCAGTCAGGTCATAGCGTCACTGTCCGGGGTTTATGAAGAAGTGCTGGTTGCTGCCACCGATGGCACCCTGAGTGCCGATGTCCGGCCGCTGGTCCGACTGAACTGCACTGTTCTGGTGGAGCGGGGCGGGCGGCGCGAGCGCGGCAGCAGCGGCGGCGGTGGACGTTGCGGCTATGACTATTTCTTCGATCCGGTCGCCGGCGAGATGCGTGCGCTGGGGTATGTGCGCGAGGCGGTACGTCAGGCCCTGGTCAACCTTGACGCCGTCGATGCGCCGGCCGGTACCATGCCGGTGGTGCTGGGCCCGGGTTGGCCTGGTGTGTTGCTGCACGAGGCAGTGGGTCACGGACTGGAAGGGGACTTCAATCGCAAGGGCTCCTCGGCATTTGCCGGTCGGGTGGGACAGAAGGTTGCATCCGAACACTGTACCATTGTCGACGATGGCAGCCTGCCGGGCCGTCGCGGCTCGGTCAGCATTGACGATGAGGGGACTCCTGGCCAATACAATGTGTTGATTGAGAAGGGGATCCTCAAGGGCTACATTCAGGACAAGTTGAATGCCCGTCTGATGGGGGTCGCCCCGACCGGTAACGGGCGCCGTGAGTCCTATGCTCACCTGCCGATGCCGCGGATGACCAACACCTACATGCTGGCGGGTGAGCATGATCCACAGGAGATCATCGCCTCGGTCAAGCAGGGGATCTATGCGCCGAATTTCGGTGGCGGTCAGGTCGACATCACCTCCGGTAAGTTCGTGTTTTCAGCCTCCGAGGCTTATCTGATCGAGCATGGCAAGATCACCGCTCCGATTAAGGGGGCGACGCTGATCGGCAATGGTCCGGAGGCAATGCAGCAGGTGTCGATGGTCGGAAATGATCTGGCGTTGGATGCCGGGGTTGGCGTCTGTGGCAAGGATGGCCAGAGTGTGCCGGTAGGGGTGGGCCAGCCGACCCTGAAACTTGACATGATGACGGTGGGCGGCACGCGTTAAGCGCTGTTGCTGCGTCAACCAGCAGGCAAAAGGGCGGAGAGTTCCGCCCTTTTCACTGCTCGGCAGCCGGTGATTAGATCAGGGTTTCCAGTTCATCACGCAGATACTGGAACAGCTCGCGGAATGCGGCGGGCGGTTTGTTCCCTTCGCGTTCCTTCTTGGCCTGGCGCACCAGCTGACGCAGCTTTTGTCGGTCCAGCTCATGGTAGTCGCCGAGCAGGGCATTAATCGCCTCGTCACCTTCGGCAATCAGCTTTTCGCGCAGTTGTTCCAGTTTGTGCATGCGGGCGTTACCGGCCACATGGCGACTGCGAATGACATCGAGGGCTTTCTCGATCTCTTCGACTTCGCTGTTGCGCATCAGACGGCCGATAAACTGCAACTGGCGGCGGAATGCTTCACGCTTGCCTTGCAGACGGTGCGCCAACGCGATGGCGTCCAGCATCTCTTCGTCCAGTGGCACCTTGGCCAGCTCGGTGGGTTTCAGATTTACCAGTTCCGTGCCCAGCTGCTGCAAGCGCTCTGACTCGCGCTTCATTTCGCTCTTGCTGGGGCCTTCATATTCCCACTCGTCTTCGTGGGCTGATTCGTCAAATTGATTGTGCATGTGTCGGTTTCCACTCCAGTTGACCGATATGTTACCAGCTTCTCCCGTTGATTGCTGGCCTGTGATAGGCTGGATGGCTAATGATGACAAGACAGTAGTGACTATGGATCTGCAGCAGCAAATACGCCAGGAACAGACCCAACTGGAGTCTGTGGTTGCCGATGCGCTGACCATCGCCCGTTCATTGGGGGCGGACAGTGCCGAGGTTTCGATCAGCAAACAGACCGGTTTGTCGGTTAACACTCGCGGCGGTGAAGTCGAGAGCATTGAATTCAATAAAGACGGTGCGCTGGGTATTGCCGTCTATCGTGACGGACGCAAAGGATCTTCGTCGACCACGGATCTCTCTCCCGACGCGGTGCGTCGTGCCGTCGAGGCGGCACTGGATATTTCACGTCACACCTCGGCCGATCCTTTTGCCGGCCTGGCCGATGCGGACTGGCTGGCTTGGGAGACACCTGAGCTGGACTTGCTGCACCCCATCGCCGGCGACCCGGAATTTGGTATTCAACTGGCCCGTGCCTGTGAACAGCATGCGTTGTCGCTGGATAGCCGTATCAAGCACTCGGACGGGGCGGGCTTCAGCAGTCACCATGGCATCAAGGTCTATGGCAACAGCCATGGTTTTGTGCGTGGCTATGCCGGTTCCCGCCATTCGCTGAGCTGTGTGCTGATTGGCGAGCAGGACGGCGAGATGCAGCGTGACTACGGTTATTCATCATGCCGGCATATCGACGACCTCTGGGCTCCACAGCGCATTGCCG
The DNA here is from genome assembly GCF_042649925.1 of Pseudaeromonas sharmana. Lineage (NCBI taxonomy): Bacteria > Pseudomonadati > Pseudomonadota > Gammaproteobacteria > Aeromonadales > Aeromonadaceae > Pseudaeromonas > Pseudaeromonas sharmana. Next base: position 58,630 of record NZ_JBHSAF010000002.1, read on the forward strand.
AAGAGGCGGTCGAACGTACCGTGTCGCGACTTGGGGCGCGCAAGATAGGTACCTGCAGCGTGCCGGTGCTGTTCTGTCCCGAGTCGGCCTCTGGCCTGTTTGGTCATCTGGTCTCTGCGATCAGCGGTGGTAGCCTGTATCGCAAGTCATCATTCCTGCTCGATTCATTGGGGCAGCAGATTTTTCCGGACTGGCTAACGATTGCCGAGCATCCGTTGCTGCGTGGTGGTCTGGCCAGTGCCCCGTTTGATGCCGAAGGCGTGCGCACCGTCGAGCGCGACATCATAGCCGCAGGGCAGTTACAGACCTACCTGTTGACCAGCTACTCCGGTCGCAAGCTCGGCATGCCGTCGACGGGTCATGCCGGTGGCATCCACAACTGGCAGGTGCGAGGTCAAGGACAGAGCAAGGAGCAATTGCTGGCACAAATGGGGACCGGTCTGCTGGTGACCGAACTGATGGGGCAGGGTGTCAACATTGTCACTGGCGACTATTCGCGTGGGGCATCCGGTTTCTGGATCGAAAATGGCGAGATTGCCTACCCGGTCGAGGAGATCACCATTGCCGGTAACCTGAAAGAGATGTTCCGCAGCCTGGTTGCCGTTGGCGATGACTGGGATCTGCGCTCGAGCCTGCGCACCGGCTCGGTGCTGCTGGATAACATGAAGGTGGCGGGCAATTAAGCTCGCAATCGGATACGGACACGTTCCATCGCAAGGGAGTGAAACATGCGACTGCTGAATCATCTGTTTGAACAGAACCGCAGCTGGGCCGAGAAGATCAAGGCAGAAGATCCGCATTTCTTTGAGAAGCTGTCCCGGCAGCAAGCTCCGGAATACCTCTGGATCGGTTGTTCCGACAGCCGGGTACCGGCAAACGAATTGCTGGGCCTGTTACCGGGCGACGTGTTTGTGCACCGGAATGTCGCCAATTTGGTGATTCATACTGATTTCAACTGCTTGTCGGTGATCCAGTACGCCATTGATGTCTTAAAGGTGAAACACATCATAGTGTGTGGTCATTACGGTTGTGGCGGCGTGGTCGCGGCGATGGGCAATGATGAGCACGGTCTGATCGATAACTGGCTGCGCAATATCAAGGACATCTATTTCAAGTATCGGGAGCAGATCGAGGAGATTGTCGATGTGCGTGAGCGCCAGGACTTCCTGTGCGAGCTGAATGTACTGGAACAGGTGGCGAATGTCTGTTGTACCACCATAGTACAGAACGCCTGGAAGCGCGGTCAGGAGCTGGCCATTCACGGCTGGATCTATGGTCTGCAGGATGGCCTGTTGCGGGATCTGGGGGTGACGATCAACGCGCTGGATCAGATCCCCGATGTCTATCGCTCTTCTCGCGACATAGTGACTCAGTATCACAGCCCGGACGCGGGCAAAGACTGAGCCCGCATCGTGCGCTGCCCCAGGCGCAGGCGAGTGGCGGGCAGTAGCGTGCGCATAAAAAGCAGGGGCCCAAGGGCCCCTGCATCTGTATACGAAGTGTGGCGGTATTAGAAGTCGTAACGTGCAGCCAGTTGGTAGTCGTTTTCCACCGCTTCAGCGCTGGAGTCACTCTTGCCTTCCAGACCCTGGATGCGGTATTCGCCAATTACGCGCAGTGACTTGTTGAACTTGTACTGGGCGCCCAGCGTGTAGTAGTCGACGGTGTCGGTTTTGGTACCGGCCTTGTCGGACTCTTGCTTGTCATACACGGCCATCAGGCCAAAACCGTTGGCGAAGTTATAACCCAATGCAGCTTCCCAACCGGTGTGGTCGGTGCCGGTTGCCAGATAGTCGGTGCCATCGGCATAGTTCAGGGCGGCATACAGAGACTTGTTGTCGAACATGACGCCGACGATCGCCAGCTTGGCATCGTTCTCGCCCGCCTTGTCACGCTGGCCCACGTTGTAGCCGGCGCCGAAGCCCAGGCCATTTTCCAGCGTGTAGGAGGCAGAGATACCGTAAGCTGCATCGGCAGACGAGCTGGTCTTCTCTTCAGTGGTGTTACCGTCAAACTTGTAGGAGGCTTCGCCCTTGAAGCCGCCAAAAGTGGCGGAGTACTTCAGCAGGTCTGAAGAGCGGCCGGTTCCGAATTTATCGGCGCCATGGCCCAGCGCATCGGCACCGTAACCATCGGAGAGTGCGACGTCAGTCCAGTCGGCGATTTGCGAGATGGCGCCCTTTTGGCGACCGAAGGTCACCTGACCCCAGCTTTCTGACTTGAGGCCAGCGAATGCCAGACGAGTACGGATCTTGTCGTCCTGGCAAGTGGTGCTGTGTGTGCCATCAGTGGCTTCGGTGGTGGTGCAGGAGACGTTGTTGATCTTTTCGCTATCACCGATATTGAATTGGGCTTCGTATTGACCTACAGCCTTCAGCGTACCGGAGATGGCGCTGTCAGCCTTGACGCCAAAGCGAATGAACTGGTTGGCTCCGACCTTGGCACTGTAATCTTCGCTGTGGTTCTTCTTCTCACCGAAGAATTGACCGGCATAGATGCGGCCGTACATGTCGAGCGCCATCTGTTCATTCTTGTAGACTTCGGCGGCTTGCGCGGCAGAGGTGGCGGCCAGCAGGGCCACGGCAACAGCAGTCAGCTTTTTCATCATCGATCCTTGTTTAGTGTGGCTTTTTGCCTGAGGGTTAACGACGGGGCCATGCTAGAAGTCGCAGATGACGCTTCTGTTACGTCGGGGTGAAGTTTTTATTGCTGGGGAACTTTTGGGCCCGGACTTGACGCTATCTAATCCCGGCAGCAAGGATTGATGCAGGCAAAGGTTTTTCCTTGATGTTAGAATGCCGCCGTTTTGACGAATCCATTTCCTTTTTCACAGGTAGAAGCAGCTATGAGACGTGAACTGGCGATCGAATTTTCCCGGGTAACCGAGGCCGCCGCGCTGGCCGGTTACAAGTGGCTCGGCCGCGGGGACAAGAATCTGGCCGATGGTGCCGCGGTCGAGGCGATGCGACTGGTGTTGAACCAGGTCGAGATCGATGGCGAGATCGTCATCGGAGAAGGTGAGATCGACGAGGCACCGATGCTGTATATCGGCGAGAAAGTCGGCTGTGGCGGTGATGCAGTGGATATCGCCGTGGATCCGATCGATGGCACCCGCATGACGGCGATGGGCCAGGCGAATGCGGTAGCGGTACTGGCTGCCGCGGCTAAAGGTGGCTTCATGAAGGCACCGGATATGTATATGGAGAAGTTGATTGTCGGCCACAAGGCGAAGGGGGTCATCGATCTCGCGCGTCCGCTGGTGGAGAATATCGAAGCCGTCGCTCAGGCGCTGGAAAAGCCGGTTAATCGTCTGACGGTGATTACCCTGGCCAAGCCGCGCCATGATGACGCGATTCGCCAGATGCAGCAGATGGGCGTGCGTGTCTTTGCCATCCCGGATGGTGACGTGGCCGCCTCAGTCTTGACCTGCTTGCCGGATAACGAAGTCGACATGCTCTACTGCATCGGTGGCGCGCCGGAGGGCGTGGTCTCTGCCGCCGTGGTGCGTGCTCTGGATGGTGACATGCAGGGCCGCCTCTGGCCGCGACACAAGGTAAAGGGTGACACCGAAGAAAACCGTCGACTGGGCACCGATGAATTGGCGCGCTGTGAAAAGATGGGCATTCAGGCAGAAGTCGTGCTCAAGCTGGATGACATGGTGCGTACCGATAACGTCATCATCTCGGTGACCGGTATTACCAAGGGCGATCTGCTGGAAGGTATCACCAGCGATGGCACCCTGGCGACCACGGAAACCCTGTTGATTCGTGGCAAGTCACGCACTATTCGTCGCATTGGCTCGACCCACTACCTGGATCGCAAGGACCAGCAACTCCGCGATATCATTCTGTGATGGCATGCGCCGTCCGCATCGGTAGCAAGAGAGCGCATTGGCGCTCTCTTGGCATTTTTAGCGCTCAGTGATTGAGTGTCAGCAGATAGCGATTGCCATTGCGCGTGAAGCCATTATGTAGCAAGAAGGCATTCAGGGCCGAGTGCTCTTCGGGACGGGCGGCATGGGTTGAGAGCATGGCCTGGGAACAGCCTTGGGCCTGCATCCAACCCAGGGTTTCGGTCAGCAAGTATTGGCCTATGCCGCGCCGGCGGGTGACATCCCGTACGGCGAAGTAAACGATCTCTTCATCGCGAGTCACGGCGAGACCGACAATTCGATCGTTGAATGTGGCGACATGCCAATGACCGGCATGGAGCAGCTGCTCGTGATTGAGATTGTCGGCGGCCAGCAGCTTGTTCAGGCTGTCGAGCCAATAGGGTGAGAGTTCGGAACTGTGATGGACTGTGAGGCGCATGGTCGGTCTCCTGAGACGTTCGCCGCGGCGGCTGACGACTTTCCACGGTTAGCAAGCCGTTTCGTATGAGCCAAGTTTAACACGTCTACCCCCAGCCGGGCGGCATGACAGGGAGATGAGAGCAGAATGGAGTGTCGACTGGGATGTGGTGCCTGTTGTATTGCCCCGAGTATCAGTTCGGTCATCCCGGGGATGCCGGATGGGAAACCGGCGGGAGTGCGCTGCATACAGCTGGATGAAGGCAACCTGTGCCGGCTGTTTGGCTCAGCATTACGGCCAGCCGTGTGCTCTGGTTTTCGCCCGATGGCCGATGTCTGCGGGCAGAGTGCTGCACAGGCGTTGACGCTGCTCGCCGAGTGGGAACGTGTGACGCTGACGTAAGAAACAGGGCTCAGCGGGCCAGCCAGGCTACCGGATTGACCGGTTTGCCTTGCCAGCGAATTTCGAAATAGAGGCCGGACTGAGGCTGCCCGCCACTGTTGCCGGTGCGGGCGATGACATCACCGGTATGCACGGCATCGCCGCTTTGCTTCAGCAGGCTGTCGTTGTTTCCATACAGGCTCAGATAACCGCTGCCATGGTCGATGACCATCACATTGCCAAAACCATCCAGCCAGTCGGCAAAGACAACATCGCCATCGGCGATGGCTCGAACCGGTGCGCCATTGGCTGCGCCGATGAGGATGCCTTTCCAGCTGACTTCGCCACTGCGATGTTCACCGAATTGACGCACCAGGGCGCCTTTGAGGGGCCATGGCAGACGACCTCGTTGTTTGCCGAGCCCTTTGTGATCACCGAGGGCAATCGTGGCGTTGGCTTTGGCCTCGGCTGCGGCCTCGGACTTGCCCTGTTCGCGGGCCTTGGCGCGGGCGCGGGCAATGGCCTCGGCCTTCTTGCGTTTGCGTTCCGCCTCCAGGCGCTTGCGGGCCTCTTCAATCTTGCGCGTGAGCTGTTTTTCGGCAACTTGCAGTTTCGCCAGCTGTGCCTGGTCATCGGCCAGCGAAGACTTGATGGCGGCAACGGTGGCTTCCCGTTGCTGCTGCTTGGTCTGCAGGCTTTGCTTGTCTTGTTGCTGACTCTTCGCCAGACCGCTGAGCGTCGCTGTGGTCTTGGCCGTCGCTCGCTTGTTTTGCTCAAGCTGGTGCAGCGTCTCTTTCAGATCGGCGATCGCTTTGAGGCGCGCATCATTGAAGTAACCGTAGTAATCCAGTGCGCGGCCAATCGCCGCAGGATCTTGCTGGTTCAAGAGCAACTTCAGATAGTCGTGTTCCCCCATGCGATAGGCATGGTCGAGCTGTTCCGCCAGCAACTTTTCTTGTCGCTGTTGTGCGCTCTTGAGCTCACGTTGCTGCTGTTCGAGGCTGCGTAACTGTTTGCGTGTGGCGTTGAGACGATTCTGGGTGGTTTGCAGTCGGCTCGCCAGCTCGGTGACGGCGTTTTCGTCTTTGCGCAGTTGTTCATGCAGGCTGCTCAGATCCTTCTTTTGGCTCTGGATTTCCTGCTGTTTTTGCTGGATTTGTTCGCGGACCTTGTTCAGATCCTGGTGGTTGGCTGCGGAGAGTGGCGAGACAAAAAACAGCGCGCCGGCCAGCAGGCCGACGCGTGTCATTATCTTCAGGATGGTGTCAGATATCCGCATGGGGCGGATTATTTCAGAACCATCAGAGGCTTGCCAGTCATTTCCGCCGGCACGTCCATGCCCATCAGCGTCAGCATGGTCGGCGCCAGATCTGACAGCTTGCCGCCCTCTACTGCGGTGGCCGGGCGACCGAAATAGATGAGCGGAACTGGCAGGCTGGTGTGCGCAGTATGTGCCTGGCCGGTCTCTTCGTTCATCATCTGCTCGGCGTTGCCATGGTCTGCAGTGATCAGACATTCACCGCCCACTTCCTTCAGTGCTTCGATGACGCGGCCGACGCTGGTATCGACGGCTTCACAGGCCTTGACGGCTGCTTCATAGATGCCGGTGTGACCCACCATGTCGCCATTCGGGTAGTTACACACGATGACATCGTACTTGCCGCTCTTGATGGCAGCGACCAGTTTGTCCGTCAGCTCGCCGGCGCTCATTTCTGGCTGCAGATCGTAGGTGGCGACCTTCGGGCTCTGGATCAGTTCACGCTCTTCACCCTTGAAGCACGTTTCCTCGCCACCGTTGAAGAAGAAGGTAACGTGAGCATACTTCTCGGTTTCAGAGATGCGCAGCTGGGTCTTGTCGTGCTTGGCCAGCCATTCACCGAGGGTGTTGACCAGGGCTGTCGGCGGGTAGGCACAGCTGGTTTTGATGTCGGCGGCGTATTCGGTCAGCATGACGAAGTCAGCCAGCTTAGGCTGCTTGGCACGCACAAAACCGGTGAAGTCGGCATCGACGAATGAGCGGGTGATTTCACGGGCGCGGTCGGCACGGAAGTTCATGAAAATCAGGGCATCGCCATCTTCCAATACGGCGGCCTCGTTGCCGATGACACTGGCCTTGACGAATTCGTCGTTCTCGTCACGGGCGTAGGCGGCAGCCAAGGCCGCAGTCGCATCGGCGTAGTTGGCGAACTGGCTCTTGCCTTCAGTCAGCAGCTCGTAGGCTTCCTGGACGCGATCCCAGCGGTTGTCACGATCCATCGCGTAGTAACGACCGATCATGGAAGCGATACGACCCTTGCCCAGCTTGGCAAACAGGGCATCGAAACGGTTGATGGAGTCTTGAGCACAACGTGGTGCCACGTCACGGCCATCGAGGAAGGCATGGAAGTAGATCTTCTCGGCACCACGCTGGGCGGCCAGCTCGACCATCGCCATGATGTGATCTTCGTGGCTGTGAACGCCACCCGGGGACATCAGTCCCATCAGATGCACGGCCTTGCCCTGGGCAACGGCAGCATCTACGGCTTTGCACAGCGCCGCGTTCTTGAAGAAGTCGCCGTCGCGGATCTCCTTGGTGACGCGGGTCAGTTCCTGATAAACGATACGGCCGGCACCGATATTGACGTGGCCGACTTCGGAGTTACCCATCTGGCCATCCGGCAAGCCGACGTCCATGCCAGATGCAGAGATCAGGCTGTTGGCATAGTTGGCGCACAGGGCGTCGAGATTCGGGGTCTTGGCGGCGGCAACAGCGTTGAACTCTTGCTTGGTGCTGTAGCCCCAACCGTCCATGATGATCAAGACCAACGGTTTCTTGGCGGTAGACATGAGGGAATCCTCTTGGAAGTGAAAGAATCGGGAAAACCACTGGGGGCGCATTTTACAACATCTGTCGAAATAGTCACCTGACTCACACATTTTCAGGGGCAGGCTTGACTTGAGCAGGCTGGGAGCCGACTCCCAGCTTTCGTGTCATGGCGGCTGCTATTCTACTCCCCCCCATGTATACTGCCGGGGTTTCTTTTTTAGCGACTGGATCTCGACCAAGATGCAAGAATATATCGACTTTATCGGCCGCAACCCCATGTTGGTTGCAGCGTGGTTCGGCCTGTTTGCGGCACTCATTTACACCACCATCCGCGCCGCGCTTTCGCCCATCAAGACCATCGGCAATAACGATGCGACCTTGCTGGTCAACCGCCAGAACGGCATCGTGCTGGATGTGCGTTCTCAGGACGAGTTCGACAAGGGCCATATTGCGGGCTCAGTTCACATTCCGGTAAGCCAGATCGAGGCAAATAACGTTACCCAGATTGAAAAGCACAAGGATGCCCCCACTATCGTGGTGTGCGAAACCGGTATGCGTGCCCAGACAGCGGCGCGTGCGTTAAACAAGTCCGGTTTCAAGCAGGTTTTCGTACTGCGTGGCGGGCTGACCAGCTGGCGTGGTGACAACCTGCCGGTCACCAAAAAACGTTAATCGCCCGTTTATTCTGAGCCCCGCTCATTTTTTACAAGGAATCAAGTCATGTCTGAAGCAGTCAACAACGAAGTCAAGCAACCTGAGTTCCACATCCAGCGCGTGTACATCAAGGATGTCTCCTTCGAAGCACCTAATACACCCCACATCTTCCAGAAGGAGTGGCAACCTGAAGTCAAGCTGGACATGGACACCAAGACTGTCGTTCTGGCCGAAGATATCTACGAAGTCGCGTTGACACTGACTGTGACCTGCACACTGGGCGAAGAGACGGCGTTCCTGTGCGAAGTTAAACAGGCCGGTATCTTTACGGCCTCCAATCTGGAACCACAACAACTGGCTCATTGCCTCGGCTCCTACTGCCCGAACATTCTGTTCCCGTATGCACGTGAAGTGGTTGCCAGCCTGGTCACCAAGGGTTCTTTCCCGCAACTGAATCTGGCTCCGGTCAACTTTGACGCTCTGTTCGCCTCCCACATGGCTAAGCTGGAAGCCGAGCAGCAACAAAGCGCGAGTCACTGAGCCATGGCACAGGACGTCGTTGTATCTGTCCTGGGGGCGGGGTCTTATGGCACCGCCCTTGCCATTTCATTGGCGCGAAAAGGGCTGCGCGTGCTGATGTGGGGCCATGAAGAGCCGCATGTTGCTGCACTGCAGTCAGAGCGCTGCAATACGCAATTCCTACCGGATGTTCCCTTCCCGGACAGCCTCGAAGTCACGTCGGATCTGGCTTATGCCGTCAGTGCGACGCGTACCCTGCTGGTCGTGGTACCCAGCCATGTGTTTGGCGCTGTGCTGTCCCAGGCTAAACCCTTCATGACGGCAGACTGCCGGGTAGCATGGGCTACCAAGGGGCTGGAACCGGATAGCGGTCGCTTGTTAGGCGAGGTTGCCCGTGATGCATTGGGTCCGGATGTTCCGCTGGCTGTTATCTCCGGACCAACCTTTGCTCGTGAATTGGCCGCTGGTCTGCCAACCGCCATCTCGGTTGCCGCGACAGATGACGCCTTCGCGGATGAGCTCTCCGACTTGATGCACTGCGGAAAGTCATTCCGGGTCTACACCAACCCTGATTTCATCGGTTTACAGTTGGGGGGCGCGGTCAAGAATGTCATCGCCATCGGTGCGGGTCTCTCTGATGGTCTGGGGTTTGGTGCCAATGCCCGTACTGCCCTGATCACCCGCGGTCTGGTGGAATTACAGCGGCTCGGCGTGGCGTTGGGGGCCGATGCCAAGACATTTATGGGCATGGCGGGACTGGGCGATTTAGTGCTGACATGCACCGATAACCAGTCACGAAACCGCCGTTTTGGTTTGGCCCTCGGGGCCGGCAAGAGCGTTGACCAAGCCATGACTGAGATTGGTCAAATCGTAGAGGGGTATCGCAACACGCGCGAGGTCCATTTACTGGCGGCTCGCATCGGTGTCGAGATGCCAATTTGTGAACAGATCCATGCCATTCTCTATGAGGGCAAGCCTCCCAAAGAGGCGGCGTTGGCGCTGTTGGGGCGAAACAAGAAAGACGAATGAAAAAAGGCCCTTGCGGGCCTTTTTTATGCGGTGACAGGCGAGCTCAATAAAACGAGTGCTCACCACGCTGGTGTTCGGTTGCGTCGCGAACGCCTTTAATCTCGCCGGCAAACAGCTCGAGAAACTGCTTTTCAATGCCATCCTTGAGGGTGACGTCAACCATGGAACAGCCATTGCAACCGCCGCCAAATTGCAATATGACGTAACCCTCCTCCGTGATCTCCAGCAGCGTCACCTTACCCCCGTGGCCGGCCAGGGAGGGATTGACCTGGGAGTGAATCACGTACTCGATGCGCTCGATCAATGGCGCGTCATCGGCAACCTTGCGCATTTTGGCATTGGGTGCCTTCAGGGTCAGCTGGGAGCCCATTTGGTCAGAGACGAAGTCGATGACGGCCTCTTCAAGAAACGGGGCACTCTGCGGATCGATCAGGGCTTCAAAGCCATCAAATGGCAGGTGCAAGTCCTCTGGCTCCACCGCATCAGGAGGGCAATAGGAGACGCCGCATTCGGCATTGGGTGTCCCGGCATTCATGACGAAGACCCGGATATTGGTGCCTTCGTTCTGGTTGGCCAACAGTTTGCGGAAATGCGCCTGAGCGCCTTCGGAAATAGTGATCATCGCCATGCTGTAATCCTGACTAAATAGCTCGGAAATTATCATACTCTGCCTGACTGCTGTCGCCTAGCCTGTTTTGTGGTGGCTGGGTGCGACAGATGGCCCAGACCTCTATCTCCTCGACTCCAGCCTGCCGCAAGAGCTGGCACAGGCTTTCCATCGTGCTGCCTGTGGTGATCACATCATCTACCAGTGCCACATGTCGCCACGGCAGCTCGCGAACACGAAAAGCTCCGTGCAGGTTCTGTCGTCGTTCGGTGCGAGTCAGTCCGACCTGGGAGCGTGTCGCGCGGATCCGTCGTAACGCACGCATGTCTACCGGAAGTCGGTATTCGCGCCCCAATGCCAGCGCCAGCTCCTGGGCCTGATTGTAACCCCGCCACCATTGGCGCCATGGGTGCATGGGCACGGGCAGCAATGCCTGTGGTAACGACAGGGGAGCCTGGTGCTGGTGGAACAGCTGACCGAGCAAGCTGGCGATTTCGGGTTGACGTTGATATTTTAACTGGTGGACTAAAAACTGCCATGCACCCTGATAGTCAGCGATAACGCGCATCTGTCGCCAGCGTGGCGGATGGCGCAGGCAGTCGCCGCAGACACCTGTACTGCCGGGGGGGAGGGGATAGCCGCATCCTGGGCACGGGGTGGTGAGATAGTCGAGCGAGGCAGCGCAGTGCTCGCACAGTAATGCCCGGCACAGGGTTGGTTGCAGGCAGAGCAGGCAGTCTCCCAGCCAGGGCGGCTGATGCAGCCAGCGTAACCAGTTGGATGAGGACATATCGACTCGCACACGAGAAATGCCGAGTCTAGACCACGAAAAAGGGCGCCATGAGGCGCCCTTGTTGAACTGACAGTGACAATCAGTAGTTGTAAGCACGTTCGCCATGAGAGGTCAGGTCCAGACCTTCGCGCTCGGCTTCGACCGGTACACGCAGACCTACCAGCTTGTCGACGATGAAGAAGGCGACCAGCGAGACCAGGCCAGACCAGATGATAGTGGTCAGAACGCCGATGGCTTGCACCTTGACTTGAGCAGCGATGGAATAATCTGCCGCAACCGCGTTAGAGACGTAGTCCCACACGCCAGTACCGCCCAAATCCGGAGAAGCAAAGACACCGGTCAGGATGGCACCCAGAATACCGCCGACACCGTGAACACCGAACACATCCAGCGAATCATCAACATTCAGCAGACGCTTCAGGCCATGCACACCCCACAGGCAAACAACACCGGCGATCGCCCCGATAATCATGGCACCACCGACCCCGACAAAGCCGGCTGCCGGAGTAATGGCTACCAGACCGGCAACGGCACCAGAGATAGCACCCAGCAGGGAAGGCTTGCCCTTCAGACCCCATTCAGCCAGCAGCCAGGTGAAGGTTGCTGCTGCCGTGGCCACCCAGGTGTTAACCAGTGCCAGCGCGGCGATGCCGTTAGCCTCAAGTGAGGAACCAGCGTTGAAGCCGAACCAGCCGAACCACAGCAGACAGGCACCGATCATCGACATGGTCAGGCTATGTGGTGCCATGGATTCGCGACCGAAACCGACACGCTTGCCGACGAAATAGGCACCGACCAGACCCGCAACCGCAGCGTTGATGTGCACAACGGTACCGCCTGCAAAGTCCAGATCGCCATGTTGGAACAACCAGCCGGCAGTGGCATTGGCGGCTTCGGCTGCAGCGGCATCAGTATATGCATCCGGACCAGCCCAGTACCACACCATGTGCGCCATCGGGATGTAGGAGAAGGTGAACCACAGCACCATGAACAGCAGCACGGCTGAGAAGCGGATACGCTCGGCAAACGCACCGAGGATCAGGCAGCAGGTGATGGCTGCGAATGCGCCCTGGAACACGACATAACCGAACTCGGAGATGCCGACACCCTTGGAGAAGGTGGCCGCAATAGAGTCAGGCGTAATGCCGCTCAGGAATAGCTTGCTCGCATTACCGAAAAACGCGTTGCCTTCTGTGAATGCAAAGCTATAGCCGTATGTGACCCAAAGCAGCGTGGCCAGCGCAAACACCACAAACACCTGGACCAGGACTGACAGCATGTTTTTGCTGCGCACCAGCCCACCGTAGAACAGCGCAATGCCCGGAATGGACATCAGAATGACGAAGGTGGCAGAAACAAAAATCCAGCCGTTATCGCCTTTGTTGACGGTGACGACAGGAGCCGGTGCGGGAGCCGCTGCAGTTTCTGCTGCTGGCGCGCTAGCCACTTCGGTAGCCGGTGCCGCACTGGTGGTTGTCTCGTCGCTCCAGGCCGGACTGGTGAAGCCGAAGGCTCCTACCAGTGCCAGTATTGCAAATAAGCGTTTCATTGTAGGTATCTCCCTGAAAGAATCGTGTCCTGGTATTCGCACAGACATGGTCTGTTGAACTTGGCGGCTGGACAGGATGTCACTAACCTGTCGTTCCTATCGCAGGAAGTGTGCCAACCTTTAAAATCGGTGCTAGAGGGTTGTTCAGCCTGTTTTTGTGCCGCGAATGCGCAAAAAAGCGGCAAGGTGCGATCCTGATTGATGCATCGCTATACAGTCTAGCACCATAATGGTGCGCTCGGATGGTGCGTTGCCGTCGTCTGAACAACCAGAGTGCGGCAGGCCCCAGTAAGGAACAAAATGATGTCGATCCATATCGAGACACAGGGCCAGGGGACGGATCTGATCCTGCTACCTGGCTGGGGGATGAACGGGGCTGTATTTGAGGCGTTTGCCGGACAATTGGCGTCGTTTTGTCGAGTGCATGTGGTTGACCTGCCAGGGTATGGGTTTACGCCCTGGCACGTCGATTATGCAGCCCTGCCCAAGATGCTGACGGCGCTGGAGAGAGAATTGCCTGCCGCTGGCTACCTGCTTGGCTGGTCATTGGGGGGCATGTTGGCCTGGAAACTGGCATTGCGTCAGCCTCAACGCTGGCAAGGCGTTATTACCATGGCCTCTTCGCCCCGATTCGTCGCGTCTGAGGAGTGGCCGGGAGTACGCCCAATGGTTTTGGCAGGCTTTGAACAACAGTTGCAACAGGAGAGTGCCCGCACCGTGGAGCGCTTTTTGGCGATTCAGGCCATGGGGAGTCCCTCTGCTCGAGAGGATGTTCGCCAAATGAAAATGCGTCTGGAGAGCCGGCCCGCAGCCGACGCTGCTGCTCTCAGTGCGGGATTGACGTGGCTGGAGTCCCTGGATCTACGGGAAGCGCTGTCTAGGTTGCAGGTGCCTTCGCTGAGCCTGTTTGGGCGCCTTGATGGCCTGGTTCCTGTCGCAGTCATGTCCCAGCCCTGCCTGCAGCATCCTCAGCTGCGTACTGTGTGCCTGACGAATTCGGCGCACGCCCCGTTTTTAACTGAACCAGACGCCGTATGCCAGCAACTACAGCTTTTCATGTCACATCCTGGTCGATAGTGACTTTCACTTCGGCGGGCTTTGGTTAATAATTATACTGTCATAACCGCCAGTGTCTGGAGGAAGACCATGGAAATTAATGGCGCCATGAACAGTGGCATCACCGGCTTCCAGCGAGCCAGCAGCCAGGTGGACCAAAGTGCAGCCAAGTTGGCCTCCGCCGCGGCCACGCCGACGGCAGCAGAATCTACCGTCAACGTGACAGATGAGCTGGTGAGTCTCAAGGTGGCTGAGCAATCCGGTCTCGCCAGTGGTGAAGTGATCAAGACAGCAGATGAGATGATGGGAACCCTGATCGATATTCGGGTTTGATGATGAATATCTCGCCGACCTATCCCAATCTGGTGCCGTTGGCATTGCATCCGGCGACGGAAGCGGCTCGACGCGACACCCGGCAACGTGAACTGGTTCCCGCCACGAACCAGAGCGAGGCCTATGCTCGCGAATCCCAGGTCGGCAGTGAAAAAGATCGCGCGCGTAACAACGAAAGTCGCCCTGTGACGTACTCTGCCCTGGAGTCCTCTGTCACCCTGACGGAGCAAGCGGTACAGTCACGCCAGGAGGACGAGGGACAAAAACAACAGCAGCAAACCCGTTCTGATGATGCTCAGCAGGATTCCCGTTCGGGAAGCGATGAGACGCGCGGGCAGGATGGTAGCCAGCTCAGTGAAAGCGAGCAAAAGCAGGTCGAGGAGCTGCAAGCGCGAGATGACGAGGTGCGGCGGCATGAGCAGCAGCACCAGAGTGCAGGTGGCCAATATGCCTCGGCACCAACCTATGACATGACGAGAGGCCCGGATGGCGCCATGTATGCCACCGGGGGCGAGGTGCGTATCGAGCTGGGCAAAGAGTCGAGCCCGCAGGCCACCATCGACAAAATGCAGCAGGTCCGCGCGGCTGCCTTGGCGCCTCAGGAGCCCTCCTCGCAAGACCGCCGTGTCGCGGCTCGGGCTGCGCAAATCGCCAGTGAAGCGCGCGGCGAATTACTGGCTCAGCAAAATGGACCAGCAGAGAGTGCGGATAGCGTGACGCAAGAGGATCCTGCCGTCGCCAAGGTCATTGGCAGCATTGCAGAGGGCGGGGAGCAGTACACGCCGTATATGACATTGCGGCGGCGGGTTATCGCCGATCGTTATGCCTCCTCTTGGCAGAGCGAGCGTAATGGCAACCAAGGTGTCAGCCGCTATGCCTGATCCCTGTTGCGCCAGAGCATCAGCTCGTCGGGCATGAAAAAGGGAGCATTGTGCTCCCTTTTTTGTAGATGTAGTCGACCCAGTGGAGGTGGGCCTATTCAGCGGCGTTTGGCATTGGCAAAGGCTTCAGCCAAGGCGTTGTTGCCAACCGGTGAGGCTTCACGACGTGAATCGCGTTTCGGCGGCGCGCTCGGACGCGTCCGGGAGGCCGGAGCGGCACCTGGCTGGACTTCATCCTGCAAACGCATGGTCAGGGCAATTCGTTTGCGTGGAATGTCGACTTCCACCACCTTGACGCGGACTATGTCTCCGGCCTTGACGACTTCGCGCGGATCCTTGATGAAGCGATCCGTCAGTGCCGAAATATGCACCAGGCCATCCTGATGAACGCCCACGTCGACGAAGGCCCCAAAGTTGGTGACGTTGGTCACGCAGCCCTCTAGGACCATGCCCGGCTGGAGATCCTGCAAGGTCTCCACGCCCTCGCGGAAGCTTGCAGTTCGAAACTCAGGACGCGGGTCGCGACCTGGCTTGTCCAGTTCGGCAATGATGTCAGTGACAGTGGGGATCCCAAAACGCGCATCGGTGAAGTCGGCGGCGTTCAACCCCCTGAGCAACAGCCCATTCCCCAGCAGTTCACGCACGGATTTTCCTGTTTTGGCCAGGATTTGCTCGACGACTGGATAGGCTTCAGGGTGAACGGAGGAGGCATCCAGAGGATTGCGGCCATCGGTGATGCGCAGAAAACCAGCACACTGCTCAAAGGCTTTGGGACCCAGTCGGCTGACACGCAACAACTGCTGCCGATCATGGAATGGCCCGTGTTCATCACGATGCAGCACTATGTTCTGAGCCAGGGTTTTACTCAGACCAGAGACTCGGGTAAGCAGGGGTACGGATGCGGTATTGACGTCGACCCCAACGGCGTTGACACAATCTTCGACGACGGTATCGAGGTTCTTCGCCAACTGACTCTGGCTGACATCATGCTGGTACTGACCCACACCGATGCTCTTGGGATCGATTTTGACCAGTTCGGCCAGCGGGTCCTGCAAGCGGCGGGCGATCGAGACGGCTCCTCGTAGTGATACGTCCAACTGTGGGAACTCCAATGCCGCCAGCTCGGAGGCGGAGTAGACAGACGCCCCTGCCTCGCTGACGACGACTTTCTGTGCCGTGAGCTCGGGATGACGCTTCAGCATGTCACTGACCAGGCGCTCTGTCTCGCGGGAGGCGGTGCCGTTGCCAATACTGATGAGTGAAACCTGGTGCCGCTGGCACAGGTTAGCCAGGGTTTTTATCGCCGCCTCGACCTGCAGGCGAGGTTCGAATGGATAGACGGTGTCCGTGGCCACCAGTTTGCCAGTCGCGTCGACGATGGCGACTTTGACCCCGGTGCGGATGCCAGGATCCAACCCCATGGTGGTTTGCATACCGGCAGGCGCCGCCATCAGCAGATCCTTGAGGTTATTGGCAAACACCCGTATGGCTTCCGCTTCGGCCTGCTCACGCAGGGTACCAATCAGCTCGGTTTCCATCTGCGGGGCCAGTTTGATTTTCCAGGTCCAGCTGACGACACTGCTTAACCAGCGATCGGCGGGCCGGTTGGCAAGTTTCAGTGCCAGATGACTGGCGATCAACCCTTCACAAGGGTGTGGCATTCCCTCTTCACCGACGACCAGACTCAGCGCCAGTATGCCTTCGTTGCGACCGCGCAACATGGCCAGCATGCGGTGGGAGGGCACCTTGGCCAGTGGCTCCTGATGCGCGAAATAGTCTTTAAACTTGGCGCCTTCATGCTCTTTGCCTGCCAGGACGCGGGCTTGCAATTCGGCCTGCTGCCACAGGTAACGGCGCAGGGTGTCCAGTAGCGCGGCCTCCTCGGCAAATCGCTCCATCAAGATGTAACGCGCGCCGTCCAAGGCGGCTTTGGTATCGTCGATCTGATGGTCGGGGTTGAGGAAAGTGCGGGCTTCCTGTTCCGGATCCAGCATCGGATTGGCGAGCAGTCGCTCGGCCAGCGGTTGCAGTCCGGCTTCAATGGCCATCTGGCCCTTGGTTCGCCGTTTTGGTTTGTAGGGCAGATAGAGGTCTTCAAGGCGGGTTTTGGTTTCGGCGGCCAACAACTCAGCGCGTAATGCCGGGCTTAATTTGCCCTGTTCTTCGATACTGGCCAGGATGCTCTGTCGACGATCTTCCAATTCACGCAGATAACCCAGTCTCTGCTCGAGGGTACGTAATTGGGTATCGTCGAGTCCGCCGGTCACCTCTTTCCGGTAACGGGCGATAAAGGGGACGGTTGCCCCTTCGTCAAGCAAGCGGATGGCGGAATCGACCTGTTCGGGACGGGCCTGGAGTTCAGTGGCGATAAGCTGACTGATAGCGGTCATCGATCTTCTCTTGTGCATGCGGATATCGAGAGCGGAAAGTCTGAGCTTTCCGTCGGCATGGGCACAGCATACCGCAGTTGTCGGGGAGAACCCAAAAGCCGCCCCCAGCCTCGGACATGGCGACTGAGTGTCGGCTGCTGGCCATGAGTCCGGCCGGCAGTATAGAGTAGCGCGTTGCGATAGATGAGGACGTCATGCCATGAGAACACCGCTTATTACCCGTGAAGGCTACGAGGCGTTGAAACAAGAACTCGATTACCTGTGGCGCGAGCTGAGGCCCGAGGTGACGCGCAAAGTGGCCTGGGCTGCCAGTCTGGGCGATCGCAGTGAGAATGCCGATTATCACTACAACAAAAAACTGTTGCGCGAAATCGATCGCCGCGTCCGCTATCTGCGCAAAGGACTGGAGCTGCTAAAGGTGGTGGACTACTCGCCGCAGCAGGAGGGTAAGGTCTTCTTTGGGGCCTGGGTGGAAGTTGAGAATGACGATGGCGAAATCAAGCGCTTCCGGATTGTCGGGCCGGATGAAATTTACCAGCGTAAGGATGTCATCTCGATTGATGCGCCGATGGCTCGAGCCTTGTTGAAACGCGGTGTCGATGAGGAGGCCGTCGTGCCGACGCCCGCCGGTCCGAAAAGCTGGTATATCAATTTGATCGCCTATCAGCTGCCGCCGGGATGGCCAGCACCCGCACCTCGCAGCCGCTGGCAGCGAGATGAGGACGATCCCGTGTAACGAATCGGATGCCCAGCGGGCGAGTTACACGCTTAAGGAAAGAAGCTGGACGCGTCCAGTTTGCCCGCTAGTCGTTATCTCTGCGCTGGAAACGCGATGGCGGCATCCCTGCCGCCAACGTTGGGTTCACTGGGGTACATAGAGCCTTATCCGATCAGCATTGGCCTGAAGTTCCCTGTAACGCGAGGCCCTCCTGATTACGGCAACTGGGGGCCAGCAGCAACCAGCCGCTTGCCTTCATCGTTGTCGGTGTACTGGGTGAAGTTTTTGATGAAACGGGCGGCTAAATCTTCTGCCTTGCTCTGCCATTGTGCCGGGTCGGCATAGGTCATGCGCGGATCCAGAATGTGCGGATTGACATTTGGCAGGTCGAGCGGCATGGCCAGGCCGAAGATTGGCAGTGTACTCATGGGGGCCCGGTCGATCGCGCCGTCCAGAATTGCATCGATGATGGCGCGAGTGTCCTTGATGGATATCCGTTTTCCTGTGCCATTCCAGCCGGTGTTGACCAGATAAGCTTCAGCACCGCAGGCTTCCATGCGCTTGACCAGCTCTTGTCCATACTGCGTCGGATGCAGTGTCAGAAATGCCTTCCCAAAACAGGCAGAGAAGGTCGGCTGAGGTTCAGTCACTCCGCGCTCCGTGCCGGCCAGCTTGGCCGTAAACCCAGAGAGGAAATGGTATTTGGTCTGTTCCTTGGTCAGCTTGGAGACGGGCGGCAGCACGCCAAAAGCATCGGCGGTCAGGAAGATGACCTTGGTGGCATGTCCGGCGGCCGAGACGGGTTTGACGATGTTGTCGATATGGTACAACGGGTAGGAGACGCGGGTATTTTCCGTGCGGCTGCCATCGTCAAAGTCCACATTGCCGTCGTCGTCGACGGTGACGTTTTCGAGCAGGGCATCGCGACGAATGGCATTGTAGATGTCCGGTTCGGCTTCCTTACACAGCTTGATGGTCTTGGCGTAGCAGCCCCCTTCAAAATTGAAGACACCGCTGTCGTCCCAGCCGTGTTCGTCATCACCGATCAGGGCTCGCTTGGGATCGGTAGACAGCGTGGTTTTGCCTGTGCCTGACAAACCGAAGAAAATGGCGACATCCCCCGCTTTGCCTACATTCGCGGAGCAGTGCATTGAGGCAATACCGCGCAGCGGCAGCAGGTAGTTCATCACCGAGAACAGTCCTTTCTTCATTTCGCCACCGTACCAGGTGCCGCCGATGACCTGCATCTTCTCGGTCAGATTGAACGCGACGAAGTTCTCTGAGTTCAGCCCTTGCTCTTGCCATTGCGGGTTGGTGCATTTGGAGCCGTTTAGCACGACAAAATCCGGTTCAAAGCCCACCAGTTCATCTGCGCTAGGACGGATAAACATGTTTTTGGCAAAGTGCGCTTGCCAGGCGACCTCGGTGATGATGCGCACACGGAGACGACTGTCAGGATTGGCGCCACAGAAGCCATCGATGACATATAGCCGCTTGCCGGAGAGCTCTTCCTGGACCAGTGACTTCAGGTGACTCCACACTTGCGACGTAATCGGTTTATTGTCATTTTTTCCCCCCTCGCTCCACCAGACCGTGTCCCGGGTCGTGTCGTCGAGCACCAGGTATTTGTCCTTTGGTGAGCGTCCGGTAAAGACACCGGTATCTACCTTGACGGCGCCCAGAGCGGTGACCATTCCCCGCTCGTAACCGGTGAGTGCCGGATTGGTTTCCTCTGAGAACAACTGCTCGTAGGAGGGGTTGCGTACTATCTCGGTAACGTCGTGGATACCGTAACGGTCGAGGCTAGGAACGTCAGCCAGGGTCGTATGTGTTGTCATAGTCTTCTCCTGGTGTGCTAGGGGCATAGCGGTACTGGATCTGAGTCTAGACAGCCGGATGCCAGCTAAACGCGATAACGTTCAAATTACGGGGACTTGGTCGGAGACACGTATCGCTGTTCGTCGTGAAATGCGGATGGATATTCTGACTTAAATCAATTTTTCGAGCCTTTATATGGCGAACGGTGCGGCGGATAGGTAATAAAAACCTTGTTAATCAAGTGTTTATTTTGGGGGCGTCCATTAACCTGTAGATAACAGATAACAAAAAGGAGGCGGTGGCCTCCTTTTCAAATTTGTGAGCTATCACTCAATGTGTATGGTTATCCGTAGGATGGCCATTGGCGTGAAACAACGCCTGTACGTCGACGGCATCGAACCGGTAATGACTGCCACAATAGTCACAGTGCATGTCAATTTCACCTTGCTCGGCAACTATGGAGTTTGCCTCTGTCTCGCCGATCTGCAGCAGGGCATCGGCACAGCGTTCACGCGAGCAGGTGCAACGGAAGCAGACGGATTGCGGATCGAATAACCGTACCTCTTCCTCATGATAGAGGCGGTAGAGGATTTCCTCGGCAGGCAGGTTAAACAACTCCTCACATTTGATGGTGTCAGTGAGCGTTGCCAGGTGTTCGAAATCATGTTGATGTTCGTCATGACTGGCTGGCAGGGCTTGCAGCAACATGCCTGCTGCTTGCGGCGCATCGAGTTGGGTATTGGTATGGATCCAGATGCGGGTTGCCAGCTGTTCTGACTGGGCGAAATACTCTTCGAGACAGGCCGCCAGGCTGTCCCCGCTCAGAGCGACGATGCCTTGGTATCGTTCGCCTTGCAGCGGTTGTATGGTGATGACCATGAAACCGTCACCAATCAGCTGATGCAGCTTTGCTTCAGCGGGCAAATCGCCTTCCCAGCGGGCAACACCGCGCAGCTGTTGGCGGTGATCGCCATTAATCACCGCCAACTGCACCGGACCCTTGCCCTGCAGCTGCACTGTAATCGAACCCTCGAATTTCAGCGTTGCGGTCAACAAACTGGTGGCGACCAGCAGTTCACCCAGCAGTTGGCGGATCGGGGCTGGATAAGACTGCGCATCCAGCATCTGAGCGTAGGTCTGCTGCAGTTGTACCAGTTCACCACGGACTTGATGGTGTTCAAACAGATAGCGGTGCAGTTGATCCTGTTGTGTCATAACTCTCTCTCTTGCGTCTCGGCGTATTAGCCACTGTGACTCTCTTTCCAGCGCTGCAGATCGCGGCGCTGTTTTTTGTCGGGTTTAGTGTCTGGATGTGGAGCATACAGGCTATTCAAGCGCCGTGCTTCGGCCAGTTTTTCCCGCCGTTCGCGGCTGGCTTCGCTCTCCAAGTAAAGGAACGTGGCCTCACTGGCGCTCCGGCGCTGTTCGCTCAAGGCCATAACCTGGATCTCTTTTTCATCGTTACCCTGCCACAGACGCAACAGGGCTCCTACTTCGACCAGTTTACTCGGTTTGCTGCGTTGACCATTGTAATGGACTTTACCGCCTTCGATCATGCTGCGTGCCAGTGCTCTGGTCTTGTAAAATCGGGCAGCCCAAAGCCATTTGTCGAGCCGAACCGCGATCGGCGCCGTCTCTTTGTTCATTGCTGCTTCCAAAATGTAACAAAACACCAGTATAACAGAGCGATTTGGTTGGCAGGACTCACGAATTTGAACTACCGCCTGTCAATCAGGTTGTCAGCTCGGAGCGCACGGGTAAGAATACCGAGCTCACTGGCGAAGTGGTGCCAGGCGGCTGACAGGCTATTCCGGGAATTCATTGATGTTAGATCAGGAACGTTTGCGTAAAGTGTTGACCCAGCTTCCGGTTGCACGCCTCAGTCAGGGCTTGTTCCTGCTGCTGTTAGTGCTGTGTTGCCAGCAGTTGGCTACGCTAACATGGCAGTTGATGCCGGCTCCGGCGGCGACGCGAGGCATCAGTTGGAAACCATCTGCCAGCCCGGCCACGGCAAACGCGAACCCGCTTGATGTCCGTGACCTGCTGGCGCTGGCGTTATTTGGCAAAGCAGTCACTCCGGAGACGCAAGCTGCAACCCTGGCATCAACCGAGATGCAGGGCGCGCTGCAGCAAAATGCACCTCGCACCCGCCTGAACCTTACGCTGACAGGATTGCTGGCCAGCCAGGATAACCCGGGCCGCTCGATTGCCATCATCATCAATAATGGCGAAGAGAGTGGTTATGGGGTGGGCGACACCATTACTGGAACTCAGGCCAAGATCCGCGCCATTTTGCGCGATCGGGCCATTCTCTCCAACCAGGGTAAAGATGAGACCTTGATGCTGGATGGTGAAGAGTTCAAGGCACTCGGCGCACCACAAGACAAGCCGGCAGCGTCAGCCTCAGCCTCATCAACGGAACCTGCGGCTGACCTGAAACAACTGCGCAACGAACTGGTGAAAAATCCTGGAAAGTTGCTGGACTACGTCAACATCTCTCCGATCATGAAAGACGGCAAGCTCAGCGGCTATCGGATCAATCCGGGCAAGGATGTGGCGTTTTTCCACCGGATAGGGTTGCAGTCGAACGACCTGGCCACGGCCATCAATGGTTATGACCTGCGGGACAATGCCCAGGCCATGCAGATCATGGGGCAATTGTCGACACTGACCGAAATGAACCTGACTGTCGAGCGCAACGGACAGCAGCAGGACGTCTACATAAAACTGACAGAATAACGAGAAGCGGAGTTGAATCGTCAATGAGAACCAAGGGAATTTCTGCGCTGCTGGCTGCGATTGTGGCGTCGGCACTGCTGGTGGCACCGCAGGCGATGGCGGCCGAGTTTTCTGCCAGTTTCAAGAACACTGATATTCAGGAGTTCATCAACACCGTTGGCAAGAATTTGAACAAAACGATCATTGTTGACCCATCGGTCCGCGGCAAGATCAACGTGCGTAGCTACGACCTGTTGAACGATGAGCAGTATTATCAGTTCTTCCTCAGCGTGCTGGATGTTTATGGTTTCGCGGTCGTGCCGATGGACAACGGCACCTTGAAGGTGGTGCGGTCGAACACCGCCAAAACCTCCGGGATTCCAGTCGTTGATGATGCCGCTCCCGGCTCCGGCGATGAAATGGTCACGCGTGTGGTACCGGTGCGAAACGTCTCGGTGCGGGAACTGGCGCCCCTGCTGCGACAACTGAATGATAATGCCGGTGGTGGTAACGTCGTGCATTATGAACCGTCGAATGTCTTGCTGATTACCGGTCGGGCCATGGTGGTCAATCGTCTGGTGGATATTGTGCGCCGCGTAGACAAGGCCGGGGATCAGGATGTGGATATCGTGCGCCTCAAATATGCATCGGCCACCGAGATCGTGCGTCTGGTGACTGCACTGACCAAGGATGAGGGCAAGACCGGGATGGGGTCATTGCTGACACCCAAGGTGGTTGCCGATGATAGAACCAACTCGGTTGTCGTTTCCGGTGAGCCCAAGGCGCGACAACGGGTACTGCAGATGATCCGTCAGCTCGACAAGGATCAGCAAAGCGATGGCAATACCAAGGTCTACTACCTCAAGTACGCCAAGGCCAAGAACCTGATGGAAGTCCTGACTGGGGTCAGCAAGAGTATCCAGGATAAGAAGACTCCCGGCGGCCAGGCAACGAACAACGACAAAAAGCTGAGTATCGAAGCGGATGAGCAGACCAACTCACTGGTCATCACTGCGCAGCCCGACACGATGCAGGAGCTGGAAAAGGTGATTGCTCGTCTCGATATCCGTCGTGCTCAAGTCCTGGTCGAGGCGATCATCGTCGAAGTTGCCAATGGCAACGATGCCCAGTTTGGCATTCAGTGGGGTAACAGCAATGCCGGCATGGTGCAATTTGCCGATAGCACCACCTCACCGATACCGGTGAGCACCTTTGTCGATGCCATCGGTGATAGCCCGTCTGACTCGTCGACTGCCTCGCTGGCCGGGTTGTCAGGCGCGGCATTGGGTTTCTACCATGGTGACTGGTTCGGACTGGTGACCGCACTGAAGACGGATTCCAAGAGTGATGTTCTGGCGACACCGAGTCTGTCGACGATGGACAATCAAGAGGCTGAATTTAATGTCGGGCAGGAAGTGCCGGTGTTGACCGGGAGTCAGACCTCCACCGACAGCTCGACTGTTTACAATACGGTTGAACGCAAAACGGTGGGCACCAAGCTGAAGTTCAAGCCACAGATCAATGAAGGTGACTCTGTGTTGCTGGAGATTGAACAGGAGGTCTCGAGCGTCGATAGCACCAGCGCCAACAGCAGCCTCGGTTCGACCTTCAACGTTCGGACCATCAAGAATACCGTGCTGGTCAAGAGCGGGGAGACAGTGGTGCTCGGCGGATTGCTGGATGAAAAGACCAATGAGGTCGTCTCCAAGGTGCCGGTGCTGGGTGATATTCCTGTGCTTGGCGAGCTGTTCAAGTCCACCAGTACCGACAAAACCAAGCGCAATCTGATGGTGTTTATCCGTCCGGTGATTCTGCGTGACCCTGTGACCTATTCCGGCATCTCCAACAGCAAGTACACCATGTTCCGGGCCGAACAGCTCGAACGTGCCAGCAAAGGCTTGCGCCTGATGCCGGATGACATCACGACGCCGGTGATGCCGGAGTTCAAGTCGGACACCACCCTGTCTCCCGAGATGCAAAAAGAGATCGAAAACTATCGTGCCCGACAGTCTGACGCGGCCGCAGCTGCTCGCGCCGCTATGGATCAGTAAGGAGTGACGGGGGTGGAGCAGTCATTGGAACAAGATCTCCTCACACCATCAGAGGAGTGGAATGAAGGGGTTAAACTGCACTTCGCATTTGCCCGGGATCGCGGCGTAATTCTCGAAGAAGGGGCCGAGGGCCTGCGGCTGCTGTGCCGCGCCGATGTCACGCCGCAGACGTTACTCGAGGTGCGTCGTGTCGCCGGCGCGGCTTTTAGTGTCGAAGTCCTGGATGCCGAGGCGTTTGACGAGCACCTGATGGCCAATTATCAGCGTGACTCGTCCGAAGCGCGCCAGCTGATGGAGGACATAGGTAACGAGGTGGATTTCTTCACCCTGGCCGAGGAGCTACCAGAGAACGAAGATCTGCTGGATGCCGAGGATGATGCACCGATTATCCGGCTTATCAATGCCATGCTCAGTGAGGCCATCAAGGAGGAGGCATCGGATATTCATATCGAGACCTTCGAGCGCAACCTGATCATCCGCTTCCGCATTGATGGCGTGCTGCGCGAGATCCTGCGTCCGCATCGCAAGCTGGCCTCCCTGCTGGTGTCGCGGATCAAGGTAATGGCCAAACTGGATATTGCCGAGAAGCGGGTACCGCAGGACGGACGCATCGCACTGCGCATCGGCGGCCGTGCCGTAGACGTTCGCGTTTCGACCATGCCATCGAGCCACGGCGAACGGGTGGTGCTGCGTCTGCTGGACAAGAACAATGTGCGTCTTGAGTTGAAGCAGCTTGGGATGACCGCCCGCAATCGCGAGCATATCTCGACCCTGATCCGTAAGCCTCACGGCATCATCCTGGTCACCGGGCCGACAGGTTCGGGTAAGAGTACCACCCTGTATGCGGCCTTGTCGGAGATTAACTCCAAGGACCGTAACATCCTGACGGTGGAAGACCCCATCGAGTATGACCTTGAGGGCATCGGCCAGACGCAAGTCAATGCTAAGGTCGATATGACCTTTGCGCGCGGACTGCGGGCGATCCTGCGGCAGGACCCGGATGTGGTCATGGTCGGGGAAATTCGTGATCTGGAAACGGCACAAATTGCAGTTCAGGCATCGTTGACCGGCCACCTGGTGATGTCAACGCTGCACACCAATACCGCCATCGGTGCCATTACCCGTCTGCGTGACATGGGCATTGAACCTTTCCTGCTGTCGACCTCACTGTTGGCGGTGCTGGCGCAACGCCTGGTGCGGACCTTGTGTCCTGAATGCCGGATCCCTCATCCGCCGACGGAACAAGAACGTCTGCTGCTGGGCGTCGAAGGCGATGACACTGTGGTCATCTATCGTCCCCATGGCTGTGATGCCTGCAACCACTCCGGTTATCGCGGCCGTACCGGCATTCATGAACTGTTGCTGGTGGATGAGACGGTGCGCGAGGCGATTCATGCCGAAGCTGGCGAGTTATCGATTGAGCGTCTGATCCGCGATCATACCCCCAGTATTCGTCGCGATGGTCTGGACAAGGTGTTGCTCGGGCAGACGAGTCTTGAAGAAGTCCTGCGCGTGACGCGGGAGGATTAAGATGGCGGCCTATGAATACGTCGCGCTCGATAGCAAGGGGCGGCGCAAGCAGGGGGTACAGGAGGCCGATTCGGCCCGGCTGGTGCGCCAGATCCTGCGCGAACAGGGTCTGACCCCGCTCGAAGTGACCGAGAGCAGCGAGAAAGTGCGTCGCGAGGCCAGCGGTTTCTCGTTGCTTCGTCCGACCATGAGCTCCGGCGAGCTGGCCCTGGTCACCCGTCAGCTGGCAACGCTGGTCGCCGCCGCGCTACCGATCGAGGAAGCACTCAAAGCCGTAGCTCAGCAATGTGACAAGCCGCGTCATCGGACGCTGATGGCGGCGGTGCGTAGCAAGGTGGTCGAAGGCCATAGTCTGGCCGAGGCGATGTCCGGCTTCCCGTCGATTTTCGATCAGCTCTATCGGGCCATGGTGGCTGCTGGCGAGAAATCCGGTCACCTCGATACGGTGCTCAATCGCCTTGCGGATTACACCGAGCAGCGCCATCAGATGAAGAACAAGCTGATGCAGGCGATGATCTATCCGGTGATGTTGACGCTGGTTGCCATCGGCGTAGTGGCGATCCTTTTGTCGACCGTGGTGCCCAAGGTGGTCGAGCAGTTTGTGCATATGAAACAGCAGTTGCCGCTGTCGACCCGAATCCTGATGGCCTGCAGTGATTTTGTGCGTGATTACGGGCTCTGGGTGGTCATGCTGCTGGTGGCCTTGCTGCTCGGCTTGCGCTGGTGGTTGCGCCACCCTGAGCGTCGGCGTCGCTGGCACCGTCTGTTGTTGCGCCTACCGGTCATTGGCCGCGTCAGCCGAGGGCTGAATACGGCGCGCTATGCGCGCACCTTGAGCATTCTCAACTCGAGTGCCGTACCGCTGTTGGAGGGGATGCGGATTAGTGGCGAGGTCCTGACCAATGATCATGCCCGCGCCGTCTTGACCGACGCGGCAGAGCGGGTGCGTGAGGGCAGTAGCCTGCGGACGGCATTGGAACAGACCCGGCTGTTTCCGCCGATGATGTTGCATATGATCGCCTCTGGTGAACGCAGTGGCGAGCTCGACAACATGCTGGAACGGGCCGCGGATAACCAGGATCGTGAATTTGAGGGACAGGTGTCACTGGCACTCGGGGTGTTTGAGCCCCTGTTGGTGGTCACCATGGCGGTAGTGGTGCTGGGGATCGTCGTTTCCATCCTGCAGCCGTTGATGGATCTGAACAACATGATGAGCCGCTGACCTGAAGGTAGGGCCGTCGCATGATAATTCGTAACAAGAGGACTGGATTGATGACACAAGCTACACAACGACAACGCGGTTTTACCCTGCTGGAAATCATGGTCGTGATCGTGATCCTTGGCATTCTGGCCAGCATAGTGGTACCGAACCTGATGGGTAACAAGGAGAAAGCCGATCGTCAGAAAGCGGTGACGGATATCGTGGCTCTGGAAAACGCGCTTGATATGTACAAGCTGGATAACAGTCGCTACCCGACCACGGAGCAGGGGCTGGAGGCGTTGGTCAGCAAGCCGTCGGGCGATCCTGAACCGAAGAACTACCGTGATGGCGGCTACATCAAGCGCCTGCCGAAGGATCCGTGGGGCGGCGACTATCAGATGTTAAGCCCGGGTGAGCATGGCAAGATCGACGTGTTCTCAATGGGGCTGGACGGTGAAGCCGGCTCGGATGATGACGTTGGCAACTGGAACATGGATCAAAAGTGAAGTCTGTAATGCGTTCCGCCGCCAGTCGCGGTTTTACCCTGATTGAAATCATGTTGGTGGTGGTGATCATCGGCTGTGCGGTGGGAATTGTCGTGTTATCGATCCCCGGTTTTGCCCCGGGGGGAACCGTTGACCTGAAGACGCGAACCGAAAACATGACGGTGCTGATGAATCAAGTCGCGGAACAGGCGCTGCTGGAGGGGCGAACCATAGCGTTGCGTGTCGACCCTGAGGGCTATCAGTTCATGGTGCGCGAGCCGAAGAAAGAGGCGCAGGCGGCCGCCACAGATAGCACGCTGATCCCGACTGCATGGGAGGACCAGGTGTGGGCGCCGTATCAGAACGAAAAGCTGGCCGTCAAAGGCTCCTTCCCCGAGGGAACCAGCGTCGAGCTGGAACTGGGCGGCCTGATGCTTGATAGCGAAGAGCGCACTCTGGGACTGGAGAAACAGGACTGGTTTGGTCGTGATGAGGATCAGGAAAATCGAGAACCGCAGATTCTGTTCCTGCCCGGCGGCGAAATTACCCCATTTCATCTGACGCTGACCGGCGCGGAAGAGGAGGGCAGTGAAACTCAGCCCTTCCTGGCCCAGATCCGGGGCGATGAGAGTGGCAAGGTCCAGTGGCTGGATCGGGCTGCCCTGGCGGCGGAAAAGCAGTGAACCAGTGCCGGGGCATGACGCTGCTGGAAGTGCTGGTGGCACTGGCTATCTTTGCACTCGCCGGTTTGACCGTGGTGCAGACGGTCACCCAGCAGATGTCGGGTCTGGCCGATCTGGAAGAGAAGACCTTTGCCACCTGGGTGGCCGATAACCGCCAGGTCGAAGTGTTATTGACGCGCAACTGGCCCGGCTTATCGTGGATCAATGGCGAAGAAGAGATGGCGGGACGAACCTGGTATTGGCGCTGGAAAGGGGTTGAAACTGCAGATGCCAGCTTCCGGGCACTCGATGTCGAGGTTCGGAGCGAGAAGGAGGCGAAGAATCCCCGTGCGACGCTACGAACCTATGTCTCCCGCTAGGATGCGCGGCTTTACGCTGATAGAAGTGCTGGTGGCGTTGCTGATTTTTGCCAGCCTGAGCCTGGGTGCCTACCAGTTGCTGACTGCGGTGCTGCATAACGACGAGATGGCGCGCGAAAAAGTCGCCCAGCTTGGTGAGCTGCAGCGGGTGTTTGGCATGATGGAGCGGGATTTCAGTCAGATGATCGCGCGCCCTACCCGGGTAAATGGTGAGGCGAGCTCGGCCGTGATCCAGACTGGGCAATTCCAGATGCAGAGTGATGACTGGTCCATCTTGTTTGTCCGAGGCGGCTGGTTCAATCCTGGTGCGCAGTTGCCACGTTCGCAGTTGCAAAAAGTCGGTTACCGACTGCGAGAGGAAAAGCTCGAACGGCTCAGTTATGTCTACCTGGATCCCGTGGTTGGTACTGAGCCGACGGCGACAGTGTTACTCGACGGCGTGAAAAGCTTCCGTCTCCGGTTCTTCCATAACGGTCAGTGGGCTAGTGCCTGGAACAGTACCAGCCAGCTACCCAAAGCGGTGGAGGTCGAACTGGAGCTGACTCACTATGGCAAAATCCGGCGCCTGTTTCTGATTGCCAGCGAGAGTACCACATCATGAGACGGCAACGAGGTGTAGCCCTGTTGGTGGTATTGCTGATTCTGGCGGTGATGATGATGGTCGCCACCAGTATCAGCAGCCGTTTTCAGAGTGCTTTGTTTCGCACCAGTAATCTGGTGAACCAGACCCAGGCGCGCTGGTACGCCTATGGCTCGGAGGCGTTGGTGGCCAAGGTGCTGAATCAAGATATCAAGGACAGCCCTCTGGTCACCCAGCTGGGGCAGTATTGGGCGAGTGAGAATCAGAATTTTCCGGTCGATGGTGGCCTGATTACCGGGCAGGTTGTCGATGCTCAGGCGTGTTTCAATCTCAATGCGCTCGGCAAGACAGAGAGTGGTTTACCTGCCGGGCAGTTGCCGTTTGCCGGCAAGGTCTTCAAGCAGCTGCTGATCCAGTTGCAGGTGGATGACTATGAAGCCGAGCAGATCACTGCGGCGATGATCGACTGGCTGGACAGTGACGATACCCTGTTTTCCAGCCTGGGCGCGGAAGATGCCTGGTATCAGTCGCTGAAGGTGCCTTATCTGACAGCAAACAAGAAAATGAGCGATGTCAGTGAGATACGCATGGTCAGGGGGATATCGCCGGCATTATACCGCCGCTTGTTGCCGCAAGTCTGCGCATTGCCGAACACCGACCTGAAGATCAACGTCAACACCTTGCGTGGCTATCAGGCCCCCCTGATGGCGGCCTTGTTCCTCGGCAAGATGAGCAATGATACCGGGTTGGAGTTGATTCAGGATCGCCCGACAGACGGTTGGCAGCAGGAGGCAGATTTCAAGGGCATGAGCCAGGTGACTGCCGCTGTGACCGGTCTGAGCGAAGTCAGCCAGATCTATTCGGCGGTGGTGGTCAGCAGCTATTTTTTTGAGGCGCGAATGCAGATAGAGATCGATAGCTTGCGTCTGCGGGTCAACAGCCTGTACAAGCGTGCGAACAATAAAGTCAGTGTGATAAGACGGCTGTACGGAGGCCAGGAGTGAACGAAATTCTGCTGATCCGCCTGGGAGCACAGGCCAGTGACGTGATTGATTGGCTGGTCTGGTCGCGCAGTGAACGGGAGATCATCGCCAGTGGAACCCTGGCCGGTGCCGAGGCATTGAGCCAGTTGCAAGAGCGTGCCGGCGGACGGCCGGTCATAGCGCTGGTGCCGGCCGCCGATCTGTTGTTCAAGACAGTGGCGTTGCCCGGTCGTGGTGGCCGTCAGGCACTGAAGGCACTGCCATATCTGCTGGAGGAGGAGGTGGCAACGGATGTCGAATCCTTGCACCTCGTCGTATTACAGCAGCAGGGGAATCAAGTGCAACTGCTGGCCGTCGATCACCAGCGCATGCAGCAATGGCTCGCCTGGCTCAGCGCCGCCGGGTTGACCGCGGAGCGCATCCTCCCGGATGTGCTGGCCTTACCCTTGGCAACCACGGGCTGGAGCGCCGTTGCGCTGCGTGATCTCTGGTTATTCCGCACGGGGGCCTGGTCTGGCATGCAGGTTGAGAACAGTTGGCTCGGCCCTCTGCTGCAAGGTTTCGATCCCCCTCCTGTTATCGTGAGTTACAGTCCGCTTCCCGTTGACGTGCCAGGGGAGTGGCAGAGTGCGCCTGCCGAATTGCCGTTGCATCTGCTGGTGGCAGGGGCGTTGGAGAGCCGGGTGACGTTGCTGACCGGTGCCTACCGTCGGCAACCTGAGTGGCAACGACTATTGCAACCGTGGCGGAAAGTCGGGCTGGCAGTGGCTGTCCTGGCGGCCTTGTGGTTGGGAAACCAGGTGCTGTTTCTACAGCAATTACAGGCCGAAGCGAAGTCGGTTAAAGCGCAGACCGTCACCCTTTACAAACAGTTATTTCCCGGCGAGACCAAGGTCATCAATGCCAAGTCACAGATGACCCAGCATCTGAAGGCACTGGACGGCAAGGGAGCGACGACCAGTTTTGTGCGTCAATTGATGCTACTGGGGCCGGTCTTCGGACAGGTGCCGGCAGTCCGTCCAGATCTGTTGCGTTATGACGCTGCTCGTAACGAATTTCGACTGCAGGCAACCGCAGGGAGTTATCAGGATTTTGACCGTTTCCGTCAATTGGCTGGTGAACAGTTTACGGTCCAGCCAGGGGACATGAAGAGCGAGGGTGGCAAGGTGCAGGGTACCCTGGTATTGAGGAGCAAATCATGAAGCAGTGGTGGTATTCGATTTCGCTTCGCGAGCGGCGTCTGGTGTTGATTGCGTTCAGCTGTCTGCTGCTGGCGTTTCTCTACTGGGGGATGTGGCAACCCTTCCATCAGCATGTCGAGGATGCCCAGCGTCAGCTTAAGGTACAGCAGGAGACGCTGAACTGGATGCAGATGCGTGCCGGAGATGTGGTGGCACTGCGTTCATCCGGGGCCCGTCCGATCGATGTGAACATGACGCTGGAGGCGGTGGCCAATCAGACCGCGCGTCAGCTGGGGCTGAGTTTGACCCGCCTGCAGCCGATGGAGAAGCAGTTACAAGTCGAACTGGCGCCTGTCGAATTTGAGCGCCTGATGAATTGGCTGGTGATTATGGAACGTGACTATGGCGTCACGGCGCGCCTGGTTGAGCTGGCCAGCGAGGGCGGCAAGGGGCTGGTACGGGTCAGACGACTGCAGTTGGGGCGCGAATAAGCGATGAAAAAGAAGATTGTGATCGCCCTGGCGGGGTTGTGTTGTTACCTGCTGTTTTTGTTGGCACAGGCTCCGGCCGCGCGGGTGTTGCCATGGGTAACATTGCCTCCCGGTCTATTGGTGTCCGGCGTCAGCGGCAGCCTGTGGCATGGTCAGATTGAGCAACTGAGTTGGCGTAACCTGGTTTTGAACAAGCTGGAGTGGCGTATTCCGCTCACCAGTGTGCTACTGGCCGATCCGGTGATTGAGTTGACGCTGCACGACCGTTATACGTTGTCCGGTAGCGCGGAGCTGGGCTGGCAAGGGGGGCCGCGGGTGCGGGATGTCGCCCTGAAGGCTGATGCTGACTGGTTGCTGAGTCAGTCGCCGCTGCCCTTGCCCGTAACGGCGAGTGGCAGCATGCAATTGACTCTGGCGGTAGCGCGCCTCACCCTGCAGGGCGAATGTCAGGAGCTGACCGGTCGATTACAGTGGATGCCGGCCGAGGTAACCACCCCGATGGGGGCGTTGCAAGTCGGGCAGGCACAGGCTGACCTGAGCTGTGAGAAAGGGGCGCTGGTGGCCAAGCTGCAACAAACTTCGCAACACTTCTCGCTGGTCGGGCGCGGTGAACTGGATGCCAAACGCAACTATCGTTTTGAGGGCAAGTTGACACCGGGGGCCGATATGCCGCCAGCCTTTGCTCAGAACCTGAACTTTGTTGGTCAGCGCGACAGCCAGGGGGCGATTCGTTTGAATTATGCGGGTCGATTCTGAATCGGCCTTGGGACGCCTATTCACCTCATCATCCGGTGAATAGGCGCTAATCTCGGTATCGAGCGGGTACAGGGCTAGCCTGGCTTGCCAAGGGGGGCTGCCGCGCTGAGCGATGCTAACAACTCGCGGTAGTGATGGATGGCCGGGAAGCCGGGCAATGCCTGGGCCGGGCGCTGACTGTCCGGTGCCAGTATGCCGAGCAGATGGCGGATTCCGAATTGCCGTGCCGACTGCAGGATGCGTAACGAGTCATCAATAAACAGCGTGCGCGCCGGATCAAATCCCAGCGTCTGTTGTAACGCCTGCCAGCAGCCCTGCTCCTCTTTGGGCAACCCAAAACTGTGTGTCGAATAGAGGCCGTCTAGATAGCGATCCAGTCCGGTACGCTGCAGTTTGAGCGCCAAGCTGTCCGGGTGGGCATTGGTAAACAGATAACAGCGGCGTCCACTGGCGCGTAGCTGCTGCAGAAATACTTGCGCATCTTCTCGCCAGGCGATTTTGTCCGCCACTTCCTGCTTCAGTGCCATGATGTCGAGGCCCAGTTCGCGGCGCCAGTGATCGAGACAATACCAACTCAGTGTCCCGGCCACACCGGAAAATACCGGCGCCAGTGTCTGCTGTGCCGTGGCCAGATCCAGTCCTCGGGCGGCCCCCCAGCGTTCCGGGACCAGGTGCTGCCAGAAGAAGTTGTCGAAATGCAAGTCGATCAGGGTGCCGTCCATGTCCAGCAGGACTGTCTCTATCTGTTGCCAGGCGAGCATGTTGTTCCTCGTCTCAGTTGGCTTACAATGGCCTGTCTAGGCTGGTGGAGGCGGCGAGTATAGCCGAACAGGCATGAGTCGGGAAAAGCGTAAACCAGAGATTCTCCGGCGTGAGCTGGTAGCCCAGAGCCGGCTGTTTCGTATCGAGTCCCTGCACCTGAGGTTCGCCAATGGGGTTGAGCGGCAGTATGAACGGATGCAGGGGGGGCACCAGGGTGCAGTCATGTTGGTACCGATCCAGGACGACGGCACCCTGCTGCTGGTGCGCGAGTATGCCGCCGGGACCCACGCCTATGAGCTGGGTTTTCCTAAAGGGGTGATTGACCCTGGCGAAAATGCGGATCAGGCCGGCAACCGCGAGTTGATGGAGGAGACAGGCTTCGGTGCCGGAACGCTTATTCCGCTGAAAGAGCTGACGCTGGCACCAGGATTCCTCGGTAGCAGGATGAGTGTGTTACTGGCGAGAGATCTCTATCCGGAGCAGCGGGACGGCGATGAACCCGAGCCCTTGGAGCGGGTGAGTTGGCCCTTGGCGCAGGCGCAGGCGCTGCTGGCAGAGCCGGAGTTCAGTGATGCGCGCAGCGTTGCCGCCTTGCTGCTGGCGCTGGAGTGGTTGAAAATGCAGCGCTAATTGCACCATTTATGCACAAGAAAATGGTTTCGGTCACTGTGCCGTCAGCGGGGATTACCTACTATGGTGTTGTCTTGAGGCGAAAGCCCGGGTGACAAGGAGTGTCCACCGCTAGTCGTGTGAATCCTTGTGCGAATAACACACAGCTTGTACGGCCCGAACAGGGCCGCTTTTTTGGCAACAGGTTCCAACTGACAGATTAAATAAAAGGCGACCCTCAGGGTCGCCTTTTGTTTTTTCGGCGTTGGACGTGAACTCAGTCGTCGAACTTCTCAATCGGCTTACCCAGCTCCTGCATGATACGCTGGACATCGCTGGGGATGTCATCCGGGCGGTCCTTGCGCAGGTCTTCGTCACACGGCAGTGGCTGACCGGTGAAGGCATGCAAGAATGCCTCGCACAGCAACTCACTGTTTGTGGCGTGGCGCAGATTGTTTACCTGGCGGCGGGTGCGTTCATCGGTCAGAATTTTCAGCACCTTCAGCGGGATGGATACGGTGATCTTCTTGACCTGTTCACTCTTCTTGCCATGTTCGGCATACGGACTGACATAGTCACCATTCCACTCTGTCTTCATGTTTCACCCGTTGACTATTGAATCCCGCGCGATTCTAACCCGTACCGGAAGTAATGGCAATCTGAAGGCAAAGCCATTTAGACGTCTAGAAGTGTTGACGGCCCATGTCGGGCTCGGTAAGGTGTAGCAACAATCCCAGTTTCCAGCACGGTAGCCAGAACAGGAGAGATGTCATGGCCAACTACAAACAGCAGACCCACGCGGTCAAATCAGGAATTGGCGAGGATCACCAGTTCGGATCCGTGGTGCCTCCTATCTACTTGTCGACCAACTATACCTTTGCTGGATATGGGCAGAAACGGCAATACGATTACAGCCGTTCCGGCAATCCGACCCGGGATACCCTGGGCCAGGCATTATCGGCCCTGGAGGGCGGCGCTGGTTGTGTGATTACCGGAACCGGCATGGGCGCCGTCAACCTGGTGGCCAGCGCGCTGTTGCAGGCCGGCGATCTGCTGCTTGCCCCCCATGACTGTTACGGCGGCACCTATCGCTTATTCCAGCATGTTGCCGCGCGCGGTAGCTATCGGGTGCTGTTTGTCGATCAGGGGGATCCGCTGGCATTGGCCGCGGCGTTGGCACAGCAACCCAAGCTGGTCTGGGTCGAAACCCCGTCCAACCCCTTGCTGCGCGTGGTCGACATTCAGGCCCTGTGCGATGCCGCCCATGCCGCAGGGGCGAAAGTGGCCGTCGACAACACATTTCTGTCGCCGCTGTTACAGCAACCCATCAAGCTGGGTGCGGACATAGTGGTGCACTCCACCACCAAATACATCAACGGTCACTCCGATGTGGTTGGCGGCGCTGTGATCGCGGCGACGCCTGAATTGGCGGAGCAACTGGCCTGGTGGGGTAACTGTCTGGGACATACCGGTGGGGCATTTGATGCCTATTTGACCCTGCGTGGCTTGCGCACCCTGGCACCGCGGCTGCGTCAGCACCAGGAAAATGCCGCATCTATCATTGCGTTTTTACAGCAGCAGTCACAGGTAACACGCATCTATCACCCAAGTTTGCCAAGCCATCCCGGACACGAGATCGCCTGTCGTCAACAGCAGGGCTTTGGTGCCATGCTCAGTTTCGAAGTGGATTTTGATCTGGCGCAGATGCAACGCTTCCTTGACGCGCTGGAGTTGTTTAACCTCGCCGAGTCGCTCGGTGGCGTCGAGAGCCTGGTCGCTCATCCGGCAAGCATGACCCATGCCGGTATGGACCCGGAAGCGCGACGAGTGGCCGGTATTTCCGACCAGTTGCTGCGGTTGTCGGTCGGCATTGAAGATGCTGATGACCTGATTGCTGATTTGGCACAGGCGTTTTCTCAGGCCGCAGCCTGATTATTTTCTAGCGAGGAATGTATGCAGCAGTTCACGACGCCACTGGCGCGTCAGGTTCACAAATTTGGTGGTAGCAGTCTGGCCGATCCTGGCTGTTATCGGCGGGTGGCCGGTCTTATTGAACAGCAGGGGCGTGGCGATGAGCTGATCGTCGTTTCGGCTGCAGGCAAGACCACCAATAGGTTGATCCAACTGCTGGATCTGAGCGAAAGCGGCGATCACGCTTTGGCGGCGGTGTTCGGTGCTTTGCAGAGTTATCAACAAGGTCTGATTGACGGCTTGTTGGAGGGAGAACGCCACCTGCAGTTGTCGGCTGCGCTAGCTGCCGATTTGGAGGAGATCACCCGGACGCTACAAGGCGCTATGGATGCGCTGGAGCGCAACCGGCTAATGGCGTTTGGTGAGGTCTGGTCCGCACGGCTGTTGGCGGCCTTGCTGCAGGAGCGTGGCAACCAGGCCAGCTGGCTTGATGCCCGGCGTTTCCTGCTCGCAGAAGAGGCTGCACTGGCGCGTGTCGCCGTGGCCGCATCCCGTGAACGTCTGCAGAGCCTGCTTTCCGAGCTGGGCAGCCAGTATGTGGTGGTCACCGGTTTTATTGCTGCCGACGCCGCTGGGCGCACCCTGTTGCTGGGGCGGAACGGTTCCGACTACTCGGCGACACTGTTGGGCTCGCTGGCGGGGGCTGAAGCCACCACCATCTGGAGTGATGTCGCGGGTGTCTACAGTGCCGATCCGCGGCGTGTCAAATCGGCACACCTGCTGGAACGGCTGTCGCTAGCTGAGGCCAATGAGCTGGCGCGTTTGGGCTCGCCCGTGCTGCACAGCCGCACCCTGCAACCTGTCATCGATAGCCAGCAACGGCTGGCGTTGCGTTGCAGTTACGATCCGCAGGCTGGCTCGACACAAATTCTGCGCCGCAAGTCGCTGGTAAAAGGGGCTCGCATTGTCACGTCGCTGGACCAGGTGGTGCTGATTGAGCTCAAGGTGTTACCGCACCAGGAGTACGGGAGTGTCATCGGCGCCATAGAACAGCAATTAGCGGCCCAGCAGCTCAGCGCCTTGGCCTGTCACGCTCAGCCGGATCGCAAGGTGCTGCGACTGGCCTATACCCCGGAAGCGGCGCCCAACGCGTTTGCATTGCTGCAGGCTTTTCAGTCGGAAGGGGGCTATACCGGACTGATACAACGTGAAGGCTACAGCTTACTGGCACTGGTCGGTGCCGGGGTCTGTGATCATGCCGAGCAGTGTCACCGCTTCTATCGTTTGCTGGCCGAGTTGCCGGTGGAGTTTATTCAGACCAGCAAAGAAGGTATTAGCCTGATTGCCGTGGTGCGTGAGCTGACGTTGGAGCCGTTGTTGCTGTCGCTGCATGCCTGTTTATTTCACCATACCCGCCGGGTTGGGGTGGTGCTATTTGGCCGCGGCAACATCGGCTCGCAATGGTTGGCGCTCTACGCCCGGGAGAAAGCGCGCCTGGAGGCGGCACATCATCTTGAGCTGACGTTGTTTGGCGTGTTCGATAGTCGAGGTGGTCTGTTGGCTGATGGTGGACTCGATCCGCTGCAGATGCTGGACAACTTTCATCCGCAGCCGCAGTCCTGGGCCGAGATCCTGGCGCAGCTGGAGCAGCACAGTTTCGATGACCTGATTGCCATTGATTTGACAGCCAGTATCGAACTCAGCGCTGCCTACCCGGAGCTGGCACAGGTTGGCGCGCATCTGATCACGGCTAACAAGTTTGCTGGTTCGGCACCGGCGGAGATATACCAGAAGGTCCGGCAGAGCTTTCTCGATCACCAGCGGCAATGGCGTTATAACGCCACCGTCGGTGCTGGTTTGCCAATCCAGAGCACGTTGCAGATGTTCTCCCACTCCGGTGACCGAATCCACGGCATCAGCGGTATTTTCTCCGGTACGCTCAGCTGGCTGTTCCAGC
The DNA here is from genome assembly GCF_042649925.1 of Pseudaeromonas sharmana. Lineage (NCBI taxonomy): Bacteria > Pseudomonadati > Pseudomonadota > Gammaproteobacteria > Aeromonadales > Aeromonadaceae > Pseudaeromonas > Pseudaeromonas sharmana. The sequence goes on from NZ_JBHSAF010000002.1 coordinate 96,710, forward strand.
AGTATGACGGCACGCGCCCCTTCTCCGAGCTGGTCGAGGAGGCGTGGCAACATGGCTTGACGGAGCCGGATCCGCGGGAAGACTTGTCCGGGCAGGATGTCCGCCGCAAATTGCTGATTCTTGCCCGCGAGGCAGGTTTTGCGCTGGAACCGGAACAGATCAGCCTGCAGAATCTGGTACCGCCCGCGTTGCGTCAGTTGAGCCGAGAGGCATTTATGGAGCGGCTGGCCGAGCTGGATGATCCCGTACTGGATGCGTTTGAAGAGGCACAGCAGCAGCAAAAAATGCTGCGTTATGTCGCGCGTCTGGAGCGGGATGGACGCGCCAGTGTGGGTCTTGAGGCGCTGGAGCCGCATCACCCGTTCGTCAATCTGCGGCCATGCGACAATATCTTTGCTGTCGAGACGGACTGGTACCGCACCAACCCGCTTATTCTGCAGGGGCCGGGTGCGGGGCGCGAAGTGACGGCCGCCGCCGTGCAGGCCGACCTGTGGGCGGTTTGCGCCGCCCTTTGAATGCAAAGGCCCCGGGTTAGGGGCCTCCTCATTTGGCGCTTAATGATCGTGTTTTGGCAGAGGCTGACTCGATTCACTAAGCGTTCAGCTGCAGTTTTTGTGCCCTGTGGCGACAATATTAGCAATGGCAGATACACTGTTCCGGTCGGATCAGAGGAGCCGTTTTCATGTCGTTGCGGTGGTGGTGTGCCTGCGTGTGTTATGTGCTGATGAGTCCGGTCTGGGCGGCGTTGCCGGCGCTGGATCTGGCCTGGCCACATGAGGCGATAGGTGAGTCTGTCGCTTACCTCGCTGACCCGCAAGGCAATCTGACGCCGGAGTATGTGGCCTCCTTACCTCGCGAACGGTTCGTGCCGCTGGCTCAGCCGGTGGCCAGTCACACCTTCACGCGTGCGGCCTATTGGTACCGTTTCTCGGTGCAAAATCGGAGTTCAGAGCCGGTTTCGCGCATCCTCTGGCTGCTACAGGGGTGGCTAGATAAGGTCGACTTCACCATAGTGGCACCGAACGGGGTCGTCTCACACTATCATACAGGTAACGGTTTGCCATTCAGTGCGCGTGCAATCGCGGTACCTGCACCCAATGTGCGAGTGCTGTTTTTGCCTGGACAATCCGAAGTGCTGTTGCGCGTGCAAACACCGGATCCGTTCATCGCCTCCATCAACGTGACCACCGAAAGTCAGTTTCTGTATAGCCAAATGTTCGATGGGATCTTCAGCGGCTTGGTCTATGGTGCCATCCTGGCCATGTTACTCTACAACCTGCTGTTGTTTGTCGGTACGCGTGAGCGTTATCAATTGGCCTATGTCGGCTATCTGGCCACCTTTGTGCTGATGAACGCCGCTTATAACAACTACACGTTCCCCTGGCTGTTCGCCGATAATCCCGGCGGGCAGGACTGGATGCAGTCCGGGGCCATCTTCCTGTTTTTGTGTGCTGGGCTGATTTTTACCCGTTCCTTTCTCGAACTGCATCGGCGCCATCTGAGTCTGTATCGACTAACCTCCGGTTTGCTGTATCTGACGCTGTTGCTTGCCCTGAGCGGCCCCATCATCGGCTATCCCTGGCATGTCGAGATCGCGATCGTCATGTCGTCGTTGGTCAGTGCCTATTCATTTTGTTTGGGGCTCTACTCCTGGCGGTGTGGCGATCGTGCCGCGCGCTTTTTCCTGCTGGGTACCATGAGCGGACTGGTTGGTACCATGGTAACCGCCTGTACCGTGATGGCATTTGTGCCTTTTCATTACGTGACTTATAAGGCGATTGATGGTGGGCTGGTGGTGGATGGCATTCTGATGTCGTTGGCACTGATCGATCGTATCAAGCAGGTGCGTGAGCAGCGTTTGCGTGCCGAACTGGAGTCGCGAACCGACAGTCTGACGGGGCTCTATAACCGCCGTGCCTATCAGGAGATCAGCCAACAGGAGGTTGGTGTGTTGCAACAGCGCGAGCAAGCGGTCGCGGTGCTGTTGCTGGATATCAACCATTTTAAGCAGATTAATGATATTCACGGCCATGCGGCTGGAGATGCGATGCTGCAACACGTTGCCAGCCTGCTGCGTCAGCAGCTGCGGCACGGTGATTATGCCTTCCGCATGGGTGGAGACGAGTTTTTGTTGCTGCTGCCTGGGCTGGAGGCGGATCAGGCCGCCTTGCTGATCGCTCGCTTGCGCCTCACGCTGAGTCGCTGTCCATTGCGATGGCAGGATGGCGTACTCGCAGTTTCGGTGAGTATCGGCAGCAGTCAGTGGCTCTCTGGCGAACCCTGTTTCGACAGCGTGCTAAGACGCGCCGATGCGGCCATGTATCAGGACAAACAACAACATCGGGACGCAGCGAGTGCAGTGCCCGAGCTGGTAAATCCTAGCTAAATCATTGTTAATAGTATGGTTAATAATGACGCGCCAATAATGAGCATATGCTCTATTTTTGGTGGTCCAGACACCTTGTCCACACCGTATTTCACGAAACCCAAGCCCTGGAACCGAGCGCTATCCCCCCGCATGGCTGCGGTTGAGGGGCACTGAATGTGGCGACGTGGAAGTTGGCATCATCATTGCGATATCTGGATTCTCCTCTGCGCAGGAGGAGATGAATCGAATCCAGTTTGGACCATTTGCAAAGGATGCCCCCCATGTTGTTTGTGCAATCAAAGACGCTTGTATTTTGTCTGCTGGCCAGCGCGGTATTGTCCGCCTGCGGCGACGCTGACACCACCACTGTGCCGCCCGATCCCGCTCCGCTGGCTGAATTCAAACCGGTTGAGGGAACCATTGCTCAGCTACATGCTGCGCTGGCCGCCGGCACGACCAGTTGCGAGCAGGTGGTTCAGCACTATATCGATCGCATCAATGCCTACGATAGTCTGGGCCCGACCCTCAACAGCGTCATCGCGGTCAGCGCCACGGCACTCGATACGGCGCGAGAGCAGGATCTCGCGCTGGCCAGTGGCGAGAGCATGCAGCCATTACAATGTGTCACTGTGTTGTTGAAAGACAATATTGACACTGCCGATATGCCTACCAGCGCGGGCGGCTTGGCATTGCAATACAGCCAGCCAGAAGATGATGCCTTCATTGTGCAGCGTCTGCGTGCCCAAGGGGCCATTATTCTGGGTAAAGCCAATCTGGATGAATTTGCCTTTGGTTATCAGGGCAGCAGCTCGATGCGAGGACAGGTCAAGAATGCCTATGACCAGACTAAGGGGCCCGGTGGTTCCTCGGCAGGAACGGGAGCGGCCATCGCAGCCAGTTTTGCCATGGTCGGGCTCGGGACCGATACCGGCGGCTCGATCCGGGTTCCATCCTCGCTGGAGGGGCTGGTAGGGTTGCGTCCTAGTCTGCGTCTGGTCAGTCAGGATGGCATAGTGCCGCTGGCGCACACTCAAGACACGGCGGGTCCCATGTGTCGCACCGTTGAGGATTGTGCGCTGGTGATGGATGCCCTGGTCGGGTACGACGCCTCCACACACAGTGGACAGCGCCGCAGTTATGAACATGATGCGGAACTGGTGGGCTCAGCTGTGGCGTATCGGGATATGACCAATCTGCCGGATAGCTATGCTGCGGAATTGTCTGCCACCGCATTGCAGGGGGCTCATATCGGTGTTGTGCGTGCCTTGTTTGGCGATGGTAGCAGTGAGGAGAACGCGGCAGTACAAGCGGTGATGAACGCCGCGCTGGAGAAGATGGCGGCGGCCGGTGCGACGGTTGAAGATGTGACTATTCCCGGCCTCGATACCATTCTTAGCAAGTACAAGAGTGTGTCGCGCTATGAGTTCTGCAATGATCTGACGGAGTATCTGAGCTCTTGGTCCAACACGCTGGATAATCACTACACCAGCTTTCAGGAGGTCGCACAAAGCCTGGCGTATGAGACGCGCAACCAATCAACCTTCACTTTTTATGGTTCCTATTGCGGCGATCAAAGTGCCAATGCCGATTACCAACTGAATCTTGTCGAACGTCCGCAGGTTGTGCGCGCGGCATTGCTGCAGGCGTTGGAAAATCTTGATGACGCTGGCATTGCTCAGGGTGCCGAGTTTGATGTCATTGTTTATCCCACCATCCTCGGCCTGGCCCCGGCGCTGGGTACCTCTCCCACGGCGGGGAGTAACAACCGCTTGAGCCCCTTCTCCGGATTCCCGGCGCTGACGATGCCGGCAGGCATGGCGGCGACCACGCCGGCGTTGCCCGTTGGCCTTGAGATGTTAGGCCGCGAGTTCGCAGAGGCGACCTTGTTGAAGCTGGCGTACAGCTATCAGCAACAGGCCTCGCCGCGTCAGGCCCCGCTCTATACCCCGGAGCTGTAATCAGCTGCGCCAGAATAAGAGAAGCCGCCCATCGGCGGCTTCTTCGTCTTCGCCACGGCCGTTTATTCACCTATTGGTGCCACAGTGGCATTCAGTAACTGGATAAAATCCTGTGGAGCCAGGCCCACCGACAAGCCACGCTTGCCGCCGCTGACCAGAATCGCTGGCTGTTGTAACGCTCGAGTGTCGAGCAGCGTTGGCAATTGTTTCTTCTGCGCAAATGGACTGATGCCTCCCACCTTGTAACCGGTCAAGCGCTCGGCATCGGCAGGTTTGAGCATCTCCACCTTCTTCAGACCGGCGGCCTTCGCCACCTCTTTGAGATTCAGCATGCAATTAACCGGGATCACGGCGGTCACCACCTGTTTGTCGTGGTGCAGCAACAGGGTTTTATACACCTGCTCGGCAGGCAACCCGAGTTGCGCTGCGGCATGCAGACCGAAGTCATCGGTGACTTCACATTCGTACAGGTGGGTGGTGAATTGGGTGCCGGTGTGGCGTAAGTAGCGGACGGCAGGGGTCATACGTCTGTTCTCCTCTGGCTGTGGGTGCAGGCTAACGGGACTGTATGTCACGGCGATGAATTCGGGGTGACGCAGATAAACATGCTCTCAGATAACAGAAACAAACAGGCCGGGGAATCCCCGGCCTGGTTCAGCAAGTACTAACCGGTATTTCTCATCCCGGCGGCAATGCCGGCGATGGTCACCATCAGTGCCTGGTCAACCTGTGGATGCAACTCGTCCGGATTGGTACGCGAGCGATTCAGCAGTTCGACCTGCAATACGTTCAGCGGATCCGTGTACGGATTGCGCAGCTTGATGGACTCCTTGATCCATGGCTGGTCATCCAGCAGACCACCTTGTGGACGCAGACGCAGAACAACTTCAGTCGAGTCTTTCAGCTCCTGGCGCAGACGCTGGCCGAGCGGCCACAGGCTTTCTGGAGCCAGGCGTTGGTCATAGTATTCGGAGAGCCAGTGGTCGGCCTTGAGGAACACCATTTCCAGCATCTCGAGGCGGGTGCGGAAGAATGGCCACTCCTTGCTCATCTCGACCAGCAAGGGTTCCTTGCCTTCTGCCACCACCGTATTCAGGGCGATGTGGGTGCCCAACCAGGATGGCAACATCAGACGGTTTTGTGTCCAGGCGAAGATCCAGGGAATGGCACGCAGGGATTCGACGCCACCGTTTGGCTTACGCTTGGAGGGGCGTGAGCCAAGGGGCAACTTGCCCAGTTCCATTTCTGGGGTCGCGGCACGGAAATACGGGACGAAGTCCGGCTCGCCACGGATGATGCTGCGGTAGTGGTCACAAGAGATCTGTGACAACTGTTCCATCACCTCACACCATTCGCGTTTCGGCTTCGGTGGCGGCAGCAAGTTGGCCTCGAGTACGGCGCTGGTGTAGAGCTTGAGGCTGGTGATCGCCACTTGCGGCAGGCCGAACTTGAAGCGAATCATCTCGCCTTGTTCTGTGACGCGGAAGCCCCCCTTCAGGGATCCCGGCGGCTGCGACAATATCGCCTGATGTGCCGGTCCACCACCACGACCAATGGTGCCGCCGCGGCCGTGGAACAGGTTCAGCTTCAACCCTTCACGCTCGGCGATCTCAACCAGCTGCTCCATGGCGCGATACTGTGCCCAGTTTGCGGCGATCATGCCGGCATCCTTGGCCGAATCCGAGTAACCGATCATCACGTACTGCTGACCCTGAATGTAACCGCGATACCAGTCAACCGACAGCAGACGGTTGAGCACAGCGGCGGCGTTTTGCAGATCATTCTGGGTTTCAAACAGCGGTGCTACCGGCATACGGAACTTGCAGCCGGCTTCTTTCAGCAGCAACTGCACGGCCAGCACATCGGACGGCTGGCGTGCCATGGAAATGATATAGATACCAAAGGCACCGGGATCGGTTTCGGCGATCACGCGACAGGTATCCAGCACTTCCTGGTTATCCGGGGTCGGTTGCCAGTCTGGCGGCAACAGCGGCCGGCGCGAGTTCAATTCGGTCAGCAGGAAGGCTTGCTTGTCTTCTTCATTCCACTGGGCGTAATCCCCCAGACCCAGATAACGGGTCAGCTCGGAAAGTACCTCACCATGGCGTTCTCCATCCTGGCGGATATCCAGCTTCAGCAACGTGATGCCAAAACAGGAGAGCTTGCGCAGCACATCCAGCAACAGACCATCGGCGATGATGCCCATGCCGCACTTGTGCAAGGAGTGATAGCAGATTTCCAACGGCTTGCGCAGCTGCTCGGTACGAGAGATCAGGTCTCGGTTTTCGGTGTACTGGCCGTTCAGGCGGGCTGTCAGGTTGTGCAGGGTTTCTTTGATTTCGTCACGCAGCTTGCGCAGGACGGCGCGGTAAGGCTCATTATGGCCGCCGGCGCGGGCACGCAGCTCGTCGTCGCAATCGATCATCGAGAGCTCGGAAACCAGCTCCTGTACGTCGCTGAGAAACAGGCTCAGTGCTACCCAACGCGAGGTCAGCAGCACTTCACGTGTCACTTTGGCAGTGACAAAGGGGTTACCGTCACGGTCGCCCCCCATCCAGGAAGCAAAGCGCACGGGAGCGGCATCCAGCGGCAGACGGAGTCCAAACGTCTCAAACAGACGCTCATCCAGCTGGCGCATAAAATCCGGAATGGCGGGCCAGAGGCTGTTTTCGATGACCGCAAAACCCCACTTGGCTTCATCCACCGGCGTCGGACGCTGTTCGCGGATTTCGTTGGTATGCCATGCCTGATTAATCAGTTGTTCAATGCGGTGCAGAATCACACTGCGTTCCCGGTCTGTCAGGTCGCCCAGCTCTAGATGCTCAAGGCACTCATTGACTTGAACCTGCTTGTGAATCAGGGTGCGGCGGGTGACTTCGGTCGGGTGGGCAGTCAGAACGAGCTCAATATCCAGCGCCTTGACGGCATCGAGGATCTCCTGTTCGGAGTGCTTGCTGGCCTTGAGTTTGGTGAACAGCTTGTCGATCGCATCCGGCCCGCGGTTGTCTTCATTGTTGCGGGAGGTGGTATGGAACTGCTCCGCCACGTTGGCCAGGTTCAAAAACTGGCTGAAGGCACGCGCCACCGGCAACAATTCATCGTCGCTCAGGCTGTGCAGAATGGATAACAGATCTTGGCGCGCTTTTTCATCCCCTTTACGAGATGCCTTGGCCAATTGGCGAATCGTCTCAATCTTCGCCAGAAATTCGTCACCCAGATGGTCCTTGATTGTCTTCCCTAGCAGTTGACCCAGCAGGCCAACATTTCCGCGTAGCGCCGCGTACTTCTCGTGCATAACGTCCGTCCTTCCCTTTTCTTGTGAGGATTACCACAAAAAGGCCCTCACCGACCGAGGGTACAATCTATCCGTAATCGGTGAGCCAGGTCAAATCATGGCCCATTAAATGTGCAAATTTATGCGAATGGGGCGCAACCGTGGATCACAGACAGAACCGTTTGACCAGATGCTGCAACACTTCGCGGGTGGGCTTCACGAATGAAAGATCAAGGTATTCATCAGGTTGATGAGCCTGCGCTATATGGCCTGGCCCCAGCACCAGCGTATCGCAGCCCAACTGCTGGATGAAGGGCGCCTCGGTACAATAGTTGACCGCCTCGGCTGCATGGCCGGTAGCCTGCTCGGCCTCGCCGATCAGCGGGGAATCCTCACCGCAGGCATAAGGCGGGATTGGTTCGTGCAAGTGACTGATATGCAAGCAACCTGGATGGCATTCGTGCACCGGATTCAGGTTCTGCCGCAGCATGCCGATCAGCTCCTGCGGGGCGACACCCGGGATCGGCCGCAGGTCGATATGCAAGTCGCAACAGCCACAGATTCTATTCGCACTGTCACCACCGTGAATGGCACCGAAGTTCAAGGTCGGGTAGGGCACCTTGAAGTGCGTATTGTTGTATTTTTCTTTCAATTCCTGTTGCAGCGACATCAAGTTGGTCAGGACTTGCTGCATGATTTCGATGGCATTGGTGCCATTGGCCGGATCCGAACTATGGCCACTTCTACCTGTGATACGGATGGACTCGGACATGTGCCCTTTATGCATGATCACCGGTACCAGTCCGGTCGGTTCGCCAATGACGGCGTAATCCGGTTTGATGGCCTGGCTCTCGGCGATGGCCCGAGCGCCGGCCATCGTTGTCTCCTCATCGGCCGTGGCGAGAATTCGCAGCGGTTTTTGTAGCTTGCCGAGATCCAGCTCCTGCAGCGCAGAGACGATAAAGGCAAAGAAGCCTTTCATATCTATGGTTCCAAGACCATACAGACGGTTGCCCTCTTCGGTGACCTTGAACGGATCCTTGCTCCAGCGGCCAGCGTCGTAAGGGACCGTATCGGTATGGCCGGCTAGCAGCAAGCCACCTTCCCCCTCTCCTAGCGTGGCGACGAGATTGAATTTTCCCGGCAGGCCGGCGATCGGCGTGATATCACAGCGAAATCCCAGTGCGCTGAACCAGTCGGCCAGCAGATGAATGACGCCCTGATTACTCTGATCCCAGGCAGGATCCGTGCTACTGATCGACGGAATCGCGATGATATCCCGGTATAACTGAAAAAAGTCGAGATTTGCCATACATCCTCCTTGCACCCCGGATACTAATTTGATAAATAATATAAATGCAAGTTGAATGCATAAATATTAAGTCGCAGCGAGCGCGAACTGTGTGAACTATTTGTAAGGCAATGCAGCCAGGATGTCACTGCTTGATTCATCCGCCCTGTAAATGCCGCAGGCGGTTTACTGCGTCTCCTGGGTGGTCAGTCAGCGTCTTACGGAATATTGTCATGTTGAATGTCGTCATTATCGGAGCCAGTGGGTATGCCGGAGCAGAATTGGCTGCCCTGGTTCAGAAGCACCCGCACCTCAATCTGCACGGTCTATTTGTTTCGGCCGGGAGTCAGGATGCCAACAAGCCGTTTTCCAGCCTGCATCCGCGTTTTCTCGGTCTGGTGGATCTGCCGGTCAAGCCGTTGAACGAAGAGGGGATGGCAGAGGCCAAGGCCGGAACCGATCTGGTCTGTCTGGCAACGGCTCACGAGGTAAGCATGGAGCTGGCACCGCAGTTTCTGGCGGCCGGCATCAAGGTGTTCGACCTATCTGGCGCGTTCCGTGTCGAGCAGGAAGGTTTCTACGATCAGTACTACGGTTTCAGCCACAACCAGCCGGAGTGGTTAGAAAAGGCGGTCTACGGACTGGCGGAGTGGAATGAGGATGCCATCGCCCAGGCCGAATTGATTGCTGTACCGGGCTGTTATCCGACCGCTTCTCTGACGGCGTTGAAGCCGCTGATGAGTGCCGGGGTGATTGCCAGCGGGACGACTCCGATTATCAATGCGGTCTCCGGCGTCTCGGGTGCCGGACGCAAGGCGGCGTTGAACACCAGCTTTTGTGAAGTCAGTCTGAATCCTTACGGTGTGTTCAAACATCGTCATCAGCCGGAAATCAGCCATCACCTCGGCAACAAGGTTCTGTTCCAGCCGCATTTGGGCAACTTTGCGCGTGGCATTTTGGCCACCATCTATGTGCAATTGTCCGATGGTGTGACCGCTGAGCAGGTCGCTGCAGCCTATGCCAAGGCCTATGAAGGCCAGCCTATCGTGCGCCTGTGTCAACACTGGCCATCGATATCCGGTGTGGCTGGCACCCCGTTCTGCGATCTGCACTGGCAACAGGAAGGGAATCAACTGGTCGTCGTTTCGGCCATCGACAATCTGCTGAAGGGCGCCTCGTCGCAGGCCCTGCAATGCATCAACATCAATTATGGATTTGAACAGACCTGCGGTCTGATCTGACGGAGCAAACGAAGATGGCGAACAATACCCTGATCATCAAACTGGGCGGCGCTCTGCTGGAGAGCGATGAGGCGCTGACGGCGCTGTTTGATGGCCTGACACAGTTCCTTGAGCAGCAACACCGTCCGCTGGTGCTGGTACATGGTGGTGGCTGTCTGGTGGATGACCTGCTCAAGGGGTTGGGCCTCAAGAGCAGCAAGAAGAACGGCTTGCGTGTCACACCGTTTGACCAAATCCCGATCATTGCCGGAGCCTTGGCCGGAACCGCCAACAAACAGATGATGGCCAAGGCCATTCAGAGCGGCTTGAAGACGGTCGGGCTGTGCCTCGCCGATGGTGGTTTGTGCAACGTGACCCAACTCGATCCTGAACTGGGTGCCGTCGGCGATTGCCAACCAGGGGATGCCAGTCTGCTGCACAGCCTGCTGGATGGTGGCTTCCTGCCAGTCATCAGCTCGATTGGTATTACCGCAGATGGCCAACTGATGAACGTTAATGCGGACCAGGCGGCGACAGCGATCGCTGAAGCATTGGGCGCCGACCTGGTGATGCTGTCTGATGTCAGCGGCATCCTTGACGGTAAGGGGCAACTGATCAGCGAAGTGACACCAGACAAGGCCGAGGAGCTGATCGCCAAGGGTGTGATTACTGGCGGCATGGAAGTGAAGGTCAAAGCTGCATTGCATGCGGCTGCCAGCCTTGGCCGTCCCATCAGCGTCGCCAGTTGGCGCTACCCGGATCAGCTCAGCAAGTTGCTGGCTGGTGGCGATGTGGGCACCCGCATCAGCGCCTGATAGCGCGTCGGCAAAAAACAACGAGCACGAGCAAGCAGCAAGGAGAAAAGCATGCGGCATCTGTTAACGACTCAGGAATTCAACCAGGACGAGCTGTTGGCGCTGATTGCGCTGGGCAAGGCGATGAAAGCCAACCCGGCCGCCTACCGCTCCAGCCTGGCCGGCAAGAGCGTGGTGACGCTGTTCGAGAAGCCGTCACTGCGCACCCGCGTCACCTTTGACATCGGGATTCACCGCCTCGGCGGGCATGCCGTTTACCTGGATCAGCAAAACGGAGCCATGGGACAGCGTGAGACGGTGAAAGATTTCGCCGGCAACCTGTCGCGCTGGTGTGAGGGCATTGTGGCACGGGTCTTTGACCACAAAACGCTGATTGAGCTGCGCAACCATGCCAGCGTGCCGATCATTAACTCGCTGTGTAACCTGTATCACCCTTGCCAGGCGCTGGCGGATTTCATGACCATCGCCGAGAACTATGATGATCTGACCAAGGTCAAGTTGGCCTATCTGGGAGATGGCAACAATGTGGCTCACTCGCTGCTGCTGACCGGGGCCATTCTCGGCACCGATGTCACTATAGTGGCACCGAAGGGTAATGGTCCCGATGCCCAGATCTTCAATGAAGCGGTCATGCTGGCCAACAAGTCGGGGGCGCGTCTTGCGGTAACCGATAGCATTGAGGACATTCGTGGTTTTGATGTGGCCTATACGGATACGTGGGTCTCAATGGGTGACAACACCCCCATGGACACGGTAAAAGACAAGTTCATGCCCTACCAGATCAATCAAGGGCTGCTGGATAAGACCGGAATTCGCCATGTGCTGCATTGCCAGCCGGCGCACCGGGAGCTGGAAATAACCTCTGACGTCATGGATGGACCGGCATCACTGATTCTCGATGAAGCCGAGAACCGGATGCATGCGCAAAATGCCATCCTGCACACACTGATCAATCAAGGAGACAAGTAATGGAAGGCATCAACAAGGTAGTGCTCGCCTATTCTGGCGGTCTGGATACGTCGGCGATCGTGCCATGGCTGAAAGAGAACTATAACTGCGAAGTCATCTGCTTCGTAGCTGATGTTGGTCAGGGCGCTGATGATTTGGAAGGGGTTGAACAGAAGGCCATCGCTTCCGGTGCCTCCAAGTGCATCGTCAAGGATCTGAAAGAAGAGTTCGTCAAAGACTATGTTTACCCGACGCTGAAGACCGGCGCCATCTACGAAGGCACCTACCTGCTGGGTACCTCCATGGCGCGTCCGGTGATTGCCAAGGCAATGGTCGAGGCGGCGATGGCTGAAGGTGCCGATGCCATTGCTCACGGCTGTACCGGCAAGGGTAACGACCAGGTGCGTTTCGAAGGTGCGGTAGCTGCTCTGGCTCCGCAGCTGAAGGTGATCGCACCGTGGCGGATCTGGACCATGCGTTCCCGCGAAGAGCTGCTCAACTATTTGTCTGAGCGCAACATTCCCTGCAAAGCATCGATTACTAAGATCTACAGCCGTGATGCCAACGCCTGGCACATCTCCACCGAAGGTGGCGAGCTGGAGAGCACCTGGAACGAAGCCTCTGCCGCCGTATGGCAGTGGACTGTGGATCCGGAAAATGCCCCGGACAAGGCCGAATATGTCAAGCTGACTATCGCGCAAGGTGAAGTGGTGGCAGTAGATGACAAGCCACTGAGCCCCTATCAGGTGCTGGTTGAGCTGAACGAGCGTGCCTCCAAGCACGGTGTCGGTCGTATCGACATCACCGAGAACCGTCTGGTAGGCATGAAGTCTCGTGGTTGCTACGAAACTCCGGGCGGTACTGTCATGATGGCCGCACTGCGTGCCGTTGAAGAGCTGGTACTGGATAAGACCACTCGCGCCTGGCGCGAAAAGCTGGGTGCCGAGTTCTCGCACCTGGTGTATGACGGTCGCTGGTTCACGCCGCTGTGCAAAGCCATCGTCGCCTCTGCCGATGCCATCGCCGAAGATCTGACAGGCGAAGTGGTACTGAAGATGTACAAGGGCTCGGTCAACGCGGTACAGAAGCGCTCCGTCAATAGCCTTTATTCGGAAGACTTCGCCACCTTCGGTGCCGATGAAGTGTACGATCAAAGCCATGCTGAGGGCTTTATCCGCCTTTACACCCTGGCCAGCCGCATCCGTGCATTGAAGGCACAGAGCAAGCAGTAATTTCTCGCCGGCCACATCGCCAGGATGTGGCCTCATTTCTGATGACCCGATTTATGGAGAATGCCCATGGCGTTATGGGGTGGACGTTTCAGTCAGGCTGCGGATACGCGCTTCAAACAATTCAACGACTCACTGCGTTTTGACTATCGACTGGCTGAACAGGATATTGTCGGCTCCGTTGGCTGGTCACGTGCGCTGGTACAAGTGGGTATTTTGAGCGTCGACGAGCAACAACGACTGGAAGCGGCTCTCCAGGCATTGTTAGCCGAGGTGCAAGCTAATCCACAGCAAATTCTGAGCTCTGATGCCGAGGATATCCACTCGTGGGTTGAAGGGCAGCTTATCGCGCGGGTCGGGGATCTGGGTAAGAAGTTGCACACTGGTCGTTCACGTAACGATCAGGTGGCAACGGATCTTAAGCTGTGGTGCAAGGCGCAGGGGCAGCTGCTGTTGCAGTCGATTCATCACCTGCAACAGGCATTACTGGCCGCAGCCAAAGCGAATGAATCTGTAGTGCTACCGGGTTATACCCATTTGCAGCGCGCCCAACCGGTGACGTTTGCGCACTGGGCTCTGGCCTATGTCGAGATGCTGGAACGCGATTTCAGTCGTCTGCAGGATGCATTGGCGCGGCTGAATCTGTGTCCTCTGGGATGTGGTGCGCTGGCTGGTACGGCGTATGCGATCGATCGTGAAGCGCTGGCGCTGGATCTGGGATTCGCCGGCGCAACACGCAATAGCCTGGATTCGGTTTCGGACCGTGACCACGTCATCGAGTTAATGAATTGTGCCAGTCTGTCGATGGTTCATCTGTCGCGTTTTGCCGAAGATCTGATTTTCTTCAACACCGGGGAAGCTGGTTTTGTCGAGCTCTCCGACAAGGTGACTTCCGGTTCGTCGCTGATGCCGCAGAAGAAGAACCCGGATGCACTGGAACTGATCCGTGGCAAGGCTGGTCGGGTGGTTGGGGCACAAACAGGCATGTTGATGACGTTGAAGGCACTGCCTCTGGCCTACAACAAGGACATGCAGGAAGACAAGGAAGGGTTGTTTGATGCCCTGGACACCTGGTATGACTGCCTGGACATGGCGGCATTGGTATTGGAGGATATCCGAGTTAACCAGGCGCGGACTCTGGCCGCGGCACAGGGCGGTTATGCGAATGCCACCGAGTTGGCTGACTATCTGGTTGCCAAGGGCATTCCGTTCCGTGAGGCTCACCATATTGTTGGCGAAACAGTGGTCTTCGCGATTAAGGTTGGCAAGCCGCTGGAAGCACTGTCGCTCGTCGAATTGCAACAGTTTAGTCCGGTCGTGGCAGATGATGTCTATCCTGTCTTGTCGCTCGAGTCGACGCTGGGCAAGCGCGTCGCCAAAGGCGGCGTCGCGCCGCAGCAGATTTCAGCCGCGCTGGGCTGGATGAGTGCTCATCTGGCAAAAAGAGAGTTCAACTAAGAAATGCCGCATCCTTGTGACAGTGCAACTGCATGAACAATCTGGGGCCGACAGGCCCCGTGTCTTTGTGGGCGCGACGCAAGAAGTACGCTGGTGAAAATAAGTACTAGACTACTTGCACCTTGATTGCCGATCCGTATAATACGCGGGCTCGTCAATTTGACGGCAGAGCCTCTGGCTCGGTTCGTAGCGATATGCTCGGACCTACAATCTCCCCGATTGGGGGAGAGTCGTTTAAAACAACCTCCGAACCTCCCGCTAGGGTAAGGTGCGGGCGGTCTGTTTTTATGTTCTTTAATCCATTTGGAGCTCTGGTCAATGCAGAACCAAAGAATTCGTATCCGCCTGAAGGCTTTTGATCACCGTTTGATTGATCAATCCACGGCGGAAATCGTCGAAACTGCTAAGCGCACTGGCGCACAGGTTCGCGGTCCCATCCCGCTGCCGACTCGCAAAGAGCGCTTCACCGTGCTGATTTCTCCACACGTGAACAAAGATGCACGTGATCAGTACGAGATCCGCACTCACAAGCGTCTGGTAGACATCGTTGAACCGACCGACAAGACCGTAGATGCTCTGATGCGTCTCGATCTGGCCGCTGGTGTCGATGTTCAGATTAGCCTGGGTTAATTACGGAATAGAGGTTGATAACAATGACAATCGGTCTCGTAGGTCGCAAGGTAGGTATGACTCGCGTCTTCACTGAAGACGGTGTGTCCGTTCCTGTGACTGTTATCGAAGTTGAAGCAAACCGTGTGACTCAGGTTAAGTCTCTGGAAAGCGACGGTTACGTTGCCATCCAGATCACCACTGGCTCCAAGAAGGCTAACCGCCTGAACAAGGCCGAAGCGGGTCATTTCGCTAAAGCTGGTGTCGATGCTGGTCGTGGTTTGTGGGAATTTCGTCTGAATGAAAGCGAAGCGGCTGACGTTGCTGTTGGTGCTGAGCTGAACGTTGGCGTTTTCGCTGATGTTAAGAAAGTAGACGTTACTGGTACTTCCAAGGGTAAGGGTTTCGCCGGCACTGTAAAGCGCTGGAACTTCCGTACTCAGGACATGACCCACGGTAACTCCCGTTCACACCGTGTACCGGGTTCTATCGGTCAGAACCAGTCCCCGGGTAAGGTGTTTAAGGGCAAGAAGATGGCCGGCCATCTGGGCAACGAGCGTGTAACCGTTCAAAGCCTGGAAGTGGTTCGTGTTGACGTTGAGCGCAATCTGCTGCTGGTTAAAGGTGCAGTTCCTGGCGCAACCAACGGCGACCTGATCGTTAAACCTGCCGTTAAAGCGTAACGTCTGAGGAGATAGTAATGGAATTGGTAATGAAAGACGCCCAAGGCGCTCTTCAAGTTTCCGAAACTACCTTCGGGCGTGAGTTCAACGAAGCCCTGATCCATCAGGTAGTCGTAGCCTACGCCAATGGTGCGCGTCAGGGTACTCGCGCTCAGAAGAGCCGTTCTGAAGTGTCTGGCGGTGGTAAGAAGCCGTGGCGTCAGAAGGGTACCGGCCGTGCACGTGCTGGTAGCATCCGTTCCCCGATTTGGCGTTCTGGTGGCGTGACTTTCGCAGCCAAGCCGCAAGATCATAGCCAGAAGGTGAACAAGAAGATGTACCGTGCTGCTCTGCAGAGCATTCTGTCTGAGCTGGTACGTCAAGAGCGTCTGATCGTTGTTGAGCAGTTCTCCATCGAAGCGCCGAAGACCAAGGAACTGGTAGCCAAGCTGAAAGGCCTGGAACTGACCGATGTTCTGATCGTCACTCCGGAAGTAGATGAGAATCTGTTCCTGGCCGCGCGCAACCTGTACAAGGTTGACGTTCGTGATGTCACCGGCCTGGATCCGGTCAGCCTGATCGCTTTCGACAAGGTATTGATTACTGCTGATGCAGTGAAGCAAATCGAGGAGATGCTGGCATGATCCGTGAAGAGCGTCTGCTGAAAGTTCTGAAGGCTCCGCACATCTCTGAGAAGAGCACCATGGTAGCTGAATCCCTGAACACTATCGTGTTCAAGGTTGCTACTGATGCTACTAAGGCGGAAATCAAGGCAGCAGTTGAAAAACTGTTCGAAGTTAAAGTTGAAGCTGTACGCACCCTGAATGTGATGGGCAAGACCAAGCGTACCGGTGCTCGTGTTGGCAAGCGTTCCGATTGGAAGAAAGCCTACGTGACTCTGGTTCCAGGTCAGGACATCGACTTCATGGGCGGCGCTGCCGAGTAAGAGGAGTCTAGATAAATGGCAATCGTTAAGTGTAAGCCTACTTCTCCGGGTCGCCGTCACGTCGTCAAGATCGTCACCCCGGAACTGCACAAGGGCAAGCCGTTCGCAGGTCTGATCGAAGATCAGCGCAAGACCGGTGGCCGTAACAACAACGGTCGTATCACCACTCGTCACATCGGTGGTGGTCACAAGCAGCACTATCGTCTGATCGACTTCAAGCGCAACAAGGACGGGATCCCGGCCAAGGTTGAACGCCTGGAATACGATCCGAACCGTTCTGCTCACATCGCTCTGGTGCTGTACGCAGATGGCGAACGTCGCTACATTCTGGCTCCTAAGGGCCTGAAGGCTGGCGATCAGATCGCTTCCGGTGTTGATGCTGGCATCAAGGTAGGTAACGCCCTGCCGATGCGCAACATCCCGGTGGGTTCCACTGTCCACGCTATCGAAATGAAGCCGGGCAAGGGTGCTCAGATCGCTCGTTCTGCTGGCGCATTCGCTCAGATCCTGGCCCGTGAAGGTGCCTATGTGACTCTGCGTTTGCGTTCTGGTGAGATGCGCAAAGTGCTGGCCGAATGCCGCGCCACCATTGGTGAAATCGGTAACTCCGAGCACATGCTGCGTCAACTGGGTAAAGCTGGTGCCAACCGCTGGCGCGGTGTTCGTCCGACCGTTCGCGGTATGGCGATGAACCCGGTCGACCACCCGCACGGTGGTGGTGAAGGCCGTAACAAGGGTATCCAGCCTGTATCTCCTTGGGGCACTCCGTCCAAGGGTTACAAGACCCGTAAGAACAAGCGCACCGACAAGTACATCGTACGTCGTCGTAACAAGTAATTCTTTAAAGAGGAATCACCATGCCACGTTCTCTCAAGAAGGGTCCATTCATTGACCTGCACTTGCTGAAGAAGGTAGAGAAAGCGGTGGAAAGCGGGGACAAGAAGCCAATCAAGACTTGGTCCCGTCGTTCAATGATCATCCCGAACATGATCGGTTTGACCATCGCTGTCCATAATGGTCGTCAGCACGTACCGGTATACGTTTCCGATGAAATGATCGGTCACAAGCTGGGTGAGTTTGCGCCAACTCGTACTTATCGCGGTCATGCCGCTGATAAGAAGGCCAAGAAGAAATAAGGGGTAAATGATGGAAGCTATCGCTAAACACCGTTTCGCCCGTACTTCTGCCCAGAAGGCTCGCTTGGTCGCGGATCAAGTACGTGGTCTGCCGGTTGACAAGGCTCTGAACCTGCTGACCTTCAGCCCGCGTAAGGCGGCTGTTCTGGTCAAGAAGGTACTGGAATCTGCCATTGCAAATGCCGAGCACAATGAAGGTGCGGACATCGACACGCTGAAGATTGCCACCATCATGGTAGACGAAGGTCCAACCATGAAGCGCATTCGTCCACGTGCCAAGGGTCGCGCGGACCGTATCCTGAAGCGTACCTCCCACATCACTGTGGTAGTGTCCGACCGCTAAGAGGCTAGGAGATAAGCAATGGGTCAGAAAGTACATCCTAACGGTATTCGCTTAGGAATCACCAAGCCTTTCAACTCTACTTGGTTCGCGAATTCCAAAGATTTCGCTGACAACCTGCACGGCGACTTCCAAGTCCGTCAGTACCTGACCAAGGAACTGAAGGCTGCGTCCGTGTCTCGTATCGTCATCGAGCGTCCGGCCAAGAGCATCCGTGTGACCATTCACACCGCTCGTCCGGGTGTGGTTATCGGTAAGAAAGGCGAAGACGTTGAAAAGCTGCGCAAGCAAATCGCCAACATCGCTGGCGTGCCTGCACAGATCAACATTTCCGAAGTGCGTAAGCCTGAATTGGATGCTCAACTGGTTGCTGACAGCATCAGCTCCCAGCTGGAACGCCGTGTTATGTTCCGTCGCGCCATGAAGCGTGCGGTACAGAACGCTATGCGTCTGGGCGCCAAGGGTATCAAGGTTGAAGTGAGCGGCCGTCTGGGCGGCGCCGAAATCGCGCGTACCGAATGGTACCGTGAAGGTCGTGTACCGCTGCACACTCTGCGTGCAGACATCGACTACTCAACCTCTGAAGCACATACCACCTACGGCGTTATCGGCGTCAAGGTTTGGATCTTCAAGGGCGAGGTTCTGGGTGGCATCGCAGCTGTTAACGCCGCTGCTGCTGCTGCACAACAAGAGCCGGCTCCTGCCAAGCCGAAGCGCAAGCCGCGCGGTAAGTAAGGAGATTCGGTAAATGTTGCAACCAAAGCGTACAAAGTTCCGTAAAATCCACAAGGGCCGTAACCGTGGTCTGGCTAACGCCGGCAACGAGGTCTCCTTCGGTTCATTTGGTCTGAAGGCGATTTCTCGCGGTCAGCTGACTGCTCGTCAGATTGAAGCTGCTCGTCGTGCTATGACGCGTGCTGTTAAGCGTCAAGGTAAGATCTGGATCCGTGTTTTCCCGGACAAGCCGATCACCGAGAAGCCGCTCGAAGTTCGTATGGGTAAGGGTAAGGGTAACGTTGAGTACTGGGTTGCCCTGATCCAGCCTGGTAAGGTCCTGTACGAGATGGACGGTGTGCCTGAAGCGCTGGCACGCGAAGCGTTCGCCCTGGCGGCCGCTAAGCTGTCTGTTAAGACCACTTTCGTAACTCGGACGGTAATGTGATGAAAGCACAAGATCTTCGCCAAAAGAGCGTAGAAGAGCTGAAGGCTGAGCTGCTGGGTCTGCTGCGTGAGCAGTTCAACCTGCGTATCCAGGCCAGCACTGGTCAGCTGTCTCAGACTCATACTCTGAAACAAGTACGTCGCGATATCGCTCGCGTCAAGACTGTTCTGAACGAGAAGGCAGGTGCGTAATGACCGATAAAATCCGTACTCTGCAGGGTCGTGTCGTTAGCGACAAGATGGACAAGTCCATCACTGTAGCTATCGAACGCAAGGTAAAGCACCCGATCTACGGGAAGATTATCGTGCGTACCACTAAGCTGCACGTACATGACGAAAACAACGAGTGCAAGGTAGGCGATGTCGTGGAAATCCGCGAATGTCGTCCGCTGTCCAAGACCAAGTCCTGGACCCTGGTCACTGTTGTTGAGAAGGCTTAAGTTTCGGTCTTCGTGTCATCGAGAAACGGCCCTTGCGGGGGCCGTTTCTTTTTTCAACTACCACTTCGAAAAACGCTGTGGTATTATGTCGCGCCTTTAAAGGGCAGCCAGTCCCGAAAGGGAAAGTAGTAAAGTAAAGCGGAGCACTAACATGATCCAAATGCAAAGTATGCTGGACGTCGCCGACAACTCCGGCGCTCGCAGCGTAATGTGTATTAAGGTTCTGGGTGGCTCGCACCGCCGCTACGCCGGTATCGGTGACATCATCAAGGTTTCCATCAAGGAAGCCATTCCTCGCGGTAAAGTGAAGAAGGGTGATGTAGTTAACGCGGTGGTCGTTCGCACCAAGAAAGGCGTTCGCCGTCAGGATGGTTCTGTCATCCGTTTCGACCGCAACGCGGCTGTGCTGTTGAACAACAACCATCAGCCGATCGGTACCCGTATCTTCGGCCCGGTGACTCGTGAACTGCGTTCTGAAAAGTTCATGAAGATCGTCTCCCTGGCCCCGGAAGTACTGTAAGGAGTCGAACCATGGCAGCAAAAATCCGTCGTGATGACGAAGTAATTGTGTTGACCGGAAAGGACAAGGGCAAGCGTGGCAAAGTCACTCAAGTTCTGGTCCAGCACGGCAAAGTAGTAGTAGAAGGCGTCAACCTGGTGAAGAAGCATCAGAAGCCGGTTCCGGCTCTGGGCACTGCTGGCGGTATCGTTAGCAAAGAATCGCCGATTGACGTATCAAACGTTGCGATCTTTAACCCTGCCACTGGCAAGGCGGATCGTGTCGGTTTCCGGACTGAAGACGGTAAGAAAGTACGTTTCTTCAAGTCCAATGGTGAACTTGTAAAGTAATTGGAGTTTAACGATGGCGAAACTGCATGATGTTTACAAACAGAAGGTAGCCAAGGAACTGATG
The DNA here is from genome assembly GCF_042649925.1 of Pseudaeromonas sharmana. Classification (NCBI taxonomy): domain Bacteria; kingdom Pseudomonadati; phylum Pseudomonadota; class Gammaproteobacteria; order Aeromonadales; family Aeromonadaceae; genus Pseudaeromonas; species Pseudaeromonas sharmana. The sequence continues at coordinate 117,478 of NZ_JBHSAF010000002.1, forward strand.
ACTCAGTTCGGCTACAAGACTGTCATGCAAGTCCCTCGGATCGAAAAGATCACCCTGAACATGGGTGTCGGTGAGGCCTTGGCGGATAAGAAGATTCTGGAAAACGCAGTAGCTGATTTGGCTGCAATTTCAGGTCAGAAGCCGCTGGTCACCAAAGCTCGCAAGTCTGTTGCTGGCTTCAAGATCCGTGAAGGCTACCCGATCGGTTGTAAAGTAACCCTGCGCGGCGAGCGTATGTGGGAGTTCCTGGAGCGTCTGATTTGCATCGCGATGCCGCGTATCCGTGACTTCCGTGGTGTTAGCGCCAAGTCCTTCGATGGTCGTGGCAACTACTCCATGGGCGTGCGTGAGCAAATCATCTTCCCCGAAATCGACTACGACAAGGTCGATAAGGTTCGCGGTCTGGATATTACAATCACGACCAGTGCGAAGTCCGACGAGGAAGGCCGTGCTCTGCTGGCTGCCTTTAGCTTCCCATTCCGTAAGTAAGGTGTAGGGTTATGGCAAAACTGTCCATGAAAGCACGCGAAGTGAAGCGTGCCAAACTGGTTGAAAAGTTCTTCGAGAAGCGTGCTGCGCTGAAGGCGATCATCTCTGACGTGAAGTCTACTGACGATGCACGTTGGGAAGCTGTGCTCAAGCTGCAACAAATGCCTCGTGATTCCAGTCCGATTCGTCAACGTAACCGTTGCAATATCACTGGTCGTCCACACGGATACCTGCGCAAGTTTGGTCTGTGTCGCATCAAGGTGCGTGAGCACATGATGAAGGGCGAAATTCCTGGCCTGAAGAAGGCTAGCTGGTAATCGATCACGGGAGTAAGACAAATGAGCATGCAAGATCCGATCGCGGACATGCTGACCCGCATCCGTAACGGCCAAGCGGCTGGTAAGGTTGCAGTGTCAATGCCTTCCTCCAAGCAGAAGGTGGCTATCGCCAAGCTGCTGAAGGAAGAAGGTTACATCGCTGACTACAAGGTGAGCGGCGAAACCAAGGCTGAACTGGAAGTTGAACTGAAGTACTTCCAAGGCAAGCCGGTTGTTGAGCTGATTCAGCGCGTAAGCCGTCCTGGTCTGCGTATTTACAAGAAGCGCGACGAGTTGCCGAAGATCATGAATGGTCTGGGCATCGCTGTCGTATCCACTTCTAAAGGTGTGATGACTGACCGTGCGGCCCGTAAGGCTGGTATGGGCGGTGAGATCATCTGTTACGTAGCGTAAGGGGGTAGGAAAATGTCTCGTGTTGCTAAGGCACCCGTCGCGATTCCTGCCGGCGTTGAAGTGACCCTGAATGGCCAGGAAATCACCGTTAAAGGCAAGAATGGTTCGCTGAGTCGTTCCATTAATGCTGCTGTTGTTGTTACCAAGGAAGAGAACGTCCTGAAGTTTGCCCCGCGCGATGCAAGCGCTGGTGCTGATGCTCAGGCCGGTACCGCTCGTGCTTTGGTTAACAACATGGTTATTGGTGTTACCGCTGGCTTCGAACGTAAGCTGCAGTTGGTAGGCGTAGGTTACCGTGCCCAGGCTAAGGGCAAGGTAGTCGGTCTGTCACTGGGCTTTTCTCACCCGGTTGAGCACGAACTGCCGGAAGGCGTGACTGCTGAGTGCCCTACTCAGACTGAAATCGTTCTGAAGAGTGCCGATAAAGCTCTGTTGGGTCAGGTAGCTGCGGACATCCGCTCTTACCGCCGTCCAGAGCCTTACAAGGGCAAGGGTGTACGCTACTCCGATGAGGTAGTGCGTACTAAAGAAGCTAAGAAGAAGTAAGGTAACACTATGGACAAGAAAGCAGCTCGTCTCCGTCGTGCTACTAAAGCACGCAAGAAGATGCAGGAACTGGGTGCGACTCGTCTGGTGGTACACCGTACTCCGCGTCATATTTACGCGCAGGTTATCGCACCGAACGGTTCTGAAGTGTTGGCCGCTGCCTCTACTGTAGAGAAGGCCATCGCTGAGCAAGTGAAGTACACCGGTAATGCTGCCGCTGCCGCCGCTGTGGGCAAGGCAATCGCTGAACGTGCGCTGGAAAAGGGTGTTACCACCGTTTCCTTCGACCGTTCCGGTTTCCAGTACCACGGCCGTGTTGCCGCGCTGGCATCTGCTGCCCGTGAAGCTGGTCTTCAGTTCTAAGGTTAGGAGTCGAAAATGTCTAAAGTCGAAACTCAAGCCGGTGACCTGCAAGAAAAGCTGGTAGCAGTTAACCGTGTTTCAAAAGTTGTTAAAGGTGGTCGTATTTTCTCCTTCACCGCACTGACTGTTGTTGGTGATGGTAACGGCCGTGTAGGTTTTGGTTACGGTAAGGCTCGTGAAGTTCCGGCTGCCATTCAAAAGGCAATGGAACAGGCTCGTCGTAACCTGACTAAGGTTGAGCTGAATGCCGGTACCCTGCACCACGCGGTGAATGGTACCCACGCTGGTTCCAACGTGTTCATGAAACCGGCCTCTCAAGGTACTGGTATCATCGCCGGTGGTGCAATGCGTGCAGTTCTGGAAGTCGCTGGTGTACACAACGTACTGGCCAAGACTTACGGCTCCACCAACCCGATGAACGTGGTTCGCGCAACCATCGACGCTCTGGCTCACATGAAGTCGCCTGAGCAAGTCGCTGCGAAGCGTGGCCTGAGCGTCGATGAAATTCTGGGGTAATGCGGCATGGCTAACAAAACTGTAAAAGTAACTCAGACTCGCAGTGCTATCGGTCGTCTGCCGAAGCACAAGGCATCTCTGCGTGGCCTGGGCCTGCGTCGCATTGGTCATACCGTCGAGCTGGAGGATACTCCGTGCGTTCGTGGCATGATCAACCAGGTTTACTACATGGTGAAGGTGGAGGAGTAATCCATGCGTTTGAACACTCTTTCTCCGGCCGCTGGTTCCAAGCCTGAAAAGAAGCGTCTGGGCCGTGGTATCGGTTCAGGCCTGGGTAAGACCTCTGGTCGTGGTCACAAGGGTGCTGGCTCTCGTAAGAGCGGTGGCACTCGTGGTGGGTTCGAAGGCGGTCAAATGCCGTTGAAGATCCGTCTGCCGAAGTTCGGTTTCTATTCTCGTAAGGGCGCTGTGACTGCTGAAGTCCGCCTGCACGAAATCGCAGCCGTTGAAGGTGATGTGGTCGATCTGAACACCCTGAAGCAAGCCGGTGTGATTACCAAGAACATCGAGTTTGCCAAGGTTGTTCTGTCAGGCAAAATCGAGCGTCCGGTAACCGTTCGTGGTCTGAGCGTCACCAAGGGTGCACGTGCAGCCATCGAAGCCGCAGGCGGCAAGATCGAGGAATAATAAGTACATGGCTAAGAAACCAGGATTAGATGTTAAAGGCGCACAGGGTGGTCTCAGCGAGCTGAAGAGCAGACTGCTGTTCGTGCTCGGTGCCATCATTGTGTTCCGTGCAGGCTCCTATGTGCCAATTCCTGGGATTGATGCCGCCGTACTTGCTGAATTGTTCCAACAACAGAAGGGTACCATCATTGAACTGTTCAATATGTTCAGTGGTGGCGCCCTGTCCCGTGCCTCCATCCTCGCACTGGGGATCATGCCGTACATCTCGGCGTCGATCATTATCCAGTTGTTGACGGTTATTCATCCGGCGATGGCCGAGTTGAAGAAGGAAGGGGAGTCTGGTCGTCGCAAGATTAGCCAGTACACCCGTTACGGGACCCTGCTGCTAGGGACCGTTCAGGCAATCGGTATCGCTACCGGTCTGCCGAATATGATGACAGGGCTCGTGGTTAATCCCGGGTTCGGATTCTATTTCACAGCCGTGGTGAGTCTGGTCACCGGTACCATGTTCCTGATGTGGTTGGGTGAGCAGATTACCGAGCGTGGTATCGGCAATGGGATCTCGTTGATTATTTTCACCGGGATCATTGCTGGTCTGCCGCATGCAATCGGTGCTACAGCTGAGCAGGCCCGTCAAGGCGAATTGCACATCCTGTTGCTGTTGCTGCTGGCGGTGATTGTGTTTGCAGTCACTTACTTTGTGGTGTTTGTTGAACGTGGCCAACGTCGAATCGTCGTGAACTACGCCAAGCGTCAACAAGGTAACCGTGTGTTTGCTGCACAGAGCACGCATTTGCCACTCAAGCTCAACATGGCCGGTGTTATTCCAGCGATTTTTGCATCCAGCATTATCCTGTTCCCAGGTACCATTGCGTCCTGGTTTGGCCAGGGTAATTCATGGACGGCCAACCTGCTGCAAGAGGTCTCCATGACTCTGCAACCAGGCCAGCCTCTCTATGAGTTGCTGTATGCCGCGGCGATCATTTTCTTCAGTTTCTTCTACACTGCGCTGGTGTTCAACCCGCGCGAGACAGCAGACAACCTGAAGAAGAGTGGCGCTTTTATTCCCGGTATTCGCCCGGGTGAACAGACCGCGAGGTTTATAGATAAAGTAATGACGCGCCTGACTCTGGCTGGTGCGCTGTACATTACCTTTATCTGTCTCGTGCCTCAGTTCTTGATGACGATGTGGAACGTTCAGTTCTATTTCGGTGGGACCTCCCTGCTGATTATTGTCGTGGTCATCATGGACTTCATGGCTCAGGTGCAGACCCATATGATGTCTCATCAGTATGGTGATGTCCTGAGAAAGGCCAATCTTAAAGGCTACGGCCGATAAGAGCGGCTTCACAGTTACGCGGAGTTAAGCAATGAAAGTTCGTGCTTCCGTTAAGGCCATCTGCCGTAACTGCAAGATCATTAAGCGCCACGGTGTTGTGCGCGTGATCTGCAGCGAGCCAAAGCATAAGCAACGCCAAGGCTAATATATTTACGGCTGGTACTTGAAAAATAAAGTTGAGCTGGCTAAATTAGCCAGCCAACTTTTGTTGTGCACTAGATCGGCCACCATGTATCCGGAACGGGCTTTATGGTGGTCAAATTTATATATTGTTTTAGGAGTGGAATAGTGGCCCGTATCGCTGGCATTAACATTCCTGACCATAAACATGCTGTCGTTGCATTGACTGCAATTTATGGTGTTGGTAATACCCGCGCAAAGGTAATTTGCGCTGAAGCCGGTATTGCCGAGGATGTGAAAATCAAAGATCTGGACGAAGCCCAGATCGAAAAGCTGCGTGAGCAAGTTGCCAAGTTTACTGTTGAAGGTGACCTGCGTCGTGAAATCTCCATGAGCATCAAGCGCTTGATGGACCTCGGTTGCTATCGTGGTCTGCGCCACCGTCGTGGCTTGCCTGTTCGTGGTCAACGCACCAAGACTAACGCGCGTACCCGGAAGGGTCCTCGCAAGCCGATTAAGAAGTAAGCGGGAAGGTGTAGAAAATGGCAAAAGCTCCGACTCGTGCTCGTAAGCGCGTTAGAAAGCAAGTAAGCGATGGTATCGCTCACGTACATGCATCTTTCAACAACACGATCGTGACCATCACCGACCGTCAAGGTAATGCCCTGTCTTGGGCTACCGCTGGTGGTTCAGGTTTCCGTGGTTCTCGTAAGTCTACTCCGTTCGCTGCTCAGGTAGCTGCCGAGCGCGCTGGCGAAATCGCCAAAGAGTATGGCGTAAAGAACCTGGAAGTGATGGTAAAGGGTCCAGGCCCTGGCCGTGAGTCTTCAATCCGTGCTCTGAATGCGGCTGGTTTCCGCATTACTAACATCACAGATGTGACTCCGATCCCGCATAACGGTTGTCGTCCTCCCAAGAAGCGTCGCGTGTAACGAAGCCTCTTGGATTAGGATTGTTGGAGAAAGAACATGGCAAGATATATCGGTCCTAAGCTGAAGCTTAGCCGTCGTGAGGGCACTGACCTGTTCCTGAAGTCAGGTGTTCGCGCGATTGACTCAAAGTGCAAAATTGATACTGCACCCGGTCAACACGGTGCGCGCAAGCCGCGCCTGTCTGACTACGGTGTTCAACTGCGTGAAAAGCAGAAAGTTCGTCGTATTTACGGCGTTCTGGAAAAGCAGTTCCGCAAGTACTACCGTGAAGCTGCCCGCCTGAAGGGCAACACTGGTGAAAACCTGCTGCAACTGCTGGAAGGTCGTCTGGACAACGTTGTTTACCGCATGGGTTTCGGTGCTACTCGCGCCGAGTGCCGTCAGCTGGTAAGCCACAAGGCTATCGTTGTTAATGGCCGTGTTGTCAACATTCCTTCTTACCAGGTTTCTCCTGAAGACGTGGTTGCTGTTCGTGAGAAGGCAAAGAAACAGGCTCGTATCAAGGCCGCTCTCGAGCTGTCTACGCAGCGTGAAAAGCCGACTTGGATGGAAGTTGACGCAGACAAGATGGAAGGCGTGTACAAGCGTCTGCCGGAACGTTCTGACCTGTCTGCCGACATTAACGAACAGCTGATCGTCGAGCTTTACTCCAAGTAAAGCTAGCTTCTAAGAGAGGACATAATGCTGGGTTCTGTAACAGATTTTCTTAAGCCACGCCTCGTTGATATTGAGCAACTGAGTCAGACTCACGCGAAAGTGACGCTTGAGCCCCTGGAACGTGGTTTTGGTCACACCCTGGGCAATGCGCTGCGTCGCATTCTCCTTTCCTCTATGCCGGGTTGTGCCGTCACCGAAGTTGAAATCGACGGTGTTCTGCACGAGTACAGCAGCAAGGAAGGTGTACAGGAGGATATCCTTGAGATCCTGCTGAACCTGAAAGGCATCGCTGTGCGTCTGGAAGGTAAGGACGAAGTAACCCTGTCTCTGACCAAGTCTGGTGCGGGCCCTGTTACTGCAGGCGACATCGTCCATGGTGAAGATGTCGTTATTCTCAACCCGAACCACGTCATCTGTCACCTGACTGGTGCCAATGCTGAAATCAGCATGCGCCTGAAAGTGCAGCGCGGTCGTGGTTACGTGCCTGCTTCTGCTCGCGTTCACAGCGAAGACGAAGAGCGTCCGATTGGTCGCCTTCTGCTGGACGCAGCATTCAGCCCGGTGGTTCGCATTGCCTATAATGTTGAAGCCGCCCGTGTTGAGCAGCGTACCGACCTGGACAAGTTGGTTATCGACATGGAAACCAACGGCACCCTGGATCCGGAGGAGGCCATCCGTCGTGCTGCCACTATTCTGGCAGAGCAACTGGAAGCCTTCGTCGATCTGCGTGATGTCAGCGTCCCAGAGAAGAAGGAAGAGAAGCCGGAATTTGATCCGATCCTGCTGCGTCCTGTCGACGATCTGGAACTGACAGTTCGTTCTGCGAACTGTCTGAAGGCAGAAGCCATCCATTACATTGGTGATCTGGTACAGCGTACCGAAGTTGAGTTGTTAAAGACTCCGAACCTCGGTAAGAAGTCCTTGACTGAAATCAAGGACGTGTTGGCATCCCGTGGTCTGTCTCTTGGCATGCGCCTTGAGAACTGGCCGCCAGCCAGCCTGGCTGATGAGTAATCCAGATTACGGGTCTCACAGATTAAGTTAGAAGGATAAGGTCATGCGCCATCGTTTGAGTGGTCGTCAACTGAACCGGAACAGCAGCCACCGTCAGGCTATGTTCCGCAACATGGCCAGCTCCCTGGTTCGTCATGAAATCATCAAGACGACTCTGCCGAAGGCAAAAGAGCTGCGTCGTGTAGTTGAACCTCTGATTACACTCGCCAAGACTGACAGTGTTGCTAACCGTCGTCTGGCATTTGCCCGCACTCGCGATAGCGAAGTGGTAGGCAAGCTGTTCACCGAATTGGGTCCGCGTTATCTGGAGCGCGCTGGTGGTTACACCCGCATCCTGAAGTGCGGCCTGCGTGCCGGTGACAAGGCTCCTATGGCATACATCGAGCTGGTTGGTCGCCCTGCGACTGCCGAAGCTGTTGCCGTAGAAGAGTAATAGCAAATTATAAAAAGACCGGGCTTTGGCCCGGTCTTTTTTTATTTGTTCTTTTTGCTATTTGGCGTCACTGGCGCGGTAAAAAGAACGCCAGCTTGCGCTGGCGTTGCTGAGTTACTGCTTAACCATTCTTTCGGCCGGCAAACACCACCATCACCTTGTCGTTGCCTTTTTGGCGCACGAAGGTGTACGGCTTGTCGCTGAGTTTCACGTGGCTACCTGCGGCAACAGCCGGGTGTGCGGCACGGAATGCCCCCAGTTTCTGCCAATGCTTGACCAACTCGGCCTTCTCCCCGCTGTTCAACTCCTTCCAGTTCATGTCGGAACGTACCGCCTGGTCAAAAACGCCGTCGCTCTTCATCAGGCCACGACCCGACTCATCACCGTAATAAATTTGAACCCCACCCGGCAACATCATGAAGCTGTTTGCAACACGACGTTGCAGGCCAGTGTCTTCGTAGTCGCCGAAGAACAACTTGGTATCGTGCGATGAGATATAACTCAGGACGTTGAAGTTAGGATCTGTGTTGATCGTCTTGGCATACTTTGCATAGGTCGGCTCAGCGGTATTCATGCACTGGGCATTGTTCAGTGCATCTCGCTGGTAGTCGAAGTTAATGATGGAATCAAAGCCATTGTCGAACCACAGATCCTTGTTCATGCCATGGTCCCAGACTTCACCGACCATGAAGAAAGGTAGATCATCGATCTTCTTGTCCGGATTCGCCGCCTTCCACTCCTTCAATGCGGCGGTGCCCTCGGCTTTTAATTTCTTCCAGGCTGCCGGCTCAAGGTGCTTGACGGTATCACCACGGAAGCCATCAATACCGAATTTGCGCACCCAATCCGTGTGCCATTTGACCAGGTAGTCAACCACGGTTGCATTTGGCAGCGTGGTAGCATTGGTATCTTTCTTGGCCTTCAGGAACGGCGGCAAATCGACTGCTTTGGTCGACTCCGTCAAGAAATCCGGCAAACCACCGACAGCCCCTGTGACGTCGTCATTGCCTGGGGTTTGATAACCCGGCATGGTGGCGCGCACCCAGTCGGTACCCCACCAGTTCTTCCAGTCATGGCTCTGATAATTGATGTGTTGGTTGAAGCCATGCCAGTTGCCATACAGGCCCACGGGTTTCCAATCCGACCAACGGGCAGGCAACTTCTCCTTATCGGTTACCAGGCTCTCCAAGCCCAAATCCTGCAGATCGGCAAGTGTGGCGTAACCGGCATGGTTCATTACGACGTCGACAAGCACACGGATCCCCCGTTTGTGCGCCTCATCCACCATTGCCTTCAAGGCCGCCTCATCCCCGAGGTTCGGATCCAGCTTGGTGAAATCCAGTGCCCAATAGCCGTGGTAGGCATAGAACGGGAAGGTGCCATTTTCTCCACCGCCGATAAAGCCGTGTACCTGCTCGACCATCGGTGTGATCCAGATAGCATTGACACCGAGTGACTTGATGTAATCCAGCTTGTCGGTAATGCCTTTAAAGTCACCACCATGCCAGGTTCCGATCTCGTCCTTGCCATCGCGCTTGCGACCAAAAGAGTTGTCGTTGGTCGGATCACCGTTATTGAAACGGTCGGTGAGCATGAAATAGACGGTGGCATTATCCCAACTGAACGCGACCTGCTTTTCACTCTTGACCGGTTCGAGCAGCAGAATGCCCTCACTGTCGACCGCCGGCGTCATGGTCACCTTGCCCGACTTCACGGTGGCGACTTGACCCGAGTAAGCATCACGTAACTGGGTACCGTTAGGCCAGGTTTTGCCTACGCTTACGGTCACTGCTCCACCATCCCAGCTGTTGCATTCCACTGCCGGTGGTTGGCGCTTGAAACTGCCAGCCTTGGTGGCGCGCAGCACCTTCAATGTCGGTGCATCGGGATTGCTATTATCCAGTGTGAAATCATAGTTACCCGGTAACAGGACGCGCAGCTGATACTGTTGATCCTTGGCACAGCTGGAGAGTGGATTGGATTTACCAAATGGTAACGGTCCAGCGGTTGCCGGCCCGAAAGTGGTGCCACAAGTGTGTGCCTTGTCGGCAATTTGGATCTGATATGTCCCTTTTTTCAGGCTGGTTGTCACCTTGTAGGTGCTTTTGCCTTGATCCTGAAGTTGCAGCGCCGCATCCGCCGCCTGGTTGTTAATGGAGAGAAAAAGGGGAGTCGAGATCGGTTCTGCCTGCGCAGCACTGGCCATCAGTGCCGAGAAGGTAAGCAGAGCCAGACGGCTGGGCTTGAACATAGAGGGAATCCCATGGTTGCTGGTAAAGCTCCATTCTATGGAGCTGGCCACCTGAATTGATGCTGGATGTGCCGTTTTGTGATGACAGTACCAATGGTTGCGTTTTCAACCAATGTTGGGAGGTGCCGGCGGCAAGATTCGCAGGGGTGGTTAGGTTTTGTGGCGGGCTCCGTGCATGAGGGATCGCCAATCATCGGCGACATCTTTCTAATTAGATGAATAGTAAGGATAAAGAATCGACCTCCAATGGCGGGCTCTTGAGGCGAATCGGCCGGCTCAGTAACTTGGCATCAATCGCTGCCCGCGCACCGTCAGGAACAGGTATACGGCATAGCGCCAAAAGGAGACATGCTGCCACGCTTTTCAATTAACAGTAGTGTACCCGGGAAGCCGTTCGTAATTCCGGGCCTGACTGCCGTGGTGTTTACCTGCACGGGATGTAACAGTCGGCACCAGTCAGTCGCGTAATAATGAAATAAATGCATAGTAAGCCGTGTTCTCAGCCAACGCATTATTCTCAATATAGGGGCGCGAGAGGAGTTTTCTATGCGACTGCTGCTGTTGGGGTTATGGCTGTGGATCGCAATGCCAGCATTGAGTGCCAGCCGTGCTCTGTGTTGGCTGGATTGCGAAGCCGATTTGACGCTGCTGCTATTGAGTTGGCAGCAACGGACTCCTGCTGGCTCATTTCAGCTGCAGCCCGAATCGCCAGAGCAAAATCGCCTCTGGCCGACTGCGCCACCCTCGCTCGGGGCCTCATTGCCTTTAAGCATGCAGGAGGGGGGCTGGAAGCTGAAGCGGTTGCGCCCCGAGCTGCGTTGGCGCTCAGAATGGGGTGATACCGGAGTGCGTTTCGATGGTAATCGTGTCCGACTGCGCCTTGATTCGGCCGATCGACTGCAGCGCTGGCAATTGACCGTCGACCCCGATGACATCAAGTTCGAGTTCCGTCTCGCCTACTAAATGCAGTTCTAACTAGGTGAACACTCACGGCTGCCACTGGCTGGCCACGAAATGGCTCCTTCACTCCAGGTCAGGGCGTAGAGCCTCATCTCTGGGTTCACGGCGAGTCTGCCTGTACTTGCGGTCTCTGATTCCGAATATGGAGCGGCTATTAGCGGCCAGGTTCGGCTGGGCGTGATGCCCATCATGGTTTAGCATGCCGCTTTGATCGTGAACTGTCGGGGACATCGTGTATATCGGATTTGACTATGGCACATCGAACTGTGCTGCGGCCGTCATGGAGCAGGGGCGGGTACGGCGTTTGCCGCTAGATGGGCAAGATCCCTATCTGACCTCTACCCTGTATGCGCCACATCGTGATGCCATTCCGCTGTTGCTGGCCAATGCCCTGGATGAACCTCAGCGCCAGCGCTATCTGCAACAACACGCCGGAGCTCTGGCCAAGGCACAGCGTGCGCGCAGGGAGCTCGAGGAGGAGGGACTGCCATTTCGTTGCCTGCTGGGCAAGGCGGCCACCGAACAGTACTTGCTGGAGCCCGAAGAGGGCTATTACCTGAAGTCACCGAAGTCGTTTCTCGGGGCGACCGGTCTGTCGACGCCACAGTTGACACTGTTTCGCGATCTGGTCGCCATCATGATGCTGCATATCCGCCGTGCTGCTGAAAATGCGCTGCAACGGGAAGTGAAGCAGGCGGTGATCGGGCAGCCGGTTAACTTCCAGGGGTTGAGGGGGGATGATAGTAATCGACAGGCCCGCGCCTTGCTGGTGCAAGCGGCGGAACTGGCCGGGTTTGCCGAGATTCAGTTCCAGTATGAGCCGATTGCCGCCGGTCTTGAATATGAGTCGACATTGCGCCAGGAGCAGACGGTACTGGTCATTGACATTGGGGGCGGGACGACGGACTGCTCGGTGCTAAGGATGGGGCCGGGGCGGCGGGGGGCGCCCGAACGGGATGCGGATCTGTTAGCACACACGGGCATGCGCCTCGGTGGCAATGATCTGGATATCCGCCTCGCCGTGTTGGGGTTAATGCCGCTCTGTGGCCTTGATGGCATCAACCAGCGCGGGCTGCCGATGCCGCATAGCCTGTTCTGGGATGCCATGTCGATCAACGATTTGCAGGCGCAGAGCCGTTTTTTTGCCGATGCTACCGGCCGTCAGTTGCAAACCCTGCTACGCGAGGTGCGCCAACCAGAACAGCTGTCGCGCCTGGCCTGGATCCGGCAGCATCGTCAGACACATCATATGGTGTGGGAAGCCGAGCAGATGAAGATGCAGCTCTCCGAACAGACTGTCTGTCGGCGAACGCTGCTGTTGCATCAGCAGGCACTCGAGGTCGACGTCAGTCAGTTACAGATGGCCGCAATGCTGGCGCCGTTGTTGGAAAAGATAGGTTCGCTGGCGGATGATGCTATCCACGATGCCGCTACGCAACCCGATGTGATTTTCTTGACCGGGGGCAGTGCCCGCTCGCCGCTGATCCGTGATGTGCTGGCAGCACGCTATCCATCCATTCCGTTGGTCACCGGAGATCATGCCGGCTCGGTGATTGCCGGACTGGCGCGTTGGGCCGAGCACTGCTTTGCTTGAGTCCTGAATGTGCACTGGCTCCGAGCTTGGTGGCTGACAAAAGATTATGGTGAGGTTTCTATGGCAACAGGCGAGAAGGTGATGAAAGCGACGTATTGGATGCTGTATGCCGGGCTATTGGGCTGGCATGGGGGGGCGGCTGCCATGGTCACGGCTCCAAGCCAGATCACGGCGGTTACCGTACACCCGGGGTTGGCCACGGTGACGCGGCACGTGACGGTCACATTACCGGCGGGTGATGAGGTGGTGGCGATAGAGGGATTGCCTGCCAGTCTCGATGTAGCGTCGCTGCAGGTGAGCCGGGTCTCGGGGCAGGCTCAGATTACCAGTGTCGAAATTCAGCGCCAGCTGAAGACCGTTGCCAGCCAGGAAGACGTGGTCAAACTCGAAGCGCGCCAGGATACGTTACAAGACGAGCTCGCCCGCCTGGACGGGCGTGCCCAGGCTTTAGCCACCCAGATGACATTTTTGCAGGCGCTGGCGGCCGCGCCTGGCAAAGTCAGTGACCAGGCGTTGCAGGCCAGTGCCGAGTGGGCTCGTGGTGTCAGTGTGCTCGGCGATAGCATGCAGCGCATCGGAGAACAGAAAGTCCTGCTGGCTCAGGAGCAGCGCCAGCGCGCACGCGAGCTTGAGGTCGTAAAGAGTGAGCTGGCTCGATTGCAGCAGGATCAGCATGAGAGTCGCCAATTACAGATTCATCTGGCGGGGAAGGGGGCGCCGGTTGAGTTGCTGGTGCGCTATCAGGTACCAGGCGCCAATTGGCAGCCGGTCTATGAGGCCGGGCTGGATACCCGGCGTGGAATGTTAAAATTGACGCGCTCCGCGCTGGTTCAGCAGGCGACTGGCGAAACCTGGCCACAGGTGGCGTTAACCCTGGCGACCAGTCGTCCACAGCAGCTATCAGCCCCTCCCGAACTGAACAGTTGGTGGATTGATCTGCGTGATGAAAGCCAGATCCGGGCCAAAAGCACCGCCGTCAGTCAACAAGATAGCGTCGAGGTTCAGGCATTGATGGCGGCACCAGCCCCGGCACCAGCACCAGCCTCTGAAGCCGATGCCGACGGTCATCGCCTGCCGATGCTGGATGCCGGTGACTTTGTCGCTGAATACCGGCTGCCTGGGCGCCTGTCAGTGGCGAGTAACCAGGATCCGCAACGCGTTGTGCTGGGAGAGGAGAGCCAATCTGTCTCCCTGCGTCTGGAATCAGCGCCCCGGCTTGATCCGACGGCCTATTTGCTGGTGGATATGAAGAACAGCCTGCCGGCACCATTGCTGGCGGGGGCTTGGCGTCTGTCCCGCGATGGAGCTTATATCGGGCAGCGCGACTTGCCGTTGGTGGCGGCGGGGGACCAGTTGGCGCTGGCGTTTGGTGCCGATGATGCGGTCAAAATCCAGGCGACCCTGCTGGAAGATCAACAGGGCGAACAGGGTGTGCTGAATAAGGAGCAGACCCTGGTACGGCGCTGGCGCTTTGAGTTCGTCAACGGCCATGACAGCGCACTGCCGCTGACGGTTCGCGATAGCTGGCCCATCAGCCGCAATGAGCAGGTGAAGATTGAGCCGTTGGCCGGCGTACCCGCGCCACAACCGGCCGAGGAGCCCGGGGTAAAACAGTGGCAACTGACGTTGCAACCACAACAAACCACCCGTTTGGAAAGCGGATATCAGGTGCGATACCCGTACCAACGTCATCTGGAGGGGCTCTGAGGTAGTGTCACCGGCCTGACGGCGGAGTAGAATGGCGGCAGGAATATCAGTGATTTCAAGGATACGCAATGAAACGATATCTGGCTATGGGCCTGCTACCGCTGCTGATGACGGCTTGTTCCAGTGACAATGGTTTGTCCGAAGACTACCGCTACACTCCACCGACGGCTGTCGCGACCAATAATACGGCCGAGTTCGATAAACCGTTTGACCTGGTCTGGTCGCGGGCAGAACGCTGGTTCAGCGACAATCAACTGCCGTTGCTGAGTCAGGAGCGCGGGTCGGGCCTGCTCGCGGCTCAACAGCAGGGCTACGCCGAGGGGTTGTCTTTCCTCGATTGCGGGGTGGGGGGCAGCAAGGTTGCCATCGAGAATCCGACACTGCGTGTCAATCTGATCCTGACCGAGAGCCTGGGCAAGACGGTCGCCACGGTCAACGTCAAGGGGTCCACCTCGGTTTCGTTTGTCGAGTCGGATGGCAGCCATATCGCCGCACCGTCGGTGACGCCCACCTGTGTCTCCAATGGCAAGCTGGAAGAGGCATTGATGGCGGCGCTGAACGACTGAGCCAGTTGTTGCATGCTGAATGCGGGGTCCTTGCGGACCCCGTTTTTTTGCGCACCGTAGTGGGCACCACCCAGATTATTAAATCTGGCTTAATAATCGATGTCGTATTACCCGATCTTGTGACGGGTAATCGCGACGCAGAGATAAAAAAACCGACCCGGTTGCGGGTCGGTTCTCATCATTCGTCACATCAGCGCGGCGCGCGTTGCTGGCGTCGACTGTAGACCAGGCTCAGTACCATACTGGTGATCAGAATCAAGGCCACTATGCCGAGCGATAGCAGGATCGGGATCTTGATGACATCCAGCAGCAGCATCTTGGCACCGATGAACAACAGGATCAGGGCCAATCCATACTTCAGCAGCACAAAGCGGTCGGCAAAGTCAGCCAACAGGAAGTACATGGCGCGCAGCCCCATGATGGCAAAGATGTTCGAGGTCAGGACGATAAACGGATCCGTCGTCACCGCGAAGATGGCCGGAATACTGTCGACGGCGAAAATCAGGTCACTGATCTCTACCAATATCAGGACCAGCAGCAGCGGCGTGGCATAACGCACACCTTGCTTGATGACGAAAAACCTCTCTTCGTGCAGTTCCTCGGTGACCTTCATATGCCGGCGTAACCAGCGCAGCAGCGGATTGTTGGCCAGATCCGGCTCCTTGTCCGCAGCCCACAACATCTTGGCTCCGGTCAGCAGCAAGAAGGCGCCAAACAGATAGAGTACCCAGTGGAATTGGGTGATCAACCAACTGCCGGCGAACACCATGCCGGTGCGCATCACGATGGCACCCAGTACGCCATACAACAACACCCGGCGTTGCAGCTCGGCCGGAATGGCGAAGTAGCCGAACAGCATCAGCCAGACGAAGACGTTATCGACGGCCAGGGCTTTCTCGATCAGATAGCCGGTAAAGAACTCCAGTGCTTTCTGGTTAGCGAGCTCGCGGCCGGCATTGGCATCCAGATACCACCAGATAGCGGCGTTGAAGGCGAGGGCGACGGCGACCCAGATTAACGACCAGATCGCGGCCTCTTTGAGGCTGACTTTATGCTGCTTGCCACCACCGACAAAGAGCAGGTCGATCAGTAACAAGGCGATGACAATCCCGGCAAAGCCGGTCCACATCCACCAGGTTCCCAGTAACTCCATGATGCATTCTCCAACAAAAAAAGCCTGTGTCACTCAGGCACAGGCTTTCTGCTGGAGAGTCAGAATAGACCTTGCCTGAAGCGGCAAGGTCTCACTTACAGTTGCGTGGCAACTGCCCGCTGGCCGGGTGCATGCACCGTGATGACGACCAGTCGGCGTGGAAGTTACTCCCCTTGTGAACAGTATGTTAATTCAGCGACGAATTAACTGCAAGCCTGTGCTGGCCTGCTTCTTGCTTTTTAATCTGCTGTATTTCGCCCCTACCACCGACGATGATCATAGCATCGTAGCTATTGTCTTGACGGAAGCGGCGTCAGGTTCAAGTATGGCAGTGATCTCTCCTGCCGATTTCCGGGAGCAAACCATGCGTTACCCTCAACCCCAAAGTCAGGCCATGCTCACCGAGCTGGCGCAATATGTTATTGCCGAACCCAAGCCATTTGTCGTCGATCTGGAGCACAGTCATGGCATCTGGCTGGCGACGGTAGATGGTAATCGCATCATGGATTGGTGCGGCCTGTATGGTGCCAGGCTATTGGGTTATAACCATCCGCGCTTGTACGAGCCGGCTTATGTTCAGCGCCTGGTGCGCGCGGCGAACAACAAGATGGCCAATCCGGATTTTCTCACGGCCGAATGCCTCGATTACTATCGGCTGCTGCACCGCCTGGCCCCTGAGTGTATGCGCGGGCAGCCGGTCGAAGTGTATGTCGTCAACTCCGGAGCGGAAGCCGTCGAGAACATGATGAAGTACTTCATCAACCTGCATCATCAGAAGATGCAGGAGCAGGGCAAGACGCCACTGACCAAGCGCTTTATCTATTTCGATCAGGCATTCCACGGGCGTACCGTGTTTGCGCTGAACATCACCAAGCTGGAGAACGATCCGTTGGCCACCCGTGATTACCACGGCATCATCCAGGGCAACTTGCAGGTGCCGTTTCCGAGTTGGGACAGCGATCGCAGCCAGGAGGAGAACGAGCGTGAGATTGATGCCTGCCTAGCTAACCTGGAGTATCTGATCCGGACCTACCGCGACGAGATCGCCGGCATCATTCTCGAGCCGCTGCAAGGGGCGGGCGGGCATCGCCTCGCTGGCCCGCGCTTCTACCGCGCCCTCTCCGAGCTGTGCCATCGCCACCAGATAAATTGGGGGCTCGACGAAGTGCAGACCTCCGGTGGTCAGTGCGGCAAGGTGTTCTGTATCGACAGCTTCGACATTCCCTATCCGCCACAGGCAGTGGCCTCGGCGAAGAAGTTCGGTAACGGTGTGCTGTTCATGCAGCATTCGATGCAGGATATCGGTGTTCTTGATTCAACCTGGGGCGGCACTCTGGCGGATATGGTGCGCTTCGTGCAAGAGTGGGACATCGTTGAGCAGGAGCGGCTGATCGACGCTGTCAGTGACAAGAGCCGATGTCTGATTGCGGGGTTGCAGGCTCTGGCGGCGCGCTATCCGCAGAAGATTCGCCACGTGCGTGGTCTTGGCTTGTATCAGGGCTTCACGCTGGTCACGCCTGCCGATAAGGGACGTCTGATTGAGCTGGCGTTGGAGCAGGAGGATCTGCTGTTGCTGGGGGCGGGTAAGGAGAGCATTCGCTTCCGGCCACCGCTGGATGTGACCTGTGACGAGATTGAGCTGTTGTTGGCAAAGCTGGAGCGCTTGCTGGCGCAGCTGTAGCGGCGAGACACCGGCTCTGTGCCGAGCCGGTGTCCTGCGAGGCTTACTGCGGGAGCAGGTTGCCGACGTTGAACAGCGTCAGCAGGCCGAGGATCACGAACAGGCCGGCGGCTACGCCGTGTACCAGCTTCAGCGGGATGCGGTTGGCGATCTTGTTGCCGACCAGCACCGCCGGCACGTTGGCCAGCAGCATGCCGACCGTGGTTCCGGCCACGACACTGATGAAGTTGGCATAGTGCGCGGCCAGTGCGACAGTGGCCACCTGCGTCTTGTCGCCCATCTCGGCCAGGAAGAAGGCGATCAGGGTGGCGCCAAAGACGCCGTAGCGACTGGCGACACGGGTGTCGTCATCGTCAATCTTGTCCGGGATCAGGATCCAGCCCGCCATCAGCAGGAACGACAGCCCCAGCACCCAGCGCAGTACATCCGGGCCCAGCAGTTGCGTGACGGCATGGCCAACGGCACCGGCGAAGGCGTGGTTGAAGAGGGTTGCGATCAGGATGCCGAGGATGATCGGCACAGGTTTGCGAAAACGGGCAGCGAGCACCAGTGCCAGCAATTGGGTCTTGTCGCCCATTTCTGCCAGAGCCACTATGCCGCTGGATACGAGGAACGCCTCCATGAAACTCTCCCAGGCCGGCTTTTTTCCAATGACCACGCCGTCACGCCGGCCTATCCGGTGACGAAGTGGTCAAAGGTCTTGCCAAACTCAGGTCGCGGTCGCCATGGCCTGTGGGCCAAGTATGTTGACGACAGCCCCGGCAGCAGGTGCCGGGAGGCTACTCCCCAATGACCGGCGCAGTGTAAGTATTTAGTCGAGCTTTGTCCACGGATGCGGTCAATATGGTGCTGAGGATAGCGCAAGGCAGTATTGCAGATTTGTCGATGTAAGCCTCTCTGGCGCGTTGCATACTGAGTTTTCACTTCTAAATTTTGCACAGGGATGGCAACAAGCATGGCGACACAATCAACGTTGTCGGCGTCTCGGGCGCTGAACCGACAGGATTACCAAACGCTGTCACTCTCGGCGCTGGGAGGCGCTCTCGAGTTCTACGATTTTATTATTTTCGTGTTCTTCGCCGTGATTGTGGGCGATCACTTCTTTCCGGCGGATATTCCGGAGTGGCTGCGTCAGTTTCAAACCTTCGGTATCTTTGCTGCGGGTTATCTGGCACGCCCGCTTGGCGGCATTATCATGGCGCATTTTGGCGATTTGATCGGCCGCAAGCGGATGTTTACCTTGAGCATCTTGCTGATGGCGCTGCCGACCTTGCTGATCGGCCTGTTACCCACGTATGCCCAGATTGGCATGGCTGCGCCGCTGCTGCTATTGCTGTTGCGCATCTTGCAAGGCGCCGCTATCGGTGGCGAGGTACCCGGCGCCTGGGTGTTTGTGGCCGAGCATGTCCCGAGTCACCGTATCGGACTCGGTTGCGGCATTCTGACCGCGGGGCTGACGGCGGGTATCCTGCTGGGCTCACTGGTGGCCACCGCGTTGAAGACCAATTTGTCACCCGAGGCGGTGGCCTCTTGGGGCTGGCGTCTGGCGTTTGTACTCGGTGGCTTGTTTGGCATTCTGGCGATGTATCTGCGCCGCTGGTTGCACGAAACGCCGGTCTTTGCCGAATTGCAGGCCCGCAAGGCGCTGGCAGCGGAGCTGCCATTAAAGTCGGTGCTGCGTGAGCACAAGGCCTCGGTATTGCTGTCGATGCTGCTGACCTGGCTATTATCGGCAGCGATTGTCGTGCTGATCCTGATGGCCCCCACCTACCTGCAGAAGAGTTTCAACGTGGCACCGGCCGAAGCGATGCAAGCCAATTCGCTGGCGATCATCTGTTTGACGCTGGGATGTGTGCTGGTGGGGCGTATTATCGATGCCATGGGTAGCGGTCTGACCTTCTTGCTGGGATCCTGCGGCCTGGCGCTGGCGACCTGGTGGTTTTTTGATGGCCTGCAGCAAGGTGGTGAGCAGTTGTTCATGCAGTATGCGCTGGTGGGGGCCTTTGTCGGCATTGTCGGTGCCGTGCCGTTTGTCATGGTCCAGGCTTTCCCGCCAGTCGTCCGCTTTAGTGGTCTCTCTTTCTCCTACAACGTGGCCTATGCAATTTTTGGTGGTGTGACGCCGATGCTGGTGACCTTGTGGATGAAGGAGGAGGTTATGGCCCCCGCTTATTATGTGATGGGGTTATGCGCGCTCGGTGCCGTGATTGGCCTGTTTTTGCTATTGCAGTCGCGTCGGGCGTTGCGTTTGCAGGCCTCCGCAGTGTGATAGCGCGATAAAAACCACAGGCGACAGCGGGAGAAACCTTGGCGTCGCCTGTCTCGTTTGCCAGAATAGAGCCCTCGTTGTTCAGAGTGTCCTCATCATGTCTCTAGTCTCGTCGTATCGCCGGATCCTGTCAGGGGCCAGTCTGGCGTTTGCGCTTGTTTTGTTGCTGGCCGTTCCGGCTCAGGCTCGTCCACTAAATGAAGTGCTGCCCCAATTTGATCGTGATGTGGAGCGCATCTTTGGGGCCTATCATGTGCCCGGCGCGGCACTGGCCATAGTGCAGAACGGCAAAGTGGTCTATATCAAGACACTCGGCGTCGGCAGTACCAAGACGCGCAACCCGGTAAATCCCCACACTGTGTTCCGACTGGCTTCGGTCTCCAAGACGTTCGCGGCAGTACTGGCAGGTCAGGCGGCCTACGAGGGGCAGATTCGGTATTCTGATCCGCTGAGTCGCTATCTGCCGGGCTTCCGGCTCAAATACGATCCGCAACAGCGTCTGACGTTACGCAATGTCCTGTCGCATACCAGTGGTCTGCCGCATAACGCCAACGATCACCTGCTGGAATCTGGAGAGTCCTATTCCGCCTTGCTACAAAAAACCCAGCGCCTTGGTGCCAGCTGCCAGATTGGTCGTTGCTTCGGTTACCAGAACATACTCTACTCGACCATTGGTGATGTACTCAGCCGGCAACTGGGGCACTCTTATGCCGATTTGCTCAGCAACCGGCTCTTTCGTCCACTCGGCATGAGCGATGCCAGTACCGGCCGCTGGAGCATGCTGAACAACCGTAATGTTGCCGTCCCGCACGTCAAGGGGGGCGGGGGCTGGGTTCCGCGCGCCATTACACAACCTTATTACAACGTGCTACCGGCGGCGGGCGTCAATGCTTCCATCACCGATATGAGCAAGTACCTGGCGGCGGTGATGGGGTATCGACCGGATGTGATTCCACCGGCGGTAATGGCGGAGCTGACGCGCCCAGTGGTGCGTTCGCCCAAGGAGGGCGCTACGTCGAAGTGGCGGCAGACCCGCATCAAACAACCGATGTATGGCATGGGTTGGCGCATTTTCCAGTACAACGGCAACCACAAGATGATCTTCCACGCCGGTGGACTCTCCGGTGTGCGTTCTCGTCTGGGTTTTTTGCCGGAGAAGAATATCGGTCTGGTGATGATGTGGAACGCGAACGAATCACGCCCGGAAGTGTTGATGCCGATGCTGTTCGATCGTTTGCTGGATCTGCCGGCCGTAGACTATCTGGATGGGGCGGCGAGTTCGGGCGCCGGGTTTTACACCAACCGGCAGACGGTGACGACACCGGTCGCGGCGTCCGCCGTAGCGGCCACTGCGGCGGCGACCTCGGCACTGACGGCCCGCAAGGCGGCGGTGCGCAATCCCCCTGCCGCCAGCTATCGCAGCAAGCCGACAGTGCCGCGCAGTGGTGCTGTGACGCAAGCCGTCGTGGAGCCCAAGCCGGTGGCCGCACAGCAATACGGCGTTACGGTCGACAGCGATGGCATCCGCAGTCTGACGGCGCAACGGGTTGGTTACGATCCGGCGACAGGGCCAACTCTGCAGGCGCGTCAGGTGACACAGGTTAAAGCGCCGTCATCCGTCAAAAAGCAGAACTCGAGGTCTGTCTCGGCAAAGAAAACATCGGTTAAGAGCACCCAGGCCAAGAAAAAGAGCGGCAAGAAGAAAAAAACGCCAGCACGCAGTACCAAGCACAAAACCCGGTATTGATGGCCTGGACGCACTGTGTCCTGTTGTTGTGCTTAACCGGTGATCCCGATGGGTTCAAGAGGCCGTCGGGATCGGCTCCCCGCGCTCTGCACGTAAGTGACGTTAACCCCTAATCTGATGTTCACATGAGAGCTTGGCATGCGGCTTGATAGAGATCGTCATTCGCTGACGAGAGGTCAAGGACATGCGTCATCATCTGGACTGGTCCAATTATCATGATCAGGGTATGGGCGATGCCTATGCCGATATTCCCCGCCTGGGTGGCGATTTTGCCAAGGCCGTCGCCGTTTGCATTCGCAGTGGCGTCTGCGAGCAGCTGACATCATCCGGTGTGATGTGCCCCAGCTATCGCCTGACGCCTGGCGAAGATAACTCGCCGGGTGGTCGGGTGCGGCTGCTGAAAGCGGCGCTGAATCATCCTGATCCCCATCACTGGTTACAGGAGCCTCGACTGGCGCAGGCGATGGCCTCCTGCGTTGGGTGCAAAGGGTGTCAGCGAGAGTGCGAGAACAGCCTGGATATGGCTGCTATCCGCGTTGAGTATCTGGCACAGAAAGGAGGGCATTTTCGCAAAGCCTGGCGTCGACGGTTGCTATCACGCTTTCCCCTCTGGCTTTGGCGATGGCCATGGCTCGGGCGACTGATACGCTGGCGCAACCGTCATCCCTTCTTGGCGGTGCTTGGGCAGTGGCTACTGGGCATTGCTGCCGATGTCGTGTTGCCCGAGCCGGTGGCGACGCGCGATTTACCGCAGGCGAGTGAACCGCCTGGCACGGGCGTGCCGGTGTTGCTGTGGGTTGATGCCTTTACCGCCCTGTTCGATCCGCAGCAGGTGGCGCAGGCCCGGCGCTTGCTGCGGCAACTCGGCTATGCGGTGCATGTGCTGGCACCAGCGTCAGGGGGGCGAGGGTTCCTCGATTGTGGCCGGGCCGCTTACGCACAAGGCGAGGTAGCGCTGGCTCGCCGCCAGCTGGGTCAGTTGCTGCAGGCATTGCAACCGGCGCTAGTGGCCGGTTGGCCGATCATTGGCCTGGAGCCGTCGGCGTTGTTGATGCTGCGAGATGAATCCCGGCAATTGTGCCCTGAGCAGGCGCCCGCGTTGCGTAGCCGTGCCCGTTTGCTGGAAGAGTTCCTGGCCCATGAGCTGCAGGCAGGCAACATCGCGCTGCCGTTGTCGGCGCTGGCCCGTCCGCTTCTGGTTCATGGGCACTGTCACCAGAAGGCGGCCGGAGCGATGAAGTCGTTACGGCGCCTGTTGCGACAAATACCGGCGTTGCAGGTGGAGTTCATCGAGGCGGCGTGCTGCGGTATGGCGGGTACCCATGGCATCGAGAGTGAGCATGCGGCGGCAGGTGAGGCCATGGCGCGTCAGGTGCTCATCCCGGTTATCGAGTCGCGTCCTGATGCCGAGCTGCTATGTACCGGCATGGCGTGCCGGCATCAGATCACGCGGCTGACCGGGCGTCAACCGCTGACATTGGTGGGCTTGCTGGCGCGCCTGTATGCCGGCAGCGACTAGCTAGCAGCACTCCACCTCAATACGGTCTAGCAAGGTTAAGGCTTCCAGATCCTCCCACTGTTCGAACAGGTCGCGGATCTGGTTGAGGTGGCAGTGAATCATAAATAGATCATCGGGCTTGGGGCCACTTCCGCCGGTGGCTTTTTGGCGAAAGTAGTCCCAAAACGCATTGTTGCGCTCCGGTTGTTCAATGTGACGGTAAATCATCGCCATCAATAAGCGGGCATTGCCATTACAATCAATGCCTTCAAAGCTGACATAGCGATCGGGTTGTTGCTGACACTTGCACTGACTCATGCTGCTCCTCCTGCAGGCCGATTTCATCGTGGGGCCAACCCAGGCTGCAGCAAGATATGCGCCAGCGCAGGCGTGCCATAACAGCCAGTTTCTGGCGGCAGAGTTGGAACAATTGCGCCGACTTTGTGGCATAGCCGACATTTCTTGGCGGTCAGTATGGGTTCGCATGCATCCGCACTACGCTTATAGTCAGAGCCAGACATCAAGCGGGAGAGCGAAATGACAGTGCGTCACGGCGAATGGGACTTTCATGCCGCACCTCCTTTGTTGCAGGTTGAGTTGCGGGGCGCGGTCAATCTGCAAGGCGCGCAGCAGCATATAGCGGCGTTGCGCGCCGTGTTACTTGAGGCTCCGGAGGAGTATAGGGTGATGCTGGTACACATGGAGCAGTGGTTATTTTCCACCAATGATGCCCCCGACGAGTTCCAGCAGTTTCACTACTGGCTGGCGGACAAAACTGCGGTCCGGGATTGCCTGTATATCATCGGTGGGCAGCGGCTCAAGCGTGACTTTATCGAGCTGGGCTGGCCGGCACATAGCCCCATCAGACGGCACTATTTGTCTTGCGGAGCGCAGAGCCAAGCGGTGCTGCAGGAGCATGGTGTCGTGTTGGCAAGTCGCCTGGCTGCCGAGGATTAGCGTTGTTACTGCTCTCGACTGGTCGCCTGATCCGGCATGTCGGCGGCCTGGCAGTGCATCAGCAAGAACTCCTCATCCAGCGGTGAAAGGTCAAAGCGCAGTGCAGCCTCCTCAATGGCGATTCGATCATGCCGATGCTGATCGCTGAGCCAGCGGACGGCAGCGATCAAATCGTTACCTTTGGGCAAGAGGCGACAGTCACTCATGGCCGACTCTCCACAACCTTCCTCTGCTATTGAGTATAGCCCTGTGTCCCCGTGCTCGTCGGGCGGTACTCCGCAGCAGGCTGTGGTATGGTGGCGGAACTACATACTCAATCCTCTGCGCGCGCTGTAATGAAGTTGCCTTGGCTGCTGTTGCTTATCCTGTTGTCCCCGGTGCTGTGTTACGCACCGGCGCAGGCGGCTTTGCGCGAAGCGTGGCCGGATTCGTTAGCCAGTCATCCTGGATTCAATGCCGCATCGCGGGCGGAGATTCTCAGTTTCGGTGCTGAACTGATGACCAGTGAGCTGCTGCCGCTGGAGGATCTGGCGCGTCAAATCGGGGGCGATAATGCCGACGGCTTGCGTCTGGAGCAGTATCGACAGCTGTTGTGGCGGCGACTCCTGACGGCCTATCGTGCCGCCAGCCAGGAGTGTCCGCGCTGTGCCCATCCGGCAACGGTGGCTGAGATGCGGCAGTTGCTGCTGTCGCCGCCTGTGTTGCCGGAGCGCTATCTGGTCTGGCAGAAGCTGTCGCGCGAATACCATGCCCGCTACCTGCAACATCTGTTGCGACGGGCATTGGCTGTCGATATCGGGGGCGCGAACGAGAGTGTCATGCTGACCCCGGATGAACTGACCGGTTTCGAATTGATGGATGGTGAGTTCCTGCTGACCTTCGACGGCGGGCCCTCTGTGCTGAGCGACAACCGTCGGCTGGTGCAGATGTTGAATCAGTCTGGCCAGAATGCGGTGTTCTTTCTGGTGGGTACGCTATTGCAAGATCGATTGCATGCCGGCTCATTACAGAATGATGCCTATGCCGACAACTGTGTGGCAACGCAAGGCATGTTGCCGCAGCCTCTGCTCGTGCAGGCTGATTGGAGTGTTTCGCTGGCACAGGGGCGCTGGGTGTTGCAGTCTTTGACTGAGACCACGCGGTTGCCCTGGTTTCGCCCTCCAGACGGGTTGCGCGACCTGGAGATCAGTACGCGGGCGCCAGGACGCGTGATCCTGTGGAACATCGAGAGCCATGATGCGGCGGCTGATGCCAGTGCGGAACGCGTCACTGACGAGGTCATGACTCAGATGCTGCTATGGCGTCGCGGCGTGATCCGCTTTCATGAAACCCAACCCTGGGCGGCCACTATCTTGCCTGCCCTATTTGCCCGCTTGCAGACCAGCCCGGTCCGGTGGGTGGATTGTCGCACCTATGCCGATCATTGATGGGCGGCCGTATGATGGTTAGCGTACCCGTTTCACCTGATACCAGCCTCCCAGAACCATGAACTCCGATTCGCCATCCAGTGTCCCTGGTAACAGCGAGTCAAAGCAGACGATTTTGCTCAGCGGTACCCAGACTGCGCAGACATGGGCACCGAAGCGATACGCTTCGTCAATTTGCTGAGTAAAGGAGCTGAGGTTGTTCAAGGCCTGTGTGCTTTCCTCGGTATGCCGGGGCAGGGGCTGGTGGCTACCACGGTAAAGCTGCAGATGACGCTGTCCCGGGTAGCGACACGCCAGCTCGAATTGACAGTAGCTGTACAGCAGATCGAGCTGGCGGGCCAGATCATGGGTGTGGTAGGTGGCACGTACCCAAGCCTGGCGAAACTGCCAGGCCGCTTGGGCTTCGTCGTCACTGATCGCCTCCTTGTGGTATCGGGTACGCAGGCCGAATCGCGACTCGACCCAGCCACGCCACGCGGCCCCGGCATCGGAATCCGAGTCAAAGAGCCAACCGATGAGCAGGCGTCGATAATTCATGTTCGGGCGGGGTATTGGCTCGGCCTCCGGCCAGGGTGTCAAGCCATGATCCGGTAGGCGAAAATGGACGGCCATGTAGTTGGTAAACAATCGTGCACGACTGGCGGCGTCGGGTTGCTGTTGCAGGCGTGCAAACAGGTCGCCGTGATGGATGGCGACCCCATCAATCTCCAGAGGGACCGGATGTTGCTGATAGGTCAGCGAGGCAATGAGCCAGCCGGGAAGATTGCAATGGTTCAGTGGCAAGGCCAGGGCATGACAATCCAGTGTCGGCTCAGCCATGGTTGCGCCTCCCCTCATCGCCGCTGACCATGCCCAGCGCATAGAGCTGGTCGGCCAACATCCGAATCTCGTCACCTTTGTGCAAGGCCGCGAACCAATCCTGGCGAATACCTTGCAATCCGTAACAGGCGCCGGCCAGCTGGCCGGCGACGGCCGCCGTGGTGTCAGCATCGTTGCCGAGGTTGGCGGCGGCGAGTACGCAGTCGGCGAAGTTGTCGGTATGCCAAAAACACCAGAGCGCCGCCTCGAGGCTTTCGATGACAAAGCCGCTACCATGTAGCTGGTCGTAGGTTTTTCTCTGCCAGTCACCCTGTTGCAAGCGCTGCACTTCCGTGGTCGTACAGAGATTGACCTCGGGTAGACACTCCCTGGGCCCGGCACCATGCAGCAGGCGTAGCAGGATCTGGCTCAGCAGGGCGCAACTGTCGAGGCAGAGTGCCGCACCGTGCGTCGTCCGTGAACTGTCGATGGCCATCTGTCGGGCGAGTTCCGGCTGGGAGTGGAACGCGATTGCCACCGGAGCCAAGCGCATGATCGAGCCGTTGCCGGAGGTCCAGCGACCATGGGGACCGGAGAAGGGCTCTCCTGTCCGCTGAAAGCGGCGCAGGGCGCCAGAGACAGTGGTGCCGACATCAAAGCAGTTTCCGATGCTGCTCATGTAGCCATGATCAAGCCAGTTGCAGTAGCGTTGCATCTGATCGGTGGCATTGAAGCCTCTACAGGACACCAGGCTGTGGCCCAGGCACAGCGCCATTGACGTATCATCGGTCCAGTACCCTTTTTTCAGGCAAAAATGACCGCCCCCCACCATGTCGGTCAGTGGCTTGAAGCTTCCTGGGGGCCGAAATTCCAGGGTCGTTCCCAGCGCATCGCCGATAGCCAGGCCGATCAGCGCGCCGCGACAACGATCCTGCAGTTCAATACGCATATTTCCCCCGCATTTCTGTCGCCAAGACGACAGCGATGTCATGACTGTCACATGGACTAAACCTTTCTAATTTATAGAAAGATAGCGCCGTAATTTTGCTATTTTTATCAGTGATGTGGCTGGCTAGAGTAGCGACGTCAAAGGCAAATTCCATTTTCAAATCCCGAGGTGAACATGGCAAAGATATTGGTCATCAAATCCAGCATTCTGGGCAGCTATTCCAGCTCAGGTTTGTTAATCGATGAGCTGTTGGCGGAAAGTGCCAAGCAAGATTCATCCCAGACTGTGCTACTGCGTGATTTGGGCGCACAACCGCTGGCGCAGCTCGACGCCGAAATTCTCGGCGCATTCGGCGGTGCCGCCGAACTGAACGAGCGCCAACAAGCGGCAGTGACCTTGTCTAATGATCTGGTGGCCGAGATTCAGTCTGCCGACCGCATTATCATCGGTGTGCCCATGTATAACTTCGGTATCCCAACCCAGCTCAAGACCTGGCTTGATTATATCTGCCGGGCCGGTGTCACCTTCCGTTACACCGAGCAGGGACCGGAAGGGTTGCTGGCCAACAAGCCAGTATTGCTGGTTACGGCCACAGGCGGCATGCACCGCAATACCGCCACCGATCTGGCGCTGGCGCACGTCAAGACGGTGCTGGGTTTTGTCGGCCTGGCGGATCAGCATGTCGCTTATGCCGAGGGGCTCGGTATGGGGGATGAGGCGCGCCAGAAAGGACTGGATGCGGCACGTGTGGATGCCAGAGAGTTTCTGGCGGCCTGATGATGATAGACGGCACCCAGTGATGGGTGCCGGACGAACACATGGCGCACTTGACTTCAGATCAGGGCAGTCTTACCGGCTGCCCTGCATTTTTTGGCGACCGCCGATGTCTTGCGAACAGACACAAAAGAAACCCCACCGGTCAGGGCGGGGTAGAAATGCGACGACAGCCATCGCGGTCTCACCTCTTCTGGCTGAGTGAAGAAGCGATACCAGAGTCTGGAAGGCGAGACGGCGCTCTGCCCCCTGTCAATATTGTCAGGTCGTCAGCAGGTAGCAGACAAACCCTGTCCAGCTGAGCAGTAACAGGCCCCATGGCAATATGGCCATGCCGCGCCCGGCCCCATGGCAGGCAAGCTCTTCACCCTCATCATGCAGCAACTCTTCAGCAGCAGACGGGCTGTGTTGCCGTTGCCGCAACTCCTGCTTTTTCACCTTGTTAGCGGCACGTTGCCGCGCCTTCTGGTTGCGCTTGAACTCGGCAATACCCTTCTGAATGCCTTGGGCGATCAATTGGGTCTGCTCCTTGCTTTGGCCGGGGACCTGGTTGGCGCGGGCCAACCGCATGGATTCGGCCACCACTTCCGGGGAGACAGATTGGCGTGTCATCGTTAACTCATCAGGATCGGGAGGATGATGGCAATTCTGCCATAGCTGTCGTCTTGCCGACACGGCTATTACCAGTGATAGCCGAGCTCCACACTTAACAGTTGCAGTCCATCATTCGGACTGTCGAGGCCGAGATTGTCATACAGCAGTCCACGCAAGGCACAGGACCAAGCGTGAAAGCGTAGCCCGGTAGCGACTTGTCCTTGCCACTGGAGGTGGTTGCCAAAGGCTCGCGGGCCGAGATCACGCCGGCTGAGATAGGTCAGACCCATGCCCAATTCGATAAACCCCTGCCACTCGGAGTGCCAGTGACTGTTCCATTGCGCAACGGGAGCGATACCGATGGCCAGCAGGTTCTCCTGCTGCCACTGCCAGTCGGCGGCGCTAAACTGCAGCCGCATCGCGGGTAACGGCAACTGTTCCAGCAGCCATGCCGGCTGCAACGGTGTGGTGAAGGTGCCCTGTACGGCCTCAACCCCATCGCTGCCATGCCCCCAGCCGAGGGTCAGGCCATCCAGTGCGAATGCGCCTGGTGACACTGTGGTCAACAGGAAAAATAGTGGCCAGGCTGTACGGCACATTGTTGCCTCCAGATTCGGTAGCTACTTCAAGCATAGCCCTGTTGGCGCGCCGGAGTCAGCTCCTGGTCACCACCTCGACATCCCAGGCGGGGAGATGGCCGAGCTGAAGTCGCAGTCTGTCGCCGGCGTGCAGGGGGCCTACTCCGGCGGGCGTCCCGGTCAGCACCAGATCGCCGGGGCGCAGTGTAAAATGCTGACTGATTTCGGCGACCAGATCGACCATCGGCCATATCATCTGTCGGCTATCCCCGCGCTGCCGTATTTCGTCGTTGACGGTTATCTGGAAACACCAGGGGGCGAGCAGGTCATCACGCTGGAGTGGGACGAATGGCGAGACCGGGCAACTGCCATCAAAGGCTTTGGCTTTTTCCCATGGATATTGTCGCTGTTTCAGTTCGCTTTGCAGATCGCGCAGCGTCAAATCGAGCGCCAGGGCAATACCGGCAACGCCCGCCATGGCCTGCTCGCGGCTGGCGCGGGTCAACGTCTGCCCAATCAAGAGTGTTAGTTCGCCCTCAAAGTGAACGGCGCCTGCGTCACCGGGTATGACGATGGGGCCTGGCAGGTGTCGAAAGGCTGTATCCGGCTTGATGAACAGCAAAGGTGTATCCGGAATGGCATTGCCCAACTCGGCGGCGTGAGCCGCATAGTTTCTGCCGACGCACACCGCCTTGCCGGGATGCCAAGGTACGGTATCGCCTTGAAACCAATAAAATGTCTCTATCATCAGTACCCTCCTGAATGCGGGAATCAGACTCCATCCTGCCTGATTTCGCTGCTACAGGTCTATACTGCACTGGACGGTCCCTTGTGGCGCCCTCTGCGCCACCATGCACAGGAGGCAGGCATGGCGCACTATTCGTTGGCGCTACGAGAAGTTCTGGTGGCACTGGGTGGAGCACTCGACTTCGTCGGCGTCGATGATTTGCAGCATGGCAAGCGGGTAGCCATCATGGCGGTTGCCTGCGCCGCTCATGCCGGTTGGGACGAAGAAGAGCAGGCCCTGTTGATGGCGTTCGGCTTGCTGCATGATTGCGGAGTTTCCAGCACCCAGGTCCATCACCGGCTGGTGGATGAGTGGGATTGGCAAGGCAGTCAGCAGCACGCCATCCGTGGCGCCGAGCTGTTACAGCAATGCCGTTTGTTGTCCCATTTGTCGACGCTGGTTCGCTATCACCATACCCACTGGTGCAATTTACTGGATCTGGACTTGCCCGAGCAGACCAAGCGTTTGGCAAACCTGGTTTTTCTGGTCGACCGTGTCGATGCACTGCGGGCCCATTATGCCAGCAGCCATCAGGATCTGCCGGCCCCTGAATATTGGGGGCAGCAGATAGCCCGCCATGCCGGACAGGAGTTTGCCCCTGAGCTGTACGCTTTGTTCGTCGCGGCTTCGGCCAATGATGTGTTCTGGTTGCAGCAATCACCGGATGTGCTGGATGACGTGCTGATGCGTTGGGCCCAGGCTGACGCTGAGCTGATCGTGAATTTCGAGGACCTGCTCGAGCTGGGGTTCATGTTTGCCAACATTGTGGACAGCAAGAGCCCGTTTACCTTCAGCCACTCTCTAGGCGTCAAGGCTGTCGCCGGCTGGTTGGCCGAGTGTCTGCACCTGCCGGCTGACGAGAGAGAATCCGTGATCCTCGCCGCGCTGCTGCATGACCTTGGCAAACTCAGAGTTGAGGATCGCATGCTGGATAAACCCGGCCCCTATGACGAGCAGGAGCGACGCTTGATGCACCGTCATGTGTTTGATACCTGGCAATTGTTGAAGCGCATTCATGGC
The DNA here is from genome assembly GCF_042649925.1 of Pseudaeromonas sharmana. NCBI lineage: Bacteria > Pseudomonadati > Pseudomonadota > Gammaproteobacteria > Aeromonadales > Aeromonadaceae > Pseudaeromonas > Pseudaeromonas sharmana. Next base: position 148,555 of record NZ_JBHSAF010000002.1, read on the forward strand.
TTTGAGCACATCGCCCGTATCGCATCCATGCACCACGAAACGCTGGACGGTCAGGGTTATCCGCAGCGGCTCAGCGCCGGTGACTTGCCGTTGGCCGCCCGGATTGTGGCCGTCGCCGATGTCTTTCAGGCGCTGGTGCAAAACCGCCCCTACCGGGCACCGATGACACTGGATGCGGCACGTGACGTGATGACGCAGATGGTGATCCGCGGCAAACTGGATCCTGAGCTGGTCGGGGTGCTGTTTGCCCATGGCGAGACGGCGTATCAACTGGCGCGAGCTCATGAGCCTGCGAGCTGATTTTCAAAATGAAAAAAAACGTCGTGTGATAGACCATCAGCGGTTGTATGCCACGTCGAAATCCATATGATCGCTGCAGCCCTACTGGGTGTGACTGGATGAAGCGAAAGGAGTGGATGCGGTGTACAAGATGGTGGCCTGTCTGTTGTGGATGATGACAGGAGCGGTGGCTCAGGCCGATATGCTGAGGAATCCGGCGTTGACCGGTGAGATGAGAGCCGATCTGGTCGTTGTCAGAAAGTCGCAGTACAGCATGACGCTACTCAAGGATGGCAAGCCGATACGCCAATACTGGATTGCGTTGGGAGAAAATCCCCGTGGCCCCAAGGTGCGTAAAGGTGACAAACGCACCCCGGAAGGACGTTATCTGCTCGATTACAAGAAAGAGAACTCCAATTTTCACAGGGCAATTCATATCTCCTATCCCAATCTGGATGATCTGAACCGGGCCAAGGCGCTGGGCGTCGAGCCTGGCAACATGGTCATGGTGCACGGCCAACCCAATACAGCCAAGGACAAGTCGGTGCAGCGCTCCAACTGGACGAATGGCTGTATTGCTTTGCTCAATCACGATATGGATGAGTTCTGGCAACTGGTGGAACCTGGTACCCCGATTGAGATTCGCCCCTGACAGGTCGGGGAAACGCACGCCTGTCTGGCTGAAAGACGTCGCGTGACCTGGCTGGAGCTATGGCTTCAAGGCTAAGGTAAGTGTGATCGTATGAAGAGTTGGCGTTACTGGATAGGCGTGTTGGCCAGTCTGGCCGTGCTTACGCTGGCATTTGTGGTCATGTACCACCTTGCTCATGCGTATCACTGGCAGGATGTGCGACGGGAGATCGCACTGCTCTCCTGGTCCCAGATTCTGTGGTCGGGGTTGTTTACGCTGGCCAGCTATCTGCTGTTGACCGGCTACGACTGGCTGGCGGTTCAGGAAGTCGGGGGGCGATTGCCCTATCGACGTATCGCACTGACCTCGTTTATCGCCTACACCTTCTCGAACACGCTGGGCTTTGCGCTGGTGACCGGGACCTCGGTGCGTTACCGCTTCTATTCGGCTCTGGGGCTGTCGCCGGGACAGATCGCCCGGATCGTGTTTTTCTGCTCGGTGACCTTCTTTCTTGGCTTATTGCTCATCGGTGGCGTGGCGCTGAGTTGCGGTTTTCAGACCTTGCCGGACGCCATGTTGCCGACCTGGTTGCGACCATGGTTGCATCTGCTCGGGCTGGGGTGCGTGTTGCTGGCGCTCGGCTATCTGGTGTTGCCGCTGTGGCGTCGTCGGCCGTTGCAGTTTCGTGGCCATACCTTGCCCCATCCGACCGCGGGGCGAGCCTGGGCGCAATTGCTGGTGGCCAGCGGAGACTGGGTCATGGCCGCCGCGGTGTTTTATGCCTTGTTACCCGCCTCACCCGAGGTGGGCTATGGACATGTGCTGTCCATTTTCGTCATAGCCAACCTGCTTGGCGTGCTGGCCCATGTGCCAGGTGGCATCGGGGTCTTTGAGTCCGTGGTCGTGCTGCTGCTCTCAGCCGTGATGCCCGCCTCTCAGGTGCTCGGCGCGCTGGTGCTCTACCGCCTGATCTATTATGTGCTGCCCTTCTCTGCGGCCCTGATGCTGTTCGCCGGCAGTGAAATGCTGACCCGGTGGCCAAACTGGCGGCCGGTTGGTCAGTTGATGGCGGGGATGCGTTCGTTGCTACCGGCGCTTATCAGTTTGGGGACCTTTGCCGGCGGAACCCTGTTGCTGTTGTCGGGGGCCACGCCGGGCATTGCCTCGCGCATCGATCAGTTGTTGGCTGTGCTGCCGCTTCCCCTGCTTGAATTGTCCCACCTGCTGGGTAGCGTGAGCGGCGTCCTGCTGTTGTTGCTGGCGCGCAGTCTCTACCGGCGGTATGACTCTGCCTTTCGGATCACGCTGGTGTTGCTGGGGGCAGGGGTCCTGGCGTCACTGTTGAAGGGGCTGGATTGGGAGGAGGCGGCGATCCTGACGGTCCTGATACTGTTGATGTGGCCTTGCCGTGATCTCTTTTATCGTCGGGGCTCCCTGTGGCACGCTCCGCTGTCGGCTGGCTGGTTGCTGGCCTGTGGCGCTGTCCTGCTCGGGGTAATTTGGGTCTTGTTGTTCTCCTACCGGCATGTTGATTACAGCCATGATTTGTGGTGGTACTTTGCGTCGGATGGCATGGCCTCGCGTGGGCTCAGGGCCATGGGAGCGGTCGTGGCCGTGCTGGCGGTTGCCGGTTTTGCCTATCTGCTGCGCCCGATGCCAATGTTGGCGGGCCAGCCCGATGCCGCAGCACTGGCACAAGCCAGCGCGATTATCCGCACGGCAAGTGGCAGTCATGGCCACCTGGCATTGCTTGGAGATAAAAGCCTGTTATTTGCCACTGAGGGGGATGCATTTTTGATGTATGCCATCAGCGGCCGCAGTTGGGTGGTGATGGGAGAGCCTGTGGGTAATCCCGCACGGTTTGCCGCGCTGCTCTGGCAGTTCCGTGAGTTGTGCGATCAGCATGATGGCTGGCCTGTGTTATATCAAATCTCGCCCGGGTTGTTACCGTTGGCGCTGGAACTGGGCCTGATGCCGCTCAAGCTTGGCGAAGAGGCACTGATTGAGCTGTCCGGTTTTGCGCTGGCCGGGAGCCAGTGGCGCTCGCTACGTCAGTCCCATAGCAAGGCTCAGCGCGAGGGTATGTGTTTTAGCGTTATCGAGGCCGATGAGGTTGCCGCCTGGCTGCCCGAGCTGGAACGCATATCACGGCACTGGCTGGCGGAAAAGCAGGGACAGGAAAAAGGGTTCTCGGTGGGGTGGTTTCAACCTGAGTATTTGTGCCGGGGGCCGATGGCGCTGGTTCATTGCCAACAACAGTTGGTCGGTTTTGCCAATCTCTGGGTCAGCGATAGCAAAGACGAGCTGTCGGTTGATCTGATGCGCTATGACAGCGCAGCGCCTGGCGGCATCATGGATTTCCTGTTTACCGAGTTGCTGCTCTGGGGGCAGGCCGCAGGCTATCGTTATTTCAATATGGGCATGGCGCCGATGTCCGGTTTCGCTGCGCATCCCCTGGCGCCTTTCTGGGGCAAGATGGCGATGCTGGTCTATCACAAGGGCAATCGGCTGTATAACTTCCAGGGGTTGCGGCGCTACAAAGAGAAATTCAATCCCCAGTGGCAACCACGTTACCTGTTGTGCCCAGGGGGTATCCGGCTGCCACGTCTGTTGTCGCAACTGGTGAGCTTGATCAACCGGGGCGCATTCGGGGTCATCAACAAATAGTGGAGGTGGCATGCGTCTGGGTGGAGTCGTCTTGTGGCTGCTGTTGTGGGCTGTGCCGGCCACTGCCGCTGATTTGGCGTCGTCACTGGGGGTGGTTAGCCTGCCTGTCAGCCGTGATAACCAGTGCCCGCTGGTGGTTTTCCTCAGTGGTGATGGCGGCTGGGCCGCGCTGGATCGTGGTGTCAGTACCCGGTTGCAGGCGGCGGGGTGCCCGGTGCTGGGCTGGAGCTCTCTGACCTATTTCTGGCAACGCCGAACCCCTGATGAAGTGACTGCCGATCTGGTCCGGTTACTCGACCGATATCAGTCACGCTCGCCGCAACGGCGCTTGGCTCTGATTGGATTCTCGTTCGGTGCTGAAATTGTGCCGTTCCTGATCAATCGCCTGCCACAACGCTATCGCCAGCAACTGGTGCTGGCCGCCATGCTCTCGCCATCCACCCATTCCGATTTTGAGATTCATGTTGGCGATATGCTGATGAGCGCCGGCGAGCAGGGATACCCTACGCAACCCGAGGTCATGCGCATACTGGATGTGCCTGTGCTGTGCATGTACGGGCGGGATGATGATGATCCGCTCCAGCTCTGTTCTCGCCTGCAGCAGCAGAATGTGACCGGCATTGGTTTGCCGGGGGGGCACCACTTCGAGGACGATTATCCATGGATGGGACAGATGTTACTTTCCCGCTTGCGGCCCCGTTGATTGTCATCATTTGTCACACTCTGGTCTGCTGGTGACAAAGTTCTGTGACAGCGACGCTTTAGGCTTACATCATCCCAACGATGAGGAGTCTGAACATGAAAAAGCAACATTTTATCGTCCTGCCCGTTCTGTTCCTGGCCGCGTCTGCCGCATGGGCGGCTGGCGGTGATGACAAGGTTGGCCGCCCCCAGCCCGGAGCCCTGTTCGCCCAGGCTGATGCCAACAAAGACGGCAAACTTGATAATCAGGAGTTTGCCGAGCTGCAGCGCCTGCACGAGGCCGAGATGGCCAAGCGTCGTCCGGACTTTACGGCTCTGGATAGCAACGGCGATGGCTTCGTAACCCAGGATGAGCTGCGCGCCGCGATGCAAAAACATCGTGCTGGCTCAGGTCGGCACAAGGGGCCGGCAGGGAACGCGCTGTTTGCTGCCGCAGACAGTGACAAGAACGGTACCCTGAGCGCAGAGGAGTACAAGCAACTGATTGAACTGCGTCAGCAGCGGCAGGCGGCCATGCAAGCGGCTACCCCCGACTTTGCCACGCTGGACAGCAACCAGGACGGCCAGCTCAGCCATGAGGAGCTCAGAGCGGGCATGCGGAGCCTGCATCGGATGCCGCTGACGGCGAATGGCTCCGCATCGCAAGAGTAAGTCTCTCTGACGGCAGACCGGTCACTCAGACCGGTCTTGTCGTTGCAGGAACAATCCCAGCTCCCGATCTTCACCGAGAAAATGGTCCAGCATCCACTCCCTGAGCTGCTCGGTGACATCACTGCACAGCAGTTGCTGGCCACATTGGCAGCGGTGATTCAACTCCTGCGCCTGGGCTGCCAGCCGATCATGCTGGATACGATGCCGCTCCAGATGGGGATAATTCAGGTGCGCCATCAACCGTTCCTCGGTCGCGAAATGTTCCATGGTGAAGTCACATAGCGCCTCCAGCTGACGGGGCAGCTCATCCGAGCGACCGGTATGTGTCAGTGTGCTATGCAGATCATTGAGCAGCGTAATCATCTGCTGATGTTGTTCATCGATGAGGTGGTGTTCGGTCGCCAGTGCGGCGCTCCATTCCATCAGCGGATCCATGGCAAGCCCCTGCTGAAAATGCCCTATGAAGAGTATGGCGTTGTGAGCTGACATTTTGCCAGTCAGCCGTAGACCGAGGAGGGAGGAATCAACCGGGGTGGTATGGAACGAAAAGCGCTGCGTGAACCCCAGTACTGTGCTCCCGATGAGAAGAGACGGGGCTGGGAACACATTACCGCCAGAAGAGGGCCACGCAGCGATAAAAATCAATCACGGAACATAAGATGGTCAGTCAGCCGTATCAGGCGGTGGTCTTTACCACTACCGGCTTCTTGTGTTGTACGGTCTTCTTGTGAGCTTTCTTGGTCGTGTGCGCCGTTTTTTGCGCACTGTTCTTTTTCACGCTGGCAGTGACATGCTTGGTCTGTTTCTTGACCGGTGGCTTGACGCTTTGCTGGGTGGCGGTGGCTGGCGCGCTAGCTGCCGTCGTGGCCGCTGTCGTTTCAGCCATGGCCAGGGAAGAGGAGAGTGCAAAAATGGCGGCCGAGGCCAGAGCGATAATCTTGTTCATCAACGTACTCCAACAGTGACAGGGAGAGGCGGGCAGATGCCCTTGTTCATGCCTCAAGCGTCATCCTAGGGGCTGGGTTGATCGGCGTCAGTGGGAGTTAGGTGACGGTTTGTAACCGTATGTACAGTCGGCATGGGCGTGAGTGGCCAGCGCAGGATAAAGCGGGCGCCACCCAGCGGACTCTCATCCAGAGTGATCGTCCCGTGGTGCGCTCGAACAATGCCGTCGACAATCGCCAGCCCCAAACCACAGCCGCCGGTATGCCGGTCCCGGCTGGGATCGAGCCGCGTGAAGGGTTCGAACACTTGCTCGCGCGCATCTGGTGGAATACCGGGCCCATCTTCTTCGATGCAGAGTCCGGCCACTCCTGGCTGGTCAAGCAGTGAGACGCGGAGTTGTCGTTGGGCATAACGCAGGCCATTGGTCACCAGATTATCCAGCGCGCGGGTGATCAGGCGCCGGTCACCCTGCCACCTGCGCTCGCCGTCAGGCAACGCCAGCTGAATGCGGATGGTCGCGGATAACGGCTGCCATTGTTGATTCACCAACTGCGGCAGCCAGTTCATCACGTCCCATTCCTCCCATTCCAGCTGCGGTGTCGGTTGTTCCAATCTGGCATACACCAGCATCTCGTCGATCAGGCGATCGACTGCATCCAGCTCGGCCACCATTTTCTGTTTGTCACTCTCGGCGAAGGCCGCTTGCAGCTCCAGGCGGTAACGTAGTCGTACCAATGGCGTGCGCAGCTCATGGGCAATGCCACTGGTTAACCGTTGTCGGCTGGCGATCAGCCCCTGCAGATTGCTCGCCATGTGATCGAAGGCAGAAGCCAACCGATGCAGACTGGAGTTGGCTGCCAACTGGCTGCGGGCTTGCAGATCGCCGGTGCCCAGTGCTTGTGTGACTTGCTCCAGACGAATCAGATCGCGCCAATGAGGACGTAGCCACAAAAACACCGGCAACGCCAATGACAGCCCCAACAGAGCAAGCACCAAAAAATCCAGCCAGTGCAGTTCGCGCAGGAATGAGAGGTAGGAGATGGGGCCAACCTGCATCACATAGCCGCTTTCCGGGATCCGTTGCAGGAACTGGTCTTGTTCTTCAAGGACTATGATGTCCCCCTCCTGCAGTGCATGTTGAGCCGTCGGCTCCAGTTGTGCGTTCAGCGTCGACAGCGGCTGGATGCTGATATCAAACGACAGTGGCGAGTCCAGTTGCGAGAGCCGCTCGGCCCAGTGCTCAGGGGGCGTATGCCGCAGCTCGTTGCGCAGCAAAGACAAGGCGCCCTGCATCAGGTCGTCGAGGGAACGGTCCATGGTGCGTTCAAACGTAAAGCGATAGACGCCACCGATAAGCAGCGCCATCAACAAGAAGATGGTGATCAACAGCAGGTAGAACTGGATGAATAATTTGCGCATCGTCGCTCCGTTACCAGGCGTTGGGCGCCAGTAAATAACCGCGTTGACGCACTGTCTTGATGCGTCTGGGGTTCTCGCTATCGTCCTGCAGCTTGCGTCGCAGACGTGAGATGGCGACATCGATACTTCGATCCTGACCATCGTAGTCAAGGCCGCGCAGTGCCTTGAACAGTTGCTCGCGGCTGAGGATCTGTCCGGCGTGACAGGCCAGCTCCCACAGCAGGTCAAAATCGGCGGTCGATAGCGCTATGCTGTCGCCCGCCAGGCGAACATCCCGGCTCTGGGCATCAATGCAGAGACTGCCAAACGCCAGTTGTTGTGGTGGCTGGCGTGGTGCGGGTAATACCTTGTGTGGTTCGACGTTGCGCAGCTGGACGCGCAATCTGGCGAGCAGCACCGGGGGAGGGGTGGTTTTTAGGATGTAGTCGCTGGCGCCCAGTTCGAGCCCCAATATCTGGTTCATGTCGCTGTCCAGCGCGGTCAGCATGACGATCGGGCCGTTGTAGCGAGGGCGCAGGTCACGGCACAACGACAGTCCATCCAGACCGGGCAGCATGATGTCCAGCAACACCAGGTCAGGCTGTTGTGCCAGGATGATGGCCAGGGCGGTATCTCCTCGCGGAATGATCTGCACCTGCATGTCCTGACGGCCAAGAAACTCGGCAATCAACTGACCCAGCTCGGGGTCATCCTCGACAAAAATAATCCGGTACATCAGTAATTGTCTGCCAACTGCGGGTGGCGTCCAGCATACGCCTGCCGGTACTCAGTGCAAGCCGGGGAGCGGGCGCAGCACCAGCGGCTGGCGTGACGGCTGTTGCCACCACAGCGCCAGCATGGTCAGCAGACCGATCAGCCCAAGCACCAGCCAGGGAAATGCCGAGTGTCCGGTCTGATGACCCAGATCGTATAACCAGCCACCACCGAGGTAGCCGGCCAGCCCGCCAAAAGCCAGACCGATCCGGCTGAACCCCATGTAACTGCCCCGGGCAGCGGGGTTCGCCAGTGACGTGAGCAGGGTTTCCCGTGCTGGTTCTGCCAGGCTGGAGCCCAGATAGAACAGGCCGATCAATACGAACAGTGGCACCAGGTGCTGCACCAGCGATACCAGCACCATGGCCAGTGTCATGATCCCGAGCCCGGCGATGAGACGGCTATGCAGCGAGAAGCGCTTTTCACTCCAGCGTGCCAGCGGATAGAGCAGTGTCAGTGCAATCAGGCTATCGAGCATGTACATCCAGCCTACGGCCTGAGCGTGGCCTGCCAACGTCTTGACCAGAATCGGCAGCATCAGCATCACCTGCACGCCGAGGATGAAATAGCCGCTGAGGGTCAACACCAGACGGACAAAAGCTTTGTCGCTCAGAACCTGATGCATACCTGCCTTGAGTGGCTGTCGGGCAATCGACAGCCGGTAGGCCGGTAGCAAGGTGGCGTTACACAAGGCGGCCAGACAGAACAGACCGGCAGCGGTCCAGCAGACATAGTGAAAATCGTAGGCCAGCAACCAGCTTCCGAGCAGGGCGCCAAGGACAGAGCCGGCGCTGTCTTGCACCATCATCAGGGAAATGAAGCGTCCGCGTTCACGAGGGCGGGTAAATTTGATGATCAGTGCCGAGCGAGGGGGATCAAACAACATGCCGCCGAGGCCGGATACTACGCAGGAGGCGATCAGGATCCAGGGCTGATCTGCCAGTGCGAGGCTGGCAAACCCCGCAGCGCGCAGCAGCATGCCTGTAACGATCAGGGGGCGGGCGCCGAAGCGGTCAGCCAGTGAGCCACCAAAGATTCCGAGCCCCTGTTGGGTCAGTTGGCGCAAGCCCAGTGCCAGCCCGACCAGACTGGCTGCCCAGCCGAGACCATCGACAAACCGGATGCTGATTAATGGCATGACGACGAAGAAGCCAAGAATAACCAACATGTTATCCAGCAACAGGAAGTACTTGCCCAACTGGCGGGCGCGGCTAACGGAAACCATGGTGACCTCGGGACCACAAATCGCTGCACAGTTGCGCCAGAAGAAGGCAAGCCCTGTCTGTATAGCGGGATTGATAAAACGTAACACCACGAACGGGCATTATCTGGTATCGATCATTCTGCGAGCGGTTGAGCTATATTGGAAGCCATCAACTACCTATAGTTTTTATTTGGATTTCTTATGTCTATAGCACTAGAGGATCTGCGTTTGTTGCTGGAGGTGGCGGCCACCGGCAGCTTTAGTCAGGCTGCCGCCCGACTTGGCAGTTCGCAACCCCAGGTTAGCCAGCGGATTGCCATGCTGGAAAGCGAACTCGGGGTGGCGTTATTTGCCAGGCACCGTCGGGGGGCCATTCCGACACCGGCTTGTGAGCATTATCTGCCGTTGGCACGACATGCCTTGCAGTTGCTGGATGAAGGGCGCGTTGCGGTGCAGGGCGCGCCGGCGTTACCGCGGGTCACCATGGCGAGTCTCCCCTCGCTGTCTGCGGTGGTGATGGGCTCGTTGCTGGTCATGCTGGCCGAGGCGCCGATGGAGATCCGCTGCGAAACCGACCACTCGAGCGTCATCATGCAATGGTTGCTGGCCGGGACCGTGGATGTCGGCTTTGTGTTGAAATGTCCGGCAGTGGCTGGCATCCAGATGGAGCATCTGTGTCGTTCTCCCATCATCGCCGTCGCCGCGCGCGATCACCCGATGGCGGATGGCCGTGAATTGACCTTGGCGGCTATCGCCGATCAGCGCATCGCGCCGCAATACTGGGGAGATGCCTGTGACCAGTTGATGCTGCAGATCCGCCGCCTGCGCCAGACGGTACAGCCGCTGCACGCTATTCAGCCGGGCAGTGCGGCAAGGGAGCTGGCGCTGGAGCATGGTTTCATCACCATCATGCCGGAGCTGGTGGTGCGACGGGATCTGCTGGCTGGGCGTCTGGTGCGCCTGCCGGTGCACGATTTGCCGGAGGCGAGCTGGGAGGTGATGATGGCCTACCGCAGCGGCAAGCGCTGGCATGAGGCCAAGGATCGGGTGTTGTTGGCGGCGCGCGCGTTAGCCGAGGAGTGGCAACACGCCCCATGATGAGGGCGTGATGATGAGATCAGCGCTCTTGCCACTGAATTTGGCAGCGCCGGTCGTCCGGATCCCGGGACAGCAGCATGCGAGCAAACAGGCGGTCGAACTCCTCATCCTCCCCGACCAGGCCAACGCAAATCTCAACGTGCAGGGCGGGATCGAGTTCAAAATCGAGGTATTCCTGCCAGTCTTCCTCGGGAGTGCTGTCGCCGAGGGCGCCGCGTTCTTCAAATTCGGCATTGAAGCAGGCAATCTGCTCCTGACTCAAGTTGTCGCTGGCAAGCTCGAGAAAAATCTCATAGGCGTTGTCCAGCAGTTCATCGACGCTCAACAGGTGTTCGGCTTGCATAATTGGTTATCCACATCCATCTACATCAGCTTGGGAGGGTATTAAAACATGGAATGGTCTGCGGATCATGTCTGCTGCGTATGTCAAAGCGTGGTCAATATCGCTCCCGTGTCTCTGGCTTTAGGCTAACTTTGGTGTCAATTGACGCATTTTTAGGAGCGCGCCGTGGAGAGGCATGAGCTGGGCGAAGAGTTATTGACCGGACACCCTTTAATCGACCACCAGCATCAGACCCTGTTGTCGTTGATTGACAGCATGGCAGAGGCGGTTGCAAATGGCGCGTCCTGGCCTCTGATGCTGCCGCGGTTGCAGCTGTTTGTCCGCCTGCTTGAGGAGCACTTTCGCAGTGAGGAGCAGGTGATGCGCGAACAATATTATCCCGATTACGCCGAGCACAGAGCGGTACATCAGCATCTGTTGCAACAAGTGCGACACTGGCTGCACCCCAGTAGCGAACCCACACCGGATCCGCAAACGCTATTGGAGACGCTGTACGCTGTCGTGTTGCGCCACGTCGAGGAGGAGGACTTACCGCTGGCGTTTTTCATGCGCCGTCAGGCGCGCTGTTAGGCCAGAGCTGCTGGCTATAGGTAAGGCACCAGCAACGCATCGATTTCACCTTGTTCCCCCATCTCTTGCATGCGCTGAGTCAATGCCGCGGACCAACTGAGGCAAGGCGAGGAACGACTAAAGGCAAAAAAGATCTCCTCGTTACTGACTGGAGGAGACAAGGCGACGATTTCATGCTGATAGCCGGTGACATTGAGATAGAAGTTCCCGGCGTGCAGGCTGGTGATAAAGTAGTCAATGCGCCCGCGGCGCAGTTTCTGGAAGTTTTCAGTCATGGTACTGGCTTCTTCCACCGTCAGGTTGTCGCGCAGGAAGTCATCAAACTCCCCGCCGAAGGTATCCCCTCGGCTGATTCCCCCCCGCAGCGGAATCAGCGCTTGCCAGTTGCGCAAGTCTCCGAGTTTCTCCGACAGTGATGTTTGAACAAACACGGCAATCGGGTTGCTGAAGGATGGGGCCGACAGGAAGCTGAGAAACTGTTCCCGTTCCGGTGTGCGCCGCAGACTTAGAATCAGATCTATCTTGCCCTGCCGGGCTAGTTCCAGTGTGCGTTTCCATGGGTATACCACAGGTATGGCTTCGACGCCGGGGGGCAGTATCTTGCGCAGCAGTGCCTCGCTGGCGCCCGTGTAATGCTGGTTATCCGGGCTCCAGTGATAGGGGGGGTAAGCAGGATTGGCGGCATAGTGGATCTGTTGGCAAGCGGGCTCGGCCCGGCTGCCCCATAAAAATAAGCTGATAAGCACTAAACAAGCGTTTTGGCCAGCGCGCTTCATGTCGCGGTCTCCCGAACAAGATCCCCATGCTGTACATAGGTTTCTATTGAGTATAGAAGCGTATTCCATCGCGACCTAAAAAGGGCTCGTAAAGAAATGGCCTATGCACTCCTTTCTTTATAATCGAAAGGAATCCCGGATTTTTTGCGATTTATATCTATTCCCGCTGCCGCTAGGCTGAATCATTGCTTTTCAGCGGAGTGAGCAGAATGCGCCATCATCGCCCGGCCGCGGAGCGCGGCCACGCCAATCACGGTTGGCTGGATACCTTCCACAGCTTCTCGTTTGCCGATTATTACGATCCAAACTACATGGGTTTTTCAGCCCTCAGGGTAATTAATGAGGATCGGATCGATGCCGGCGCCGGCTTCCCGACCCACCCCCATCGCGAGATGGAAATTCTGACCTATGTACTGTCCGGCGCAGTGGCCCATCGCGACAGCATGGGTAATGTGACCGAAGTTCCGGCGGGGGAGTTCCAGATCATGAGTGCCGGTACCGGCATTACGCACTCTGAATTTAACCCGCGCTCCTCGGAGCCATTGCACCTTTATCAAATCTGGATCCTGCCGTCGCAACGGGCTGTCACGCCGCGCTATGATCAGCGTCGCTTCGACGCGGAGGCGGGGCGTCAGTTGATTCTGTCACCGCAGGGCGAGGAGGGCAGCATGACGGTGTATCAGGATATGCGCCTGTGGCGCTGGACACTGGGGAGCGAGGCGGGCGAGCAGTTCTACCCCATAGCGCAGAATCGCCGTGTCTGGCTGCAAGTCGTGCGTGGACAGGTCGCGGTGCAGGGCTTGCTGTTACAGGCTGGAGATGGGTTGGCGGTCTGGGATGAAACTCAGTTAAGTGTGCTGGGCGTGGATCCGGATAGCGAGTGTCTGTTGTTTGATTTGCCGTGATGTGTGTGGCCTTGTCGGGCAGACGAGACAGAGTTAGCGCCAGGCTGTTGCCTGGCGTTTTTCTATCCGCCATGGCACGGCTAACCCCAAATTCCTCCTGAATCGACGGCGTATCTGACCAATTGGTGCGCAGCGGCGGTTATAAAATTGTTACTCATCCGTCTCTTGGTCAGACCAAAAGAGGCAACTCGTCGTGGCTGACAGGCGTTTTCTTTTGACCGCGATCATATTTGCGATGGACTTCTGTTAATAACATTGATAATTTGTGCAACATTACAGGAATTGGTAATACCAATTTAACAAGTTGATAATGCCTGCACGAAAGAATCAAGCCCCCAAATTGGCCGATGCGATTGTCGCTGAACTTGAGCAGATGATCGCCGATGGCAGCCTGCAACCGGGACAGAAACTGTTACCCGAGCGTGAGCTCGCGGTGCAGTTCCAGGTTTCGCGGCCGTCATTGCGTGAAGCCATACAGCGTCTTGAGGCGCGCGGTTTGCTCTATCGACGTCAGGGCGGCGGTACCTATGTGAAACAGGAGTTGAGCCACGGTCTGGCGGATCCGCTCTTTGACCTGCTGCTGAACAACCCCGACTCACAATTTGATCTCTTGGAGTTCCGTCATGTACTGGAAGGTGTAGCCGCCTACTATGCTGCATTGAGGGGCACCGAGATCGATTTCGAACGCATCCGTCATTCCCAGCTGCAGATCGAAGCAGCACAGCAGCAGGGAGATCTGGCCGGTGAGGCGAATGCCGTCACCGACTTTTATCTGGTGATGATGGAAGCGTCGCACAACGCCGTATTGCTACACCTGGTCCGGGCGCTGCGCAGCCTGCTGGAGCGCAATATTTTGCGCAACATCGAGGTGCTGAATCAGCGACCGGGCGTGGTCAACCGGATACGTCGCCATCGGGCAGAACTGATAGCGGCTATCCTGGCCGGGCAACCGGAACAGGCCAGGGATGCCTGTCATGAGCATCTCGCCTTTATCGAGGACACCTTGCTGGATATCCAGCGGGAAGATCAGCGCAACCGGCGTCTGACACGCCAGATACGCACTGCTCCCGCCGAGCCGCAATAGTGCCCATATCGTCATTCAAAACAGCAAATGCCGTTAACGAGATAGGAAACAGCCATGTCTGAACTCCTCAGAAACGATGTGGATCCGGTAGAGACCCGTGAGTGGCTTGAAGCCCTTGAGTCCCTGCTGCGTGAAGAAGGCCCGGAGCGTGCGCGCTTCATCATCGATCAACTGGCCGACCAGGCCCGCAAATCAGGCGTCGAGCTGGCGGCTGGCGGCAAGGGTGGCAGCATCCTGACCGATTATATCAACAGCATCTCGACCCAGGATGAGCCCGCTTATCCCGGCGACAAGGAGCTGGAAAAGCGCATTCGCTCCATCATTCGCTGGAATGCGGTGATGATCGTGTTGCGGGCGTCGAAGAAGGGGCTGGACCTGGGTGGTCACATGTCTTCGTTTGCCTCTTCTGCCACCGTCTATGATGTGGCGTTCAACCACTTCTTCCGTGCCCGTAACGAGCAGGATGGCGGCGATCTGGTTTACTTCCAGGGCCACATTTCACCTGGTGTCTACGCGCGCGCCTTCGTTGAAGGTCGCTTGAGCGAGGCACAGCTCGACAGCTTCCGTCAGGAAGTGGATGGCAAGGGTCTCTCCTCCTATCCGCACCCGAAACTGATGCCAGACTTCTGGCAGTTCCCGACGGTCTCCATGGGTCTGGGTCCGATTGGTTCTATTTACCAGGCACGTTTCCTCAAGTACCTGACCGATCGCGGTCTGAAAGACTGCTCGGCACAGAAGGTCTATGCCTTCCTTGGTGACGGTGAAATGGACGAGCCGGAGTCCAAGGGCGCCATCACGGTCGCCGTGCGCGAGAAGCTGGATAACCTGATTTTCGTCATCAACTGCAACCTGCAGCGTCTGGATGGTCCGGTCGTCGGTAACGGCAAGGTGATCAACGAGCTGGAAGGGTTGTTCCGCGGCGCAGGTTGGGAAGTGATCAAGGTGATCTGGGGCAGCAAGTGGGACGAGCTGCTGCAGAAGGATACCTCGGGTAAGCTGCTGCAACTGATGAACGAGACGCTGGATGGCGATTATCAAACGTTCAAATCGAAGAACGGTGCCTATGTGCGTGAACACTTCTTCGGCAAGTACCCGGAAACGGCCGCGCTGGTCAAGGACTGGACTGACGAGCAGATCTTCAGTCTGAACCGGGGTGGCCATGATCCACGCAAGGTTTACGCGGCGTTCAAGAAGGCTAACGAGACCAAGGGCAAGCCGGTGGTGATCCTCGCCAAGACCATCAAGGGTTATGGCATGGGCGATGCGGCCGAAGGCAAGAACATCGCGCACCAGGTCAAGAAGATGGAGCTGGACTCAGTGCGTCACCTGCGTGACCGCTTCCAGGTGCCGGTATCTGACGATCAGCTGGCCGAGCTGCCTTACCTCTCCTTCGAGCAGGGCTCTGCGGAGTGGAACTACCTGCATGATCGCCGCAAGGCGCTGAAGGGGTACCTGCCGAGCCGTCTGGAGCAGACCACGGTACAGCTGGAGATCCCGGAACTGTCGGCGTTTGATGCGCTGCTGGGTGAGCAGAACCGTGAGATTTCGACCACGATGGCGTTCGTGCGGTCACTGAACGTGTTGCTGAAAGACAAGTCTGTCGGTCAGCGTATCGTGCCGATCCTCGCCGACGAAGCGCGTACCTTTGGTATGGAAGGGCTGTTCCGTCAGATCGGTATCTATAGCCCGCATGGTCAGCAATACACCCCGCAGGACCGTGATATCGTCTCCTACTACAAGGAAGACAAGAAGGGTCAGATCCTGCAGGACGGCATCAACGAGCTGGGCGCCATGTCCTCCTGGCTGGCCGCGGCGACCTCGTACAGCACCAACGACTGCCCGATGATTCCGTTCTACATCTACTACTCGATGTTCGGCTTCCAGCGTGTCGGTGACATGTGCTGGGCGGCGGGCGACCAACAGGCGCGCGGCTTCCTGCTCGGCGCGACTTCTGGCCGTACCACGCTCAACGGCGAAGGCCTGCAGCACGAAGATGGTCACAGCCACATTCTGGCCGGCACCATCCCGAACTGCGTCAGCTACGACCCGTCATTTGCCTACGAAGTGGCGGTCATCATCCAGGATGGTCTGCGTCGCATGTACGGTGACCAGCCGGAGAACATCTACTATT
The DNA here is from genome assembly GCF_042649925.1 of Pseudaeromonas sharmana. NCBI lineage: Bacteria > Pseudomonadati > Pseudomonadota > Gammaproteobacteria > Aeromonadales > Aeromonadaceae > Pseudaeromonas > Pseudaeromonas sharmana. Next base: position 164,713 of record NZ_JBHSAF010000002.1, read on the forward strand.
ACATCACCACACTGAACGAGAACTACCTGCACCCGGCGATGCCGGCTGGTGCCGAAGAAGGCATCCGCAAGGGGATCTACAAGTTGGAAAGCGTGGCTGGTGAGAAGGCGAAAGTCCAATTGCTGGGCTGTGGCTCCATCCTGAACTATGTCCGCCGTGCTGCCGTCATCCTGAGCGATGACTACGGTATCGGTTCCGACGTCTACAGCGTCACCAGCTTCAACGAGCTGACCCGCGATGGTCAGGACGCCGACCGCTGGAACATGTTGCATCCGGACAGCACGCCGCGGGTACCTTACATCGCCCAGGTGATGAACCAGGCACCGGCGATTGCCGCCACCGATTACATGAAACTGTACGGTGAGCAGGTGCGGGCCTTTATTCCGGCGCAAAGCTACCGCGTGCTGGGGACCGACGGTTTCGGTCGCTCCGACAGCCGTGAGAACCTGCGTCGCCACTTTGAAGTTAACGAAGGCTATATCGTGGTTGCCGCGCTGACGGAACTGGCCAAGCTCGGCCAGATCGACAAGGCGCTGGTGGCGCAAGCCATCGCCAAGTTCGGCATCGATGCCGACAAGATCAACCCGCTGTACGCGTAAGGGGATGGGAATGTCTATCGAAATTTATGTGCCGGATATCGGCGGTGATGAGGTCGCGGTGACCGAGATCCTGGTCAAGGTCGGTGATACGGTCGAAGCGGATCAATCTCTGCTGACCGTCGAAGGTGACAAGGCGTCGATGGAAGTGCCGTCGCCGCAGGCGGGTGTCGTCAAGGCGATCAAGGTTGCGCTTGGCGACAAGGTGAATACCGGCTCGCTGATCATGGAGTTCGAGGCGGCCGCAGCGGCTGCTTCTGCTCCAGCGCCGGTGGCAGCCGCCGCACCGGCTGTTGCGGCGCCGAGTGTTGCTGCGCAGCAGGATGTACATGTTCCGGACATCGGCGGTGACGAAGTCGCCGTGACCGAAATTCTGGTCAAGGTCGGTGACACTGTCAGCGCGGATCAGTCGCTGCTGACGGTCGAGGGTGACAAGGCATCGATGGAAGTCCCGGCACCGTTTGCCGGCGTCGTTCGCGAGATCAAGGTTGCGACCGGTGACAAGGTCAGCACCGGTTCCTTGATCATGGTGTTTGAGGTCGCCGGTGCGGCACCTGCGGTGGCGGTTGCCGCTGCGCCAGCCCCGGCTGTGGCCGTTGCGGCCAGTGCCGAGCAGCAGGTGAATGTTCCGGACATCGGCGGTGACGAAGTCGCGGTGACCGAGATCCTGGTCAAGGTCGGTGACACTGTCAGCGCGGATCAGTCGCTGCTGACGGTGGAAGGCGACAAGGCGTCGATGGAAGTCCCGGCGCCGTTTGCCGGTGTCGTGAAGGCGATCCAGGTGCAGGTCGGCGACAAGGTTGCCACCGGCTCGGCGATCATGCTGTTTGAAGTGGCCGGCGCCGCGCCGGCTCCGGTTGCTGTCGCCCCGGCTGCGGTTGCTGCCGTGGCCGCCCCGGCAGCGGTGGCCACACCGGCGCCCGCGGCCAAGGTCGAAGAGAAGGGCGATTTTGTCGCCAACGAAGCCTATGTCCATGCCTCACCGGCCGTCCGTCGTCTGGCGCGCGAGTTCGGGGTCAACCTGGCCAAGGTCAAGGGCTCCGGTCGTAAGGGCCGTATCCAGAAGGAAGACGTGCAGGCGTACGTCAAGGATGCCATCAAGCGCGCCGAATCGGCTCCGGCAGCCGGTGCGGCAGGTGGCGCCGGCCTGGGCGTATTGCCATGGCCCAAGATCGATTTTGCCAAGTTCGGCGCCGTGGAAGAGGTTGAGCTGACCCGGATCCAGAAGATCTCCGGTCCGAACCTGCATCGCAACTGGGTGATGATTCCCCATGTCACGCAATTCGACGAGACCGACATCACCGATCTGGAAGCATTCCGCAAGGAGCAGAATGTCATCGCCGACAAGCAACAGCTCGGCTTCAAGATCACACCGCTGGTGTTCATTCTGAAGGCGGCCGCCAAGGCGCTGGAAGCCCATCCGCGCTTCTGCAGCTCGCTGTCCGAAGATGGCAGCAAGCTGATCATGAAGAAGTACATCCACATCGGGGTGGCAGTGGATACACCGAATGGTCTGGTGGTACCTGTGGTCCGTGATGTCAACAAGAAGGGCATCTACGAGCTGTCACAGGATCTGGCCGAGATTTCGAAGAAGGCGCGCGCCGGCAAACTGACCGCATCGGATATGCAGGGCGGCTGCTTCACCATCTCCAGCCTGGGTGGCATTGGCGGAACCAGTTTCACGCCAATCGTCAACGCGCCGGAAGTGGCGATCCTCGGTGTCTCCAAGTCTGACTTCAAGCCGCAGTGGAATGGCAAGGAGTTCGTGCCGCGACTGATGTTGCCGCTGGCGCTCTCCTACGACCACCGGGTGATTGATGGTGCCGATGGCGCGCGCTTCATCACGACGCTGAGCGGTGCGCTGGCCGATATTCGTCGACTGGTGTTGTAACTGTGACCGGGCAGGCGTTGCCTGCCCCCTCGCTTCGCAAAGCGCGAAGGCTGACTGTATGCTTGCCGCAGGGAAAGGATCCCTACGGCAGCCCAAGTAAAAAGAGGTCATGATGAGCAATCAAATCAAAACTCAGGTAGTGGTTATCGGTGCCGGTCCGGCCGGTTATTCCGCCGCATTTCGCTGTGCCGACCTGGGATTGGACACAGTGCTGATCGAGCGTTACGGCACCCTGGGCGGCGTCTGCCTGAATGTGGGCTGTATTCCGTCCAAAGCTCTGTTGCACGTTGCCAAGGTTATCGAAGAAGCCAAGGCCCTGGCGGCCCACGGTATCGTCTTTGGTGAGCCGCAGACCGATATCGACAAGATTCGTCTGTGGAAGGAAAAAGTGGTCGGCAAGCTGACCGGCGGCCTGGCCGGTATGGCCAAGCAGCGCAAGGTGCAGGTGGTGAACGGCGTCGCCCGTTTCCTCACTTCCCACAGCATTGTGGTCACCGCCGTTGACGGCAGTCAGACCACCGTCAATTTTGACAACGCCATCATTGCCGCCGGTTCACGTCCGGTGAAGCTGCCGTTTATTCCGCACGACGATCCGCGGGTATGGGATTCTACCGATGCGTTGGAACTTAAAACCGTACCGGGCAAGTTGCTGGTGCTGGGCGGCGGTATCATCGGTCTGGAGATGGGCACTGTCTATTCCGCGCTGGGCGCAGAAATTGACGTGGTCGAGTTTGCCGATCAGTTGGTACCGGCGGCGGACAAGGACGTGGTCAAGGTCTATACCAAGCGGGTCGAAAACAAGTTCAACCTGATGCTCGAGACCAAGGTCACTGCCGTCGAAGCGCGGGCCGATGGCCTGTATGTCTCGTTTGAAGGCAAACACGCGCCGGCAGAAGCGGTACGTTATGACAGCGTGCTGGTAGCCGTCGGTCGGGTGCCGAACGGCAAGCAGCTGGATGCCGAGAAGGCGGGCGTGACCGTTACCGAGCGCGGTTTCATCGAGGTCGACAAGCAACTGCGTACCAATGTGCCGCACATCTTTGCCATCGGTGACATCGTTGGCCAGCCGATGCTGGCTCACAAGGGTGTCCACGAAGGGCATGTGGCGGCCGAGGTCATCGCCGGCAAGAAGCACTACTTCGATCCCAAGGTCATTCCGTCTATCGCGTACACCGAGCCGGAAATCGCCTGGGTGGGCCTGACCGAGAAAGAAGCCAAGCAACAGGGCATCAATTTCGAGACCGCGGTGTTCCCATGGGCCGCATCGGGCCGCGCCATTGCCTCGGATTGTGCCGATGGCATGACCAAGCTGATCTTCGACAAGGGGACTGGCCGTGTAATTGGCGGTGCGATTGTCGGCACCAACGGGGGTGAGCTGCTGGGTGAAATCGGTCTGGCGATCGAAATGGGCGCCGATGCCGAAGATATCGCGCTGACTATTCATGCCCACCCGACGCTGCATGAGTCGGTCGGTCTGGCGGCGGAAGTGTTCGAAGGTTCCATCACCGACCTGCCCAATGCCAAGGCGAAGAAGCGCTAAGCGGCGCGTAAATCAGCCGTGTTATGCTCAGGCCACTCCGCAGGGAGTGGCCTTTTGCTTTCTGGCGCGCGATCATGTGCCGCTTGACGCAACAAGGGGTGGCGTCGCACCCGGCGTGGCCAATGGCACTGTGCACACACCGCAGTGCGGGACTTGGGGCGTTCAGCTGCGGCAGCCGGTATCCGCCGCTATGCTGCCGTCAGATGCCGGCGTCGCGGCCGCAGGCGTCCCGAAATACGCGAGCATGCCTGCACAAGGAGGTGACATGACCGGACGTGAACAGACAGGGGCCGACTCCGCGCGGCGATTGCCGATACTGGATGCATTACGCGGCGTGGCCATCCTCATGATGGTCAGTTTTCATTTCTGTTTTGACCTGACCTACTGGCAGCTGGCCGATTGGGATTTGCTCGCTGATCCGCGCTGGATCGCCTGGCGCAATGTCATCGTTGCGCTCTTTCTGTGGCTGGTTGGCGCGGGGCTGGTGCTTGGGCAGGACACCACTGCGGCCCGCTTCTGGCGACGCTGGGGGCAGGTGGCTGGCAGTGCTGTGCTGATCTCGCTGGTCTCCTGGTTCATGTTTGCTGAGCGCTTCATCTATTTCGGCGTGCTGCATTTTATCGCCGTTGCGCAGTGTCTCGGGCGTTGGGGGCTTGGTGTCGGCGCTGGACGCCGTCCGGGCGGCATCCTGGTGTTGGCATGCATCTGTTTGCTGGCCGGCAATCTGGAGCTTGCGGCGATGAACCCGCGCTGGCTGAACTGGTTGGGTCTGGCAGCGAGCAAACCCTTGACCGAAGACTATGTGCCTCTGTTGCCATGGCTGGGGGTGGTGCTGCTGGGCATGGCTGCTGTGCTGTTCTGGCAATCTGCACGGCGGCAGGTGCCACCCATCACCTTAACTGATGGATGTGGGCAGCTCTCTATCAAAAAAAATGATGGTTTGCATGGCCTGGCCTGGCTGGGTCGGCACTCATTAGCCATCTATCTGCTGCATCAACCGCTGTTGATGGGCGTGCTGGCGTTCTGGGTGAGCCTGCGCGGATGACCAGAGCCGGATCTCCGGCTCTGGTGGCCAATCACGGCTATGACAGACGAAATTCGCTGATTAACTGATCCAGACGATGTGATAACGCGTGCAACGCCTGGCTGGTATCGGTCAACGCTTCTGCGATGGCGGCATTTTCCAAGGTCCGGTTGTTGATATCGTCAACATTGCGGTTGATCTCGGCAACAACACTGGATTGCTCCTCGGTCGCAGTCGCCACATGGATATTCATGTCGTTGATGCGGGCAATGTGCTCGGCGATACGGCTCAAGGCTTGTTCCGCCGCCTCGGCTTCAGTCACCACCTGCTCGGCACGGACCTGGCCGTTTTCCATCGCCGAAACGGCTTTGCCGGATTCGTTTTGCAAGCGATTGATCTTCTTCTGAATCTCCTCCGTCGCTTCGGCGGAGCGTCTGGCCAGGTGACGGACTTCGTCGGCGACGACCGCAAATCCACGACCTTGCTCACCGGCGCGGGCCGCCTCGATGGCGGCATTCAGCGCCAGCAGGTTGGTCTGCTCGGAGATGCTGCGGATCACCTCCAGAATGGAGCTGATGCTCTGGGTGTGCTCGTCCAGCGTGGTAATGACGGTGGCCGCCTCGGCAATTTCATCGGCCAGCAGTGTCATCGCCTGACGTGTAGAGGAGACCACCCGGATGCCGGCGCTGGATTCGTGATTCGCCTCGTTGGCGACATCGGCGGCCAGGGCCGCATTGCTGGCGATTTCGGCGACGGTGGCCCCCATCTCGTTGATGGCAGTGGCCACCTGCAGCGTGCTGTCTTTTTGCGTCTGCGTATTGTGGTAGGTGTCGGCAGCCTGACCCGCGACCAGTTGTGCCGAGTGGGCCAGCGAAGACGAGTTATCGGCGACCTGACGCAGCGAGGTGTGGATTTTGGCAATGAAATTATTGAAACCACGGGCCAGACGACCCAGCTCATCCTCACTCTCCACGGTCACGCGCTGCGTCAGATCACCATGGCCTGAACCGAGCTGCTCAAATACCAGTGCCAGGCGGGCAATGGGGCGGCTGATGCCCGCGGCCAGCCAGAGTGCGAACATCGCCATCACCAACAGGGTGCCGGCGACCAGCAGCAGGGTATACCATTTGGCCTGATTCAGGCCGGCATAGATCTCCTGTTCCGGTACCTGCATGACCAGATACCAGTTCAGGGACGGTATGTAGCTGCTGGCCAGCAGCAGGGACTCCCCCTGCTGATCCCGGGCCTGGAGCAGATGAAACGGTGCCTTGTCCAGCAGGCTGCTGGCGGTGTTGCCATACAGATCCTGCAGGCGTTGCTGATCGATCAGGCGGGTGTCTGGATGCAACTTCAGCATGCCTTGGTCGTCCACCAAAAACACAAAACCGCTCTGCTCAAGACGAAACGCGGCCAGCTCTTTGATCATGCTATCCAGCGATTTCGATAGCCCTGATGCCACGCGACCGTCGAGTTGCTTGAAATTGACGAACAGTTTCACCTCACCATTCTGTTCGCGGAAGATGCTGAGCATGTAGGCATCCGGGCTCTTGTTGTAGTCGTAGAACCAGCCATCCTGCTGCGGCGTCAGCAGACGTAAAAAGCCGTTCTGGTTGTAATAGGCGGCGCTTTGCCGATCGACCACAGAGGCATCGACCAGATCATACTGCTTGCGCACCATCTCGAGTTTTTCGATGACGGTGGCCTCGGTGGCCTGGTCCCGGCCATGGCTAAACCAGTCGCGAATTTGCGGATCGGAAGCCAGTTGTTGCGCTGCCTGGGCCATGGAATCGAGATCTTTCTCAATGTCCTTGCGTATATTCTGTAGCTGGGTCGGCAGCTCCTGCTCGATCAGGCGTTGTTCCATGATTTGACTGATCAACGTCAGATTCAGTGTGCCGACGACAGTGGCCGTCAGCAGCACCGCAAATCCAATGCCGACCAGAATCTTTTGTTTGATGGTCAATATGGTTAGCATGTTTCTCTTATCCATTGGGTGTCCGCTCGCAAGTGTAACGACAGGGAAAAACATGGTGCAAAGATTCTTTGGTATTCATTGGTACGCATACGTTTTCCTGTCGATTTTTTGGATCTCTGTGGGTATGACGAGCACTGCCGTGGCAGCGGAACGGCCAAAAATTGCACTGGTACTCAGTGGCGGTGGCGCCAAAGGCGCGGCGCATATCGGGGTATTACAGGTGCTCGAAGAGATGCGCATCCCGGTGGATATGGTGCTTGGTACCAGCATGGGCTCCTATGTGGCCGGCATGTATGCCATGGGCTATTCGGCCACGGAGGTGAAGGAAAAAACGCTGCATCTGGACTGGAACAAAGGCTATCAGGATGGTGTAACCCGTCAGGATCTGGCACTGCGGCAAAAGCAGCAGGCCGATGACTTCCAATTCCAGACCAACATTGGCATCAGCGATGGCAAGGTAAAACTGCCGGAAGGGGTCTATCTGGGACATGGTATGGCAGCCCTGCTGCGCGATGCGACCTCGAACCTGCCGGCATTACGCAGCTTTAACGAGTTACCGATCCCCTATCGCGCCATCGCGACCGATATCGAAACGGTACAACCGGTCATCCTCAGTCAAGGTAATCTGGCCTTGGCAATGCAAGCGTCGATGTCGATTCCCGGTGCGCTCAAGCCGGTCGAGCTGGAGGGCAAATTGTTGGCGGATGGCGGCATCGTCAACAATCTGCCCATCGACATTGCCAAGAAGATGGGGGCTCAGGTGGTGATTGCGGTGGATATCTCCGACAAGCTGAAGTCGCGTGAAGAGCTGGATTCGGCGCTCGGTATCATCGATCAACTGACAACCTATATGACGCGCTCGGGCACCGAGCGCCAGCTGGCGTTGATGGGCGCGCAAGATATTTTGCTGACGCCGGATGTGGCCGGATTTGCGGTGGCCGACTTCGATCGCATGCCGCAGATTGTCGAGCGTGGCAAATCGGCGGCGTACCTGGCCATGAGTCAATTGCGTCATTTGTCGTTAGCACCGCAGCAGTATGCCGCTTACCAGCAGGCGAAGCTGGATCGCCGTTCCCAACTGAATGTGCAACCGGCTTACTACCTGGATCGCATCGAGATCCATAACAACTCGCGTCTCAGTGACAAGGTGCTGCGCAGCATGTTGCAGGTCGAGACCGGCAAGGTGCAGACCACAGAAAATCTGGAGGCGGGGATCGAGCGCATCAATGCCCTCGGCACCTTCGAGCGCGTGACCTACGAGATCGATGAGGAGCAGGGGCAAAATGTGCTGGTGGTGAACGTGACCGAGAAGCGATGGGGGCCGAACTACCTCGATTTCACCCTGGGTTTCGAGGATGACTTCCAGTCGCGCTCGAACTACATGTACGGTGCGGCCTACACGCTGACCAATCTCACGGACTATGGGGCCGAGTGGCGCAATGAGGCGATTCTTGGCAGCTGGAAGAAGATCAGCTCGGAGTTTTATGCCCCGCTGGATGCCAGCCAGACCTTTTACGGCCAGTTTGGCGGCGCCTATCGCAATGAAGTGCGGGCCATCTTCTTCGAAGATGGTCAGAACGCCTGGGGAAAAGCGCTCACCGCCGCTGAAGGGTATGTCAATCTGGAGAACGGGACTTGGAGCCTGTATGGCGATATCGGCTGGAACGTGCGCCCGTGGAGCCGGGTCGGGGTTGGACTGGAGGGCTCGACCTCGTCGTTGACGCTGCAGGGCTACAGTGGCAAGGAGCGGGTGAATACCTGGGGTCCTTATTTATTTTATCTGCATGATACCCTGGATAGCCGCTATTTCCCGGCGAGTGGTACTTATGGTTCGCTACGTCTGGCCTCAATTCATGCCCAGGGCGACTACGCCATCAGCCCGGTGGGCGAATGGGGAACCGTGTCGGATGTCGAGTTGCGTCAACCCTGGCAGCTCAGCTCGCGCCAGGTACTGGATCTGCGTTTGACCGGCGGCGGCTCATCGGTGGATGAACTGTTGCCGCTCTACTTGCAGGATCTGGGCGGTCTGTTCAACCTGTCCGGTTATCAGCGTTATCAACTCAATGGCCGCTACAAGTTGTTTGGGGCCATCATTTACCGCTATCAGCTGCTGGAGAACAACTTCGGGGCGTTGAAGGCTCCGGTCTATGCTGGCTGGTCGCTGGAGCGCGGGAATGTCTGGAATCACAAGGCCGAGATCAACTGGGATGACATGCACAGCGCGGGCAGTGTCTATGTCGGTTCAGATAGCTTTTTGGGGCCCATTTATCTGGCGTATGGCCGCAGTGATAGTGGCGAAAGCTCCTTCTACCTGTTTTTCGGCAACGCATTTGGTCAGTGATATGACCATTATTCATGAAATCTATGCCCCATATATTTTTCATTATTAAGGCAAAACTATATAGTGAAACGCGTCAGGGCCCATCGGCCCGGTTCATGGAAGATTGTCGGCCAACGACAACTGATTGATTGAGAGAGAGGATTCCGTCGTGCTTGATAGCTATCGCCAACATGTTGCCGAGCGAGCTGCCCAAGGGGTGGCGCCAAAGCCGCTTTCCGCCGAGCAGGTGGCTGCTCTGGTCGAGCTGCTGAAAAATCCCCCAGCAGGGGAAGAAGCCTTCCTGCTGTCGTTGCTGGCGGATCGTGTTCCGCCGGGTGTCGATGAAGCCGCCTATGTGAAAGCCGGTTTCCTGGCAGCACTTGCCAAGGGGCAGATCACCTCACCTGTGCTCGACGCCGAGCAGGCGGTCGTGCTGTTGGGTACCATGCAGGGTGGATATAACATTCAGCCGCTGATCGATCTGCTGGATGATGCCGCGCTGGCGCCGATTGCCGCCAAAGCCTTGTCCCATACCCTGCTGTTGTTTGATTCGTTCCATGATGTGCAGGAAAAAGTGGCCGCAGGCAATGTGTATGCACGTCAGGTCATGGCTTCTTGGGCCGAGGCCGAGTGGTTCCTCTCCCGTCCCAAGCTGGCGGACAAGATCTCGCTGACGGTCTTCAAGGTGAGCGGTGAAACCAATACCGATGATCTCTCTCCCGCCCAGGATGCTTGGTCGCGCCCGGATATTCCGTTGCATGCCCTGGCGATGCTGAAAAACGCCCGTCCCGGGATAGTGCCGGATCAGGATGGTGCCGTGGGCCCCATTAAGGCGTTGCAGGCGTTGAAAGCCAAGGGCTTCCCGCTGGTGTATGTCGGCGACGTGGTTGGCACCGGTTCGTCACGCAAGTCGGCCACCAACTCCGTGCTCTGGTTCATGGGCGATGATATTCCACATGTGCCCAACAAGCGCGCCGGCGGCTTTGTGCTCGGTGGCAAGATAGCCCCGATCTTCTTCAATACCATGGAAGATGCCGGTGCCTTGCCGATCGAGCTGGATGTCAGCCAGATGAACACTGGCGACGTCATTGATATTCACGTCTATGCCGGCAAGGTCACGCGTCACAACAGCGATGAGGTGATCGCCACCTTCGAGCTGAAGACGGATGTCTTGCTGGACGAGGTGCGTGCCGGTGGCCGCATCCCGCTGATCGTCGGCCGTGGCCTGACTGACAAGGCTCGCGAGGCATTGGGGCTGCCCCATTCGGATGTCTTCACGCGTCCCAAGCCGGTAGCAGATAGCGGCAAGGGCTTCACGCTGGCCCAGAAAATGGTCGGCAAGGCCTGCGGTGTCAACGGCATTCGTCCCGGCACCTATTGTGAGCCGAAAATGACGACCGTCGGCTCCCAGGACACCACGGGCCCGATGACCCGCGATGAACTCAAGGACCTGGCGTGTCTGGGATTCTCTGCTGACCTGGTCATGCAGTCGTTCTGCCATACGGCCGCCTATCCCAAGCCGGTGGATGTGCAGACCCACCATACGTTGCCGGACTTCATCATGAATCGTGGCGGCGTTTCGCTGCGCCCGGGTGACGGTGTGATTCACAGTTGGTTGAACCGCATGTTGCTGCCGGATACCGTCGGCACCGGCGGGGATTCTCACACCCGTTTCCCAATCGGGGTCTCGTTCCCGGCCGGCTCCGGTCTGGTGGCGTTTGCCGCTGCGACCGGTGTGATGCCGCTGGATATGCCGGAGTCGGTATTGGTGCGCTTCAAAGGCACGATGCAGCCGGGAATCACGCTGCGGGATCTGGTGCATGCCATTCCATACCAGGCCATCCAGATGGGGCTGTTGACCGTCGAAAAGGCCGGCAAAAAGAACATCTTCTCCGGCCGCATTCTCGAGATTGAAGGTTTGCCGCAGTTGAAGGTCGAACAGGCCTTTGAACTGGCGGATGCCAGTGCAGAGCGCTCTGCCGCTGGTTGTACCATCAAGCTCGACAAGGAACCCATCACCGAGTATCTGCAGTCCAATATCGTTATGCTGAAGTGGATGCTGGCGGAAGGCTATGGTGACGTCCGGACCATCAGTCGCCGTATTCAGGCGATGGAGGCCTGGCTGGCTGATCCGCAATTGATGAGTGCCGATGCCGATGCCGAGTATGCTGCAGTAATCGAAATTGATCTGGATGCGATCAAAGAGCCGATTCTCTGTGCGCCGAACGATCCGGATGATGCCCGTCTGCTGAGTACCGTGGCAGGCGATCGGATTGAAGAGGTCTTCATCGGATCCTGCATGACAAACATTGGTCACTTCCGCGCGGCCGGCAAGCTGCTGGATCGCTTTAAGGGGCAGCTGGCAACCCGGCTGTGGATTGCCCCGCCGACCAAGATGGATCGTGATCAACTGACCGAAGAGGGATATTACGGCATCTTCGGCCGTGTTGGGGCCCGCATCGAGATTCCGGGTTGCTCGCTGTGCATGGGGAACCAGGCGCGAGTTGCGGACGGTGCGACTGTGGTTTCGACGTCGACGCGCAACTTCCCGAACCGTCTTGGTCAGGGGGCCAATGTCTATCTGGCTTCCGCCGAGTTGGCTGCGGTCGCCGCGATTCTGGGCCGGATCCCGTCAGTCGACGAGTATCAATCCTATGCTCGCGAGCTGGATACGCTGGCCGCGGATGTCTATCGCTATCTGAATTTCCATCAGATTGCCAGTTACACCGAGAAGGCCAATAAGGTCATCATGCAAGTACCCGCCTAAGCGGTCGAAAGGTAAAGCCATAAGCGGAGGCCGATGCCTCCGCTTTTTTTATCTCGGCTTTTATCTCGGCGTCTGACAGGTGGCTGGCTAGAATAAATAGAGTAGAAAATCGGAGGAGCAAGACGATGGATTATGAGTTCATTGCCGAACCGGATGGCAGTCTCAAAGCCTATCTGGAAATGGGGCACGAGGCATTGGGGCACTGGATCAATGATGAGCTCGGTGAGGATTTGCTGCTTGGCCAGCAGGTCATGACGATGTTACTGCAAAGCGAGAACCAGCCCGATCAGACATGGACTCTGCCAGGAAAGGTATACACACTGACGCTGGCCGATGGTGAAATCGAGGTGATGGCCAATGTTGTGCACTTTGATTTTCCGGATGAGCTGGAGGCGGATATGTCCTACTACGATGACGAACAGATATCCGGTTGTGGGGTCCAGGATTTCATGGTGTTGCTGCAGAATTGGCTGTCCTTTGTCCGCGAGGAGCGGGGGATGGCTTCTGCACCAAATTGATGCCCCCGGATCGGGCGCTCTTCAGTGGCCTGCACCATTTGGTTCACATAGTGCCATGACAAAATGAGCATTTGTTTTTATCTTTATGATTTTAAAGGCTATTTATATTATGGCACAGACATTGAATTGATCTGTTAAACCCAATACGAACCAGGGAGTGGGAGACAAGGTATGAAGCTTATCAGTGCAATTATCAAACCCTTCAAGTTAGATGACGTCCGCGAAGCGGTCGCCGCTTTGGGCGTCGACGGTATGACGGTCTCCGAGGTCAAGGGCTTTGGCCGTCAGAAGGGCCATACTGAGCTCTATCGCGGTGCCGAGTATCAGGTAGATTTTCTGCCGAAGGTCAAACTGGAAATCGCGTCGTCTGACGAAAATGTCGAGAGCATCATTGAGGCCATCTGCAAGGCCGCCTATACCGGCAAGATCGGTGACGGCAAAATTTTCGTCTATGACCTGGCTCACGTAGTTCGTATCCGTACCGGTGAAACCGACGACGAAGCGATCTGATTGCCCTGCCGGAGACCATGAAGGACTTCGGAAACTGGACAGCCCTGTTTTTGAGACCCGGATAGGGTCTCTTTTTTTGTGCTTTTCTGGCCTCTGTCGTGTTCAGTTGACCCTCCAGATACGCTCTTCACGTATAGTGGTCGCCAGAACGATGACTCATGAGGAGGAACCCGATGTTGCAAGCGCAAACCGGTATATGCGCCGAGCCTAATCTGCATGCCAGTTATTTGATGTTTGATATTACCGCAGGTCAGGAGGACGAGGTGCGCCAGGCATTGGCTCATTTTCCTGAGCTGTGTCGGGAATTCGAGAACAGTTATCCGGATGCGGCCTTCAGTGGTCTGGTGGCCATTGGTGCCATGGTGTGGGACCGATTGTATCGCCACCGGCCCGAGTCACTGCTGCCGTTTCCGTCTTGCTCTTCGGAACACTATCAAGCTGCAGTGACACCGTTTGATCTGTTTGTGCAATTCCGGGCGGATCGCTTCGACGTGTTACATCTGGCCGGGCAGCGTTTGATGGCCCGTCTGGGGGGACGCGTCAGATTGCGTGAGGAGTGTCGTGGTTTCCGCTTTATGGATTATCGTGATCTGACGGGCTTTGTTGACGGCACCGAGAATCCGCAGGGGGAACACAGGGGCGAAGTGGCGTTGATTGCCGAGGGCCCCTTTGCCGGCGGCAGTTATCTGCATGTCCAGCGTTTTGTTCATAACATGACACATTGGCAACGCCTGGCGCTCAAAGAACAGGAAGATACCATAGGCCGGACCAAGCAAGACAACATCGAATATGCCTCTGCCGACAAGCCGCTGAGCAGTCATATCAAACGCGTCAATCTCAAACATGCCGATGGCCGCAGTAAAGAGATACTGCGTCAGTCGATGCCCTGGGGGACGTTGGAGGAGCAGGGGCTGTACTTTATCAGTTGCTGTCATACCCCTGCCCATTTCAACGACATGTTGGCCAGCATGTATTGTGGCGATGGCAATGGACACTTTGACCACCTGCTGCGCTATACCCGGCCCGTAACCGGGGCGGCCTTTTTTGCCCCTTCCGAGACGTTCTTGCAGCAAGGTGGTGAACTCGGTTAACCCATCGCGGCTCAACCGCGGAGGGTACAAAGCAACAGGGCCCATAACGGGCCCTGTTGCTTTAGGGGGTTGCGGTGGCGCTGGCCGCCGAGGCCGGCGGTGCGGTCTCGGTCGCGGCAGAGGTGCCCCCACCGAGTGGTGCGGCTATGCAATTATTGCTGTTGCCTACCAGTGCCGCCTGTTGCTGCGGCCCGAACCAGGTCTCCAGTGTGCCTTGCAACAGCGCCGTGGCGGTCGCCGGTGGCGTGGTCCCAAGCACCACCTGTTGCGCTGTCTCGTTCAACTGGCTACTGAATGACGGGGTGCCACGCGACAGAATCTGCGCGGCAATGCGGATGGTGGAGTCGCAGCGGTCGCGCCATGACATCATGGTGCTGGCCACCGGATCCTTCAGCTCAAAGAAGTGACTGGAGAGCGAGAAGAAGCCGGGCAGGGCGTTGGAGTAGAGCTCGGCAAACTCGGCTGACGCCATCCAATCCAGCAGGACTTTTGCAGCCTCTTTGTTTTGGCTATGACTGTTGATGCCAATCCCCATGTCGGTATGGTCGGTGAAGTAGCAGTTGTCTGCGGCGGTAGCCACCGGAGGTGGAAACGCCGCATAGTCGACGGTGCCATTGAGTTGGCCGATGGCCCAGGAGCCTGCTGGCAGTATGGCCGCCTTGCCACTGGTAAACATGGCAACCGCTTGTTGCTCCGTTACGTCGGCCGGGTTAGGGCCGCTGTAGTCACGCCAGCGAGCCAGTTCCTCATACACGGCTTGATAAGGCGCATCGGTGAAACGAGCCTTGCCTTCAATCAGCGCCAGGCGGCCGTCTTCGCCTTTCCAGTAGTTAGGCCCAATATTCTGGAATCCCAGCTCCGACATCACCCAGTTATCGTGGGCGGCAAGAGCGAGGGGCTGAAAGCGACCATCAGCCTTGACCTTGTCCAGCGCCGCAAAAAAATCGGCGCGAGTTTTCGGTTCGTCCAGCCCTAACTCTTTGAAAATGGTCTTGTTGTAGTAAAACCCCTGGATCACTGAAGCCACTGGCAGGCAGTAGGTCTGAGCTCCGGTATCGGTTTGCCAGGCGGCACGGGCAAAACTCGGGAAATTCTCCATCCCGGAAAAATCCGTCAGATCCTCAAGGTAGCCTTTTTGGAACAGCTGCAATGACGCATCGTATGGGCGGCAGGTGATCACGTCTCCCGCTTTATTTTCGGCCAGGCGCTGCAGCAGCGTCTGGTCATACTCGCCAGAGGGTGTGGTCTGCAGACGAACCTGAATGTCTGGATGCTTGGCCGTGAAGGCGGGCAGAATTTTCTCTTTCCATAACGCTGCATCCTCGACTCGCCAGGTTTCCAGAACCAGTTCCGTACTCAGTGCCGGAAGTGAGATAAGGCCCAGCAACAGGGCTATGCATGGTTTGTGCATCGTGAACTCCTTTACACCTTGAACCGGGCGATCAGTGCTTGTTGCTTGTTGGCCAGCTCGAGCAGGACATCGCTGCTGTTGGCTGACGCTCGCGATGCCTGTTCGGTTTCATGCGCTACATCGGCAATACTGGCAATGTGCTGGGCCACGCCCTGGCTGACCGAGATCTGCTCGCCGGCCGCATGCGCGACCTGATCACTCATGTCCTTGATGGCGGCCATGCGCTCGGCAATGGCCTGCAATGCCAACTCTGTATCACGGGTCAGCGCCACACACTCACGGGTCTGATCATGGCTGCGTCCCATCACGTTGACGACATCCTGGCTGGAGTTTTGCAGGTTGTGGATCATCGATTGAATTTCTTCGGTGGACTGCTGGGTTCGGTTCGCCAGGGCCCGGACTTCATCGGCGACGACGGCAAAGCCGCGGCCGGCATCTCCAGCGCGAGCGGCTTCAATCGCGGCATTCAGCGCCAGCAGGTTGGTCTGTTCGGCAATGCCGCGAATGACGTCCAGAATACTGCCGATATTGGCACTGAAACCATCGAGCTGGCGGGTGATTTCCACGGCATTTTCTATCTGGTTCGCCAGCATCTCAATCTTGCGGCGGCTGTCGACCACCAGATTGCGACCTTGCGCGGCATCATGATGCGCCTGATCCACTTCGTTGCGAGACAAGTCAGTGGAGCGGGCGACCTCGGTGGCACTGACCTCCAGCTCAGCAATGGCGGCTGCGACCTGATCGGTCTGACTCTTCTGCGCCTGCACCCGTGACATGGCCTGCTCACTGATGGCAGCCGTGTTGCGGGTCTCGCTGACCAGATGATCGGCCCCTGATCGAATTTCCTTGAGCAGGTGGTCACTGTTCTCGGCTAATTGATCGATGGAGCGTGACAAGGCGCCAAACTCGTCCTGGCGGCGATAGCCGATGCGCCTGGTCATATCCCCACTGGCCATCATGGCGAGTTCGCGGTTGATCAGGAGCAGCGGCCGGTGGATACCGCGGGCGGATGTCCAGGCGATAATCACTGCTGCAGCGGTGGAGAGGGCGGCAACCAACAGGATCCAGAAGATGGCACCCTGTACGGCATGACTGGCTTCCAGTTTATCGCGACTGACGACCTGTTCGATCTGATTTTGCAGCGTCTGTAGATGCGTGATCAGCTGTTCCGAG
Source organism: Pseudaeromonas sharmana (assembly GCF_042649925.1). NCBI lineage: Bacteria > Pseudomonadati > Pseudomonadota > Gammaproteobacteria > Aeromonadales > Aeromonadaceae > Pseudaeromonas > Pseudaeromonas sharmana. The sequence goes on from NZ_JBHSAF010000002.1 coordinate 181,529, forward strand.
AGGCTGGCCAGTTGTTGTTCGCTCTGTGTCAGCTGTTGTTGCAACGTCTGGTGCTGTTGCAACAGGCTGATGAGGCCGTCATTGCTCAATGCCATCTGCTGGACGCGGTTGATGTTTCGACTCAGCCGCTCTTTCACATCGTCAGGCACCTGAATCAATTCGAGGCGCTTATTGGCGATCTCGATGTCTTTGGACAGAAATTGGGCCAGTGCCTGTAAATCGGTGTTCAGATCGGTGCGCTGAATTTGCCGAATGTCTCTGGCCAGACCACTGGTCACCAGTTCGGCCTTGTTGCGCAAGGAACGGCGGTTGGCCGTAAACTGCAACAGCAGATCGGCGGCCGCCCGATAGGCATCGCCCTGATGCAAAAATTCCTTGCGCATCGCATCGAGGCGGTTTTCCAGCAGCACTTGGCGCTCATGCAGATCCATCATCTGGTTGGCGGTGCTGAACAGTTGCTCGGATTGTTGCTGCAGTTGGACCAAGCGATTGCTGTCGCTGCCAAGATTGAAACGGGCTAGCCGTTCCTGTGAGGCCGCATACGCTTGCCGACTCTTCTGGAATGCCTGTTTTGCCGAAGCCAGCGCCTGGGGTTCACGACTGCTGGCGTGTTGCCAGACGCTGCGGTTGGCTTGCTGCAGTGCATCTTGTAACGCCGAGGCCGCAAAGGCCATCGGGGTTGCTTGTTCGGTTACCTGAAGCAATTTCTGGTGAATACTTGCCGTTTGCAAGTAACTGATGCCGGCGAGGGCCAGCAGCAACAGCAGCAACAGGGCAAAGCCAGCTGATATGCGCTGAACAATAGATAGCGTCATCAGAGGATCCTTGTGGTAGGTGAATAATCAAACCGGGCAGGCTGACGCTCGGCCCGGTATCAAGGCGAGTTTAGTTCATCCTGCGTCTGGTACCGTTACCAATGGGGTGCAAAAAGGTTACAAAATGGTTCTACGTGATGAGGGCGACACTTTTGACTATAAAATTGAGTCGGCAAGAATGAAAACGACAGCTTAACGATGGGCTGAAGCGGCTAGTAATCGTGGGGAGGTAAAAATAAAAAGGCAGAATAAATAATTGGCTGAAAAAAATTATTTTAAATCAGTTAGCTAGATGTGGTGTTCGATCTGGTGGGTAAAAATAAGCGCTTGGGCGTGGATATGATAACAAGGCAGCAAAATTGCACTTTTCTGCGATTAAGGACATGGCGTTGCCCGGCTTTCTGAATCCAATGCTTCAGAAAGCCAAGCGGTTATCAGCCTGCGTGCTCGAACAGTTCCAGCACTGAGTCGTAGAGCTCGTCAATGTCGGTTTCGGCTGTCGGCGTGATGAAAATCGTATCATCGCCTGCAATGGTGCCGAGGATCCCTTCTGCCTTGCCGAGCGAATCCAGCATGCGGGCGATCAACTGGGCCGCGCCCGGGCTGGTATGAATCACCAGCAAGTAACCGTTGTGATCGACATCCAGCACCAGGTTTTTCAGTGGGCTGTTGATGGTTGGTACGCCGAGTTCCACTGGCAGGCAGTAGACCATTTCCATCTTGGCGTTCCGTGTACGGACGGCGCCAAAGCGGCTCAGCATCCGCGAGACCTTGGATTGATTGATGTTTTCAAAGCCCATCTCGTGCAGGGCTGTGACAATTTCTGCTTGGGAACCGAAACGCTCCTCGCGCAGCAAGGCTTTGAAGGCCTTGATTAGCTGTTCCTGTTTTTCACCGGGCTTCATAGCCAACTAATATGTTGTTGATACGAGGCTTAATTTTGCATCCATATGCCTTTTTTTTCAAGAATTAGCCGATAATTCTGCATAAGGATGCACAAAATTCTTGCATTGACTGCCTTGGTGGCTAGAATCGGCGCAAACTGTGGATAAAAGGCCCGCAACAACGATGGGAATCGAACTCAAAGGAATCTCTAAGTCCTGGCATGGCACCCCTATTCTGCGCGAGATCAGCTTTCGCTGCGGAGCCGGTGAAACCCTGGTGCTGCTGGGCCCCAGTGGCGCCGGTAAGAGTTCGCTACTGCGTCTGATGAATCTGCTGGATACCCCGGATCAGGGCGAGCTGGCGATTGCGGGGGAGACCTTTGCCTTTCCTGAGGCGCAAGCGGGGCGTCACTATGCGCAGCGGACCCAAGCATTGCGCCGCAAAGTTGGCATGGTATTCCAGCAGTATCACTTGTGGCCCCACCTCTCGGTGATGGAGAACTTGCTGGAAGCGCCGATGAAAGTGCTGGGGCTCAGCCGTAGCGAGGCAAGAGACAAGGCCGGTTACCTGCTTGCGCAATTGAAACTGGCGGAAAAATGCGATGCCTGGCCGTTGAGCCTGTCCGGTGGACAACAACAGCGGGTGGCCATTGCCCGTGCCTTGATGATGGATCCCGCCGTGTTGCTGTTTGATGAACCGACCGCCGCGCTGGATCCCGAGATAACCAAGGAAGTGGCCGATATTATCCGTAAGCTGGGTGATACCGGAATCACCCAGGTTGTGGTGACCCACGAGGTTGAGTTTGCTCGACGCGTGGCAACCCAACTCATTTATCTGGAGCAGGGCGAGATCGTCGAGATGGGCCCCGCGAGTCATTTTGCGCAACCCCAGACCCGGCGGTTTGCCGAGTTTTTACAACACTGAAACCCACAGCTCAATCACATTCCAGGAAGGTAGATTATGAAACTGTTCCATGCGGCCGCACTGGCCATGTCTCTGTTCTCTGTCCAGGCCTTGGCCACCGAAGTCAAGTTTGCAACTGAGGCCACCTATCCCCCGTTCGAGTACATGACAGATAAGAATGAGTTTGCCGGTTTCGACATCGAATTGGCGCAAGCGGTATGTGCTGCAGCCAAGCTCACCTGTACTTTCAGCAATCAGGCGTTTGACAGTCTGATTCCGAGTTTGAAATTCCGCCGTTTCGATGTTGCCATTGCGGCGATGGATGTCACCGAAGAGCGGGCAAAGCAGGTTGATTTTAGCGATATCTACTACGCAAATTCAGCGGTATTCGTGGCGGCAGAGAGCAAGTTCACGACCAGCGAGCAACTGGCCGGTAAGAGTATTGGTGTGCAGAATGGCACCTCTCACCAGTCATATCTGCTTGAACAGCTGAAGGACAAGGATGTGAAGGCCGTGCCTTATGCCAGCTATCAAAATGCGCTGATGGATTTGACCAGCGGTCGCGTGGATGCCGTTTTTGCCGATACCGCTGTCGCCGCCGAGTGGCTGAAGAGCCATCCTGGCTATCAGATGGTCGGCAAGCCGGTTACCGATGCCAAGTACTTCGGTGCCGGTTTTGCCATGGCGGTCAACAAGGGCAACAAGGCCTTGCTGGACAGCCTGAATCAAGGTCTGGCGGCCATCAAGGCCGATGGTTCCTATCAAAAGCTGTACGACAAGTACTTTGCCAAGTAAGCGATCATGATGTCACTCCTGCTTGATGCTGCCCTGATGACCCTCGGACTTGCGCTCGTATCGCTGGTTGCCGGGCTGGGGCTGGCGTTGTTGTTCAGTGCCGCAGAGATGTCGCGTTGGCGCATGCTGCGCTGGCCTGTGGTCACACTGACGACCCTGATACGTGGATTGCCGGAAATACTGGTCGTGCTGTTCATTTATTTCGGGTCCTCACAGTTGCTGTTTTTGTTAGCAGACAGCATCAACATGGGGTGCGCGGCGCTGTTGCCCGGACAGGCATGGTGTCAGGCAGGGTGGGGCTATGTGGAAATGAGCCCGTTCTGGTGCGGGGTGATGGCGCTGGCGTTGCTGTTTGCTTCCTATGCGACGCAGACACTGCGTGCGGCACTCAAGGCTGTTCCCAAGGGGCAACGTCATGCGGCGCTGGCGCTGGGGCTGCCCTCAGCACATAGTTTTCGCCGCATTGTGCTGCCGCAGGCATGGCGGCATGCCTTGCCCGGGTTGGGTAATCAATGGCTGGTCTTGCTGAAGGATACAGCGCTGGTATCGCTAATCGGTGTGAATGACCTGATGCGACAATCGCAACTGGCTGTTGCCAGTCCGACCAGCGAGCATGGCCCCTTCACCTGGTATGCGCTCGCCGGCGGGATTTACTTGCTGATTACCCTTGTTACCGGGTGGGCATTAGCGCGTTTGCGTGCTCGTTCGTTCCGCTATGGAGGCTGAGGTGGAGTATCTGGCTGAATTGTTGTCCGGTCTCGCCGTCACGCTCGAATTGACGCTAATGAGCCTGCTGCTCGGTGGCATGCTGGCGTTGGGCTTGACCTGGCTGCTCGATCGTCGCATTCCTGTTGCCCGTCAACTGGTCGAGGTTTTTTTGGTCTGTTTTACCGGCACGCCTCTGCTGGTCCAGATTTTCCTGATTTACTATGGCCCGGCCCAGTTCGACTGGGTTAAGGCCAGCCCATTGTGGAGTGTACTGCGCGAGCCATGGTTCTGTGCCGTGCTGGCCTTGGGCTTCAACACGGCGGCCTATTCCACCCGCTTGTTCAAGGGCGCTCTGGATGCGGTCCCCAAAGGCGAGATTCTGGCCTGCAAGGCGCTCGGCATGAGCCAGTGGCAAACCCTCAGCATCAAGTTGCGTCATGCGATGCGCAGAGTGGTTCCCGGTTACTCAAATGAGGTCATTCTGGTGCTCAAAGGCAGTTCGTTGGCCAGTACCATTACCATCATGGATATCATGGGAATAGCGCAACGCTTGAACGCTCAAACGTATGACACTCTGGGCGTGTTTGGCGTGGCGGGTGCGATTTATCTGACGATGAACGCCTCATTGACGTTGCTGTTCCGCTGGGTCGAGCGTCGGGCGTTAGCGTTCGCTCCTCACGATTAATCCCCTATGTCAGTGCCGAACGTCCTGCTCGGCATCTGTTGCCAGGATGTTGCTATCAGGTTTGCTTCCTGTTGTGTCTGACGCTTCACAGTTCGGCAAGTTCAGGCTGGCATCTCGCCAGCCTTATTCTATGTTCAAGCTAAACCGCAGTTTTTTGTCCTTTCTCGACCCAGACTACGGAGCACGCTATGAGACTTGTCGTATTAGGTGCTGCTGGTGGCATCGGCCAGCCACTCTCCTTGCTGTTAAAAACTCGCCTGCCGCCAGGTTTTGAACTGGCACTCTATGACCTGGCGCCCGTGACTCCGGGTGTGGCTGTCGATTTGAGCCATATCCCGACCGATGTGCTGGTCGAAGGGTATGCCGGGGAGGATCCGACTCCTGCGCTGCGCGGCGCAGATGTGGTAATCATTCCAGCCGGTGTCGCTCGCAAGCCAGGAATGGATCGTTCAGATCTGTTTAAATTCAATGCCGGTGTGATTAAGAACCTGGTCCGGCACTGTGCCCAGGTTTGCCCGGATGCCATGCTGGCGATCATTACCAATCCGGTGAATAGCATCATTCCAATTGCAGCCGAGGTGTTGCAGCAGGCCGGTGTCTATAATCCGCGCAAATTGTTCGGTATCACCACGCTGGATGTCTTGCGTGCCGAGACGTTTGTTGCCCGGGCAATGAAGTGCCGGGCTGGTTCGCTGACTGTCCCGGTGATCGGTGGTCACAGTGGTACTACGATACTGCCGCTGTTCTCTCAGGTCGTCGGGCAGCACTTCAGCCACGATGAGTTGCTGGAAATGACGCGTCATGTGCAAAACGCCGGTACAGATGTGGTGAATGCCAAGGCTGGCGGTGGCTCGGCAACCTTGGCCATGGCGCAGGCCGGATTGCGTTTTTGTATGTCCTTGGTACATGCCAGACAAGGTGAACCAGGCATAGTGGAATACGCCTATGTTGAGGGTGGCAGCCCTCATGCCCGTTTCTTTGCACAGGCGGTGCGTCTTGGGGTCAACGGCATTGAAGAGGTGATGGACTACGGCACCTTAAGCGCGTTGGAACAGGATGAATTAACCAGCATGTTGCCGACGCTGCGGGAAGAGATCGAGCTGGGAGTCAAATTTGTTCAGCAGGGATAACTCTGTGTGCTAGCGATCGGGGCCTGAGGGCCCTGTTTTTTTCTCAAGAAGAGGAGATGCATGCCGATATCCAGTTCGGAGGCGCCTATGAACCGATTGATTGCTGTATTGCTGAGTCTCATCCCGTTGTGGTTAGCAACGGCGCATGCTGAAGACAAGATCTTCGAACCTTCCGGGAATATCTTTGCCCCTGCGACCAGCAGCGCCAATCCGGAGCGAGCTGCTGGCACCAAGAAAGTAGCGACGTTGACCGAGGAGCAAAAAGCGGAATTGGCCAGGCAGCAGGCTGCGGCCAGTGCTGCCAGTGCGGCAGTCAGTGTGCTGTCGACCAGCGGGGGTGGAACCTTGGCCACCCTGCAACTCTATGGCCAGGACGAATTACTGAACTGGATTGCGCAACATAAACATCTGAAACGCGTGATCGCCGATCAGTGCCAACTGGTCCCGGATATCGAAGCCAGAGCCAAGGTGATGATGTTACCGTCCTACCAGTATCTGTGGGGCGACATGCTGTTGACGGCCACCTGTGTCGAGAAGGATGCGGCGTTGGGGGTTGAGTATATGTGGTCTGCCGCCGAACATGGTTTGCCGGCTGCCCTGTTGCGGCTGGCTCAATATTACGATCAGGGGAAATATGTGCAGCGTGATCGGCGCCAGGCTGTCCAGTTAATGCATGAAGCAGCGGCGTTGGGCTACACAGAAGCGCGCATGGAATGGGTTGCGATGCTGAATCGCGGACTGGGCAGTCCGCTTGACTATGAGGAGGCCTACAGCTGGTTGCATCACACTGTGATTGCCGACCCGGGTCAGCATGCCCGGGCGAGCAAGCTTTTGCGCCAGCTGGCTGCACGCATGCCTGCGAACATTGTCAGTCGAGCCAAGGCATACCCGCTGGATTAATGCCGTGGCGGTGTCACTCTGGCCAGCTTGACCATGTTGTTCTCGACCGCGACGATGGCAATCCGGTAACCGGCAATCATCATTTCACGATTGACCTCCGGCAGGTCTTCGAAGTGTTCGAGTATCAGCCCATTCAGCGTACGTGGACCATCGGTATTGAAGCTCCAGTCCAACTCCTTGTTGATCTCCCGCAGGTTGGCACTGCCTTCGATCAGATAGCTACCATCCTCTTGCGGATGAATTTCATCGTGGGGGCTGGGGGCCAGGCTGGTGGTGAAGTCGCCGACGATCTCTTCGAGGATATCGTCCAGCGTTGTTAATCCCTTGATGTCGCCATACTCATCAACCACCAGTCCGATGCGTTCCTTGTTGCGGCGGAACTTGATCAGCTGAACCAGTAGCGGTGTGCCCTCCGGGATGAAGTACACCTCATGCACGGTGCGTAGCAGTGACTCTTTCTGGAATTGCTCCCGTGTCAGCAATCGCAAGGCATCACGAACATGAATGAAGCCGACGGCATCATCCAGCGTGTCCCGATACAACAACACTTTGGTATGGGGCGTATTCGTCAGTTGGCGCTGGATCGTTTTCCAGTCGTCGTTGATGTTGATGGCGTAAATATCGGCCCGGGGAACCATGATCTCTTCGACCGAGACATGTTCGAGCTCAAGCACCCCCATCAACATTTCCTGGTGGCTGGATGGGATCAGCTTGGCGGACTCGTTGAGTACAGTCCGCAGTTCGTCACTGTTGAGGGCTTCATCCGGCTTTTTCACTTTGACACCAGTCATTTCCAGCAAGCCGTTGGCAATGGCATTGATCAACCAAACGACAGGATAGAAAGGCCACATCAACAGCTGCAACAGTATGGATGCCGGGTAGGCGACCCGTTCAGGCTTCATGGCGGCGAGTGTTTTGGGGGTCACTTCAGAGAAAATCAGGATGGCAAAGGTCAAAATGGTAGTTGCAACCAGAATCCCGTAATCGCCAAACACCCGGACGGCCAACACCGTAGCAATCGAGGATGCCAGGATATTGACCAGATTATTGCCAAACAGTATCAGTCCCAGTAAGCGGTCCGGGCGCTGTAATAGTCGATCGACTCGCATTGCTGCGCGGTGCCGGCTTTTCACCAGATGGCGCAGTTTGTAGCGGTTCAGCGACATCATGCCGGTCTCTGAGGCGGAAAAAAACGCAGAAACCAGCAGAAGTATCAGCAGTGTCAGCAACAAAGCCTGGGTGGAGAAAGTATCCAAACAGTGAGGTCCTCATTCTTCGGGCTATTCGGGCTAATGTCGTCGTGTTTTGCCGGGCGTCGTTAACCAAGCCAGAACTCATTGAGAAAACGGCTGCCAAAATAGGCCAGTACCAATAGCAGACTGCCCGATAGGCTGAGCAGTATCAGCAGGCGGCCTCGCCAGCCATGGCGATAATGCCCCCATAACAGCACGGCATACAGAGCCCAGGCGACGAAGGTCAGCACAGCCTTTAGTCTCTGTTCAGGGGCAAACATCTCATCAATAAAAAACCAGCCGCAGAGAATAGAGAGCGTCAGCAGCAAAAAGCCAAGCTGAATCAGCTGATAGATCCGCTGTTCGACTGTGAGCAACGGCGGCAAGTGGGGTAACAGGCCCAGGCGCTTGCGAATCTTCAGATAGTGATTCAGATAAGCGAGCAGCAGACTGAACAGGCTGGCCATCATCAGCAGCGAAAACGCCAGCAGAGCCAATGCTATATGCACCATCAACTCGGGGCGTTGTTCAAGGTGAATCAAATAGCGAGTGGGCATCACAGAGCTGGCGATTTGCAACAGGGCCGCGAAACCATAGGCGACGGGCAGAAGAATCCAGCCATTGAATCGACGTACGCTCAGACTCATCAGGGCGGCAATGAGTAACGATACCGCAGAGGCAACGTTCAGCAGGCTCAGATTCTGCGCGCGCTCCAGCGCCATGGTTTCCTGTGCGAGGCCGGCCGCATGGAGTGCGATCGCGCTCCATGCCAGGCTGAACAGCACCCAGCTGGCGCTTTGTGCTCCCAGCAGATGGCGCAACGCCGCCAGGCTGGCCAGCAGATAAAATGTCATACAGAGCAAAGATGGGATGACCATAGCGTAATCTGTTGAATTGGCGGCCATTATATGATGAGCCTCCAAGTATATCCGTCAGAGTGCTCTGCTGCCAGCAAGGCTTAAGTTTGGATGTCTTTTTGCGCTATACTGCGGGCCAATAACGCCAAGGGTTGGAATGGGTCATGTTTGAGAATCTTACCGAGCGTCTGTCGAAGACACTGCGCAATGTCAGTGGCCGTGGCCGCCTGACCGAAGACAATATCAAGGAAACGCTGCGTGAAGTACGCATGGCGCTGTTGGAGGCTGACGTAGCCTTGCCAGTGGTCAAGGAGTTTGTCTCGCGGGTCAAGGAGCGTGCCGTCGGGCAGGAGGTCAACAAGAGCCTGAGCCCTGGACAGGCATTCATCAAGATTGTACAGGGCGAGTTGATCGCCGTGATGGGCGAGGCGAACGAGTCGCTGAACCTGGCGACGCAACCTCCGGCCGTAATCTTGATGGCGGGCCTGCAAGGTGCGGGTAAGACCACATCGGTGGCCAAATTGGCCAAGTACCTCAAGGAGCGCCAAAAAAAGAAGGTACTGGTGGTCAGCGCTGACGTGTACCGCCCGGCGGCGATCAAACAGTTGCAGACCCTGGCGGTCGACATCGGTGTCGAGTTCTTCCCCAGTTCGGCTGATCAGAAGCCGGTGGCGATTGCCGAGGCCGCTATCGATCATGCTCGCAAACAGTTTTTCGATATTCTGATTGTCGACACGGCGGGACGTCTGCACGTCGATGCCGAGATGATGGCTGAGATCCAGCATCTGCACCAGAGCGTCAAGCCGATTGAAACCCTGTTTGTTGTTGATGCAATGACGGGTCAGGATGCGGCCAATACAGCGCGAGCCTTTAGTGAGGCCCTGCCCTTGACCGGCGTGGTACTGACCAAGGCTGACGGTGACGCGCGGGGCGGGGCTGCGCTGTCGGTACGTCATATCACGGGCAAGCCAATCAAGTTCATCGGTATCGGTGAAAAAACGGACGCGCTCGAGCCTTTCCATCCGGATCGGATCGCGTCACGCATTCTCGGTATGGGCGACATGTTGTCGCTGATCGAGGAGATGGAGCGCAAGGTCGATAAGGAAAAAGCGGCCAAGTTGGCGCAAAAGGTACAAAAGGGCAAAGGATTCGACCTGGAGGATTTCCGCGAGCAATTGTCCCAGATGCGTGGCATGGGTGGCATGATGGGCATGTTGGATAAGCTGCCGGGTGTCGCGAACCTGCCGGATGACGTCAAAGACAAGATGGATGATAAGCTCGTGCACCGGATGGAGGCGATCATCAGCTCCATGACGCCCGCTGAACGGCGCAATCCTGACATCATCAAAGGCGCACGCAAGCGCCGTATCGCCGCTGGTTCAGGTACCCAAATCCAGGATGTAAACCGCCTGCTCAAACAGTTTGATCAGATGCAACGGATGATGAAAAAGATCTCCGGAAAAGGTGGCCTGCGCAAGCTGATGAGTGGCATGAAGGGCATGATGCCGCCCGGCGGCTTCGGACGAGGACCGTTTTGATTGCCGGTTGACAGCCTGCAGGCTGTGGTTAACTTTTAATCTGTTTGTGCTTGGCCGGTGCGCTAAAAAGCGCCGGTTCAGGTTGCAATTGCCGGCGATGTGAGTAAAATTGCGCGGCTTATTTTAAGCTGGGGTTCGTGTTTCTGCGAACCTTGTTCATTTCAAGTTAATGAGGACGATATGGTAACCATTCGTTTGCAACGTGGTGGCGCTAAGAAGCGTCCGTTTTACCAAGTAGTTGTGGCTGATGGCCGTTTCGCTCGTGATGGTCGTTTCATCGAGCGCGTAGGCTTCTTCAACCCGATGGCCTCTGGCCAAGCTGAGAAGCTGAACCTGGACCTGGCTCGTATCCAACATTGGATCGGTCAAGGCGCCGGCGTATCTGATCGCGTTGCCAAGCTGATCAAAGACGCCTCCAAGGCTGCTGCTTAATATTCGAGTTCCGCGAAGGAGTCATGGTGGATAAGCCTGTAGTTGTTGGTCGCCTCGGCGCTGTTTACGGCATCAAAGGCTGGCTGAAGGTGCAATCCTTCACTGATGATGCGGAAAGCCTGTTCGAATATACTCCCTGGCTGATCGCTCAGCAGGGGACGTGGCGCGAGGTCCGGGTGACCGGATGGCGACGTCACAATAACGGGTTAGTCTGCAAGCTGGAGAATATTGACCAGCGTGAAGACGCCCAGGCATTGACCGGTGCTGATATTGCCATCAATCCGCAAGCATTGCCCGATCTGCCGGAAGGTGAGTATTACTGGAGCGACCTGGTGGGTTGCCAGGTAGCGAACCTGACGGGATATCAGATGGGTGAGGTGACCGAACTGATGGAGACTGGCTCCAACGATGTGTTGGTGGTCAAAGCCAAACTGAATGATGCCTATGGGATGAAGGAACGATTGATTCCTTTTCTGGAGGGACAGGTCATCAAAAAGATTGATCTGGACAACAGAACCATAGAAGTCGATTGGGATCCGGATTTTTAAGTTCCATTCCTGACGTCGGCGTTTACCGGAGGTTCCTATGTGGATTGGGGTGATTAGCCTCTTCCCGGAGATGTTCCGCGCCATTACCGACTACGGAGTGACAGGCCGGGCCACAAAGCAAGGCTTACTGCAACTGCAATGCTGGAATCCACGTGATTTCACCCACGATAAACACCGGACGGTCGATGATAGACCCTATGGTGGTGGGCCAGGCATGCTGATGATGGTGCAGCCACTACGCGATGCGATTGCCGCAGCGCGTGAGGCGGCCGGAGCCGGAGCGAAAGTGATTTATCTTTCGCCTCAAGGACGCAAGCTGACCCAGACCGGGGTCGCTGAGCTTGCTTGTTACCCGAAGTTAATTCTGGTAGCTGGCAGGTATGAAGGTATTGATGAACGTGTGATCCAGACAGATGTCGACGAAGAGTGGTCTGTTGGTGATTATGTGTTAAGTGGTGGCGAATTGCCGGCCATGATCCTGATCGATGCGGTTTCGCGTCTGGTGCCAGGGGTCCTGGGTGACATCGCGAGTGCCGAGCAGGACTCCTTTACGGATGGACTGCTGGATCATCCACATTTCACCCGTCCGGAAATTTTGGACGGCATGGCAGTACCCGAGGTGTTGTTGAGCGGCAAGCATGAAGAAGTACGGCAATGGCGGCTTAAGCAAGCTTTGGGCAGAACCTGGTCCAGAAGACCGGAACTATTGCATAACCTAGCTCTGACTGACGAGCAAGAACATCTTCTTGCCCAGTATGTTCGCGAACAACATGGCGAACAGCAGTAGAGTTTTCAGTTTACCCTAGGTAGGACGAGACAATGAGCAAGATCATCAAGCAACTCGAGCAAGAACAACTGCGTACTGATATCCCGGCATTTGCTCCGGGTGACACCGTTCGTGTACAAGTACGTGTCAAGGAAGGTGGCAAGGAGCGTCTGCAGGCGTTCGAAGGCGTTGTCATCGCCAAGCGTAACCGTGGTCTGCACTCTGCATTCACCGTGCGCAAGATCTCCAACGGCGAAGGCGTTGAGCGTGTATTCCAGACCCACAGCCCGCTGATCGCCAGCGTTGAGCTGAAGCGTCGTGGTGACGTTCGTCGCGCCAAGCTGTACTACCTGCGCAACCTGACTGGTAAGGCTGCTCGCATCCGCGAAAAGCTCAACTGATTCGCTCGGTTGTGAAAAAGGCTCGCATTGGCGAGCCTTTTTTATTGCAGCATCGGATGGCCGGCTGCAGCTCGCTTACTGGGGGCTGACGGATACCAGCGAGTTTTCGCCACCGAACGGATTGCTCACATAGGCTTCAGCATCCCAGTCGTTATCAAACTTCTCGCTGCCATCATCCATCACCAGACGGAACCGGTACTGATAACTGTCCTGCTCCAGCGTGGAAAGGTTGACAGTGGTTTTGAAAACGCCAGTTTTCATTTTCTTCAGTTCTACCGGCTCCCAGTCGGAAAACTCACCGAGCAGGTAAACCTGATCTGCCGATTGCGCTGCTTCTTTGCTGACTTCGAACGTGACTTGGACTTCTGGTTTGCTCTTCAGAAATTTCTTCGTTACAGGCATGTATGCTCCTTGACGTGACGGTATCAACAAGGCGGGCTGGCATGGCCCCCCATGAGTATCTTAAAACAAATAATAGCCAGTTTGCCTAGTTGATAACCGGAAAATGCCGCTGGTTTGACCAATAACAAACTAGGCTAGATTCCGAAAAACGCTTTCAGCAGCGAATGAGTGAAATGACTGCGCAGATAGAAGCCGCGTGGCCGCGTCTGAATGATCTGACCATTGCGTCCAATCGCTGGGGTGAGGGCGCTCCCGTTGGCCGCTTTCGGGCGCAGTTGGAGAACCTCGCCATGGTGTGCGGTAACGGATTCGATCTCTCCTAGGGCGATCATCTCCATTAGCTCTTCCCAATCCTGGCGCAGGAGTTTGGCTTGCTCATTGGAAGGTGACCACAGGAATGGGGTTGCGATTCTCCGCTTCGCCAAGGGGATGGTCGGGCTGGCTTCGACAGGGACCCATAACACACACGAGAGCTTATTACAGACATTACTTGCGGCCCATTGCATACCCGCAATGCCGGTAAGGGGGGCAATGCAGACGAATGTACTTTCCAATGGTTTGCCAGCGGCTGTAATTGGCAGGGTTTTTAGTTCAACACCCAGCTCCGGAAAGTCCTGCTCTGGTTTGCTACCCGCGCTGGCGCCCAGATGCCACTCCAACAGCTGTCCGACCCACCCCTTGGAACGGTTAAGGCTGGTTGGGGTTGGAACACCCGCGGCGGTGGCTAGCTCCTCCAATGTGCGACCGGAGAGTTTTTGCGCTCGCGTTACAAGCTCATCTACTGATGCGGGTCTGACTGGAATGACGGCCAACAATGAACCCTCTGACAAAAATAGAACAGATTGCCTGAAAAATAGACGGTTACTCATCCCAGGCTCCAACCCGCGGAATCATAACGTTTTTACGTATTGTTTGTCGTTATACAGTCCTGGTTCATAGGTCACACACAAAATTATCCACAACTTTATTGGATAACTCGATTATCATGCTCAAAACAGGGTCGGAATTCGCCATCGTTGTGAAGTAATACAGAAATGTCGCGTGGTTAATGCTGAGACTTTGCGCAGGTTTTGTGGATAAAGTTCGATTGGTTGAAAAGCAATCACTGGGTGTTCTGCACAGTGTCTGGATCGAGTTCTGGATCCCTCACTAGGAGCCAAGATCCCATGATCCTCACATTAAATTATTGATATGTATGCTTTATTTTTTGTGAATTGAATTTGTGCAGATGAGTGGTGACACAAAGTATTAGCCAGTTATTTCTTGCTATACAGACTTATCAAAGGATCTATCCACAGAATCAGTGAGCAAAGCAACCACATTGTTGGTCAGGTTTGTTTATAACTGAATGTTAAATGTCAAGTTATCCAGTAAAAGGGTTGGTGACGTGGTTTGCTGCAATGAGAGGAATATGAAAAAATCGTTGCAGGATAAAGATTGATATCACAGGTGATTGCGTGATTGATGGTGACGGATTTCGTCCCAATGTAGGTATCGTAATCTGCAATCGCAATGGACAGGTTTTGTGGGCTCGTCGCTTCGGACAGCATTCATGGCAATTTCCGCAAGGCGGAGTTGATGATGGTGAAACACCGGAACAGGCCATGTTCCGGGAGTTGTACGAAGAGATTGGGCTGCGTCCTGAAGACGTAACGATTTTGGCGACCAGCCGCAACTGGCTGAAGTACCGTTTGCCAAAACGTCTTATCCGTTGGGACAGTTCGCCCGTGTGTATCGGGCAGAAGCAGAAATGGTTCCTGCTCCGTTTGGATGAGAGCAAAGAATCTGCAATACAGTTCGGCTGTCATGGACAGCCCGAGTTTGATGATTGGCGCTGGGTCAGTTATTGGTATCCGGTGCGCCAGGTTGTGTCGTTCAAACGGGAGGTCTACCGGCGGGTAATGAAGGAATTCTCTTCTATTGCCATGCCTTTTCAGCCTCGCAAGGAAGGTCGACGCCACCAAAGGAGTCGTTAGGAGACTAATCCCGTGCTGACCACGTTGCGGCAAATTGTTGAGAGTGTCACCCAGGCGCCTTCCCTGCTGGAGGCGATGACGGTACTGGTAAGGCAGACACGCTCGGCGATGCAGGTAGATTGTTGTTCTGTCTATCTGGCCGAACCCCAACGGCGGCGTTTTCGTCTGGTAGCCACCGATGGCCTGGCGCAAGAGGCTGTCGGCAAGGTGGTGTTGCCGTACGACGAGGGGCTGGTAGGTCTGGTGGGGCGTCGTGAAGAGCTGATTAATCTCGCAGACGCGCCACAGCATCCCAATTTCAAATATGTACCCGAGGTTGCCGAGGACGAGTTTAACTCGTTCCTTGGCGTGCCCATTATGCAACAGCGTCAGGTGCTGGGTGTGTTGGTCGTCCAGCAGGTGGATGCGCGCCAATTCGACGAAGGTGACGAATCATTTCTGGTGACGCTGGCTGCGCAGCTGGCGGCACGGATTCTGCACGCAGAAATGAAGGGCATGCTGCATGCCGATCAACATTGGCGTCGAAGCCTCAAAGGGGTGGCGGCCTCATCTGGAGTGGCGATTGCCAGGGCCTGGGTCTGGCGGCCCAAGATGGAGTTGGAGCAGGTCGCCCTCAAATACAGCGATGATCCTGAGTTGCAGTTAGAGTTATTGCAACAGGCGGTACTGCAAGTCCAGCTAGATCTGGATGCGATGGCTTTGCGCTTCCGCGAGTCTGTCAGCAACGACTCGATGGCCATCTTTGAGATTTACCAGCATTTGCTGGCAGACCCCGCCTACCAGCAACAGATTGAGCTGGAAATTCGCCGTGAGGGCTGGAGTGCGGCCGCGGCCGTCCGTCTGGTCAGTGAGCGATTCATTCAGCAGTTTAGTGGCATGAGCGATAACTACCTGCGTGAACGGGCCGTCGATGTTCGTGATGTCGCGCAGCGCCTACTCAGCCGGTTGGTCCATAGCCAGATCGATGTCTTCGACTTTGATGAACCCGTGGTGCTGATTGCCGAGGAAGTGACTGCCTCGCTGCTGGCGGAAGTGCCTCGTGAACGCCTGGCTGCGATGATTTCGTTGCGGGGGGCTGTCAACTCCCACGCCGCGATTCTGGCACGAGCCATGGGTATCCCGGCCGTCATGGGGATGGAGTTGCCGCTTGGCGGACTGGAGCAACGCTTGATGGTTGTCGACGGCAATCGCGGCGAATTGCTGGTTGAACCGCCACAATCAGTCCTCGATGAATATCAGCAGATCATTCATCAGGCGCGGGAGATGAATAACCTCATCGGTGCCGAAAGTCACCTGCCCTCAGAGACGCTGGATGGTGTTCGGATCTCGGTGCTGTTGAATGCGGGTCTGAATCTGGAGTCCGAGAGTGCGATGCGAGATATGGCCGATGGCATCGGTTTATATCGCACAGAAATCCCCTTCATGCTGCATGACAGTTTTCCATCCGAGCAAGAGCAGGCGAGTCGCTATCGAGATGTTTTGAACAATTTTAGCGGCCGTCCGGTCTGTATGCGGACGCTGGATATTGGCGGCGATAAACCATTGCCATATTTCCCGATTGTTGAGGACAACCCCTTCCTTGGCTGGCGCGGCATCCGCCTGACGCTGGATCACCCCGAACTGTTTCTGGCCCAGCTCAAGGCGATGCTAAGAGCGAGTGAAGGCCTGGATAACCTGGCCATCATGTTACCGATGATCAGTTCGCTGGCCGAGGTGCAGGCGGCTCGGCGTCTGCTTGACCAGGCCTGGCTTGAGGTGTCCGAGGAACTGGGACGACGTGGTAGCAGTGTGCGTTATCCGATGTTAGGAGCCATGATCGAGGTCCCATCCATCCTGTACATCCTGCCAGAGATGTCTCCGTATGTGGATTTTTGGTCTGTCGGCAGCAATGACCTAACGCAATACCTGCTGGCTGTCGATCGTAACAACAGTCGGGTCGCAGGTCTTTATGATCCGTTCCATCCGGCCGTGATCCGCGTGCTGCAACAGGTCGTGCAGAGCGCAGAGCAGCATGGCAAGAGTGTTTCTATCTGTGGTGAGCTGGCGGGGGATCCGCTGGGGGTACTGATTTTGATGGCAATGGGCTACCGCAACTTCAGCATGAACCTGAACAACATTGCCCGCATCAAGTATGTTGTCCGTCGTATCCGGGTCGAGGATCTGCCTCCATTACTGGAGATGGGCTTGCAGCAGAGTGATTCAGCGGCCATGAAGGAACTGTTTGCCGGTTATTTGGTACGACAAGGCCTGGCGAATATGTTACCGCACTGAGGCTTTTGGGCTAGAATGCGGCTCCTGGCCGGAGAGTGGCCTGTCGCGCTGTGCGCTGTTTGTCTGGAGAGAGGCTGATGCAGAACTATTTGAATCTGATGACCAAGATCCTGGAAGAGGGGACACCGAAGAGCGATCGCACCGGTACCGGCACGCTATCGTTATTTGGTCATCAGATGCGTTTCGATTTGCAGCAGGGTTTTCCTCTGGTCACAACCAAAAAATGCCATCTTAAGTCGATCATTCACGAACTGCTTTGGTTTCTGCAGGGCCAGACCAACATCGCTTATCTGAAAGAAAATGGCGTTTCAATTTGGGATGAATGGGCGGATGCGGAGGGCAACCTCGGCCCCGTGTATGGCCACCAGTGGCGTTCCTGGCCCAAGGCCGATGGCGGGCATATCGATCAGATCCAGCGCGTCGTCGATGATTTGAAAAACAATCCCGACTCGCGGCGGATCATCGTTTCTGCTTGGAACGTTGCCGATCTGGACCAGATGGCCTTGGCCCCATGCCATGCTTTCTTCCAGTTCTATGTGGCCGACGGTAAATTGTCATGCCAGTTGTATCAACGCAGTTGTGATGTCTTCCTGGGGTTGCCATTCAATATTGCCAGCTATGCGCTGCTGACCCACATGATGGCGCAACAGTGCGATCTCGAGGTGGGGGATTTTGTATGGACCGGCGGCGATGTCCATCTTTACTCCAACCATCTGGAACAGGCGCGTCTGCAGCTCTCGCGTGAGCCCAGAGCCCTGCCTCAACTGGTGATCAAACGCCGGCCAGAGACCATTTTTGACTATCGGTTCGATGATTTTGAGATCGAGGGCTATGATCCGCACCCTGGGATCAAGGCTCCGGTCGCCATTTGAAAAAAAGCTGCCTCGGCAGCTTTTTTTTCCACTATAAAGCGCTGTTTTGTTGGTTTGATTTCGGAAAAACCGAGTTATTTTCGCTAAATAAGTGATTTATTTTTCGGCAATGGCTTGCGTACACTAACGGCTCTCATCAAATTTGTGATCAGGTCGACATGAAATACTTGTTTAAGAAGTTTCTGGCCCTGGAGTCAGCCAGTGGCATTCTGTTGATTCTGGCGGCGGCTTTGGCGATGGTCTTTGCCAACTCACCGTTGAGTCATCTCTACCATCAGTTTCTCGAGACCGATGTGCAGATCCGTATAGCCGCTCTGGACTTGCACAAACCGTTGTTGCTGTGGATTAACGACGGTCTGATGGCGATTTTCTTCCTGTTGATCGGTCTGGAAGTCAAACGCGAGATGCTGGAAGGTGCGCTCTCATCCCGGGAACAGGCGTTATTCCCCGCGATTGCTGCGTTGGGCGGTATGCTGGCCCCTGCATTGATGTACTTGCTGTTTAATTTCGGTGATCCGCTAACTCAGGCTGGCTGGGCAATTCCCGCGGCGACCGATATTGCATTTGCATTAGGGGTCATGGCGTTGCTGGGCAACCGGGTACCGCTGAGTCTGAAGGTCTTCCTGCTGGCGCTGGCCATCATGGATGATCTCGGCGTGATCGTGATCATCGCCTTGTTCTATACCTCGGAGCTGAGTCTGGCATCGCTCGCGATTGCGTCACTGGCGCTCGTCGGTCTGTTCTGGCTGAATCGAAAGGGGGTAGATCGCCTGACACCCTACGTTCTGCTGGGCATCATACTGTGGGTGGCTGTGCTCAAGTCCGGGGTACATGCCACGCTGGCCGGCGTCATCCTCGGTTTCATGATACCCAATCGGGGGCAGCGCTATGAGTCACCGCTACAACATCTGGAGCACAAGCTGCATCCCTGGAGTGCTTATCTGATATTGCCGCTGTTTGCGTTTGCCAATGCCGGCGTTTCACTCAGTGGTATTACTCCGGATATGCTGGTGTCACAGGTGCCGTTGGGCATCATGCTGGGCCTGTTCATCGGCAAGCCGATCGGGATCTCGCTGATCAGTTGGTTGGCGCTGAAACTCGGCATTGTACGCCTACCGGATGGCATACACTTTGGTCACATTCTGGCGGTCAGTGTGCTCTGCGGGATCGGCTTTACGATGTCGATGTTTATATCCGGCCTGGCGTTTGGCGATGGGGCGGCCGAACTGATGACCCTGTCCCGCTTGGGGATACTCTCCGGCTCCATACTGGCGGCAGTGACCGGTTATATCGTGCTGTTCCTGACGTTGAAGCGTCAGCCAACGCGCTGATATCGGCAACTATTGATGACTGGTTTACGCAAGGTTCAGTCAACTGGTGGCTAAATAGCCGGTAATTCCGAAGAATACGGCCTGGCGGCGATGTGCCTGTCAGGCTGTATTTTCAGGCAACAAGCGAGAACCAGCCATGTCACATCTCAACTATAACCACCTTTATTACTTCTGGATGACCCAAAAGAAGGGGTCTGTTACTGCTGCTGCAGATGCGCTGTTTTTGACTCCGCAGACCGTTACCGGGCAGATTCGCCTGTTAGAACAACGGCTTGGTGGCAAACTCTTCAAGCGCAAAGGGCGTCGCCTCGAGGCCAGCGAGCTGGGGCAACTGGTTTACCAGTATGCCGATCGGATGTTTTCCCTCTCGTATGAGATGCTGGACATCGTCAACTATCGCAAAGAGAACCAGATGCTGTTTGATGTCGGTGTCGCGGATGCGCTGTCTAAACGCTTAGCCAGCCGAGTGCTCCTGTCGGCCATTCCAACTGACGGCTCTATCCATTTGCGCTGTTTCGAATCCACCCACGAGTTGTTGCTGGAGCAACTGAGCGAACACAAACTGGATATGATTCTATCGGATTGTCCGGTCGACTCTGCCCAGCATGCGGGCCTGCTGTCGAAAAAGCTTGGCGAGTGTGGTACCTCGTTCTTTTGCAAGGCGCCGTTGCCCAGTAGTGGGTTTCCAATGTGTCTGAATGAGCGCAAGCTGCTGATTCCTGGCCGGCGCACGGCCATGGGGCGGCAGTTGACTCGCTGGTTTGAAGAAAAAGGACTGTCGCCGCAGATCCTGGGTGAATTCGACGATGCCGCCTTGATGAAGGCATTTGGTTTCTTCAATCAGGGAATCTTTGTGGCGCCATCTATCTATCAGCATGAAATCCTGGAAGAAGAGGGTGTCGAGCTGGTCGGTGAGACTAATGAGTTGCGTGAGGAGTACTACATCATCTTTGCCGAGCGGATGATTCAGCATCCCGCGGTTAAGATGATTTGTGACAGTGACTTTTCCGCCCTGTTTTCCGGAAGTGAAGATATTGCCAGCATAGGCGCTGACGTTCCGAAGTGCTAACTGTTATCATGAAGCAAGAGTCCCCAGCACCATGATAAGTGAGCGATGGAAATAGAAGAGATGCAGACGCAGGCAGGCAAAGCTGTCTCCCTGCTTAAGGCGTTAGCGAACGAGCATCGTCTGCTCATTCTGTGTCATTTACAGGAAGGCGAGCTCTCGGTGGGTGAGTTAAATGAACGCCTGCCGTTGAGTCAGTCTGCACTGTCACAGCATTTGGCTGTGTTACGTCGGGATGGTCTGGTAGCAACCCGCAAGGAGGCCCAAACGGTCTTCTATGTGCTGAAGAGCGATGAGGTGCGCGCCGTTATTGGCGTATTGCATGGGCTCTACTGCCCAAATGATCCCAGATAATATTGCAGACAAAAAAAAACCGGCGTATGCCGGTTTCTTTTTTCGTCGTTAGACGTCGTCTGATTACAGTGCCTTGATTTGGGCAGCCAGACGGGCCTTGTGACGAGCAGCCTTGTTCTTGTGGATCAGGCCCTTGGTGGCCATGCGGTCCAGAATAGGCTGAGCGGCGTCGAAAGCGGCTTGGGCAGCAGCCTTATCACCAGCGGCAATGGCCGCAACTACCTTTTTAACGTAGGTACGGGTCATGGAACGGCGGCTGGCGTTGTGCTTACGAGCCTTTTCTGCCTGAATCGCGCGCTTCTTAGCAGATTTGATGTTAGCCAAGGTAAAACTCCTAAAACGGTCTTAGCGTGTGCTGAAAAGGCCCAGAAATATGCCTTCTCAACCCGAGAAAGTCAAATGATTTGTGCAAATAACCACCGCACTCCAGTAGCACACCGGGCTGCAGCTAGTTAAACTGTCGGCCGATTTTAGCAGCTTTCATCGCGCTGTCACCGTTTTTAAGGAGTTGTAGTGAGCAAGAAGCTGATTCGGTCCGGGATCCTGGTCTCGGCTGCGACCCTGGTCTCGCGTATTCTGGGCCTGGTTCGCGATATTGTCATCGCACATCTGCTCGGGGCCGGCGTGGCCTCGGACGTCTTTTTCTTCGCCAACCGCATCCCGAACTACCTGCGACGCCTGTTTGCCGATGGCGCCTTCAACCAGGCGTTTGTCCCTGTGATGACCGAATACAAGGCCAAGGGTGAACATCAGGCTGTCCGCGAACTGCTGGCAGTGACGATGGGGACGCTGGGGGTCATCATCTCCGTAGTCACGGTATTGGGGGTGCTGGGCTCTACGGTGTTGTCCGCCCTGTTTGGCTGGGGCTGGTTCATGGACTGGTGGCAGGGTGGTCCGGATGCCGGCAAGTTTGAACTGGCATCACTGTTATTGAAAATCACCTTTCCCTATCTGTGGTTTGTAACCTTTACGGCCATGTCCGGTGCAGTTCTCAACACCTTTGGTTACTTTGGCGTTTCCTCCTTTACGCCAACCTTTCTCAACATAGTGCTGATTATTGTGGCCTGGTGGGTGGCTCCGCTCATGGACCAACCGGCGGTGGGGTTGGCGATGGGGATTTTCGTCGGCGGTCTGGTGCAATTGTTGTATCAACTGCCCTACATGTGGAAGTTGGGCATGCTGGTGGCGCCGAAATGGGGTTGGCATCATCCCGGTGTGGTCAAAATCCGTACCCTGATGATCCCTGCGCTGTTTGGTGTATCCGTCAGTCAATTGAACCTGATGATCAACACCATGCTGGCTTCGTTTCTGGCCACTGGGGCCATCAGCTATCTCTACTATTCCGACCGACTGCTGGAATTCCCGCTCGGCATGTTTGCGGTTGCCATCAGCACAGTGATTTTACCTGCTTTGGCGAAGGGACACGTCGATCAGGAGCCAGAGCGCTTCTCGCAGACGATGGATTGGGGTGTGCGCATGGTGCTGTTGCTCGGACTGCCGGCGATGGCCGGGATTATGGTGTTGCGTGAACCCATTTTGCGCGTTCTGTTTATGCGCGGCGAGTTTGGCCCCCATGAGGTGATGATGTCGAGTGCCAGCCTGCTCGCCTCAACCTCTGGACTCTTGTCACTGATGCTGGCGCGGGTGCTGGCTCCGGGGTTCCATGCCAGGCAGGACACCAAGACGCCGGTGCGTTACGGCATTCACTCCATGGTGGCCAACATGGGCTTCAATCTGATACTGATTTGGCCGCTGGGCTATGTTGGGCTGGCACTGTCGACCGCGTTGTCTGGCACCGTGAATGCGATCGCGCTGTTCCAGGGGCTTTATCGGCGCCACATCTACCGTCCCGGCCGCGAAACCTTGTGGTTTGCCTTGCGGTTATTGGCCGCGGCGTTGGTGATGTATGGATTGCTGGCCTGGCTAAGCCCTGCGCTGGATGTCTGGGTGCAGTGGCCGTTGTGGCGTGCAGGTCTGGAGTTGGGCAAGCTGATTCTGCTTGGCGGCGGCGTCTATCTGGTGACGGCACTGTTGCTGGGCGTGCGCCCAGGACAACTGAAAACGGTGAGCGAGAGCTGAATGTCAGCTGGCTTCGTTATATAATCCGGCGATTTCTCCGGCAGCAAGGACTTCCGATTCTCATGCAGTTGATCCGCGGCATCCATAATCTGCGTCCCGAGCACCATGGATGCGTGCTGACGATAGGCAACTTCGATGGTATTCACCTTGGCCATCGCGCCGTGCTGCAGCGGTTGCAGCACAAGGCTAGTGCGTTGGGGCTACCTGCCTGCGTGATGTTGTTCGAGCCGCAGCCCCTGGAGCTTTTCGGCGGCGATGCGGCTCCTGCCCGTCTGACCCGGCTGCGCGACAAGTTTCTGGCGTTGCGTGACATGGGGCTGGATCGTCTGTTGTGCATCCGCTTTGGCCATGCGTTCGCCAATCTGGATGCCGATCTCTTCATAGAGGATATATTGGTTCGCCGTCTAGGCGTGCGCTATTTGGTCGTGGGTGATGACTTCTGCTTCGGCAAAGGGCGGCGTGGTGACTTTGCCTTGCTGCAGGCCGCCGGGGCGCGTTACGGCTTCGAGGTGGTGAGTACCCGCAGCTATCAAGTGGGTGAGGAGCGCGTCAGCAGCACCCGGCTGCGCGAAGCATTGCGTGACAACCGCCTGGCTGAAGTCGAAGCCTTGCTCGGCGAGCCCTATACCGTCAGCGGGCGTGTGGCGCACGGCGACAAGCTCGGGCGCACCATCGGCTTCCCGACGGCCAATGTCCATCTCAAGCGCCTTGTGGCGCCGGTCAGTGGCGTGTATGCCGTAGAAGTGTTATGTTCCGGCCATATCCGCCATGGCGTAGCCAATATCGGCACCCGGCCGACTGTCAACGGTCGGCGTCCCCAGTTGGAAGTACACATCTTCGACTTTACCGGAGATCTGTATGGCAAGCACATCCGCGTGCGTTTGTGCCACAAGCTCAGAGATGAGCAAAAATTTGATTCCTTTGCCGCACTGCAGGCACAAATCCATCAGGATGCCTGTGCAGCACGCCGATTTTTTGGCCTCGCGGTAAACCCTATTGATTCGTGTAATGGAACCCAGGACTGATGAGCGATTACAAACATACCCTTAATCTGCCGGAAACCGAGTTTCCGATGCGTGGCGATCTGGCCAAACGTGAGCCGGATATGCTGAAGGCGTGGTATGAGCAGGATCTTTACGGGGTCATTCGTCAGGCAAAGAAGGGCAAAAAGTCCTTCGTCCTGCACGACGGACCGCCGTATGCGAATGGCAACATTCACATTGGCCACGCGGTCAACAAGATCCTCAAGGACATCATCATCAAGTCCAAGGGGCTGTCCGGTTTTGATTCGCCGTATGTTCCGGGCTGGGATTGCCATGGTCTGCCTATCGAGCTGAAGGTCGAAGGGCTGGTCGGCAAGCCGGGGGAGAAGGTCTCCGCCGCCGAGTTCCGCGCCGAGTGCCGCAAGTATGCCCATACCCAGATCGCCGCCCAGAAGACCGATTTCGTGCGTCTGGGGGTGCTGGGTGATTGGGACAAGCCTTACTTGACCATGAACTTCGATACCGAAGCCAACATCATCCGTTCGCTGGGCAAGATCATCGCCAATGGCCATCTGCACAAGGGCTCCAAGCCGGTGCACTGGTGTACCGATTGTGGGTCGGCACTGGCAGAGGCCGAAGTCGAGTATTACGACAAGACGTCGCCCTCTATCGATGTGCGTTTCCGTGCCGTGAATGCCGAACAGGTGGCGGCGGCATTTGATTGTGCCGATGGCCATGTCGGCCAGGGGCCCTTGTCGGTTGTCATCTGGACCACTACACCGTGGACATTGCCGGCCAACCGTGCGGTTGCACTGCATGCCGAGCTGGATTATGCGCTGGTGCAGATCGAAGGCGAGCAGCCGGAGCGGCTGATCCTCGCCGAGGCGCTGGTCAAGGATGTGATGGATCGTGCCGGTATCGAACGCTATCACAACCTGGGTTACTGCAAGGGGGCGGCGCTGGAGCTGCTGCGTTTCCGTCACCCCTTCTATGATTTTGACGTGCCGGCAATTCTCGGTGACCACGTGACGCTGGATGCGGGTACCGGGGCGGTTCATACCGCACCCGGCCATGGTCAGGAAGACTTTGCGGTCGGCCAGAAATATGGTCTTGAGGTGGCGAACCCGGTCGGAGGCAATGGTGTCTATCTGCCGGATACCGAACGTTTTGCCGGCCAGCACGTGTTCAAAGCCAACGATGCCGTGATCGAGGTGCTAAAAGAGACCGGCTCTCTGCTGCACCATCAGGCGTTGCGCCACTCTTATCCGCATTGCTGGCGTCACAAGACTCCAATCATCTTCCGTGCCACGCCCCAGTGGTTCATCAGCATGGAACAGGCTGGCCTGCGCCAGAAGGCGCTGTCCGAGATCAAGCGCGTGAAGTGGATCCCGAGCTGGGGCCAGAACCGCATTGAAGCCATGGTTGAGAACCGTCCGGACTGGTGTATCTCCCGTCAGCGCACCTGGGGTGTACCGATCGCACTGTTCGTGCATAAGGAAACCCAACAACTGCATCCGCGTTCCGTCGAACTGATGGAAGAGGTGGCCAAGCGCGTTGAGCAGTCCGGGATCCAGGCCTGGTGGGATCTGGATGCCACTGAGCTGTTGGGCGACGAAGCGGCGCACTATGACAAGGTCAAGGACACACTGGACGTCTGGTTTGACTCCGGTTCCACCCATGCCTCGGTCGTGGATGTGCGTCCGGAGTTCAATGGCCAGGGCGCCGACATGTACCTCGAAGGTTCAGACCAGCACCGTGGCTGGTTCATGTCCTCGCTGATGATCGGCGTGGCGATGAAGCACCAGGCGCCGTATAACCAGGTGCTGACCCACGGCTTCACGGTCGATGGTCAGGGTCGCAAGATGTCCAAATCGCTGGGCAACGTCGTCAGCCCGCAGGATGTGATGAACAAGCTGGGTGCCGACATTCTGCGTCTGTGGGTTGCTTCAACCGATTACAGCGGTGAGATGACGGTCTCCGACGAGATCCTCAAGCGCTCCGCCGATGCCTATCGCCGGATCCGCAATACCGCCCGCTTCCTGCTGGCCAACCTCAATGGCTTTGACCCGGCGCAGCATATGGTGCCGGCGCAGCAGATGGTGGTGCTGGATCGCTGGGCGGTCGGCTGCGCACTGAAGGCGCAGCAGGAGATCATCGAGGCCTACGAGGCCTGTGATTTCCACCTGGTGACGCAAAAGCTGATGCAGTTCTGCTCGATCGAGATGGGCTCCTTCTATCTGGACATCATCAAGGATCGGCAATACACCGCCAAGGCCGACAGCCTGGCGCGTCGTTCTTGCCAGAGCGCTCTGTTCCTGATCGCCGAGGCGATGGTGCGCTGGATGGCGCCGATCATGAGCTTCACTGCCGATGAGATCTGGAAGCTGCTGCCGGGCGAGCGTGCCAAGTTCGTCTTCACCGAGGAGTGGTTCGACGGCCTGTTCGGTCTGCAAGCCGGCGAAGCGCTGGATGAAGCCTACTGGGCGCAACTGCTGGCGGTGCGTGCCGAGGTGAACAAGGCGCTGGAAGCGGCCCGTGCCGATAAACGGATTGGTAGTTCACTGCAAGCTGAAGTCACGCTCTATGCGGTGCCGGAGCTGGCCGAGAAGCTGCAACGTATCGGCAGCGAGCTGCGTTTCGTGCTGATTACCTCCAAGGCCGACGTGCAGCTGAGCGCGGCACAACCGGCCGGGGCTCAGGCCACCGACATCAATGGTCTGTGGCTGACGGTGAGCGCGACGGAAGCGGCCAAATGCGAGCGCTGCTGGCACCATGTCGCCGATGTCGGCACCATCGCCGGTCACGAGACCATCTGCGGCCGTTGCGTCAGCAACGTCGAGGGTGATGGCGAACAACGCGAGTTTGCATAATGAAACTGACAGTGATGCAGAGCGGCGTGCGCTGGCTGTGGCTGGCGGTGGTGGTGATTGTGGTCGACCAGCTGGCCAAGCTGGCGATCCTTGACGGCCTGCCCTATGGCGGGCCCGGCATCAATGTGCTGCCGTTTTTCAACATAGTGCACGTTTATAACAAGGGGGCGGCGTTTAGCTTCCTCGCCGATCAGGCCGGTTGGCAGCGCTGGTTCTTCGCGCTGTTCGCCATCGGCGTATCGGCGGCGATGACGGTCGCGCTGCGCCGTCAGGCGGCCCGCTGCTGGTGGTTGAATATTGCCTTTGTGCTGGTGATCGGCGGGGCGATTGGCAATCTGATCGATCGGCTGGTTTACGGCCATGTGGTCGATTTTCTGCTGTTTTACTGGCAGAGCTACTTCTTCCCGGCCTTCAACCTGGCGGATTGTGCGATTACCGTGGGTGCCGTGATGATAGTGCTTGATGGCCTGCGCAAAAAGCCGCACGCCGTCAGTGGTGAGAAGGAAGCCTGAGCATGAAGATACTGCTGGCCAATCCGCGTGGCTTCTGTGCCGGGGTCGATCGAGCCATCAGCATAGTGGAAAATGCCCTCACCAAGTTTGGCGCGCCCATCTATGTGCGTCACGAGGTGGTGCATAACCGCTATGTGGTCGATGGGCTGCGTGCGGCAGGCGCGATCTTTGTCGAGGAGCTCGCCGAAGTGCCGGACGAGCAAATCGTCATCTTCTCGGCGCATGGTGTCTCCAAGGCGGTGCGTGAAGAGGCCAGGCAGCGCGGACTGCGGGTGTTCGATGCCACCTGTCCTCTGGTCACCAAGGTGCACATGGAGGTCCATCGTGCCAGCCGCAAGGCCCAGGAAGTGATCATGATCGGTCACGCCGGCCACCCCGAAGTCGAGGGGACGCTGGGTCAGTATGACAACAGGGGCGCGGGCATGTATCTGGTCGAAGACGCCGCTGATGTCCAGCAGTTGCAGGTCAAGGACGCCAGCCAGCTGCACTTCGTCACTCAGACCACGCTGAGTGTCGATGAAACCAAAGAGGTGATCGCGGCCCTGCAAGGTCAGTTCCCGGCGATCCAGGGACCCCGCAAGGACGACATCTGCTATGCCACCCAGAACCGGCAGGATGCGGTGCGCGAGCTGGCGCCGCAGGTGCAGGTATTCGTCGTGGTGGGCTCGCGCAACTCGTCGAACTCCAATCGGTTGCGTGAGCTGGCCGAACGACTCGGTACCCGCGCCTATCTGGTCGACGATGCGGCGCAGATCGAAGCTGACTGGTTTACCGGTGTCGATGCGGTCGGCGTTACTGCCGGAGCCTCGGCCCCCGAAGTGCTGGTGCAGCAGGTCGTGGCCCGGATCCGCGACATTGGCGGCGGTGAGGTCAACGAATACAGCGGCAAGGAAGAAGAAGTCGTCTTCGAAGTACCGCAGGAGTTAAGGCTCGATTGAGCTATCTCATGAAATTCGCAGGCCCCACTGGTTGGGGCCTGTTTGCATCTGTATGCTGCCGGTATTTTCCGCATTGTGCGGTTCGCCTTCAGGAGTAATGGCATGAGTGATTTCATCATGGACGATCCCGAATCCAGCCCGGAGATGCCGGACGTTGATCTGGGGCCTTATATCGACTTACCACTACAAGCGCCGCGCCGGGTGCGCATCGGCCGTGGCTGGAACTGGATCTATGACGGTTTTGGCTTGTTTAACCGCGGCATGGGGGTCAGTGTCGGTATCTGTCTGTTTAGCATGGTGATATCGATTGCCTCAAATCTCATCCCCGGAGCCAATCTGCTGTACGTGCTGTTCAGTCTGGTGTTTGGCGCCGGCTACATGATGGTGGCCCATAATGCCTTTCGTTATGGTTCGATCCGTTTCAATGACTTCTTCGAGGGTTTCCGTCACCAGATGGGGCAGCTGGTGCTGGCCGAGGTGATCTATTTTGCCTTCACGCTGGGGGTGATTCTGCTGGTCGTGATAGGTGGTGTCCTGATGATCGGGGTCAGTGCCTTTACGTCCGGGGGACTTGAGGGGCTAGATGATCTGACCGTAGCGCTAGCCATCCTGCTCGGGTGTGCAGTGATGATGCTGTTGCTGATCCCTCTGGTGATGCTGGTTTTGTTTGCGGCCCCGTTGGTGTTCTTTCATCGGGTTCCGGCCTGGGAGGCCTTGAAGCTCAGCCTGCGAGCGTGCTGGCTTAATATCTGGTCGTTGAGTTGGTGGGGGCTGATTGCACTGCTGCTGTTGCTGCTGGGCACCCTGATGCTACTGGTGGGGCTGCTGGTGATCCTGCCGGTGTTGCAGTACTCGCTGTATATGGCCTACCGCGATATCTTCCTGCACGATGGTGCCTAACCCTGTCTGGCCGCTGATGACCAAGGCGCCATGACGGCGCCTTTTTTGCAGCAGATAGACGACGATTCTCTGTTAAAACATTGGGAATGCGACGTTTATTATTAAATGGTACTTAATAATCCGCGCACCGGCACCGACTCAGGCTAACAGCGCCTGCAGCCTGGCTTCGAGCTCGGCGACCGAGTCGACCACCGCCTCGGCACCGGCGAAGTCGTGGCTGGCCATCAGCGGGTGGCGCAAGACGATACAGCGCAGGCCGGCGGCGCGGGCGGCGCTGAGCCCGCGCGGTGAATCCTCGATCACCAGACACTGTTCCGCCGCCAGCCCCAGGCGCTGCAGCGCGCACAGATAGGGCTCCGGCGACGGTTTGCTGTGCTGGTAATCTTCGGCTGCCAGGATGAACTCGAAATGGTGACGCAGCGGCAGATCGCGGTGGATCAGGTCGAAATGGTCACGATAGGCGCTGGTGACGATCGCCATGCGCACCTGCCGGGCGAGCTGGGCCACCAGCCGATCGATGCCGGGCATCATCAGATCGCGGGCCTCATGCAGCAGCGCCGTGTAGCGGCGGTTGCGCTCGCTGCGCCAGTGTTCGATCTGCTCGGCGCTCGGCGAACCGGTCAGGTGCCAGCCGCCACAGTTATCCAGCAGGTACCAGTCGAAGAAGCCCTGCGGCGTCAGCTCGACCCCCAGGTCGGCCAACAGCTCGCGGTTGGCCGCGTAGAACAGCCGTTCGGTGTCCACCAGCACGCCGTCGTTGTCCCACAAAATCGCCTGCACTCGGTTCATGACTACTCCTCAGATGTCTGCGGCTATTTTGCCTGCCGGCCGAGCCGTGGTCGATGCCAAAAAAACACCCCGGCACTGGGCCGGGGTGGTCGGGGGCGAAGCAGACGCGGCGTTACAGCGCCCGAATCGTCTCCTGCTGCTCCTTGAGCTTGGTCAGTTGCAGCTGGTAGTCGCCGAGCTTCTCGCGCTCCTTGGCGATCACCGCTTCCGGTGCCTTGGCCACAAAGGCGTCGTTGCCGAGTTTACCTTCGATGCGGCCGCACTCCTGAGTCAGCTTGGCGATCTCCTTGTCCAGACGCGCCAGCTCGGCGGCCTTGTCGATGAGACCCGCCATCGGGATCAGCAGCTCGGTGGCACCAATCAGCTTGGTGACGGCCACCGGTGCCGCTTCGCCGTCGGCCAGCACGGTGATCGACTCCAGCTTGGCCAGCGACTTCAGGGTCGCGGCGTTGGCGGCAGCACGGGCGGCATCGACGGCATCGGCCTTCAGCAGCACGCTCAGCGGCACGCTCGGTGCCACGTTCATCTCGGCACGAATGTTGCGGATGCTGACGATGAACTGCTTGACCCACTCCTGGTCGGCCAGCACGGCCTCGTCGACCCGCGCCGCATCGAACGCCGGGTAGGCTTGCAGCATCAGGGTATCGCCGGACTGGAAACCGACGTCCGCCAGCGGTGCGACGTTTTGCCAGATCTCCTCACTGATGAACGGCATCAGCGGGTGGACCAGACGCAGCAGGGTTTCCAGCACCGTCACCAAGGTGTGGCGCGTGGCCTGTTGCTGGGCCGGGGTGCCGTTCCACAGTACCGGCTTGGTCAGCTCCAGATACCAGTCACAGAACTGGTTCCAGATAAACTCGTACAGCGCCGCGGCCACCTGGTCGAAGCGGTAGCTGTCCATCGCCTGACGCACGTCGCGGATCGTCAGCTGCAGCTGGGACTGGATCCAGCGGTCGGCCAGACTGTAGTCAGCGGCGGCGGCCGGGCTGCAGTCGTGCTCCTGGGTGTTCATCAGCACGTAGCGGCTGGCGTTCCACAGCTTGTTGCAGAAGTTGCGGTAACCGTCGAGGCGCTTCATGTCCCAGTTGATGTCGCGGCCTGTGCTGGCCAGCGCGGCCAGCGTGAAGCGCAACGCATCGGTGCCGTGGGCTTCGATGCCGTCCGGGAACTGCTTTTCGGTGCGCTTGGCGATTTTCTCGGCCAGCTGCGGCTGCATCATGTTGCCGGTGCGCTTCTCCAGCAGATCGCTCAGGCTGATGCCATCGATCATATCCAGCGGATCCAGGACGTTGCCCTTGGATTTCGACATCTTCTGACCCTCTTCGTCGCGGATCAGGCCGGTAACGTAGACGGTCTTGAACGGAACTTGCGGCGTGCCGTCCGGGTGCTTCATGAAGTGCATCGTCATCATGATCATCCGGGCGACCCAGAAGAAGATGATGTCGAAGCCGGTGACCAGCACATCGGTCGGGTGGAAGGTGCTCAGATCCGGGGTCTGTTCCGGCCAGCCCAGTGTCGAGAAGGTCCACAGTGCCGAGCTGAACCAGGTGTCGAGCACGTCGTCGTCCTGACGCAGCGCCAGATCGGCGCTCAGGCCGTACTTGGCACGCACCTCGGCTTCATCACGGCCGACGTAGACCTTGCCGCTTTCGTCGTACCAGGCCGGAATGCGGTGGCCCCACCACAGCTGACGCGAGACACACCAATCCTGGATGTCGCGCATCCACGAGAAGTACATGTTCTCGTACTGCTTCGGCACAAACTGGATGCGGCCATCCTCGACGGCCTCGATGGCCGGTTTGGCCAGCACGCCGGCGCGTACATACCACTGGTCGGTCAGCATCGGCTCGATCGGCACACCGCCACGGTCGCCGTACGGCTGTTGCAGCACGTGCTCCTTGATCTCGGCCAGCAGTCCCAGTTCGTCGAGCTTGGCAACGATGGCCTTGCGCGCGGCGTAACGCTCAAGGCCGGCAAACTCCGCCGGCAGGGCGGCGTCATAGGCCTGGCTCGGGTGGCCGCTGGAGTCCAGCACCTCGGCCTCGGCGCGAACATGGGCGTCGAGGGTGAAGATGTTGATCATCGGCAATGCGTGGCGCTTGCCGACTTCATGGTCATTGAAGTCGTGGGCCGGCGTGATCTTCACGCAGCCGGTACCCTTTTCCATGTCGGCATGCTCATCACCGACGATCGGGATGCGACGGCCGGTCAGCGGCAGGGCGATGAACTTGCCAATCAGATTCTTGTAGCGTGGATCTTCAGGATTGACCGCGACGGCGGTGTCGCCGAGCATGGTTTCCGGACGCGTGGTGGCGACGACGAGGAAGTGCTCACCATCGCGGGTCTGCTCACCGTCGGCCAGCGGATAGCGCAGATACCACATGTGGCTCTTCACCTCCTTGTTCTCGACCTCGAGGTCGGAGATGGCGGTGCGCAACTTCGGATCCCAGTTCACCAGACGCTTGCCGCGGTAAAGCAGATCTTCGTCATACAGGCGGACGAACACCTCTTGCACCGCGGCGGAGAGGCCCGGATCCATCGTGAAACGCTCGCGATCCCAGTCCACCGAGGTGCCGAGACGGCGCATCTGACGGGTGATGGTGCCGCCGGACTCTTCCTTCCACTGCCAAATCTTGTCGATGAAGGCATCGCGGCCATAGTCATGGCGGCTCTTGCCCTCTTCGGCGGCAATCTTGCGCTCCACCACCATCTGGGTGGCGATACCGGCGTGGTCGGTACCGGCCTGCCACAGCGTATTCTTGCCGAGCATGCGCTGATAACGGGTCAGGGCATCCATGATGGTCTGCTGGAAGGCATGGCCCATGTGCAGGCTGCCGGTCACGTTCGGTGGCGGCAGCATGATGCAATAGGCGTCCTGAGTGGTATCGCCGTGGGGCTTGAAATAGCCCTGGGCTTCCCAGTGCTGGTACAACGCCTGTTCGATGGCATTCGGGTTAAAGGTCTTTTCCATGTTCAGTCAGTCTCGTTGGACGACGGCTGCGCCGCCGGGGCGGGCAGGGTCTGCAGCGTGAAGCCGGCGGCGCGATAGTGCTTGTAGCGCTCGCGGGCCAGCTGTTTGCGGGTTTCGTCAGTGGGGACAAAATCTATCACTTCGGCGAAGCGTCCGGCAAATGCCGGTGCATGTGGCGCCAGGTTGATCAGCAGCTGGCGACTGCGGCGCGGCCCCTGGACACCGATCTCGACCGGCGCCATGCCGACTGTCGGTTCATCCGAGAGGCCATGGGGGACGAAACTGGCGGCATCCTGCTGCCATAACTGCTCGTCGAGCTGCTCGGCCGTACTGACATCGGCGGCCAGCACGAACAGCGTCTCGCCACGCTGATAGCGTTCGGTGACCAGGCGGCAGACCAGCTCGAGCCAGCTCGCATCGTCATCCAGCAGATAAAAGGTCGCCTGTTTCATCCGTTATCTGGCGGTCACCCGCCGCTCCTTATTCGCCGAGGTCGACGCCCGCCCGGCTCAGCAGGAACTGGGTCAGCAGTGGCACCGGGCGACCGGTCGAGCCTTTGTCCTTGCCGGACTTCCAGGCGGTACCGGCGATATCCAGGTGTGCCCAGTTGTACTTTTTGGCGAAGCGTGACAGGAAGGCGGCAGCGGTGATGGCACCGCCGGGACGGCCACCGATGTTGGCCATATCGGCAAACGGGCTGTCGAGCTGTTCCTGATACTCATCCCACAGCGGCAGGCGCCAGGTCTTGTCCCCGGAGAGCTCGGCTGCGCCCAGCAGTTCGTGCGCCAGCGGGTTGTGATTGGCCAGCAGCCCCGTGGTATGGTGGCCGAGCGCCACGACACAGGCCCCGGTCAGGGTGGCGACATCGATGACACAATCGGGATCGAAACGTTCGACATAGGTCAGCGCATCGCACAGCACCAGGCGTCCTTCGGCATCGGTGTTCAACACTTCGATGGTCTGACCGGACATCGAGGTCAGGATGTCACCCGGACGATAGGCCTTGCCATCGGGCATGTTTTCGGCCCCGGCCAGTACGCCGATGACGTTCAGCGGCAGCTTCAGTTCGGCAATGGCGTGCAGGGTACCGAGCACGGAGGCGGCACCGCCCATGTCATATTTCATCTCGTCCATGCCATCGGCCGGCTTGATCGACAAACCGCCGGAGTCGAACGTCAGCCCCTTGCCGATCAGTACGATCGGTTTGGCATCCGGATGCCCCTTGTACTCAATGACCGACATCATGGCTTCGTTTTCGGAACCGCGGGCGACGGCCAGGTAAGAGTGCATGCCGAGCTCGGCCATCTGCTGTTCGCCGATGACACGGGTGCTCAGGTTCGGGTAGGCATCCGCCAGACGGCGCGCCTGGGACGCCAGATAAGCCGGCGTGCAGATGTTCGGCGGCATGTTGGCCACATCGCGGCACACCTTGACGCCGTGAGCCACGGCCAGGCCGTGGGCGATGGCGCGTTCACCGGTCGGCAGCTCGCGACGGGTTGGCACATTGAACACCAGCTTGCGCAGCGGGCGACGTAGCTCGGCCTTGTTGGTCTTGAATTGATCGAAGCTATACAGGCCTGCCTGGGTGGTCTCAACGGCCTGACGCACCTTCCAGTAGGTGTCGCGCCCCTTAACGTGCAATTCGGTCAGGAAGCAGACGGCTTCCATGGAGCCGGTTTCGTTCAGCGTACTGATGGTCTTTTGCATGATCTGGCGGAACTGGCGCTCGTCGAGTTCACGCTCCTTACCACAACCAACCAGTAATACGCGCTCGGAGAGCACGCCGGGTACCTGATGCAACAGCAGCATCTGGCCAGGCTTGCCTTCCAGATCGCCACGGCGCAGCAGCGAGCTCAGGTAACCATCACTGATGCGGTCGAGCTGCTCGGCTACGCTGGAGAGGCGGCGAGGTTCAAAGACGCCGACCACGATACAGGCACTGCGCTGTTTTTCGGGGCTGCCGCTTTTTACGCTGAACTCCATGAAGACTCCTTGGTCCATAAAGACAAAGTGCGAGGATTATTCGATAATGGGGCGAAACGGTAATGGCCACTTGGCCAAAAAACGACCCGCTTGCCTTGGCAAAATATGTCAAAATGCAATTTTGGGGTCTATTTTTTAGCGATTTGCTCGAAATTACAAGTTTTCCCAGAGGCCGGCGTGATTCTTTCCCGTTATATCTTCCGCGAGACAATGAAAACCCAGGTGGCGGTGCTCGGAATATTGCTGATGATCTTTCTCAGCCAGAGCTTTATCCGCTTCCTCTCCCGGGCCGCGCGCGGTTCCGTCCCTACGCAGCTGGTCAGCGAGTTGCTGGCGCTGAATGTGCCGAGCATGGCCATGCTGATCCTGCCGTTGAGTCTGTTCATCGCCATTCTGTTTGCCCATGGTCGTCTGTATGCCGAGAGCGAGATGACGGTGATGCGGGCGGTCGGCATCGGCCCGGGCTGGATCATGCGCTCCTCTCTGGGGTTGGCGCTGTTGACCATGCTGATTGCGGCGGGTAATACCTTCTGGTTGACGCCGTGGGCGGAGCGGCAACAGGCCGAGTTGCTGGATGAGGCCAAGGCTGATCCTGGCCTGTTCGCTCTCGATAGCGGTCGTTTCATCAATCTGGATGATGGCAAGGTGGTCGCGTACATCGAGGGGCTCGAGGGCAAGGAGAGCAAACAGCTCAGCCGTCTCTATGTGCTGCAGCAAGGGAAGGGTAACGAAGGGCCGAGCGTGGTGATTTCCGATGCCGGCCACATTGGCCATGATGAGTCGGGAGAGCAGTGGCTGACCCTCAGTGACGGGCGCCGCTACGAGGGGCCGAATGCCAAGGGCGAGTTCAAGATTTCTGAGTTCAAGCGCTACCAGGCGCGGATTTCAGGGCGCGAAGTGGTGTCCTCGCGGCGCAAGGTCACGGCCTGGGACAACAGCGAATTGCTCGGCAGTGACGATCCCAAGGCGCGAGCTGAATGGCAATGGCGGCTGGCGTTACCGTTGTCGATTCCGGTGTTGACGCTGATTGTGGTACCGATGGCGATGGTCAATCCGCGACAGGGGCGCTATGCCAAGCTGTTGCCGGCCGTCCTGCTCTATCTGAGCTATTTCCTGTTGCTATCTGCGGCCAAATCGGCGCTGGAACGAGGCAGTCTGCCTGTGTGGCCGGGAGTGCATCTGGTGCCACTGCTATTCCTGCTGCTGATTGCCCTGCCGTTGAACCTGAACGGAACGCACTGGGCCAATCGTCTGCGTCTGCGCATCAAGGGGGGCAAGGCCTGATGTTCGGCATTCTCGATCGTTATGTTGGCCGCAGCGTGCTGATGGCCATCCTGTTGTGCACCCTGCTGCTGGTCGGGCTGTCGGCGTTGATTAAATACGTCGAGCAGCTCAAGCAGGTGGGGGAAGGCAACTACGACGCTATTGCAGCGGGCTGGTACGTATTGTTATCCATGCCGCGCGAGCTGGTGCTGTTTTTTCCGATCGGTGCCTTGCTTGGCGGTGTCATCGGACTGGGACAACTGGCCTCCAGTTCCGAGCTGGTGGTACTGCAGTCGGTGGGACGGTCGCGTTTCAATATCGTCATCGCGGTGTTGAAGACGGCGTTACCCGTGATGGTGCTGGTGATGTTGATGGGCGAGTATCTGGCGCCGATTACCGAGCGCCAGGCCGATGACATGAAGACCATGGCTCGCTCCGGTGGCCAGATGACAGTCTCTTCACAAGGGGTCTGGCTGCGGGAACAGCGAGATTTCATCCACATCGGTGCGGTACTGCGTGACGGTACGCTGCGCGATGTTACCCGCTACCGCTTCGGTGACCAGCCGGTGCTGGAGGAGACAGCCCAGGCGGCTACCGGGGTGTATCGCCGGGGGCAATGGGTCATGAACAAGGTGCAACGGACCTTCTTCAATGAGCATGAGCAGGTGCGCACCGAGCAAAAAGATGAGGAGTTCTGGTCGCTGGCGTTGACGCCGGACAAGCTGGATGTGGTGTCGGTTGCTCCGGACGAGCTGTCGGCCAGTGGTCTGTATGATTATATCCGCTATCTGCATGACAACGGTCAGAAAGCCGAACGCTACGAACTGGAGTTGTGGCGGAAGCTGGTGGCGCCGATTGCGGTAATTGCCATGATGCTGCTGGCCGCCAGTACCGTGTTTGGTCCGTTGCGCTCGGTGCCGATGGGGGCGCGCATTGTCGCTGGGGTGATCCTCGGTTTTGGCTTCTATGTTGCCAATCAGGTATTCGGCCCCATGAGCCTGGTCTATTCGGTGCCGCCGTTGCTGGGCGCGCTGCTGCCGAGCCTGCTGTTTATGGCCTTTGCCATCTGGCAGCTGAGCCGTCGGCGATGAGCTCGGCATACCGACTCGAGGTCGCCGCTGCCGACAGTCTGCCGTTGCTGGTGGACTGGATCCCTGACGCGGCCGCCGCGGTGCGCTGGGGCGGCCCGGCGATGGCATTTCCACTATTGCCGCACCTGGCTCGCCATCTGGATTTTGTGGCGCCACAGCTGGCGGTGCCTGGTCATCTGGCGCTTCCAGGTAACAGCTGGTGGCTGACCCAAGAGGGGCACCAGCTGGCATTCGGGCAACTGTTTTTTCCTGAAGCGGGCCGCGTGCATCTGGCCCGGCTGATCGTGCACCCAGAACGACGTGGCGCACGGCTCGGCGAGGCTCTGGTTCGGGCGCTGGTGCTGGAGGCTCAGCGGCAGCACCCGGTGACGCAGGCAACGCTGCGCGTCTATCGTGATAACACGCGGGCGGTCAACCTGTATCAGCGTTTGGGGTTTGTGGATCTTGACACGGGCGACACCCGCATGGCGATGTTAAGCGCCCGTTTGCCGCTGATTAGCGGATAGCCTCTCTACCCGGGGCCTGGGACGACGCTGTGGTTAAAGAACAAAGGGAGCCGAGCTCCCTTTGTTATTGGGTCGTCAGTGGCGTTATCGGCGCTGACGCAGCGATCCGAGTTCGATGACGGCGCTGTCGGCCCACATATCTTGAAACGCACGATGACGCAGGTCCATCACTACCAGCAGATTACCCAGTCCGAATGCACTGGTCAGCATCCGAATCATGGCGCCAGAAACGGTCAGCAAGGCACCATCCTCACGTTGTACCTTGAGTTTCAGCAATAACAACCCAGGTGTCTGGCCGGTGCGGCACCAGTGCCAGAGGAAATAGCCGATCAGCTCAGCGGCCAGAAGCAGCGTCAGCAGCGGCTGTTCCACCAACCAGCGCTGGATATCCGTCTCCGCTGGTAACAACCCGTGCGCCAGACCGAGGGCGAGCAACAGTGTCACGCTGAGCAGGGCACCAACCAGCAGGGCATCGACCGCCCAGGCTCCGAGTCGTCGCAACAGGCCGGCCTGTTGCAGGGTTTGTGGGGGAGTCGGGGTGGCAGTGGGTTGAGCTTTTTTTGAGTGGCGAGCCATGAAATACCTGTCAAACAGAAAAACAGGGCGCCAGTGTAACGCAAAAGCGAACTGATGCAGGAGTGACCCAGTCGACGATTTCTTCATCAACCGATTGAAGAAACGGAAAAAACCATTTGCGTGTGGGTGGCGGATTTGTATAATCGCCTCCGCTTGCAGCAATGTAACCTCAGGGTGACAGCAGGCTGTGCCCAGGTGGCGAAATCGGTAGACGCAGCGGATTCAAAATCCGCCGGGTAAAACCGTGTCGGTTCGAGTCCGACCCTGGGCACCACTCCAAATTCAATGACAAAGGGCCACTCAGCGAGTGGCCATTTGGCTTTTCTGATGCTGCGTCGGTGTCATGGATACTCTCATTTGCCAATGTAACAACACCTGAAGCGTGCCGCGCCATGCGTTGCCGGCCCATCACTCAGGCCTCTTGTCGTGGCGGGCCCTGCAAAGCGTGATGCGATTGGCCAGGTTGGTGTGTCAGTCGCGGGCGACAGGCAGCCTGCGCTTTGCCGCGTCCTCAAAACCTCTGCCCTCCTGTGCGGCGTGCCGTCTGCCTGTTTATCCTGGTGTCATGGTGCTAGTGCCTGTCGGTGATCCGCCAGTTGACGTCATCTCCGTCGCCGCCTTAGGCCGTTTTAGCCATACCTGCAGGTCAGTTAGTGCGTATCCGTTGAGCTCTGGTTGATACCGCGAGATGTGAAATAGATCACGTTGCAAGGCGCGGCATCATGACAGGGTAGCTATGGCGTTGTCCTGTCATGAGGTCGAATGACGTGGTGCCGCAAGCAACCCAGTGGACTGGGGCGAGACAGGTCGCGAGCTCCTATTGTGCTGTCCGGCATGCCGGCAGTGGAGTCTCGAGTCCCGGTGTGTCTGCTGCAACGCTCCAATAAAAAATCGACGAGGAATCATGATGAACAAGTATCTTGCTGAATTGATAGGCACCTTCTGGCTGGTTCTCGGTGGGTGCGGCAGTGCCGTGCTCGCCGCAGCGTATCCGGAACTGGGTATTGGCTTTGTTGGCGTATCGCTGGCGTTTGGTCTGACGGTGCTGACCATGGCGTTTGCGATTGGCCATATCTCCGGTTGTCACCTCAATCCCGCCGTATCGGTTGGCCTGTGGGCCGGTGGGCGTTTCCCCGCGTCACAACTGCTGCCTTACATAGTGGCGCAAGTGGTTGGCGGCCTGATCGCCGGCGGCGTGCTCTATGTTATTGCTAGTGGCAAACCCGGCTTTGATCTGGTGGCCAGCGGCTTTGCCAGCAATGGCTTTGGTGAGCACTCTCCAGGCGGATACAGCCTGCTGGCGGCAGTGGTGTGTGAAGTGGTGATGACCATGATGTTCGTGGTGGTGATCCTCGGTGCCACCGACAAGCGTGCACCGGCAGGGCTGGCACCGATCGCCATCGGTCTGTGCCTGACGCTGATCCACCTGATCAGCATTCCCGTGACCAACACCTCGGTCAACCCTGCGCGCAGCACCGCGGTCGCACTGTATGTCGGTGGTTGGGCGGTCGAACAGTTGTGGGTGTTCTGGCTGGCGCCGATTGCGGGTGCCCTGCTTGGTGCCGCTGTCTATCGTGTGATTGGCAGTGACAAGGCCTGATGTACAGGTAAGGTAAGCAGAAAGGGGCCTGAAGGCCCCTTTGTTGTATGCCGGTGATTTGATGCTGGCTTGGCGAAATAAACGCGTTGCATTCATTTTGCCAAGCGAAGGAATAACAGTCGGTGATTTTCATCCAACACACTGTTACCCCTGCAAAACACACCGTCTCGTTCAGCTAGCCGCTGACGTTAGATGGCCAGCGTTGGCTGGTTCTTCTGGCGACGACGAGCAAGCAGTAGGCCGGCAGCACCGATACCCAGCAGGGCCAGTACTTCGGGTTCTGGCACGGGGGTGACACTGATATCGCCACCTGTCCAGCTGAATGCCATCTGTTGACCGGCAACTGGTGTGAATTTGAGCCAGCCGTAGCTGCCGTCACTCAGCGCACCATTACCGTAACCAATCGTGGCCTGCGACCAGGCAAACTTGGTGTTGTTCAGATCCACATTCCCAGAATCGGTTGTGGTGTAGTCGCCACCGCCACCCATCAGCACGATAAAGTTCAGCCAGGAACTCTCGCTCAGGAATTTGACCAGAACGCTGCTGCTGGTCAGCGTCGTTTCCAGATAGCTCGAGGAAACCACGGTGGCATTGGCCATGTTGCTGGTCAATGACGCGGCGCCCAGTACCAGTGCGACAAGCCATTTGCTTCTCTTCATTTCATTTACTCCATCTATAAGCCCATAAGGGCCTGATATGGGGCACATCGATCTTCATGACCTCTCCTTGCGCCCCGGTATGCCGGCATCCATCTGATACCAGCTTTCCCTTCCAGAGGTTGAGCCTCCGAAATCAGGTGACTCTCACACATGGCGAGAGTCTATGATGCGTGCTTTCATCGCCATTCCAGCATCCACATATCGCTGGCATCGTTGCACGCAAATTACGTGCCGTCCTGTTGAAAATGACAGTGCCTACACCGAACGCGTCGCGGCAGAAACCTCAAGGCTGACTCGCCGGAACGAATGATGGCGTTCGGGCACTTTGCTGAAATAATGCACTATCAATTTCCCTGCTCACCGAAGATCAGATGATCTCCCCGCGAGCCCTGAGCCCGTTTTACGTGTCACATATGTCAGTCCTGTGGCGGAACGAAGAATTTTTGTAGATCCAGGTCCATCTGGCACACAAATGGTGCTCGTTTTTTGATCTGGCGCACCATTTTAGACGACGCGGCGTGCTGCTCCCTGCCATTCATGCCCGCAGGACTGCGGTTTCCGCGAGTCAGCCGACAGAAACCGGGCGTCAGCTCTGATAAAACGTCCGCGCACAGCAAGCACTGACAGTATGGAGAGGGCGATATGGGCGTTGAGCAACTGGCATTGGTGGTGTCGCTCTTCCAGCAGTTGTGTGTCTATCTGGTCATCGCCTGGCTGCTGTCAAAGACGCCGCTGTTCATGCCGCTGACCCAGGTGACGCTGAGCCTGCCGCACAAGCTGGTCTGTTATCTGATCTTCTCGACCTTCTGCATCCTCGGCACCTATTTTGGCCTGCGTATCGACAACTCGATCGCCAACACCCGCGCCATCGGCGCCGTGCTCGGTGGCATCGTCGGCGGGCCTGTGGTCGGTCTGCTGGTTGGCCTGACCGGCGGGTTGCACCGCTATTCACTCGGCGGTTTCACCGCGCTGGCCTGCATGTTCTCGACGGTGGCCGAAGGGCTGCTCGGTGGCCTGGTGCATCGCCACTTCGTGCGTCGTCATCGCCTCGATCAGCTGTTCAGTCCGCTGGTGGTCGGCTCGGTGGCGTTACTGGCCGAGGTGATGCAGATGGCGCTGATCCTGCTGATTGCCCGCCCGCTGGACGATGCGCTGCACCTGGTGCAGAACATAGCGGCGCCGATGCTGGTGGCCAATACCATCGGCGCCGCTATGTTCATGCGCATGATCCTCGACCGCCGCGCCATGCTGGAGAAGTACTCGGTGGCCTTTTCGGCCCGGGCGTTGAAGATTGCCGAACGCGCCATGGGGGTGCTGGATCGCGGCTTCACACCGCACAATTGCAGCCAGATGGCGCGCATCCTGTACGAAGAGACCGGCGTCGGCGCCGTGGCGATCACCGACCGCCAGCAGCTGCTGGCCTTCATCGGCATCGGTGCAGACCATCATCTGCCCGGTACGCCGATCACCTCGCCGCACACCTTCCGTGCCATCGAGCGCAATGAGGTGGTCTATGCCGATGGCAACCTGATCCCCTACAGCTGCCGGCTGCATCCGAACTGCAAGCTCGGGTCGTCGCTGGTGATCCCGCTGCGCGGCGAGGAGGCGCAGGTGATCGGCACCATCAAGCTGTATGAACCCAAGCGCAAGCTCTTCTCGTCGATGAACCGCACGCTGGGCGAGGGCATAGCGCGGCTGCTGGAGGGGCAGATCCTCTCCGGCAAATACAACGAACAGAAACGGCTGCTGGCGCAATCCGAGATCAAGCTGCTGCAGGCGCAGATCAACCCGCACTTCCTGTTCAATGCGCTCAACACGCTGTCGGCGGTGATTCGGCGCGATCCGGAACAGGCGCGCACCCTGGTGCAGCACCTGTCGACCTTCTTTCGCAAGAACCTCAAGCGCCAGAGCGACGAGGTGACGCTCGCCGACGAGCTGGAGCATGTGCAGGCCTATCTGTATATCGAGCAGGCGCGTTTCGCCGATCGCCTGAGCGTGACGCTGGATATTCCCGGCGCGCTGCTGGCGTGCCGGCTGCCGGCGTTTGCGTTGCAACCGCTGGTAGAGAACGCCATCAAGCACGGCATCGCCCAGCTGCTGGGGCCGGGCGAGTTGCGCCTCGGCGCGCAGGCCGATGCCACGACGCTGACACTGCAGGTCTGCGACAACGCCGGCCTCTACCGGCCACCACAGGCCGGTGATGGATTGGGGCTGTCGATTGTCGATCGCCGCATCAAGGCACGGTTTGGCGAAGCCTATGGCCTGAGTGTCACCTGCGAGCCCGAGTGCCAGACCGTGGTGACGCTGACACTGCCCCGCC
The DNA here is from genome assembly GCF_042649925.1 of Pseudaeromonas sharmana. NCBI lineage: Bacteria > Pseudomonadati > Pseudomonadota > Gammaproteobacteria > Aeromonadales > Aeromonadaceae > Pseudaeromonas > Pseudaeromonas sharmana. The sequence continues at coordinate 224,436 of NZ_JBHSAF010000002.1, forward strand.
AGGAGATGACCGTATGACGCCGTTGCGAGCCCTGATTGTCGATGATGAACCGCTGGCGCGCGAGGAGCTGCGCCTGCTGCTGGAGGCGGCCGGTGGCATCGAGGTGCTGGCCGAGTGCGGCAATGCGCTCGAGGCGCTGCCAGCGGTGCACCGTCTGCAGCCGGATGTGCTGTTTCTGGATATTCAGATGCCGCGCATCAGCGGGCTGGAGCTGGTGGGCATGCTGGATCCGGCCCGGTTGCCGCAGATCGTCTTCATTACTGCCTATGACGAATATGCGCTGCGCGCGTTCGACGAACAGGCGCTGGATTACCTGCTCAAGCCGGTGGATCCGGCGCGGCTGCAACGCACGCTGCTGCGCCTGCAGCAGCCGGCGGCAGCCAGCGCCGTGCCGGACAGCCTGCTGATGCCGCTGCAGAGCATTCCGTGTTGCGGCCATCACCGTATCCTGCTGCTGCCGCTGGCCGAGGTGGAGTATGTGTTCAGCGATCTGGCTGGCAACCATGTCGTCACCGCCAGTCGCGAGGGCACCACTGAGCTGACGCTACGTACCCTGGAGGCGCGCAGCGGCCTGTTGCGCTGTCACCGCCAGTACCTGCTCAACCCGGCGCAGATCGCCGAGATCCTGCTGCTGGACGGCGGTCTCGCCGAAGTGGTGACCCGCAGCGGCCGCAAGGTGCCGGTCAGCCGTCGCTTTCTGCGCCTGCTCAAGGAGCAGCTCGCCATCCCGTAATGGTCAGTGTTACGCCGAGACTATCTGGATCAATCCTCCCCGGTGGTCGGCATGATAAAACGGTATCTATTGAGACTTGTTGCTGAGGCTTGCTGCGGTGATGCGGCGGATGGCAGCTAGACTGAAGATCAGCGGCGTGGGGCGCGGGAGTAGGGGTAAGGATGGCGGTGCAGGGGAGCATGGTGGGGGCTGTTTCCGGCGGGAGCGGGGATCGCGGGTATCCAGCGCGGGCTGCGGCGTGGCTCTGCGCGCTGCTGCTCTGGGGCGGGGTGGCGACCAGTGCCCCTTCGCTGAGTACGCCGCTCACCAGCTCGCCAGTCGCCGGGGAGCCAGAAGTGGTGTGCTCGGGTATAGCGCCGTTTGCGTTTCTCGAGCAGGGGCAGTACCGCGGCTATGCCTATGAACTGGGGCAGGCGGTGATGCGCATACTGGGTTACCAGAGGGCGATCCAGGTCCAGCCACTGGCACGCGCCAACCGCACCGTGCAGCACACGCCGAATGTCATCGCGCTCTGGGTCGGGCGCATTCCCGAACGCGAGCCTACGCTGCACTGGCTGTTTCCCATCGTGGTGGATGATTTCAGCGTCTATACCGTCAAGGGGCGGCCGACGGCGCCGACGCTGGCACAGGCCAGGTCCATCGGCCTGCTGGGCGCCAACATCGGTGCTGCCAATGCCATTGCAGCGCAGCGGCAGGGGGTGATGAATGTCGAGATGATCACCTCGGACGATGCCAATGGCCGCAAGCTGATGACCGGGCGTCTCGCCGGCTGGATCGCCTCGCGCTCGGCGGTACGCTTCTTTATCCGCCTGCATGGCCTGCCGGATGACACCTTCGTCAAAGGCGTCAAGCTCAGCGACTATCAGGCCTGGGTCGTCGCCTCGAAGGGCACGGATCCTTCGGTGATCGCAGCCTGGCAACAGGCGCTGCAGGTGCTGGAGCGCGACGGCACCCTGCGCCGGCTGGCCGAGGCCTATCACATGGCGCGCTGAGCGGCTGGCATCACGGTTTCAGCTCCAGCGCCGTCGCGACTTTCTGCTTCTCGGCCAGGTGCTCGGTTAATAAGCGGTAGGCGATGTAATATTTGTAGATATTGTTGACGTAGGTCACCGTCTCGGCGCCAATCTTCTCGGCGGCAATATATTCGACATTGCCAAACCAGACATTTTCACGATAGCCGCGCTGTTTGGCTAATTTCCGCATTTCGGCAATGCGTCCGGGGCCGGCATTATAAGAGGCGAATGAAAATAACGCCTTGTCCAGCTCGGTCATCGGTGCATCTTTATAAAAATGGTCAATCATCCAGCGAATATATTTAATGCCGGCATGAATATTCGGCTCCAGCTGGCGAATATCGCCCACATTCATTTCGCGCCCGGTTTTCGGCATGACCTGCATCACGCCGATGGCACCGGCTTTGCTGCGCAACGCCTGATTAAGCCGGGATTCCTGATAGCCCTGGGCCGTCATGATCAGCCAGTCAATATGATATTGCGCGCTGTATTTCTTAAAGAAGTCCATCATGCTGACAAAACGGGCGCGCTCCTGTTGGCTGACGGAGTCGGTCACATAGCGGGTATTGGCTAAATAGCGTTGCAGAATAATATTGGCCACCTTGCTGCCTTTGGCATGTTGCGCAATATAACGATTCAACGCCTGCTGCAATTGCGGGCTGTTTTTACGTACCGCCCAGCCGATGCGCATATTTTTATTCAGTACCGCCTGGCTATTAATATGAATATTAGGAAATATCTTCTGCCAGAAATAAGCCTTGTGGTTGTCGACGACGATATAGTCGATCAGCTTGGCGTGCAGCATCTCAATCAGGTCATCATCCTCCAGCACCTCGGGCGCCAGACGCAGGATCACCTCGGGACGCTGTTGCTGGCGCAGCCTGGCATTCAGCGCCACCAGGCTTTCGTAATAGCTCGATGAACGGCGCACGAACACCGTTTTGCCGGCCAGATCGTCGAGCTGCTGTAGCGGCGCGGCGCCCGGCGCCGACAGCACCAGTTCGTCGACATCGCTGGAGAGCGGCGCGGTGAAATCCACCTGCTGCAGCCGATCCGGGGTGATGGTCAGGTTCGCGGCGGCAATGTCGCCGCGCCCGGCCAGCAGCGCCGGGATCAGCTCATCGCGCGCCACCGGAATAAACACGATGCGCACCTTGAGGTGGCGCTGCGCCAGCCGCTTCTGCTTGGCCAGCTGCTGATTGAACTCGGTTTCGAAGTTATGGAAGGTGTCGTAGGTGATGCCGCGCGGGTTGGAGCGGTTGTCGAAGAAGTAGAACGACTTGTTGTAGGTGGTCAGCACGCGGATATAGCGGCGCGCTATCATGCCATCCAGATCGCCCTGCCAGGGGCTGAGCCAGCCGTCGAGCGGCAGCGAGAAGGGCGCCGAATCGCCCGTGGCGGGCGCCGGCTGTGGGCGCGGCGCTGCGCTGGCGCGCGCACCGACTGCCTGGTCCGGCGCCTCGAGCCCGCGTGGCCAGGCCGCCAGGCCCAACAGCGCGAGCGTCAACCACAAAATCCGGTAATGCATGCTGTTTTCCCCGTCAGCACTGAGCTGCTCGTTGCGCCGCGTGCTCGCAGCCTGGTCAATGTCGCTGGGCTGGCGCAATCACATCACGCCGCCCCATGATGCTACTTTACCCCGAACGCGTGGCATCGGTGTGATAACGCGCTGGCAACTCCGTTTGGCCGTGGGGGCCACAGGCCAGTTGCATGCCGGGTGATGAAGGCTGACAGCATGGCGTCATTGCGATGGCGCATCGCGGCTCGGGGCTGTTTTTTTTAAGATTAAGGTATATTCGCGACCCGCAGAGTGATAGCTATCAGCCTGGATCTCAAAACCTATCGCGCTGACTTCGGCTATTAATTCGGCATGGGAAAACATCGAAAACGTGAGTCGCTTTTTATGCGTCAATAACGTGTTGTCACCGGCTTCGATAAAAATTATATCCACGGCCGATGTGTTATTGTCGGCGTTGAAATTCCAGATGTAGATCGGGATGAAGGTTCGGCCTGCATATTCTCTTGGTGGATAGAGGTTGTAGGATTCGTTTTGAATATTTTCCCAATTGCGGGTATCTAATACCAGCCGGCCATTATCAGCAAGTGCATCGCGTAATGCGCTCAGGTTTTTAATTCTGTGCTCTTTGGATAATGAATGGCTGATTGAATTGCCATAACACAGAATGACGTCATATTTTTCCGCTCTGCGCGGCAGCTCAAGCCAACTGGCGGTGAATGCCGCCAGCGAGACGCCCGCTTTTTTCGCGCGCTCTTGAGTCAGCCGAACCATGTTGGCACTGATATCGGAGGCGGAGACCAGGAACCCCTGTTTGGCTAACGCGACGGCCTGTATACCATTGCCACACGAGGCATCATGAATGCGCTGATTTAAATTCAATATGGGCTTCATCTGTTCAAGAAATTCAGTTTCATAAAACGCATCACTGTGGAATGCGTATAAAACCTCATAGAGCCAATCTAAATCATCATATTCAGTTATGTGTGTTCCTTATTCACCGCAGGTGACAGCAGTGAATTGGCTGACCATAAGGTGCAATCGCCGCGCGTATTACGCCCTACGGCTATTTTTAATCAACGATAAACAATTTAGCCCCATTTTCCGTTGATGAACGATGTGGTTCCGCATTATCAGCAACTTGATAGCTCATGCCTGGAGTAAGAATAAATACACGGCCATCTTGCAATTCGGTTTTTAATTCACCTTCAACGCAAAATAGAACATGGCCTTTACTGCACCAGTGATCTGCGAGATAACCAACAGAGTATTCAACTAATCGGACACGGATGTTGCCGAAAGTTTGCGTATGTCAAAGAGCAAAACCTGTTTCTCCGATATGCTTGGTCGGTTTGATTTTATCCCAATCAGTTGTGCAGAAGGGCAAGTTATTTATTTCCATTTCGACTCCATTTTTTGATGTTTACATTAGGTGTTACGAAATAATTAGGGGCTGATGCAATGAGGATGAATCGTATGGAAACACATAACTTCTAATTAAACGGCGGCACGTAGTGCCGTCCAGTGAACGGAGTGAATGATGTTGCCCCGATAAAATAGACACGCGTTATTGTTAAGCAGCTTTTTCATACTCTATCGGAGTATGTAGGTTGGGCTGAATAAAATGAAGCCCAACGTTTACCGCGTTTAAGTTAAATGCCATGTTCGAGTCGTAATATTGGTTTAACTAGCAACGTCGTTAATTTATAAAAGACGTTAGTCGCTCGGTAAACGTTGGGCTTCGCATGCTCAGCCCAACCTACGTGCTGATTCGGTTTGCTCAGTTTTAATGACTACACCGAAGCTTGTAATGTTTGGTAGCACGTAGGTTGGGCTGGATAAAATGAAGCCCAACGTTTACCGCGTTTAAGTTAAATGCCATGGTCGAGCCATAATATTGGTTTAACCAGCGGTGCCGTTAATTTATAAAAAACGTTTACCGCGTTTAAGTTAAATGCCATGGCCGAGCCGTAATATTGTTTTAACCAGCTGCGTCGTTAATTTATAAAAGACGTTAGCCGCTCGGTAAACGTTGGGCTTCGCATGCTCAGCCCAACCTACGTGCTGTGCAATGCACATTCGATTGCTAGATAATTGCGGCAGAGTTAACTTCACCTTGACCGTTAAATGCAATTGCAACATGTATGTTTCCGTTTGGATCAATTAGCCGTGCCATGCTAGCGTCAAGCGAATTTTGTAAAGATAGATAGTTCGACTGTTGATCATTTGCGTATCTTTGAGATTCCAATGTTAATGATCTCAATTTATCTTTCCTTAGTTGCAATGTTTCATTAGAGTTCCAAAATGCAGTGCTCATTAGTTTTGACTCTCTGTCCATGATTGCATTTCTAAAATTTTCTATTAGCTTTGTCCATCGGATATTATTGATGTCGATTTTTGAAAACTCACGTTGTGTCGGGTCTAAATATGTAGTCACGAAGTTTATTGCTGAAGCTAGATTAAGAAAAAGCTCACGTCTTTTTAATAAAGGATTGATTCTCTCTATTAAATATTTAAGTCTCTCAAACGTGTCACCAGTTCCAAAAGTATCTAAATCTTTGATGCTTGAAATTTGATTAGTTAGCGACACCATGTCCTCTTCAAGCTTGTTGCGCCAAGAATATGAGTCTTTAATGATGCCTTCAATAACATTTCTCTTTTGTTGAGTTAGCTCATCTGGGCATCTAAGTTCTCTCATATAGATTGCTATCTCGTGCAAATAATCAAAAGCACCTGTAATTCTTGCTTTATCTTCGTTCTCCTGGCGTTCAATTACTTCAGATATTGAATCCTTGATAGCACTTAAACTTCGTTCAATATCAGCTAAGTGGGACTGAGCAACAGCTATGCTAACTAATTGAAATGCACCGCTTGCAAGTTGTCGAGCCTTTCCTCCCTGAATCAAACGTCCTTTACCAACAATTGTACCGTTAGAATTAATAGCATCAGCAAGAACCTCGCCTGATTTTGTCTTCATCAATGTATAGGTGCCATCAGCTAAGCCTTGCTGTATTTCTGGCTTGAAGATAATTTCTACTGATTTATTTGGAATGCTTGTTGCGCCTTTAAATAAATCGGCTGCTATGTGTTTGACTCGATTGATTGCACTACCGGAAGACTCGACGTTATACCCTCGAGTCGGCATAGACTCTATTGATCTTGATTCAAGTATCTTGAAACCATTTTCGTCAAAAATTGCTAGGTTACATCCAATTTCATCCTCTTCTGGAGTTGAAATGGCGGGAGCAGTTGATTCAACTATGGGAATGGCGTTGTTTCCTTTTTTCTTCATAAAGATAATAACTAATAAGCAAATGCAGATGATTGATAAGATAAAAATAGGAAGAAGTGTATTCATGATGTTCTCTTTTTTTAGTACGTAGGTTGGGCTGAATAAAATGAAGCCCAACGTTTACCGCGTTTAAGTTAAATGCCATGCTCGAGTCTTAATATTGGTTTAACCAGCAGTGTCGTTAATTTATAAAAGACGTTAGCCGCTCGGTAAACGTTGGGCTTCGCATGCTCAGTCCAACCTACGTGCTAATCAATTAACTATAGATTAGTGTTCTATGAATTTGAATAACGCATGACTTTGCTATATCTTTTTTAGTTCTTCATGGTGAATTAATTGTACACCAACTGATGCAGCCAATTGCTTTGCCGAAGAGGTATACGTGTGATTTGAAACAACATAAGCTTCATCTGCATTATAAAACTCCTTAGCTGAAAAAAATTTCTTGCACTGCTTTATTCCCTACAGGTTGATTGTACATTTTACATTGCAAAACAATTCTCTTTCCATTTTTTTCAGCTATAACATCAGCTCCCTGATCACCTGACTTGGGAGTATTAAATGACTTCCAGTTGTTTTCTTTGAGAATTCTAGAGCATAGCGTTTCGTATTCATACGGAGATACAATTGAGTTGAAATCTATATCTTCAGGCTCATCGCTTGCTAACTCAGCAATATAACTCGTCAGGATTCTTGAGCAAAACTCCAATTTGGAATCTGAATAACCAAGCTTTTTAAGAATGAATTTTTTAGCTTCCGTTATGAATTGTGAGTCATCTATTTCATCGTATTCATCCGTGAAAGAAAGCTGTTGATATTTTCTAATTAATACATCTCTATATGTGTCAGCTTCATTAAACAGGGGGGTAACTAACTCTTCAATCAGTCCGTTCTTATCAAGAATCATGCTCTGTAGTGTTTTCGACTCATTTATATCAGTTGAGATGAATGCTTGAAATACAGTTTCATTTGTTTCTTCAATGTATGTTTTACATCTATTAAAATCGTAAGGCTTATTCATTCTCAACAAAATGCCAACATGCGAGTTATCTTCACATGAATTTACTATTTTCCGATCAATCTCTATACCTGAGAGTTCAACTGGCATAATTGTTTCATGCGTTACTAAATATGTGGTATCCGTTAACGATAGGCATCCAACTGAAAGACCAGTTACAACCACATCTTTTGAGTTTGATGTAAAAAAATCGTTTAATTCAATATAAGCCATATATCAATCCTGATTTTATTTTGGCATTAAACTCGTAGGTTGGACTGAATAAAATGAAGCCAGCGTTTACCGCGTTTAAGTTAAATGCCATGGTCGAGCCGTAATATTGTTTTAACCAGCTGCGTTGTTAATTTATAAAAGACGTTAGCCGCTCGGTAAACGTTGGGCTTCGCATGCTCAGCCCAACCTACGTGCTTGCTCGAGTAACTTGCCTTCAGGTTTCGGCTCTTTCTTGGCGGTAGGCATACCAAATTTTCCTTCACGATATTCTTTGCGCCAACGAGACAACATGAAGGGGTGAATGTCCAGAGCTTGCGCGACTTCTTTCACGGAGCGAGCCGGATCATGGCTCCACCGCACGGCCTTAACCTTGAACTCGATAGTGTATTTGTGAGTCCGTTTCCCAGTGATGTAAGCAGGCATCATTGACCTCGATTTCGGTTAGTGATGCGTGTCCACTAAAGCGGGGCAAGTCCACGTCCTACTTGAGCAATTTGTTAGCTTACGGGCATCAAATATCCCAAACCCGCCACTCAATAGAATTACCGTTGTTCATATTTTTTTTGATGGAGTATTCAACCGAAGCAAAAAAATTTGACGAGTTTTCAAATTCACCAGTTATACACCCTGTTGTAAATTGATGGCAATTGTCTTTAAGTAGATGATAATTTCTTCTGGATCTAGTCATCATTTCTGCACGATTTGCTATATGTTCACCACCCAAAGGTTCAACTCCGTTACAAGCTACATATATTGACATTGCATTTGTGCCATCAATAAACATTTCAGGTGTGGCAACCCGTATTTCACCTGTACCTAATAATTCAACAATTCGATTATTGCCAATATAAACACCCGTATGCTCAGCACCAAATAGTGAGCAATGTAAGATAGAACCTTTTATGGGGTTAACTTTATCCCGAAGCACATTATCGACAAAACTCTTTTTCAAGCTTCCCATTGGTGTGTGTTCGTTTACATATGAATTTACTTTATTGGTTACAAGGTAAGTGCTAAGAATTTTTAATGCTGGCATTATAAATGGGAACATTCAAACTCCTTTTGTAAGCTAACTTCTAATTGTGGGGCAGCGTAGCTGTCCCACACTAATTATTTGTTAGGCGTATATTTTAATGCAGTAAAAAATTGTTAGAACAGTTCCGAACACTGTCAAAGATGAACCTAAATGGCTTATATATCTGAATAATCTAAATTTTAATATAGCAGCCCAAGAAGAGTACAAATTTTCGTATGCCATCAATTCATCTGTAGGGTTCAAACCTGTTGCTGTAACAACAGATGCTTGTTCGTCTTTACCTTTTAATAAAGTAGTGCTTGCTGCTGCTCTATAACGGTAAAGCGTATAAGCATTTTTTCTTAACGGCAGATCAAAAAAATCGTCTAATACAGTTGGTACATCAACTTTAATATGATGTGTACCAACATTAATTGGTACTGTAGCATTGCTCAGGTTCGCAACTATTTTAGATCCATCTAGCTGCTTGCTTACTCTTGTTCTTGATAAGAATGGCCAACGTCTCCATCTCTCTTGCTTTAAAATGTCTGTAAATAAAATGTCAGTATTCTCAAGGACTCGTTCAAGCAAATCCCTTTCCCAAATGCCACCAATTGAAGAAAGAGCAGAGCCAAAAGTTGCAATTATTGCCCCAGTTGAGATCAATAAAACTAATGTCGAATTTTTCTCAATGCTAGCCCAATATAGAATTTTATATGATATGACCAACGAAATTGCGTAAAGGGAAAAAACAATAATTTTGTGTTTAATGAGTTCATTGTTTTTCTCCTCTTGCTTTTCCTTAGAATTTTCCAATTTCATTCCTTACTGGTTTATACGCCTAACAATCGTTTTTAAGTGGTGAAATGCCACCTATCGTGAACATTCTTATCATCTATCACGCACACGCTCGTCGAGATGGCACTTCTATCCCGTTATCCCCGCACAGTTTTTCCAACGGAGCAAACTGGCGTAGGGATAGGCGGCAAAACCGCCGCCGAGCGCGCATCTGGACTCACTAGGGCCGTTCACGAGCAACGCCAGCAAACAGGCTGGCTACCGCCCCTGACTTGCGGCTGTCACAGTGCCGATGGGGGCGGGCGCACCCTGTCAGCGATGACAGACGGCTTGCGCTTATTGAGTCCCTAGGCTAGCGCAATCGTTTTTCTGTGGGAATGGCTTCGTGGGCGCAAGATCATGGTTTCTTACGTTTTTATTCAATCGTGGGGCAACTCACCCTCCGCGCGGTCAACGTCAGGCTCTTGCTGTTGGCGCCGTGTGCCGGGCCGAGCAGAGCAGCGCTCGATGCCTGAGCTCTTGCTGTTGGCCCCGTCTGGCTGGCCGAGGAGCGAACGCAGGGCGCGGTGGCGAGACAGGATGTCGAGCCAGTTATCGCCGCGTCAGGAACGCGTCGATAACGGACCGCAAGCCCGCAGCGAGTGACGAGGGAACCCGCAGGGCCAGGCTGCCGGGGATGCCCGGGATCGCCAAGGGGGCGGCAAGGCCCCCTTGGCACGCCCCCGCCGAGCGGCAGGTGGGCAATCCATCGTTGCCGACACAGGGCGGAACGGACCCGCCCGATCCAACCAACCATTTCGGAAAGCCACCACGTGGTTAACGTTGGGCGGCGCTCAACGCTCAGCGCCAAGCGACCCGAGCCGCCGTGCGCTATGGCGCCGCACTGTCGGTCAGATCGCGCATAAAGTGCTTCTGATCCTTTTCATGCGCAAAACCGACGCGGCGGTAGAAGTGGTGCGCAGCCTCGCGGCTGGCGCCGGAGTTGGCGCGCAGAAACGCCAGCTGGTGCTGGCGGGCATAGTCGGCGGCGTGGTCCAGCAGGCGGCGGCCGATGCCCTGCTGCTGGTGCGCACTGGCCACCACCAGCGCCGTGATGTTCAGGCCGGGGGCCAGATAGAGGGTGACGTAGCGCTGGCAGGCGAGGTAGCCGGCGATGGCGCCGTCGACGCAGGCCAGCCACACCGGTTCGCCGTGCTGCTGCAGCCAGGCCAGCCGCTGGCGCAGCTGCTCCGGCGTGGTGGCATAGCCCAGTTGGGCCGATAGCGCCGCCAGCGCCGTGGCGTCATTGAGGGTGGCAGCGCGGATCTGCAGCGGGGTGAGGGTCGTCATGGCGTGGCTCCGGTCGTCGGTAATCAGGCGGCGGCCAGCATGCGCCGGCCAGGGTCAGATGGCAACCCTGGCACTCGCGGCGGTATGTGAGGTGGCGACCTGCGGCCCCGCGGCCCGCGATGTCCGTCGCCGCTGAGGGACGGGTTACGACCGCTGGCACTGGCTATCGACCGCTGACCTTGCCGGCGCTTGGCTCTGGCCGGCGGCGGCCTAGAGTGGTCAGCTGACGGCCCGGGTCGGGCCACTGGACATGGAGATTCCGTATGCAACACGCCATCACGTTTGTCATCGCGGCCCTGTGCATCCTTGCCATCGCGTATCGCCTGTACGGCGTATTCTTTGTGCGCAAGGTGCTGATGGCCGACGATGCCCAGGTTACCCCTTCACACCAGCTGGAGGACGGCAAGAACTATGTGCCGACCAACCGCTGGGTCAACTTTGGTCAGCACTTTGCGGCGATTGCGGCGGCGGGGCCGCTGGTCGGCCCGGTGCTGGCGGCGCAGTTCGGCTATCTGCCGAGCTTCTTGTGGCTGCTGATCGGCTGTGTGGTCGGCGGTGCGGTGCACGATACCGTGGTGCTGTTCGCGTCGATGCAGCATCAGGGCAAGTCGCTCTCCGAGGTGGCCAAGGCCGAACTCGGGCCGATGGCCGGCTGGTGCACCGGGCTCGCCATGCTGTTCATCATCACCATCACCATGGCGGGTTTGTCGATGGTGGTGGTGCACGCGCTGGAGCGCAACGCCTGGGGCGTGTTTGCGGTGTTTATGACGATCCCGATCTCCATGGTGGTCGGGCTGTGGCACAAACTGACCGGCAACCTGAGCGCGGCCTCGTGGGTCGGTTTCATTGCGGTGCTGGCGTGCGTGTTTATCGGCCCGTATGTGCAGCAGAGTGCGTTCGGTGAGTGGCTGACGCTGCGTGCCGACACCATCAGCCTGGCGCTGCCGATCTATGCGTTCTTCGCAACCGCGCTGCCGGTGTGGCTGCTGCTGACGCCGCGCGGCTATATCTCCAGCTTCATGAAGATCGGCGTGTTCGGCGCCCTGGTCATCGGCGTCATCTGCATCAATCCGCAGATCCAGTTCCCGGCGCTGACGCAGTTCATCCACGGTGGCGGCCCGGTGCTGGGTGGTCCGGTGTGGCCGTTTATCTCCATCACCATCGCCTGTGGCGCCATCTCCGGTTTCCATGCGTTCATCGGCTCCGGCACCACGCCGAAGCTGGTCGACAAGTGGAGTGACATCCTGCCGGTGGCGTTCGGTGCCATGCTGGCCGAGTGCGTGGTCGGGGTGATGGCGTTGATTGCCGCCACCGCGCTGCATCCGGCGGACTACTTCGCGATCAATGCCACGCCGGAGGCGTTCGCCAAGCTCGGCATGACGGTGGTGGATCTGCCCATGCTCTCCCAGGAGATCGGCATGGATCTGCATGGCCGCACCGGTGGCGCCGTGACGCTGGCGGTGGGCATGTCCTACATCTTCACCAAGGTGCCCTGGTTCAGCCACCTGGCTTCCTACTTCTTCCAGTTCGTCGTGATGTTCGAGGCGGTGTTCATCCTGACGGCGGTGGACTCCGGCACCCGGGTGTCGCGCTACCTGATCCAGGACTTCTTCGGTGAGTTCTATGCGCCGCTCAAGCGCATCGACTGGATGCCGGGCGCCATCGGTGCCAGCGTGCTGGCCTGCGTGATGTGGGGCTACCTGCTGATGTCCGGCGATATCGGCTCGGTGTGGGCGCTGTTCGGGGTGTCGAACCAGCTGATGGCCTCGGTGGGCCTCATCATCGGCGCCACCATCATCTTGCGCATGGCGCAGAAGCGCCGCTACGTGCTGACCTGCCTGATCCCGCTGGCCTACCTGTTCGTCACCGTCAACTACGCCGGTTACTGGATGATGAGCCATGTCTACTTCAACAGCGCGGCCAAGGGTTACAACCCGCTGAACGGCATCATCTCGCTGGTGATGCTGGTGCTGGGAGTGCTGATCCTGCTGTCGGCGCTGCGCAAGTGGCGTGAGCTGTGGCTGGCGCGCGCCGAGCGTCCACTCGGCCGGGCGGCTACCCGCAGTCAGGTGGCCACGCCGCTGGCGGTGAAATCTGCCGCCCAGTAGGTCGCTGAAGGTGCGTCCGAACGGCCGCATGGAGTGATGTCCCTTGAGCTTGCCCCGCCTGTGCGGGGCTTTTTTGTTGCTACTCGCAACGAGTCGTGGAGAGCGAGACCCCTCCTTGGGGGAGAGGCATGCTCGATTTTTGTGCGTTACTGCGTTGCGACGGCAAGGTGAAAGGAGGATCCTTGGCAAACTATACTCAGAGCGAGCCAATTACAGTCAGGAGCTATGATGCACAGGGGGATCGGCTGGGCGGTAGGGCTATGTGCATTCTGTGTCATGCCGCTGTGGGCAGCACCCACTATCTACACCTACCGTGGCGCCGAGAGTGCCAGCGATAGCCGCAATCAGTATACGGCAGCACTGCTGCGACTGGCGCTGGAGAAGACCCGGGATCTCGGGGGCGAGGCCGAGCTACAGGCCAGTCCGCCGATGAACACCACCCGCGCCGCGCAGGAGCTGGAAAAAGGCACCTATCCCAATTTTATTCTCAAGCTGAGCTACAGTCCCGTGCATGAAGAACACGGCCTGATCCGTGGTGCCTATGATATCGACCTGGGCGTCATCGGGTACCGCGTTTGCTTTACCCGCCAGGGGCGGCTACCGCAACTGGCGGGTGTGGCGACGCCGCAACAGCTCTCGCCCTATCTGTTCGGCGTTGGTACCGGCTGGCAGGATAGCCAAATCCTTCAGCACAACGGTTTTAAGGTGCTAGAGGTCGGAAGCTACAAGAGCTTGTTTCCGATGCTGGCCCGAGGGCGCTTCGATCTGTTCTGCCGTGGTATCAACGAGGTGGCCGATGAGCGGGCTGAGGCCGAGCGCCACCCGGCGCTGGTACTGGAGCCGACACTGATGCTCTATTACGATCTGCCGCGCTTCTTCTATGCCAACGCTCGCGACAAGGCGGCGCTGGCGCGGGTGGACATTGGGGTACGCCGTGCCGCTGCCGATGGTTCGTTGCAGGCATTGTGGCAGCAGTTCTACCTGCCCAGTATCCAGCTGGTTCAGCCGCAACAGCGTCATGTGCTTCGGCTGGATAATCCGGATGTGGCCGGATTGGGGTGGGATCCGCAGCAGTGGGTGTATGAACCGCTGAGCAACAGTTTCCAGCTTCGCCGCTGAGGGGGGCCTGCGTTTTTCGTCTCGTCCCTGCGGCATGCTAGAATCCCCAACCTTGCGCCTGCGTGGCGCCTTGCCGATGTGAGAAGAGCCATGTCCTTGAACGATGCCGTGACCGTGACGATAACTGACCTGACCGACAAGGGAGACGGCATCGGCCAGCTCGACGGACGTACCCTGTATGTCAGTGGTGCGCTGCCCGGGGAGCAGGTTCAGGTGCGTTTGCACGGCGTCAAACCGAAATATGCTCAAGGCGAACTGTTGGCGGTGCTGCAACCCAGCCCGGACCGCGTCGCCAATTTCTGCTCCCATGATGAGTGCGGTGGCTGCCAGATCGGTATCCTCGACTATGCGGCCCAGCTGCGTCTCAAACGCCAGCGTGTGCAGCAGGCGCTCGCCGCCAAGGGGCTGAGTGCCGAGGTCGCGGCCTGCCTGGGGATGGAGGAACCGTACGCCTATCGCAACAAGGCGTTGTATGCGGTGCAGGCGACGGCCAACGGCGCCGAGCTGGGCTTCTTTCGCAAGCAGAGCCATGCCCTGGTGCGCTGCGATGACTGCGGCATCCAGCCGGCGTTGACCGCCGAGCTGGTGGCGACGGTGCGCGACTGGCTGCAGACCCATGACATCGCCGGCTACGACGAGGCGGCGCACAGCGGTACGCTGCGTTATCTGATGCTGCGCGATGGCCGCCTCAGCGGCCAGTGGCAACTGGTTCTGGTGACGCTCGGCGAGACATTGCCCGAGGTGGCCGATCTGCTGGCGCGGCTGGCGCGCTTCCCGCAACTGCACAGCGTGGTGCAGAACATCAATCCGCAGCGCGGCAATCGCATCCTGGGCTTTAGCAACCGGGTGTTGCTGGGCGAGGAGGGGATCCACGATACGTTGTGCGGGCTCGACTTCTATCTGACACCGCTGGCGTTTTACCAGATCAACCCGCCCCAGACCTCGGTGCTGTATCAGCAGGCGCTGGCGGCCTGTGGCCTGGGCGGAGACGAGACGGTGTTCGACATCTACTGCGGCATAGGTACCATCTCGTTGTGTCTGGCGCGCCAGGCTCGGCGCGTGGTGGGGATTGAACTGGTGCCGGAGGCCATCGATGCCGCCCGTGCCAACGCCGAGCGCAATGGCCTGGACAATACCGAGTTTCATGCCGGCGCGGCCGAGGCGGTGGTGCCGGCGCTGTACGCCGCCGGCTATCGCGCCGATGTGGTGGTGGTGGATCCGCCGCGCAAGGGGTGCGAGCGCATAGTGCTGGAGACCATGCTGCAGATGGCACCACGCACCCTGGTCTATGTCTCGTGCGATCCGGATTCGCTGGCGCGGGATCTGGCCTACCTGACGGCCCATGGTTATGGCTTGCAGTCGGTACAGCCGGTGGACATGTTCCCGCACACGCTGCACGTCGAGAGCGTAGCATGCCTGCATCGATGGGAATAACAGCTTCGATTTGTAAACGATATCACTACTGAGTGTTGGAGTCAGGCGCCGTCATGGCGCTTTATTTTTGCAGTTGACTTGGTTTGTTTCGGCGATTTGCGTATGCTGGCAGGTAGATAAGTGTAATCGATTACACAAGCAACTGTAGCGCTCTGCTCGCCTGACTCAAGGAGTGACCCTATGCAATCCGTGCTGATTAACCGTCTTGGCTGGTTCGCCTCGCTGATGGCGATGGTGATGTATGCCTCTTACCTCGATCAGATCCGTCTTAATATCAGCGGGGCTTCTGGCTCGCTGCTGCTACCGATCGCCGCCACCATCAATTGTCTAGCCTGGGTCGGTTACTCCTGGCTCAAGCCACAGAAGGATTGGCCCATGCTCTGTTGCAATGCCCTCGGCGTGGTGGTTTGTGGTGCCACTGTCATTACGGCACTGCTGTGACGGTATCGTCATTGGGTAATACGCCAGGCGGTGGCCAGTGCATCCGTGAGCCGGGTGGCTGGCAACCGAGGCCAAGCGTGAGGAATATCGCCGTCAGCAGAGGCTACTGACGGCGTGGCCGCGATCACTGTTCTTCGCGGTGATCGCGTCTGTGTTCTTCGTTGTCGAGCCAGCTGATGGCGCTGGTCACCGCGTAAATGACCCGTTCTTCCATCTCATGGCGCTTCTCGTCACTGGTGAAGTAGGCCATGTCGACGGTGTAGCGGATATAGTGGGCCGGTAACTGGTTCAGCACTAGGCAGCAGAGGTCGGCAAGGTAATCGGCATCACGGGTGCGATCCAGCTCCAGCGCGCGAATGTAGTGCTGGACCAGATCTTCGTAATAGTTGTGAATGTCTTCGAGAGCCATGGGGCGGGTTTCCTGATCGGGAAAATGACTCAGATACATATAACAAAAAACCCGAGATGATGCTCATCTCGGGTTCACAATTCGTGGTGCGAGAGGAGGGACTTGAACCCTCACGCCCGGGGGGCACTAACACCTGAAGCTAGCGCGTCTACCAATTCCGCCACCCTCGCACATAGTGTTTGTCGGCTGTTTTTACATGCTGCCAACCGCATGGTCTGGGTCTGCTTCACCACAGTAAGTGGTGCGAGAGGAGGGACTTGAACCCTCACGCCCGGGGGGCACTAACACCTGAAGCTAGCGCGTCTACCAATTCCGCCACCCTCGCGCAGACATTTCTGACGGTTTTCAATGTTGTCAGCCCATCGACAAGTGCACTCGTAAGAGTTGGTGCGAGAGGAGGGACTTGAACCCTCACGCCCGGGGGGCACTAACACCTGAAGCTAGCGCGTCTACCAATTCCGCCACCCTCGCCTCACTTGTCCGCTGCTTTTTTCGTTGTCAGCACAACGTCTGATTTTTGGGTTGTCAGCCAACCTTGAATCCAGTTTGGTGCGAGAGGAGGGACTTGAACCCTCACGTCCGGGGGACACTAACACCTGAAGCTAGCGCGTCTACCAATTCCGCCACCCTCGCATCTGGAGCCCGCATTCTAGCGATTTCAGATATGGCGTCAACAACTGTTTTGCATTCCATGATGCGATGGCGCGCTTTTTGTACGGCTGCGGTTAGCGTCGATTGCTGACACCCAACGCCTCTTGATACATCAGCTCGTATTCGCGCACCGAATCGCTCCACAGGTAACGGGTGCGCATCGCTTGTTCCTGCACACGGCGGTACTCACAAGGCTCTTGCAGGAAGAACAGCAGGGCGCGACGTAGTGTCGACAGCAGCGCCAGGGGTTCCGGCTCCTGGAAGCTGAACCCCGTTGCGCGCCGGGGTTGGGTATCGTAATCGACGACGGTATCACGCAAGCCACCTACGGCGCGGATGATCGGCAGCGTGCCATAGGCCAGACTGTACATCTGGTTCAGGCCGCAGGGTTCAAACAGCGATGGCATCAGGAAGAAGTCGCTGCCGGCTTCAACCAGATGCGCCAGGGCATTGTCGTGGGCATTCAGGTAGGCAAGCCGATCCGGATACGCTTTCATCAGTTCGGTCAGGCGATCCTGCAACGCCGGTTCACCGGTGCCGACGATGACCACCTGCAGCTGATGTACCAGGAATTTGTCGAGGATTGGCAGCAGCAGGTTCAGCCCTTTTTGCTCGGTCAGCCGGCAGACCATGCCGAACATCGGCAGATCGCTGATCGGCAGGCCGGCACGTTTTTGCAACGCATGTTTGCACAGCACCTTGTCGTCTAGGTGTTGGACGTCATAGTTGACTGGAATCAGGGGATCGGTTTTGGGGTCCCAGTCTGCATAGTCACAGCCATTGATGATGCCGCGCACATCGCTGGAGCGTTCCTGAAAATTCTTCGCCATGCCATGGCCGCCCAGATAGGTCATCAATTCAGAGGCATAACTGGGGCTGACGGCGTTGATTTTGTCGGCGTAAAGCACACCACACTTCAGGAAGTTGATGTAGGCATGCCCTTGCATGATGGCTTCATTGTACGTGTCGGTGATCTCCGGCAAGGCCCACAGCTGGTTACGCTCGAACACACCTTGAAACGCACCGTTGTGGATGGTTAGCACCGAGCGTGTGCTCTGGAAGAAGCTGTGATTGGCATAGCGGGTCTTCAGCAGCATAGGCACCAGGGCGGTATGCCAGTCATTGCAGTGCACTATGTCCGGACGGAAGCCGATCTTCTCTGCCACCTGCAGACAGGCGCCGGAGAAGAAGGCAAAACGCTCACCGTTATCTGGGTAGGCGTTATTGTTTTCGGCATACAGGCTGGCGCGATCGAAGTAATTAGGAAATTCGATCAGGACGACCGGGACGTCGTCCAGGGTCATCTCGCGCACTTGATACGGAATGTCGGTATGGCCAGGACGGGTCGGCAGGGTAAAGCCACCGATATGGCCGGCTTTTTCCCGGTTCGGGATGGCCGCGTAGTAGGGCATCACGATGCGCACATCGTGACCGCGACGCTTGAGGGCCAGGGGTAACGACTTGGCTACGTCGGCCAGACCACCGGTCTTGGCAAAGCTCTCAACTTCGGAGGCGATAAACAGAATATTCATCTATCAAAAACCAATCCTGGCGCCTTTGGGCACGACAACAATTCCCTGCTCGGATACGGTAAACCGTTCACGATCAAGGGCCAGATTCTCCCCGATAACGACACCGGGGGCAATTTCAACATGTTTATCAATAATGGTGCGAAACAAGCGGCACCCCTCTCCAATTTTAACGTCACCCAGCAGGACGGAGTCCTGGATATGGGAACCGCAGGCGATATTGCAGCGGAACCCTAACACGCTGCGCTCTATCGTGCTGCCCTGAATGTAACAACCGGCAGAGATCAACGAGTGAGAGATATTGGCCCTGTGCTCCGGCGTGTCGATAAAGGTCGCCGGCGGAACGGGCGGGTAATAGGTATGCAGTGGCCACTTGCGGTTGTAGAGCGAAAATGGCGGATTGTCACTAACCAGATCCATATGGGCTTGCCAGTAGGTATCGATATTGCCGACATCGCGCCAATAGACCCCGGTTTTTTCGCCTTCTACTTTGTTGGTGCCGTAGTCATAGACATAGACAGGGGCGCGCGGGTAGAGATCCGGGATGATATCGCGGCCAAAGTCATGGCTTGAGGCTTCGTTTTCGGCATCGGCGGTCAGTTCGGAAAACAGCGTGTGGGTATCGAAGACATAGTTACCCATCGATGCCAGGGCGTGATCTGGATCGCCGGGAATCGGTTTGGGGTGTACCGGCTTCTCCTCGAAACCGATCATCCGGCCGCTGGCATCAACTTCAATGATGCCAAACTTGCGGCCTTCGGCAATCGGTACCCGAATGGCCGCCACGGTCAGCACTGCGTGCTTTTCTTTGTGGAAATCGAGCATCTGGCGGATATCCATCTTGTAGATGTGGTCGCTGCCAAAGATGCAGACATGATCTGGTGCCGTCAGCTCTATAAAGCCGAGATTTTGGTAGATGGCATCGGCGGTGCCGTCATACCAGCGTTTCCCCATCCGCATCTGTGCCGGAATCGGATCGATAAAGCGGCCGCTGATCCCACTCACATTCCAGCCTTTTTTCATGTGCAGATAGAGTGATTGTGACTTGAACTGAGTCAGGACGTAGATGCGCAGGAAGTCCGAGTTGACGAAGTTGTTGAGAACAAAATCAATCAACCGATAGCTGCCGCCGAAAGGCACGGACGGTTTGCTGCGCGTCACCGTCAGCGGCTGGAGTCGGGTACCTTCGCCCCCGGCCAGAATCATTGCCAATACACCTGCCATATCACGCTGTCCTTAAAAAAAGAAAACGGTTTCATTGCGATTATAAAAAAATTACCCCGCGCAGGTGGAGGTAATTTGTACATTTTCGCAATCTAGCAGATCCGATGAGATCTTGTTAAGCCTCAGCCGTGGTTACTGTGCGAGATATAGCCGGAATTTACGATTTTCGGCGATGATCTGCTGTTGTTTGAATGCGCGATCCAGATAAGGCGGGTAGCGCAGGAAGGCATTGGCAACCAACAGCATCTTCCCGCCACGTGCCAGGAGGCTCGGGGCGGCCGTGATCATCTGTTCTGTGGGGGCGTACAGGGTGTTGAGTCCGGCATGAAACGGTGGGTTGGTGATTAGATAATCTAGACCGGCGGCCACGTCGGACAACATGTCGGAGGCCAGCACATCGCCCTGCAAGCCGTTGCAAGCCAGCGTTCTACGACTGGATTCCAGAGCCAACGCATTGATGTCGCAAAGTTGTAGACGGATGGCGGGATAACGGCGAGCGAGCACGGCGCCGATGACGCCGGCACCACAGCCCAGATCCAGCACTCGGCCATGCAGCGCAGGCACGTGCTCGAGCAGCAGCGCCGACCCCTCATCCAGCCCGTCAGCGCTGAATACCCCCGGCAGGGCGCATACGGTGAGCGGTTGCCCGTCGATCTGTAGTTGGTAGTGCTGCACCCAAGCATCGATGTTAAAGGGGGCTACGGCATGACTCAACTGGCCATGCACCAGACTGCAGCGCCGTGCGCTGTCGAGTTTATTGAACTGTTGGCAGTAAGGCGCAAGCAGTTTGTCGGCGCCGTTGATGCCGCCCCTGTTCTCTCCGGCGAGAAAAAGTTCTGCTTCGGGGGTAAGCCAGGGCGCCAGGCAGGCAAGCAGGTACTGGCTTTCCCGCTTGGCCTTCGGCAGTAGTAACAGCAAGGCATCATAGTCTGCCGACAGTCCTTGCGGCTGATGCCCAAATTGCAGGGTGACTCCAGCTCCCGGAGCCGCCGCCTGCAGTGCCAGATACCTGTGGTAGTCGTTACAGAACAGGGTGATGCTCCGAGCTTCATGACGCAGTGACAGGACGAAGTTGTCCTCAAGATAGCCGGCAATCAGCAGGCGTTTCCCGGCAAACAGGGACAGATTGCGCTCCAGCAACTGGGCTACCGGACTCTCGGCGTAAGGCATGCGTTCACTCCTCATTGATCTGGGCGGCGATTATACATCAAGCCGAGCCGTGCTTGACATTTCGCCGTCGATGCAGAACTATGCTGTTTCATTGCACACTTATACGGCTATAGATGACACTTTGCGCCTTGAAACGAAAATTCAAAAAACCTCTCAAAGCAGGGGCTATTTTCGTTTACGCGTAATCCGTTGTTGGCCTGTGCCAAATTGCTAAACCCCGGTTACGCAGCCCGTAACCGGGGTTTTTTTTCAGGATATCAAGCATCAGACAAGGAGTTGGTATGATTCAGGGTTCCATAGTGGCATTGATTACCCCGTTTCGGGATGGTCGCCTGGATGAGGCGGCATTGTGCCGCATGGTGGAATGGCATATTGAGCAGGGCACCCACGGCATAGTGCCTGTCGGAACAACGGGTGAAAGTCCGACGCTGTCTCATGACGAACATTGCCGGGTCATTGAGCTGGTGGTTCAACAAGCGGCAGGTCGGGTGCCCGTCATTGCCGGTGCTGGTTCCAATAACCCTATCGAGGCCATTGAATATACCCGTGTGGCTGAGCGGGCAGGCGCGGATGCTACCCTGCATGTCGCCGGCTATTACAACCGTCCGAACCAGGATGGTTTGTTCCATCACTTCAAGATGCTGCACGACGAAACCAATATTCCGATCATTCTGTACAATATCCCGCCACGTGCCATTGTGGATATTCAACCTGCGACCATGGCGCGCCTGGCCGAGTTGCCACGGATCATCGGTGTCAAGGATGCCACCGGTGATTTGTCCCGCCCGTGGAGCGAAAGGCAACTGATCAAGAAGCCGTTCACTTGGCTCTCAGGTGAAGATGCCACTGCAGTGGCTTATAACGTCTCCGGTGGTACGGGCTGTATCTCTGTCACGGCTAACGTGGCTCCTAAACTGGTCGCACAGGTTCAGGAACTGACGCTGGCGGGTAAGTGGGACGAGGCCAAGGCATTGCAGGATCGCCTGATCCCGCTGCATCAGGCCATGTTTGCCGAACCTAGCCCGGCAGGGGCCAAATATGCGGCTTCATTGCTGGGACTGTGCACCGAAACATGTCGAATTCCGGTCATGCCGCTCAGCGAGGCAACCAAGGCGCGGATCCGCAGTGTTATGGAGCAGTTGGAGCTGATCTGATATTGTCATTGGCGCTAAGCAATTGACACGAGGGGGAGTGCATCACTCCCCCTTGTTATTGGTAGAGGTCTCCATGATTTTGGAACGGTTCAAGGCACTGATTTTTGATATGGACGGCACGCTGGTGGATTCCATGCCCTTGCATCTGGCCGCGTGGATGGCGACGGCGCAGGAGTATGGCTTTCAGTGTGATGCTCAGTGGTTGTATGCTCATGGTGGCGTACCCAGCCGCAAGATTGCCGCCAAGTTGGCCTCGCAACAGAATTTGACTCTGGATCCGCAGCAAGTTGCGGCGACGAAAACGGCGCATTATGTTGCGCGTATCGCATCGGCGACACCATTTCCAGAGATGATGAGCTTAGTTGAACGGGCGCATGGCCACTGGCCGATGGCTATCGGAACCGGCTCGTTACACGCCAATGCCGAACGTATCCTGGAACAGAGTGGTCTCGGGCGTTTCATTCATACCGTGGTTGCTGCCGACGATGTCTTGGAGCACAAGCCCGCTCCTGATACCTTCTTGCAAGCGGCTCGCCTGCTGCAGGTCAAGGCAGAGGACTGTCTGGTGTTTGAGGATACCGAAATCGGCTGTCAAGCCGCGCTGGCTGCCGGCATGGCCTGTGTAATGGTGGTTGATGGCGTTCCAGATTGGAGCGGGGTCCGCTATCCCTAAACAGGGGCTCCTTTTTATTTATGCTAGCTCGATAAGGTCGAACTCGCTGACACGCCATGCACCCATCCTGGGCGCTTTGCCGCGACATCCCCGACGCGGCAGCTTTGTGCTATCCCGCGCCTAATAGTGAGCGCTCTGTTGTTTCGAAACAGCAACCTGGTCTTGCATGGCCGTCACGTGCTCTTTGCAGGTCAGTTGCTGCAACCATGAATGAAAAAGGGGCTAATGCCCCTTTTTCAGCTATTTAACGCGTCATTCCTGTTCATCAGCCGAGGGCTGGGCGCTGCGGCGCTCCTCATAACCACCGGACCGCTCCATGCCCGGGCGGGGCGGGCGTCGCGGACGCTGAAAGCTGCCACCTGGTCGTGAACCAAGCATGGCGATGGTGGAAATTTTGGCTTTATAAATCATTTGCTGATTGCCATGGGCATCGGTCAGCAAGACGCTGTATTGGTCGAAACCACTGATGCTGCCTTCGAGCTTGATACCGCTGACTAGAAAGATGGCGACCTGACTACGGTTCTTTCTCAACCAGTTGAGGGCAGAGTCCTGGCCATTCCCAAGGGAAAAGGCCTGTTCGAGGGTTGAGAAATTCTGTTGTTCGGTTGTCATTCTTATGCGTCCCGCTGGGTAGGTAATTCTTTCGATTTTGCGCGATTAATATTCGGCTTGTCAAAGCGATAGCGTGTTTTTAATGGGACCTTACGCGCAATCTTAACGGATGTGACTCATTTGGGTTTTTTGACTCTCGTTACGTGGCGTGATGCGCTTCTTTTGGATCTATTTGGGTGGCGTTCCAATTGGCCTGTCAAAAGTAACAGGGTGTGGAGAGATGGTCGCCAATAATATTCGCCCATAGCTAGGAACGATCATTGTGATAACAAAGGGTTAAGTATGGAGCCGTAGCGAGGCGCCTGATCGAACTCATGAGACTCCCATCACAAATGGTGGTCGCACCCTCTTGGGGTGGCGGATTTCTTCCTAAGATTTCGAAGGAATGTCTCGTTGTTTCGTTGCCAAGAGACATGGATGGGAGGGGTGTCATGCGTTGGTTATCGGTCTCTTTCGTATTCGGAATGCTCGCCTTGGTTGTGGGTTGGTGGTATTGGCCGATGGCATCGGTATTTGTTCTGCTGGCAATGTTGTCGCTGGTCCCCGTTGCAGGAGAGCTAAGGCGCTTAAGTGATTCACCCGTCGTCGCCGAGACTATCGATGCTCCTCAGACTCCAGCACCAGATGAGTTGATGACGCAACTGCCGGCCGTATTGGATGCCTGGCAGCGACAGTTAAATGTCGTTTCTGAGCTAGTTCAGCAGAACATTGAACAGCTTGTGCATGCATTCACTCAACTGATGGGGCGTTTACAAGAAGAGAACCAGACTAACTCCGGGTTGTTTGGACAAGCAGGGCTGCGGGATGAGAAGAGTTCCATCACGGCGGTCTTGCACGATACCAATCAGGCTCTGGCAGGTGTCATTGCCGCATTCAATGGCGCAAAAAGTTACAAGCTAGAACTGCAACAGACCATAGCCGAACTCAGCAGCTATATGCAGGAGCTCAAAAGTATGGCGACAGCCGTGCAAAAAATTGCCAGCCAGACCAACCTGCTGGCGCTCAATGCTGCGATTGAAGCGGCTAGGGCCGGAGAAGCAGGGCGCGGTTTTGCGGTGGTTGCCGATGAGGTTAGAACTCTGTCATCTCAGTCTGGTGAGACCGGACGCGATATCGCTCGTAAGGTTGAACTGATCACTCAGGCCATCAGCGCCACCATTGATGCAGCAGATAGCCTCGTGAAGACCGATGATCAAAATTTAACCATGCTGGATCAAACGGTCGATCAGGTCGTGCGTCATCTTGGTGAAGAGATAGTCTTGCTGCAACAAGCCGGAGAGCGTCTGCACGGGCTCTCTCAGGAAAGCGAACACAGCATCAGCCAAATTATGGTGAAACTGCAATTTCAGGATCGCGTTTGTCAGATTCTGGCGCACCTGCAAACGGATTTGGCGGAAATTCATCACATCATGCTGCAAGACCTGGACGGTGACTTTGATCTGAGTGTCTGGGAGCGGCAGTTCAGACAGCGATTCACCACGGATGAAGAGCATCTTGGACGGGTAGCCAACCTGACTAACAAAAATGAAGTGACGTTTTTTTAACGTCGCTGGCTGGATGAGGGCAGTCCTATGAGCAAGACCATATTGATAGTCGATGACTCACTTTCAATACGCCAACTGGTCAAGGCCGCGCTGACATCACAAGGATATGGCGTGATTGATGCCTGTGATGGCGTGGATGCGTTGAACAAACTTACCGGTCAGAGAGTCAACCTGATCATCAGTGATGTGAACATGCCAAATATGGATGGCATTACTTTTTTGAAGACACTTAAAACCAAACCTGAGCATAAGTTCACGCCTGTGGTCATGCTGACGACGGAAAGTCAGGACAGCAAGAAGAAGGAAGGCCAGGCTGCAGGTGCCCGAGCCTGGATCGTTAAGCCATTTCAGCCTCCTCAGTTATTGGCTGCAGTTGAAAAGCTGCTCATGTAGGCGGAGGTCGCGATGTTGCAGATCGGAATGGACGGCGAAGCCATACTGGCCAGCTTCTCTGGCGCACTGACAATCTATGAAGTGGCGGAGTATCAACAACAGTTGCAGCAATATCCGCTGGAGCAGGAGCAATTGGTGATTGACCTGTCAGCGGTAGATGACATCGACACCGCAGGCCTGCAGTTGTTGATGGTCTTGCGCAAAAGCTTGGGTTCACGACTCACAATGCGTAACCACTCGCCATCGGTGATCGAACTTTTGGATGTATACCACCTGGTTCCCTTTTTCGGCGACCACATCATTTTGTCCGAGCATTGAGCGAGGTGCTGCATGTTCAGTCAGGAACAATGGGGACAACTGCTTGCCAATTTTATCGAGGAAGGCCGGGAATTAACCCGCCAAGCTGAGTCTGCGCTGCTGGCGATGGATGAAGGCGACACGGATCCGGATTTAATTAATGGCTTGTTTCGTGCCGTGCATACGCTCAAGGGCTCGGCAGGCCTATTTTCGCTGGAGGAGTTTGTCGCCTTTGCTCATCACCAGGAAAATTTGATCATGCGGGTCAGGGATGCTGAACAGCGCCTAACCAGAGAACAGATATCCGTGCTGCTGCAAGGGCTAGACGTGTTGTCCGGTGAGCTTGAGCGGCTTGCCGCAGGAGAAGAACCTTCTCCTTTGACCCGTATTTTTGCCGAACAGTTTCAACAAATTCAGGCCTTAGCGCCTGATTCATTGGATAACCATCCAGCCATGGTCGACGAGTCTTTGGTCAATATCGCCAGAGAAGAGCACGTCCGGGCTGCGGAGAGTTGGCATATCTCGCTACGATGCGATCCGACACTGTTTGAATTCGGATTTGATCCCGCATCTTTCATTCGCTATCTCGGCAAGTTAGGACAGGTTGTACATCTGCAGGTGATTCATCAGCATTTGCCTGCCTGGAGTGACTATCAGGCAGAGCTATGTTATCTCGGCCTTGAGCTGGATTTGGTCTCAGAGGCTAGCAAAGAAGAGATTGAAGGCGTTTTCGATTTCATTCGTGAGTTATCCACATTGCGGATCTTACCGCCAGACAGTCGCTTGCAAGACTATCTGCAACTGATGATGTCATTGCCTGATGAACAGCAGTTATTAGGTGAGATTCTGATTGCCAGTGGCTTGTTGACTGCTAATGAATTGGCAGAAGGATTGGCACATCAGATTAACGACCCAGAGGCTGGAAAACTGGGCGAGGTGCTGGTTCAGGATGGTGTTGTCCCAGCGGTAGCCGTGGAGCAGGCGCTCATTAAACAGCAGGCCAGTCGAGATAAGAAGCATACCGATAGCGCTTTTATCAAGGTCTCGGCCGGCAAACTGGACGAATTGATCAATTTGGTCGGTGAGCTTGTCATTGCAGCAGCCGGTGGCGAAATGTTGGCGCGAGGACGGGCCGATAGCGAGTTGCTGGCGTCAGTTTCTGCCATTAATCGCCATGTGGAACAGATTCGGGAGTCCGCATTGCGTCTGCGGATGGTCGAGATCGGTGAGACGTTCTTGCGTTTCCAACGGCTTGTGCGAGATGCGAGTCAGGAGCTTGGAAAACAAATAGTACTCAAAATTGAGGGGGCGGAGACGGAACTCGACAAGTCTGTCGTTGATCGCATAAGTGAACCCCTTACACATTTGGTCAGAAATGCCTTGGATCATGGCTTGGAGACCCCTCAAGAGCGTCTGACTCGCGGTAAAAGTGAGCACGGCACACTACGACTTAATGCGTTTCATGAGTCAGGGAGCATTGTCATTGAGGTGCAGGATGACGGTCGCGGATTGGATGCAGAGCGCATTCGACAGAAGGCGATTCAAAAAGGTTTGTTATCCGATGAGGCCATACTCGACGAATCAGCAACATATCAGCTTATTTTCGAACCGGGTTTTTCCACTGCTGAAACTGTGAGCAATTTGTCGGGTCGCGGCGTGGGAATGGATGTGGTGCGACGGAATGTTGAGGCCCTGCGTGGCACCATCGAACTGGATTCGCAGCCGGGGAAAGGTTGCTGCGTTCGCATCCGTTTGCCTCTGACTCTTGCCATTATCGATGGCTTCCTGGTCAATGTCGGCCATACCCCTCTGGTGATACCTCTGGATATGGTGACCGAGTGTCTTGACGCGGCCGGTATCAATAGCCAGCAAAAATACAGTTACCGTGAGCTTAGAGGGCACCCGTTACCGATCATCAACCTGCGTCATCATTTTGCCATTGATGGTCCAACGGCCAAACGAGAGAACATTGTGGTCGTCAGTCATGGCAAACAGCAATTGGGGCTGATTGTGGATCAACTGCTAGGTGAGCAGCAGATCGTCATCAAACCACTGGGACAGGTGTTTACTCGACTGCGTGATATCAGTGGTTCCAGCATCCTGGGATCCGGGCAGGTGGCGTTGATTCTGGACATCCCTGGCATGTTGCAGCATGTCCACGAGATGCTGGCCGCTGCGCAGACAGTCCAGAACACATAATCAAAGAGACGGGAGAGAAGCATGAGCATGTTGACAAAAATGAAGCTGAGGACCCGGCTGTTGCTGGCATTTATCCTGATGTCATTGATTGCCGGGAGTGTCGGACTGGTGGGCTATTTGAATATGCGTTCCATCAACGATATGGCGGTCAGAATGTACGAGAAAGAGTTTCTCGGAATGTCGTCGGCGATGGATGCACGCAGTGACATGCTAGCCACCGGGCGTTATCTCCGGGCGGCTATGCTGGCTGAAACACAGCAGCGGCGAGATCAATACCTGCAGATCACCATGAAGAATTTGGAAGGTATTCAGGGCGCGATTGCCAAAGCCAGACCCAAGTTTGTCTCGGCAGAAGGAAAAGCTCTGTTTGTCGAGTTCGATCGCATTTGGCCAGAGTATAAATCGGGTATCGAAAAGACGATCCAACTGATCCAGTCCGAGCCCTTGAGAGCGGCTTCACCTTCCAATCAGTATCTGGAGGAAGGGTTTGCCAAGTCGATTCAAGAAATGATGGCTCAGGTAAATCGAATTAGTGATCAGAAGGTCAAACGAGCTCAAGAACAGGCTGAAGCGTCACAAGCGTTGTATGACAAAAGCTCATGGATTATGGGGTTGGCTATTTTGAGTGGTGTTGTCGTCGGGATCGGGCTGGGGTTCTTTATCGCCTACCGGATTGTCAATCAATTGGGTGGTGAACCCGATTATGCTGTTGAGATAACAAGAAAGGTCTCTGCCGGCGATCTGGAGTTGAATATTCAGGTAGATGAGCGCAATCGAAACTCCCTGTTGTATGCCATCAAGGAGATGGTTGATCGTCTTGGTCACATGATGCGAGAAGTTCGTACGTCAGCCGACGCACTATCGAGCGCGTCTGAACAAGTGAGTGCAACGTCGCAAGCACTGAGTCAGGGGGCCAGTGAGCAAGCTGCGAGTGTTGAGGAAACCTCGGCATCGATGGAGCAGATGTCGGCCTCGATTGCACAGAACACAGAAAGTGCAAAGATCACCAATGGCATTTCCGCAAAAGCCGCTAACGATGCGCTCAAGGGTGGGGACGCCGTCAAGGATACTGTCGCCGCCATGAAGCAAATAGCCAACAAAATAAGCATTATAGACGACATTGCCTATCAAACTAATCTGTTGGCCCTCAATGCAGCCATCGAAGCAGCCAGAGCAGGCGATCATGGTAAAGGCTTTGCTGTGGTCGCAGCTGAAGTCAGAAAATTAGCCGAACGCAGCCAGGTGGCCGCGCAAGAGATTGGCGAGGTTGCCAGCAACAGTGTGGCCTTGGCTGAGCAAGCGGGCTCGCTGTTTGACCAGCTGGTGCCGGATATTCAAAAAACCTCCGATTTGGTGCAGGAGATTACGGCTGCCTCCCAAGAGCAGAGCTCCGGCGTCGGTCAAATCAACATAGCGATGAATCAACTAAACCAGATTACCCAACAAAGCGCTTCGTCTTCGGAGGAGTTAGCTGCGACGGCGGAGGAGATGAACGCCCAGGCAACGCAATTGATGCAGCTCATTGGTTACTTCAGAGTTGGGGGCGAACAGCAAAGAGGAAAACCCGTCGAAAAGAAGGTTTCAAACACCGTCAATAGTGGCAGAGCGGCGGTAGGGATATCGGGTGGCAATGATCTGCCGGACGGGCGTTTTGTCCAGTTTTAGGAGGCATTGTGATGGAAGAGTTGATCGCATTGTCAAACAAGATGGATGAGGGGAATGTTTCGGGTCAACACCTCTCATTCCGCTGTATGAATACAGCTCTCGCCCTTCCGATTAGTAGTGTTCGGGAGATCATTGAATACGGTCACCTGACCGCAGTACCCATGATGCCAAGTTACGTGCTAGGAGTGATCAATCTGCGTGGCAACGTTGTGCCCGTGGTTGATTTGGCTGCGCGTTTTGGGGCTGGTGCAACTGTGCTGGGGCGCCGTACCTGCATCATCATCCTCGAATTGGGTGGTGAGGGGACACAGCATTTGGTGGGGCTGGTAGTGGATGCCGTGGATGAAGTGCTGGATATTGAGCAGGGACAAATTGAGCCAGCGCCGACATTTGGAACTGCCATTCGCAGTGACTTTATTCATGGAATGGCCCGGAGAGAACAGGGTTTCTTGATCTTGCTAAAAGCAGGTCGATTGCTGGATATGGAGGCATTGACCCCCGATCTCGAATTGCAGACTCCCGTAATGACAGGTTAGCACCATGGATCTTCCGCAAATGACAGATACTGATTTTGGTCAGGTGCGGGATCTTATGCGCCATGTCTCGGGCATTACGATGGCTCACCACAAGAAGCAATTGGTGGCGGGCCGGTTAATCAAACGTCTCAGAGCACTGGGCCTTGAGACGTTTCGTGACTATGTCCTGTTACTGCAGAGGCCAGAACAGCATGAAGAGCGTCGATTGGCAGTAGACTTGCTGACCACCAACGAAACGTTCTTTTTCCGCGAGGAGGGCCACTTTCATTTTTTGCGTGCTTACTTGCTCGACCGAGAATCTTCACCGCTGCGTATCTGGAGCGCCGCATGTTCCTCGGGGGAAGAGGTTTACTCGTTAGCAATGCTGTTGGACTCCCTATTGCCGTGTTCGAATAGCTGGAGTTTGGTCGGTTCGGATCTGTGTCGCCATGTATTGGAGACAGCACAGTCCGGTATTTATCCGCTCTCCAGAGCCAAAGCCATACCAGAGGAAATGCTGCGAAAATACTGTCTCAAAGGTGTTGGCAGCATGGACGGTTATTTGCAAATCCAAGCGCTGCTTCGACAAAGAGTGAGTTTTCGCTGTATCAATCTGAATGATGCGCTTCCTCCCGACATGCCAATGTTTGATGTGATTTTTTTACGCAATATCCTGATTTACTTCGACCAGACGGGGAAGCGGGAGCTGGTATCCAGGGTGATATCGCGTTTGCAACCGGGAGGTTATTTGTTCATCGGGCATTCGGAAAGTTTGTATGGTTTGAACTTACCTCTGACCTCCTGTGGCTCGGCGGTTTATTACAAGGAAGGCTGATGGTCATGGTATTTCTCGGACCAGGTGATTATCTGTTTGCACGTATTGATGAGCCTGTATCAATAGTACTTGGCTCCTGCGTTGCCCTTATGGCCTGGCAGCCGGAGCTCCGATTGACGCTGGCTACGCATATCATGCTCCCTGGTCGTGATCCCGAGGATGAGCAGGATCTGCGCTATGCCTGTGCTGTGTTAAAACGCTGGACCGCAGACTCGATTGACAAGGGGCTCTCAATGCATGCATTTCGTCTGGGGTTGTTTGGCGGTAGCTCGCAATTTTTCCACTGTCAGCAACGGGAGCTTAGCGTTGGCTACAAGAATATTACCTGCATGCATAATGAGTTGCGGCGGATCGGCCTCACCCTGAATGCCGAGGATACAGGCGGAGGCATACATCGAAAATTGTTGTTCAATGGGCAGAATGGGCAGTACCAGATTCAATATCTGGACCGAGAGGCGGATGGTAAAAGCGGGGTAGAATCATGTCTGTAAAAACCCGTGTGTTCGTGGTGGATGACTCGGCGTTGGTTAGGCAGTTTATGACCGAGGTCATTCAAAGCCAGCCCGATATGACGTTAATCGGCATTGCTGCAGACCCGATTTCGGCGTTGCCTAAGATGCAGCAACAGTGGCCAGATGTGATTTTGCTGGATGTCGAAATGCCAAGGATGGATGGCCTGACGTTTTTACGACAGCTCATGGCTACGCACCCAACGCCGGTTGTGATCTGTTCTTCTTTGACTGAGGCCGGTGCCAGTTTGACGCTGGAGGCCCTGTCCGCAGGTGCAGTTGCCGTGTTTGCAAAGGCCAAACTGGGGGTGCGCCAGCACTTGGAGAGTATTGCCGCAGATCTATTGCGAGCAGTTCGGGAGGCTGCAGGTGCAAAGGCGCTGAATGTCGCATCACCGAATACGCGTCAAGCACCGGTGAATATCAAACTGCATGACAGTCCAATGGCTGTCACTCATACCACTGACAGAGTGATTGCGATCGGTACGTCGACGGGTGGAACACAAGCACTGGAAAACGTCTTGAGCGTTTTACCTGCTGATGCACCAGGTATTGTGGTGGTTCAACATATGCCGGAAAAATTTACTGCCGCCTTTGCGGAACGACTCAATCAGTTATGTGCCATTGAGGTCAGAGAAGCGAAGAATGCCGATCGTGTAATTGATGGTCTGGCCCTGATTGCTCCGGGTGGCCGCCACCTACAATTACATCGTAGTGGTGCCCATTACATCGTTGAAGTTCTGGATGGCCCACCGGTGAATCGTCATAAACCGTCGGTTGATGTACTGTTTCGTTCTGCGGCGAAGGCCGGAGGCCCTAACGTGTTGGGGATTATCATGACCGGAATGGGAGACGATGGTGCCCGGGGCTTGCTGGCCATGCGTGAGGCCGGCGCTATGACACTGGCGCAGGATGAAGCCAGCTGTGTAGTGTTTGGCATGCCAAAGGAGGCGATTCGCATGGGGGCTGCCGTAGCGGTGCATCCACTCTCAAGTTTTCCCGTAGATATCATGAATTTCGCCCGACAGGGAATAGGCCGCCAGCGCTAGTCGCTTTGCGGGATTGCAACACAGAAACACGACATGTCGCTCTCTGGAAGGACTCTCCACTCATATGTGTGAGGTGAGCATCCTCTGATTTAACTGCCGAGTCGGATAAGACAAGCTCGCAACAGCCGGTTATGCTCAATGCTAGAGCTTTGCTTGAAGCAGAACTAATGTATACCTGATGTAAGAGCCGGAATCCGAGGTCGGTATGGTCGATAAAGCGCATGACGAAAGGTTGATGCGGCGACGTGTTGTGCATCTCCTCATGACGTGGATTATCCTGCATGCACTTTTCTTTGAGCAGGCTGTTGCCAAGGCTAAGTTATTTGCCGCAATGGATGACTGGCCCCCCTTCATCATCGATACTGGGTCGGTGAGTTCTGATTCGGGTTTTGATGGTATTGATAAAGAGTTGTTACAGGAGTTGGCCGCCCGCAGTGGCGTTGAGATTTATTTGCTGCGTTATCCGTTTGCCAGGGCATTGCAGGATCTTAAGACCGGGAGAATCGATTTGATTACCGGGATTGCGAAAACACCGGAGCGAGAGCGGTTCATAGGCTACCTGAGTCAACCTTACTATCATTGTTCAGTGGCGTTCTATGCGTTGCCGGCATTGGCTGAAAGGATCCGCCGTTATCAGGATCTCGAGGGAGTGGAGATCGGTTATGTCAGAGGTTCCGTTTATTTTGAACCCTTCGACAGTGATCGACGCTTGCGCAAGGATCCTGTCCTCAATGAAAGCCAGTTGCCAGGCAAGCTGCTAAAGGGGCGTGATCAGGTCTTTATCGGTTCGGATTGCCAAGTTGATTATGCGCTTACCCAGTCAGGCTTAGTGGGGCGGATCATCAAAACTGATTATCAACCTAATCAGGGTGTTGCATTATACATTGGCTACAGCAAGGCTGCCGGGATCGAAAACGAGATAGCTAGACTCGACTCAGCATTGACGACTCTGGTCGCCGAAGGCTGGATTAAGCGTATGGCTGATAGTTATTTTCACCCTTGGGCGCTGGGTGCAAAGTAGCGTTATTTTTGAACTGCTCACTACCGCGCAGGCGATCAGTAAATTCCTGCAGCGTTGATTTTTTTGAACCGGCATCAAAATTACAAAAAAAATAAAACAAAATGTTAACAAATTAAAAAAACAGGTTACCCTCTCCCGCCTAGTATCTTAAGTAGTCCTGCTTAGATAACTGAAACGACATTGAGACCTCATGGGAGTCGTTAAATGAGAGGAAAACAAAGCAAGCTCAGAGCATGGATGCTGGCGCTGGCCCCCCTGCTGCTGACTGGTTGCGATATGGCCTTGCTGGATCCGAAAGGAGAGGTTGGGTTGGAGCAGCGGTCACTGATTCTAACGGCGCTAGGATTGATGCTGATTGTGGTCATCCCAGTCTTCATCATGACGATCTGGTTTGCATGGCGTTACCGTGCATCCAACAAAGAGGCAACTTATAAGCCTGAATGGTCGCACTCGAATCTGATTGAGGCGGTTGTATGGGGTGTTCCCTGTATCATCATCATCATATTAGGTATCTTGACCTGGCGTACGACCCATTCTCTTGACCCACGCCATCCGCTGACTTCGGATGCCAAGCCTATGGTAATTCAAGCTGTCTCTCTGGATTGGAAATGGCTATTCATCTATCCGGAACAAGGCATTGCTACCGTCAATCACATTACTTTCCCGGCGAATGTCCCCATCCATTTTGAGGTCACATCCGGCTCGGTGATGAACTCATTTTTTATCCCCCAGTTGGGAAGCCAGATTTATGCGATGGCGGGGATGCGCAATCATCTGAATCTTATTGCCAATCATGAAGGGGTCTATAAAGGTATTTCTGCCAATTACAGCGGTCATGGTTTTTCTGGCATGAAGTTCAGTGCTGAAGCCGTTTCGCCCGAGGCATTTGATGCCTGGATCAATCAAGCCAGGCAATCGCCTTTGACGCTGAAGATGGCTGATTACCAAACGCTGGCCAAACCGACACAGAATCATGCTGTGACTTACTACGGCACGGTTGAGGGCAAGCTGTATGACAGCATAGTCGCACAGTTTATGTCTCACGGAACGCCAGCCAGTGGTGCTGAACCGATGCATGACGGGCATGACATGATGCATCACGACAGCGGCATGAATGACATGCACGCACAACATGCGAGCGGGGAATAGAGACGATGTTAGGCAGATTAACTCTGGATGCGATTCCATTTCATGAACCCATCATCATGGTGGCTGTCGGCAGCATGATCCTCGGGGGATTAGGCATTGCGGCGGCATTGACCTATTTTCGCAAGTGGACCTGGTTATGGAGTGAATGGTTAACGTCGGTTGACCATAAAAAAATCGGGATCATGTACATCCTGGTAGCCATGCTCATGCTGCTACGCGGCTTTGCGGATGCCATCATGATGCGCATGCAAATGGCGGCCGCCTCGGCTGGCAGTGAGGGCTTTTTACCGCCACACCATTACGATCAAATCTTTACCGCGCATGGTGTGATCATGATTTTCTTCATGGCGATGCCGTTCATGGTAGGCCTGATGAATATCGTCGTTCCACTGCAGATCGGTGCGCGTGACGTGGCGTTCCCGTTTCTGAATTCATTGAGCTTCTGGCTCTTTGTGGTTGGTGTTGCACTCATCAATATCTCGTTGGGTGTAGGTGAGTTCGCTCAGACCGGTTGGTTGGCATATCCGCCACTTTCTGGCATCGAGTTCAGTCCGGGCGTCGGGGTCGACTATTGGATCTGGAGCTTGCAGATATCGGGTATTGGTACCTTGCTCACCGGGGTCAACTTCTTCGTCACGATTTTGAAGATGCGTGCTCCAGGTATGAGCCTGATGAAGATGCCAGTGTTTACCTGGACGGCATTCTGTACCAACGTGCTGATTATCATCTCTTTCCCGATTCTGACGGCGACGATCGCCTTGCTGACGCTGGATCGCTATCTGGGGACCCATTTCTTCACCAATGACATGGGTGGAAACCAGATGATGTATGTGAATCTCATCTGGGCTTGGGGGCATCCTGAGGTCTATATCCTGATTCTGCCAGCGTTCGGAATCTTCTCCGAGGTTGTGGCTACCTTCTGTAAGAAGAAGCTGTTTGGTTACACCTCACTGGTGTGGGCGACGGCCGTCATCACCATATTGTCGTTCATCGTCTGGCTGCACCACTTCTTTACCATGGGGGCGGGGGCGAACGTGAACTCGTTCTTCGGTATAGCCACCATGATTATATCGATACCCACCGGAGTTAAGATATTCAACTGGCTCTTCACTATGTACCGAGGGCGAGTCGAGTTTTCCGTTCCCATGCTCTGGACGATAGGGTTTCTTTTTACCTTCACGCTGGGAGGCATGACCGGGGTGCTGCTAGCAGTACCTGGAGCAGACTTCGTGTTGCACAACAGCCTGTTTCTGATTGCTCACTTCCATAATGTCATTATCGGTGGTGTGGTATTTGGTTACCTGGCTGGGTTCAATTATTGGTTCCCCAAGGCGTTAGGATTCAAATTGAATGAGTTCTGGGGTAAATGGGCATTTGGTCTGTGGATCAGCGGTTTCTTTGTTGCCTTCATCCCGCTCTATGCCCTCGGCTTCATGGGTATGACTCGTCGAGTCAGCAATCAGATTGATCCTGAGTATCACCTGCTGCTGGCCATTGCCGCGGTCGGTGCTGTGATCATTTTATTTGGCATCATCTGTCAGCTGATCCAGCTGGCGGTCAGTGTGCGAGACCGTCATCTGTTGCGGGATGAAACCGGCGATCCTTGGGGCGGGCGCACGCTGGAGTGGTCGACCTCATCTCCTCCGCCATTTTATAACTTTGCCCATTTGCCTCAGGTCAAGGAGCGTGATGCATTCTGGGATATGAAACAACGCGGCGAGGCTTATCAGCAACCATCTGGCTATGCTCCGATTCATATGCCGCGCAATACCGGTGCAGGTTTGATCATCAGCGCATTCAGTCTGGTGATGGGTTTCGCGCTGGTTTGGCATATTTGGTGGCTAGCTATCGTTGGGTTTGTTGGCATGGTGGCCACCTATATCCTGCACACCTTCAACGATGACGTTGATTACTACGTTCCTGTGGAGGTGGTCGCCGCAACTGAAAAGCAACATCTGGATAATCTTCGCAAGGCAGGGGTAAGTCATGTCAGCTGAAATCTTGCATCATCCGGCGGCCACTGTGGCCGCCCATGACGGATCAGGGGATGAGCATCACCATGATGCAGGTGGCAATGCCATCTTCGGATTCTGGATCTACCTGATGAACGACTGCATTTTGTTTGCCACCCTGTTCGCAACCTATGTTGTGCTGTCAGCTAGCGTGGCCGGCGGACCGAGTGGCAAGGAGATATTCGAGCTGCCCTATGTGCTGGTAGAGACCTTCTGCCTGCTTATTAGTTCAGTTACCTATGGTTTTGCCATGCTTGCTTACTACCGGAAAAATCAATCGCAGGTAATGGGCTGGCTGGCGGTGACATTTGTATTTGGCGCTGTGTTCATCGGCATGGAGATCAATGAATTCCTACATTTGATTCATCAGGGGTGGGGGCCCGACCGCAGTGGTTTCCTGTCCGGCTTCTTCACCTTGGTCGGTACTCATGGCCTGCATGTGTTGTCAGGGCTCGTATGGATGCTGGTGCTGATGTTGCAAATCCATAACAAAGGGTTGACGGCCAAGAGCGGTACTCGTCTGATGTGTTTAGGCCTGTTCTGGCACTTCTTGGACATCATCTGGATTTGTGTCTTTACCGTTGTCTATTTGATGGGAGCACTGGCATGAGCATCCACGATCATAAACTGGCGGGAGCCAGCCACGGCTCCGTGAAGTCATACAGTATCGGCTTCGTGTTGTCGGTAGTGCTGACGGTTATACCCTTTTTACTGGTCATGTATCCCAGCATGTCGCCTATGACAACGGTCTATGTGATTGCAGCTTTTGCTGTTGTTCAAGTGTTGGTCCAGCTGGGATTCTTCCTGCACATGAATACGCGGTCCGATGAAGGGTGGAATATGATGGCGTTCATCTTCACTGCCATCATCATTGCCATTGTCGTGGTCGGATCGCTGTGGATTATGTTCCATTTGAATCACAATATGTCGCATTGAGAATGGAATAATGAAGCTGAAGCAGTATTGGCTGGTCACCAAGCCCGGGATCATTGCCGGGAATCTGATCTCCGTAGCCGGAGGCTTTTTCCTGGCCTCCCGCGGTGCTTTTGATGCCCCCTTGTTTTTATTGACCCTGCTGGGGGTGTCGCTGGTTATCGCATCCGGATGCGTATTCAACAACCTGATTGATCGGGATATTGATGCGCTGATGGAACGGACGCGCAATCGAGGGTTGGTTCAGGGTTTGATTTCGCCTCGAAGCACCTTGCTGTATGGCGTGGTCTTGGGGGGCTCAGGCTTGATGCTGCTTTGGTTCACGACACCATTAGCCATGTGGCTTGGCCTGGCTGGCTTTGTCATCTATGTTGGCTTATATACGTTGTGGCTGAAGCGACGTTCGGTTTACGGGACACTGGTAGGTAGCTTATCGGGTGCGATGCCACCTGTTATTGGTTATTGCGCGGTATCCCATCAATTCGATATTGCCGCTGCGTTGTTGCTGCTGATCTTCAGTCTGTGGCAGATGCCGCACTCATATGCCATTGCGATTTTCAGACTGCAGGATTATCAGCGCGCGGGCATCCCTGTGTTGCCGGTTCGATCTGGCATTGAGGTCACCAGGCTGCATATGGTGCGTTATATTGCTGCCTTTGCCGTCGCGGCGTTGATGTTGACGCCGTCAGGTTATGCCGGTAATGGCTACCTGGCGGTTGCTACTCTGGTTGGCGTGAGCTGGTTATGGCTGGCAATACGTGGCTATCGCCTTGAAGACTGCCGACTCTGGGCGAGGCAGCTCTTTCTTTTCTCTATCATTGCCATTACCGTCTTGAGTGTGATGATGTCGGTCGACTTTGTCGCCGCCCATGAGCTCGGCCTGACGGTACTGCGTTAAGCTGCGTGTAGCGGCCATAGCGGCCGCCCTTTCTATTCGTTTCAAAAAGCAGGAGTTCCCATGAGCGCACTGACGTCTCGTGAGTGCCAATCTATTGCCGGTATTGGATTACTGTTTGCACTCAGAATGCTTGGTATGTTCATGGTGGTACCGGTGCTGGCTATTTATGGTGCCCGATTGCAGGGGGCTACGCCGTTGTTGATCGGAATGGCAATCGGTATCTATGGATTGGCGCAGGCATTATTCCAGATACCGTTTGGTTTATGGTCTGACAGAGTGGGGCGCCGGCCTTTAATCCTGTTAGGCCTATTTCTGATGCTGATTGGCAGTCTGCTTCCAGCATGCAGTGACCACATTGCCTGGCTGATCTTGGGGCGTTTTTTACAGGGAGCGGGAGCCATTTCTGCTGTGCTAATGGCTCTGCTATCCGACCTGACCAGCGAGCGTTATCGTAGTCTTGGTATGGCCGTGATTGGCATGAGTTTTGGGGGCACCTTTGCGTTGGCTACCTGCATTGGCCCCTGGCTTGCCAGCCATGCTGGAATCTCTGCTGTATTCTGGTTAGTGGCGGGATTGGCTGCAACAGCGATTGCCTGTCTGCTATGGTTCATCCCTAAGGAGTCCGCTACGCTGCGCAATCGTGAGGCTGAGCTGATTCCAGCGGCGCTAGGCTCGATCTGGCAGGACAAACGCCTGATGCAGCTGAACCTGGGTATCTTCATGCTGCATTTATTGTTGATGCTGTCATTTCAGGCCTTACCTTCGGTGCTATCCGCAGTAGGGTATTTGGCGGACCAGCAGTGGTCGCCGATGCTGGGAGCCATGGTCATTGCTATGGTGCTGGTGATTCCGTGTGTGGTAGTCGCTGAGCGTTACCAACGAGTGCGATATCTTTATCTTGTGGCCATAGGTCTGTTGCTGTTCGCCGAAGGGCTGTGGTGGCGAGGCTATGGTGATAACCAAGGACAGATAACCGTGCTTTTGGCCCTGGGGTTGTTTTTCCTTGGCTTTAACCTGTTAGAGGCATTGTTGCCGACGTTGGTGAGTAAACTGGCGCCGGCAGGGCTCAAAGGAACGGCGATGGGGGTATATTCAACAGCGCAATTTTTCGGCATTGCCTGTGGCGGTGGGCTGGGTGGCTTGCTGGCACAGCAGTATGGCGCATCCGGATTACTTACCGCGGCCACTGTGATTGCACTGCTCTGGTGGGGGCTTAGCTGGCAAATTCAGGAGCCAGGCAACGTCCGGGGGGTACGCCTGGAACTCGAAGCCGACGATTTGTTAAATGTGGCACAACTCCAAAGCGGATTGCAGGCTCTACCAGGCGTCCTTGAGGTGATGGTTGTGCCGGAAGAGGCCAGTGCCTATCTAAAAATTGATAAGCAACTGACCGCGCGCGAACCATTGATGAGATGGATCTCATCCCAACGCGGTATCTAGGGTCATCATCAGCGCGAAACCCAGCATCAAACCTAGTGTGGCAAAGGTCTGATGGCCGTTGCGGTGTGTTTCCGGAATCACTTCATGGGAAACAACGAACAACATGGCTCCTGCGGCTAAGCCTAGCCCAATCGGATAGGCCATCGCCAAGCCACTGGCCAGCCCGATGCCGATCAGGGCCCCAATGGGCTCAAGCAGGCCAGTAAGGATGGCCACACCAACGGCAACCAGGCTGCGGAAACCTGCCGCATACAGGGTCAAGGCGACGGCGAGCCCTTCAGGAATATCTTGTAGTGCTATGGCCGTGGTGAGTGGTAATCCAACGCTCATGTCGCCGCGAGCAAAACTCACGCCGATGGCCATGCCTTCGGGAAGATTATGCAATGCGATAGCGAACACAAAGAGCCAGACGCGAGGGCAGGCCTGATAGCCAGGACCACAAGGACCCGTCTTGTCGTGCTCGTGAGGCGTGAACTGATCCAGTCCCAGCATTAACAGCACGCCAAGCGCCATGCCGAAGACGACGATCACCGCTGCAAGGCCGCCACTCTGGGTCAGATCGCGGGCAGCGGCTAATCCGGGCAACAACAACGAAAAGGCACTCGCAGCCAGCATCATGCCGGCTGCGAACCCCAGCATGGCGTCCTCAAATTTTTGTGGTACGCGCCGTAAGACAAGTGCGGGCAGAGCTCCCAGCGCTGTCGCTGCAAATCCGGCCAGTCCACCGTAGGCGCCATAGCGCGTAGCCAACGTCGCATCTCCCATCATCAGGCTGACCAGACTCTGCGCGAGTAATAGAAGCACGGCCAACAGGGCCAGCAATAGGCTGATTGCCGTAATAGGGTGAGCGCGCACGTCACGCTGTAATTGATGTCGCCAAGAAGCTGTCGGTGAAGAAAGCGGGATTTGCGATTCGGCATCCATGGTTACGACCTAGAACTTGATAATTGTTCTCAAAATTAAACCCTGTTATTGCAGTCTTGTCACCCCGTTCCTATGGCAACTTAACTCTGTCGAGCTCGCTCGGGCAGCAGAGGTGTCTGTGCTGGCCTGGTTCCTGGTTGGGAGAGTAACTGTTTATTAAGCATCTGATCATACACCACATAATATTTTAGAATGTTGCGCAGATAGCGAACAGTTTCGTTGCCTAGTTCACGCGCAACAACCAGCTCTACCTCTCCGAACCAGCGATCCGGATCCTTACCCTGAGCCGCAGCTAAGTCACGCATTCTGGCTATGGTAACCGGGCCGGCTTGGTAAGCGGCAATCGCGAACAGCATCTTGTCTTGCGCTGGAATTTCCGGCGCACTGAAGTGTTTTTCCCTTATCTCGGCCAGATATTTGATGGCGGCATGCAGATTGGGTTCTAATTGATGAATGTCACCAACTTGCATCGCTTGTCCTGTGGTTGGCATCACCTGCATGATGCCAACTGGTCCATCAGGGGAGATAACCGACTGATCTAAACAAGATAGTTGGTAGCCTTGAGCGAGCAGCAACAGGGGGTCAAAGTGGTAGTCACTGCCGAGTTGCTGAATCAGGTCATCGATAGCTTGCACCTTTGCCAGCTCAGACTTGGCTCTAGCTGCCGCAAGAGGTGGAACCTTGCTTTGATATTTGGCAAAACGAATGGCCGCTTGCTGTTCCTTGCCAGCCAGATCACCAAATCCCATCAGAACCTTGGCTAACAGTGGCGAATGTTTGCGTATTGCCCAGCCAACCCGTTTGCCGCTGCTTAGACGAATCGCTTGGTAGGGTCGTATATCCGGATAAACCGGACGCCAGAGCCTTGCCTTGCGATCATCAATCACGGCAAAGTCCAGCAGTCCTGCATTCAGCATTTCCAGTAAATCTTCATCTTCCAGCTCATCCGGCACGCTTCTATTGTCTGTCGGGGCTTTACCTGCAGATTTTAATCGCTGATTGAGACGATCCAGGCTCTTCTGGTAACGACTGTCACGTCGGATGGCCAGCGGTTTGCCACTGAGATCGCTCTCTTCGCGGATCACCGGACTGTAGGGGCCGGCAACTAGAATGTCGAACTGTTCTAACCCTTTAAAACCGATAAAGTCTACAAGTCGCAAGCTCTCAGCGCTGATGGTGATGTCGCCGATGGCTACGTCGGCAATCCCATCCGTCACCGCGCTTAATAATTGCGTCTGATCGACTGGTACAGCAAGAATGGCGATGGGGTCGTTACCGGTTTTCAGTGTGACGTTCAGGTAATGTTCCAGTTCAGCGAGGATTTCGGTGCTTATTCCACGCGTAAGCGAGT
The DNA here is from genome assembly GCF_042649925.1 of Pseudaeromonas sharmana. Taxonomy (NCBI): domain Bacteria; kingdom Pseudomonadati; phylum Pseudomonadota; class Gammaproteobacteria; order Aeromonadales; family Aeromonadaceae; genus Pseudaeromonas; species Pseudaeromonas sharmana. The sequence goes on from NZ_JBHSAF010000002.1 coordinate 266,621, forward strand.
TGTCATTGTAGAAATAAGTGCGGGTATACGGGACGGCAACACGCAACACCCGACGTTTGCGGATGGCTTGCCAGTCACCGCCTTCTGGCATGATCTGCTGAGGTAGCAACGATGGAAGGTGAGCTGCGCGCTCCACAATCTGTTCTGGCTTACTTAATGCGCTCAATGCCTGCTCACGGCTTTGCTCCAGTTGTTGCAGGTAAAGCTGGCGGTGCTGCTCTGCTTGGTCAGGCTCAGGCCAGAATAGCAGTGTTAACGTGATCAGGCTGGCAGCAGAGAGTAAAGTCCAGAATTTCCAGCCCATGATCGATCTGTCTCCATCAGAAGGGGCAAGCAAAAGGTGCCAATAGCGGCTCATCGAGAAAGAGTACGAATTTAAGGGGGACAGGAACTAATAGCTAGTGTTGGGGTGCAGGGCTGTGGTGTAGCGCAATGTTTGTTTGCAGTAAGGGGGGATGATGAAACTGAATGTCTCAATAAACGAAGGGAGGCGGCTGCCTCCCTTGCAAAACATTAGCCAGCTACTACGTTAGCAGCTTGCGGGCCCTTTTGGCCTTGTTCAATGGTGAAGCTCACAGCTTGGCCTTCACGCAGGGTCTTGAAACCATCACCCTGGATAGCACGGAAGTGAACGAATACGTCCGGACCGCCATTGCTCTGGGTGATAAAACCATAACCTTTCTCTTCATTGAACCACTTTACGGTACCAGTCACGCTAGACATGATGTTTCCTTTTGAATCTGAAATGACGATAGTTGCCGAGCTACGGACCGACGATAAAAACATAACAAGACAGGTCTACTCGTGAATGACGGCAACTAGCCGTAAAGCGAGAAAGGACAACTTTGTTACTTTTTATGCCACGTTGACGGCATCTAAGCACTCTACGTGCTCACACCTCGAATTGCAAACGGTTTGTTATCGCGTCGTCGTCCCTCGGCACACTTTGGTGGTTCCAACAGAAATTCAAGCACTTGGTTATGTTTGTGACTCCGCAGACCATAGCCTTAGCTTCCTTGGGGTAGTTGGCTAGAATGCAGAGGCCCCATTTGCACGCAACTGCTTTTCAGCTCACGTTCTTCTCTTGCTACAGAGTGTTTTTGACGGCGGTGTATATCAGTAGGCGTCTAGCTACCTGGGGCTTATCTGGTGGATGCAGCTTTGTCGCAAAGGTGCAAAGCTGCACCTGGCTGAAGGCGGTGCAACATCCTTATTACTGCCGCTCTGTTTGAGCGGTGGCGTTACTGCGCGGGATCGCTGACAAAAGCCAGCTTGTGAACTCCAAGACGTGAAGCTTCGGAAATAATCTCGACTAAACGTCCGTAATTCAGATGTTTATCCGCCTGAATCTGCAGTTGGGGCTGGTTGGCTATCTGGGCGGTCTGCTGCAATTTTTCAGACAGTTGCGCATTGGATATTTTTTGCCCGTTCCAGTAGACATGACCCTCGGCATCGATAGCCAAACTGATGTCTTTTTCGTCCGTTTTATTGATCGTGCTACTGGCTTGCGGCAATTCCAGCTGAACAGAATGGGTCATCAGTGGTGCAGTGATCATGAAGACAATCAATAACACCAACATCACATCGATCATCGGGATCATGTTGATTTCTGCGCTGGGTTGAAAATTGTCTTCTGCAGAAAACTTGCCGAATGCCATTATGCCACCCCTCTTGTGGCACTGTTGGTCATTGCGTTGGCGTAGCCGGTAGTCAACAGAGCATGAATGTCATGAGCAAAACCATCCAGGTCGGCGATGCGTACGCGGTTGGCTCGTGCAAAGACGTTATAAGCAATGACGGCCGGTAGGGCGACCCCCAAGCCAAACGCCGTCATGATCAACGCTTCGCCGACCGGGCCTGCTACTTTGTCGAGTGTGGCCTGACCGGTTTGGCCTATGGCCAGCAACGCGTGATAGATACCGAGCACGGTTCCCAGCAGGCCGACGAATGGCGCCGCTGTACTTATTGTCGCCAAAATGGTCAATCCTGCTTCCAGCCGCAGCGTTTCATGAGTGATGGCTCGACGCAACGAGCGCGTGAGAAACTCGTCGCTTGATGATGAATCAAGGGAGGCTTGAGTCGGCCCATGCTGCAACTGCTCCGATGCCTTGAGTCCGGCTCGTGTTATACGACTGAACGGATCATTACACTCCTGGCTGGATACGTGCTCTGCGACTTGATGGAGATTGCGGCTAGACCAAAATTGGGCCAGAAAACGGCGTGCTTGGCGTTTTTCACTGACCATGGCCAGCCCTTTTATGACCATTACGGCCCATGAGCCAACAGACATCAGCAGCATCAGGATGGCGATTACTCGACCAGCGGTGTTGTCATGATGCATCAGGTGGGCTAACCAACTGCTGTCTGTGCCGAAAAACTCTGTCATGGATCCTTTACCTGTCTCTACGATGTGGGTCACAAATATACAAATGATATTTGTTATCATCAACGTTTCTTGTCACTGCGCCACGTTTTTCTTTTTTGGCCAGTGTGGCGAGCTTCGTTGTAAAGACGGGTTTTGAGACTCTTCTGCTGGCGTGCTTTAGACGTCGAGCTGCAGCACTGTCTGTGCCCGGAGCAGAGCGATCATGGCGGCTCGAAGTGGGTTGGACTCTATGACCTGGCTGCCAGCCAATTCAATCGTTTGTTTGGTTTTGCTGAGAATGCCGGGAAAGGCGATCGCTATCCAGCCTTGATTTTCATGTCCGGGGATCAACGCCAGATTGTACTTTTCAATAATGGGCCACGCATCGTTGATGTTGTTGCAGGGGGAAAAATGAGGGTGGGTGATCCCCAGGGCATCGGCAATCAGGGAATCGATCTGTTGGTCGTTCAGAGCGTTGTGATTCATATGATGTCTTTGGCTGCGTAGTGAAGAGGCGGTTAAAAATTCGCCGTCATTATCCATGAAACGTGATGCCTGTCACGTTAAACATGTTCGAGAGGCCATTTTTTTGTTCTTTATGAATCCCTGGCAGAATAAGTGCAGGCATGCCGTCGTTGCAGGCTGACGTGAGGTTGACGCCATAATTGGCCGTTGCGTCTGGCTAGGCCAGAGATAACGACAGTGCAGAGGAAAACAAAAAGCCCTGCATTGCTGCAGGGCCTTGTGCTATATGGTGCCCAGACGCGGAATCGAACCACGGACACGCGGATTTTCAATCCGCTGCTCTACCGACTGAGCTATCTGGGCGAAGAGTGGTGCCGGCTACCGGAATCGAACTGGTGACCTACTGATTACAAGTCAGTTGCTCTACCTACTGAGCTAAGCCGGCACACTTTATCTTGTTGTACTCTCGTACCTTAAACCTGTTGCTAATTCGCTACTGCGAACTTGCCTGATAATGGTGCCCAGACGCGGAATCGAACCACGGACACGCGGATTTTCAATCCGCTGCTCTACCGACTGAGCTATCTGGGCGACGGGGCGCTATTAAACCGATTCGCCCAGGGCAAGTCAACTCTCTTTTCTGCCTGTTTCGGGGAACAGATGACTGTTTGCCGAATAGTTGAGCAAAAATCGCGAATTAGCTCACGCCTGTGATTATTTCGTCAGCAGGGATAGTGCATGGCAAGGTCCGGGATTCCCTAGATAGTTTCATATGTTATTATTCCACCCGTTATTGATGGCAGAGGAATCCAGCATGAACCCCTGTAAGTTGCCGATCGAAAAAATGATTGCCCGCTGCGAAGAGCTCAGACCCGGAACGCCGGTCGAGGAGTTGTTGATGGGCCGTCTGTTATCGGCCGCCCAGCACCGCTTGGCTGAAGCAAAGGCGCGCTTACTGGCTGAAGAGGGGCTGACCGAGCCGCTCTTTCTAGCGCTGGTGATTCTGCTGACGGCGGATGATGGTATTCAACCTTCTGAACTAAGCCTGATGCTCGGTGCTTCGCGTACAAGCGGTACTCGCATCTCTGACGAGCTTGTGGCTCGCGGTTGGGTCGATCGCCATGAAGTGGCAGGAGATAGACGTTGCCAGTTGCTGCGACTGACGCCGGCCGGTGAACAGTTTTTGGCTGACATGCTGCCACGCCAGCGCGCGCGCCTGCGCGCCATGTGGGCACCGTTTGCGCCAGAAGAGCGCGCCGAGTTTACTCGTCTGATGCGGCGCGTGCTGGAAGTGATCCCCGAATCGTCAGAGTAATCGTGGCTGTGGTAACAGCCGCTGTTTTTTCGTCTTAATAATAACATCTGTGATTATCACAATTGAAATTGCTGGTCGGCGAGCACTGACCAGGCTGTGGAGAGAATAATGAGTGCCCAATCTGCAACGCGTAAAAAGGCCCTGTTGGGGTTATTGGTAACTGGCTTACTGGTCGGCGGTGCCGCCGCGGGTTGGTGTTATCTGGCTCGCAATAGTGAAACGACTGATGATGCCTATGTGGCCGGTAATGTGGTGCCGGTCAGTGCGCGGATTGCTGGCAATGTTGTTAGTATCCATGCCGATGACACCCAACTGGTCGCCGCCGGCAGCCCTCTGCTGGAGCTGGATCAAACGGATGCCAATCTGGCTTTGCTGCAGGCTGAAACCCAACTGGCTCAGGCGGTGCGGGCCATTGCTCAGCAACAGGCGCAACTGCAACAGTACGACGCCATGATTGCCTTGCGCCGTGCCGAGCTGGCCCGCTTGCAGGGGGACCAGTCGCGGCGTGAAGTGCTGGGCTTGAGCAATGCGGTTGGTCGAGAAGAGGTGCTGCATGCCCGCAACAGCGTCGAAGAGGGCAAGGCCGCGCTGGATGTGGCCATCGCCGAGCGCAATGCGTTGCAGGCCAAGTTGCAGGGAACCCGCCTGCAGGCACAACCGGAAGTTCTGCATGCAGCCGAGCAGGTGCGCGAAGCCTGGTTGGCATTACAACGCACCCGGATTGTCAGTCCGGTGACCGGTGTTGTCGCCAAACGTTCAGTGCAGGTCGGTGCGCATGTCACACAAGGCGCACCGCTGCTGGCGGTGGTGCCGCTGGATCAACTGTGGGTGGATGCCAACTTCAAGGAGATCCAGCTCGAGCACATCCGCATTGGTCAAGCGGTCGAGTTGACGGCAGATGTCTATGGTGACAAGCAGGTTTACCACGGCAAGGTTCTGGGATTGGCGGCCGGTACCGGCTCTGTGTTCTCGTTGCTGCCGGCACAAAATGCCACCGGAAACTGGCTGAAGGTGGTACAGCGTTTGCCGGTGCGCATTAGCCTGGATCCGGCCGAGCTCAGTCAGCATCCATTGCGTTTGGGTCTGTCGATGCTGGCGAAAGTCGATATCAGCGATCGTCATGGTGACAGCGTCCTGGCAGCCAAGGCGGACCAGCCTGTGGCCACCACATCGGTACTGGATGTCGACATGCAGGAGATTGATGGCCGCATTGCCCGCATCATCGCCGACAACAGCCACGCCGGTTGAGGAGCGCGCCATGCAGGCAAAATCCACTCCCTTGGTACCACTGGACGGTGGTGCCCTGGCCCTGTTGACGCTGGCGCTGTCGCTGGCCACCTTCATGCAGGTGCTGGATACCACCATCGCCAACGTGGCGATCCCGACCATTGCCGGTAATCTCGGAGCCTCCAGTTCGCAGGGGACCTGGGTGATCACCTCGTTTGGTGTGGCCAATGCGATCTCGGTCCCGCTGACCGGCTGGTTGGCCAAGCGGCTGGGCGAGGTACGGCTGTTCCTCTGGTCGACGACGCTGTTTGTGATCGCATCCTGGCTGTGTGGCATGGCGCCGAGCCTGGAGCTGCTGATCCTGTTCCGGGTGCTGCAAGGCGCGGTAGCCGGCCCGATGATTCCGCTCTCCCAGAGCCTGTTGCTGGCCAACTATCCGCCCAGCAAGCGCAGCATGGCGCTGTCGCTGTGGTCGATGACGGTGATCGTCGCGCCGATCTTCGGGCCGATCCTCGGTGGCTGGATCAGTGACAACTATCACTGGGGCTGGATCTTCTTCATCAATGTGCCGTTGGGCATAGTGGTGCTGTTGTTGTGTGCCCGTCTGTTGCGTGGTCGGGAGACCCAGACCGAACGCCGGCCCATCGATGGCGTCGGCCTGACGCTGTTGGTCTTGGGGATCGGTGCCTTGCAGCTGATGCTGGATCGGGGCAAGGAGCTGGACTGGTTCTCGTCAACCGAGGTGATTGTGCTGGCGGTGGTGGCCGTGGTCGGCATCATAGCGCTGATCATCTGGGAGCTGACGGATGACAACCCGATTGTCGATCTGTCGCTGTTTGCGCATCGTAACTTCGCCATCGGGGTTGGCTGTATCAGCCTGGCGTACCTGCTCTACTTCGGCACCATAGTGCTGTTGCCGCAGTTGTTGCAGACCCAGCTGGGCTATACCGCGACCTGGGCCGGATTGGCCGCGGCCTCGGTCGGGATCCTGCCGGTATTTCTGTCGCCGATCATCGGCAAGAATGCCCACCGCCTCGACATGCGGGTGCTGGTGACGATCAGCTTCCTGGTCTATGCCATCTGCTTTTATGCGCGCACCTGGTTTACGCCGCAGATGAGCATGGCGTCGGTAGTGTGGCCGCAATTCTGGCAGGGGCTGGCGGTGGCCTGTTTCTTCATGCCATTGACCACCATTTCGTTCTCCGGGCTCAAGCCGCATCAGCTGGCCAGCGCCTCCAGCCTGTCGAACTTCCTGCGCACCCTGTCGGGCTCTATCGGGGCATCGATCATCAACACCCTGTGGGAGCGACGTGAGGCGGTGCATCACGAATGGCTGACCGAAGCGATCAATCCCTATAACCCGACCAGCCAGCAGGCGTTGGCGGCGCTGCAGTCCGCCGGCTTCTCCAGCGACCAGGGCAGTGCCTATCTGGCGCGCGAGATCACCCGACAGGGGTTCTTGCTCGGCAGTAACGAGATCTTTGGTCTTTCGGCGCTGCTGTTTCTCGGGCTGACGCTGGTGGTCTGGCTCGCCAAACCGCCGTTCCATCCGGCGGGCGCTGGTGGGGGTGATCACTAGGCGTTAGCTTGCGTGACGCGTCAAAAAAACGAGCGCCCCAGTGGGCGCTCACTTTTTTCGGTGCGGCTTATTTCTGCTCTGGCGGCACGTAGCCGTCGATCTGCACCTCTTCACCGGCAAACAGATAGCGCTCCATCTCGGCCTGCAGCAGGGCCCGGTGTTCGGCATTCATCATGTTCAGCTTTTTTTCGTTGATCAGCATGGTCTGCTTCTTCTGCCATTCACTCCAGGCTTCCTGGCTGATGTGGTCGAAGATGCGTTTGCCCAGCTCGCCGGGGATCAGCTGGAATGGCATGCCGGGGGCGTCCTTCTTCAGGCGTTGGCAAAAAACGGTACGGCTCATGAGGACCTCGCAGAAACAAGTTCGGGATAAGCCAGCAGTCTGACGGTGGCCGCCGACAGACCGACATTGGCCGGTTGATTCAGGTTATACCAGAGTTGGCGTACGCCCTCCATGCAGGCTGGGGGCGGGCGCCGGGACAGCTGGACCAGCAGCGGGCTGATCTGCAGATGAAAATGGCTGAAGGTGTGACGGAATCCGCTCAGCGCCGTGAGTGTGTGCTCACCGGGGAACTGCTGTTGCAACCAGGCCTCGGCGGCGGAGTGATCGGCAAACTCCGGCAGGCTGTAGAGCCCGCCCCAGAGGCCGCTGGCGGGGCGCTGCTCCAGCCAGAGCGCCTGGTCGGCGACAACCAGCAGCAGGGTGCAGTGGCGGGTCGGCAGCGCGGTTCGCTTCGGTTTGGGCTGCGGATAGGCGGTCGGTGTGCCGGCGGCCCAGGCGCGGCAGTCGGCCTGCAGCGGACACAGCGTGCACTGGGGGCGGCTACGGCTGCACAGGCTGGCACCCAGATCCATCATCGCCTGGTTATAGTCGGCCACCCCCTGTTGTGGCGTCAGCCGCTCGGCCCATTGCCAGAGGCTCTGTTCCACCCGTTTCTCCCCCGGCCAGCCCGCTTGGGCCAGCCAGCGCGTCAGCACGCGTTTGACGTTGCCGTCGAGGATGGCATGGTGTTGTGACAGTGCCAGCGACAGGATGGCGCCGGCGGTCGAGCGGCCTATGCCCGGCAGTGCCTCCACGGCGGCAAACTCCTCGGGAAACACGCCGCCGTGTTGATCGCGGATCTGTTGTGCCGCCTTGTGCAGATTACGCGCCCGTGCGTAGTAACCCAGCCCGGTCCACAGGTGCAGCACCTCGTCCAGCGGCGCATCCGCCAGCGCATTGACTTCGGGAAACCGCGCCATGAAGCGTTGGTAGTAGGGAATGACGGTCTGCACCTGGGTTTGCTGCAGCATGATTTCCGATACCCAGACCCGGTATGGCGTCTTGTCCTGCTGCCACGGCAGATGCTTGCGGCCATGCTGGTGGTACCAGCTCAGCAGGCGTTGGCTAAACGAAGGTAAGGCATCACTCACCGGGCATCTCCTCTGGGTGGCAGGTGCGCGATTGCAGCATGGGCACGGCGGCTTGTAAACCGCGGAAAAGATGTGGCATTACCTGTGGCGGCGCAACAAGTAGGTAGATTATTAAGTTTGATTTAATAATCTATGGTGAATAGGGTCTCATTTGACGGGTAATCGTCTCGATGCCACCTGAACCGGAGCACAATGAGCGAACGAATAGCACACCTCCGGTCTTGATTGTGACCGGGCTCAACCACATTAAAGGGTGGAGACGCTGTACAGAGGAGCCGCAACATGAAAATAGCTAGAGCACTGACCCTGGACTCACGACGCCAGGCGCGTTGGCTGGCCATCGGTATGATGGTGATGGGGGCACTGGCCATCATTTTGCCGTTTTACATCGGCATGGCGGCGGCCATGTTGTTGGGGGCCAGCATCGCCATTAGCGGCCTCACTGGCCTGTGGACTTGCCGCCGTTTACAGCAGTCGGGGTACCCGTCGTTTGCCTTGCCATTCTGGGGTTACTTGCTGATTGGTGTGCTGCTATTACTGTGGCCACAGTTGACGTTGGGGCTAGCCGCGTTATTGCTGGGGGTGGGGTTGGTACTGGCGGCGCTGGTCAGCTGGCGGCGGGGTGCCGGCTGGCGCACGAATATTCCGGCGCTGCTGACGCTGCTGTTCGGGGTGTTGGTCTTGGGTTCGGGAGCCAGCGGCGTGGCCTGGATGGTTGGTATGGCCTTCGGCTTGAGTCTGCTGCAACAGGGCTGGCTGTTATGGCGTACGGTGGCAACAGCACCGACCTTGTACGAGCATGAATAAGGCTATTGATGTGCCATTTGCGACGGTTGCGCTTGCGTCAACCGTCTATCTTTGGATAATTCGCACTCCTTTTGTTGAAGCAGAGACAGATCGATGACAGATCAACCGCAGCCGGAACTGGATGATGATGGCAAATTCATGCGCCGCATTCGCAGCTTTGTGCGTCGCGAGGGGCGTCTGACCAAGGGGCAGGAGCGTGCGCTGAACGAACTGTGGCCGCAGATGGGGGTCGAGTTCACCGGCGAGCGTCTGGATCTGACCGCGCTGTTTGGCCGTGCGGCACCTGTGGTGCTGGAGATTGGCTTCGGCATGGGCGCGTCGCTGGTGGCGATGGCCAAGGCCGCTCCCGAGAAAAATTTTATCGGCATCGAGGTGCACAGACCCGGTGTCGGCGCCTGCTTGTCGGCAGCCGAAGAGGCCGGGGTGACCAATCTGCGTCTGTTCTGTCACGATGCGGTCGAGGTGCTGGAGCAGATGATCCCGGAACAGAGCATCGACACGCTGCAGTTATTCTTCCCCGATCCATGGCACAAGTCTCGCCACCACAAGCGCCGTATCGTGCAACCAGCCTTTGTACAGATGTTGCGTCCACGTCTGAAGATCGGTGGTCTATTCCACATGGCAACCGACTGGCAGAACTATGCCGAGCATATGCTGGAGGTGATGCAGGTGGCCGAAGGCTTTAGCAATACCTCTGCGTTCGGTGATTATGTGCCGCGTCCGGAGAGTCGTCCGTTAACCAAATTTGAGCAGCGTGGCCATCGTCTCGGTCACGGCGTTTGGGATCTTGTATTCCAGCGCAACGCCTAACCCTGAAGCAAAGGAGTTACCCATGGCACAACGTAGTCGCCGTCTGCGCAAGAAACTGCGTATCGACGAATTTCAGGAACTGGGCTTCGAGCTGGCCTGGCATTTCCCGGCAGAAACCAGTGGTGAAGCCATTGATGCTCTGGTCGATAGCTTTATCGAAGAGGTTATCGAGCCGCGTCAACTGGCGTTTGCAGGTAATGGCCACCTTGGCTGGGAGGGGTTGGTCTGCACCCAGAAGATTGGCAAGTGCACCGAAGACGATATCCAGGCTTGCTGCGAGTGGCTCAAACAGAAGGGCATGGAGGGGATCCACCATTCGCCATTGTTTGATGTCTGGTACGGCAATCTGATCTAGGCCGCATTGCAATGACAAAAAACCCGCCAACGGCGGGTTTTTTTTCTGGTTGCAGGCATCGCGCCTGGATCAGTAAACCCGCTGGGCATGCAATTGGCGTAACGCCTGCAGCATGGCTTCAGGCTCGGGACGATGACGTAAATCTTCATCGATGTGAGCGGTAATGATGCGGCCATCCAGATCGACTAAGTAGTTGGCCGGCATGGGCAATACGGCATTGCCCTGATAGACAGGAATATCGATGCCAAGCTGTTCGAGGGCATCGATCATCATGTCTGGTAGGGTCATCAACAGACCGCAGGTCGCGGCGGCTTCCAAGGTAGCATCTGAGAACAGAGGGTAATTCAATCGGTTGCAGCGTAGCGTTGAGATATTCAGCTCGACGGATTGGGTGATGACGGGAATAAAACGGGCGCCGAAATCCTGAATTTGTGGCACTAATGCATCAAAGGCCCGGAGTTCGATGTTGCAATACAACGACCAGTGACCACAGAAGAAAGAGACGATCATCGGTTGCCTGCCAACCAGGCGGCGAGGATCAAATTGAGCGCCATTGATATCTTTGAGTTGCATGCTCGGAAGCGCGGCACCCACCTGCAAGGCGCGTTTTGACCAGGCCTCATCCTTGAGTTGCTGGAGCGCGAGATCCATCAATTTATGGAGGTCGGGGGGGAAATGGGCCTGCCGCCAACGTTGTTGGGCTTCGATTTCACCTTTTAATGCCATGAATGCCTCCAATCGGATTTCGAGTGTAAGTGAACACGCCTGTTGAGTATTGTGTCTATAGTGCGATTGGGCAAGGCGAGGCGACACTTTGAATGCAGATGTACTTCACGCTTCCAGAAACAGTGTCAGCAACTGGTTCAAATAGCGGTGTCCCAACGGTGTGACATGCCAGTAGGTATCATCACTCTGCAATAGTCCTTTGGCGCAGGCTTGCTGCAGTGGAAGGTGCAACACCTGGGGAGACAATCCTGTCAGGCGACTGAAGTCGGCGATGGGGACGGCTTCAAATAACCGCAGGCGGTTCATGAAAAACTCGAATGGCAACTCTTCGGCACTGACGTCCCATAACTGGTCCAGATAGGTTCGCGCCGGATCCAGATAACCTTTGGTGTGTTTCAGTTTGACGGTACGACGTATGTGGCCATCATGTGTGGTCACCTTGCCGTGCGCACCGCAGCCGATGCCCAGATAATCACCGAAGCGCCAATAGTTGAGGTTATGCTGGCATTGATAGCCGGGTTTGGCATACGCCGAAATTTCATATTGCTGATATCCGGCGGCCAGCAGCAGTTGGTGCCCCTGTTCCTGGATCTCCCACAATAGATCGTCTTCAGGCAGAACCGGCGGTCGCGCACCGAAGGCGGTATTGGGTTCGATCGTCAGCTGATACCAGGATAAATGCGGCGGATTGAGGGCTATGGCTTGCCGCAGGTCATCCAGAGCCTGCTCCAGCGTTTGATCTGGCAAGCCATGCATTAAATCGAGGTTAAAACTACGCAAGCTGGCTTGCGCGGCCTGGTGGGCGGCGGCAATGGCTTGGGCGGGGTCGTGAATGCGCCCCAGCTTTTGCAGTTGATGCGGAGCGAAGCTCTGCACGCCAATGCTGATGCGGTTGACGCCAGCCGCGGCAAAACCACGAAAACGGCCCGCCTCTACGGTGCCAGGGTTCGCCTCCATGGTGATCTCGATGTCATCGGCAAATGAGAGGCGCTGCGCTACTCCGGTCAGCAGTTCGGCAATGGCCTCAGGGCTGAATAGGCTTGGCGTGCCGCCACCAATAAAGATCGATTGCAGCGGACGCCCCGCTGCCAGTGGTAGATCGCAGGTCAGGTCGTCCAGCAGTGCATGGACGTAGGCTTGCTCGGCAAGAGGCTGCTTCAACGCATGGGAGTTGAAGTCGCAATACGGACACTTCTGCACACACCAGGGAATGTGGATATACAGTGACAGCGGCGGCAGTTTCACGCTCAGTAGATCTCCTGCAGCAGACCGATCAACTGTTGCAGAGCTTTGGCACGATGGCTGAGACGGTTTTTTTCCTCCGGAGCCAGTTCTGCGGCGGTGCAGGCGGTTTCTGGAACAAAAAATACCGGATCGTAACCGAAGCCGTTCTCACCTTTGCGCTCGGTGATGATGTGCCCTTCCCAGCTGGCTTGGCAGATAATGGGCGTCGGATCATCGGCATGGCGCATGAAGACCAATACACACCAGTAGCGAGCTGTGCGTAGTACCGGCGGCAGGAAGGATAACTCCTCCAGCAACTTGGTGACATTATCTTCGTCGCTGGCGTCCTCGCCGGCGAAGCGTGCCGAGTAGACGCCCGGAGCGCCACGCAGAGCATCTACCTCCAGACCTGAATCATCGGCAATGGCCGGCAATCCGGTCACCTTGGCGGCATGACGCGCCTTGATGATGGCATTCTCGACGAAGGTGGTGCCGGTTTCCGCAACGCTTTCGACCAAAAAGTCGCTTTGCGGCATGACCTTGAAGTTCATTCCTTCGAGCATGGCATTGAGTTCAGCCACCTTCTTCTTGTTGCCGGTGGCCAACACCAGTCTGTTCATTGCTTGCTACTCCATCATTGTGCTGCGCGACATGATAAAGACATCCTTCCGGCAACGCCAAAAAAACCGCTGTCGGTCGTGCGGACATGACAAGTAGCCGACAGCGCAGTAGCATGTTGCCGCACAGAATGGGTACAGGGATGGTGAGGCATGGCGGCAGCAATAGGTCATCGGTGGCGATTGGGTATGGCATTCGGCCTGATGCTGGGTTTGAATGCCTGCCAGCAGGCGGCTCCGCCCCAGGTATCCGTTCCGCTGAAGACGGCGGGGCCGGAACTGACCATGGCTCAAAATGGCTCCAGCGTTACGCTGGCTGTAGGTGACGCGTTGGCAATCGCCCTGCCCGGCGCATTGCAGACCGGATATCAATGGCAGGTGGTCCAAACTCCAGCGTTGGTGAACAAACAAGGTAGTGAGTATCAACCCCTGAGCGGCTCCGGTGAGTGTGGTATGCAACGCCTGTGGTTTGCGGCCCGACAACCCGGGGATGGCTTATTGACGTTGGTCTACCGCTCCGAGGGAGCAGGTCACCAGGACGATGCCAACTTCTATACTCTGCGTCTGCATATACGTCAGGGACGCTAACTAACGGTGTGCAACAGGCCAGCACACCGGGAGCCCATCCAAGGGGGCTCGACCGCGTCACCCGGGCCCGCGGGTCAGCTTGGCGCTACCCTGCCGCTGTGAGTGGTGATCTGCTATGCAGAACCACGATTTAGGATTTCTACTCTACTTTTCGGCGCTGCCATTCAGATCGTCACCGCAGGACGCCCATGAGTGTTTCGCTCGAAGTTCGACATGGAAGAAGGGCGCCGGAGCGCCCTGCTTACGGCTAGTGTTGGAGCTGGCGTAGCGGCTGCTATCGGTATTACAGCGACATGGGCATGACCCGATTGCGGCCCAGCTCTTTGGCTTTGTAGAGTTGTTCGTCGGCGCGGCGCATCAGCATTTCGTAACTGTCACCAGGCGCAAACTCGGCGACACCAAACGATGCCGTGATGGTATTCAAACGTCGACCATTCTTGCGATCCATGACGGTGACTTTCTCAATCGCCCGCCGCAGTGCCTCGGCAACCTGACGGGCGACGGCCAGATTCCGTCCCGGCAGCAGCAAGGCAATCTCTTCACCACCGATGCGAAATGATTTTTCGCCATTTTTACAACCATCCCTAACCCGGCGGGCGATGGCTTTAAGGACCTGGTCGCCGAAGATATGGCCGAATTCGTCATTGATGCTTTTGAAACGATCGATATCGAGAATGATCAGACTGAATGAACCAAGCTGCAGAAGATGGTGCAACTCCTGATCAAATGCGCGGCGGTTCATCAGGCCAGTCAACGCATCGTGATAGGCTTCGCTACGGCTTTTTTCCAGTTGGCCCCGGAGATCGGATATTTCCTTTTCGGCATCGGTCAGCCGGGTATGAAATTGACGGGTACTCTGGCTGATGTTGCTGGCCCCTTGCACTAGCTCGCGGACCAGGCTGATGGTCTCCTCAATGGACATGCCCTCGTCGTCAAACTTTTGCAGGCGGCCGAAACTCTTGTCGAGCATGGTCTGGAAATCGCCGGTATCGCTCAAGGTGTCATGCATGCTGGCACCGAGTTCGGAGACCATGGCCTCGAGACTCTGTTTCATATTTTCGACATTACGTTCTGTCTGCGCAGCAACATGTTGCTGATATAGAAGCTCGCTGGAGAGGGGAGAACAGGTCCCCTCGGTTTGCAGCGTCTGGTCGACCGCTGCATTCAACTGCGGATCAGTCTGTGCAACATAGGTGTACCACAAGGCGTAGTTGGTGGGTGTGGTCGGAATCTGGTACTTGATCATCAGCGGCACCGCCTGTTTCAGGTAAGCGGTGGCTTGTGTAAAGGTCTCTTTTGACATCGATATGACTCGCACAACACAGGGGTCAAAGTTGATTCCATCATAGTCCGCTGAAGGCTAGCAGTGAAAGAGGTCGTGCTATTTGCTGAGCCCTTTCGTTATACTTTCCTCGACATTTCATTAAAACCTTGATCAAGGCCCGCCTATGTCCATTTCGGATCCCTTTCGTCAGCGCGAAGCTGAAAAGTATGAGAACCCCATTCCGAGTCGCGAAGCTATTTTGGCGTTGATAGAAAAACGCAATACGCCAGTGTCGCGCGAGGAGTTGACCCAGTTGTTGAAAATTGCCGGCGAGGAGCAGGAAGAGGCGCTAAGACGTCGCTTGCGCGCCATGGAGCGGGATGGCCAATTGGTGTTTACCCGAGGGCGCGCTTATGCATTGCCGGACAAAATGAATCTTATCAAGGGTACCGTGCTCGGCCATAAAGATGGCTTCGGCTTTCTGCGCCCGGAAGAGGGGGGAGAGGATCTTTTCCTGGCTCCACGTGAAATGGATCGTTTGATGCACGGCGACTATGTGCTGGTACAACCGACCGGGCTGGATGCGCGCGGACGTCGTGAGGCACGGCTGGTAAGACTGCTTAAGTCGCGGGACATGGAACTCGTCGGTCGCTATTTCGTCGAGAATGACGTTAGCTTTGTGGTGCCGGATGATACCCGAATTGGTCAGGACATCTTGATCCCGCCGGGGATGAGTCTGGGGGCACGTCAAAGCCAGATGGTGGTAGTTCGCATCACACAGCGTCCCAGTGCCCGTATCAATGCCGTTGGCGAGATCATTGAAGTGTTGGGTGATCACATGGATCCCGGCATGGAGATCGAAGTGGCCATCCGTAATTACGGCATTCCCCATGTCTGGCCTGCCGAGGTCGAAGACGAGATCAAGGGGCTGAGCGAAGAGGTGCCGGAACAGGCCAAGAAGGGGCGCATCGATCTGCGCGACTTACCCCTGGTGACTATCGATGGTGAGGATGCGCGCGACTTTGACGATGCGGTCTTCTGTGAGCGCAAGCGTTCCGGCGGCTGGCGTTTGTGGGTGGCCATTGCCGACGTCTCCTATTACGTGCGCCATGGTAAACCGCTGGATACCGAAGCGCAGAATCGCGGAAACTCGGTTTATTTCCCTGAGAACGTCATTCCGATGTTGCCAGAGGTGTTGTCGAATGGCCTCTGTTCGTTAAATCCGCAAGTGGATCGTCTCTGCATGGTCTGTGAAATGACGATCAGTGAGACAGGCCGGCTGTCTGGTTACAAATTCTATGAAGCGGTGATGAACTCCCATGCCCGTTTGACCTATACCAAGGTGGCGGCGATGTTGGACGGGGATCCGAAACTGCGTCAGCAGTACGAACCCCTGGTTGGGCACATCGAGGAGTTGTATCGTCTCTATCATGCGTTGAAGCAGGCACGTCACCAACGTGGGGCCGTTGAATTCGAAAGCGAGGAGACGCGCTTTATTTTCAACGCGCAGCGCAAGATCGAACGTATTGTGCCGCTGGTGCGCAATGATGCGCACAAACTGATCGAAGAATGCATGATCATGGCCAATGTGGCCGCAGCTCGTTATATCGAGAAGTGTGAGGCTGACACGCTGTTCCGGGTACATGAGCGTCCGGGTGAGCTGAAGTTGGATACATTCCGTCAATTCCTCGGTGAGTTGGGCCTTGAACTCAAGGGCGGCGACGAGCCGGAGCCCAAGGATTTTGCCGAGTTAGCCGAGTTGGTGAGGGAACGTCCAGACGTGGAGCTGATTAATACCATGTTGCTGCGTTCGATGTCTCAGGCCCAATACAGCGCCGATAATGTCGGACACTTTGGCTTGGCATTGAAGCAGTATGCTCACTTCACGTCGCCCATTCGCCGCTATCCAGACTTGTTGTTGCATCGTGCCATCAAGTTCCAGCTGGCCAAGGAGCATGGTAATCCGAAGAACAAATGGACACCGTCCGGTGGCTATCACTATCCCTATGACGAGATAGCGCCGCTGGGCGAGCATTGCTCCATGACCGAACGGCGAGCAGACGATGCAACTCGCGACGTGGCCGACTGGCTCAAATGCGAGTACATGCAGGATCATGTTGGTGATGAGATGGATGGTGTCATTTCTGGGGTAACCGGCTTTGGCATGTTTGTTCGTCTGGCGGATTTACATATTGATGGCTTGGTGCATATCAGCACGCTGGGCAATGATTACTACCAGTTTGATCCGGCGCGTCAGACGCTCATTGGCGAGAACTTCCGACGAGTATACCGACTGGGAGACAAAGTACGGGTCAAGGTCATGGGAGTTAACCTGGATGACCGGAAGATTGACTTCATGTTGCTAGAAGTGCCGTTTGAGTTCAAAGGCAAAGAGGCAAAAAAACAGCAGAAGAAATTGGTCGAAATTAAAGGCCAAAAAGAGAAGGCTGCTCGGCGACGTGAGCATCAGGCCGAGCGAAAGGCTGGCACTACTGGTACCAAGAACGAGAGCCGTGATGCCAAGGGGAGTAAAGGCGGAAAACGGTCCGATTCTGCGGGTAAACGCAAGGGCGGAAAATCATCTGGCCGCAAACGCAATAAAAAAACCTGATGCCTGGCTGTTTGTTAGAACAATGCAAGAAAAACAGGATGAGATGAGTCATCCGTGAGGAATCTACTAACGTGAGTAATGAACTGATCTACGGCATTCATGCTGTGTCCGCCCTCCTTGAAAAGCAACCCGAGCGCATATTGGAAGCTTGGGTTCTCAAAGGGCGCGAGGATGACCGTCTGCTGCCGCTGCTGAACCAGTTGCAACGATTTGGTATCAGCATTCAGCTGGTGACACGCAAGACCCTGGATGACAAGAGCGAAGGCGCGAGCCACCAGGGGATCATGGTGCGTGTGCGTGAGGGTCGCAAATACGATGAGCAGGATCTCTGGAGTTTGCTGGAGAATCAGCCACAACCCTTTTTACTCGTATTGGATGGTGTAACGGATCCCCATAACTTGGGCGCCTGTTTGCGGAATGCCGATGCCGCAGGTGTTCATGCCTTGATTGTGCCGCGCGATAAGTCTGTTAGTTTGAATGCGACGGCTCGCAAGGTGGCATGTGGCGCTGCCGAATTTGTGCCATTTATCCAGGTGACCAATCTTGCAAGAACGTTACGTGAGCTGCAGGAAAAGGGGGTTTGGGTAGTTGGGGCGGCCGGTGAAGCGGATCATGATCTTTATCGCAGCAAACTTACCGGCCCCCTCGCGCTCGTGATGGGGGCTGAGGGTAGCGGTATGCGTCGTTTAACGCGTGAGCACTGTGATGAGTTGGTGAGTATTCCGATGGCCGGAAGCGTGTCCAGCCTCAACGTATCGGTGGCTACGGGGATCTTCCTATTCGAGGCAGTGCGTCAGCGTTTGGCTGTCCAATAGGCTATTAGCACGTTGAAGACCAAGGGCGCCGTGGCACCCTTGGTTTTGTTGTGACAAAAAGGTAAAAAAAAGCCGACTGTAACAGTCGGCGGGGTCAATTGGGATAACGGAGGCTGTGTTATCCCGTTGGAGATGTACCCAATGATTGAGAGTCTATTGCGGCTATCCAACCCGACAGGTCGAAAGCAACACAATCATATTTATACAAATGATAATTATTATCAACAATTATTTGTTAACAGTGCTGCTCAAATTTTGATTGCATCCATTATTCCCCCCCCGTAATATTACGCGCCTTAAAAGTCAGTCACACAAATATCAAGTTCCTTGCCTTCGACGGTCTGACTGAGCCAACACGAAGGCTAATAAACCGTAAGGAGCAATCCATGCGTCACTACGAAATCGTCTTCATGGTTCATCCGGACCAGAGCGAACAAGTTGCTGGCATGATCGAGCGCTACACTGGCGCCATCGAGAAGTCTGGCGGCAAGATCCACCGCCTCGAAGATTGGGGCCGTCGTCAACTGGCTTACCCGATCGACAAGCTGCACAAGGCTCACTATGTTCTGATGAACGTAGAAGCTGAACAGGCAGTTATCGACGAGCTGGAGTCTAACTTCCGCTACAACGATGCTGTTATCCGTAATCTGATTATGCGTACCAAGCATGCCGTGACCGAAGCCTCTCCGATGGCTAAGGCCCGCGAAGAACGTCAAGGCCGTCGTGATGACCGTGCCGAAGATGTTGCTGAAGCTGCTGCAGAGTAATTCCAGAGACTATCAAAGAGGATAACCGCAAATGGCACGTTATTTCCGTCGTCGCAAGTTCTGCCGTTTCACCGCTGAAGGCGTAACCGAGATCGATTACAAAGATACCGCTACCCTGAAGAACTACATCACTGAATCTGGCAAGATTGTACCGAGCCGTATCACCGGTACTCGCGCCAAGTATCAGCGTCAACTGGCACGCGCCATCAAGCGTGCTCGTTACCTGGCTCTGCTGCCGTACACTGACCTGCACAATAAGTGATCTGGCGTCTGGCCTAACTCAACGAAAACCGAGGAAAGGTAATGCAAGTAATTCTGCTCGATAAAATCGCTCGTCTGGGCGGCCTGGGTGACACTGTAGAAGTTAAGAGTGGTTTCGCTCGTAACTATCTGATCCCGCAAGGCAAGGCTGTTATGGCCACCAAGGCGAACGTTGAAATGTTTGAAGCACGTCGTGCTGAACTCGAAGCCAAGTTGGCTGATGTTCTGGCTGCTGCCAAGGCGCGTGCTGCTCAAGTTGAAGCACTGGAAGGCGTAGTCATCGAATCCAAGTCTGGTGACGAAGGCAAGCTGTTCGGTTCCATCGGCACCCGTGATGTGGCTGATGCCATCACTGCTGCTGGTGTAGCTGTTGCCAAGAGCGAAGTTCGGATGCCTGAAGGTGCTCTGCGCTACACAGGTGAATACGAAATCGCTGTTCAACTGCACGCTGATGTTAAGACTGCCGTTAAGATCCAGGTTGTTGCTGCCAAGTAATAACAGTTCTGTTCGGCTGAAAACCCGCGCTTGTCGCGGGTTTTCTTTTTTAATTTTTCCAGAACGACTAATTTTGTTCGAAGTGTAGACGGTTTGTTTGTTTAGTGCGCAAGCGCACGGCTGTGAGTGATTTTTCTGGAAAAAGCGCTTGCCAGCGATGCTGATATCCCTATAATGCCGCCTCGCTGACACGGCAAGGCCCGCACTCCTCGGA
>NZ_JBHSAF010000003.1:0-212674 GCF_042649925.1 Pseudaeromonas sharmana
AACGCTGTAGCGCCGATGGTAGTGTGGCATTCGCCATGCGAGAGTAGGACACTGCCAGGCTCCCAATAAGCGCGGGATGACAAGTCATCTCAAGGCGCGACGAGAAACGCGGAGCGGTAGTTCAGTTGGTTAGAATACCTGCCTGTCACGCAGGGGGTCGCGGGTTCGAGTCCCGTCCGTTCCGCCACTACACAGCAAAGCCCAGACGGAAGTCTGGGCTTTTTGCTTTGCGTTGTCCACAGAATCGGCTGGGGATGGTATTGCCTTACAGGCTCTGATGCTAGACTGGCATCAGGTTTGCGGAGAGTGGCGGCATGATATTGACCCTAGAGCAGCAGATGCAACATCTGCAGCATGTATCTCGTTCGTTTGCATTAACCATTCCTCTGTTGCCGCCGCTGTTGGCAGATTGGGTTGGTCATGCCTATCTGCTGTGCCGTATAGTCGATACCCTAGAGGATGATCCGGCTCTAAACCCCAATCACAAATGCCTTCTGATACATCAATTCCTGCAGTTTTTAGCCTCAGATAACGACGATGCTAGCCTGTGGGCGCATGGGTTAACCTCGCAGCTACATCCAGCCACCCGCCCGGCCGAGCTTAGTCTACTTGCAGATATTCCGGCTGTTCTGGCGCGTTATCGGACCTACCCTGACAATGTGCGGAATATATTGTTGCGCGGCGTGCGCATTATGGGGGCCGGAATGGTGGCGCAGCAGCATCAACAGACTAATCCGGATCAATTGGCGCTGGATCGTTACTGTTATGCAGTAGCGGGTGTCGTTGGTGAATTACTGACGGATCTGTTTTGTGTCTATGTTCCAACGTTGCTTCCGTTGCGAGATCGGCTCCTTGAGTTGTCTGTCTCTTTTGGTGAAGGTTTGCAGTTAACCAATATTCTTAAGGATTTGCACGAGGATGCTTCCCGAGGGGTCTGCTGGTTACCATTGAGTTGTCTGACTCAACAAGGTCTGACGGTTGAAAACCTGTCCTCTGCCGCTCTGGAACGGCAGTCAGCTGTACTGTGTCAGCAATTGGCATTGGCCCATGGCCACTTGCAGGATGCGCTGCAGTTTTGCTTACTGTTGCCACGACGCGAGCAAGGTATGCGACAGTTTTGTCTGATTGCTATTGCGATGGCGTTTGCTACGTTGCAGCGTATTCATGCGCAACCGGACTTTCGCGCTGCATCTGAAGTCAAAATCACTCGTCGGCAGGTGCGACGTATCGTACTGGCGTGTCGGTTACTGGGTTACTCAAATACTTTGTTGCGACGGTATTTTTCACGTTGGCAAATGAAGTTACCGCTCCAACAGCGTGATCCGGCAACATTGTGGCATGAGGTCTCTCATTGGCAAAATGAGGAGACAGATCCTTGCAGATGATTGGCTATCCGCGAATTCAGCTCAAGGTGCGTCGCGCCCAGATTTCGTATCTGTATGCCAACGGCAGCTATTCCATGCCGGCTCTGTTCCTGATCACCCTATTGGCTATCTGGACCTCGGGTCCTTACGTGTTAAGTCCTCTGTGGCATGCCTGGTTAGTCAGCAGTGTGATTATCCTCGCCGGACGGACTACTCATCTATGGTGGCGGCGCACACGTCGCTCAACCTCGATCCGTCGACTGGAGTACGAGTACTTTATTGGCTCTACTTGTAGCGCGATTGTTTGGTGTATGGGGCTGATCTTCTTCATGAGCCGGTTACCAGATATAGAGCGTATGTTGATGTTACTGCTTTCCTGCATGTATATCTCGGCATCTGGTGTGTTATTGCTCAATAGTGCCCGTTGCTTTTACGCTACCGTGGTGCCAATTGCTGCAGTCATTTTGCTTGAACTATCAACTGAGCTTTCACCAAGCCGTAATCTATTGATAGCAGTGGTGCTTTTTTGTCTGCTGTTTGCGTCACTGGCGCGACGGCATGTCCTGCACTGGCAATTGGCAGATCTGGCGGATCGTTATGCCCATGCCGCTATGGCCCGCAAGCTCAAGCGTACAACCGAGACCTTGCGCATTGCCTCTCAATCGGACGGACTTACGGAACTGGCGAACCGTGGGCATTTTGATCAGCAGTTACGTACGTATTGGCGCCGTTGTTCGCGAGCTGTATCACCCTTGTCCTTACTATTGATTGATGTTGACCATTTCAAGCAGTTCAACGACAAGTACGGTCATCAGGCCGGGGATGAATGTCTGCGACGTGTCGGGGCCCTGATTCAATCGGTGTTACGTCGAGAGGAAGATCTTGCTGCACGGTATGGTGGAGAGGAGTTTGTTGTCCTGCTGCCCTATACCGGGTTGGAGGGGGCTCGACAGATGGCGCAGCGAATTCAGCAATCCCTGCAAGCCAGTCAGATCCCTCATCTTGCGTCTACTGTAGCTAAGGTTGTTACCTGTAGTGTAGGCGTTGCTGCCGTGACTCCGGACATGAGTAATGACGCATCCGAGCTGGTTGAGCGTGCTGACGTAGCCCTGTATCGTGCTAAACGACAGGGGCGAAACCGTATTGTTATCGCCGATTAATATTGGAGTATTCCTATGCAGTGTCATCGTATCGAAGAATTAATGGAGCTGTTGCAGCAAGAATGGCTGGCAGATCAGGATTTGAGTTTAATGGCTTTTCTGGACAAGATTGCCAACGAGGCCGGTTTTTCACAGCCATTGAGAGAGCTCAGTGATGATGTCTTGATCTATCAACTGAAAATGCGCAGCAAAGGCAGCCAAGAGATGATCCCGGGTCTAGCTAAAGATTGTGTGCCTGATTTTAAGGAAGCACTGCTACGTGCTCGTGGCATTATCAAAGACTAAGTACCACTCCATGGCGAGAGGGCCGAGCATGAGTGCATTTCATTTTGATACCCTGATGCCGGAGTTGATACTGGATGCGCTGGCATCGGTTGGTTTGTATCTGGATTCGGGTTTAACGGCGCTCAATAGCTATGAGAACCGTGTTTATCAATTTCGCATCGAAAATGGTCAGCGCTATATCGCCAAGTTCTATCGCCCCGAACGCTGGACCGTTGCACAGTTGCGTGAAGAACATGGATTGGCATTTCATCTCGCGGCATCTGAGGTCTCGGTGGTGGTGCCAGAGGTGATTCAGGGGCGATCGCTACATGAATTTGCAGGCTATGCGTTTGCGGTTTGGCCCAGTATGGGTGGGCGGCATATTGAGCCCGATAATCTCGACCAGCTTGAGGCCGTTGGTCACCAGTTGGGGCTCTGGCATGCCAGTGTTTCAGGGTATGCACTGCCTGCTCGGGGGCATTTTTCTCATGCGCTGTGGGTATTGAGTCCAATTGAGGTATTGGTGCGCAATCCTCGCTGGCCTGTGGCGATGCAAACTGAGTTTGCGCATCTTCTGGCTGAGCTGGCCCAACTTCTCAAAGGCCCATTGTCTCAGGCTTGGCCACAGCTGGCGCTGCATGGGGATTGCCATCTTGGCAATATCCTGTGGCGCGATGGTCCCTTGCTGGTTGATCTTGATGATTGTCGCATGGGGCCTGCAATGCAGGATATGTGGATGTTGTTATCTGGAGATGAAGCTGAACAGCGACTGCAACTGGATGCACTGATCACCGGCTATGAAGAGTTCATGGCTTTTGACCGTCGGCAGTTGGCGTTGCTAGAACCATTACGCACGGCGCGAATGCTGTCCCAGCTTGGCTGGATTAGTCAGCGTTGGAACGATCCAGCCTTCCCGCTGGCTTTTCCCTGGTTTGCGACCGAGGCGTTTTGGGTCGATCAATATCGATTACTGACAGAACAACGCGACCGCCTGAAAGCCCCACCGATTTCATTGACGAGTTATCACTGACTGAATAGTCTGTGCTGCGGAGCTGACCATTCCGGTTGGCAAACTAAGAATTAACAGGAAAAGCAATGAAGAAAATCATGATGTTGCTGGCTGGTCTGCTAATGACTTCGCTGGTGCAGGCCGCTCCTCTATTCAAAGAAGGGGTGCATTATCAAGTCGTGAGGGAAGCGGCAACGGCCAAGCCAGAGGTGATGGAGTTCTTCTCATATTATTGCCCTCATTGTTACCACTTTGAACCCATTATCGCGGAAGTGAAAAAGAATCTCCCTGAGGGTGTTGAGTTCAAGCGAAACCCTGTTCAGTTTTTGGGGGGCAAGATGGGTCCGGAAATGCAGCGTGCATTCGCTGTTGCCAGACTGCTGGGAGTCGAAGAGAAATTTAGCCCGGTGGCCTTCAAGACCATCCAGGTTGATCGCAACATGCCGCAAAGTCGTGATGACGTGCAGGCGATGTTTGTTACGGCAGGCATTCCCGCTGCTGATTATACCGGCACGGTCGACAGCTTTGCTGTCACTGGTGAGGTGGCCCAATTTGATCGTAATACCGCAACGATGCAAATTCAGGGCGTTCCGGCCACCGTCATCAATGGCCGCTATCTGATTAAGTCTGAATCGCTGAAAAGCGCAGAAGAGTATCAAGAGTTGATAAAATTCCTGCTGGCGAAAAAAGACTAAGCAAGCGGAGTTGATAAGAGGGAGCCTGGCTCCCTTTTTTATTTTGTCTGACAAGGTGTGTTGTGGACATATAACTCGCTGTTGTGGCCTGTGTGATGTTTGCCAGACAGCCTTGAGTTCGCTGCGTATCCATCACTTCAGGCCTGCTAGGTTTCTTGGTCATAAAGGAGTCATAGCCCCATGAGCATGTTGCCATGTACCCCGATTCTGGTCAGTGCTTGCCTGCTGGGGCAGCCGGTGCGCTACGACGGCAGGGCGCAGGCCATACACAGTAGTGTCTTGTTGCGCTGGCAAGAGCAGGGGCGCGTGTTCAGCTATTGCCCTGAAGTGGCAGGCGGATTGCCAGTGCCGCGACCTGCCGCGGAGCTCCAGGCCAATGGCCAGATTCTGACCCGCAGCGGGGAAGATGTCACCGACGCTTTCAGGCGAGGGGCCGCTCAGGCATTGACCTTGTGTCTACAGCACGGCATTCGCTTGGCCCTGCTAAAAGCGCGCAGCCCATCCTGTGGCAATCACCAAATCTATGATGGCCGGTTCCGTGGACAGCTGATCGCTGGTGAAGGCGTAACAGCAGCCCTGCTTCGCCGTCACGGCATATCTGTCTATTCGGAATTCGAATTATCTGAGCTCGAGGCACAGTTGGCCCGGTTTGATGCGGCGCTTGGTTGAGCCTCTTGTTCTTTCATCTGCACCAGGTGAGCATCCTTTTGTTGCCATACGTCGTTCAGCCAAAGCTGGAACTGACGTTTGAATTGCTTGTCATTGACATAGTCACCTCGCAGGTCGGGCGTAATCGCAATTTCGTCGATTCGAACTCGAATGCGACTTATCCGGCCGCATAGTAGATCTCGAAATGGATGTCCCGAACAGTCTGGATAATCCAGCGTGACATTAACAATTTTCTCAAATTGTTCGCCTAAACCAGCCAGTGCCAACGATAGACCTGCGGCCTTGGGGGGCATCAGGTATTGGAACGTGGATCGACTCTGACGGGCTTTTTGTGGGGTGAACCGGGTGCCTTCAACAAAATTGATAACGGTGGTGGGCAGATGGGCAAATTTGGCACAAGCAGCGCGGGTAGTTTCAACATCCTTGCCCCTGCGCTCCGGGTGTTTGAGCAGATATTCACGGCTATAGCGTCGCATGAAAGGCATGTCCAGTCCCCAACAGGCGAGGCCCACAAAGGGCACGTAGAGCAATTCGTATTTCAGAAAGAACTTCGGTGCCGGTAGCCTGGCGCGGAACAGATCACCCAGAATAACGATATCGGTCCAACTCAGATGATTGCAGATAATCAGGTGCCAGCCATCGGGATTGAGGTGACTGTTATCGACAATGTCCCATTCCATCCGATTTGCCAAACGCATCACCATGGCATTGCCGAGCAACCAGCCTTGCATAAACCGGTTGTTCAGCCGGCTGCACGCCAGGCGCCAGGCTTGCAGTGGCAGTAACAGTTTCACCAGTGAAAACACTGTGATCAGCAAAGACCAGAATGCAAGATTGAAGATGGTTAACGTGATGCTCAGTATGACAATCAGGGGGCAGGGCAAGAATGACAGCATATCGTATTAGTTGCTTGTTATGACGTATCCCGGGTCAACCACTCATCCAGCTGACGATCCTTGGCTTGCCAACGATCGTTCAGCCACTGCTGGAAACCATGCTGGAATGACGCATTGTTAAAATAATCACCCTTCAACTGCTCATTGATGGGGAGTTGCTCAATTTTCACGTGGATTTCTCGCACCTTACCGCAGATGAAATCCCAAAATGTGGGTACGCCTTTCGGATAACAGATGGTTACGTCCAACAGATGATGCAGGTGATCGCGCATGGCACCCAGCGTGAATGCCAATCCGCCGGCGCGTGGTTTCAACAAGTGCCGAAACGGTGACTGCTGATGCCGTTGCTTGTGGTCACTGAAGCGCGTGCCCTCAACGAAGTTCATTATGCTGACCGGTATCTGTCGATACTTCTCACAGGCGCGACGGGTCGTCTCGATATCCTTCCCTCGTAGATGAGGGTGCTTTTGCAGGAATCGTGTTGAATAACGGCGCATGAATGGAAAATCCAGCGCCCACCACGCAATGCCGAGAAACGGCACCCATATCAGCTCTTTTTTGAGGAAAAATTTCAAAAAAGGAATTCGTCGGTGGAAAACGCGTTGCAACACCAGAATATCAACCCACGACTGGTGATTCGCGATCACCATATACCATTCTTTTTTTGACAAATTGTCCACTCCGACCACATTCAGACGGCCAAGGCGCAAAAGTCGTTGGATTAGGTTGTTGTTACCGATCCAGCCGTTAGCACAGCCATTTAGCAGTTGGTTACACCGTCGACGACATGCATGAATGGGCAGCAGCTTCACGCACGAGAGCAGCAGAATCGGCAAGAACCAGAACAGTGTATTCACCAAGATCAGCAATAGGCTGCAGCATCCCCGCACACATGGGATCAGTAAGGTCAACATCGGCAGACACCCGGATTGGTCAGAGCTCCGACCATGATATCAAGCGGTTTTTTCGCAAACCATATTACAGTGACTGCAGGCGTTGCAGCAGGCGATCCATTGCCCGGTAATGTAACGCTTCAGCCAAGTGCTGGCGTTCAATGGTGGCCTCCCCAGCCATGTCTGCCAGCGTACGTGCGACGCGCAGGATTTTATGCCATGCCCGCAGTGACAGCGCCAACTTCTGGATGGCTTGTTCAAGGAAGAGTGCATCAGCATCCGATAACGGGCAGTAGGTTTCGATATCGCGGCTATCGAGATGGGCATTCAGTTTGCCACAGCGTGCCAACTGGCGTTCGCGCGTCGCGAGCACGCGCTGTGCAACATCCGCACTGCGTTCGCCACGCTCAGGCGGTTTGCTGAGTGCACCCGGGGGCAAAAGCGGGATATCGACAGTCAAGTCAAAGCGATCGAGAAATGGACCTGAAAGCCGGCTCAGGTAGCGGAGTATCTGGTCAGGGGTTGAGCGACGGGTCTGACCGTCAACATAGCCACAGGGGCTGGGATTCATCGCTGCCACCAGCTGAAAGCGAGCGGGGAAGTCGACCTGTCGCGCCGCGCGGGAAATGGTGATTTGCCCGCTTTCCAGCGGTTCCCGCAGACAGTCGAGAACCTTGCGTTCGAATTCGGGTAATTCATCAAGAAACAACACACCATTGTGCGCCAATGAAATCTCTCCAGGTTTGGGATGGCTGCCACTGTCATTTTTCGAAATAAGTGAGACAGGTCAAACAGTAGATCAATGAGTTACGGCTATTTTTATCGAAATAGATGAGACGCTTTTTTGCAAATAGCTGAGACGAGGTCTAGTTTGAGTGGAAATAGCTGCGACAAGGTTTTGGTGCAACAAGTCCGCAAGATTGGCCCCACACGCCGAAGCGTCTCCGGCAGCTACCCATTCCGAGGCGGACAAGCCATCCAGTATGAGTCAACGCTGGAGCGCGACTTTCTCATCCGCCACGAATTCTTCCTCAATGTTCTCGAAATCATTCCTCAGCCCGTCGAAATCCCCTTCGTTGCCGATAATGGCCGCTCCTACACCTACACCCCCGATTTCTTGATGTCACTGCGTGGGCCTCATGGCTCGACTATCCAGCGGGTACTGGTGGAGGTGAAACCCCAGGCTCTCTGGAAAGAGAATTGGCGGCGCTGGTCGGCCAAGTGGAAAGCCGCAAGGCGGTTTGCCCAACAGCAGGGCTGGTCGTTCCGGATATTTGACGAGTCCCGGATACGGGACCAGGTGCTGGACAACATTCGCTTCCTGGAGCGCTATAAGCGGCTCTCCGAGAGACCCAAGCAATCAGATACCCTCATGCATGCTTTGCGGTCTGAAGGGCCTTCTACGCTGCCTGCTTTGTTTTCCTGTTGTTCGGTGGCCGAGGATGACCATAGAGCATGGACAGTGATGGCTTGGCACCTGCTGGCCATGCGACTAATTGACTGTGATATCTCCAAGTCCCTCGATAGGACAACCATTTTCTGGGTGCCCAGCCATGAGTGATAACAAGGCCAATGACAGTGTTGTTCCCCAGCGCAAACGCCTAAATCTCGATGTCGGGCAATTTGTTGAACATGAGGGCATGGTTTACCGGATCATTCACCACATCGACTTTGAAAGCCTCTTGGGTAAGAACGTGGAGTCTGGACGTTGTAAGCCGCTGCGGATCAGCGAACTTTCATCGGTCTCGGCATCAGTCGTTGCCCGTCTTGACCATCCGGTCGATCTGGATGGTATCGAGGATAAAGATTGGAAGGTTGCGACAGAGCGATATGAAGCAATTAAGCCACTGCTGTCCTTGGGACAGCCTGTTGGCCGAGGGGAAGTCACGCAACGGGCGGAAGAATTAGGTATGAGCCCTGCAACGCTGTATCGCTGGTTATCCCGTTACCGCGCTGTTGAAGCACTTTCCAGCTTGATCCCGATGAATCGTGGATGGCGAGCTGGTAACTCCAGGCTCTCCAACCAACAAGAAGCGCTCATCGATGAGGTCATCCAGTCTTTCTATCTCACGATCCAACGCTCGCGTATCCAGAAAACCGTCATAGAGGTTTTCCGGTTATGCCAACTCCGCAATATCCCGCGTCCAGGCGCTTCGGCGATCAGGGCGAGAGTCCTGCAGGTCTCGGAGCGGGAGCAGTTGCGTAAGCGAGGGTTTCGGGAAAAGGCCAAAAACAAATTCACTGCAGCACCAGGGCGTTTCCCTGGTGCAGATTACCCTTTGGCTGTCATTCAAATTGACCATACGCCGGCCGACATCATCCTGGTTGATGACGTTCACCGTAAACCGATTGGTCGCCCCTGGATCACCTTGGCTATGGACGTTTATAGCCGGATGATTACGGGGTATTACCTCTCGTTCGACCCTCCCTCTGAAACCTCAGTTGCTATGTGTGTGGCCCATTCCATCTTGCCCAAAGAGGATTGGATGACGTTGCACAAGGTTGAGGGCAGTTGGCCGGTCTGGGGCTTCCCTCATACGATCCATGTGGATAACGGAGCAGACTTCCGCTCTTTCAATTTCAGCCGGTCATGTCAGATGCATGGAATTCATCTGAGCTTCAGACCCGTCAAGCAACCCCGGTACGGCGGACATATCGAGCGGATCATCGGCACGGTGGTCAAGGAGTTGCATGATCTGCCTGGTACGACGTTCTCTAATATTCGGGAGCGGAAAGACTATGACTCCGAGAAGCAGGCCGTCATGACCAAAGGCGAGCTTGAGAAATGGATCGTCACGTTCATCTGCAACATTTATCACAAGCGCTACCATGCGGGTATTGGTATGAGCCCCATGACCAAATGGGAGATTGGGATAAACGGAAACCATGAGGTTGACGGGATCGGATATCCGCCCAGACCAGAAGATCGCATGACCATCCTGCTCGATTTCTTGCCATCGTTCAGCCGGACAGTGCAGATTTCAGGCGTCGCCATCGAAGGGCTAACTTATTTCGCAGACACGTTACGGTACTGGCTTAACGCAACCGATGCGGAAACCGGCCAGAAGAAGCAGCTCACCTTTCGGCGTGATCCGAGAGACATATCCTATGTGTGGTTCTTCGATCCGGAATTGAAGCAGTATTTTAAAGTGCCTCTCGCTGACCAGTCCCTACCGCCAATGAGCGTCTGGGAGTATCAGCAAATCAGGAAGCGTCTGCGGGATGACGGATACTCATCTCCGACCGAGACGCAGATCCTCAATACCATCACTCAGCTGCGCGAATTGGTCGAGGAGTCGAAGGTCTCGACCAAGAAAGCCCGCAGGCAATCACAGCGTCGCCGGGAGCACGAGAAGGGCATTACACCAGCGGCTCCTCTTCCAGCAGCCCCAGTATCTGAACCAGCCAAGCCAAATCTGTTGGCGATTGATTTCGATAACATCGAACCATTCAACGATGAGGACATTTCATGACGGAGTATGCCCATCTTCATCCGGACTTCCGGCACGTCATGGCGTTGTCCGATCAGGAGCGAATAGCCTTTATCCATCAACCAAGATGGATTGGTTATCCGGCAGCCAATCAGATCTTGGCAACCCTGAATGAACTCATCGAGCAACCCCAAAAGCCCAGAATGATAAATCTGCTTCTGGTTGGTGAGCCAAACAACGGTAAAACCACCATTGTGCGGCACTTCCATGAGCAGTATTACACGGCGTTTGAAGATGCAGATCCGGAAGGATTCAAACCGGTAATTTTGGCCGAGGCACCACCAACGGCTGATGAAAAAGGGCTGTATGTTTCCATCCTGGAGCGGTTCTTTACGCCCTATCGAATCTCCGACCCAACGGTCAAATTGCGCTATCAGGTTATCCACCTGTGTCGTGCTTGTCGGGTCAAGATGCTGATCATCGATGAGTTCCACTCACTACTGGCGGGCTCAGCTATCAAGCAACGCGAAATCATGAATGCCATCAAATTGATGTGTAATGAACTCATGATCCCGATTGTGGCGGTCGGAACGACAGAGGCTGTTCGTGTTCTGCATACCGATCCCCAACATGCCAGTCGCTTTGATGTTCAGCGATTGCCTTCCTGGGAGATGGACGCCAACTTTGCCAAGCTCGTGGCAAGCTTTGAACGAATACTGCCACTGAAACACCCTTCCATGTTGCGTAGCGCGGAGAGCATCCAGCTCCTGCATTCTATCTCGGGCGGTAACCTGGGGAACTTGCAGCGGTTACTCGCTACCTGTGCCGCAGCAGCTATTAAAGATGGCTCAGAAAAAGTGGATAAGTCGCAGATAGAAAAACACATGTGGCTTCGCCCGACGAGCGGGCAGCGAGAGACTATCCGGTGACATTCAAATGGCCGGTGCCAGTCTATCCACTCCCGGACGAGCTGCTGTCATCCTGGCTTGTCAGGGCGGCGTTAGCCCATGGATGCGAGCCCCTATCGATGACCTCGTCACTCTGGCCGGATTGGCGGGCATGGACGATGGACATAGATCGCCGTTTGGACGGCAATCGGTTAGCGAGTTTGTCCATGTCCTCTGGGCTCACTACTGATGAGATCGGTGGAATGACCCTGGTTCCTCACCTTGAAGGTGTCGTTTTCCCCAACGGCCAGGCACCTGCACTGTTGCCCTGGGTGATAGCGATGGGGAGTCGTAATCGCCAGCACAAAATGGGTGTGCAGTGTTGCCCATCGTGTTTACGCACATCTGAGCCTTACTTTCGTTGGCCGTGGCGACTGTCTTGGCATACCTGCTGTCCTTTGCATCAATGTGGGCTGATTGCCAACTGCCCACGCTGCCATACCCCCATCCAGTTCCATCGCATCTGTGCTCAGGCTCCTCACATCGGGATCTGTTTCTCCTGTGGGTTTGATTTGCGAAGTCTGGTGCCGCCGCAGGCCAGTCCCCATCAGCTTGCTTTTCAGGATATGGCGACTCGCGTATTCGAGCGTGGCTCAGTTGATTGGGGATCCAACTCGATGTCCTCGGTTGGCTGGTTTGCCCTCACGAAGATGCTGTTGAATTTGCTCCGGCGCTCTGTGGCCAGACATACCAACTCACACTCTCATATGATCGACTTTGTCCAATCAGCAGGGATTGATTTGGCATCGATCCAACAACCTCCAACCAGATTCACTATTGAGCTGCTGCCTGCCGATCAACGAGCGCCATTGTTCGCGGCTGTTGGTCATATGTTGTCTCTTGGTAGTGACGAGCTCATGGCTCTGCTCAAACGCTCAGGGGTGTCTCGCAATACATTGATCGACAGAGATAGCTCATGTCCCGAGGATCTGATGGCGTGGCTGCACCAGCTACCGGAAACCCCGGCCAAGAGAAAGAATCTATGTCCCAGAGCTCCTTCTCAGCGCCCAAAGTCGAAGGCGGTCGTGCGTTATGAATGGGCTCGCCTGCTACGCCGACAAGGGCTCTTGCCATGACAGGTGCTGACATTCGCGAGTGTTTTGGTTGTGGACGACAGATAGAGCGAGCTCATAAGGTCTATAAACAGGAGCACTATTGCGGAACGTGCTATGCGCGGGAGTTTAAACCCAAGCCATGTCCGCAATGTGGGGAGCTGGCCAGGTTACCGGCGCGACACCCAGATGCGATTTGCTCGAATTGCCAGAAGCGCCAGCCGTGTGTCCGGTGCGGTAAGGTGGATTACCGGATCGGACTATTGAGTGAGTACGGTCCGGTTTGTAATGCCTGTGCGCGATATTTTTCTGAGCAGAAGCCTTGCAGCCGCTGCGGCGCGATGTCGCACCATCTGTCACGGGTAACGCGGCTTGGTTTTGATGAGCCGGTTTGTCCTCGCTGTGCTCGGGCCGACCACGGGTGTTGTCAGGCATGCGGTCGATCACGGCGATTACGGGTTGCCCCGGATGGTAAACGCTTATGTTCCAAGTGCCTGGAGCAAGGAACGATTGCCTGTCCAAAATGCGGGAAGCCTATGCCTGCCGGTCGCGGTGATTGTTGCGCAGAGTGTTATTGGCATCAGGTTTATGAGCAGCGACTCCGGTTCAATCTTGATGTTTTGAACGCTTCTATTCAGCCGCATTATCAGGCTTTTTCCGGTTGGCTTTTGGGGCGAAGCGGGGCGCATAAAGCTTCTCGATACCTGGATCGGTATCTGACCTTTTTCCAGATGTTGGAGAGGACTGGGCTAATTGAAACAACCAGTTATCAGCCATTGGTGAAGGAGTTTGGTGCTGAGGTGTTGAGACGCTATCAGCTGGCCGCTCTCTGGCTGAAGGAAAGCGGAGGGTGGATTGATGATGAGGCGACGAGATTGAATGATTCAGAGCAGAGGAGCATCAACCGACTTCTTCAAGGGATATCAAACCAGCAGGCCTGTGATGTATTGGTGGGCTACTACGAGTATCTGCAGGCGAAACTCATGCGAAATGAAATGTCGCTGCGCTCGGTGAGATTGGCTCTGACACCGGCCAAGAAACTGCTTGTTCAAACCCTCACCTCCAAGCGCTCTATTCCTGAGCAGCAAGACGTAGCTGCATACCTGTCACTCGTTCCCGGACAGAAGGCGGCTCTGCATGGCTTCATCGCATATCTGAATCGCAGCCAGAACTCTCAACTGAGCATGGCTTTGATTCAGAAGACAAAGCACAAGAGCCAGGCTAAAGCCGCGTTGGAAATGCGGCTTGCCCAGATGGTTCAGAAGCCTGAGACGAACAGGCGGTTTCAGGAGCGGTGGGCCATCACGGCCCTGGCCTATTTCCATGGGTTAACAGGCCCCGCCATCCGGCAGTTGATTGCGAACGAGGGGCTTGAGGATGATGGCGATGGACTGCTGTTTCGCTATCAAGGGCTGACCTACTGGATCCCCAAGTGTTCAATGCAGCTGTGAGGATGACTGGACGGGCTCCAACTCCCAGAGTGTTGGGTGGTCAAGGTCTTCACTGTTCAACTGTTCGCATTGATATGCACACAGCTCAGTGGTCAGCTTTTCCAGCTCGACACTGTCTCTTTGGCTAAGAGCCCGGTGAACTGCCTGCAAAACGGCACGGAGGCTTTCAATGTATCGGAGCAGACTGCTATCCCGGATAGGCTGCAATTGCTGCTCTAGCTGCCGCTGAAGTTGCTCAAAGGGCCAATGCATATCAGGGGCGACATTCAGCAGCGAGCTAACGGCGATGGTTGCTTCGTGAAGCAACGTGAGCTCCTTGGTGACGAAGCGGAGGTATTGGTAGGCCTCCTTGTAATGCTCCCGCTCATCCAGAGAGTCGATTTCGTTCCAAATGGGTTGGAGCAGTTCGGGTGATGCTAGCGTACCTAAGCAGTTGAGCGTCATGGTGGTCTCCTGGCGTGTTCACTACCGACAGAGGCTAGGAGAGTTGTGTGTTGCTGACATCTGTCAGTAATTCAGGCAGAGGGCACTAGGCGGTTATCCGATAGTCACCGAAGTGGGCCTGAGCTCATCATCTGCACTGTCTGGTGCTTCATCCTTTTTCCAGTGGCGGAGAAGTTGTTTCTTTATCAGCTCCAAATCCAGGAGCTCTTCGATAAGCTCGAACGCAATCAGTTCGGGAGTGTCGCAACCAATAGGCTCAAGAATGAGCACACCTTCTGCTCTATCGGCATAGTCAACTTGCACACATCCCATCATGCGGCGTCGTATCCCCCCGTTTTCATCTTGGATAAAACAGGCGGGATAGGGATTGTCGGGTCTGTTGTGAATGAGCGGAACGGGGAATGTGTATTCAGCCTGGCTTAGGGGTGTCATCAGCGTAAAGCGAAGTGCGTGCTGCAACGAATCCAGGCCAGCCCTGAAGTAATCGGGTAATTCCCGAGGGTTGAAGGTCGGCTGTTCTATTCCTGCCTCAATTTCTACAGGTGTGATCCCTTTCCCATTACCAGTAGACCCAACACTGAATGCGCTGGGTGGTGCTGTGGGGTAGGACTGGGCTTTGGATATAGAAAAACTAGGATTTTTAAAAATGGTTTTATGTTCCAGATCTGGAAACTTGGAGTTGAGGGAGGCGAACTGTACGAACTTGGTCTGTCTTTTTTCGTCCGGATCTGTGTCCGTCAATAAGAGCGTCTTCTGGTTTTGTCTGTTGCGCGTTGGTGCTTGGGTTTGGCTACCTTGTGAAGGTGATGCAAGCCGATCGCTATTGCTTGGCGCCACATATCGGACGGATTTGAATGGGAACTCATGGGAGCAGGATAGGATCTCATAAACAATAAAAGTACCATTTTGCGATTCATCATGTCTGATCCAC
Organism: Pseudaeromonas sharmana; assembly: GCF_042649925.1. Taxonomy (NCBI): domain Bacteria; kingdom Pseudomonadati; phylum Pseudomonadota; class Gammaproteobacteria; order Aeromonadales; family Aeromonadaceae; genus Pseudaeromonas; species Pseudaeromonas sharmana. The sequence continues at coordinate 15,207 of NZ_JBHSAF010000003.1, forward strand.
TGCCCGGAGACATGTAGATCTGTTACCCCGTCAAAAGGAAACCAGCATTTGGGGTAGATGGGTAGACCAAGACTTGAACAGGAAAGAGCGCTCTTTCCAATCAATGATGCAGAACGCCATGCCACTGGCGAGTACAGCATTCTAGCTATATCAGCGGCGGATGCGCCCGAGATGCCATCGGCAAGGCGGAGAAAAACGGATTCATCAGGACGCTTTATGTACTGTTTGGCCAGTGCTGTGCGGCTAAGTGTTGGTCTGAAAAGCATGGAGAGAAGTGAGCTTGAAGAGCCGAAGTAAAAGCGAATGAGCTCCATACACGGAATAATGATTTGTAGCCGGGGGCGGTCTGCAATGATGACGCAGTTTGAATGTGTATGTTCGCTATGCCATGGATGTAAACGAATTGGCAGCCAGTAGGACAGCGCTCGCATGAATCCGAATCTCTCGGGCCGTGGTTTACCACCTGCCTTATAAAACTGCGCGGTATCAGCGTTGATATTCAGTTGTCGGAATGTCTCTTTCGATGGGGCTGTGCTCTCCCCAGTTGCTTGACCGTTCTGCCACACGTCGCCAACTTTCAAAAATGGCAGCAATCCAATGGGTAACCACACCTCCCGTTTATCCTCATCTCCCATCGGTCGGGGACGTGGATATCGAGAAAATCGGACGGCAACAGAAGGTTGGGATTGCCTCCTACTGAGGTCTGGGTAGGCAACATCCCCAAACCAATCGATACGCCACGTCCCTTCGAAATTGGCCAACTTTTCAATTGTGAATGGAGTCGTCATATTGTGATCTTCTTTGACATGACATTCTTACAGTATCAGGCATGGATATTGCGGTATCCGCGTTTGGTATCTCAAATCCTGTGATTTTGGAGTGAGAACAGACGTAAACACTTTGATAATATTGACGTATTTATCCGTTACCAAGGAGTTCGGTGTGGCAAATAATCCGATGAGATTTAGGGCTTCATGCATAAAAACACTATCTGCGGTTGAAGCGAGACCAGAGAGATCAAATCAGCATGAATTTAACGGGGTGAGAGAGCTCAAGGGGCTTCTAGGGCTAGATGGTTTTCATTGTAATGCGACCTTCTCGATAAGAGGTGCAGGCATGAGTTGTCTGGCTGAAGTGACGTGGTACGACGCGAGGGAAGCACACCCTACCAGATCTGAGCATCGCCTATATTTCTATTCAAATCCGGTAATGGAGCAAGCAGAAGAAGGTGACAACATCGTTATTGGGTTTGATACAACCAACCATCTTCACATTGTTTTGATCAAAAGAGGCTCTCCAACATTTAGAACGGTAACTGAAGGATGGCACGTTGAATGATGGTCTTGATTTTTTTAGAAAAAGATCAACCACATAGACTCATGAGGCATGATTTTTTGGTTACATCCAGCACGTAAAATTTTTTGATAAATTCCTGGTGTTAGGGATGATGCAAGGACATAATGTCCGCAATCATACCTGGGGATGTAAAAATGACAACATGCCAATCATTCGAACTGCTAAAACTGGCTCGCTCTCGATTTTCCCAGCGTGAAGTTGCAGAGTTTGTCGGTAAAGATACGAAGACAATAAGACGTTGGGAGAAGGGGGAAACCCCTTGTCCCTCTTTGCTTGCGCCCGCGTTACGTGAATTGTTGAAAAAACCATCAAGCAACTTATTGCAACAAGATAATAGCTTTCGATTTATTGATCTTTTTGCAGGCATTGGCGGGATTCGAATGGGGTTTGAATCTCACGGTGGGGAATGTGTTTTTACCAGTGAATGGAATAATTTTTCTAAGAAAACCTACACTGAGAACTATGGAGATAACCACCCATTTGTTGGGGACATAGTTCCATTCCCAGCTGAAAATGTCCCAGAACATGATATTTTGCTGGGTGGATTCCCTTGTCAACCATTTAGTATCGCTGGTGTCAGTAAAAAAAACTCATTGGGACGTCCTCATGGTTTTGAGTGTACAACCCAAGGGACATTATTTTTTGATGTGGCACGCATCATCGCGACAAAGCGGCCAAAAGCATTTTTATTGGAAAATGTGAAAAATTTGGTTTCCCATGACAAGGGAAATACGTTTGAGGTCATCCTGCAAACATTAAGAGATGAACTTCATTACGATGTTCACTATAAGATAATCGATGGAAGACACTTTACTCCGCAACATAGAGAACGGATCATAATTGTCGGCTTTCGTGAGAAAACGGATTTTTCGTGGGATGAATTACAGTTACCGGTAGATGGTCCTCGACTGGGCTCCATTCTTCATAAAACAGACGGCAGTGAACCATATCTACCATGGGATGATGACCGGTTTTTTGATCCAGATAAAAAGTGTGTTCAGCCTAAATACACATTGACTCCTAAGCTTTGGGATTACTTGCAAGCATATGCGGAAAAGCATCGAGCTGCAGGAAATGGTTTTGGCTTTGGACTTGCGTATCCCGATAGCGTAACTAGAACCCTTTCAGCTCGATACTATAAAGATGGCTCTGAGATATTGATCTGGCAGGGTGTGAATAAGCGCCCTCGGAGATTAACTCCCCGCGAATGTGCTCGTTTGATGGGATTTCCGGATACATTTAGAATTCCGGTAAGTGATACTCAAGCATATCGACAGTTTGGAAATAGTGTTGTCATGCCTGTAATGCAGGAAGTTGCTCGTCTAATGGTGCCTCATGTTCAAAGAATGATTTCTGAAGAACAGGAACGGTGCTCATTTCAGATCAAAAGTGCATGACAATAATTTGTGAATGACATAGTAGATAGGCCAACCCGAAGCCGGATGATGTCCGGTATTCGGAATAAAAATACTAAACCTGAGATAATGGTGAGGAGTTGGCTGCACAAACATGGATTTAGATTTAAAATTAATGTTCGAGAGTTGAGAGGGAAACCAGATGTTGTATGCCCCCGCTATCATGCAGTAATTTTTGTTCATGGTTGTTTTTGGCATGGACATGAGTGCTGCTTGTTCAAATGGCCAAAAACACGGCCAGATTTCTGGCATGAAAAAATCACTCAGAACAAAGCTCGCGATCAAAGAGTTATTGATTCATTACTCTCTGCTGGGTGGCGTGTTGGTATTGTTTGGGAGTGTGCTTTGCGTAATTCAGAGGTAGATATGGAGACAATTCTTATGCCTCTTGCTGAATGGCTTAGAAGCGATATCACTACCTTTGAGGTAAAAAAATGAAGTCAGGATATTTATCAGAATATTTCCAAGGTGTTGCCGTCAAAAGGCTGAGTGCAGTAGAGGCCGATGGTACGCGCTCAAGACAACATGAGTACCATGCGACAAAGAGTATGCAGTTGTTTCTTGGGTGCCCAAATGAGAAAACCAGATTACCGGCGCGGTTTCTTTATCTGACCGATGATGATCCTGACCCAATTGTTGAAGATGCATTTCTGACATTGTATAACTGTCGAAAAGACAAACCTCGTGCACCTGAGTACCATTTATATTTTCCGACTACAAATGTTTCGATGAATGCTTGTGAGGGCGACCTTCTTGTTATTGCTAAAAAACGAGATGGAAGCTTACTCGTCATTATTGCAGAAAATGAATCAAGTATATCGCGTCAAATTGAGTGGCTATTTGGTTTTTCAGATGTGGTTCATCCTGGCTTTTCAGTGAAATCAGAACTTGAAACCGAGCAAGACCGTATTGAATTCGCGTCTAGGTTTATTCTGGAAAATATAGGTATTGTTGTCGAAACAAAAGAGGATACATATTTAGATGATATGCTTTCTCGTTTTTCAGGTCGTTTCCCTACAACTAGAGAATTTTCAGCCTATGCTCGTTCAACACTAACCGATCTTAGTCCACACGATGATCCAGACCTTATTCTCATGGCGTGGATGGAACGAGAAGAAATTTTATTTAGAACCCTTGAGCGTTTTTTGATAGCAGATCGTCTGTCACAAGGATTCAGTAATAAAATTAAAACAGATGTTGATGTTGATGGCTTCCTATCCTTTTCTTTGTCGGTTCAAAATAGACGGAAAAGCCGAGTGGGCTTGGCACTTGAGAATCATCTAGAGGTTTTATTTGCTGAAAATGGTATTCGCTGTGCACGTACCGCAGTTACAGAAAATAAGTCGAGACCTGATTTTCTATTTCCGGGTGTAGTTGAATATCATGCGCAAACATTTGATCCTCTCAGACTTACTATGCTTGGCGTTAAATCAACGTGTAAGGATCGCTGGAGACAAGTCTTGGTTGAAGCTGATAAAATCGAACAGAAGCATCTGTTGACCCTTGAAACAGCTATTTCTGTTCACCAGACTGATGAAATGATGGCTAAACGATTACAGCTTGTTCTGCCTCGTAGTCTTCACCAAACTTATACTTCAGCACAACAATCATGGATTATGGATGTTGCCAGTTTTACTGAGCTAGTGAGGGCCAAGCAATCCTTATAAACTTGTGATTACACTAATTACCGATATGTTGTACGCGGAGTCCTCGGAGCCAATCATCTTTAGCTTTATTTGTCTCCAGCCCAAACATAACCGATGTCATTTTTTTTGCAACCTCGATAGCCGGATCTGATAGAACACCTAGTGATGTGAATTTATAGGCTGGAATTTCCTTATAGCTTTGGTTATCGACACCAGTAAGTGAGGTATGTGAGCCTGACTTTTTGGATGGTTGTTTCATAATGCGAGCTGTTTCTGATTGATCCAACACAATGGCGATTATTGCCGCTTTGTTTCTCATGTCCAAATTATTAAATAGATACATTGAACCTGCTTTCAGTGACCAATATGGTTTTACCAGAATAGTATGTAGACACCGGATTTGAGAGTTGATTAGCATCTCTAGCATTCCAAGCTCTCCATCATTAATCCCGAACAGCAGAGGATTTTGGTTGATTGGATATTTGTGTTTTATTTCAAAAATCCAGACGACATCGCCAGCAATAAATATTCTGTCAAGGTTCCATACTGATCTGAAATATGGTTGAATTGCACAATTAATTAAAATTCTTGGAAGTATAACTCGGTCACCAAGTCTGTCCTTGTAATAATCAGATATGAATCCCCAGAATGCAGATTTTTGTCGTTTTTTATCCCTAACAGACTCATCGACGACAAATGGTGTCATTTTGCCGCCAGATAAATCATGCATTAGTTCGGTCAGGACCCTAGGTGTTTCAGTCCTTTTCCCTTTGCTGATTCGTGTGGCTAAAAATTCACCATTTTTATACTCAACAAGATATGGAACAGCGCTTTTCTCCAGAGCTTGCAAGTAGCGGCCTAGCCCTGTTGTTCTAGATCTTGCCCATACGAAAACAATCCAACGTTCGAAAGGGCGTCTGGTATCGACTACGGTAGAATCGACATCAAGGGGGATCACATTCCGATCAATGCTCGGGACGCTGGCAACGATTTGATCAAACAGGCTTTCTACAGTCAAACCCTCGATAAGCTGATGTTTGTCTGCACTGAGAATTGTTGCAGCGAGCTCATGATCGGATAGATCAAGCGCGGATAGCTCTCCCCAAGGTGTGATCATTTCAGTCCTAAGATAATTTTACTGTCTGTAACATTTGTTATTAGGGGCGGATAATCTCACTTAATCTGGTTTTTTTGCAAATACTTATAGTGTGTATGGTCTTTAACTCAAGACGGTCCAATTTTGTTCTCAACTGACTTCAAGGTCAGAATGGGCCATCAAATTGAGAATGAAGGCACGTCATTGAATACCATGAAGCTTCGCAGTCCGACATTGATGCGGCTTGGTGTGCCATAGTGGAACGGGTCATGATGGTGGCCATGGATGATGGTCGTTGCCCCGAGTGATTGAGCCAGATCGTCGATGGTCTGAAAGCCGTGTGGGTGGGCACTGGGGGCCTCATGAGAAACAAGGATATCGGCCTTGAGACCGACGAAGCGCTGAATGTCTTCTGGAAAAATTGAACTTCGATGCTTGCGAGGCAGGCCGCCTCGCCAGAGATTCCCTTTTCCGCAATGGGTAATGAAATCCTGCTTAGCTGTGTACCGAGGCGGTTCAGGTGGATACCAGACTTGGCTACGGAAGATCCCGCCAAGGCCTGCAATCTTGAAACCATCAATTTCGACGACACGGCCATGAAGGTTACGCTCAGAGCATGCAAACAAGTGATCGTGATATCTGACTTCGTCCGTGTCGTGATTGCCATGGATGAACCAGATGTCCGTCAGCCCCAGGATGGACGTGAAGGTTTGCTCGAACGATTGTGACAGGCACAGGTCTCCCAGCATGATCACCGCAGCTGGCTTCATCTGATGAACGCGCTGGATTATGTGCTCAAACTCCCCATGAGGGTCACCGCAAAACAAGATCATGATGTTTCCGTTGATGCATGAATGGGCTGTTCGCCGATGATAGCTGGGACCTGCCTTTGTTGCACATGGGCAAGCCAAACTGTTCTATTTTCTTTATATACAGGTCGGGTGAGAATCATCAATCAACTTCGAAGGCTAAAACCACGGATGACCAGCATGAGCGGTTTATCAACCACTTCAGCTCGACTCATTGTCATATTGTTGATGATGACAGCTCTCGCAGTGCTCTCGACCATCACCAATTACAGCGCAGTATTCCTGTTTAGCTACTTCAACCTAGTTGGTGCGGTATTTGAGCCTATCGCCAAGGTGAGCCTTGGCCTGACATGTTTCCTGTTGTTTATCGATGCGCTGGTTCTTTTTCTGGTCTGGCTGCTTTTTCGTGTCAATAAGGTTGCACCATGACCCATTCCCAATGACTACGACAACCAGATCATCCAGCGTCTCTGCCGGGGGCGTCATTAGGGATATGACTTGTTACCACAAATCTGTGCTTTACCCGCGTGCTTGGCTTCGTACATTGCCGAGTCGGCTGAGCTAACCAGTTGGTCTGCGGAGTTTTCATCACTAGGGTGATGCATCGAAACACCGATGCTGGCGCTGAGGGTGACGATCACAGTGTCAAGTCGTATTGGTTGTTGAATTGCCTCTAGTATTTTCTGTGCCAACATATTGGCATCGGGAATACCGTATTTAATGTTTTCCAGTATAACCGTGAACTCATCGCCGCCTAAGCGTACGGCTGTATCCGTCTGCCGTATGTTTGCTTGTAAACGAATGGCTATTTCGCGCAAGACGGCATCACCTGCATCATGACCATATGTGTCATTGATTTGCTTGAAACCATCAAGGTCGATAAATAGCAGCGCCAAAGACGTCTGCGTCCGTTTAACGCGAGCTATTGCTTTGGATAACAAGTCAAACATCCCACGACGGTTAAGAAGTCCTGTCAATGAGTCATGTGTTGCTTCGTGTTCGCGTATGGCCTCAGCTTGTTTGCGCTCTGTAATATCATGCAAGAACGCGCTAAAAATGGTTTTCCCATCAATGGATAAAGCTCGGATACGAACCTCTACGGGCAATGTAACACCATCACGGCGCACTGCGGTCAACTCGATGTGTTGGTCCAGAACGTGATGTTCTCCGGTGCTTAGATAATGCCTCATTCCTGAGCGATGAGCTTCGCGCATGGCGACTGGAATAATTGTTTCATCAAGTCGACGACCGATCGCCTCCTGGCTGCTCCAACCGAAGGTGTGCTCAGCTTGTTGGTTCCAATCACGGATCACCCCGTTGTGATCAATGCACACATAGGCATCGTTCGCATTTTGAAGCACCATCTGCAATTCAGCTTCGCGCTTGCGTAACTCTTGTTCAGATTGAAGTTGCTGGGCCATGGAGGAAGACAACATTTCATTGGCTAATCGCAGGTCTCTTGTTCTTGTTTCGACCCGTGTTTCCAAGTCTCTGCGAAGTGCAGCTAGTGATTCCTCTGCTTCCTTGCGCTCTTGTATATCTTTGACGATAGAGACGAAGTACTCCAAGTCACCTTGAGGACTCATTTGTTTGGTGACGATCAGTTGTATCCAAACTGTGCCGCCTGCCTTTGTCAGATAGCGTTTTTCCAATTGATAACGATCTATCTCGTCATTTACTAGCTGCTGCAGCAGGGACAAATCTGAACCCAAATCATCGGGGTGGGTAATATCCTGGAACGTGAGCTTAGCGAGCTCATCTTGGCTGTAACCGACAATTTGGCATAGCGCATCGTTGACTCGTATCCATCCGCCATCCGGTGCAACCAATGCAATGCCTACGCCTGCCCGTTCAAAAACGGTTTTAAATCGGGCTTCAATAACCTCAATCGCTTGCATGGCCTGCTCGGACCGCGAGTGACTCAGCAGCATGGCTTCACGCATTTGCACTTCCTTACTTACAACAGCAGCAAGGTCGAGCAGGATATTGGTTTCATCACGGGTTAACTGTCGTGGCTTGGAGTCAATAGCGCATAACGTGCCGATCGGAAAGCCGCCAGAGCTGCGTAATGGTACTCCTGCATAGAAACGAATATTCGGGTTTCCTGTCACCAGGGCGTTATCCATGAAGCGCATATCTTGTGTGGCATCGGGGACAATCATCGGCGTTGTCTGTGCTATGGCATGGGCGCAAAAAGCGAGCTCACGGGGTGTTTCAGCCACATCGAGTCCAACTCGAGATTTGAACCATTGCCGATCGGCATCGATTAATGAAACAAGTGCAATTGGCACATCCAAGACGTGCGAAACCAAACGGGTAATGCGGTCAAATACCTCCTCTGGGGGGGTATCCAAGAGGTTGAGAGCATTTAGCACATTCAAGCGTTCTGTTTCGTCGGGGAGTATTGGATAAGCCATGATGCTTGGTTCTTCTTCGGGCCATGAAGATAAATATAGCCATAATAAACATTAGCTTTCGATTGAGGATACACATTCTGGCAAATGCTGTGCGCGGTGATCTATTGACCAAATAAATGAAGGTCTGCCTCTTCCCGGACAACCTGCAGCAGGTCTTCTCCTGCTGCCCACCGAGCCAAGATGGGCTCTCCAATACTTGACCAGCACTCCATTAAGGTTTTACAGGCTGACAGATGAGCAGTTCTGGAGCCGCTTTGCCGATTATTTCTGAGCTTCTGGAGTGTATCGGCCCGCACACCCAATAAACGTGCTCGTTGCGGGTTGGTCAGTGGAAGGCCATCCAGGAACGCGATGATTTGTTTGATAGGCCTACTGGGCGTTGCCAATGTAGGAGTGCTCACGCCAAGAAAGGCATCCAAGTCCTTGCGTAAGAAATAGAAGTGGCGGCCAGCCTGATAACAGATAGGCAATGCCTTCCCGTTCATGGTTCCGTTAGCCATATGAACACGCAAGAGGGATGGTTGCAGGCGCAAGTACCTCGCTGCCTCTGCGAGCTCGAAGGGGTATTCACCAGGGCTTGAGGATGCAATGCGTTTTTGCCGAATGGTCCATTTGGTCTCTACGATGGCTACCCGTTTGAAGTGATGTTCCATGATTCAGTGGTCACCAAGAGCTGTCCGGAGGACTCTTTTAAGCGGCCTGCTCGACAGTGTCAATGTGAGCACCGGGGATGACGATTTCTTTCCTTATATAAGGAAGGGCTTCTTTGACGATAGCCTGGTGGCGTGGGCGCTTATACATGCATCACGCCATGGCCATAATCAGCCTTCAGCCTTTCAATCAGTTGGCGCTCCTCATCCGTCAACGTGGCGACATCGATGAAGCGCCATTGCCGCTCATAAAGAGCAAAGGCCTCCTGCTCAGAAACTTCGCCAGTTGGCCGGTTCCAGGCAATCAGTTTTAGTTGTGGATATTTATCAATCTGGATCATCTGTCCACCGAAGAGCTTAGTCGGCGATGTTCACCCGTTACGCCCTTTGATTATCACGCCTGAAGATGCAGAGAACAATGCGCCGTGGAGCCAGACATGGCTCCTGGATTTTCTCTTGTCTCATCTATTTCCAATATGTCTCATCTATTTCCAAAAATGACAGCCACCACCGACTAGCGCGACGGATGATGCGCTATGGTGAGGATTGCGAAATGGGCGTAAATGCCACTGTTGCCATTGGCGGTTTAGGCCACTGATTGAGTGGATAGCGGCGGTTTGCTGGGCTTCTTCATCATTCATCGCCGGCAATATGCCCGGAAGACGGCTGGCCAACATGCTTTTTCCCGTTCCCGGAGGCCCCAGCAGCAAGAGATGATGTTGACCGCTGGCCGCAATCTCCAGCGCACGTTTGCCGGTTTGCTGACCAATCACATCCATCAGGTCGGGGAATTGACCGGCGGTAGTTGTCTCCTGTGGTGGTACCGGCTGGGGCAGAGTCTGTTGTCCTGCCAACCACGCACACAGCGCCAGCAGGTGATCGCTGGTATAAGTTTCCGCGGCCTGAATCAGTCCTGCCTCAGGTGCGTTGCCATGTGGTAGCAGTAAGGCGCGTCCTGCAGCTTTGGCAGCAAGCACAGCCGGTAGCGCGCCCAGTATGGGCCGAATCTCGCCGGTTAGTGCCAGTTCACCGAGAAATTCGCACTGCTCCAGGCGTGTCAATGGCAGCTGTCCTGAGGCGGCGAGGATGCCGATCGCAATCGCGACATCGAAACGTCCCCCCTCTTTAGGCAGGTCGGCAGGAGCCAGGTTGACCGTGATGCGCGAAGCCGGAAACTGGAAGCGCGAGGTGATCAAGGCGCTACGCACCCGATCTCTGGCCTCTTTCACCGACGCCTCTGGCAAGCCGACAATGCCGAATGCCGGCAGTCCGCTGGAGAGGTGAACTTCGACGCTGACCAGCGGTGCCGTGACACCCAGGCTGGCACGACTAAAAACGACAGCTAATGACATGAAATGGCGACTCCGCGATATAAACAACTAATGTTCAATCAATCGGTAGAGTTTAGAACCAATAAACAGGCTGTCAGCTGACGGTTTTTAGTGTGTTGTCACACAAAAAAGTGTTGTGCATATTGGTGCGCTGTGCTAGTTGTAGGGCACGCGCCGCCCAAAAGGGGGGCAATTACAGGATTTTCAGGATCGTCATGTTCAGCGCTATTGTCGTCGTCAGCATTATTATCGTGGGCCTAGTGGTGGTGATTATTCCACCGCTCGGGGCGAGGTTGGCTGACGCGAAATGAAATGATCGCATCCAGACACAGCAAACGACCCCCGAGGCTGAACACTCGGGGGTTTTTTTTCAGCCAGATATAACGGAAACAAGGAAGTTGTCATGAACGGGGCCCAGTACATCGTCAGCGCATTGCATCAACAGGGGGTCACCCAGGTGTTTGGTTACCCGGGGGGCGCCATCATGCCGGTATACGATGCTCTGTATGATGGCGGCATCCCTCACCTGTTGTGCCGACATGAGCAGGGTGCAGCGATGGCCGCCATCGGTTATGCGCGTAGCACCGGGCAGGTGGGGGTCTGTATTGCAACCTCGGGACCGGGTGCGACCAACCTGATTACGGGTCTCGCCGATGCGATGATGGACTCGGTGCCTGTTGTTGCCATCACCGGACAGGTAGCCCGTGATTTTATCGGCACCGATGCGTTTCAGGAGATCGATGTGCTCGGCATGTCACTGTCCTGTACCAAGCATTCGTTTCTGGTCACCGATGGTGCGGAGTTGGGTACTGTGATGGCCGAGGCGTTCCGTATTGCGTGCTCCGGCCGGCCGGGCCCTGTGCTGATCGATGTACCGAAGGATATTCAGATGGCTGCCGTTGAACCGCGCGCGCCCATGCATCTGGTGGATGACGAAGAACCTCTGTGTGAGCAGGCTTTGGCTGAGGCTCGGGCACTGCTCGCTGCCGCCGAACGGCCAATTCTCTACGTGGGTGGAGGCGTGGTGCTGGCCGATGCCGTCACTGAACTACGCGCCATGGCGGCGACTTGCGGCTTGCCGGCGGTGACGACACTGAAGGGGATTGGTACCCTGGACCCAGCCTGTGGGTTGTCACTGGGCATGCTGGGGATGCATGGCACCAAGGCGGCCAACTATGCAGTGCAGCAGTCCGATCTGTTGCTGGTGGTGGGAGCGCGTTTTGATGATCGGGTGACCGGTAAGCTGGCCGCATTTGCCCCGCATGCCAAGGTGATCCACCTGGATATTGATGCAGCCGAGATCGGCAAGCGGCGCGAGGTCCAGGTCAGCCTGCAGGCGGATTTGAAAAAGGTGCTGCCAGCCTTGGCACAACCGCTGGCGATTGCTGCCTGGCGCGAACATTGTCAGGCGCTGGCCGCCGAGCATGCCTTCCGTTACGACCATCCCGGCGAACGTATCTTCGCGCCCTGGCTGCTGCAACAGCTCAGCACCCGGTTGCCAGACGGCGCTGTGGTGACGACCGATGTCGGTCAGCACCAGATGTGGGTCGCCCAGCATATGCAATTTGATGACCCCCGAGGCCTGATTACCAGTGCCGGGCTGGGCACCATGGGCTTTGGGTTGCCGGCAGCGGTCGGCGCTCAGGTTGCGCGGCCGGATGATACCGTGGTACTGGTCAGTGGCGACGGCTCCTTCATGATGAATGTCCAGGAGCTGGGGACCCTCAAGCGTGCCCAGTTGCCGGTCAAGATGGTGCTGCTCGACAACCAGCGGCTGGGGATGGTACGCCAGTGGCAGGAGCTATTCTTCGAGGGGCGTTTCAGCGAAACCATCCTCACCGACAACCCGGATTTTGTACGCATGGCTTCGGCGTTCGACATTCCGGGCGAAACGATTACCCGCAAGGAGGAGGTGGCTCCGGCGCTGGCGCGCATGCTGGCCAGCCAGGGCGCCTACCTGTTGCATGTTTCCATCTCATCGGACGATAACGTTTGGCCCCTGGTCCCCCCGGGCGCGGCCAATGAACATATGCTGGAGGCTCAATCATGACACAACATCAGCTCTCAATTCGTGCCCAGTTCCGCCCCGAAGTGCTGGAGCGGGTGTTGCGCGTAGTACGCCATCGCGGTTTCCGTCTCTGTGCATTGAACATGGCGCCGCCGCTGGATTGCCAAGACCTGCACATAACGGTTACTGTCGAGAGCGAGCGTCCAATCCAATTGCTGCATAACCAGCTGGCCAAGCTGATCGACGTCATTCAGGTCGAGGCAGGCGAAGTGCGGCAGGCACAGGCGGCAGCATATTCCATCCGGGCTTGATAAAAGGAAGTAACCACTTATGGCTCAACAGAAGACCACCAAATACATCTGGTTCAACGGTGAACTGGTTGAATGGGACAAGGCGCAAGTGCACGTCATGACCCACGCATTGCATTATGGCTCCTCGGTTTTTGAAGGCATCCGTGCCTATGACACCCCGAAGGGGCCGGCGATCTTCCGCCTCAAGGAGCATATCCAGCGTCTGTTCGACTCCGCCAAGATCTACTGGATGGATATGCCGTTCACCCAGGCGCAGATCTGCGAGGCCTGCCGCGTCATCGTCCGTGAGAACGATCTGAAGTCCGGTTACCTGCGTCCGTTGGCCTTTGTGGGCAACGTCGGGTTGGGCTTGCATCCGCCGAAGGATGCCCATACCGATGTGATGATCGGTGCCCTGCCGTGGGGGGCCTACCTGGGTGAAGAGGGCCTGAAGAATGGTGTCGATGTGGCCGTTTCCTCCTGGAATCGTCTGGCACCGAATACCATTCCGACCGGTGCCAAAGCCGGAGGTAACTATCTGTCATCCCAGTTGATCTCCCGTGAGGCCAAGCGTCACGGCTACACCGAAGGGATCGCCCTGGATGTGAACGGCTACCTGAGTGAAGGCGCCGGAGAGAACATCTTCCTGATCAAGAATGGTGTCTTGCATACCACACCCGCCACCTCGGCCATCCTGCCGGGCATCACCCGCGATACCATCATCACTCTGGCGCGGGATATGGGGTTCACCGTCAAAGAGGAGCCCCTGCCGCGCGAGGCGCTCTATCTGGCCGACGAAATCTTTATGACCGGCACGGCCGCCGAGGTCACGCCGGTTCGCTCCGTCGATCAAATCCAGGTGGGTGCCGGTTGTCGCGGCCCGATCACCGAACAGTTGCAGAAGGCGTTCTTCGGCCTGTTCAATGGTGAGACCGAGGACAAGTGGGGCTGGCTGACGCCGGTTCACGATTAAGTCATGCGACGGGAGGCGTATCAGCGCCTCCCGTTTGTTTCTTCAAGAGCGTCTCGATAAACAGCGCTGCGTTTCTCGAGCCGTTTTTCAGGATTGATTGCCGTATTCAGGGAGTGTTTCACAGATGCCAAAGTACCGTTCCGCTACCACCACCCAGGGCCGAAACATGGCCGGAGCCCGCGCCCTGTGGCGTGCCACCGGGATGACCGACGAGGATTTCGGCAAGCCGATCATTGCCGTCGTCAATTCGTTCACCCAGTTCGTTCCGGGCCATGTGCACCTCAAGGATCTGGGCCAGCTGGTGGCGCGTGAAATCGAGGCCGCGGGTGGCGTAGCCAAAGAGTTCAATACCATCGCCGTCGACGATGGTATCGCCATGGGCCACGGCGGCATGCTCTACTCGCTGCCGAGCCGCGAACTGATCGCCGACTCTGTCGAGTACATGGTGAATGCTCACTGCGCCGATGCCATGGTCTGTATCTCCAACTGTGACAAGATCACTCCCGGCATGATGATGGCGGCGATGCGCCTGAACATTCCGGCCATCTTTGTCTCCGGTGGTCCGATGGAAGCCGGTAAGACCAAGCTCTCCGATCAACTGATCAAGCTTGACCTGGTGGATGCCATGGTGATGGCGGCCGACAGCAAGGTTAGCGATGAGGATACCGTGGCCGTTGAGCGCAGTGCCTGCCCGACCTGTGGTTCCTGCTCCGGTATGTTTACTGCGAACTCGATGAACTGTCTGACCGAGGCGCTGGGCCTGTCTCAGCCGGGTAATGGCTCGCTGCTGGCGACGCATGCCGACCGTGAGGGATTGTTCAAGCGGGCCGGTCAGCGCATCGTCGAACTGGCGAAGCGCTATTACGAACAGGATGACGCCGCTGTGCTGCCGCGTGCCATTGCCAACAAGCAGGCGTTCGAGAATGCGATGACGCTGGATATCGCCATGGGCGGCTCCACCAATACCGTGTTGCACTTGCTGGCTTCTGCACAGGAGGGGGGAGTAGATTTCACGATGGACGATATCGACCGTCTGTCACGCCGCGTGCCCCACCTGTGCAAGGTGGCGCCGTCGACCCAGAAATACCATATGGAAGATGTCCACCGCGCCGGTGGCGTCATCGGTATCCTGGGGGAGTTGGCTCGCGCCGGCCTGTTGCACACCGAGGTGCGTAATGTGCTCGGACTATCGCTGGCCGAGTTGCTGGAGCGTTACGACGTGATGCGTACCCAGGATGCAGCGGTGCTCGATTTCTATCGCGCCGGCCCCGCAGGTATCCGTACCACCAAGGCCTTCAGTCAGGATTGCCGTTGGCCAACGCTGGATCAGGATCGTGTCGAAGGCTGCATCCGCTCCAAGGAACATGCTTACAGTCAGGACGGCGGCCTGGCGGTGCTGTCGGGCAATCTGGCGTTGAATGGGTGTATCGTCAAGACGGCGGGTGTCGATGAATCCAACCTGATCTTCTCCGGTCCTGCGCGCGTCTTCGAGAGTCAGGACGACGCTGTGGCGGCGATCCTGGGTGGTAACGTCAAGGCGGGTGATGTGGTCGTTATTCGCTACGAAGGTCCAAAAGGCGGACCCGGGATGCAGGAGATGCTCTATCCGACCTCGTATCTGAAATCGATGGGATTGGGCAAGGCGTGTGCCTTGATCACCGACGGTCGTTTCTCCGGCGGCACCTCAGGGCTGTCGATCGGCCACGTCTCGCCCGAGGCGGCAGCGGGGGGCAACATCGGCCTGGTGCAGGAGGGCGATCTGATCCATATCCATATCCCGGAGCGCCGTATCGAAATGGCCATCTCCGATGCGGAGCTGGCAGCACGCCGTGCGGCGATGGAGGCCAAGGGCGCGGCAGCGTGGAAGCCGGTCAGCCGTCAGCGCGAGGTCTCGTTCGCCCTGAAGGCGTATGCGATGCTGGCGACCAGTGCCGACCGCGGCGCGGTGCGGGATCGTAGCAAGCTGGAGGAGTAAGCATGTCCAGTCAGCCTGAGTCCGCTGGGGACTATCTACGCAAAATACTGTTATCCCCTGTCTACGAGGTGGCGAAAGTCACCCCGTTACAGGTGCTGAAGAAACTGTCGGATCGCCTCGGCAATCATGTCGCGCTCAAGCGCGAAGACTTGCAGCCGGTGCATTCATTCAAGCTGCGCGGTGCCTACAACAAGATCGCCGGCCTTTCCGAGGAGCAACGGGCGCGCGGTGTCATTGCCGCCTCCGCCGGTAACCATGCCCAGGGCGTAGCGCTGTCCGGTGCCCGCCTGAACATCAAGGCCACCATCGTCATGCCGACCACGACACCGGATATCAAGGTCGATGCGGTGCGCCGCATGGGTGGCAACGTGCTGTTGTTCGGCAACAACTTTGATGAGGCGTATGCCGAGAGCAAGCGTCTGGCCGAATTGCACGGCTATACGCTGATTCCGCCGTTCGATGATGTCGAGGTCATCGCCGGGCAAGGCACCATAGGCCGCGAGCTGCTGGAGCAGGATACTCGCCTGACCCATGTGTTTGTGCCGGTTGGTGGTGGTGGACTGGCGGCCGGCGTGGCGGTGTATATCAAGCAACTGCTGCCGCAGGTGAAAGTCATTGGTGTCGAAGCCGAGGGCTCGGCCTGCCTGCAGGCGGCCTGGGAAGCGGGCACGCCCGTCAACCTGGAGCGGGTGTCGCTGTTTGCCGACGGTGTAGCGGTCAAGCGCATCGGTGAGGAGACCTTTCGTCTCTGCCTCCAGTACTTGGATGAGGTGATCACCGTCAGCAATGACGAGATTTGTGCCGCGCTGAAGGATATCTTCGAGGATACCCGTGCCATCGCCGAGCCCTCCGGGGCGCTGTCGCTGGCGGGCCTGAAGAAGTATGCCGAGGAGCGCCAGCTGGTGGGCGGGCGTCTGGCGGCGATCCTCTCCGGAGCCAACGTCAATTTCCACAACCTGCGCTATGTCTCCGAACGCTGCGAGATCGGTGAAAAGCGTGAAGGCATGCTGGCGGTGACGATCCCGGAACGCAAAGGCGCTTTCCTCGATTTCTGCCATCGCCTCGGCAAGCGGGTGGTCACCGAGTTCAACTATCGCTACTCGTCCGCCGATCAGGCCACGTTGTTCGTTGGCGTGCGCTTGTCGCGTGGCAGCGAGGAGCTGCGGCAGATCATCGATGATCTGCAGGCGGCGGGCTATCCGGTCATCAATATGACCGATAACGATCTGGCGAAGAACCATGTGCGCTACATGGTCGGCGGTCGGCCTTGTGCTTCGTTGACCGAGCGTCTGCTGAGCTTCGAATTTCCGGAACAGCCAGGGGCTCTGCTGCGCTTTCTCGAGACGCTGGGCAGTCGCTGGAACATCACGCTGTTCCATTATCGTAATCACGGTGCGGATTACGGGCGCGTATTGTGCGCGTTCGAACTGGCGGCCAGCGATGATGACGAGTTCCAGCAACATCTGCGCGAGCTGGGTTATGTCTGGCACGATGTGTCGGCCGATCCGGCCTACCGGCTATTTCTGGCCCCCTGAGGGGTGGCGATCCAGGGGGCCGACGGCCCCTTTTTTTCGCGTTGGATTATATCAGCAACCCGTGCCGTGATTGAAAATAGATAATCGAACTGACAAACCAGGCGTGCAATGCTCTCACCGGGCTTCGCCGGCGAATTGTGAATTAATGCGTTGTTTTTGATTGGGTTGTTAATTACTGATTATCGGGAAAAGTAATTATAGTGCGCTCTTTTTTTATGGATGGGCTTAACCTAGGCTGAATCGTCGGGTGAATGTGTACGGACAGAATGGGTTCGCCTGATATTATCGCGGTCGCTTTTTGTCCCTTAAAGGACTGTGTCACCAAACAGGAGAATATCGATGAACAAGTTGATGCTGGCAGTCAGTCTGGGGTTATTGAGTCAGGCCGCGATGGCCGAGATGGCCCCGATTCCGCAGCAGAGTGGTTTCTCAGGCTTTGGTCTGCTTGGTGCAGGCTACAGCAAGGTGGATTCCAATGTCGTGGTTGGTCCGGATGACGATGCCAGCCGCCGTTTGAACTCGCTCTCCAGCCAGACAAGCAGCGATGCCGGTAAAGCCGATATCAATCTCGACCTGCGTTACACCTTTGCCGATACCCGTACCCAGCTGTTCCTTGGCAACCTGATTCAGGATGCGGTGCGTCTGGACTTCACCCAGCAATTTGGCGTGCGTCAGCAGTTTGGTGACAAGGGCATAGTGTCTGCGGCCTATGTCTTCTCCGGGATCCCAGGTGACGTCTGGAGCGATCCGTATAAAGTCGGCGACCGCGATACCACGGATCGCAAGAGCAATGGTCTGCGCCTGGGCTGGGATGGTATCTGGGGCAGCCAGTTCTCGACCAACTATACCGTGCGCAGCATCGACATCGAGAATGAACAGAGTGGTTCCGCGCTGGCGCTGACTCCGGCGCAGCAGGCCTCGCTGGACCGGAATGGCAAGATGCAGACACTGGATCTCGCGTACAACTTCGTTGGCCCTCAGGGCAGCGTGCTGTCGCCGATGATTAGCTATACCCGCAACGATGCGGATGGCGACGCGGCCAGTTATGACCGGACCGCTCTGCAGTTGACCTATGCCCTGCGTCAGGCCAAGTACAGCCTGGTCACCAACGTCGCATTTGGTCAGCTGGAATATGATGAGGTCAACCCGGTATTCGGGCGCATCGTCAAGGCCGATGAATGGGGTGTGAATGCCAACTTCTTCTGGCACAGTCTGTGGGATGTCAAACCGCTGAGTGCTGTTTTCAGCGCCAGCTACGGGAACTCTGATGCCAACGTCGATTTCTTCGATACCGAGCTCAGTCGGGTGAGTGCCGGTTTGATGTACTCGTTCTAAAGCGCTTCATGGCAAAGGAAAACGGCTCCCGCGGGAGCCGTTTTTTGTTGTGCCTGGGTGTCAGATTTGCACTTCGTGAGCGGTGGCGCTGATCTTGTGAATCGCCAGGTCGGCTCCTTGATGTTCGTCTTCCTGGGACAGGCGCAGACCGACGGCCAGACGCATGCCACCGTAGATGATCAGGGCCCCAACAACGGCAATGGTGACACCCATCAGGGTGCCCAGCAGTTGGCTCATGAAACTGACGCCGCCGAGGCCACCCAGCGAGGTACTGCCGAAGATGCCGGCGGCAATGCCGCCCCAGGCGCCGCACAAGCCGTGCAGCGGCCAGACACCCAGCACGTCGTCGATCTTCGGCTTACGTTGCAGCCAGGTGAAGACCAGAATGAAGATGGCACTCGCCACGCCGCCGACCACCAGGGCACCGACCGGGTGCATCAGATCGGAGCCGGCACAGACCGCGACCAGGCCAGCCAGCGGACCGTTGTGCACGAAACCCGGGTCATTGCGTCCGAGCAGTAATGCCACCAGGGTGCCACCGACCATGGCCATCAGCGAATTGACGGCGACCAGGCCACTGATGGCGGAGAGTTTCTGTGCGGACATGACGTTGAAGCCAAACCAGCCAACGATCAGGATCCAGGCGCCCAGGGCCAGCATCGGAATGCTGGATGGCGCAAAGCCGATGGTCTGACCGTTACGTACGCGACCACGGCGGGTGCCGAGCAGGAACAGTGCCACCAGGCCGATCCAGCCACCGACCGCATGGACGACGACAGAGCCCGCGAAGTCATGGAAAGTGGCACCAAACTGCGCCAGCAGCCACTCCTGGACGCCGAAACGGGCGTTCCAGGCAATGCCTTCAAAGAGTGGGTAAACCAGGCCGACAATCAGGAACGAGCAGATCAGCATCGGATAGAAGCGGGCGCGTTCGGCGATGCCGCCACTGACGATGGCAGGAATGGCCGCGGCAAAGGTCAGCAGGAAGAAGAATTTGGTCAGGTCAAAACCATGATTGCTGACCAGCTCGCTGGCGCTGCCCATGAAGGTCTGGCCATAGGCGATGCAGTAGCCAAAGAAGAAATAGGCGATGGTGGAGACGGCAAAGTCGGTAATGATCTTCACCAGGGCATTGACCTGATTCTTGCCGCGCACTGTACCCAGTTCAAGGAACGCGAATCCGGCATGCATCGCCAGTACCATGATGGCACCCAACAGGATAAACAGCGTATCCGAACTTGTGACCAGTGTTTCCACGGCACTGTTTACATCAACCACACCCACCTCCATCACCACAGTTTGATTAGTGGCCTTGCCTGGCCTTGTTTGTTTCGTCAGCACTCATCTGGCGCATACGCCTTAATGCGGGGAGCCCCACTGGTGCAGCGGCAGCCTGTTATTCATGAAGTGTACCAAGTTGTCAGCATCGCCGGCGTTGACTGCTTAACCGTATGAGATGTAATGAAATTTTAGAGCGGTGAATCACCTGGGGATCCCGAGCGGGCGCTGCGGGGTTGGCACTGCCATGGTGCCCAGTTATGGTGCGGTGCACCTATTTGCAAGGCCTGAGTCCACAGCGGTGCCCTGTCAAAGAGCCAGGGCACCATCCGTGGGCTTGTTACTGGTGAAAGGTGTCGTCACGAAACACAGTGTGTAGCGGTAGCAGGTAGCTGGCGGGATCGAACGCCGTCTCCTTACCGAGCACCGGATGCAGCAGGGCTGGCTCTACGGTCGGGCTGGCATGCCGCTGTCCCAGCAGCTGACGGGTTACTTGCCCGGCCTGGAACAACTGGCGTACGGATTGATACTGCTGTTTGAGGGGGGCGCTGCCTTCCGGCGCGAACACCATGAAGGGAATGTCGAAGGTCTGTTCTGTCTTGGCATGGGCCGGTAACACCAGATGGCCGGCATTCATCAGGTAGGGCTGGTGGTCACCAAATGCAATCAGCAGATAACGCAGACCGCTGGCATGCAGACCATCCAGCAGGGATTGCAATGACGCCATCTCGTCAACCACGCCGGTGTAATAGGTATTTAGCGTCTGCCGATCGCTGTCGCTGAGACCGGGGCAGGCGGCATCCAGCTCGTGTTGGCCATAGCGAGCCTGATTGAACGGGCCGTGTCCCTGCATGGTCACCGTGTAGATGAACTGCGGTTGTCCTGGCGCGCTGGTGGCTTGTTGCAGTACCTTGCCGATCAGGGCCTGATCGCTGACATAACTGCCTTTCTGGTCGAGACTGGTGAATTGGTCATCAAAATGCAGCTGCTGGTAACCCATGGCGGGAATGGCTTGGCTGCGCCCCCAGAAGTTTGCTTTGTAGGGATGGTAAAAATGAGTCTGGTAGCCGAGTTGGCGGGCCGATTGTGCCAGGCCCTGTGCGCCGTCGCGCAAGTAGTAGTAAGGCACTATTCCCTGCCGTAGCAGGCCGACAGGCAATCCGGTATTCATTTCAAATTCGGCCAGTACCGTCATGCCTCCCGTCGTCGGCGAGCGAACGCTGCTGATGATGGCATCGGTCCGGGCGGGTACGCGCAGGCTGGGTGCAGGTTTACAGATGCCGCCCTTCCAATCCAGCCACATGGCTTCGTATTGCATGACGATCACCAGATCCCAGTCGGCATGCCCTTCGGTCGTCGTGGCGGCAGCGGGATAATCCGGAGTCGGGTTGGGATTGGGGAAGGCGTAGATGGAATTGCCCCTGACCAGGCCATTGATTAAATCGAACAGATACAGCGAGGGACCCCGGCGCACCATCTCGCGGTGGTAGCTGGACTCGGTATTGAAATAGTTGATGTTCGGGCCCAGTACCTTGTTGCTGGCCTGGATGGCAAACACGCTGAAGCCGAAGAACGCAACCAGGCCGACACCAACGCGCAGCAGCCAGCCGAACCAGCGCAATTTCCAGAGCATCAACACCAGGCCGAGCAGGCCGGCACTCAACCACAACAGGTGATCACCCACCAGTATGGTGACCAGGCTGAGCAGGTTGCTGAGATCATCTCCCCCCAGCGAGGTGCCGTAAATATGAATCTTGGCAAAATTGGCCAGCAAACCGATGGCAAAGAGCGCGGTGAAAACCAGCCCCATGTAAAGATGGCGACCAAGGAGCACGCACACCAGCCAGCCGAGCAGCATCAGCCCCCAGGAGAGGTAGTAGTGTGCATAGCGGTATTCGGCCCAGACAATAAACTCGCTGATGTGGAAACAGAGGGTGGCATTCAGCAACAGGAAGCTGAGGTTGCCAAGCAGCAGTATACCGGCGAGACGCCAGCGGAGCCCTTGGCGCAAGGCGGAGAGCAGCAAACGCTGGCAGGCACCGCAGATCAGCAAGGTGGCCAGCAGCCCCAGCCCCATGCGCTGCAAGTCGAACTCACTGCGCGGCAACGTGATGATCTGGGTCAGCGCAGCGGCGTGACCGGCGCGCTGGATCTCGGTGGTCAGCTGGTATTGTTCGGAAAGCGACTCGGTGGGTACCCGTATGCTGCCAGTTATTGCGACATGGCAAGGGGTCTCAGTCTGACAGCGGTTGGTGAGCCCCTGTTCGACGTCAGGTTGCAGATCGATATGGCTGGCCTCACGGCTGTCACTGTTCAGCAGACGGAACAGCACCTTCTCGTCCTTGGCTAAACTGCGGGTGAAGGTCCAGTTGGAGTCGATGACCGCGTAGGTGCCATGCGTGTCGTTCTTGTAGATCAGGCCCAGGTTATCGAGGCGGGCAAAATCGGTAACTTGCTGATTAAAATGGGGGTAGAACAGCGATTCCGGGCGAAATACCGGTAACACGGCCGTAGCCAGGAACAGCGAAGTCAGCAGACACAACAGGACCCATTGCAAACGGCTGGTAGGCAGAGCATCGGGATGGCGAAAGCGCTTGGACATACAACCGGATCTCGAACGGGTCGAAGGGTGCCGGGGCAATGGAATCGATTACCATCGAGCGGCTGGGAAGAGCCGATGGTGACGTAATGAACAGCAAACTGTCAATTCTGTCATTGACAGTTTGCTGTGCGGTCGACAGATGGCGAAGCTAGCCGCGCTGCTGAGGGTTGGCCGCCAGACTCAAGCGATAATATTCGCTGGCTTTTTCAAATAGGCGCTGCTGTTCCATCAGTCGCGCCAGGGCGCGGTAGGTACGGGGATCCGGCTGCGAGGCCAGTGCCTGCTCCAGCTGTCGCTGGGCTTGCGGATAGTCTCGTTGCAACAGAAGCAGCCAGCCAATGGCTTGGGCCATGCCAGGTTCAGTGGCAGGGTGGCGCTGCAAGGTCGCAAGCAGGGATGGCTGTGGTTGGGTCAGATCGGGTATCAGATCCAGCAGCGGCGTGGCGGGGGCTTTGCGCAACCACTCTTGCAGCAGGCTCGCGGCGGTCTCCTCCTGGCCCAATTGCAGCAGTTGGCGGCCATAGACGGCTTGTAGTTCGGTGCGCTGACGCCAGCTTTTCGGTATTTGCTGCCAGTGTTGTTGCAGCGCATTGAGGTCACTGCCTGCAGCACAAAGTGCCTGGCGATACAGCGCCAGCGCTTCGGTGTCGGCCGTGGGCTGTGGTGCTAGCAGCGCCGCCGGTGCCGCGGAGCTGTCCGTTGCCAGGCTGGCCTCGGCCAGCAGCTTGCTGAGGCCGGCATGTTTGGGGTGCTCGATGCGGAGCGCTTGCAGCGTGCTGACGGCCTCGGCGGTTGCGCCGCGACGCAATTGCAGACGGGCCTTCAACAGCCCGGCGGCCAATCCGGCTTCCGGGTGAGCGGTAACAGCCTGTTGCAGGTAGTCATCACGCCGCGCATCGGCTCCTTGCGCATTGGCGGCCTCGGCGGCACAAAACAACTGGACCAGCGTCTCATCACTGCGGCGTTCGCTGCTGTGAAACAGCTTTTCGGCTCGCGCCCACTCACCTTCTGCCAGCGCCAGCAAGCCATTATGCAACTGGATACGGGCCTTCTGGCTGTTACGGCTGGCAAACCAGCGCCGGGTGGCGCCACGCAGGCCAAACAGCCGGCCCAGCAGGGCCTCTAGCACCAGCAGCGCGGCATACAGCATGAGCGCGAGCAGACAGGCACTGATGACCGTCATCTCGATGGTGTAAGAGCCGATGGCGATCAGTACATACCCCTTGTTGCCGGCCAGCAGGGGACCGGTGACCAGAGCGGCGGCGGCAATCATCACGAGCAGCAGAAAACGAATCATGGCGAAGCCCCCTTATTCTGCGGCCAGATGTTGCAGACGCTGACGGACCAGATCTTCGAGTTGGGTCTGACTCTGGAACTGCTTGGGCAGTGACACACTGACGGCCTGCTCCAGCAGACGGGCGATCTCGCTATGCATGTATTGGGTCGTGGCATCGTTCGGATCGTAATACTGTTCGATCCACTTGTCGGCCTTGGTCAGGTTGTCCTCATACACCGCCTGTTGTTCGCGGTAGATCGCCAGCTGTGCCTGCAGGAAACGGGTCTTCAGGTTTTCCTTCAGGTACCACTCCTGTTGCGGTGACAACAAGGCTTCGACCTGGCCATCACGGCGCCGAATGGTGATGAAGCTGTCAGTGAAAGCATGCCAGCTCTTGCCGAGATTGCTGCGCCAATCAGCCAGATCTTCCGAGGGCGCATCCACCGGTGTGCTGGGGGTGTTCTGGTTGGCGTTCAAGCCGAGCAGGGTCAGTTGATCGACGTTATCAATCAGGGCGCCCAAGCGTAGCACCAGCCCTTCACTATCGAGCTGCGGTAGCTCTTTCAGGCCGGCAATATCTTTCGCCAGTGCCTGACGCAACGGCAACAGGCTAGGGTCATTCAGGTCACGCAGCCGATTGTCAGCTTCAGACAGCAGCATCTGGGCGGCGGTGGCATCGTGCTCCAGCCACAGCTTGCGCCCGGCCATGCGTACCAGATAATCCGCCTCGGCCAGCAGCCAGTCATTCGGGCGCCGGCTTTGCAGTTGCAACAGTTGCTTTTCCAGCATGCCCTGCTTGTCGGCCAAGTGTTGCTGCTCGGTGCCGAGATTGAGGATCTGTTGCTGGCGCTGCTTGTCATTTTCCTGCAGACCCGGCTGCTGCTCCTGCAGGGCCGCCAGGCGCAACTCCAACTGATGGATCAGTTCGCGTTGCTGTTGCTGACGGCTGTTGTCATAGACATAGGCCCCGGCCGCCGTAGCGATGAGCAGCAGGATGGCTACGCCAGCCAACCATTGCCGGGGCTGACGAGGCGCTGCCAGCGGGCTGGCAGGGGCTGCCGAGGGTATCGGCTCTGCTGCCGACGGGACAGTCACGGACATGTTCGGGGTCGATTCTTGTTCTGTCATCCGGTTATTCCTCATGACCTAGAGCCTGACAAAAGGCGGAGTGCGAAGCGCCTGTGGCGATGGTGGGGGCGGGCAGGCCAGCGTCCAGCACCAGTTCGGCAACCCTGTGGCTGGGAACAATAAAGCGCCACTGCTGCCACCAATCACGTTGCTGCTCTGGCAACAACGACAGCAGTCGTCGCAGCAGCTCTCCGCTGGAGATAATAACACTGTCTACCCCGGCTGTACGCCACTGGCTGCACAACTGTTGACCATCCAGCGGTAACCAGTGGCGTTGGTAGCATTCGCAGTAGGTCACGCGGGCCCCGCGGGCACGCAATTGTTCCGCCAGCCATTCGCGGCCGCCATCACCCCGCAGGATCAGAACCCGCTGTCCTGCGACAAGCGTCATCTCCGGTAGCGCCAGTATCCCCTCGCTGCGGGCGTCGTCCGGATAGCGAGCCGTCCGTCCGGCCTGGTGCCATGCCTCGGCTGTGGCTTGACCAACGGCAAAGGTGGGGGTGGGTGGCCAGTTCAACTGGTGGCTGTGCAGCCAGCGCTGGGCCTGTTCGACGGCGGCAGCCGAGATGGCAATCAGCCAGGGGTGATGCGCCAGATGCTCGGGCAGATCGCTCAACTCCCGGCCAGGGATCACCTCCAGTAGCGGGCGGACTACGGGATCATGGCCGGCGCGGCGCAGCTGGCTGGCCAGGGCCTCGGCCTGGGGATGCGGTCGCAGGATTAATGGTCGCATGCACCGTACACAGCGCTGAGGATGCGGTCTGCGCCCTGTTGCAACAGCTGTTGGGCCAGCGCATGACCGAGCGCTTCAGCCGTGGTGGCGGGTCCGTGGCACTCGGCACGTAACACCGTCTGACCATCCGGCGAGCCGACGAGTCCGCGCAGCCAGAGTTGTTGCTCCTGCAAGCAGGCATAAGCCCCGATCGGTACCTGACATCCCCCTTGCAGCGCGCGATTCATGGCCCGTTCCGCCTTGACACACAGCGCCGTGGCCTCATGCGCCAGCGGTGCCAATAGCGCCAGCAGCTCGGTGTCATCGGGGCGGCACTCGATGCCCAGCGCTCCCTGGCCATTGGCCGGCAGGCTGGTTTCGACCGTCAGCAATTCGGTTATCCGTGTGTCGAGGCCCAGCCGCTTGAGTCCGGCCGCGGCCAGAATGATGGCGTCATATTCACCGGCGTCCAGCTTGGCCAGCCGGCTGTTGACGTTGCCGCGCAGTTCACCGATCTGCAGATCGGGACGCAAGGCGCGCAGCTGGCATTGACGGCGCAGGCTGGAGGTGCCGACCCGGCTACCGGGTGGCAACGCCTGCAGTGACGGGAAACGGGGGCTGACGAAGGCATCCCGCGGGTCCTCCCGTTCGCAGATAAGGCACAGATCGAGCCCGGCAGGAAACTCCACCGGAACGTCCTTCATCGAGTGCACGGCTATGTCGGCGCGCCCGTCGAGAATCGCCTGTTCCAGTTCCTTGACGAACAATCCCTTGCCACCCACCTTCGATAACGGGCTGTCGAGGATATGGTCGCCACGTGTACTCATCGGCAGCAGCTCGACGTCCAGCTGCGGATAAAGGGCTTCAAGGCGGGCCTTGATATGGTTGGCCTGCCACAGGGCGAGGGGGCTCTTGCGGGTTGCTATGCGTATCCGGGATCTCATTGGGGCCTTGATCTCTGGGGCGACAATAACCGGATATTAACATTCTTCTCCCGCGACTGCATGGCCACTGGCATCGTGGCCAACGGTGTGCGCCAGCTCGCGAAAATTTCAGTGAATCGATTAACCAGGAGGCGTAAAAATCCCTTTCCGTGAAGGGGTTTACCCGCCTGTTACCTGTTGTTACCATGCTCACACTTTTGCCCGAAATCGGTGCGGGTAATCACTCAGGATGTGAAGGTCAGTCGGTTGTCTTATGAACTTGCTTCGCTCATAGCGCGCTATGATGCGATCAACCAGACCAGAACCGAGCGTGCATTGGAAGCAATGAGTCAACATGGCCAGCAGTTGTTTGAACTGCTGCCGGTGCTGTTCCATTTCAACCATCCGCTCCTGCCAGGCTATGTCTCCGGAGAAGTTCCGCACGGCATCGCCTGCTTTGCCCTGTCTGAAAGTCAGCGCGATTTCATTGATGACATCTGTCTGGCCACCAACTGTCATGGCGGCATTCTGGCGCATGAGCTGTCGATACTCGGCCTTTACTCGATGGGCAGTACCTCCTCCATCGGCCAATGCTGTCGTTCCGACCTCGATATCTGGGTCTGCCACTCTCATCAGCTGGAGCCTGAACGCCTGGAGCTGCTGGAGCACAAGTGCTTGCTGATCTCCAAGCTGGCCGAGAATCGCGGTGTCGAGCTGAACTTCTTCCTGATTCCGGATAACAAGTTTCGCCTCGAGAACCATGCCGAACTGGGTGGTGACAACTGTGGCAGTGCCCAGCACCTGTTGCTGCTCGACGAGTTCTACCGCAGCGCATTGCGCATCGCCGGTCAGCGCCTGCTGTGGCCGATCCTGCCGGCCGAGTGGGAGCCGGATTATGATGCCCGGGTCGAGGCGCTGTTTAGCTCCGGCCAACTGCAACGCCGGGAATGGCTGGATCTGGGGTCGCTGCAACGCATCCCGGCTGAAGAGTATTTCGGCTCGGCGCTGTGGTTGCTATATAAGGGGCTCGATTCGCCGTACAAAGCGGTGTTGAAGATCCTGTTGATGGAGGCCTACTCGGCCGAGTTTCCCCAGACCCAGCTGTTGTCGATGACGACCCGTGACTGGTTCCAGCAGCATGACGACTACAGTCTGCAACTGGATACCTATTACCTGATGCTGGAGAAGGTCACCAGCTATCTAACAGGACAGGGTGATTTGAAGCGCCTCGATCTGGCGCGGCGCTGCTTCTATCTGAAGGTGTGCGACGACCTCAGCCGAGCCGAGGAGCCGCGCCATGGCCAGTGGCGGCGTGATGTCATCACCTCGCTGGTACAGCAGTGGGGCTGGAGTCGCGAGATGCTGCATCACCTCGATAACCGCAACCACTGGAAGGTCGCCGAGGTCAAGCTGGCCTACAACGAGCTGCTCGAAGCCCTGATGCAGAGCTACAGCCAGCTGATCCAGTTTGCGCGCCGCAACAACATCAGCGAGTCAATCAACCCGGAAGACATCGGCATCCTGTCGCGCAAGCTGTATGCGGCATTCGAAGCCCTGCCTGGCAAGGTGCAGCGCATCAATCTGAAGATAGCGCCCGACCTGCACGAGCCGAATCTGAGTATCATCCAGGTGCCGCCCGGGCGCATCAATCGCGCCGGCTGGTATCTGTATAACCGTTCACTCCATCCTGCAGACATTCTCGGTCAGGCGCCGCTGGAATATAACGGCTACCTGAGCAAATTGATCGCCTGGGCATACTTCAATGGGCTGCTGACCAACCAGAGTGCGCTGCATATGCGCGCCATGGGCGCAGATATCGATCTCGAAGGGTTGCAGCAGTTCTCCCATGACCTGGCGGCGACGTTTCCGGTGCGCTTTGCTCCGGCCAGCAATCTGGCGCTCAGCCGGCCATGCGAGATCCGTCATCTCGGCATCTTCCTCAATCTGGAGCTGGACCCGACCTCGCACTGGGAAGATCGTGAACTGGAGTTCGATGCCGACAACGCCGATGTGCTGACGTTCGGGCAGCGGCAGGAGTGTCTGGTCGGCACCATAGATCTTGTCTACCGTAACTCGTGGAACGAAATTCGCACCCTGCACTTCACCGGCCCGGAAGCCGTCGTTGAGGCCTTGTCGACCATACTGGGCAAGATGCATCAGGACGCGATGGCCCCGGAAGCCGTGGATGTGTTCTGCTACAGCCGCCACTTCCGCGGACTGATCCGCAAGCAGTTCCACCAGTTAATTCTCGAATGCATCGATCTGCGGCTGGCGCGCGACAAGCAACGCCTGGTGCGCATGTTGACCATCGGCAGCGAGCGGTTTGCGTTGTTCCTTGAGCGGCGCGGTGTGTCGGTCAAGAGGCTGGAGAGTGCCATCGATTTCTATCGCCAGGTCTCCAGCAACAAGCTTGAGCGCCAGCCATTGGAAGAGGGGCAGGCCCAACTGCGCGTTCCCTCCGTGGTGGATGCCTATGCCAGCGATGGCTTGATCCAGTTCTTCTTCGAGGAAACCAGCCACGACAGCGGCTTCAATGTCTATGTCCTCGACGAGCGCAACCAAATCGAGATTTATCGCGACTACTCAGGCAGCAAGGATGATCTGGTGCTCAGCGTAAACCGCTATTACACCCTGACCCATGAGCGCTTCAATCACGACAGCCAGTTCATCAACTTCAATCTGCCGCAATTCTATGAGCTGGTGTGGCGCGACGGCGAGCAGCAGGTTGAACCCTACCGCTCTCCGCAGCGCGATCTGAACCGCGAGCTCTAGTCCTGGCGGCCGGCGGCGCGATCGGTATGCCCGAGATCGCGGTCCGGGTCGATGCGGTCCCGCACCCGCTGCTTGAGCTCCTTGATCTCCGGAAAGCCACCGTCGCGTTTACGCTCCCACAGCGTCTCACCGTCGACCAGAATCTCGAAGTGGCCACCGGTGTCCGGATGCAGGTTGACCGAGCCCAGCTCCTCGCTGAACGTCGTTAGCAGCTCCTGCGCCATCCAGGCCGAGCGCAGCAGCCAGTTGCACTGCCGGCAGTAATAGATATCGATGACCGGTTTGGACATAACAGGCGCTCCGTTCAGTTCAGTTCGACATCTTCGCCGGCCTGGGTGGTACAGGCGGCGGAGAGCAGGGCCATCAATTCATGTCCCTCGCGGTTGTCGATCCATTGGCCATCCTTGTAGTCGAAGTGGAAGCCGTTGGCCCGGGTCGCTACCCAGATCTGGCACAGCGGTGGTTGCTTGTTGATGATGATCTTGCTGCGGTTCTCGAAGGTCAGCGTCAGAATGCCACCCGAGGTGTCACAGTCGATGTCGACGCCACTCTGCTCGATCGCCTCTTCAATCATCTGGAAACGCGCGTCCGCCAGCACATGGAACTCGCTCTCTTTCATCTGTATCCGGTCCTATTGCATTTAAAAGGATGAGTGCGATTATAGAGGGCCAATTTGCTTTTTAAACCAGACCATGAAGAAACCGACGCGCGTCTGGACTGCCCTGAGTCTGCTGCTGCTGTGCCAACTGGCGGGCTGCGGCTTGAAAGGGCCTCTAGTCCTGCCCAAAGAACAGCCTGCCGCCAGCGCCGAGAGCCCGGCGCAGCAGCCTGCGCCGAAGACGGATACTCCGGCGGTCTCCCAGCCCTGATGGCCGGAGCGGATACAGTCACACGATTTAAGGAAGACGAGGATCAATGGATTATTTCAATTACCGGGAAAATGGCCAACTGGGCGTCGAGTCCTGCGAACTGAGCCAACTGGCGGCCGAGTATGGCACTCCCCTGTATGTCTATTCCCGGGCGACGCTCGAGCGCCACTGGCACGCCTTCGACCAGGCTGCCGGCGAGGTGCCGCACCTGATCTGCTATGCAGTCAAAGCCAACAGCAACATCGCCGTGCTGAACCTGCTGGCCCGGCTCGGTTCCGGTTTCGACATCGTCTCCGGTGGTGAACTGGCACGGGTGCTGGCGGCCGGCGGTGATGCCAGCAAGGTGGTGTTCTCCGGTGTGGCCAAGAGCGAAGCCGAGATGCGTTTCGCGCTGGAGCAGGAGATCCTCTGTTTCAATCTGGAGTCCGAACCTGAACTGGCGCGCTTGAATCAGGTGGCCGGGGAGCTCGGCAAGCGGGCGCGGATTTCGGTGCGCGTCAATCCCGATATTGATGCCGGTACCCATCCCTATATCTCGACGGGTCTCAAAGAGAACAAGTTCGGTGTGCCGATTGAGCGTGCCATCGCGCTGTACCGGCAGGCGGCGACGCTGCCACATATCGAGATCGTCGGCATCGACTGCCATATCGGTTCCCAGCTGACCGAGCTGGAACCCTTCCTCGAGGCGATGGATCGGTTGCTGGCGTTGATCGATCGTCTGGCGACCGAGGGCATTCACATTCACCACCTCGATGTCGGTGGTGGCCTGGGCGTCAACTACAGCGACGAGAACCCGCCGCATCCGGAACAGTATGCCGCCGCCCTGAAGGCCAAGCTGGCCGGGCGCGATCTGCAGCTGATCTTTGAACCGGGTCGTGCCATTGTCGCCAATGCCGGTGTGCTGGTCACCCGGGTCGAGTATCTGAAGGAGGGTGAGGATCGGCACTTCGCCATCGTCGATGCGGCGATGAACGATCTGATCCGGCCATCGCTGTATGGTGCCTGGATGAACATCATTCCGGCCGACCGCAGCCTGGCGCGTCCGCAGCGTCGTTACGACGTCGTCGGCCCGGTGTGCGAGACCGGTGACTTCCTGGGCAAGGATCGTGAGCTGGGGGTAGCGCAGGGCGACTTGCTGGTGGTGCGTTCTGCCGGCGCGTACGGCTTTGCGATGGCGTCAAACTACAACACCCGTCCGCGTGCTGCCGAGGTGCTGGTGGATGGCGCACAGGCCCATCTGGTGCGTGAGCGCGAGCCGCTCAGCGATCTATGGCGCCTGGAGCGGACTCTGCCGTGAGGCCCGATATGATGATTCAGTTTTCCAAGATGCATGGCCTCGGCAACGACTTCATGGTCGTCGACGGTGTGACGCAGAAGGTGTTTTTCAGCCCGGAGACCATTCGCCGTCTTTCCGACCGGCATTTTGGTATCGGTTTTGACCAGCTGCTGCTGGTGGAGCCGCCGTATGACCCGGAACAGGACTTTCATTACCGTATCTTCAATGCCGATGGCTCCGAGGTACAGCAGTGTGGCAATGGCGCGCGCTGTTTCGCCCGTTTTGTCCGCCTCAAGGGGCTGACTAACAAGGACCGCATTGCCGTCAGCACCATGAGTGGCCGCATCGTGTTGCAGGTCGAGCCGGATGGCCAGATCACCGTCAACATGGGCGTACCGGAGTTTGAACCGGGCAAGGTGCCGTTTCGGGCGCAAAAGGCCGAGAAGACCTACCTGCTGCGTGTCGCCGAACAGACGGTGATGTGCGGCGTGGTGTCGATGGGCAACCCGCACTGCGTACTGAATGTCGACGCGGTGAAAACGGCGCCGGTCGAAACGCTGGGGCCCTTGCTCGAGAGCTTCGATCGCTTCCCCGAGCGGGTCAACGTCGGTTTCATGGAGGTGGTCTCTGCCGGCGAGATCCGCCTGCGGGTGTTTGAACGCGGGGCGGGGGAAACCCTGGCCTGTGGCACCGGCGCCTGTGCGGCGGCGGTGATAGGCATGCAACAGGGCAAGCTGCGCGATCGCGTCAAGGTGCACCTGCCCGGTGGCACCCTGCAGATCGCCTGGCAAGGGCCGGGGACGCCGGTTTTCATGACCGGACCGGCCGAGCATGTGTTTGACGGAGAGCTGGAGCTGTGAGCCTGATGCAGTTGGACGAGCGGTTACGCGAAGAACAAGTGGTGGAGTATCTGCAACGCCATCCGGAGTTTTTTCTGCGTCATCAGGCGCTGCTCGATCACCTGCACATCCCCCATCCGGTCAAGGGTGCGGTCTCGTTGGTGGCGCTGCAGCAGGAGCGGCAGCGTGAGCGCATCGACACGCTGGATCAGGAGCTGCGCGCCCTGACCAGCACCGCCAGTCGCAATGAACACATATTCCGTGTCTATGCCGATGTCTACCCCGAGCTGTTTGGCTGCACCACGTTGCGCCAACTGTGGAAACGCCTGCATCAGACCTTCCGCGAGCGGCTGCGCATTCCGGCCAGCGCGCTGTGGATCAACAATGGCCGCATCAAGGCCAAACGCAGCGATCACGGCTTCGTGATGCCGGCGGCACGTTGCCAGCAACTGACGATGCAGTTGATGCGCGGCGAGCGCGTCTACTTCGGCCGTCTGGGTGAGCAGGAACGGCAGGCACTGTTTGGCGAAGGGGCCCTGGTGCACTCCATCGCCCTGCTGCGCCTCGGAGAACAGGGCGACCTGGGTTTCCTGGCCTTTGGTCACGCCAACGGCGAACACTACCATGCCGGCATGGACAGCCTGTTGCTGGAGCAGCTCGGCCGCTTCATCACCCTGCTGCTGCCGAACATGGTGACCTTCCATGACTGATGTCGCCTCGGCATTGCGGGTTGCCGTCGACGCCTTTATCGAGTTTCTGCGCGTCGAGCGCCAGCTCAGTGCCCATACCCGGGAGAACTACCGTCGTCACCTCGGCGAGGCGTGCCGTCTGCTGCACGAAGAGGGGCTGGATGACTGGTCCCGGCTCAGTGCGGCCGCCGTGCGGCGGCTGGTGGTGCGCCTGCATCGCCATGGCCAGCAGGCACCGCGCAGCATTGCTACCAAGATGTCGGCGCTGCGCAGCTTTGCCGATTATCTGGTGCGGCAAGGGGTGCTGCCGGCGAATCCGGCGCGGGGCATCAGCACCCCGAAGCAGGGGCGGCCGCTGCCCAAAAATCTGGATGTCGATCAGGTCTATCAGCTGCTGAACCTGCCCTCGAGCGAGGAGCCGCTGGTGATCCGCGATCGGGCCATCATGGAGCTGTTTTATTCGTCCGGGCTGCGGTTATCCGAGCTGGTGGCACTGAATGTCGACGATCTGAGCCGGCATGACCGTCAGTTGCGGGTGATCGGTAAAGGCAACAAGGAGCGGGTGGTGCCGGTTGGTCGCCTGGCCATCGAATGGCTCGACAAGTGGCTGCAGGTGCGGCCGCAACTGGTGAGTGGCGAAGAGCCGGCGCTGTTTGTCAGCCTGCAGAAGCGGCGTCTGTGCAGCCGGACCATCCAGCAACGGCTGGCCAGCTGGGGCACACGGCAACAGCTGGCTGCGCATGTTCACCCCCACAAGTTGCGGCACAGCTTCGCCACCCACCTGCTGGAGAGCTCCGGCGATCTGCGTGCCGTACAGGAGCTGCTTGGCCACGCCAATCTGGGGACCACCCAGATCTATACCCACCTCGACTTCCAGCATCTGGCCGACGTCTACGACCAGGCTCATCCGCGCGCCAGACGCCAGCCGGACGAACCGTCCGACGCGACGCCTGACGACGCGTAACCGGTGCTCAGCGGCGCTTCCGGCGCCGCCATTGCCACCAGCAGATGCCGCCGGCCACCACGCACAGCGCTATGCCGGCCAACTGTAACCACTCGGCCTCTGCTCCCTGAATCGCCAATCCGCCCCGGGTCATGTGGTAATTGCGCTGCTGATCTTCATCGATGAAATCCACCAGTCGCCACAGCAGCAGACTCAGGGATAACAGCAGGCTCAGCAGCCAGAACAGCGGGCGTGACAACATGGCATTCTCATGACAAAACGATGACCGAAGCAAAGGCGGCATCGTAACCCAGATGGTGGCGGCTGTCGCGGCATGGCGATTCTGCGAAAATGCAGTGTATTCATGACGTCGATTATTAAATCAGACTTAATAATCCCGGCACGTCGGCAGAGCGCGTCGCCGATGGCGTGTGACCGCGACGGTCAAAGCGGGTAGCATGCCGGGGTCGAGGTTGTCAGCAGGAGTGGATATGGAGTTTTTTCGCCGTCTCGGGCCCATCCGGGCCATCAGTTTTGATCTGGATGACACCCTGTACGACAACCGGCCGGTGATCGAGCGCGCCGAGCAGTGGATGGTCACGCACATGCGTGAGACATATCCGGAGACCGCCTTGTATGACCGCATGGCATGGAACCGCCTGAAGCAGCGCCTGCAGCAGCAGGATCCGGCACTGCGGCATGATGTCTCCTTGTGCCGGCGGCGCATGCTGCGCGATGGCCTGCTCAGCGGTGGCATGGCGCTGGCGCGAGCCGAGCAGGAGGCCGATGTCGTGTTTGCCCGTTTTCTCGAGGTGCGTTCGCAGGTCACGGTGCCGGCCGCTACCGCCCGGGTGTTGCAGACGCTGGCCACGCGCTATCCGCTGGTGGTCATCACCAATGGCAATGTGCTGGTGGACCGCCTTGGCCTCGACCATCACTTCCAGCACATCCTCAAGCCCGGAGGTGGCTTGCGCATGAAGCCGGCGCCGGATCTGTTCCACGATATGGCCTGCCGCCTGGGATTACCGCCGTCACAGATACTGCACGTCGGCGACGATGTGACCACGGATGTCGCCGGCGCCGTGCACAACGGCTTTCGCAGCGCCTGGCTCAACGATGTCGGCCAGAGCTGGCGTCGGCTGCGCATCCTGCCGGATGTCATGCTGACCCGGCTCGAGCAGTTGCTGCAGCTGGTGTGAGGGGCGACTTGCGTCTGATGCTGAGTCACGCTTTTTTGCCCTGGCGCACTCGCAACATCCCGGCGTTGGCTAAGCTCTAGACAGCAAACATGGATCCCCCCTGTCTGTTAAGGAGCTACCGATGCGTATCTTGATTCACACCTTGCTGCTGTTGGTTTCACTGGCTTGTCCGCCGTTGCTGGCCGCGGATGCGCCGATCCTCTCGGTTTCCGGGGCGGGTTGTTGCGGTGGCAGCGGCAGCCAGACCTTTACCCTGGCGCAACTGGATGCGCTGCCACAGACCACAGTGGTGACCACCACGCCGTGGACCGAGGGCGAGCACAGTTACCAGGGCGTCCGCCTCAGTGCGCTGCTGGCCAAGCTCGGCATCCACAGCAAGACGGTCAAGGTCACGGCATTGAATGACTACTGGTCTAGTCTGCCGGTGGCGGAAGCCGAGCAGTACCCGGTGATCCTGGCGACACGCCAGGATGGCAAGGTGCTGACGCGGCGCAACAAGGGCCCCATCTTCATCATTTACCCGCTGAGCCAGTTCCCGGACCTCGATCAGGAACGTACACACAGCTTCATGGTCTGGCAGGCTGTCCGTATCGACGCGGAGTAACGCATGGGCCGCGCCAAGCTGCTGTTACTGGCGATCATCCTCTGCAGCTTTGTGGGGGTCACCGGCTGGATTGTCTGGCACTATGATCGCGCCTATACGTTGGCGACGCGCCAAGCTGCTGTTACTGGCGATCATCCTCTGCAGCTTTGTGGGGGTCACCGGCTGGATTGTCTGGCACTATGATCGCGCCTATACGTTGGCGACGCGCCACACCCAGTTGTCGGCGTGGGCGCTGGCCCAGCTGGAGTTGGAGCTGCACGAATTCGAGTCGTCCGTCGACTATTTTCGCGCCGGCCGCATTGACCAGGCGCAGCTCAACGAGGCCTACGACATGGCGTGGAACCGGCTGGATGTATTCCTGACCGGCAAGGAGGCCAAGGCCATCCGTCAGCGCTTTGGTGCCGAACTGCTGTTGCGGGATCTGTTCCAGCAATTGCAGCACTACGAACCGCTGGTCACCTCGGCGCAGCTCGAACCCCAGGATCTGGAACCCTTGCACCAGATGCTGGAGCACATGCTGCCCAAGGTACGCAACCTGATGGTGCTGAACTTCACCGGCCCGCAGGCGATGAGTGATAACGCCGCGCTGGAGCAGTCGAAAGCGCAGAACTTCGTCATCCTCGGCTGCCTGTTGCTGCTCGGCCTGGTGATGGTGCTGCTGTTGCTGCTCGAGGCGCGACGTCAGCACTTCCTGATCTGGCATGATGCGCTGACGCGCTTGCCGAACCGTGCCGCCTTCATCCAGCGTCTGCGGCAGCTGTGTGTCGGCGGCCAGCAGGTGGTGCTGTGTCTGCTGGACTTGAACCGCTTCAAGGAGGTCAACGACTCGCTGGGCCATGCCGTCGGGGATCAGCTGTTGCTGGCGGTCGCCGACAAGCTGCGGCAGTCGCTGCCGGAGGGGGTCTGGCTGGCGCGCATTGGTAGCGACGAGTTTGCGTTGCTGATGAGTAACCAGAAGAGTGAAGCCGCCTGGTTTGCCTATACCAAGCGTCTGCAAACCGGGCTGGAGCGACTGCT
Organism: Pseudaeromonas sharmana; assembly: GCF_042649925.1. Lineage (NCBI taxonomy): Bacteria > Pseudomonadati > Pseudomonadota > Gammaproteobacteria > Aeromonadales > Aeromonadaceae > Pseudaeromonas > Pseudaeromonas sharmana. The sequence continues at coordinate 52,170 of NZ_JBHSAF010000003.1, forward strand.
GTATCGTGCCGATCCGGCACACCGTGTCAGCGTCAGCATCGGCGTCAGCCAGTACCCGCAGCCGGCGTCGAATGCCGATGAGCTGCTGCTGTTTGCCGATCTGGCGTTGTTGCACGCCCGGCAGGATGACATCCGGCACTTCCAGATCTTCAGCCGCCCCATGCTCAACCAGTATCAGCGCAAACGCCGGCTGGCCACCGAGCTGCGCGAACAGCTGATGGGAAGCGGACCGAGCCAGCTGTTCCTCTGTTACCAGCCGCAGATCCCGCGCCAGCCGCTCGGGCGTCTCGGTGCCGAGGTGCTGCTCCGCTGGCAACATCCGGAGCTGGGCTTTATTCCGCCGCCGGAAATTGTCGAGGCTGCCGAAGAGAACGGTCTTGGCGAGCGGCTCGGTGCCTGGATTTTCCGCACCATGAGTCAGGATTTGGCCCGCTTTCCGCTGCCGGTGGTGCGTCAGCTCGATTTGGCGATCAACCTGTCGACCAGCCTGTTTCACCGCGGCCTGCCGGAGCAGACGCGGGTCTGGCTCTCCGACAGTCCGTTGTTGCCGGAGCAACTGGTGTACGAGCTGACCGAGACCATAGCGCTCGATGATTTGGGGCTCAGCAAACAGGTGTTTGCCGAACTGCGGCATAACGGTATTCGCATTGCCCTCGATGACTTCGGTACCGGCTGGTCGTCGTTTGCCTACCTCAAGGATTTGCAGTTCGACAAACTGAAGATCGACAAGTCATTCATCCAGAAGATGGACAGCGATGCCCGCCAGGCGCTGTTTGTGCAGGCCATCACCGAGCTGTGCCACCGTCTCGACATCTGTGTCGTCGCCGAAGGGGTCGAGACCGAGCTGGAGCTCAGCGAAGTGCTGCGGTTGCTGGTGGACGAAATTCAGGGTTACTACTTCGCGCGGCCGCTGCCGGCCGACGCCTTCTGCGAGTTTGCCGAGCGCCAGCTGCAACGCCCGGTGTTTGCCGCCTGAGTCACGAGGTGGTGCCTGCTGCATCGAGTCCAGCAGCCTGCGCTCGGCGATTGCCATCCCGGCATGTATAATCGCCACCACTGTACATATTCTCAGGAGTCGTGATGGACGTCGAAACCCTGCTCGATGGGCTCAACGATCGGCAACGGGACGCCGTGGCTGCACCGCTGGAAAACCTGCTGGTGCTGGCGGGTGCCGGTTCCGGCAAGACCCGGGTGCTGGTGCACCGCATCGCCTGGCTGCTCGGCGTCGAGCGGGCGGCGACCTCGTCGATTCTGGCGGTCACCTTCACCAACAAGGCGGCGGCCGAAATGCGCGGCCGTATCGAGAAGCTGCTCGGCGGCCAGCTCGGCTATGGCCACGGCGGCATGTGGATCGGCACCTTCCACGGCATCGCGCACCGCCTGCTGCGTGGCCATCATCTGGATGCCGGCCTGGCGCAAGATTTCCAGATCCTCGACGGCGACGACCAGCTGCGGCTGGTGAAACGGGTGATCCGCTCGCTGAACCTGGACGAAAAACAGTGGCTGCCGCGCAGCGTGATGGGCTTTATCAACGGCAAGAAAGATGACGGCCTGCGTCCCGGCGACGTGGTGCCATCCCACGATCCGACCGCCCGCACCTACCTCAAGCTGTACCAGCTCTATCAGGAGACCTGCGACCGCGCCGGCCTGGTGGACTTTGCCGAGCTGCTGCTGCGCGCCCACGAGCTGTGGCTGCACAAGCCGCACATTCTGCAGCACTACCAGCAGCGCTTCCGCCACATCCTGGTGGACGAATTCCAGGACACCAACGCCATCCAGTATGCCTGGGTGCGCATGCTGGCCAGCGGCGGCAGCCATGTGATGATCGTCGGCGACGATGACCAGTCGATCTACGGCTGGCGCGGCGCCAAGGTCGAGAACATCAGCCGCTTCCTGCAGGACTTCCCCGGCGCGCGCACCATCCGGCTGGAACAGAACTACCGCTCCACCGCCACCATCCTCAAGGCGGCGAACCAGCTGATCGCCAACAACAGCGAACGGCTCGGCAAGGAGCTGTGGACCGATGGCGCCGACGGCGAACCGATCTCGGTCTACGCCGCCTACAACGAGATCGACGAGGCGCGCTTCATCACCGGTCGGCTCAAGCACTGGCGCCAGGAGGGCGGCGTGCTGACCGACTGCGCGATCCTGTACCGCAACAACGCCCAGTCGCGGATCCTGGAAGAGGCGTTGATGCAGGAGCAGCTGCCGTACCGCATCTACGGCGGCCTGCGCTTCTTCGAACGCCAGGAGATCAAGGACGCGATGGCTTACCTGCGGCTGCTCGGCAACCGTGGCGACGACGCCTCGTTCGAACGGGTGGTCAACACCCCGGCGCGCGGCATCGGCGATCGCACCGTCGGCCTGATCCGCGACGCCGCCCGCGAGCGCGGCCTGAACCTGTGGCAGGCGGCGTGGGCGCTGTGTGACGAAAAACGGTTGGCCGGCCGTGCCGCCAGTGCCGTCAGCCAGTTTTTGGCGCTGATCAACCGCCTCGACAGCGACACCACCGATCTGCCGCTGCACGTGCAGACCGACCGCGTGATCCGCGAAAGCGGGCTGTGGAGCCTGTACGAAGCGGAGAAGAGCGAGAAGGGGCAGTCGCGCATCGAGAACCTGGAGGAGCTGGTCAACGCCACGCGCACTTTCCAGCCGAACGAAGAGATGGCCGACATGGCGCCGCTGACGGCGTTTGTCGCCCATGCCGCCCTGGAGGCAGGCGAATCCCAGGCTGCCGAGTTCGACGAGGCGGTGCAGCTGATGACGCTGCACAGCGCCAAGGGGCTGGAGTTCCCGCTGGTATTTATCGTCGGCGTCGAGGAGGGGATGTTCCCCAGCCAGCAGTCGGCCGAGGAGCATGGCCGCCTCGAAGAGGAGCGGCGACTCTGTTATGTCGGCATGACGCGGGCGATGCAGAAGCTCTACCTGACCCACGCCGAGAGCCGGCGCCTGTATGGCAAGGAGATGTACCACAAACCGAGCCGTTTCCTGAAGGAGCTGCCGGAGGCGTGCCTGGAGGAGGTGCGGCTGCGCACCCAGGTCAGCTGGGCGCAACCGGTGGCGTCGAGCAACCGCTTCAGCTCCGGCTTCGTGCAGCAGAGCTTCGACAGTACCGGCTTCCGCCTCGGCCAGCGCGTGCTGCACAGCAAGTTCGGTGAAGGCACTGTGCTGAACTATGAAGGCGTCGGCCCGCAGAGTCGCATCCAGGTCAATTTCGATGGTCTGGGCAGCAAGTGGCTGGTGGTGGCGTACGCGCGCCTGCAGGCGTTGTGATGCCGCTGGGGCGGCGGCAGGCCCGCCCCTGTGCTGCCGTGTCGGCGCCCGCGGCCGGTGCGCCAAGTCGGTTGGCGCTGAGTATTAGCGCAGCCCAAGAACAACGTTTGTTTTGTAGGAGCAAGCGCAGCTCGCGATAGGCGTGCCAGGCACGCCTCGGACCGCCGCTGTTTGCGGGTGGGGCCGTTCCGCCCTGGGGCGGCAATGGTGGATTGCCCACCTGTCGCTCGGCGGGGGCGTGCCAAGGGGGCCTTGCCGCCCCCTTGGCGATCCCGGGCATCCCCGGCAGCCTGGCCCTGCGGGTTCCCTCGTCACTCGCTGCGGGCTTGCGGTCCGTTATCGACGCGTTCCTGACGCGGCGATAACTGGCTCGACGTCCTGTCTCGCCACCGTGCCCTGCGCTTGCTCCTCGGCCAGCCAGACGGGGCCAACCGCAAGAGCTCAAGCCTTGAGTTCCGCTCAACAACAACGTTTGTTTTGTAGGAGCAAGCGCAGCTCGCGATAGGCGTGCCAGGCACGCCTCGGTCGGATGGCTGTTTGCGGTTGGGGCCGTTCCCACCTCGGGCCTGCGTTATTGAATAAAAACTTAATAAAACATGATCTTGGCCAAAAGGGGCCATTCCCCCCTCCAAATGTTTGCGCTAGCCTAGAGACTCAAAAAGCGCAAGGTGCCTGTTGGCACTGACAGATCGCGCCGCCATCCCGCCCATCGGCGCTGTGACAGCCGCAAGTCAGGGGCGGTAGCCAGCGCGTTTGCCAGAGAGGGGCGGCGAGGAGGGTCTGAGCTGGCCGATAACGAGATGCGAGATAAAAGGCCCATCTGCCAGTCGTAAATTGAGCAGCAAAAAAGTCCGGTGTTTTACTCGGTCGAATTAAATATGTTTGGCTTATCGTTATATTTAAAATTAACGAGTTATTTTTCGAGTTGGAAAATAGCGGCGCGGTAAACGTTGGGCTTCGTAAACTCAGCCCAACCTACGTGCTAGTGGGTCCATTTGTGCGCTAGGCGGGCCTATCCATCCGCCAGTTTGCTCCTCTGGAAAAACTGTGTAGGGATAAGGGATAGAAGTGCCATATCGAAGAGCGCTTGCGTGATAGATGGCGAGAGTATTCAGAATAGGTGGCATTTAGCCACTTAAAAAAGATTGTTACATGCAAACACACTTATGAGACAGAATCCCAATAGAACATTAACAAGATACATTTCACTTACAAAGTTATTGGCTTTCTTGGAGCACGGTTTATTTATTCCAAAAGCGACTCTATTTGATGATGAGCTAGAAGGTGTTTTATATTATTTTGGCGAAAAGAAACCAACTAATCACATTATATCAAGAGAATCTATACGATCATGTATGGATTGGATATACATTAGCTGTTGGCATTTAGACGAAACTGAGAGTCACGCTATGTGGAAAATATATGGAGCCTCATCAGAATCAGTTGCCATCCAAACTACAGAAGCAGACTTTAAATATGCATATTTTTCCTTAAAATCCAACATGCATACCTATTTTGATTCTGTGCGTTACAAAAACCCGACTCAAGACAACATTAAAGAACTTGATTCTATTTTTGTGCTAAACAACATTAATACTCCAACATATGAAAATACAGCAACATACGCTGCACTTTTATCATTTATGAAACACAGTGGATTTTCATTTGAGAACGAAGCTAGATTGATAGCTATAGATCCTAATGCAAACTCGACATCTAAAAACAATTCTAATGGAATATCCATCTCAAACATAGAAAGTCAACAAATGATAAAAAAAATCCTAATACATCCGTATGCACCAGTGTGGTTTGAAAAACTTGTTATAGATATTCTATGCAATCGATATAAGCTTGACATTCCAGTTCACAGATCAGTTCTAGTTGAAGATTCAGCAAGCATGTAACAAAAAATTAGTGTCGGATGGCTTTCGCCACCGCACAATTGAAAGTTAGTCGGCAAGGGGACTTTTTAGGGAAATTGAACGCATGAAAATTCAAATAAACAAAGCACACAAATCCATACCCGCTGGCGTTAGCTTTGAGCTCCCAACCTTTAGCGTTATTACGGGAAAGAATGGGAGCGGAAAGAGTCACCTACTAGAGGCTATGGCCAATAGTCAAATTTCAACAGTATCTGATCACGGGAACAACCTTGCCAAAGTCTTATTGATCGGATTTGGAGGCCTCAACCCTCAAATCGATGAAGCTTGCGACCCCCAACAGATTACCCAGAACACCAAAAACTGGTGGGGGCAGATAGAGCAGCATCAACGCAATCTGATAAACGCACGAAACAACGGCGAGCAAATATCTGGACCAATTGAGAATTTCCTAGCCAGATGGGGGCACAACCCCCAGTTAATTTCCATAATCAAAAGCGTCACCCAAAAAACCGGGAGAACTTTTGAGCAATTATCAGAAGACGATGTTTATTTCAATCTAAATATTGCAGAAGCAAATTCGGGGACACTGTTTGCGTCCCAGCTTGCCCTCATATTCAAAACATATCACGTCAGATATACGAAAAATAAGTTTAAAAAATTTCTAAACCTAGAAAACAACACCAACATACCGACCCTTTCAGATGAGGAATTTTCAAGCATTTATGGCCCCAAGCCTTGGGTGTTGGTTAATGAAATACTGGCAAAAGCAGGCCTAACTTATGAGGTGGTAAATCCAGAGGCAATCGACACTGAATCGACATATCGGCTGAGATTAGTAGATCGAGATACCGGGACTGAGATATCAGCAAATGACCTATCAACGGGAGAAAAGGTTCTGATGTCTTTGGCGCTTGCCATTTACAACACTCAGGAATCGTCTGGCAAGCCAGATGTGCTAATTCTCGATGAACCTGACGCCCCTCTGCACCCTCAATATTCGAGTCTGCTTATAGAGACGCTGCGAGATGTGGTAGTAAGCAAGGCGGGTGTGCAAGTTGTTATAACCACACATTCGCCTTCAACTGTTGCAATGTGTCCAGACAACTCGCTTTTTGAAATCAATAGGGATACAAAAATACCAGAAATGGTAAGTATAAGCCGTGGCCTTGAAGTGCTAACGGACGGCATACCCCACCTCAAGATATCCACTGACGACAGACGGCAAATTTTTGTAGAAAGCAAACTTGACGTAATTTACTTTCAAAGATTGCATCAAATTACTTCCAGATTTTCCACCATAGGTTACACGCCAATATTTCTTGAGCCGCACAGCGGTACTTCAAATTGCACAGATGTTGAATCAATTGCAAATCGACTGCACGAATCTGGCAGCGATCTAGTTCGTGGGATTATTGACTGGGATGGAAAGAATATTGACAAGCATCCCATTTATGTTCTGGGCGGAGGAAGTCGATACTCAATCGAAAACTATGTTTTAGATCCGCTTTTCCTAGGGCTTGCGCTTGTTCGTCTTGGGAAGCGGAGTCTAAGTGATTTCTCCATACCTCATCTTCATACCTACATTGATGCAGCAAAACTGACCAACGAAGAAGCTCAAAAAATCTCGGATCACATAACGCTGGCAACAGGAATATCTAATGCATCGACAGCGGACTGTGAACTCCATAACGGCTGGGTTCTTAAATTACCTACACAGTTCCTAATGATGCGAGGTCATGACTGGGAAAAGTCTGTTCTTTCGTGCATTCCGGAGTTAAATGCGATTTCCAGCAAAAATGGGGATGCAGGACTTAAGCTAGGGATTATGCAAGTTATTGAGGAATTCCCTCAATTCTTATCAACTGATATTTCAAGAACCCTGATCGCACTTAAGTAGCCCGTAGGGCGCAATAGCGTAGCGTATTGCGCCGTGTGGCCGGGGATGAATGATTTTGGCCGCAGGGTTAATCTAAATAACCGCATTGTTATATCAACGCAATTTGGCTGCGTTATCTGTGCGACTGGCTGGGCTGATAGGGAATCGGAATTTCAAATGGATGGCATTTTGCCGTTTAAAAGGTTGTTGGATTCATTCCTTGGGCGGTAAAAAAGGAAAACGAATGTTTGATTTAATAAATATAAAACTGCGAAAGCCAACATACGATGATGGTAATGGCTTTATTGCCATTTGCGCTGAAAAAGAAACCATGCGGTATTACGGTGCGGCGGGATCCAATATAACCACGGAAGCTCAAGCTAAAAACCAAATCGACTGGTGCCTTGAAGAGTTTAATAATAATGGCGGGCGATGGATTATCACATTACATGATAGTGACGAATATATAGGTGATATTGGCTTTCATAATTACGATGCGAACTCACACAAGGTAGAAATTGGCTTTAGATTGAAGAACAAATATTGGGGTCAAGGGATAATAACGAAATGCATCAAACATTTGGTGGCACATGGTTTTACAAACAATCATTACAATAGAATCGAAGCGCTGGTAGATGAAAGAAATCAAGGTTCAAAAAGCGTGCTGATAAAAAGCGGATTTAAATACGAAGGCACGCTAAGGGAATACGAGCTAGAAAGTGATGGTTATGTCAATCTTGAAATGTACTCACTATTAAAAAGAGAATATGAAAATCCGACAACGTAACAAACGTTTCGTATTTACACGTTGTAAAAAATATTGCTGATGGAGTATATCCAATAACTTGGCGTGGCGATGAGTTTATTCGCCAGCAACCTTACAATTAACCTGCGTGCGATTACGCTTCGCTAATCGCACCTACGGTCCTCATATTTATCAAGGAATGAAATGGAAGAATATTGGAATCCAATGGTTCCTGAGCTATCGGTCTCGGACTTTAATAAATCACTGAGTTTTTATCGTGATCTGCTCGGTTTCAAAGTTAGAAACCAGCGGCAAAATCCAGATTTTGCTTATCTTGAGCTTGAGCGAGTTCAGATCATGATCGAGCAGATACATCAGAGTGCTTGGATTACTGGTAGCTTAGAATCGCCATTCGGTCGAGGCGTAAATTTTCAAATGGAGTTATCAGATATTGGTTCTGTATACAGCCAACTTAAGGCAGCGCAAGTTGAGCTGTATAGAGAACTATCTGAAGCATGGTATGACATTGGAGATAAACTCTCTGGTCAGCGTGAGTTTTTAGTTCAAGATCCAGACGGCTATTTGTTGAGATTTTCGCAGTATTTAGGTGAAAAAAGTAAGTTGTAAATCGCGTTATAACAAATAGTTTAAGTCGTTCGTGGACTTGCCCGCTCACTGGGCGCGGATATGGTCCGCGACCCATAACTAACATGTTGTATACCCAAGGAATGGTCATGATTGGATCACATACATTAAGAACTATTGGCGCATTAGAGATTTTTGGTGGAATCACAGGGGTCGTATCCACTGTCACAACTATGTTGCAGGGTGGATTTGTAGGGTTTGGTATAATCTTTGCGATGTTGGTTATTGTTTTTTGTTTTTTTAGTCTTTTAGCTGGAATTTACCTAATAGAAGGTAAGCCCAAAGGCATCAAAATATCCATGGTAATTCAAGCAATACAAATACCATATCTGGTCAATAGTGTTTTCGCGTTTTTTATTGTGAGTGGAGCAAATCTTCTCATTTACATCGGAAATCCGGCAGGATGGAATTTAAATATTACCTTTGATTGGTTTATCTCTTTGAGTGGTGGAAATGGCACATCCTTTGGGATTAATTTTATTGCACTAGTTGCATTTTTGGCCCTTAAAAAAATGGCCAATAGCAATTGAAACCACAAAACCACGCATGGCTTAATGTCCATAGATGCGATTACGCTTCGCTGGCACCACCCCATAGCAGAGGAAACCGCAGACGATGCATGCCTTTAGCGCGCAGTTGGTGGCCTATTTGACGGCGACCTATCAGGCCAGGACCATAGTGTTGTATGGCTCGTTTGCCAGCCACAGTGCGCATGCCGACAGTGACATTGATGTCGTGGTGTTTGCCGACGTGGAGCAGGCGACGCACGATGCCACGCTGCTTGACGGCCATCCGCTGGATGCCTGGATCTATCCGCTGGCCGACTGGCAGCAGAGCGAACGCTTGCGCCATATTTATCCGTTCACCGTGCTGCTGGATGAGGCCGGCATCGCCGCCGAGCTGGCGCGCCGCCTGGCTGAACTGCGTGCGCAGGCAACCCGCACTCTCTCGGCCGGCGAGCGCCAGCAACTGGTCGCCTGGGTGCATAAAATGCTCAAGCGCGCCAGCCAGACGTCGCTAGAGGCCAATTACCGCTATCACTGGCTGCTGCATGATTTTCCGGAGTTATTTGCCAATTTCCGCGGCGAGTATTACGACGGCCCGGTAAAAACCCTGCGCCGCATGCAAACCGTGGCGCCGGCGTTTTATCGCGAATATGAGTCGCTATTAACCCAGGCCAAGGATGTGGCGCGGGTGGGCGCATTATATCGCCAGCTGATTGCCGATACCGACTCGCAGCCCAGTGCGTAGGGGGCAATAGCGTAGCGTATTGCGCCGTATAATCGGCTAGGAATAATAATCGCCGGAGATTTACGCTCAACAATCGCATGGCGAGACATACAACTTGTTTCGCTGGCGCAATACGCATGGCTATTGCGCCCTACTCGTTGAATTGTTTGGGGTGTTATTGGGCTAATGGTTGGGGCAATAACAAGCGGGGCGAAATAAGCCGATTATTTCGCCCCGTGTTTTTTAGCGCTGCGTCAGGCAGGCCATTTCGTAGTAGTGGTTGTTGTTGTATTCAAATTCGGCGATCACCTCGAGGCCGACTTTGCGGGTGTGGGCGGCGTAGGAGCGCGGGTTGTTTTTATTCACGAACGTCACCAGCACCGGATAGCGCCGCGCCATCTGTTGCAGCGCGAACGCGAACAGATCCTCCAGCACGCCGCTACCGCGCACGCGCTTATCCAGGCACACCGGGCCGTATTGGTAGGAGTTGTCGATGCTCAGGGTATGGCCGCGGTATTGCAGCTTCGGCAGATCCTGAATCATGTAGGCGAACATCGGCCAGGCGGACCAGAACTGCCAGGAGGCGGCCATGATGTAGCCGACGACCTGGCCCTGCTGCCGGGCAATGAACAGCCCTTGCTCCTGTTCGATCAGCGCGCTGAGCTGGGCCGCGGTGAACGGCGTGGTGACAAAGCCGTCGGCCTTGTCTTCCGGCGCAATTGAATCGACCTGGTAGGTGTAGTGCAGAGCGAGGACATCCTCGATATCGGAAAGCGCTGCGATCTTCAGTTCCATCTAGTACCACCTTGCATTGTGATGAGTCGGCCGCGCGGCCGGATGCCGGCGCGGCGAACCGCCAATCTAACAAGCTCCCCCGGCAAAATGAAGCCAAGGTTACCCGGTTGGCCGGCGGCAGCTACTAGGGCAGATAGCCGACGGTGTGGAATGCCACCACGCCGCGGCGCAGGAATTGCAGCTCCAGCCGCGGCTCGTTGAAGGCCGGCGCGACAAACGGCGGCGCCTGAAAGCGGGCCGCAGCCAGCTGTTGTGGCGCGAAAAGATCGAAGCCGGCGCGAGCGAGCACCGCTTCCGGGACCACATAGTTCTGCTCCACCAGCCCCCAGAAGGTCCAGTCCTGTTCCACGCACAGTGCTAACGCCTTGTGCTGTGCCGCCTGAATGCTGAGGGCACCCAGCGTCGAGCCGAGCAGATTGCCGAGGGTGGCGCCGAGCAGCGGAATGGGGATCAGCAGTTGCCCCAGCATGGCGCCGCCGGTGCCCATCAACAGGGTGAGGGTATCGCGCGAGCTGTTGAACGCCAGTTCCCGGCCGCTGATCTCGCCGCGGGCGTATTGCCAGCCGTGTTGCAGTGAATTCAACGCCAAGGCCGTGGCCATGCCAATCGCCGCCGGGGGGAGACGCTTCAGGGCCGGTCCGAGCAGCCCCGAGCGGCAACCCCCGGTGATGATTGCGGCCAGTCCACCGCGCAGCCCGGCATTGGCCGACTGCCCCACCAGCTGCCGGGCGGCGGTCGACCAGGCGTGGTAATCGAGCTCGCCGCTGCGCTGGGCCTGCAGCAACAGCCGGTACAGCTGTGGTGCGCAGCTCAAGGCGGCGCTGAAGGCGGCGGCATGCAGCGCCGCGGTACCGGACTCGCGCAGCAGATCAGACCAGGCGATAAAGGCTTCCGTGGTCAGGCCGTACGCCTCGGCATCCAGCTCGCCATCGCGTTGCAAATCGGTAGCCAGCGCCCTGGCATCGCCTTCGGTCAGCGGCGTGGAGGTGACACCATCCACCTCGAGCCGATCGCTGACGGTCTGTGCAGTATTCTGATTGGCGGCCGCAATATCGGGGCGCGTGTCGCGGTTGCGCGCCGCCTGGCGCTGAGCCTCGGCAATCACCTCCTGCAACTGGTCGGCCGGTACCACCTTCTGGCTGTCGTTATAGGCCGGGTTGCCCAGCTGGCGTGCGGTTTCTTCGCCGGTCTTGTAATACTTCAGCTCGGCATTCCGTGCCGTGGTCGCGTCGCCATACTGCACATCCTGCCCGGTCTTGTTGTTGCCGACGGCATTGGCCCAGATATCGGTGCGCCCCTTGGCGCTGGCGGCGACTTTCAGCGTTTCGGCATGCCAGACCTCGGCCAGATTACCCTTGACGTAATTGACGTCGACGTTGGCGCGGCGCTCGGCCTCCCGTTGCAGGGCGGCGATGGCTTCATCGAGGCTGGTCTGTACCTGGTTGACGAACTCCCGCGACAGGTTGGCTCCCTGACTGGCGGCCTGATCCCGGCTGGCGCGCCAGAAGGCGTCGGCAAATTCTGCCATCAGGCTTGATCCTGCTCGCCGAACCAGTTGTCGAGCTCGTTGGCGACAAACTGGTAGAGCGCGAGTCTGGTCTGTTCGCGGCGCAGTACCTTGCGCGCCCGCTTGGCCTGCACCAATTGCACCAACTGGTAGCCCAGCCCCCCCAGCAAGCCGCCCAGCAGTGGCGCCATAGGGATAGCCAGAAAAAACGCGGCGCCGATGGTGGCTCCGGCACTGAGACCGCCAGATAATTTGCTGGCCTGGTACAGGGTGCGGCGCAAGGCATCAAAGGCGCTGGCCTGCGCCAGCTGGCCCTCACCAAACACCACCGCCTTGCTGCCGTCAAAGCCATAGCAGGCACCCTGCTGGTTGACGATCTGGCCGATCTGTTCGAGGTAGATGCGCGAGTAGGGGTTTTCGTCTCCATCGCCGAGAAAGATGACGTGGCTGCGACCGGATAACGTCGGCAAGTTCTGCCGATAGTGGGCTATGGTCCAGGCGGCACTGTCGAAGCCATCCTGTTTTGAGATTTGGTGCTGCAAGGTAATGGCCAGTTGCTCATAGATCTCGGGATAGACCACGATGACCTGCTTGTTGAATAACATCCCGTACTCCCACTGCTGATGTGCTGCTGGCCGTTGGCCGGCGTGACCGCTGCCGGTCGCTTCTGGTGTGTCAGGCTAACGCAACTGACCGGCGGAAGAAATGGCGACACAGCGAAAATCCGGCCCGGATTGACGTTTTTATTCAATGACCGGTACGGCGCTGGCGGCAGCCCGGCAATGGCCGCCGCCGCCAATGCCGGGCACTTCAGAAAAAGCAGCAAGGTTCCCTTTCAGCGACACGTCGTAAACCCATCCATGGGCTCGCTGGCGCCATGCCTGCCGCCAGCGCTTGGTTGCATGGGAACACTGGCTGCCGTATCTGATCAGCCTTCAGCCTTCAGCCTTCAGCCTTCAGCCGCAGCCGCAGCCGGGAGTTGTCGTTGCGGTGAGCGAGTGTGGCCGGTGTGACTCCCGGCCTCTTCTGGCAGCGGCAGCGTGCTGTTGTGTCCGCCGCTCCCGGCGGCTAACGGTTGAAGCTCAGGCCGTTGATGCGCGCACCGCAGTAAAAGCAGTTGCTGCGGCGCTTGCTGATGCGATGGCCGCAATCGGGGCATTGCGTCGGTTGCGCCAGCTTGCCATCCACCTTGCCGTCACGCAGATCGATCTCTTCAATCTTGTTCATGATCTGCATCTTGGTGACACCCTGTTCATGCAACAGCTCCAGCGCGGCCAGCGTCATGATATACAGCGAGTCGATTTTTTCTTCCAGCACGCCCAGATGGCCCTCGCTGTTGCGCTGCGCCGATTTGTTCTGGGCGATATCCCGTTCATTTTGTTCAATCTGCAGGCTTTGAAACCAGTCGATCATCGTAACTCCCTTCCTTGAGGAAACATGCCCAGGTCGGGATGGGGTCCCGTCAGGGGCGGCTCTGTTATCGCCAGCGCGGATGGCCAAGTCCGGGTCTGCATGGTCTGGTCAATCGGCTGGCGGCCAGGTGGTGCCATACCGGGCTTTCGTGCACAAGACGCCGGTGAGCTAGGGCGTGGCGGGCATCTCCAGCCGTTGCCAGGTCTCGGTGAATACGCCATTCGGATCTGTCTGTTCCATCTGGTCTTGGGACAGATGGATGGGATTGCTGAAGGTGCGGCCGATCAGTGCCGAGGTGGCATCACCTGCGAAATCAACGGTTTCCTGTAACACCTTGCCATCAAAGGTGTAGTGACCCCCATGCTGGAACAGGATTTGACCGCTGACCGGGTCGGGCTGAATCACGGTCCAGTGTGTGTCGGTGAACAGCTTGAGCCGGGTTCCGATCCCGGAAGGTCTGCCTGGATGGGTCGCCTTCTGCAACTGCCAGGTACCGATCAATGAGGGGGCTACAGCGCCGCCTGATGCGGTTTTATCGTGATGAGCCTGTGCCGTGCCCGTTGTGCACAGCGCAAGCAGCAGGGGGAGTATGCGGTACACAACAGCAGCTCGTTGCATGACAGATTTAGTCTCGGTAGTGAATGTTAGGCGGTAGAACATGATGTTTGCCGCGCACAGAAGGTCACCCGCATAAGGGCGGGGACAATCGAGGCGGAGTGGCCTACGCTAGCGCATCTGGTCGGGTCCGAGAATGCTGTGGTGCAAGAAAGCCGATGCAGCTTACGTTTTTATTCAGTGACCGGTACGGCGGCGGCACCGGTCATGAACAGGGACCGCCGGCGCGGCACGGATCAGCGGCTCTGCACCGAGTCGCGACTGACGAGGCGGCCGCTGAAGCGCTGCTGTTCGGCACTGGGCAGCGGTTGCCCCTCCAGTTGTTGCACCGTCATGCGTACGGCTTCCTGGGCCAGCCGGTCGCTGGGGTATTCGATGCAGGTCAGCGGCGGATTCAACTGCTCGGCGAGGCTGGAACCCTCGAGGCTGATCAGCGAGACGTCGTGCGGGACCTGCAGATTGAATTCGCGCAACAGGCGCATCGCCTCGGCGGCCATGGCGTCCTGCTGTACCACCAGAGCAGTGAACGGCAGGTAGCGGTTCAGCAGGCCGAGCAGGGCCTGCTGGTGATCGCCGGCCTCCAGTACCAGTTGCCGGTTATACGGCAGCGACTGCAGTTGCAGCGCCTGCTGATAGCCCCGGACCATCTGCAGGCCGATCGGCGCCGTCAGCTGCTCGGCCAGCAGGGCGATCTGGCGGTGGCCCTTGCCGAGCAGGAAGCGGCAGGCGCTTTCGCAGGCGAAGGCGTAGTCATAGCTCAGATTGATGCTGCTGGCGCCGTCGATGCCGTCGAGCTGCACCACGCGATCGTCGGTTTGCAGTGCCGTGTCGGCACCGATCAGCAGCACGGCATCACAGCGCCCCCCCAGCAGTTCATCCAGCGCCTCCTGCTGGCGGGCAGCGCCGTCGGCGAAGCGCACCAGCATATGGCGGTTGTGCTGGCTCAGTTCATGTTCCAGCAGCGGGAGGAGTCGGGTCAGCCGGCCGGTATCCCGAGCCGACAAGACGATGCCGATACAGTCGGTGGTCTGGTTGGCCAGAGAGCGCGCGAGGGCATTCGGGCGGTAGTTCAGCTGCTCCACCGCTTGCAACACGGCCAGTCGGCTCTCTTCGCGGACACCGCGACTGCCGCTGAGCACCCGTGACACTGTGGCTTTGGAGACATTGGCCAGGCGGGAAACATCGGTAATATTAGCCATGGCGTTGATCCTGGTAACCGGTTTTAACTTGTTTCAGGATAACACAAGCCCGTTGGCTGACCCAGTGCAAACACCCTGGAGTGCGTCAAGTGATCACAAAAAAGGCCGGCAAGCCGGCCAAAAGCAGCATGGACGCAATTCAGGGCGCGTTGTTCAGAAGAAGTACTTGAAACGGACACGGCCACCGTAACGATCCATATCGGAAACGGTATCGGAATCCGGTTGCAACTGTGACCAGTAGGCACCGAGGTAGATGTCAAAGTTCTTCAGCTCGAGCACGGCCGGGATCTTGTAGGACGCATAGGTGGTGTGGATCTTGTGGCTGCCGACCAGCGCGCCGTAGTCGTTGCCGGCCGCCAGGTTCACGGCATCGATGTCGTTGATGGCATAGATATAGCCGAGGCCGAGGTTCTGCCACACCAGGTTGGCACCGGCTGTGGTGTCGGTTTCATCCACCGCATCCATGCGTGCCAGGTTGAGGTTGACGGTCATGTCGCTGGCCAGCCAGCTGCCGGTCAGGCCATAGCCAGTCCGTTCGGAAACCGCCTCGCCGTTGGCTTCCATCGCATGGTCGATCAGGTTGGCTTCGGCGCCGAGGGCCAGCTTGAACGACTGGTTGCTCCAGGCGACCACTGGCCGGGCGATCAGCGAATCCTTGACCTTCTCGACCTGGTAGCCGTGATACTGCTGGTCGGCGAACAGGTTGGTGCGGTCGCCGATCAGCGTCGACAACTCCAGATACCAGTTGCCGGCCTGCTGATTCAGCAGCACCTGGCCGCCCTTGCCGGCCCGACCACGCCCCTCCTTCAGCATATAGATGTAGCCATGGCCATCTTTGTACAGATCGTTGGCGCTGTCACCGGAGTGCTCGACGAAGATGTCCTGGCCGAGCGGAAACATGTCGTAGGCCTCGAAGCGGCCGACCTTCATGCCCCAGCCATGGCGTTTGCCGAAACCAAGCCAGGCATCATCGGCGCTGGCACCGGCGTTCACCGATACCGTAGGTTGCACGACGATCTGGCCATAGGCACCGCTGTCCAGCTCCTTGAGGGCGGTGAAGTTGAGCAGGATGCGGCCATCCATATCCCAGCGATCCTGTTGATGGCTTTGGCCCATCAGGGTACCGGGGCTGGTGTTGGCGGCATTCAGGTTCAACTCGGCATCCCCGCCGAGGCTGAGTTTGCCGAAGTCGCCATTGGTTTCGACGACGGCCTGACTTTGACCGGCCACGGCCAGCAGCGAGGTGAGCAGGGTAACAGAGGCGATTGTTCTCATGGTGTTTCCTTAGTGATGGATGGCAATCCAAGTTGTTGTTGTTTTGCCCGCTGACGCGGGGTTCAGGGTGCAGGACGCCGCTCCGCACGGGCAGAGTGGAGTCCGGTTTCAGGTAACAGCGGGCGTCGGCCCGCGCGATCAGGCCGCCCGCAGGCGGTAGAGATCGATCAGTTCAGTGACCAGTTCGCGGGCCAGCATCGAGGTCATCAGGTGGTCCTGGGCATGGACCAGCACCAGAGTGACCGGGATCTTGCCTTCGCCCTGATCGGCCTCGATCAGCCGGGTCTGTACGGCATGGGCGGCGTTGGCGGCGGCGGTCGCCTGCCGGAGCAGGTCGTCAGCTTCGGTAAAGTGGCCCTGCTTGGCCTGGCGCAAGGCCTCGTAGCACAGGCTGCGGGATTGTCCGGCATTGATGATGATGCCCATGACGGTCTCTTCGAGTTCAAACATGTGATCACTCCATTCGTTGCGGGCTGTGTGCGCACCGGCCCGGGGTTGTCGGCTTCAGAAACCGTTGTTGCGTGCCACCTGGGCAAACCAGTCACCGCTTTGCTTGATGCGGCGTTCGCCGCTCTCGCGTTCGAGGCGAACCAGGCCGTAACGGTTTTTGTAGGCGTTGCTCCACGACCAGTTGTCGATGAAGGTCCACAGGTGGTAGCCACGGCACTGGCACCCCTCCTGCAACCCCTGATGCAGCCAGCGCAGGTGCTCGCGGATGAACTCGATGCGGTAGCTGTCGGCGATGTGGCCGTCGGCTGCGCGGAACTTCTCCTCGCCCTCAACCCCCATGCCGTTTTCCGAGATGTAGCTGGGAATGTTGCCGTACTCGTCGCGCAGCCGGCACAGGATGTCGTAGATGCCCTGTTCGTAGATCTCCCAGCCGCGGTGCGGGTTCATCTTGCGGCCCGGCATCTCGTAGTAGTCGAAGAACCACTCCGGCAGGAAGGGGCTGGCCGGGTTGACGGCGCTGTCGCGTGCCTTGACGCGGCGCGGCTGGTAGTAGTTGATGCCGAGCAGGTCGACCTTGCCGGCTGCCAGCAGCTCGGCGTCGCCGGGGTGGCTGGCCGGCAGCTGGCCGTATTCGCGCAACAGATCAACCAGGTCCTGCGGGTAGTGGCCGAGCACGGCCGGATCGAGAAAGCTGCGATTGAAGAACAGGTCGGCCAGGTGCGCCGCCTTCAGATCCGCAGAGTGGGTCGAGCGCGGATAGGAGGGGGTCAGATTGAGGATGATGCCGATCTCGCCCTCGAGCTGGCGGGTGCGGAAGCGGGTTACCGCGGCAGCGTGGGCCAGCATGGTGTGGTAGGCGACGGTGGCGGCGCGACGGAAGTCGACGACGTTCGGGTAGTGGAAGTCATACAGGTACCCGCCTTCGACCGGCACTATGGGCTCGTTGAAGGTGAACCAGTGTTTGACCTTGTGACCGAACAGCCGGAAGCAGGTGTCGGCATAGTCGGCATAGGCGGCAATCACCTCGCGGTTCTCCCAGCCGCCCTGTTGCTGCATGGTCAGCGGCATGTCGAAATGGAACAGGCAGATGAAGGGTTCGATGCCGTTCGCCAGCAGGGTGTCGATCATGTCGTGATAGAACTGCACCGCCTCGGGATTGGGTTCACCGACCCCTTGCGGGATCAGGCGTGCCCAGGCAATCGAGGTGCGGAAGCTGTTGTGGCCCAACTGGCGCAGCAGGGCGATGTCGTCGCGGTAGTGCTGGTAGAAGCCGGAGGTGTCGGCCGGGCCAACCTGCTGATGAAAACGCTGGGGTTGCAGCGCGAACCAGTGATCCCAGATGGTCGCGGCTTTGCCGCCCTGCAGGCTGGCACCTTCTGCTTGGGCGGCAGAGGAGGCGCTGCCCCACCAGAAATGGTCAGGAAAACGGTATTGCATGCTCTTTCTCCTTTACCCGGCTGCCCGCAGGCAGCCGGTCTACATCAGCAGTTAACGGGCGGTGGCCAGGGCCAGTTCGGGTTCGGCAGCCGCTTCTTCGGCTTCCTGTTTCAGCAGGGTGCGCTCGTAGGCCTTGAGGAACGGGTAGTACATGGCAGCGGCGGTCAACATGCAGAACAGGCTTAGCAGCAGCGGGCTCAGGGACCAGTTGGCGGCCCAGGAGGCACCGAGCGGGCCCGGCGTGGTCCATGGCGTCAGTGACATGACGCGCTCGACGAGGCCGAAGTCCAGGGCGAACCAGGCCAGGGTGGCGTTGATCATCGGCACCAGCAGGAACGGCAGGAAGAACACCGGATTCATGATGATCGGTGCGCCAAACAGGATGGGTTCATTGATGTTGAACAGCCCTGGCACTATGCCCATCTTGCCGATGGTGCGCAGGTGTACCGCCTTGCTGCGCAGCAGCAGGAACGCCAGCGGCAATGTCGAGCCGACCCCGCCGATCAGCAGGTAGTGGTCCCAGAAACCTTGCAGGAAAATGTGCGGCAGCGGCTCGCCGGCAGCCAGCGCGGCCTGGTTGACGGCCAGATTGGCCATCCAGAACGGATTCATGATGCCGGTGACGATCAGGGCGCCGTGAATGCCGGCAAACCACAGAATCTGGCAGATCAGCACCGCCAGCAGCATGGCCGGCAGCGAGTCCGAGGCCGCGACCAGCGGCTTGACCAGCGACATGATGGCTTCCGGCAGGATCATGCCGGTGCTGTGTTCGACCAGCAGGTTCAGCGGGTGCAGCGTCAGTATGATGAACAGCACCGGGATCAGCACTTCAAAGGAGCGGGCAACGCCGGTCGGCACCTGGGGCGGCAGCGTGATGGTGATGTTGTTGCGTTTGAGGAAGGCGTAGGCCTCGCTGGCGTAGATCGCCGTCAGCAGGGCGGTGAAGATGCCCTGGCCGGAGAAGTACTGCATCGACAGGGCGCCGTCCTTGATGGGGGCCGCGACCAGCATGAAGGCCATCAGGCACAGCAGGCCTGTGGTGACCGGCTCCATGTCATTTTGCCGCGCCAGACTGGCGCCGATCCCCACCGAGATGAACAGCGTCATCAAGCCCATGCTCAGCTGGAATGGCAGTAGCAGTTGCGGCTGGTACCTGGCCGAGAAGTCGAGCCAGGCGCGGGCAAATCCCCACTGCGTCTCCGGCGAGAAGGGCGGGAAGATGAACACCAGCATGAAGCTGCCGACGATCATGAACGGCAGGGCGGCGATGAAACCATCACGGATGGCCTGGATGTACTTCTGCTGGCCCAGACGACCGGCCAGCGGGCTGACCTGGTTCTCTATGGTCTGTACGAATTTGTCATAAAGGGTGCTCATGGTGTTTTCCTTGTGCATTCACTGTGTCAGGCCAGCAGTGACAGCGCATGGTCCAGGACCTTGTCGCCGCGCTGCATGCCGTAATCCATCATGTTGATGACATCCACCGGGATGCCGTGCTCGGCGGCGCGGACCTGCAGGTCCGGCAGCATGTACTTGACCTGCGGGCCCAGCAGAACCACCTGGTAGTGCGGCATCTGTACTTCGAACTCGGAGGCACCATAGGCCCGGATTTCGGCTGCGAGTCCGCGGCGGTTGGCCTCCTCCTGCATCTTTTTCACCAGCAGGCTGGTGGACATGCCGGAGGAACAGCACAGCATGATTTTTTTCATCGTCATCTCCCGATTGATGTGTTCTGACAGCGGCGATTCTTGATCGTTTGGATAACAAATGGAAACCGGTTTCCGTTCGCTTTGTCCCGCTCTGTGATCCGGATCGTCAAATGTAATGAAAGCGCTATCAGAACTGTGATCCTGTCTGGAATTTCGTGATTTGACTGGCGGAACAGACGGAAACCAACGCCGGAAACGGCGAGAATGGCGCCAACAATCGCCGCTGGATGCCAGGCATGGCAGGAGAATCGGAGTGGGTCAGGGCTTGAATCTGCAATTGATGGGCATGATTGCCGGCATGATCGAGCAACGCATGGTGCCGCTCGCCAACTGGTTGACACGCAGCCAGCATGTGCTGGCTCTGCGTGACGGTTTCCAGCTGGCGATGCCCTTTATCATCATCGGCAGTGTGCTGGTGCCCTTTCTCTACCCGCCGGTCATGGCCGGCAGCCAGCATCCGCTGGCGTTGCAGTTTCTGGCGTTGTCGCACTGGCTCGCGCCCTGGCTGGCTCCGGTGTATGCCCACACCCTGGGTCTGCTGGCGGTGATCATTGCCTACGGCTCGGCGGCCAGTCTGGCCAAGGCCTACCAGTTGCCGGAGCGGCTGTGTGGTCTGAGCGGCAGTCTGGCGTTTTTGATGCTGATCGACTTTCACTCGCTGCAGCCGGGGATCTTTGGCTATCTCGGTGGTCTGGGGATCTTCACCGCCCTGTGTACCGCCTGCTACAGCGTCGAAGTGATTCGATTGTTCTATCGCTGGGGCTGGTTTATCCGCATGCCGGACGAGGTGCCGCTGATTACCCGCAAGGGGTTCCAGCTGATCGTGCCTATGCTGTTTGTGCTGCTGTCACTGAGCCTGTTGAAGGTGTGGTTGCAACACCAGTTCGGCATTACGCTGGCCGAGTTGATGATGGCCCTGTTCCGGCCGCTGCTCAGCGGGGCCGATACGTTGCCGGCGCTGTTGCTGGCCTTGCTAGTGGCCCACCTGCTGTGGTTCATGGGTATCCACGGCACCATCATTGTTACCGGCCTGCTGTCGCCGTTCTGGATGAGCAATCTGGCGAGCAACCAGACGGCGCTGGCGGCCGGCGAGGCATTGTCCCACATCTTCCTGCAGGGATTTTGGGACTACTTTTTGCTGATCGGTGGCATCGGCTCGACCCTGCCGCTGGTGCTGATGGCACTGCGCAGCCGCAGCCGCACCCTGCAATCGGTAGGGCGTCTGGGTTCGTGGCCGGCGTTGTTCAATATCAATGAACCCTTGCTGTTCGGCTTTCCAATCATCATGAATCCGCTGTTCCTGCTGCCGTTTGTCGGCGTCCCGCTGATCAATGCCGTGCTGGCATGGACGCTGACCGAGTGGGGTTTTCTCGACCGCTTCATTGCCTTGCTGCCCTGGTCGATGCCAGCCCCGCTGGGCGCGGTCTGGGCGGCGAATGGCAGCTGGCACAACCTGCTGATGTCCCTGTTCTGCATGTTCAACAGCTGGATGATTTACCGTCCGTTCTTCCTGATCCACGAGAAGGTGCTGCTGCAACAGGAACAGGCACGCAGTGAGGCGAGTGCTACCACGTAGTGGAAACCGATTGCCGTCATGCGGGAATGCGCGGCGTCAGGCCATCTCCTTGTGCCGGGCAGGGGCTTGCCTCCCGCCGGCAAAGTTGCGATGGTAGAAGGCTACAGCACGCGACAGGAGGAGACGATGCGGACCCTGGGTTTGATTGGGGGCATGAGCTGGGAGTCGACGGCCAGCTACTACCGGTTGATCAATGAGGGCATCAAGCAACGGCTGGGTGGCTTGCACTCGGCGCGGCTGGTGCTCTATTCAGTCGACTTTGCCGACATCGAGGCGCTGCAGCAGGCTGGTGACTGGGTGCGTGCCGGCATGGTGCTGGCCGAGGCGACTCGTGCTTTGCGCGCCGCCGGCGCCGAGGGGGTGTTGCTGTGTACCAACACCATGCACAAGGTGGCGCCAGCCATCGAGGCGGTCGGTCTGCCGCTGATCCACATCGCCGACGCCACGGCGGCGGTGATTCGGCAGCAGGGACTGACGCAGATCGGTCTGCTCGGCACCCGCTTCACCATGGAACAGACCTTCTATGTCGGCCGCCTGCAGCGGCAGGGAATTCGCGTGCTGACGCCGGATGCGCCAGGGCGCGAAGCGGTACACAGCATCATTTATCAGGAGCTGTGCCTGGGACAGACGCGGCCTGCATCGCGCCAGCGTTACCGCGCCGTGATGGCGGATCTGGTGGCGCAGGGTGCCGAGGGGATCATTCTGGGCTGTACCGAAATCGGTCTGCTGGTCGATGCCAGCGATGCCAGCGTGCCGCTGTTCGACACCACGGCGTTGCATGCCGACGCGGCTGTAGCGTGGATGCTGGCGAGCTAGCATCGCCATGGCACCCACAGCAAGGGGCCTGTGGCCAATGCCGTTCACTGAAGGAAAAAGCAGGCCGGTTCCTGTTCGCCAACGCACCAACAGGCCGTAACCCCACCCATGGGGGCCGGCTGGCGGCATCCCTGCCGCCAGCGGTCGGTTCAATCGGAGCACTTCCTGTCTTATCGGCTCCGCAATGGGGCCAGCGGCCCCTTGGTGGTTTCACGCCGTTACGGTGCGCATTGCGCCGGGCTGCTGCCATCCGGCCACAGGGTGCTGGCATTGTCGGTGGCCAGCGGCAGGAAGGTCAGACCCGCGCTGAGGTTGGCCGGCGGCAGGTTGGTTTCCAGCACGTACATGCCCATCGGCAATGCCCCGCGACTGGCGTTGAGCGCCACCTGTTCTGCTGCCAGCGAGCTGTAGCGCAACCCCAGCAATTCGAAGTGGCTGCGCCAGTCCAGCCCGGTCAGGCGGCTCAGCGCGACCAGCATGAAGTCGTTGCCGGGTATGCTGCTCACCTTGTTGCCGCCATACACTGTGTGCCCTTCATACGGGAACAGGCTGAAGCCGAGGCGGTCGCGGTTGGCCAGCCAGTCATCGGCATTCGCCGCATAGCGACCGAACAGCCGGCTGTGCTGGTAAAGCAGGGTGAAGAGATTGAAGCCGTTGTCCAGACCTGTGCCATCTGCCAGCGTCAGGCCATCGGCGCGCAGCGCCATCTGGATGTAGAACGCCATGCGGTAACCGTTGTGTACCGCATAGGCGTTGCTTTTCCATGGCCCTTCGTAGCGATCGCCGCTGTCGAGCGGTTGGCAGTTGGCCCCCACGACCTGACGGTTACCACTGGCGTCCTTGCGTTGCAGCACGTCGGACATGAAGACATAGAACAGATCCTTGTGGTTCATGTGACCGTCGGTGAGCGGGCTGGTATTGCCATCGCGCAGGTAGTGGGCGCGCCATTTGACGAAATAGGGGAAAAGGTTGTTGGAGTTCTCGCCGGCGCGGCTGCTGTAGCTGGGCCAGTTGTCACGGTCGTTGGCGGCCACGTACTGGACGTTGAGGCGGTTGGTCTGCAGATTGTGGCCGAGTTCGTGGTTATCGCCCCAACCGGTCGGCGAGATATCCCAGGCGGCATCCCAGGGGTTGCCGCTGCAGCCGGCGCCACACTGGGCGTTCTGGTCATAGTTGGCGTGCTGGATCAGGCTGCGGGTGTGCAGGTCGGCATCCAGACACGCCTCTCCCAGCAGCGCGCTGCAGGCGCTGACGACGTCGGCCGGCAGGCTGTCAGCCAGGCTCTGGCCCTGAATTTTAAGGCCCGCCAGCGTATAGACGGCATTGATATGATCATCGGCGATGCTGCGCAGCAGGCTGGCCACGTCCGGGGTGGCTGCGGTGCCGATGGCATTGGTCAGACGGTCGCGGCGCAGATGCTGTTCGGCGCCATCACTGCGCAGATCGACATGGGGCAGTTCGGTCTGTTGCAGCCGGGTCTGGAAGGTGGCGATCTGGTTGGCATCGCTGAAGTCGGTGATGCTGGGGTGCCAGGTGATGCCGCTGGCACTGATGTCGGTTTGCAGGGCACCGCTGCCACCGCTGAGCGCCAGATAGAGCGGGCCGCCGTAGGGGCTGGAGAAGCTCAGGCTGGCGCCGGGTTCGAGGCGCAGGCGCTGGGTCGCCAGTTCCAGCGGGCCGCGGTAGACCTTTTGCTCGTAGGCCCGGTTGGTGTTGCGTCTGTGGTAGTTGAGCTTGACCTCGACCGTGGCGGAGCTGCTGTCGTGGCGCGTCAGCGTGATGGTTTGTCCCGGCAGCACATACCAGCCGGTGGTGGTCCACTGTCCCGAATAAGGCACGCCGATGGTCTTGCGCTCCTCGCCGGTGGCCGGGTAGGCATAATGGGCCTGGCTGTTTTTCAGCACCTGGTTGCGTTCGGTGACGAACTCCCCCAGATCCGCTTGGGCGGCATTGTTCGGTCGCGCATAGTTGACCAGCCAGTCGGCAAACATCGCCTGTTGCCAGGCGGCCGATTCCGTCCACTCGATCGGATAGTCGATCTGGCTGCGGTACTTGTCGGCCAGCAGCAGCGTGGCTTTAAGCAGATCGGCGTTTGCCAGCGTGAAGGCGCTGCGCCCCTGCTGATCCAGCGTGATGACTGCGCTGCGCAACCAGTCGGCACCGCGCTTGAAGGCCGTTACAAAGCCATCGCTGTTGCAGTCAATGAAGTTGCTGCTGCAAGCCGCCAACAGCGTCATATCCAGACGCTGGCTGCGCAGATTGGCCAGCAGGGTGTCGACGCTGGCCAGCTGGCTGTCATCCGCCAGCAGGCTGCTGTAGCTGATCGCGTTGGCGTTCAGCTTCGACCAGTAGTTGCCGTAGGTGGTGAGGCCCATCTGCTGGTAGAGCGGGCTCAGCAGCGGGCTGGCCTCGCGTTGATAATTGGCCAGCAGCAAGGGGATGCCGGCGGCCTGTGCCTTGCTGATCGCGGCGGCGATGCCGGCGTAGCCGAGGCTCTGACGATCGATGTCGCTGAGGATGATCAGATCCGGTTGCCGCTCGTCGATACATTGACTCAGTGCCGCATAGTCGCAGCTGTTGGCATCATTGATGCGATGAGCATCCGGATACTGGCTGGCCAACCAGCTGCGGATCGCCTCGTTGTGCGGGAAGTAATGGCTGTCGCTGCGGCTGGGGACCTGGGCGGTCACCACACTCAGCCCGGCCTGTTCATCGGCGCCGGCAGTCAACCAGTGGATCAGCCCGCGCAGCAGGCGATCGGTTTGTGCTGAGGTGTTGACGGAGAACAGGTTGCCGGCCATCGCCACCGCGCGGCCATGCGGCAGTTCGGAGGCCATGATCAGACCGCGTACCGCCGGGTTGCCACTGCCATCGACATTTGACTGCAGCACCGTCGTCGTCATCTCCGGCAGGTAGCTGGTGAAGGTGATGGAGTCGTGGGTTGGGTGCCAGCTCAGGCTGTCGATACCGGCAAACAGGGTGCTGGCCAGGGTCCGGTGCTGGCGCTGGGCCTGCTGCAGGCTGGCCCGGGCATGATCGATCAACTCTTCGCCACTGGCCAGACTGTGCTGTTGCGCGCGGATGGCTAAGGCGGCGTGGCTGATGAAGCTGACCTCAATGGTGCAGTCGGCATCGAGTGCGGCCGTGGTGTAGGTCTGCTCGCTCAGGGTGCCGCCACAGCCACGGATGCTGTCGAGTTGATGGCCACTCTCCGCCTCGATGCGGAAGGACCCGCTTTGACCGGCCGCCAATTGCAGCCGGCTTGGCACCAGTCGGCCGCCGCTGCTGGGGCTGACCGAGGCGGTATAGCTGGTGGTCGGCTGGCGGTCGGCATCGCTACCGCCGCCACCGCCACAACCGACGATCCCCAGCATCAGGGCTAGCAGTGTCACTCTGGGTTGCATCTTCACTCCATGAAGTGTCAGGGCAGCATCGCTGCCGATAAGATATTAAAAATAAAGGTAAAACCACGAATGTGGCCATGGAGATAGCAGACACGGCTTTCCGGATGGTGTCAATTGGCGGCGGTTTCGATTATTTCGAACTGAGAGCTCGGGATGGCGGAAGCCATCCCGGGGAGCAGTGGATCAGGGGGCGGTTGCCAGCCGTTGCCGACGGGCGTAACGCCAGCTTTCAGCGCTGAACAGCGCCAGGGCCAGCCAGATAAATCCGAAGGTCAGCAGCTTGGCGCCCTGGATCGGTTCGCCATACAGCGTGATGGCCAGCAGGAACATCAGGCTCGGGCCAAGATACTGGATGAAACCGAGTGTGGATAACGGGATCAGGCGGGCGCCGGCGGTAAACAGCAGCAGCGGGACTGTGGTGACAACCCCGGCGGCCAGCAACAGCAGGTTCAGCGACAGCGGGTTGGCACTCATGTCACTGGTCGGGCTGTCGGCTATCGCCAGCAGATAGAACAGTGCCAGAGGCAGCAACAGCAAGGTTTCTACAAACAGGCCGCTCTGGGCATCCACCGGTATCTTCTTGCGAATCAGGCCGTAGATGCCGAAGGAGCCGGCCAGGGTCAGGGCTATCCAGGGCAGGTGACCGATCATCACCACCTGAATCAGTACGCCCAGGGTGGCCAGCCCCACGGCCAGCCATTGCAGGCGGCGCAGCCGCTCGCCGAGGAACAGCATGCCCAGCAGTATGTTCAGCAACGGATTGATGTAGTAGCCGAGGCTGGCTTCGAGCAGATGGTTATGGTTCACCGACCAGATGAACAGCAGCCAGTTACCGGCCACCAGCAGTGCCGACAGCGTCAGGTTCAGCAGCTGGCGCGGTTGGCGCAGCACTTGCCGCACCTTGTAGCCCTGGCGGGTAACAACCAGCAGCACCAGCAGCAGTACGCAGGACCAGATGATGCGATGGGTCAGGATTTCACCGGCCGGTACGGCCGTCAGCCATTTGAAATAGATGGGGCAAACCCCCCAGATCAGGAAGGCACTGAGGGCATACAGGATCCCTTTTTGTTCATTCGACATAACGACTCCTCGCAAGCTGTGGTCATGAGTGTAACGCTTGCGCTGCGCAACCAGAATCCTGCTGTCATGCTCTGCCAGCAAAATAGTGTTTTGTGATATGAATCGCAGTATCGGTGCAGGGTAATGGCGAGTACGACTGAGAACTTAGGTAACGGGTAGCGTTTTGTGCTGTCGCGGTCGGCGCTTGATGGTGGCAAAAAAAACCGGGCAGCCTGGCTGCCCGGTCGTGAGGGTCACACCTTAGTGATGCTGACCTTCTCCTGCTTTTGGTGGTACGGTTTCGTCGAACTCTTCGAGCGGCTTGTGCGTCTCACCCAGGTAGGTGTAGATCACCGGCAGCACGAACAGCGTGAACAGGGTACCGATTGACAGCCCCGCGACGATAACCAGACCGATGCCGAAGCGGCTGATGGCACCGGCACCCGATGCTCCCATCAGCGGAATCAGACCGGCGACCATGGCGGCTGTCGTCATCAGGATCGGCCGCAGACGGATACGGGTGGCCAGCTTGACGGCGGCCATCTTGTCCAGCCCGCGCTTGAGCTGCTCTTCCTTCGTCACTTCACAGATCAGAATACCGTGCTTGGTAATCAGACCGACGAGGGTAATCAGCCCGACCTGGGTGTAGATGTTCATCGTTGACAGCCCCCAGGCCATGGCGATCAAGGCCCCGCTGATTGCCAGCGGCACCGACACCAGGATGACCAGCGGATCACGCACACTCTCGAATTGCGAGGCCAGTACCAGGAAGATGACGAACAGCGCCAGCGCGAAGGTACCGATCAGGGCATTCCCTTCGGTCACATACTGACGGGCCTCGCCCATGTAGTTGTGCTGATAGCCGATCGGCAGTGATGGCGTGATCTCGTTTTCGAAGAACGCCACGGCGTCGCCCATCGAGACCCCGGGTGTTGGCACCACACCGATGGTGGCCGCGTTGAGCTGGTTGAACTTCGGCAGTGAACGCGGCTCGGTCTGCAGCTGGACATTCACCAGGTTGCCCAGGGGAACCGCAGTGCCATCTGCCGCCCGGACGTAGTAGCGCTTGATTGATTCCGGGTTAAGACGGAACTTGCGCTCTACCTGCGGTATGACTTCATAGCTGCGGCCGTTCAGATCGATGCGGTTGACGTAGCCATCGCTCATCATGGTGCTCAGCGTGACGCCGATGTCCTGCATCGTGATGCCGTAGGCACCGGCCTTGTCGCGGTTGACCGTGATGCGCATGGTGCCTGAGTCGTAGGCCAGGTCGAGTTCAGAGTAGACGAACTGACGGTTGGCCGAGACTTTCTGCATGATGCTGTCGGCGACCTGGAACAGGCTTTCGAAGTTGTTCGGGGTCGTGATGACATACTGCAGCGGCAGGCCGCCACCGGCCCCCGGCAATTCCGGGAACTGGAAGCTGCTGACCGTCATCTCCGGAATGTCCTGCAGCGACTCGTTGGTACGGTGCAGCACCTGCTTCAGGTCTTCACGCTGGCTCCACGGCTTCAACACCGCTATGCCCATGCCCTGGTTCGAGTTCGGAATACCGGCAAACGACAGGGTGGTGGCCATGGCCGGATCCTTCATCAGGCGGCCGGTGACTTCACCCATGGTGGCTTCGATGTAGTCGAGGTTGGCAGTGTTCGGCCCCTTGGTCATCACCATGTAGGCGCCCTTGTCCTCGGACGGTGCCAGCTCGGCCGGAATGAACTTGAACAGAATCGGCAACGAGGCGAAGACACACACCGCAAAGGCGATGACCACCGGACGGTGCAGCATCACCCGGTCCAGTGCCCGTGAATAGGCATCGGTCAGGCGATTGAGGGTGTTTTCGACACCGCGTTCAAACGCATTCGGGTTGGAGTGCTCTTTCAACATCTTGGAGCACATCATCGGCGACAGCGTCAGCGCTATGACCCCGGAGACGAACACCGATCCGGCCAGTGTCAGCGCAAACTCCTTGAACAGCGAGCCGGTCACGCCGCCCATCAGGGCGATAGGGGCATACACAGCGGCTAGCGTGATGGTCATCGAGATGACCGGCAGGGCGATTTCCCGGGTACCTATGATGGCGGCGCGGAACGGATCTTCACCGGCCTTGATGTGGCGGTCGACGTTTTCCACGACGACGATGGCGTCGTCGACCACCAGACCGATGGCCAGCACCATGGCCAGCAAGGTCATCAGGTTGATGGTGAAGCCAAACACCTGCATCAGCATGATGACGCCGATCAGTGACAGCGGAATCGTGATGACCGGGATGACGACCGCGCGCAACGACCCGAGGAACAGCGTGATGACCACCAGAACGATGACGCCAGCTTCGACAATGGTTTTCACCACTTCGTCGATGGATTCGTTGATCGCTTCGGTCGAGTCATACAGCAGGCTCATCTTGATGGTCGACGGCAGGTTGCGTTGCAGCTCCGGCATCATCTTGACGACGCTGGCGGCAATTTCCAGCGGGTTGGCTGTCGGTGAGGCGTCGAGGCCGACAACGACCGCTTCCTTGCCATTGGCCATGGCCCGGTAGACGTCATGGCTCTTCTCGAGGCTGACCTTGGCGATGTCGCGCAGGCGAATGACGGCCCCATCCCGGCTGGCGACGACCAGTTTCTCCAGATCGGCAACGTTGTCGACCTGGGTCTGGGCATCGGCGTTATACAGCGTGAAATAGCCGGTAGCCTGACCCGGAGAGGACTGGTAGTTGTTGGCTTGCAGCACGTTCATGACCTCGCTGGAGGTCAGGTTGTATGCGGCCATGCGTTCCGGGTCCAGCCAGATCCGCAGCGCAAACTCGGTACCCCCGTAGAGATTGACCTTGGCCACCCCTTCGACGGTAAACAGCTGCGGCTTGATAACCCGCTCCAGATAGTCGGTGATCTGCGATGAGTTCAGCTCGTCACTGGAGAACGAGATATACATGATCGAGGTGCTGGAGCCGGTCGACATGTCGAGGCTCGGATCCTCGGACTCCTTCGGCAGCTGGGAACGAACCGAGTTGACCTTGGCGAGGATATCCGACAGGGCTGCGTTCGGGTCTGTGTTCAGCTTCATGTTCACCGTGATGGTGGAACTGCCGAGCTGGCTCTTCGAGGTCATGTAGTCGATGTTGTCAGCCTGGGCAATGGCCTGTTCCAGCGGTTGGGTAATAAACCCCTGGATCAGACTGGCGCTGGCACCGTAGTAGCTGGTCGAGACCGTGATCACCGTATTGGTGATCTTGGGGTACTCCCGGACCTGCATCCCCTTCAGTGCCTGCAGACCGAGCAGCACGATCAGCAGGCTGATGGAGATCGCGAGCACCGGTCGACGAATAAACGTATCGGTAAATTTCATCTCTCGCTCCGCGTTACAGCATCGGGGTGGTATCCGGCTTGGTCAGCAGCGAATCCGGCATGATCTTGACATGGCTGCCGTTGGACAGGCGGACCTGGCCACTGGTAACCACCTGTTCGCCCGGCTTCAGGCCATCCAGGATATGCGCCATATCTTCCTTGCGCTCACCGACGTGCACGACGACCTGACGGGCCACCATGACCGGCTTGCCTTCGGCATCCTTCAGCGCCTCGCCCTTCTCATCCTTACCCGGCTCGACGACGTAGACGGTCTGACCGTACAGCGTGAAGTTGATGGCAGTCTGCGGAATGGCGATCTGTTGCGGCAGCAACGGTAACAGCACCTGCACCTTGGCGAACATGCCGGAACGCAGCAGGCCATCGGAGTTCGGGATCGCGGCTTGCACCTGAACCACACCGGACTGGGCACTGACCGCAGGTTCAATGGCCGAGATGGTGCCGCTGAACGGTTGGTTCGGATAGGCATCCACGTAGATGTGCAACTGCTGGCCGACCTTGACCTGGGCCAGATCGGTCTGCGGTATGGTGAAGCGGATCTTCATGACGCTGGTGTCTTCGAGGCGCACTATGTCGCTACCTGCTTGCAGGTACTGGCCCAGATAGACGTTGCGGATACCCACCTGGCCGGCGAACGGGGCTCGGATGTTCATCCGGTCAATGGTGGCTTGCAGCGACTCGATCTGACCGGCCAGTTGCAGGTAGTCGGCCTCGGCGTCATCCAGGTTGCCCTTGGAGACAGTTCCCTTGGCATACAGGCTGCGCATGCGGTCGAGATTGGCCTTGGTCGCCGGCATCCGGCCCTGGGAGGCCTTCAGGTTTGCTTGCTCAACCGAGGCATCCAGACTCAGCAGCAGTTCATTCTTCTGTACCTGCTGGCCTGACTCGAACGCGATCCTGGCCACCTTGCCGGCGGTTTCGTTGCTGATATCCAGCCCCTGATTCGGTTCAATGAAGCCAATCGCCTCTATGGTAGGTGTCCAGTCATTGGCCTTGACCTCCTGTACCGCTACCGGGAAGGTAGGGACTGGCATGTTGGCAAAATACTGGGCCATCATGTGGTTCTTGACGAGGTTGAATCCAATCACGCTGCCGAAGATAAGCAGCACCAAGACCAGCATTATTGCCGTCCACTTTTTCATTGTTGTTCTCTCCCGGATGAAGATGAGGGGCTGGCGAGAATGGACTGCCAGCTGGCCTCGGCCATGTGTTCTCTCAGTGAATCGTTTAAATCAAAATCGTAAAACTTGTGCTCATGTTGTACGCATTGCACCGTCGCCAGGCTCAATGCGCCGAGCAAACAGGGCGGCATATTGCGAAACAACCCCTGGTCGATGCCGCGCTGGAAGAAGTCGTCCAGCGGTTGCCACTGCGCCCGGGTCCAGGCGCGGACCTCTTCGGTGAAAAAAGGAGTGCGTTCATAAAGATCCTTGAACAGCATGACATCCGCATGATCCTGGATACCCTGGCAGCCGTTGAACCACATCT
This sequence comes from Pseudaeromonas sharmana, assembly GCF_042649925.1. NCBI lineage: Bacteria > Pseudomonadati > Pseudomonadota > Gammaproteobacteria > Aeromonadales > Aeromonadaceae > Pseudaeromonas > Pseudaeromonas sharmana. Next base: position 83,927 of record NZ_JBHSAF010000003.1, read on the forward strand.
GGCGATAATTGGCATAGCTGGTCACGTTCAAATCCACCTGCTGGAACAGGATGTCGCAGATGTGCTGCATCGAACTACGGTACAGCTGGTGAATCAGCTCTTCCTTGCTGGAAAAATAGCGATAGAAAGAGCCGGTAGCCATGCCAGCTTGTTGAGCCATGTTCTGGACCGAACAGCCATGAAAGCCCTGTTCGATAAATAACCGCAGTGCTACCTGCATCAGCCGGGTGCGCTTATCCATATTGCCTCGTCGTCATCGCTGGCCATGCATGGTCCCATGCGGGAACTAAACTGGCGCTGAATAAGAGTTCATATTTGTGAATGAACGTTCATTCATTATCGCTGAATTCTTACGGATGCAACAAATTTTTAGTCAATTGGTTGCACTTTTCGCGCGTGCGACGCAACAAGAATGTGTGTTTTTTATTCACTCCAGTCAAAAAAACGGCAAACACGCTTTTTTTTCCAAAAAAACTGGACAAGCCGGGCCTCGGTTCGTACTATTTCGACCCGTCCGATGACGAGCGCCCGTAGCTCAGCTGGATAGAGCGCTGCCCTCCGGAGGCAGAGGCCACAGGTTCGACTCCTGTCGGGCGCGCCATGCTCAGCGGCGTGTCATCAGATGGACAAAAAACAGCAATGGTGGCTGTAGCTCAGTTGGTAGAGTCCCGGATTGTGATTCCGGTTGTCGTGGGTTCGAGCCCCATCAGCCACCCCATTTTGCTGTTACACCCGTGCGAGGGTGGCGGAATTGGTAGACGCGCTAGCTTCAGGTGTTAGTGTCCCCCGGACGTGAGGGTTCAAGTCCCTCCTCTCGCACCACATATTTTATCGATGGGCCATTGTGCCGATCAGATAACACAGTTTTTCGGTGATTAGCGCAGCCCGGTAGCGCATCTGGTTTGGGACCAGAGGGTCAAAGGTTCGAATCCTTTATCACCGACCACTTCCATAAAGCCCGGCTTATTGCCGGGCTTTATGCTTATTTACGTAGTGTGTATTTATTCTAACACGCCTCAATCCTATCCTCGGTACATCAACACAATGCCACACCCTGCCGTTTGCGTCCGAGGTGTCAAATGCAACACTCCTTTGTTCTGAATCAGGATGAGCGACTCATGTTGCGTGAGCTGTTTTCTGCACCGGCCGTGGCGGACGAAGACCTGTCTTCGTTGTCGCTAGGGTGGGACCACGCCAGTGCGGGCGATGCAGAGACCATGCTGGCGATGCTGTTGCCGTTGTTGCAACAAGCCGAACAGCTGGTGTTGCATGCCAATTATGGCCAGCACAGGTTCTCCTTTCGTCTGTCGGTGGCGGAAGATGAGTGGGGACGGCCCGAGCTGCGCTTCTCGCCACCGCTGATTCTGGATGTCACCCACAGTCAGCCTCGCGCCTGGCGAGCCTGCCACCCGAGCGGCATCCATCTGACCGATCAGGCCGGCCGACCGCTGGATTGGCATATCCGCAACCTGTCCGCGACCGGCATGCAGCTGGATGGCCCGGTGCCACCCTTGCCGGCCGGCATCCGCTTTCAGGCCTGCCTGGCGGCACCGGAGCTGGAGCCGATTCCGATCTGTGGCCAGATGGTGCGTCAGGAGGAGCTCAGCTCCGGCTGGCGGCGTTGTGTGGTGCGGCTGCACCTCGACGATGAGGCATGCTTTCAGCTCAACCAGTATCTTTACCAGCAGCATCTGCGCCAGTATCCGATCCCTGAACTGCTCAAAGCTGTCAGTTAAGCCGTTCCGCGGCGCAAAGCAGCCATGAAAAAGCCCCTGCGAGAGGGGCTTTGGTGTCTTCAGGGCCGGGCTATTTCTGCCAGCCACCGCCAATGGCCTTGAACAGCGCTATCTGGTTGCTTAGCTGGGCCAGCCGGGTCGAAACCATCGTCTGGCGGGCAGAAAACAACGAGCGCTGGGCATCGAGGCGTGTCAGGTAGCTGTCGACCCCCTCGTTGTAGCGGTAGTCAGCCAGCTGGAAATAACGCTCATTGGCGGCGACCAGTGCCTGTTGGGCATCGGCCTGCTGCTGGAAGTAAGTCTCGGAACCCAAGCCGTTCGCCACTTCTTGAAACGCCGTCTGGATGGTCTTCTCGTAGGTGGCAACGGCCTGCTTGGCCGCGATCTCGGCAACATCCAGGTCCGCTACCCGCTTGCCGCCATCGAAGAGCGGAAGGTTCAGCTGCGGAATAAAACTCCAGGTTCCGGTGCCGCCATCGAACAGGTGTCCCAGCTCTGTGCTGGCAGTGCCGGCGGTTGCCGTCAACGTGATCGTCGGGAAGAACGCGGCACGGGCAGCGCCAATGTTGGCATTCGCTGCCTTCAGGCTGTGTTCCGCGGCCAGAATGTCCGGACGTTGCTGCAGCAGCGAGGAGGGGGCACCGACCGGGATGCTGGCCAGTTTCACCTCGTTCAGCGAGGCCGGCAGCGACACATCCGCAGGCAGCGGGGTGCCCAGCAGTAACGTCAACGCATTGCGATCCTGCAATACCAGCCGTTGATACTGGGCGACACTGACGCGGGCGCTCTCCAACGAGGTCCGACTCTGCGCCAGCTCCATGTCGGAAGCCGAGCCGAGTTCATATTTCTTTTGCGTCAGAGCATAGGTTTCCTGCTCGGTCTGCAAGGTTGATTGACTCAGCGTAAGCAGTTCCTGGTCGGCGATCAGCGTCAAATAGGCGTTGGCCAGCGAGGCGACCAATGCAATCTGGGTACTGCGCTGGGTTTCGACCTGAGCCAGGTAGGTTTCCAGTGCCTGATCTTTCAGACTCTGGATTCGGCCGAACAGATCCAGCTCGTAAGCCGTGATGCCGACCTGGGCATTGTATTGTGAACCGATCTGTTCCTGGCCGGTGCCATTGGTATCACCGGAGGTCTGCTGGCGGGTGCTGGAGGCGCCGGCCGCGACGGTCGGTAGCTGTGCGGCACGCTGGATCCGGTATTGCGCCTCGTAGCTCTGAACATTCAGGGCGGCCAGGCGCAGGTCGCGGTTGTTTTCCAACCCGAGCGCAATCAGCCGCTGCAACTGCGGATCGAGGAACTGCTGTTGCCAGCCGCTGAGGGTGGCACTGGTCTCTGCGGTTTGCCAGCTGGCGCCTGCCGGCATCTCCGGGCGCTGATAATCAGGTGCCATGGAACAGCCTGCCAGCAGCAGGCCGAGGGAGAGGGCGAGGAACGACTTAGTCATGATGGACCTCCTGCGCAACCGGCGTCGTGCGCTCATGCCGCGGACGGTATTTGGTGAAGTAGCGCATGATCAATACGAAGAACAGCGGGACAAAGAAGATCGCCAGCACGGTCGCACTCACCATGCCGCCGATGACGCCGGAACCGATGGCGATACGGCTGTTCGCGCCGGCCCCGGTACTGGTGGCCAATGGCAGTACGCCGAGGATGAACGCCAGCGAGGTCATCAGGATCGGGCGTAGACGCAGGCGGGCGGCTTCGACGACGGCCTCGGTCAGCCCCTTGCCCTGGTCATACAGCTCCTTGGCAAACTCGACGATCAGGATGGCGTTCTTCGCCGACAAGCCGATGGTCGTCAGCAGACCGACCTGGAAGTAGACGTCGTTCTCCAGCCCGCGCAGGGTGGCAGCCAGAATTGCGCCCAGTACACCGAGCGGCACGACCAGCATGACCGAGAACGGCACACTCCAGCTCTCATACAGCGCCGCCAGCGACAGGAATACGACCAGCAGCGAGATGGCATACAGCGCAGGGGCCTGTGAGCCGGCCTGACGCTCCTGGTACGAGAGTCCGGTCCATTCGATGCCGATACCTTCCGGCAGCTGTTTCACCATCTCCTCAATCGCCGCCATGGCTTCGCCGGTACTCTTGCCGGGTGCGGCCTCGCCGACTATCTCCATGGCGGGCACGCCGTTATAGCGCTCCAGTCTTGGCGAGCCAAAGCTCCAGCCGGTGCTGGCAAAGGCCGAGAAGGGCACCATCTTGCCGTCACTGTTGCGGACGAACCAGAGATTCAGATCTTCCGGGTTCATGCGGAACGGGGCATCGGCTTGCAGATAGACCTTCTTGACCCGGTTACGATCGACGAAGTCATCGATATAGGAGGAGCCCCATGCCGTGGACAGTGCATCGTTGATATCGGAGACGCTCAGCCCTTGTGCCAGTGCTTTTTCATAGTCGATTTTGACATCAAACTGCGGCGCATCTTCCATGCCGTTCGGTCGGACACGCACCAGGGTATCGCTCTTCTGTGCCGCCATGCCAAGCAGTTGGTTGCGGGCGGCCATCAACTTGTCATGACCGAGTCCGGCCCGGTCCTGCAGATAGAAGTCAAAGCCGGTAGCCGTGCCCAGCTCGGGAATCGAGGGCAGGTTGAAGGCGAAGACCTGCGCCTCCTTGATGCTGAACAGGAAGCCCATAGCGCGGCCTATGATGGCGTTAGCGCTGCGGTCCGGGGTGTTGCGCTCATCCCAGTGTTTCAGCTTGATGAAGGCCATGCCGCTGTTCTGGCCACGGCCGGCGAAACTGAAGCCGGAGACGGTCAGCACAGAGTCGACATTGGCTTTTTCATTCTTCAGGAAGTAGTCGCGCATCTGGCCAAGAACCTTCTCGGTGCGCTCCTTGGTGGCGCCAACAGGCAGTTGCACCATCGACATGATGACCCCCTGATCCTCTTCCGGCAGGAACGAGGTCGGCAGACGCATGAAGAGCACACCGAGCGCGATCAGCATCGCCAGATAGATCAGGCTGAAACGCACACCCTGACGGACAACCTTGCCGACCCGGCTCTGATAACGCTGGGCACTGCTGTCGAACAGACGGTTGAACCAGCCGAAGAAGCCGCGTTTCTCTCCAAACTCGCCATGCTTGATCGGCTTGAGAATGGTGGCGCACAGCGCTGGCGTCAGAATCAAGGCCACCAGTACCGACAGCACCATCGCCGAGACAATGGTCAGCGAGAATTGGCGATAGATGGCACCGGTCGAGCCGCCAAAGAAGGCCATGGGCACAAACACGGCAGACAACACCAGGGCGATCCCGATCAGGGCGCCGGTGATCTGGTCCATCGACTTGCGCGTGGCCTCGAGCGGTGACAGATCTTCCTCGCTCATCAGACGCTCGACGTTCTCGACCACGACGATGGCATCGTCAACCAGCAGACCGATGGCCAGCACCAGACCGAACATCGTGAGGGTGTTGATCGAGAAGCCGAATGCCGACATGACGCCAAAGGTGCCCAGCAACACCACCGGCACGGCAATCGTCGGAATCAGCGTGGCGCGGAAGTTCTGCAGGAACAGGTACATGACACAGAAGACCAGGATGATGGCCTCAAACAGCGTCTGTGCTACCTCTTCGATGGAGATCTGGACGAACGGGGTGGTGTCGTATGGATAGACCACCTCCATGTTGTCCGGGAAATAGGGCTTCAGCTCGTCGATCTTGGCCCGGACCTTATTGGCGGTATCCAGAGCATTGGCGCCGGTCGCCAGTTTGACGGCGAAGGCAGCGGTTGGTTGTCCGTTATACTTGGCTTCGGCATCGAAACTCTCACCGGCCAATTCGATGCGGGCCACATCCTTCAGACGCACCTTGGCACCATCTTGTGTCACGCGCAGCAGGACATTGCCAAAGGCTTCCGGTGTCGTCAGACGGCTCTGCCCCATGATGGTGGCGGTGAACTGCTGGTCGCTGATGGCCGGGGTGCCGCCCAGCTTGCCGAGGGCGATCTGGGCATTTTGTGCCGTGATGGCGCTCTTCACATCCGCCGGGGTCAGTTGGTAGCTGTTCAGCTTGTGCGGATCCAGCCAGATACGCATGGCGTACTGACTACCAAACAGCTGGATTTCACCGACACCATCAAGCCGGCTAATTGGATCCTTGATGTTCGAGACGACATAGTCGGCGAGGTCATCGTTACCCATTTTGCCATCGGTGGAGATGAAACCGGCCACCATCAGGAAGCTGCTGGTGGTCTTCTGCACCTTGATCCCTTGCTGCTGCACGATTTGTGGCAGCTGGGTGGTGGCTTGTTGCAGTTTGTTCTGTACCTGAACCTGGGCGATATCTGGATCAGTCCCTGGCATGAAGGTCAGAGTGACCGAGACGTTGCCGGACGAGTCACTCTGGGCCGACATATAGAGCAGGTGGTCGAGGCCGGTCATGTTCTGCTCGATGATCTGGGTCACCGAGTCTTCTACCGTCTTGGCCGAGGCTCCAGGGTAAGAGGCGGAAATGGCCACGGCCGGCGGGGCTATGGTGGGGTATTGGGCGATCGGCAGCTTGAGGATGGACAGACCACCCGCCAGCATGATCACCAGGGCTATCACCCAGGCAAATATGGGTCGATCAATAAAAAAACGGGCCATGAGGAATCTACTCCATCCTACTGCTTGTTAGCCGGGGTGACCGGGGTGACATCCTTGGGGTTCACGGCGGCACCCGCCTTGACCTTTTGCAGGCCGGCGACGATGACGCGTTCACCCGCCTTGAGGCCAGATTCGACAACCCAGTTGCCGTTCAGCGCCTGGCTGACCTCAATATCACGTTGTTCGACCTTGTTATCGCCGCCGACGAGCATCACGCTGGCGCCACCGCGCGCGGTACGGGCAACGGCGGCTTGTGGTACCAGCAATCCTTGCGGGCGCTCACCTTGCTGCAACTCGGCACGGATAAACATGCCCGGCAGCAGCAGCTTGTCCGGATTCGGAACCTGAGCGCGCACCGTCACCATGCCGGTAGATTCATCTACCGTGACATCGGAGAATTGCAAACGCCCACTTTGTGGCAGTTGGCTGCCATCCTCCAGGCGGAAGTGCACCACGGCGCCGTCCTTGGTGCTGGTCAGCTTGCCGGCGGCATACAGCTGGCGCAGGCGCAACAGATCGGTCGAAGATTGAGTGACATCGACATACATGGGGTCGAGTTGCTGGATGCTGGTCAGGCTGGTGGCTTGCTGGGCGGTCACCAGCGCGCCTTCGGTGACGGCGGATTTGCCGATGCGGCCGGAAATCGGCGCTGTGATACGGGTATAGCCGAGATTGATTTTCGAGCTCTTCAGGGCCGCCTTGGCGGCCGCGATGTCGGCGACGGCCTGACGCCAGCTGGCCTGGGCATCATCGTTATCCTGGGTGCTGATAGCCTTGACCTTGGCCAGCGCCGCATAGCGCTGCGCCTTCAGGCGTGCACTCTGTTCGGTCGCTTCCGCTTTGGCCAGTGTCGCTTCGGCGCTGGCGACGGCGGCCTCGTAGGTAGCGGGATCGATTTGGTAGAGCACCTGTCCGGCGCGGACATCACTGCCTTCGGTGAAATAGCGCTTGAGAATGATGCCGCTGACCTGAGGGCGCACTTCGGCCAGACGCAAAGCCGCAGTCCGGCCGGTCAGCTCAGTGGTCAGGGTCAGCGGTGCCTGCTGCAGGGTGACGACATCGACCGCGGTGGGTGGCATGGCACCCGGTGCCGGCGCCGCCGCTTCGTTGCAACCTGCGAGCAGTGTGCCGGCCATCAGGGCCAGCGTCAGAGAACGGGAAAGTGTATGTCTTTGCATGGTTGAAAAGCCTCTGGCTGGAGAGCATGGCTGCATAGGCAGCCGAAGAATAATTGGCAGGAGTGCCACGCTATGGCAATATACATACATTCGTGTATGTATGTAAGACGCTTAACGCAGATTAACGAGAAAAGCTATGGTTCGACGCACAAAGGAAGAGGCACAGGCGACACGGCGGCAGATTATGGATGCGGCCTTGTGTCTGTTTAGTCAGCACGGCGTGAGTCGTACCAGTCTTGTCGACATCGCGCGTCAGAGCGATGTGACACGGGGTGCCATCTATTGGCATTTTTGCAACAAGGAGGAGTTGTTCAGCGCCCTGTGGCAGGAGTTCTGCGGCCCCATGATGCAGTTGATCGTCGCGTCGTCGGAGGCCTCCGAACCGGATCCGCTCGGTAAACTTCGCCTGTTGCTGATCGAGATGTTGACGCTGGTGGCTGAGAACCCCCGACATCAGCAGATGTTCCGTATTCTGCACTCGCTGCTATTGCGTGACGTCGAGGATACCGAGTTGCGCAACATGCTGAGTCTGGAGCTGCGTTTTTACCTTGAGCGTTTGCATGACGCATTGCGTCATGCCATTGATAAGCAGCAATTGCCTGCGCGGCTGGACACTCGGCGTGCCGCCGTATTCCTGCAGTGCACGCTGGACGGGTTCATCCTCAACTGGTTAAGCCGGCATGAAGACCTCAGGTTGCCAGAGCAGGCCGTCGAGCTGGTCGATGGCCTGCTGCTGGCGTTGCAACATGGTGCCTGCTGGCGTCCAGCTATTGCAGACGGAAGCGATTGACGATGTCGCTGAGCTGGCGGTAGCTGTTTGCGATATCGCCGGTGCTGGCCACGGTGGCGTCCCCGGTGGCCTGCAATTGATGAATGACTTCCTTGATGGCATTCATGTTGCGGGTAATTTCTTCTGTCACGGCGCGTTGCTCCTCTGCGGCCGTGGCCATCAGACAGCTCAGATCGTTGATATCGACGATATGGGTCGCCATTTCATCCAGCGAGTGGGTGACCTGGGCACTGTTTGCCGCTGTCCGCTGACAACTGGCCTTGGTGCTGTTCATCGCCTGCACCACGGTTTGGGTTCCCTGTTGTAACCGTCCCAGCATCTCCTTGATCTCCATGGTGCTGGTTTGGGTGCGTGCGGCCAGCGCCCGTACCTCATCGGCCACAACGGCAAATCCGCGGCCCTGTTCACCGGCGCGGGCTGCTTCGATCGCGGCATTCAATGCCAGCAAGTTGGTCTGTTCGGCAATGCCGCCGATGACCCCCAGCACTGAGCTGATTTGTTCGGCATGTCCTTGCATCGCCTGAATCGAGTGGGACGTTGACTCTACCTCGTCGACCAGGGCGGAGACGCTGTTGATGGCCGTATCGACCACCTGGCGTGAGTCCTGAGCCTGGGTGCTGGTCTCCTGTGTCAGGCGTGCCGCGGTAGCGGCATTTTCCGCGACCGAGCTGGCGGTGCTGCTCATCTCGGTGATGGCGGTGACGGCCTGGTCGGTCTCCTGCACATGATGATCCAGCAACAGCTTGCTCTCATCGGTTTGCTCACCAAGTTGACGGATGCCGTCATTCAGCCGTTCTGTCGCCTGCTGCACTTCAAGCAGCATGCTTTGCAGGCGACTGATGAACTGATTGATGCCGGAGGAGATCATCCCCAGATCATCCTCGCTGGTCACCTTGAGGCGACGCGTCAGATCGCCGTTGCCCTGTGACAGTTCGCTGACCAGGTTGCGCAGTGACAGAATGGGGCGATAAGCGACCCGGATGGCAATGATCGACAACGCTATGATGAGGACACCTGCCACCGTCAGTGCCAGGGTGATGGTCCGGTTCAGACCATTGGTAATGCCCTGGATGTAATCGCGGTCGACATAACCGGTCAGTTGCCATGTTTGGCCTTTGATATCCAGCGCATGAGGAAGCGGCTGCCAGTCGGGTCGTGGCTTGGCACCATACAGAACCGTTCCCTGACTGTCCTGCAAGGCATAATGGCTGCTACCTGCACTGGCTTTTTGCAGCATGGCCGCAACGGGCGTCAGATCCAGATAGAAGAAATAGGCTGAATCGGCACCGCGGGGCACCAGGATGCGCAACAGGGGCTTGTTATCTTCAAATAGAATCGGGCTGACTTGCACCGCCTTGCCGGCCGGGGCGATCAGACTGCGCAACTGGTTGACGCGGTTGGTATCCTCGATGACACCGTTGGCGTCAAAAGCCATGTCGCCAATGACTTTGACGATGTTATGAAAGCCGGTTTCTGCCAGCATTTTCTTGACGTTGGTGACACCAAAATTCAGGTTCGATGCCAGCAAAATCTTCTGTTGTATGTCGTCGCCGAGTTTTTGCTGTACGAATGCGATCTGCTGGTTGATGGCCTCTTCCTGAGACGACTGGATGTAGCCACTGACAACATGGTTGACGCTCAGATAGGAGGTCAGCACTGTGATGACGATGACGCAGCAAAACAGCGCATAGATTTTGGTTTTAAAAGGAATGGTCTTCATCATGCTATTCCTGTGGCGGGCAACGGGCATCTTGTCTAGTTATAGTCACTGTGTGCACAACGTGCGGAAAACAGCGCTGAGTGGGGGAGCCCCTCCGCGACAGGCGCCGGTCACCCGGCGCCTGATGGCGGTTACTTCTTCTTCGCGTATTTCAATGAGTCCAGCGCTACCGCCAGAATGATGATGCTGCCTTTGATAATGAACTGCCAATACGGACTGACACCAATGTAGGTCAGACCGTAGTTGATCAGCGTGAAGATGATGACCCCGGTGACAACTCCGGCCACGGTGCCGACCCCACCCGCAAACGAGACACCGCCCACCACACACGCGGCGATGGCATCGAGTTCATACATGAAACCGAGGTTGTTGGTGGCACTGCCGATGCGACCGGCCTCCAGCATGCCGCCAAAGGCGTAGAACACACCGGCAAGGGCATAGATCATCACCAGATTGACGGCCACATTGACACCCGACACCTTGGCGGCCTCGGGATTGCCACCGATGGCGAAGATGTTTTTGCCAAAGCGGGTCTTGTTCCACAAGATCCAGACAAAGACGATGGCGATGGCGGCATAGAACGTCAGATAGGAGAGTTTAAATCCGCCGATGCGGACGAATCCCTGCGCAAAACTCGAATAGCGGGGATCGAAACCGGCCACGGGTGATGCACCGACATAGTCGAAATAGAGGGAGTTAATCCCGTAGACGATGATCATGGTGCCGAGCGTGGTGATAAAGGGCGTCACGTTCAGGTAGGCGACGATCAGGCCGTTGATTAATCCGATCAGCCCGCCAATAAAGCAGACAATCATGATGACGACCGGAATCGGTACCTCTCCGAGTTCGGGAAACACCTTGTTGGCGTTAGTCAGCGATTGCAGCAAGGTGGCGGCGATCAGGGCAGCCAGGCCAACCTGCCGCCCGGCAGACAAGTCGGTGCCTTGGGTGATGATCAGCCCGGCGACACCCAGCGCTATGATGATGCGCACCGAGGATTGGGTCAGGATGTTACTGAAGTTGGTCAGACTCAGGAACGAGGGTTCCTTGATGACGATGATCAACAGCAGAATCAGCAAGACCGCGTAGATGCCGCTCTCCTTGAGGGTGCGCATCAGATTGAAATTTTTAGCCCACTCCATACATTCCCTTCCTGTCAGAGATAACGAGATGCCAGACGGAGGATTTCGTTCTGGTCTGTTTCTTTGGTATTGACGATACCGGCCAGACGGCCGTTGCTCATGACCAGAATCCGGTCGGTGATGCCAAGTAATTCGGGCATTTCGGACGAAATGATGACGATCCCCTTGTCCTTCTTCGCCAGTTCCAGAATCAGTTGGTAGATCTCGAATTTGGCACCGACGTCAATGCCGCGCGTCGGTTCATCAAGCATCAGCACTTCCGGCTGTGTCAGCAGCCAGCGGCCGATGATCACCTTCTGCTGGTTGCCGCCCGACAGGGAGCCGATATTGGTACGTTGACTGGGCGTCTTGACGCGCATCGAATCGATCACCCACTGGGTATCACTTTTCATCCTGGTGTTACTGAGCAGGCCCATGCCGTTCTTGTATTTGTCCATGTTGGCGATCAGCGAGTTGAAGCTGATATCCAGCTGGGCATAGATGCCGGTAGAGCGGCGCTCTTCGGTGACGAGGGCAAAGCCGTTGTGAATGGCCTCATGGGCATCGCGATTCTGCACCTCCTTGCCGTGCAGGCGGATACTGCCCTGGCTGCGTTCGCGTACGCCGAACAGTGTTTCGACAATGTCGGTCCGCTTGGCGCCCACCAGACCGGCGATCCCGAGGATTTCTCCCTTGCGCAGTGAGAAGCTGATGTCCTGAATCGAAGGCTGGTTCAGGGCGGTAAGATGTTCCACCTCCAGGATGACTTCTTTGGGCTGGTTGGTTTTCTCCGGGAAACGCTGGGTCAGCTCGCGACCGACCATCATGCCGATGATCTGGTCCATCGTGAGCCCCTGCAGCGGTTGTGTGGTGATCCACTGACCATCCCGCAGTATGGTGATCTCGTCGCAGAGCTGGAAAATTTCTTCCATCTTGTGGGAGATGTAGACGATGCCACAGCCCTTCTTCTTGAGCTTGTTGATGATCTTGAACAGGTGGTTGACCTCCTTCTCGGTGAGTGAGGAGGTGGGCTCATCCATGATGACGACCTTGGCGTCATACGAAAACGCCTTGGCGATCTCGATCATCTGCATCTGGGAGACGGTCAGGTTGGCGACCTTCTCGCGCGGGTCGATATCGATGTCGAGCTCGTCGAAGATGTGTTTGGTATCGGTAAACATCTTGCTGTGATCGACAAACAAGCCGCGGGTCGGGTAACGACCCAGCCACATGTTATCCATCACGGTGCGTTGCAGCACCAGGTTCAATTCCTGGTGGACCATGGAGACGCCATTTTCCAGCGCTTCCTTGGAAGAGGTGAAATTGACCTCCTGACCGAGCAGGAAAATCTTGCCTTCATCTTTTTCATAGATGCCGAACAGGCACTTCAGCAGGGTGGATTTACCTGCGCCATTTTCGCCCATCAGGGCGTGCACCGAGTGCGGGCGAACACGCAGGTTGACGTTATCGAGCGCCTTGACGCCAGGGAAACTCTTGCTGACGTCAATCATCTCCAACAGCCATTCGGATTGTTGCTCAGTTGTCATAGCGGCCATCGCCAGTTGGGGAAGGGCAGGGAGCGGACTCCCTGCCAGCTTCCTGATTACTTGAATTGAGCCAGGTTGTCCTTGTCGACACCGACATAAGGAACCCGTACAACCTTGTTGACGATATTCCAGCTGGTGCCTTCACCGGCTGCCTTGCCTTCGGCGAGGTTCTTGGTCAGATCGAAGGTGGCTTTGGCCTGGTTCTTCGCGTCATTCAGCACGGTCCCGGCCAGCTCTCCCTTCTCGACGAGAGCCAGGGCTTCACTCAGTGCATCCACCCCAAACACCGGGGTCTTCTTGGCTTGTGCCTTCAGCGACTCGATGGCACCCATGGCCATGGCGTCATTATTGGCGATGACCACTTCGATCTTGGCGGCGTTCGGGCCGGAGATCCAGGCGTCCATCTTGTCCTTGGCCATGGCGGTATCCCACATGGCGGTGTCCAGATGCAGCTGCTCGGTCTTGATGCCCTTTTCGTTCAGGGTCTTGATGACATAAGTGGTACGGGCTTCGGCGTCCGGATGACCGGGTTCGCCCTTCAGCAGCACGAACTGGATGGCACCATCCTTGTTCAGATCCCACTCCGGATGAGCCTTCCACTGTTTGGTAATCAGCTCACCCTGGATGATGCCTGACTCTTTGGAGTCGGTGCCAACATAGTAGGCCTTGTCATAGCTGGCCAGGTCGGCGGCGCTCGGTTCCTTGTTGTAGAACACGATCGGAATGCCATCCCCTCTTACCTTGTCGATCACAACGGAAGCCGCAGCCGGGTCGACCAGATTGATGGCCAGTGCCTTGACACCCTTGGCCAGCATGACGTCGATCTGATCGTTTTGCTTGGATTGGTCGTTCTGCGAGTCGTTCATCAGCAGTTTGACATCCGGTGCCTTTTCCGCCTCCTGCTCGATGCTCTTGCGGACCACCGACATGAAATTATCGTCGTACTTATACACGGTGAAACCCAGCGTGGTTTCGGCCTGGGCCAGGGCACTCATGGACAAACCTGCCATGATGGCGGCAACTGTAGTCAGTTTCTTCATTATCCTTCTCCGGCTTCCTATGTTGTTGAGTTAGGTTGCGCACCGTTGGCATACGACGTGGTTGTGTGCGCTCATTTCAATGTAGCCAAGTTGTTACATTTTGGTCTGTGATCGAAACAACAATATGAAAACGATTACAAAGTGTTACAAAGAAGTGCAAATATAGTTAAAACAATGAGTTGGCAAGAATGATCTGCTTTGGCTCACGATTGGTTTTCTTTTGGAACCGTGTCGGGGTTCACAGATTGGTTTACCCCTCCCAGTGCCAGCGGTGGTGGTAGCGCCCGGGCGCAATCAGGTATTCGCTTCGGACGCTGGGGCTCCATGAGTCATCGCCGCCAACACCCATATGGAATCCGTCGAGACAGAGATGGACGCCATCGTCCGACAGCAAGCTGTGCTGGTGAGACGTCTTGGCGAGGGTGGCAGGACTGAAGCGGCTCAGGCTGAAATGGAACTGGCCGCGGAGGGTGATGTCGGCAAACTGCAGCTGGCTGACATCACAGCGTAGCCCGTTCTCGCACGGGAACAGATACGGGGTGTGCAGACTGGCCAGCGGTTGCGTCCACAGCCCGAAATCGGCCGAGAGCTTTCGATCCGGGTAGTTTTCATGAGGGCCGCGGCCCAGCCAGCTGACCTGTTCAGGGATCTGTTGCAGTTGCAACAGCACGCCGAGGCGCGGCAGAGAGGGCATCTGTGCGGCAATCTGATCTTCTATGTCAACGGTCAGCTGTCCGGGGGCCGTCAGCTGGAAGTGTTTACGCCGGATCAGGCAAAGCTGCTCATGATGGTAGAAAGCATGTTCGACCAGGATCCCCGGCACCGGGCCGCTCTGGGTCGGCTGCACACTCAGGCAGCGCCGCTGCCAGCGCCCCAGCCCCACCGCCGCCCAGCGGGCAATCCATGACTGCGGGTCGAGGTGATCGGCTTCGCTGGTGCCGATATCGTTGTCCAGCGGGGCACGATAGAAATGATCCTGTAGCGGTGCCAGCAATTGGGGTGTGCCCCGATGAAACCATTGCACCAGATCGCCGTGTTGCCGTTCGAAGTGCCAGCACGCGAGATCGTCTCCCAGCTCCCAGCCATCGGCAACAGCGCGCAGCGCGTCGACAGCCCCGACGGCGGGTATTGGCAATGCCAGGGGAACGGTGAGCGGCCATTGCTGGCGCGCACAGAGGTGTCCTGCCGCCGACCAGGCCGTGGCAGCGGTCTGCTCCACCCAGACGTCGAGCCAGACCTGTTGTCCGGCCGGCAGCGGTGGCAGCGTGGCTGACAGCGTCAGTGATGTCGCGTGCTGGGGCGCCAGGGTCAGCGCTTGCGAACCGCTGGCCAGGACATCGCCATCGGCACAGATCTGCCAGTGCAACCGCTCGTTGTCACTGACGCGGAACAGGTAGTCACTGCGCACCTCGAGTTGCAACGGCTGCTGGTTGAGGAGACGAAACAGGAAAAACTGTTGCGCGCGGGCGGCTTCATACAGCGCAGGGTGAGGAGTCCGATCCGGAAACACCAGCCCATTCAGACAAAACTGCCGATCATTGGGCTGGTCACCAAAGTCACCGCCATAGGCCCAGTAGGCTTGCCCCTGAGCGTCTTGGTGGCTCAGCCCCTGATCCACCCAGTCCCAGACAAAACCGCCCTGCAGCCGCGGGTATGCATGGAAGGCCTGCCAGTAGAGATGAAACCCGCCGAAGCTGTTTCCCATCGCATGCGCGTATTCGCACAGGATTAACGGGCGTGTCTCGCCCGGTAGACCAATCCACTTCTTCAATGACCATTTCGGCACCGCCGGGAACGGCTGATCCTCGTCGACCCGCGCGTACATAGGGCACAGTATGTCTGTCGCCGGGGTATTGGCGCCACCGCCCTCGTATTGTATCGGCCGGCTAGGATCCGCCCGCTTGATCCACTGGTACATGGCATCGTGCGCGGCGCCATAGCCGGATTCATTACCCAGCGACCAGATCAGGATGCAGGGGTGATTGCGATCGCGCTGTACCATGCGGCTGGCCCGCTCGCAACAGGCGGCCAGCCACTGCGGGTCATCCGTCAGCCGGTTCATGGGGATCATGCCATGGGTCTCGAGATTGGCCTCGTCGACCACGTATAGTCCGTAGCGATCACACAGGGTGTAAAACAGCGGGTGGTTCGGGTAGTGGGAGGCGCGTACGGCGTTGAAGTTATGCTGTTTCAGCAGCCGGATATCTTGCTCCATCCGCTCGGCGGTCATGACCTGGCCAAGATCCGGATCAAACTCATGGCGGTTGACGCCGCGGATGCGAAGCGGCTGGCCATTCAGACGCAAGAGGCCGTCACGGATCTCTATTTTGCGAAAACCGACGTCGCAGGCTTCCACTTCGATCAGCTGGCCATCGGCCGCCAGCAATTCGACCGTCAGCCGATACAGCTCGGGCTGTTCGGCACTCCACTGATGGGGGCTTGAGACCTGCAGGGTATGATGAATGTGATCCGCGTAGGCCCCACGTTCGTCGATGGGCCCGGTTCCCGGGCTGAGCTGTTCACGGCAGATTTTGTCGCTGCCCCGATACAGGGTCAGCCTGACACTCGGGCTGGATGCCACATGGTTTAGCACGATGCGTACGGCCAGTCGGCCATCGCGGTAGCAAGCATCAAGATCCGGGGTCACCTGCAGATCGGCAATATGGAGTGCCGGCTTGTGCAGCAGGGTGACGTCACGAAAGAGCCCGCTGAGACGCCACATATCCTGATCTTCGAGGTAACTGCCATCCGACCAGCGCAACACCATGGCGGCAATGCGGTTGCGCCCCGCATGCAGATAGGGGGTGAGATCGAATTCTGCCGGCAGGCGGCTGTCCTGCGAATATCCGACCCAGTGGCCGTTACACCACAGGTGCAGCGCACTGTTGGCGCCATCGAAGATGACTCGCACCTGGCCTTCACTGAGCCATTCCTGCGGTAGCTCAAATTCGCGGCTGTAGCAGCCGGTGGGGTTCTGTTCCGGGACGCGTGGCGGTTGGCAGGGAAACGGGTATTTGATGTTGGTGTAAATCGGTGTATCAAAGCCCTGGCACTGCCAATTACCAGGGACTGTGAGGGCGACGGCGTCGGGTAAGTCCTGCTCTATCCAGTCGGCTGGAACCTGTTCCGGGGCGGCAAACCAGTTGAATTGCCACATCCCGTTCAGGCTCACCCGGCTGGTGGAGCGCAGATCGCAGCGCGCCGATGCCAGATCTCGCCAGCTGGAGAGCGGCGTGTGGGACGGTAAGCGATGCACATGGGTGATCGCCGGGGTTTGCCAATCCTGACGGGCGAGAATTTCTGCCAAAGACATGGGGATGCATCCTTGATACCGGGGGTGCAGCCAAGTCTAGTTCACTCCTTGTACAGCAAAGGCGATCCTTCTCACACGATCGTGAAATCGTTACCACAACATAATCCGTGCTTTTTATCCGGCTTTTCGCTGTGAAATGGCATAAAAGGCGAGTTTAATGCGCCTGATACCAGATGGTGCCCAGTTTGCAGTTATGCGTTTACATCCTGCCCTGGCACGGCGACCGGCTTGTTCTCCGCTGGCTCCGCGGCCACGAGCGGTACGCCGGCACGACGTAACTCGGCTTCAATCAGGGGTCGCATGCGCTCGACACAGACTTCCCCTTCGGCGATGGCCTCGTTGGCGCGATGAAAATCCATGATGGCGAGATGGCCAACCTGGGGATTGAGGATGATATCCGGTGGATCCCCCGCCATCCGCGCCCGGGTGATGCGCTCCTGCATGATGCTGATGGCGCCGTTCATCACACCCAGCATGCCGGGAGCACCGTGGCCGTTGCGCTTGGCCAGCCATTGCAGCAACGGGTTCTTTGGCGTGACCTCATCATCCCGGCTGGCCCAGGCATGACGCGAGTCGGAGTTCAGATTGACCGCAATCACCAGATCGGCGCCCATGGCGCGACACAGCGAAATCGGCACCGGGTTGACGACGGCACCATCGATTAACCACTGACCATCGACCTGGACCGGTACGAACATGCCGGGAATCGAACAGGAGGCGCGAACCGACGCCATGACGCCGCCCTGTTGCAGCCAGCGCTCGCGGCCGCTTTCCAGCTCGGTGGCGACACAGGCAAACGGCTTCTTCAGCTCCGAGAACGTCAATTCGCCAACCCGCTCCTCGGCGACGCCAAACACCTTGTCACCGCGCAGCAGGCCACCGGAAAACGCCGGGTCGAGCAGCGTCATCACCTGAAGGCGGGTGAAACCGCGCACCCACTCCTCCAGTGCGGACAACTCACCGGCGGCATAGGCTGCACCGACCAGGGCACCGATGCTGCAACCGGCCACCAGATCCGGGGCGATCCCGAGTTTGGCGAGACCGCGTAACACGCCGATGTGCGCCCAACCGCGGGCTGCGCCACTGCCCAGTGCAATACCGATTCGTAAGGGTTTCCTGTCCATCCTGACCTCGGATTCCGTTCTCAGTGCTGGCATCATAGCAGCAGCCGGATGGCAGAGGTATGACGGTATGTCGCAGTTGAGACCAAGGAGCAAGCATGCGGATTCGACAACAATCATGGTGGATGGGAATGTGCGGACTGGCGGGCGCGACGGCCGTGGCCATGGGCGCCTGGGCTGCCCACGGTATGGCTTCACGTCTGCCGCCGGAGGCGGTGGCCATCGTCCAGCTGGCGGTACAGTATCAACTCTGGCATGCGCTGGCGTTGGGGCTGGTGGTGGTGCTGGCGCAGCGGGCGCCGTGCAGCCGGAGTTTGTGTGTCGCCGGCTGGGCCTTTGTGGCCGGACTCTGGCTGTTTTGTGGCAGCCTCTATCTGCTGGCGCTGGCCGGCGTCAAGGCGCTGGGCTGGTTGACCCCCTGTGGTGGCCTGGCGCTGATGCTGGGCTGGGTGTGCCTGTTGGTTCATGGCGTCACGGCGTCGGGTCGCGGCTGGCGTAATTCGCAGCCGGATCCAGGCCATAACGATGCTAATATCGGATAGTAGCCACCTTGATTAGCAGGGAAAGTCGAACATGCGCGGATTGAATTATCACCATCTCTACTACTTCTGGGTGACAGCCCGTCTGGGCAGCCTGCGGGCGGCAGCACAACGTCTGCACCTGGCGCCGCAGACGATGAGCGATCAAATCAAACTACTGGAAGAACGGCTGCACCATCCGTTGTTTGAGCGGCAGGGGCGGCGTCTGGTCCTGACGGTCGAGGGACACCAGGTTTTTGCCTATGCCAGCCGCATGTTTGCTATCGGTGAAGAGCTGGCCTCGTTATTTGATGGCAAGCGCCAGGGGAGTTGGCCGGCGTTTCGCATCGGCATTACCGATGCCTTGCCCAAGCGACTGGTTCAGCAGTGGTTATCGCCGCTGTTTGCCCAGCAGCCGACACTGCATCTCAGCTGCCAGGAGGGGCCCATCACCCGGCTGCTGGGGCAGTTGAGTGTGCATGAACTCGACGCCGTGCTCTCCGAGGTGGCCTACAGCGCCGGCCTCGATGTGCAGGCGCGCAGCTATCCGTTATTGCGTACTCAGGTGGCGTTTTTTGCCGCGCCGGGCCTGCTGGCCCAAAGCGAGCTGCCGTTCCCGGCTTGTCTTGGCGAGTTGCCGTTGTTGTTGCCCGATCCCGAGCATCCGTTGCATGCCCAGTTGTTGGGCTGGTTGCACGATCAGGGCATCACCCCCTGGGTGCGAGCCGAAATTCGCGACAGCGGACTGATGCAGGTCATGGCGGAGGCCGGCGATGGTGTCATGCCGGCACCGGCCCAGATGGCGATGCCGCTGGCGCGTCGGCATGAGCTGCAGTTGCTTGGCGAATGTGGCGATCTGCACAGCGAGGTGTTTTTGATTCTTCCCGGCCAGCGCAATCCCCATCCCGCGGCCGAGGCCCTGCTGCGTCACGCCGAACAAGGTTAATAAAATGTTAATTGCGCCACAAACCCGGCGGCGCAGAGCCAGGATCAGGAACTAAGCTGAACCAGACATCGGCCTGAAGCAGGCAAACTGGACAGCACAAGGAGATCCTGATGGCGGACACTATCTATTACCCGAGCGCGGAGGTGTGCGCGCAGGCTACGGTACAGGAGTATGACGAACTGTACCGCTACTCCATCGCGCATCGCGAGGCGTTCTGGGCCGAGCAAGCGGCGACGCTGGGCTGGTACAAGCCGTGGCAGCAGGTACTGGATGACAGCAACAAGCCGTTTTACCAGTGGTTTGTCGGTGGCGAAATCAACATAGTGCACAACGCCATCGATCGGCACCTGAGCGGGGCCACGCGCAACAAGCTGGCGATTATCTGGGAGAGCGAGAAGGGGCAGGTGCGTTCATTCTCGTACCATGCGCTGAACCGCGAGGTGTGCCAGTTTGCCAATGTGCTCAAAAGCATGGGGGTCCGGCGGGGTGACATCGTCACCATTTACATGCCCCAGATCCCGGAACTGACCTTCGCCATGCTGGCCTGCGCCAAGATAGGCGCCGCACACTCAGTGGTGTATGGCGGCTTCTCTGTCGAGGCGCTGGCGGCGCGGATTGAAGATGCCGACAGCCGGGTGTTGATCACCGCTGATGGCGGCTACCGGCGTGGCAAACCTACGGATTTGAAATCCATTGCCAACGAGGCCATGCAGCGCTCGCCGAGCATCGAAGTCTGTATCACGGTCCGCAACAACGGGCTGGATGTGCTGATGGAGAGCGAGCGCGACTTCTGGTACCACGATCTGCAAGCCCTGCCGATTGCCAGCCCGCGCTGCGAGACCGAGGTGATGTCGTCGGAGGATATGCTGTTCATCCTCTATACCTCGGGTACCACCGGCAAGCCCAAGGGGCTGGTGCATACCCATGGCGGCTATGCCGTCTATACCGCGACCACCCACCGGATGGCGTTCGATATCAAACCGGAGGACCGCTGGTGGTGCGCGGCCGATCCGGGCTGGATTACCGGCCACAGTTACATGGTCTATGGTCCCTTGATTAACGGCGCCACGCTGATCATGTATGAAGGGGCCCCGAATTACCCCTATCCCAGCCGTTGGTGGCAGATGGTGGAAAAGTACGGCGTGACCATTCTTTACACCTCCCCGACGGCCATCCGCGGCCTGATGCGCTTCGGCGATCGCTGGCCGAGCCGCTACGATTTGAGCAGCCTGCGTCTGCTGGGCTCCGTCGGCGAATCGATCAATCCCGAGGCCTGGCGCTGGTACTACGATGTCATTGGCGGCGGCCGCTGCCCTATCATCGATACCTGGTGGCAGACCGAAACCGGCGGCTTCATGGTCTGTCCGCTACCGATCACCCCCCTCAAACCCGGTTCGGCGACCCGACCCTTCTTCGGTAATGAGGTGGGGGTGGTCGACGATGCCGGCAACGAGGTTCCGGTTGGAGAAGAGGGGAAACTGGTGATCAAGAATCCCTGGCCGGGGATGGCGCGCACCATCTTCCGCGATCCCCAGCGCTATGCCGAACTCTACTGGGGGGATTATCAGGCGCAGGGCTATTACAAGGCCGGTGATAGCGCAAAACGGGATCAGGATGGCTATCTGTGGGTCATAGGGCGCATGGACGAGGTGCTGAAAGTCTCCGGGTACCGCCTGGGGACGGCCGAAATCGAGAGTGCACTGGTCAGTCACCCTGCCGTCACCGAAGCGGCCGCCATCGGGCTGCCCCATGAGATGAAGGGCACAGGTATTCATACCTATGTGCTGCTGAAGACGGGTATTAGCGGGGACAAGCATCTGGAGGCCGAGCTCAAGGAGCATGTGGCCCGAGAGCTGGGACGCATAGCGGCACCGGAGTCGGTGCACTTTGTCGACACCCTGCCCAAGACCCGCTCCGGCAAGATCATGCGTCGGGTATTGCGCGCCCGGGCGCTGGGGCAGGACGAAGGCGATCTGTCGACGCTTGAGGAGTAGGGCATGACGGGGCGCCGTCTCTCGACGCCCCGTTGCGGCTCAGAGCGCGGCGTGGCTGACGTCGATCAGTTCGACTCGCAGCGGCTTGCCGCCGGGCCCTGGCCAGTCAATGCGATCGCCGACAGTCAACCCCAGCAGGGCACTGCCCACTGGCGCCAGAATCGAGATGCGTTCCTGCTGGCCCTGTACCTCATGGGGATAGACCAGTGTCAGGCAAAATTCGCTATCGCCCGGCAACAGGCGAAAACGCACGCGGGAGTGCATGCGGACCACATTGTCAGGCATCTGCGCCAGCGGCAGAATCTCTGCCCGTGCCAGTTCGGCTTCGAGTGTCTCCAGCCCGGGACACTGCTGTGGGGTCAGGGTTTCCAGTAGCGTTTCGATGCGAGCCAAGTCAGTAGCAGACATGCGAATATGAGGCGGAATGCTCATGGATTTCTCCTTGGGTTGGGTAAAAACCTCAACCGTAACGCAATGCCCTTCGGTGATGCAACAGGATGGCGCCCATCGTGCAATCACGCTTAGGCGACCGGGCCGTCGGCGCGGAGACAGCCTGGAGTGGCGAGCTGTCGTATCGGGCAGACCGCGCCGTCATTCACCCGCCGCCATGCGCTGACGGGCCAGATCGGGCACCGCGCGCGGCCGGCCGAGGGCATCGACCGCCACATAGGTGAAGGTGGCATCGGTGACCCGGCTGCGTTCGCCGATCGGTTCGCTGGCGACTTTCTTCACCCAGATTTCCAATCGGACCTTCAGTGAACTGCGGCCGATATGCACACATTCGCCATAACAACAGACCACATCTCCGACGGCGACCGGTTTGAGAAACGTGATGGCATCGACGGCGACGGTGACCACGCGCCCTTGAGCCAGCTCCTTGGCCAGGATGGCGCCCCCCATATCCATCTGCGCCATCAACCAGCCACCAAAGATGTCGCCGTTGGGGTTGGTGTCGGCTGGCATCGCCAGCGTTCTCAGCAGCAGGGTGCCACCGGGTGCAGCAGGTTGTGTCGAGCTGGAAACGGGCATATCAGGACTCCTTGGACTCTATTTTCTCGGTTTTCCTTTCAGCAATTTGCCGCGGAAAGCTGGGAAAATCACCAATTTGTAGTTCTGTTAGGCTTCTGTTTAGGTCGTTTGCTTAAAAAAACATCGTTCGGCTTGGCGTCGGAACTCTTTGAGTACTACACTACCCAGGTCACGTTTTTACGTGCAACCGGATGACTTGTCGTCGAAAAAATGCTGTGGCGAGTCAGCTTGTCCGGATCGTTCGGGTAAATACTGGCATACCTTGCTTTGATGCAATGGAACCACAACGAGGCAAACAATGATGAAAAAGACAGCAATCGCAGTGGCCATCAGTGGCCTGTTTATGGTGGCTGGCGCACAGGCAGCGCCGCAAGACAATACCTGGTATGCCGGTGGCAAACTGGGCTGGTCCAATTTCCAAGTCTCCAAAGATGATGTTTCCAGCACCCTGAACACCTACGACGTGACTCGTCACGATGATGTCGGTGGTGGTGTTTACGGTGGTTATCAGTTCAACAACTGGTTCGGTATCGAAGCCGGTTACGACTATCTCGGCAAGATGGACTTCGACTCTTCTGCCGGCGCGGGCGATCTGCAATCTCAAGGTCTCCAACTGGCAGCCAAACTGAGCTACAACCTGGGTGCCGCGGATATTTACGGCAAGGTGGGTGGTTTCGGTTACCACACCAAGTCGCTGGGTGAGAGCGACGACGGTGTTGCGCCGCTGCTGGCCTTCGGTACCGAATATGCGATCAACCGTGACTGGGCTGCCCGTTTCGAGTACCAGTGGGTGTCCAAGATCGGCGATAAAGAAGATCTGGGCTTCGAGCCGGACAACGGCTTGCTGAGCGTCGGCGTCAACTACCGCTTCGGCCAACAGGCTCCGGCTGTCGCCCCGGCTCCGGCTCCGGAACCTGCTCCGGCTCCGGCTCCGGTCACTGTGACCAAGGAGTTCAGCCTCTCCTCCGACGTACTGTTCGACTTCAACAAGGCCACGCTGAAGCCGGCTGGTGTTGAAGCTCTGGATGGTCTGTATGGCCAGATCAAGGCCGAAACGCCGAAGGATGGTTCTGCGCTGGTGATCGGTTATACCGACCGTATCGGTTCTGACCAGTACAACCAGGCGCTGTCCGAGAAGCGTGCCAAGACCGTTGCCGACTATCTGGTAGGCAAGGGTATCCCGGCTGACAAGATCTCCACCCAAGGTCGTGGTGAAGCGGATCCGGTCACTGGTACCCAGTGTGACGGCGTGAAGGGCAAGAAGAAGCTGATCAGCTGCCTGGCTCCGGATCGTCGTGTCACCATCCAGGTGACTGGCGTCAAGGAAGTGACCGAATAAGCGCGACGCGTTCACGGTCCATACAACGCCAGCCTGCGGGCTGGCGTTGTCATTTCTCCTCCGTTGAAATCACTCAGCAATCGGCTGCGGCTTTTACTTCATGCCCCGCGCTGGCTAGACTTCACCCCCGTCCTCTTTTCTGCCTGGCGTATCATGACGTTTAGTGAACTGGCGCTTGCGCCCTCCCTGCTGGCCAGCTTGCCTGCCACCATAACCACACCTACCCGCATTCAGCAGCTGGCGATCCCGGCCATCCTGGGCGGCCGGGATGTGCTGGCGCTGGCCCAGACCGGTAGCGGCAAGACGCTGGCCTTTGGTCTGCCGTTGTTACAACAGCTCGATGCAACACAACCGCAGGTTCAGGGACTGGTGTTGGTGCCCACCCGCGAGCTGGCGGCGCAGATTGCCGGCGCCTTGCACGCCGGAGCCAGCGCGCTCGGGCTGAGTGTGGTGATGCTGTGCGGCGGCGTCGATCCGGCCAGCCAGCAGGCCGAACTGGCACAAGGGCCGCAGCTGCTGGTGGCCACACCGGGACGGCTGCGCGATCTGCTGGCGCAACAGCTAGTGTCGCTGGATGACGTGCGCCATCTGGTGCTCGACGAAGCCGATCGCCTGCTGGAGATGGGTTTCTGGCCCGATATCCAGGCCCTGCTGGCGCAGATGCCGGCCGAGCGGCAGACCCTGCTCTGTTCGGCCACGCTACCGGCGGCGTTACAGCAGCTGGCGACGGCGCTGCTGCGCGACCCGCTGCGACTGGAGGCCACGCCGCTGAACAGCGTGGTCAGCGAGATTAGCGAACAACTCTATCTGGTGAACAAAAGCAGCAAGGTGGCTGCGCTGATCCAGCTACTGAATACCGAAGCCTGGCCGCAGCTGCTGGTGTTTATCAGTGCGCGCGATCAGGTCGATGCGGTGGTGAAAAAACTGACCAAAGCCGGCATCGCTGCCGCGGCGCTGCATGGCGACAAGGTCCAGGTCGAGCGCGAGCAGGTGCTGGCCGAGTTCAAGCAGGGGCGGCTACGGGTGCTGGTGGCCACCGATTTGCTGGCGCGCGGCATCCACATCGAGGCGCTGCCGGTGGTGGTCAACCTGGATCTGCCGGCCAATGCACCCGTCTATGTGCATCGCATTGGTCGCACCGCGCGGGCGGGGCAGAGCGGGCTGGCGCTGTCGCTGGTCTGTCATGGTGACAGCGAGGCACTGGCGGCGATCCGCACGCTAACGGGCCGGCCATTGCCACTCGACACCTTGGCCAATTTTCCGCTGACCGACACCCCGGCTAGCGGCAGTGGCAAGCGTCCGCCGCGCGACAAACAGGCCAACCGGCGGACCGCCAGCAAGCGCAGTATCAAGCAGTTTCAGCGCAAGGGCTGAGGCTTCTCCGCGCCGCGCTGGCTGCCGGTCAGTCGCGCAACTCATTGGCCAGCCCATGCATCTGTTCGCGCAACCAGCATTGCGCCGGCTGGCGCTCATACAGCGGGTGCCAGACACAGTTCAGGTGATAGGCCGGCATCTGCGCCGGCAGCGTGACGATGCGCAGCGGCCAGCCGCTGGCCAGCATCCGCGCCACGCGCTGCGGCAGCACCAGCAGCTGATCGCTGCGGCTGACGATGGCCGCCGCCGACATATAACTCTGACTGTTGACCGAAATGGTGCGGCTCAACCCCTGTGCCGCGAGGAACTGATCGACGATTGCGTCGCGGGTGCCGAGCGGTGAGTGGAAGACGTGCGGCATGGTGATCAGCGCCTCAAGGCTCAGCGCGTTGCCGACCGCGGGGTGATCGGCACGCACCACGCCGACCAGCGGCTCGGTGAGCCAGGTTTCGCGGCTCAGGTGCGGCGGCACCGACATGTATTCATCGAAGCCAAGCACCAGATCGATGCTGCCGCTGGCCAGCTCGCGTTCCGGCAACTGGTCGCGCAGGATCAGGATCTCCACCTGGATGCCCGGCGCCTGCTGGCGCAGCAGGCCAATCAACGGCGGGATCAGCACGCACTCCACATAGTCGGTGGTGCTGATGACAAAGCGCCGCGTCGAGCTGGCCGGATCGAACGCCTCTTCGTCGCTCAGCTGTTGCTCCAGCAACTGCAGCGCCTGGCGCACCCCGGCATGCAGTTTCTCGGCGCGCGGCGACGGCAACATGCCCTGCGGCGTGCGCACCAGCAGCGGATCATCGAAGAACTGGCGCAGCCGGTTTAGTGCATGGCTCATCGCCGGTTGGCTAATATAAAGCAACTCGGCCGCACGGGTGACGTTGCGCGCTGTCATCAGGGCGTCAAAGGCGAGCAGCAGATTCAGGTCGAGCTGGTGCAGTTTCATCGTCGATTATTCATTTTGTTCATGGGACAATAAATACTATTCATTTGATGGATGATGGTGCAAGTTTCTACACTGCGCAGTATCGCAACCGCCTGTGCTGAGCGTCGACGGCGTCAGCCTCAGGATGCGCTAAGCCAGTCAATCTAACCCAGTGGCGGGTCACGCCCGTCCGTTGCCGCTGTTCTGGCCATCCGCCTGCCAGCGCGAGGAGTCTGTTAATGAGCACACGTTTGAGCACCCTGCCTGCTGCCGATGGTTTCTTCATGCCCGCCGAGTGGGCGCCGCAACAGGCGGTGTGGATGATTTGGCCGTTCCGCCCGGACAACTGGCGCGAAGCCGGCCGTTTTGCCCAGACCACGTTTGCCCAGGTGGCAGAGGCTATCGGTGGCGCGACGCCGGTGTTTATGGGCGTGCCTGGCGAGTTTATGGAGCAGGCTCGCGCCATCATGCCAGCCCATGTCACGCTCGTTGAGATGAACAGCGATGACTGCTGGGCGCGCGATACCGGCCCGACCGTGGTGATCGACGGTCACGGCCACTGCCGCGGTGTCGACTGGGGTTTCAACGCCTGGGGTGGCCACAACGGCGGCCTCTACTTCCCGTGGGAACAGGATGAAGCCGTGGCCGGCCAGATGCTGGCGACGCATGGCTTTGACCACTACAAGGCGCCGCTGATCCTCGAAGGTGGCTCGATCCACGTCGATGGCGAAGGCACCTGTCTGACCACCGCCGAGTGCCTGCTGAACGCCAACCGCAACCCGCATCTGAGCAAGGCGCAGATCGAGCAGCACCTGCGCGACTACCTGAACATTGAACAGGTGATCTGGCTGGAGGAGGGCGTCTACCTGGACGAGACCGACGGCCACATCGACAACATGGCCTGCTTCGCCCGTCCGGGCGAGGTGATCCTGACCTGGACCGATGATGTCAACGACCCGCAGTACGCCCGCTCCAAGGCGGCGCTCGAGGTGCTGGAGAACAGCACCGATGCCAAGGGACGCAAGCTGAAAGTCTGGCTGATCCCGCAACCGGGCCCGCTGTTCTGCAGCGAAGAAGAGGCGCAAGGCGTGGTGGATGGCAGCGGCGTCCCGCGCGAATCCGGCCACCGTCTGGCGGGCTCCTATGTGAATTTCCTGATCAGCAACGACCGCATCGTCTACCCGCTGCTGGATCCGGCCACCGACGGTCTGGCCCAGGCCAAGCTGGAAGAGATCTTCCCCGACCACACCGTGATCGGCGTGCCGGCGCGTGAAATCCTGCTCGGCGGTGGCAACATCCACTGCATCACCCAGCAGATCCCGAGCGGTTACTGAGTTTTCGCGGCGGCCACGCCATCACAGCGCTATCGGTCGGTTGCGGCCGGTGGCGCCACCCCGTCACCGTTTTTTAGGAGGTCCGCATGATTGAAGTGACCGAAGTTTCCATTGCCGAGCTGCGTGCCGCGCTCGAATCTGGCCGCACCACGGCGGTCGAACTGGTTCAGGCCTATCTGGCGCGTATCGACGCCTATGATGGCCCCGAGACCGCGACCAAGCTCAATGCCGTCGTGGTGCGCAACCCCGATGCGCTGAAAGAGGCCCAGGCCTCCGATGAACGCCGCGCCCGGGGTGAGCTCTTGAGCCCGCTGGATGGCATTCCCTACACCGCCAAGGACAGCTACCTGGTCAAGGGGCTGACCGCCGCTTCCGGCAGTCCGGCGTTCAAGGATCTGGTGGCCCAGCGCGACGCCTTCACCATAGAACGGCTGCGCGCCGCCGGGGCGATCTGCCTGGGCAAGACCAATATGCCGCCGATGGCCAATGGCGGCATGCAGCGCGGCGTCTATGGCCGCGCCGAGAGCCCGTATAATGCCGACTACCTGACCGCACCGTTTGCCTCCGGCTCCTCCAACGGCGCCGGTACCGCCACTGCCGCTAGCTTCGCCGCCTTTGGTCTGGCCGAAGAGACCTGGTCCAGCGGCCGGGGCCCGGCCTCCAACAACGGCCTGTGCGCCTACACGCCGTCGCGTGGCGTCATCTCGGTGCGCGGCAACTGGCCGCTGACCCCGACCATGGACGTGGTGGTGCCCTATGCCCGCACTATGGCCGATCTCTTGGAAGTGCTGGAGGTGGTGGTGGCCGACGATGCCGACACCCGTGGCGATCTGTGGCGTCTGCAGCCCTGGGTGCCGATCCCCAAGGCGTCCGAGGTGCGTCCCGCCTCCTATCTCGAGCTGGCAGCCAGCGCCGACAGCCTCAAGGGCAAGCGTCTCGGCGTGCCGCGCATGTTTATCAACAAGGATGAACTGGCCGGCACCAGCGACAACCCCGGCATCGGCGGCCCGACCGGCCAGCGCATCCACACCCGCGCCTCGGTGATTGCGCTGTGGGAGCAGGCCCGTCAGGCGCTGGAAGCCGCCGGCGCCGAGGTCATCGAAGTGGACTTCCCGCTGGTCTCCAACTGCGAAGGCGACAGACCCGGTGCGCCGACGGTATTTAACCGCGGCATCATCAGCCCCGAGTTTCTGCACGACGAGCTGTGGGAGCTCTCCGGCTGGGCGTTCGACGACTTCCTGCGCGCCAACGGTGACCCCAAGCTGAATAAACTGGCCGATGTCGATGGCCCCAAGATTTTCCCCCACGATCCGGGCACATTGCCGAACCGCGAGGGTGATCTGGCGGCCGGCATGGACGAATACGTCAAAATGGCCCAGCGCGGCCTCAAGCGCTTCGACGAGATCGCCTCGGTGCCGGACGGCCTGCGTGGTCTGGAGCAGACCCGCAAGCTGGATCTGGAGGAGTGGATGGATGGGCTGAAGCTCGACGCCGTGCTGTTCCCCACAGTCGCCGACGTCGCCCCGGCCGATGCCGATGTGAATCCGGCCTCCGCCGATATCGCCTGGAGAAACGGCATCTGGGTCGCCAACGGCAACCTGGCGATTCGCCACTTAGGTGTGCCGACCGTCACCGTCCCCATGGGGGTGATGGCCGATATCGGCATGCCGGTGGGGCTGACCTTCGCCGGTCGCGCCTATGACGACAACAACCTGCTGCGTTTTGGCGCCGCGTTCGAGGCCACCGGCAGCAAGCGGCTGGTGCCGCCGCGTACGCCGCCGCTCAAGTGAGGTCAATCCGGCGTATGTGACGCCGGATGTGCCCTGCGTTCGTATATTAAAAACCACCTGCCTGGCAGGTGGTTTTTTATTGCGCAGGTTACAGGAACATACCGCCGGAGGCCTCGATACGCTGGCCAGTGATCCAGCCGCTGTCGTCGGCCAGCAAGGAGGCCACCACAGGGCCAATATCATCCGGCAGACCGACCCGGCCAAGCGCCGTCTGGGCCGCAACCATCTGATTAATGGCCGGATTATCCCGCACCATGCCGCCGCTGAAGTCGGTTTCGATGGCGCCCGGAGCCAGGGTGTTGACCCGGATGCCGCGACTACCCAGTTCCTTGGCCAGATAACGGCTCAACACTTCGACACCGCCCTTCATCACCGCATAGGCCGAGGAGCCCGGCAGCGAGAAGCGCGCCAGTCCACTGGAGATATTCAGGATCCGCCCGCCATCGGCGAGCGATGGCAGCAGGGCCTGGGTCAGGAAGTAGGGGGCTTTCAGATGGATGCGGAACAGTTCGTCAAACTGCGCCTCCGTGGTATCGACGAAGGCAGCATGCAGGCCGGTACCGGCATTGTTCACCAGCGCATCGAAATGCGGGCGCTGCCATTCGCGCTCCAGCAGGGTGCTCACCTCGGCGGCGAAGCCGGCAAAGCGGCTGCTGTCGCCCACATCCAGCTGCAGCACGGCCACCTGGGCCCCTAACGCCCGCACCTCGGCGGCGATCGACTCGGCCTCGTCGTGGCGGCTATGGTAGGTCAGTATCAAATCCATACCCCGTTGCGCCAGATGCAGCGCCATATTGCGTCCCAGCCCTCGGCTGCCGCCGGTAATCAAGGCAATCTTTCGGTTCATGTGGTGGCTCTCCTGATGCGGGCTCATTCCCGATAACATCAGTCTATTGATTTGCCGTGGCAGATAAATCCGTCTTATTTTGTTAGATTGTTTATCTGATTTTGACAATGGTGCAGTTATGGACCAATTACAGGCCATGCGGGTCTATCTGAGAGTCGCCGAACTCGGCAGTTTTACGGCGGCGGCGGACAACCTCGGCATGCTCAAGGCCAGCGTCTCCAATGCGGTACGGCAGCTGGAACAGGAACTCGGCACCCGGCTGTTGCACCGCACCACCCGCAAGGTGCAGATGACGCAAGACGGCCAGCAGTACTATGAACGCTGCCGCGATCTGCTGGCGGATTTCGAGGAGCTGACCACCCTGTTCAGCGCCAGCGAGGATCGGCAACTGCGCGGCCGCTTGCGGGTCGATATGCCGCTGGCGCTGGCCCGTATTCGGGTGATTCCCCATCTGCCGGAGTTCCTGCTGCGCCATCCGCAGCTGGAGATTGAACTCAGCAGCACGGATCGGCGCGTCGACATGGTACGCGAGGGTTTTGACTGCGTGGTGCGGGTCGGCGGTGTGGGGGAGCAGGGGGTGATCGCGTTACCACTGGGCGAGCTGGCCCAGTGCAATTGTGCCAGCCCCGGCTACCTGCAACGCTATGGTATGCCACAGCAGCTGGCCGATCTGGCCGCCCATCAGCTGGTGCACTATGCCCAATCCCTCGGCAGCCGACCGACTGGCTTTGAATATCAGGATGCCGAGGGGCAACTGCAACGGCTGGCGATGCCGGGCAGTGTGACGGTGAATAACTCCGATGCCTATCAGCAGGCGGCCCTGGCCGGGTTGGGCATTATCCAGGTGCCACGGCGCGGCGTACAGAGCGGGCTGGATAGCGGCAGCTTGGTCGAGATCCTGCCGCTGTATGTCCCGCCGCCGTTGCCGGTCTCCCTGCTGTATGCCAACCGGCGGCAGCTGCCCCTGCGGGTACGCCGTTTTATGACCTGGCTGCAGGAGCTGCTAAAACCGGAATTACAGGGGTAAATTCGCTGCCAGCGGTTTTGAGGTTCAGGCGAGACAACCTCTCTCGCCTTCGCTCATTGACGGGTATTACCGTCGGGCGTTTTGTTTATTTTCGTATCGGGGCGTCATTAAATCAATTTAACTATCTGTGATGATGAAATATCACTGGTTTTTTCACGCGAACAATATTGAGCTATGTGTAGGGGTGATTAGCGCAGCGTAATCGCCCGCGTGGGAGGCGAAAACAAAGCCTGTGCTATAAATGTTCTCTCGACAAGCAGGATACAATCTTGGTTAATTTTTAATTCAAGTTAATCCATTAACCATGGACGCTATTTTATACGGGCGATTACGCTACGCTAATCGCCCATACGGTCCTCCGCGCTCCTGCGGCCCTTTTATCATTGATTCTTTTTTCTGCGTGGCTCTCATTTTTTGGCTGGTTGGTTTCTGTTTTTTATGATTAACTTCATGCGTTTTTAAGTTTTGGATTGTTAAGTCATAATTAACAAAAAGCATGGAGAATAAAATGAAGTTTCAAGATTTAGCTGTAGTTTCACTTGCCAGCTGCGCATTGTTTCTGACGGGATGTGCGACCGTGCCATTGGCGGATACACAAGCAGAGACTCAAGCCAAAAGTTTTTCTGCTCCTGAAAACAACATGGCTGCCCTGTATATCTACCGTGACAGTTTCGTTGGCAAGGGATTGAAAAAGGATATTTTTGTTGACGGCAAGTGTGTCGGCGAGTCGGCAGACAGAACTTTCTTCTACCAGCTGGTCGAAGGCGGTAAAGATCACGCGGTTACGACCGAGTCCGAGTTTTCCCCCAACAAACTCTCTATTCATACTGAACCGGGGAAAAATTATTTCATCCGCCAGTATATAAAGATGGGTGTGTTTGTTGGTGGGGCGAATGTGGAAAGCGTGTCTGAAGAGGAAGGCAAGCGCGTCGTATCCAAGGATGTTGTTCGCTTGGCTCAGCCCGGCACCTGTAGCGCCAAGTAGGAATTTATTTCTGCGCTAGCCGGATAAAAAGCAGGGGCCGTCGGCCCCTGTTCTGTTTTATCACGAACAGCGTCGAATTATTAACGATGTGTTCATTCCGTTAAGTGCAAAACTGTTGGACTAGATATATTAACCGTCAATTGTCCAGCCGGCCGGCGATTCCATCATGGAATAGGTAACACAGAATGGTTGATCTGCATGTGGCGGCGATTAGCGCAGCATCATTGCCTGCATGGAAAACGAAAATAAGGTCTAAACGATTAATGCCCCCCGAGACGTTGTATAAGAGCTTGGTTAATTTTTAATTAAATTTAATGCGTTAAACCTGAACGCACTTTTATACGGGCGATTACGCTACGCTAATCGCCCCTACGGCCTATCGGTGAAAACGGTATGCGAATTGGCACGGCACGTAGGTTGGGCTGAGCTGGCGAAGCCCAACGTTTACCGCGCAACTACTCGTGCCCCAACAGGATAGCGTCTGCGGCACTCCAATCCGCCGCCATCCAACCCCGTTCGATAAATTGGTGAATCGACGAGTGTGGCCATTCGACGGGCAAGCGGTCGTGGCCATGTTTGACTGGGTTGTAATGGATGTAGTCCACATGTGCTTGCAAGTCGGCATCATCCTGAATCTGGTGCTCCCAATAGCGGCGCTGCCAGATCCCGCGTTCACGCTTGTGGAGACGACTCTGCCGGATGGCTTCGCTTTTCGGCAGGCTGCGGGAAAAGCCGGCTTTAATCAACGACCAGCGCATGGGGTAATCCGCATCGTCGGCGGGCAGCGTCCAAATCGCATGCAGATGCTCAGGCAGCACCACCATGGCGACAATCTCGAATGGGTGACGATTTTTGACCTCGCGCGTCACATCACGCAGCAAATCGACATGGCGGATCAGCAAATCATGTCCGCGCTCAGCCAGGTTAACAGTGAAAAACCAAGTTGCCCCTTGGACATTGGCTCTGCGGTAGAGCATGGGTGACATCCTACTCGCGGTAAACGTTGGGCTTCATTTCATTCAGCCCAACCTACTCCGGGTGATGGATTTTCCAAACCTGCTACTTGCTCTTTGCTCTGCTGCTCGATGAAAGTTGGGCTTCGTAAACTCGACCCAATCTACAACTTAATGTGCCGCCAGTTCGCGGAATAGGGACGGGTTATCGGCGATGGTGGCTAGCACCTTGGCGGCGAGGCCGGTCGGGTTACCGCTTGCCCTTGCTGCCGAACGCCCGCTTCTTGGCGCGCTGTTTCTCGGCAGCCTTGCCGTGGCGGCGCGGGGCGGGGGCGCTGCGCGTCAGATCCGGTTCGAAGCCGGGGAACCACTGCTGCGGCAGGCGCCGATCGAGCAGCGACTCCAGCTCCTCCAGCAGCAGGCTGTCGTCGACGCTGAACAGGGTGATCGCCAGACCGTTGCGTCCGGCACGACCGGTGCGGCCGATGCGGTGCACATAATCTTCCGGCTGGAACGGCAGCTCGAGATTGAGCACATAGTCCAGCTCGGGAATGTCCAGGCCACGGGCGGCGACATCGGTGGCGACCAGCGCCTGCAGGCTGCCGTCGCGGAAATCCTGCAACACCTGTTCGCGCGCGCTCTGCGACAGATCGCCATGCAGGGCGCGGGCGCCGATCTGCCGTGCCGCCAGCGCCTTGGCCAGCTGGTCGCAGCCCTGACGGGTGCGGCTGAAAATCAGCACCGGGCGGTAGCCGCTGACCTGGATCAGATGGCTGACCAGCTCGGCCTTGCGTTCGCTGTCGACCACGTAGACGCGCTGCTCGATCTCGCCGGCGGCGCTGTTGCGCGGCGCCACCTCGATGCGCAGCGGATCCCGCAGCCGGCTCTTTGCCAGCTGGTAGACGCCGTCGTTGAAGGTGGCGGAGAACAGCAGCGTCTGGCGCGCAACCGGCAGTTGCGCCAGCAGCGCGTTGATCTCGTCGGCAAAGCCCATGTCCAGCATGCGATCGGCCTCATCCAGCACCAGCACCTCAACACCCGAGAGCGACACCACCCCCTGACGCAGGTGGTCCAGCAGCCGGCCCGGCGTGGCGATCACCAGCTCGACACCGGCTTGCAGCACCTCGGCCTGGGCGGCGATGCTGACGCCGCCATAGACCAGTGCGGCGCGCAGCCCGGTGCCGGCGCCATAGCGCTCGACACTCTGGTGCACCTGCAGCGCCAGCTCGCGGGTCGGCACCAGCACCAGGGCGCGCACCGGGGTGGTCGCGGCGGCCGCTGTGGTCAGCAGCCGTTGCAGGATCGGCAGCACGAATGCGGCGGTCTTGCCGGTGCCGGTCTGGGCGCCGGCCAGCAGATCACGACCGGCCAGAATCGGCGCGATCGCCTGCTGCTGGATCGGGGTCGGCTGCGTGTAACCGAGCTGTTGCAGGTTGCTGAGCAGGCGCGGATCGAGGGCAAATTCGGCAAAGGACATGGTGGACACCTTGGGGCTGGAAACGGGATCAGGCCCGGCGCGGCGGGCGGTGCGCCATGGTAGCAGATTGCCGCCTGGCACGCAGGCGGCGGACACACTAGTGCGGGATCAGCGTCAGCAGCCAGGGCGGCAGGTGAGCATCGGAGAACAGGAACCAAAGACCGGCCAGCAGGCTGCAGTTCAGCAGCACCGTCAACCAGAACAGGCGCAAAAAGGCGCCTTTGCGGGTCTTGTGGCGCAGCTGGCGCTGGGCGAACAGGGCACCGGGCCAACCGCCACACAGGCCGCACAACAGCAGGGTCCGCTCCGGGATGCGCTCGCCGTTTTGCAGGGCTCGCGCTTTGTCAAACAGGTACAGCAACCAGGCCAGCAGGCTCATGCCGGTGTAGAGCAGTGCCACCGGGATCGGCAGCACGCCGGTGGCGGTCAATCCGGCCAGCAGCAGGCAGAACAGCAGGGTAAACAGCGGGGCCAGATAGCTCATGTGGCGTGCCGCGAGCAGGGTCTCCGGCGTTTCACCGCGCACGTAGCAGATTTCGCGCGCCACCGGTCGCCCCTGTTCATCTTTGCCGAGCTTGTAGATCAGCAGATCGCCGATGGCCGGATGGCGCGAGCGGTCGAGAAATTCGCGCCGGTGCACGAACGCACGGGTGCCGCCGCCATTCGGCTCGACAAAACCATATCCTTTCTCGTCATTCCATTGAAATAGCGGGCCCTGATAACGCATGTTTGTCTCACTCGGGTCTTGTTGATGTGTCGATCTTGCCGCGTGCCGTCAGCGCTGTCGAGTCTGGGCGTGCGATCCCGTTGTCGCGGTCACAGCTCACTCCACCAGTTCTATGCCGAGACCGAGCAGCAGGCGCAGCGCCTCGAAGCGGCTGAAGCGTGCGCCCTGCAGCCGGTTGTTGAGCGGATCGATGTCGTAGTCGCGGGCGTCGCTGAAGTCCGCCGCCTCCAGGTTGGTCTGGCCGAACAGGCTGCCGGCCAGATCGCTGCCCCGAAAATCGGCGCGGCGCAGACTCGCCTCACGGAAGTCGACGTCTCGTAGCTGACAGTCTCGCAGGACCAGCTGATCCAGCGGCAGGGCGAAGAAACTGCCATCATCCAGCAGGCAGCGCGCGAAGCTTAGCCGAGGCTGCGGCGCCAGCAGCGGCGTGCTGGCGCGGGTCCAGTCAACGCCCAGCAGCTTGCACTCCTGAAATGTCACGCCGGCCAGTTCGGTGAACGGCAGCTGCCACAGGCTCAGATTGCAGCGCTCGAAAAGACACTCCCGCACCTGACCGTGCCGCCAGACGGCGCCGGTCAGATCGCAGTCGAGGAAGTGACATGCCTCGAAGCGCGCCGCCGACAGGGTATGACCTGGCAGCTTGAGGTGGCGAAAGTCGGTATCGTAGTACTCGGTATTGGATATCCATGTGGCAGCGGGTTTCGCCATGGGGCTCTCCTGTGGCTGCGGCTCAGTGCTGCCGGGGCAGGGGTTTGAGCGGGTCGAGCCAGAGTTCGTGACGTTGTAACGGCGTGTCGGCCGGCAGGAACGGGTTGTCGAGATAGAAGATGCGCCGGCCCGGTAGTTTGGCTTGTTCCAGTACCGGAAGGTAGTAGTCGAAGAAAAAACGGTCGAAGCTGCCATCGGCCTGCATCTGTTCCAGGCCGGCTTGCAGGCGTCTGGCCAGTGCCGGGTTATTGCGGCTGACATAGAAGAACACCGGATAGCGGTAGACCAGCAGCAGCGTTTGCTCAATGGCCAGTTCGGGGTGGTGTTCTCGCTGGGCCGCGTACTCCAGCGGCGCCTCGTTGACGCCGCGCGGGAAGTAGTCAAAGCGGCCGCTGGCCAGCATATGGAACAGGTTCTGGTAGCTTTCGCCGGTCGTCACGCTGAATCCGTTGTGCTGGTAAATTTTGATGTCTCCCCAGTTGGCACCCTGACCAAGCCGCAACTGCTTGAGCTCATCCAGAGTTCGGATGGCGCTGAAGCGTGGTTGGTCTGCCTGGCGGATCAGGAAGATGCGGTAGCCCAACAGCCCTTTAAGCAGCGGAAACGGGATGCGGATCATCTGACTGTCGAGATCCGGGTGTCCGGCATCGCTCCACATCAGGTTGATGCGCTTGCCGCGGATTGCCTCGTTGTTCAGTCGGCGCGACGTCATCTTCCCGGTATAGGGCTGCAACTGATACGGGCCGAAGCGGGCGGCAGTGCGCGCCATCAGTTCGGCAATCAGCCGGTATTCATAGGTGTAGCGCACGGCGTCTTCCGGCTGCTGGAGGTAGCGCACCAGCAGGGGCGCCGGCTCATTGGCGTGCAGTGTATGGGCACTGGCCAGGTGCGGGTTGAACCACAACAGCAAGCACAGCCAGAACAGGCGTGAGCGCAGCGACATGACTTGGTTCCGTTGGCGAACTGACATGAGTCTAGTCGCTGCCGGCGCCGATGACCGCGATAGTGTCTCGCTTTTGCCCCATGGCTGCGGGTCAGTGCGACGGCGAGTGCATGCGCCCACCCACAGTCCGGGTTAGTCCGTGCGGGTCGACGCAGTCAGCGCCGTGGCCGGATCGGCAAACAGGAAGCGCAGGCCAAGGCGTAGCGCGCTCTTGGCATCGTCACCTGCGCCGCTGGCCATCAGCTGGGTGTGCAAGGTCAGGCCGGGGTAGTGACGGCTGGCAAGCTTGCTGGCGATCTGCTGCAGCAAGGTGCCCTGCGGCCCGCGCTGCTGGGCGAGGAATACGCGCGCCGGCAGGTCGTCACTCTGGCCGGCGTATTGGCCTTCGAGCGTCATGGCGAGGGCCTCATTGACCAGTGCCGGATCGGTGATCAGGTAGCGGTTGAACAGGCCGGTGGACTGAAACAGCGCATAGTAACCAAACAGGCCACCGAGCTCGGTGCCCACCAGTGTCCGTTCATCCGGCGCGGCACGATACTGGGTCTCGATGAATGGAACTATCTCGGCGCGCAGCGTGTTCAGGAACTGGGCCGCCCGGCCGCTGTCAGCCTGACCTGCCGTCGGATAGGGTGACAGGTCGCGCTGACGCTCGGTGGTAAAATCCGGCTGTTCGCCCTCGGCCAACCAGGCCAGGGTGTCGTCATCGGCTACCCAACTGATGCCGACGACGATCAGCTCCGGAGCCTGCTGCTGGTAGTAGAGGTTCAGCGCATGGCCGACGACATCCGGAAACCAGCGTTGACCATCCAGTACATACAGCACCGGGTATTGTTTGCCGATGTCGCGGGCATAGCCCGGCGGCAGGCTGACTGACAGCTGATAGTGCAGACCGCTCTGGCTGGCGCGTAACGTGTGCGTCTCCGGGGTGATCTTGATGCGCAACGGTGCTTCGGCCGCGATCGACGGCATGGCTGCGGCCAACAGGCTGCACCACAGGCACAGCAGGGGGAAAAACAGTCTCATGGTTCTTTTCCTTGTGCCCGCGCCAGCGCTGGGGGTGACGCGACAGTGGACGGCGGTTGCCGGTTGAGCGCATCAGCACGTCAGCAGAGCGCCGCCGGGATGTCGGTTCGCGCCTTGTGGTGTGCGGTGCATGCTGGTGGCGGATGGTAACGTAATGACTCGAATCTGAAAAGGGTTTCATGGCGGCCATGCCAGCATTAGCCTGAGGATGATGGCTGGCGGCAGCACAGGATATTAAATTGAATTTAGATCGATTCAGCTTCGCTTTCTTGCCGTGAACATGCGTGCAAAAGCTCTTGTTGATACAAGTGAGACTGCTCGCTAGTATGCGCGCAAAATCAGCAGGCTTATTCCAGCCAGACTTGGTGAAAGTCGAGGTGATGCAGCCACTCGCGCAGGATCAGCAGCGCGCCGGCGGCGTCGTTATTCGGCAGTGGCCAGCCGTTGGCCAGGGGATCGCCCTCACTGCGCGCCGCCAGTTGCTGGAAATGGCGTTCGACCTGGTCCCGGCTCAAATTGCGTTCCCCTACGCTGGGGCGCAGCAAGGCGAGCGGAGGACAGATGACATGCAGACTGCCGGGTTGCAGCCAGCGCGTCAGCGGCATGATCTGATCCTCGGTGACGGCAATGGCACGCTCCAGCTCATAAGGGCTGGGCGGAGAGTGGCGCAGGGGGCCATGCCCGAGCTGGCGAAAGCCGAGTGCTAGCTGGTGCTGACGTTTGGCGTCGAGACCGGCATGCAGGCAGCTGAGCTGCTCGGCATCGATCTGCAGCAGAGTCAGGGGTCGGGTGCCGGTTTCGCTTTGCAGCGCATGCCAGCGGGCCGCGAGCGTGACAGGAAGGGGGAGCATACTTACCTCGGCAAGGAGCGGAGACCTGTAGATTGCGCCTCGAAAATTGATTTATGTCAAGGTGTTGCTCAGCGCCATCCGTGGTGATGACCAGCATGCGGGTAAATGAATGTCATGGCTGCACCGCGCTGAGCAATCAGATCGCTATGCTTAACAAGCCGCATGATGAGTGGACGTGGATAAGATGAACAAGAGAGGCACCCGGTTATGGCTGGGGTTGTGGTTGTGGTGTCTGCCGTGGTTGGCGATGGCGTGTGAGGTGCGATATTTCCAGACCGAGGCGCGTTACGCCTATCGCACGGCCGTACTGAAACTGCTGCTCGACAAGACGGCGGAGGCAGGCGCCTGTCCGTTGCGCGCCGAGTTCACAGGCGTCACCCAGGATCGCGGCCTGGCGCTGTTACAGGAAGGGCGCCTGGATGTGGTCTCGATGCCGACGACGATGGCGCGCGAACGCGCCATGCGTCCGGTGCGTTACGACATTCTCGCCGGACTGCTCGGTTATCGGGTGTTACTGATCAATCAGCAGCAGCAGGCGGCGTTCGCCGGGGTCAGGACGCTGCAGCAACTGCGGGCTTTTACCTTCGGCTTCGGTAGCCAATGGGCAGATCTGCCGTTGTTGCAGTACAACGGTTTCGACGTGGTCTCGACGCCCCATGCCGAGGCGCTGTTTGGAATGCTGGCGCGCGGCCGCTTTGAAGCCTTTCCTCGCGGGCTGAATGAAGCCTGGCTGGAGTTGGGCGAACAACAGGCCCGCTATCCGACACTGATGGTCGAACCGACACTGGCGCTCTACTATCCGTGGCCGGTTTACTTTTTTGTTGCCCGCGAGAACAGCGCGCTGGCGGAGCGGCTGCAACTCGGGATGCAGCGGGCGCTGGCGGAT
This sequence comes from Pseudaeromonas sharmana, assembly GCF_042649925.1. NCBI lineage: Bacteria > Pseudomonadati > Pseudomonadota > Gammaproteobacteria > Aeromonadales > Aeromonadaceae > Pseudaeromonas > Pseudaeromonas sharmana. The sequence continues at coordinate 123,764 of NZ_JBHSAF010000003.1, forward strand.
GGCTCGCTGCAGGCGCTGTTCCTGCGTTATCACGGCGATTTGATTCGGCAGGCCAGACTGGGTGAACGTCGGTTGTTTCGGCTGGCCAATCCCGGCTTGCCGCCGGGGACACCGGAGTCCGACACCCAGTGGTGGTTACCCGTGACCGATCTTTAGGCTGGACTTTGAGATCTATTCTCAATAAGATGCGCGCCATGAGTGTTATAACATAACATCTGGAGCCTGAGCATGAAGCCACACATCCATCCGCAATACCGCACTGTCGTGTTTCACGACACCGCTGCCGATGCCTATTTTGTCGTCGGTTCGACAATAGCGAGCACGCGCACCATCGTATGGGAGGACGGCAACACCTACCCGTATGTGACACTGGATGTCTCCAGCGCCTCGCACCCGCACTATACCGGCAAGCAGAAAGCCGTCTCCTCTGAGGGGCGCGTGGCCCGTTTCAATCACCGCTTCGGCCAGCTGGGTCTGGGCAAGGAGGGCGTATGAAGGTACTGGCCTCGTTGAAAACCGCCAAGTTGCGGCATCCTGACTGTCAGGTCGTCAAACGCCGTGGCCGCCTGTATGTGATTTGCAAATCGAATCCACGGTTCAAGGCTCGACAGGGCTGAAACAGATTATCCCTGCGCTTGCTCGGTGTTTGTCATCGCGGCGACCGCCTATACTCAAGGCCGTCGTGCATGCTGCACCGAGCCCTACCCAAGGAGTGATCATGAGCCATACCGTAACCCTGCAAGGCAACCCGGTTTCCGTAGCCGGCGATTTTCCGGCTGCCGGCAGCCAGGCCAAACCGTTCTCGCTGGTCGCCAAGGATCTGTCTGATGTGACCCTGGCCAGCTTCGCCGGCCAGCGCAAGATTCTGAACATTTTCCCGAGCATCGACACCGGCGTCTGTGCCACCTCGGTGCGCACCTTCAATGCCGAGGCCAGCGCCCTGGCCAACACGGTCGTGCTGTGTATTTCCGCCGATCTGCCGTTCGCCCAGGCGCGCTTTTGTGGCGCCGAAGGGTTGGACAAGGTGGTCACCCTGTCGACGATGCGTGGGGCCGAGTTCCTGCAGGATTACGGGGTAGCGTTCAGCTCAGGTCCGCTGGTAGGCCTGACGGCGCGGGCCGTCATCGTGCTGGACGAGCAGGACAAGGTACTCCACAGCGAGCTGGTGCCGGAAGTGGCGCAAGAGCCGAACTATGCCGCCGCGCTGGCGGCGCTGGCCTAAGACACGCCACGCCGTTCACCACAGGGGCCATGGGCCCCTGTTTTTTTGCGTGTTAAGTGCCCAAAAGCGGCTGCTTTTTTGCCCGCCCATGCGAAAGCGTTGTCATCTCCGGACTCGATTGTAAGCAAATGTAAAGTGTGCGATCCTGCCGCCGATCGGACATGTTCGAGACTATTTCAGGGATGGAAAGGCGCATGGTGAAGCGGATGGTTGCGTTGGCGGTGCTGTTGACGTTGGCGCAGAACAGCGAGGCAGAGATTTATCGCTGGATCGATAGCAAAGGGGTGGTCAACTACAGTACGACGCCGCCTGCAGTGCCGAAGTTGCAGGAGGTTAGGCCGATGATGAACACGCCGGCGGTCACCCGGCCTGATGTCTCGGATGATTCGTCCGAGAGTTATGCTGGCGATTCCCAGGAGTACGCATCAGACCAGGAGTATGGCTCGGAGGCCGGGGGCACCATGTCCGCAGCCAGCCTGTGCAGCGCGGCCAAAGCCAACTTGCGCAGCAGCCTTGAACAGTGGCGCCAGATTGGCAAGGAAGTCTATGAGTCTGGCAAAAACGACAAGGCACGCTACGAGCAGGGGATGGCGGCGATGAGTGAACTGGAGTCGATGCTGAAGGTGGGGCTCGATAACTGTGCGGCGGAATATCACAGTGAGCCAACCCTGCAGCGCGTGGTGGATTGTGCCGCCGCGCGGGACGACGGGATGGCGATCTACTGCCTGCGCTAGCCGGGCCGTTTACGGAGGCTCGGATCACCCCTTCGCGGTGCTCGACCCATATCCCCGCCTTGGCGGGGATATGTCGTTCAGGCCGGCTTCCGAGTTAGAACTCGTTGGACAACGCCTTGTAACCGCGCACCAGATCAATATTGGTATGGGCCACGTCTTCGGAAAATTCGGTGGCATCGGCGGTGACGCGCGGGATCTGGCTCAGATCGGTTTTCGGGCCGATGCGGGTTGTCGACGGCACGTAGAAGCCGGGCGGCAGATCGCAGCCATCTACCACGGCATTGTGTCGCACCACACAGCCCTCGCCGATGCGACAGTTGAACAGCACGCTGTTGAAACCGAGGAAGACGCGATCGCCGACTTCACACGGGCCGTGCACGATGGAGCGGTGGGCGATGGAGCTGAATTCGCCGATCACCACCTGGGCACCGGATTTGGAGTGGATGACGACGCCATCCTGAATGTTGGAGTTGGCGCCAATGATGATCGGCTCCATGTCGCCATGCTCATCGACCTCGTCGGCACGGATCACGACGTAGGGACCGACAAAGACATTCTCCTTGATGATCACCTTGCCACAGATGATGGCCGTTTTGTCGATATAGGCGGATTCATCGATGACCGGCAGATGGCCGGACGGGTTCTTGCGAATCATGCTGTTTCCTCGGCTGTGGGTGAAAAGTACTCACCGCCAGCCGGCCGCCAAGGCAGCCGGCTGGCTGGTGACGGGGAGTCAGATTACGTGACACCGTCGCCGCTGGAAACAAATTACTGGTCCGTCCCCTGCTCCGCAGGGTTAAACATGGCGTACAGCCGCTCCTCGAGCGAGGGCTCCGGCGCGGCCAGCACATCGCGAAACAGGGCTTCGAGTGGCTCGCGTACCGCGGCGCGGACAATGAATACCAGCCGGGTCTCCGCCTTGCCTTCCGGCCAGTCGCCGAGGGTGGTCAGCGGATAGAGCTGGCCGTGGACGCCATGGATCACCAGCGGCTGGCTTTCGCCGGCGAGCTGGACGATGCCTTTCAGACGCAGCAGCGAGTCGCCGAAGTGGGCCTGAATCGCCTCGACGGCCGCCAGTAGCCGGGCGGCGGCGATCGGCTGACCGAGGCGCAGACTGAAGCTGGTAATGTCACTGTGGGCCGAGACCGGTGTGCTCTGGGCGCCGATGGGCGCGTTGCCAGAGGCGACGGGACGCAGCGGTATCGCCAGCCCCAGTTGCTGTGCCTCGCTCCGCAGCCAGGCCAGCAGCTGGCGCACGTTCTTGCTGCGCTCCTGATCATAGGGGCCCATCTGATCCAGTACCGCCGGAGCGAGCTGGCCATGGTCGACCAGGTGTTGCGGTGCCGCCGGATTGAGCTGGGCCAGACGCGCCTGAAGCGCTGCCAGCGTGTCGGCATCGACGCGATCCTGCTTGCTGATCAGCAACTGGTCGGCCAGGGCGACCTGCTTTACCGCCTCATACTGGCGGGCCAGTTGTCCACCGATATGCTCAGCATCCACGACCGTCAGGGTGCCGTCGAAACGGTAACGCTGGGCGATAAAGTCATCCTGACGCAGCGTGAACAGCACGGGGGCCGGATCGGCCAGCCCGGTGGTCTCAATCAACAGGCGGCGGAACGGCTTGATCTCCCGGCGCAATGCCTTCATGAACAGCTCCTGCAGTGCACTGGCCAACGAGCCTTGCACCGAGCAGCAGATACAGCCGGAGTCGAGCACCATCACCTGCTCGTCTATCTTCTTCACCAGTTGATGGTCGAGACCGACGCTACCGAACTCGTTGATCAGTACGGCGCAATCGGCCAGTTCGGGCTGTTGCACCCAGTAATTGAGCAGCGTGGTCTTGCCACTCCCGAGGAAACCGGTGATCAGGTTGACGGGGATGCGGGTATCGGCAGCAGGGGTCATGACAGGGCTCCGGGAACAACGGGAGCCCTATTCTGCCTGTCACAGGCGGCAGTGCAAGTGTTCAGCGGCCACAGAGGGCGAGCGCCGCAGTGATGCGTCGCCGAATTTCAGTCCAGTCGCCGGCGGTCAGCAGCTCCGGTGTCACCAGCCAGGAGCCGCCACAGGCCACGACGGACGGTTGAGCCAGCCAGCTGCCGAGGTTGTCGGCACTGATGCCACCGGTTGGCATAAAGCGTACCGGGTAGACGGCGGCCAGCGCTTTGAGCATGGGCAGACCGCCAGAGGGCTCGGCGGGGAAGAACTTCAGCAGGGATAGCCCCAGCTCCAGCCCCAGCTCGATCTGGCTTGGATTATTGATGCCGGGAATGATCGGGATGCCGGCTTGCAGGCAGTGGCGCACCGTGGTGGGGTTCAGGCCCGGACTGACGACAAAATCGGCGCCGGCATCCATCGCCTGATCGGCCTGGGCCCCGGTCAGCACGGTACCGGCGGCCAGGCGCAGGGTCGGGCAAGCCTGGCGCAGGCGGCGGATGGCATCCAGTGCCGCCGGCGTACGCAGGGTGATCTCGGCGCAAGGCAGGCCGGCTGTCAGCAGGGTATCACCCAGGCGTTCGGCGTGGGTGGCGTCATGCAGTGTGATGACGGGGATCAGCCGCAGGCGACCGAGTTCGGCAATCAGATCCATGGTGGGCTCCGGTAACGGGTCATGGCGCCACTATAGCCGATGGAGCGCAGAAAAATAAAAGACCGCCGCAGCGGTCTGTTTGTCACATTCAGCGTCTACGCTGCTTCAGCGTACGTAACGGAAGTAGTACTGGCGAGTCGCCGGAGCGTAGGACTCGGCCTTGTTGTCAGTGAACAAGCTGTTCAGATTGAGGAGTGCTTTCATGGTTCACCTCGTCTCGTCAGTGTGTGTCTGGTTGCGGGCCGGCTTCAGCGCTGGTAGCTGAAGTAGTAGGCGCGGGTGGCCGGTGCATAACCGGAATGACGTTCGGTGTGCAGCAAGTTGCTCAGATTTTGATACAGTGCTTTCATGATTCACCTCGTGGTCAAGGGCTGTCTGGTGGCGACGTTGCGGCTTAGCGAACGTAGCGGAAGAAGTACTGACGGGTTGCCGGTGCATAGGTTGCGGCAGGGTCGGTATTCAGCAGTGCAGTCAGGTTTTGATACAGTGTCTTCATGATTCACCTCGTGGTGTTTTGTGACCTTCGTCACTGTTGATACTAGGTAATCTGTGATGGTGATCAAGCTATTTTTTTATGAAAACGCTTGATTTTATTATGATTACGTTTTCATGCTTACTGGTAAGACCAGTGTTCTGTGATGAGAGCGCTTGCAACGCGGCGGCCGACAGGCCACGCTGAAAAAAACGGAGTGACTCTAGTCGTAGCAGGAGGTCATATGCAGGTTCAGGTCCAACATCAACACGATCTTCATCGTTTCATCATCACGCTGCCGCAGGGGGTAGCGCGGCTGGAATACTCACTGCAGGAAAAGTGGGTCAATATCTTTCATACCTGGGTGCCGGACTCGTTGCGTGGTAAAGGGGTGGCCGATGCCCTGATGCGAGCCTGTGCCGACTGGAGTACACAGCAACATCTGCAAATGGTTGCGACCTGCAGTTATGCGTTGCGCTGGCTGGATCGGCATAAAAACCGCAAGTAATTGACGCGACGGCAGGCCGTCACGCGCCTGCCGCCAGTGCACCTGGTGTGTGGCCGTGGTCGCCTTGTTGCCGCATGGTGGCAGGCTGGCTCCGTAAGGGACTGCATGTCCACGACGATACTGCCGGCGCCATCAGGCAAGGTGGATGGGGGTCTGCCCCGTTGACCACAGGATGTGGACTCGTACCGGATATCTGTTCGGATATCTCTTTTTTCTCCCCCTTTGACATGCGCTATCTCCTGGCAACCCGGGTGGATCGCGTGCGTCCGCCGTTGAGCACCGGGGGCTGGCAAGGGATGCCGGCACTGATGGTCGATGGCGTCTGGATGGCTGCGGATTCCGGCTGCGGCTGCATCAGGTCGTGGCCACGCTTGCACACCAGGGTATCCCGTTGCCGGCTATCGTCAGCCAAAGCCAGCATGCGCTGGCGCCCGGCGATGTGTTATCCGCCCGCCATCGGGGGCATCAGTCGGTGGCAGGCCAGTTACGACAAGGCCGGCTTGGGGCCGGCCTTGTTTCATCATTCTTCTTCATCGTCGAAGTCATCATCGTCGTCGATGAAGTCATCATCATCCCAGGAGCCTTCGTCATCATCCCAATTGTCTTCGTAGCCTTCCTCCTCGTCGTCATCTTCCCAGAGGTCGTCATCAGGATCGTAATCGTCGTTGCCAGCCATCAATGGATCTCCTCGTGTGTGGGTGACGATTCAAGTCTAAACACATTTTGTGACGCAAACAGATCCCCGCCATAAAAAAACCGCGGGGCAACACGCAAAACCGATGGGATACAAGTTATCCCTTTAACGGCACTATCAGCATTTCACAGGGCACTTGATTCATCAGCTGGCGCGCCGAGGAGACCAGCAGACTCCAGAAGCTCTGATGGTGGCCGCAGACCAGCAGATCGACCCCATACTGCGCTACGGCATCCTGTACCCGTTCCCCCAGATCGCCAGTCACCAGCAAACGGCGCTCCAGCGGGTAGTCACAATGGGCCAATATGGTATCAAGCCGGGTTCGGGCGGAGTCCAGGTGCTGGTCCTGCACCGTTTGCAGATCGAGATCCACCAGTTCGCTGTAGATTTCGGCCATGTTGAGATCGACATGGATGACCGAGAGTCTGGCGTGTTGACTGCGGGCCAGCGCCACGGCGCGAGCCAGCAGCTGGGTATTGTCGCCCTCCAGATCGAGTGCGACCAGCAGATGTTGATAACAGGGTTGGGACATGGTGCCTCCTGATGACCATAGCGAGAGCCGGGTTATAGTGTGCGCCCCGGACGTGGGCCTGAAAACCAAAATATTCGAGTCATTATACGAACCTGATCACGCAGTATGATTGTCATCCGGGTCCTGCTGGCGTAGCCTGACCAAGATTCGTCTCTGGAGTGCTGTTATTTCAATCGCTTGCCATTAATGGTCTGCCCCTTGGTAGACCTGTCAGCAGGAGTGCCCGATGCTAGTTCCAGAACCAGAAATTGTCGGCTGTGTGGTGCGCAATGCCAACCCGGCCGGTTGCCAGGCAAGGGTGGCGCAACAGATCGCGGCGGTACGACAACGCGGAACCTTTGCCGCGCCGCGCCGGGTGCTGATCCTCGGTTCGTCGTCCGGATTTGGCCTGGCGGCACGGATCCAGCTGGCATTTGGCGGTGGCGCGGCCACCTTCGGTGTGGCCTATGAACGGGCACCCGACGCCGAACTGACCGGCAGTGCCGGTTGGCATAACCAGCAGGCCTTTGATCACTTTGCCGAAAGCGCCGGCTTGCAGGCGCAGAGCCGGTTTGCCGATGCGTTTTTGCCGCAGACGCGTCAGGCGGTCTTGGCGTGGATCCGCGAGCAGTGGGGTCAGGTTGATTTGCTGGTCTATTCATTGGCTAGCGGGGTGCGGGTGTTGGACGATGGCCGCCGTTGTCGGGCGGTGATCAAGAGCTTGCACAACCCACTGGAGGGGTGGGGGCTGGACCTGGCGGCAGAACAGCTGATCCGCCAGCAGGTGATGGTGGCCGCTGAACAGGAGCACCGGGATACCGTGACTGTCATGGGGGGCGAACCCTGGCAGCAGTGGGTGCTGGCGTTGCAGCAAGCCGGTTTGCTGGCGCCGGGGTTTCACACCCTGGCCTTTTCCTACGAGGGGCCGGCGTTGACTCATCCCTGGTACCGGGATGGGACCCTTGGTGCAGCAAAGCGGCACCTGCAGCAAACCGCCGATGCTCTGCGCATGGCATTGCGGCCACTTCAGGGTGATGCCCGTGTGGTGATGTGCAAGGCGTTGGTGACGCGAGCCAGCTTGGTGATCCCGTTTTTACCTGTCTATCTGATGCTGCTGATGGCCGTGATGAAAGACAAGGGGCTGCACGAAGAGTGCCCTCAGCAGATGGCGCGGCTGTTTGCCGATCAACTGTACGGCCCGGGTGCGCCGCGGTGCGATGCGCTTGGCCGCTGGCGCCTCGACGAGTTCGAACTCCGCCCCGATGTGCAGCATGCGGTGCTGGCCAGGCTGTCGGAACTGACCGCCGACAACTTCCGTCAGCTCGGCGATTACGCCGCAATGCGCAGCGAGCTGCTGCATCAGCACGGGTTCATGCCGATAGCGGGGTGATCCGGCGGCGCGCTGTCGCTACAATGGCGCCCCGCAACCGATCACAGCAGGAGAGTCAGGGTGTCACAGTCAACCATTGCCCGATGGGATGTCATCATCCTCGGTGCCGGTGCCGCCGGTTTGATGTGTGCCGCGCAGGCCGGCTATCGAGGGCGCCGAGTGCTGGTGCTGGATAATGCCAAGAAGCCCGGGCGCAAGATCCTGATCAGTGGCGGCGGGCGTTGCAATTTCACCAATTTGCAGGCGGGTCCTCATGCCTACGTCTGCCGCAATCCGCACTTCACCAAGTCGGCACTGGCACGTTACACCCAACGCGACTTCATCGATCTGGTGGAACGGCACGGTGTCGCGTACGAGGAGCGCGACCATGGCCAGCTGTTCTGTACTGAATCGGCCAAGGAGATAGTCCGTGTGTTGCTGACCGAGTGCGACTGGGCCGGCGTCACGCTACAGATGCAGACCGAGATCCTCAGCGTCGAGGCTCTGGAGAGCGGGTTTGCGTTAACCACATCTCGCGGTGTCCTGGCCTGCGAATCACTGGTCATCGCCACCGGCGGCTTGTCATTGCCGAAGCTGGGGGCGACGCCGCTAGGCTATCGTCTCGCCGAACAATTTGGTCTGCCGGTTGTCGCCACCCATGCCGGTCTGGTGCCGTTTACCCTGCATACCGCCGATAAAGAGGCCTTGGCCGAGCTGTCGGGTATCAGCCTGCCGGTGACCATGACTGCCGCCTGCGGTCAGTCGTTTACCGAGGCGCTGCTGTTCACCCACCGCGGGCTGTCCGGGCCGGCGGTATTGCAGGTGTCCTCCTATTGGACACCTGGTGAGGCGGTTGTCATCGATCTGTTGCCCGGACGCGATGTGGCTGACTGGTTGGTGCGGGCACAGCGAGAAAATGGCGCTCAGGAGCTGAAAACCCTGCTGGCGCGCGAACTACCGCGTCGTCTGGTGGAGAAGCTGATGGAACAGGGCGTGCTGCTGAACAAACCACTGCGTCAATACACCCCCCGCGAGTTGGCCGAGGCGGCCGAACGGCTGACGCACTGGACGCTGAAACCAAATGGCACTGAAGGCTATCGCACCGCCGAGGTAACGCTCGGCGGTGTGGATACCGATGCGTTATCGTCAAAAACCATGGCTGCTCGCGAGGTGCCCGGGCTCTACTTCATTGGCGAGGTGATGGATGTGACCGGCTGGCTTGGGGGCTTCAACTTCCAATGGTGCTGGAGCTCGGGCTGGGTGGCCGGCCAATATGCCTGATCACTCCATGGCTGAGCTTTCCAGGGCGCTGGAATAGAAGCGGTAGGTCTGCTTGCCACTGTGTTTGGCGGCATACATTGCCAGATCGGCGTGGTGAAACAGGGTGGTATAGCTGCAGCAATGAGCGCCACTGAGGCTGACACCAAAACTGGCAGAGACCGGCACCTGTCCGCCGCTGACCTCGTCGGCCAGCTCGGTGATGCGTTGTTGCAGGCGCTCGAGAATCGGTGGTAATTCGCCAATCCCATTGCTCAGCGGAAAGGCGAGGATGAATTCATCGCCGCCCAGCCGCGCCACCAGATCGCCCAAGCGGGTTTCAGCAAGCAGCGCCTGGGCGACCCGCTGGAGTAACCGATCGCCGTGGGAGTGGCTGAGCTGATCGTTGACCTGCTTGAAGTTATCCAGGTCCATCAGACAGATAGCAATCTCAAAGGAGCGATCCGGTTGTTGTAACAAGGTCTCCAGCCGCTGCTGAAAGTAGCGTCGGTTGTAGAGTCCGGTCAGACTGTCACTATTGGCTTGCTGGCGCAGATCAATCCGTTGGCGCTCCAGTTTGCGGTTCTGACTCTTGAGGCGTAGATAGCGTTCTATGCTCCGTTCGGTACCGATTACCACGACCAGAGTCAGCGTCAGCAGACACAACAACAGCCAGTGGGCGGTATGGCTCACTGGCAGTGCATCGTAACCGTAAATGGTCAGCACCCAACGACGCTCGGGAATGGCGATCGGATAATCAAAACGCAAGCTGGCCTGGTGCGTCTGCGGGCGGGGGCGATTGCTGGCGATGACCCTGTCCTGATCATCCCGATCGGCCAGTTGCATCACAAACCGGCTTTGTCGCGGAGAGCCGAACTCATTCTGCAGCAAGACTTGTGGCGTGAGCAGCAAGATGACAAAACCGCGGAATCCTGAGCCCGGCATCGGCTCGGCGCGCCCCGGAACGCTAACCGGATAGTAGATGGCTACCGACTTCCCGGCCCCGGGATGACTCAAATTGGCAAACACGGGCGTCGTAAACGCCAGACCGGTTTGCATGCTTTGGCGTCGTAACGCCTCATTGCCGGGGCGGCCATGCACGTCGAGCCCGATCAGGCCTGGGTCAACCTGTACCGACTGCGACAGAAAGTGGATGGGCAAATAGTAGTCGCGCTGCGGCGCGCGCACCCTGTGGTGCCCGGGTTCGACTAAATCGATGATACCCAGTTGATGACCGGTATGCTGGCGCAGCTGCTGCTCGAACTCAGCGCGTTGGGTGGCGGAGACGTAAGGCGTCCACATGATGGCCGCGATTTCGTGTTCATCCCGCACCATGTAGCGCGCATAACGCGCAAACTCGTCACCTGTCACCAGGTCAGACACCGTGAACAGGGCCGCGAAACCGCGGCCGATCTGGGTGGCGCGGGTAAACAGCAGGCTGGCTCTCACCCCTTGCTCATAGGCTTCCTTCTGCCATTCCGCTTCCGCCAGGGCCTGTTCGCCAGCGCGCTGCTCAACATAGACATAGGTCGATACCAGCAGCCCGGAGAGGAGCATGAAAGCGGTGATCAGCCATTTGAAGACGATGCGGCTACCCGGGCTCTTCATGTTGACCTCATCCGACTGCGTAAGGAGGCTGCCGGCAGCGCGTTGCCGACAGCTCAGTGACCATAAAGGCGATCATGGTGAAGTTGGCGACGTTTGTCCAACGGCGCACTCCGCAGGTTGACCTGACTCACTGCGGTGGCCGCTGGCCTGTCATGGCCGCTCAACGGGCACGCAGCCAGACCGCCTGTTCCCAACGCTGTTGCTTGCTGAGCCGACTTTGGCTGGCGTTCGCCGGACTGGTGGATGGCAGGACGATGAGCTGGTAGCGCGTGGCCCATTCTGGATAAACGCTCAGCAGATGACGCCTGAATAGCTGCCAGGCCGTATTGCCGTTAAAGACGATGCGTTCGATGTGCGGGTGTTGATCCAGAAACGGCGCCAGGGCGTTGGCTTGCTCGCTGTCGCGTTCGATCTGGCTGTCGAGGCTGCCCGAGCGGCGACAGGAGTGCAGCACATCCCATAAGGCAACCTGTTGCGCCAGCAAGCACTGACAGCGCTCGGTATAACTCGCCTGCCGGGCACCCGGTGCCCGCTGCGCCTGATACATCAGCTCCCAGAACAGGTTGCGCGGGTGAGCGTAGTACTGCTGCTGCGCCAGCGAATGGGTACCGGGCATCGAACCCAGCACCAACAGGCGGGCATCGGGCGCACACAGCGGGGCCAATCCTTGCAGTGTCATCTGAACTCCAGCCGGGGGGCGATGGCAGCCACTTTAGTCTGTTTTGTGCTGTCGAGGTAGTTCATTACAAAATGGTCTCAAATGAGAATATAATTTTTAATATGGACAAAAGATCAAGCCTGACGTTTATTGCCTGTTTCCAGATCAGGAAATAAAGAGATTCTGTCAGATAAAACAGGTTTATTAAATAGTAATTTTACAGCTTGAGATTTCTGTGTTTGATTTAATCAAGCCATGGCGATTTATAAAAAATCAGTTCGCAAATTTTAGCGGATTGTTATCGTGTGTTATTCCATCGTGTGTGGAGAAATTTGCCATGAAAAAAATAGTTTATGTTATTGGTGACCGTTTTATTAATTTCAATGGAATGGATGGCGCCGTACTTTATTCGGACTGGTGCATTCTCCGTACCGGCGATGCGCTGCGGCAGGCCATTTATATTCCGGGACAAGGATTGACCACCGAACAGGCATTCCAGATTCTGGATAGCTCATTACGCATCGCCAGCGAAGAGGGCTGGCAATTCGATTGGCCAAGCCTGCAACTGGCCAGCCGGCAGCAGACCCACAAGCAGCGACCTGAGAATATTATTATTACCGCACCGGTCATGGCGGGGGATTGTATATTTGAATCCAGTCTTGTTTTGCAACGAGATAATGAATTGTTACTGGATCATACTACCGGCTTTCATATTCAGGGCATGGTGTTTCTCGAGGCGACGAGACAGGTGTCTACTGCCGTGGTGGATATTGTCTATCCCAAGGGTGAAAATTATTATGTCATGCATGATATTCATGCAGATTATTTAAGTTTTGCCTTCCCGATTGAAACGAAAATAATATTGAAATTACACGAGGAGGGGATTAATGACGAGGGAAATGAATCGTTCGTTGTCCGGCTGGATTTTATTCAGAATGGTCGCAAAATCGTCACCACGTCAGGCCGTTTCACGGCCATCACCCGCCAGTTGATGCTGGATCGGGAACAGCGCCTGGCGCAGATGACGTTGCAAAAAGGCTGCCGTTCGCTGCAGAAGCGTTTGCACCCGGCTCCCATGCTGAGTCGCGTCTAAAACGGGTTACGGAGCCGTGGCAACGCCATGGCTCCGCTTGCGTGGTCTGCATAGTGAGGTGTGATATGTGGTACTCCCTTTCTGCGATTGCTGTCGATCTGGACGGCGTGCTATTGCGTGATACCTTCAGTCCGATCCTGCAGCGCCTGGTGAGGCGCTATGGTGGTCATTACAGTCGCCAGCTGGAGGCGCGTCTATTCTCTTGTACTCAGCGGCTGGCGGCTCAGGCGCTTATTGACGAGCTCGATCTTGCGCTGACCCCGGAGTCGGTGATTGCCGATTATTTTGCCTGTCGCGCCGAATACCTGATCGACCATGATGCCGGCCTGCTGCCAGGGGCGGCGGCATTCATCGCCCGCCTGAGTCGTCTCGATGTGCGCCTCATCTGTTACGGTGGTCTGGAGGAGGCGCAGATCGATGCCGCATTTGCGCCCTGTCGACCGGCGTTCGAGCGTTATGTCTGCACCGATGCCTTTCGCCCCGGCGTGGTCGAGATCGTCCGCGATATTCTGGATGAGCCGCCACAGCAGGTGCTGTTCATCGATGACGTCAACCGGGTCGCCAGCGCGGCGCAGGCATTGGGTTGCCCGTTTATCGGTATCACCGGGGATCATCCGCTCCCTTGGCAGGCCGAGGCCATGGCGCAGCAAGGGGTGCGCTTCCGGCTGGATGCCGTGAGCCAGATTAGCGATGCGCTGCTGCGGCAAATTGCGCGAGATCCGGCGTGTTGCTACCTGCCGCGCGCGCAGTGGGCGACATCGGCCGCCGAACTGGCTAATCGGTGAGCTTAGGTTCAGCTGGGACGTGTCATACTGAGGGCTGAAAATGACAACCACGAGGAAACCCATATGCGCACAGTGTCCCTGTTCACTCCGTTTCTCCTGCTGATGACGTCGCTGCTGGCGGCCTGCCAGGCAACGACAGAGCCTGCGGTCGACACGGTGGCGGCCAAGTCCGTACTGAGTGGCGAGGTGTGGTATCGTCAGCGCAGTGCCTTGCCCCCGGATGCGGTCCTCGAGGTCAGTCTGCTGGATGTATCGCGGGCCGATGCCCAGGCGACGGTGCTTGCGCACCAGAAAGTTGAGCCGGCAGGACAGGTCCCAATCCGATTCGCGCTGGCCTACGAGGCAACGCAAATCAAGCCGAATATGAGCTATGCCGTACAGGCAACGATTCGCCAGGGCAACAAGCTGCTGTTTATCAATACGGAGCGTTTCGCGGTGCTGACCCGTGGTGCGCCGACCGATCAGGTCAAGGTGCGGGTCGATCCGGTATGACGCCATGAGGTGATTGCCAGCGGCGCTGGCTTGCTCCATGCTGCACAGGCAACCGTCAGGGTTGCCTTTTTTCTGTCTGGAGGCGGCAATGAGTCAATGGAAACTGGTAGTCGGCAACCGTAACTACTCATCCTGGTCACTGCGTGGCTGGTTGGTGCTGCAGCATAGCGGGCTGCCGTTCAGCTGTATCGACCTGCAACTGCAATCGGCGGAGTTTGCCGCCGAAGTGGCACGCTATACCCCTGTGGGTAAGGTTCCGGTGTTGCTGGTGGGGGAGATGGCCATCTGGGATTCGCTAGCCATTGCCGAGTTTGTTGCCGAGCAAAGAGCGGATATCTGGCCTGCCGATCCGCTGGCCCGAGCCCGGGCGCGCAGCCTGTGTGCCGAAATGCATGCCGGCTTCGGGGCGTTGCGTCAGCAAATGCCGATGAACCTGCAGGCGCGCGACCGGCAAGTCCCGCTGCGACCGGAGCTGGCGGCGGACATTGCCCGCATTGAGGCGATCTGGAGTCAGACCCGTCAGCAGTTTGGTGCTGTCGGGCCCTGGTTATTCGGCCACTGGAGTATCGCCGATGCGTTTTTTGCGCCAGTGGCGGCCCGCTTTCGCAGCTATGGTGTCGCCATCGGGGAGGAGGCCGCCCGTTATCAGCAGACGCTGCTGGCGGATCCGGCCATCGAGCAGTGGCTGGCCGACGGCGTCGACCAAGGCATCATCTCTGCTGCCGAGGTGGGGCTGCGCTGAGGCCTGGCCGGAGGTCAGGCGCTTTTGCCAAACAGCTGCAGCAGGTAATCGGCGACGCCATCCTCGTCGTTGGTCAACGCACGGGGGTGGTCTGGCAGCGCGTCTTTCAGGCGTGAATGAGCATTGCCCATCACGACACCCCGGCCGACCATGGTCAGCATTTCACGATCATTCATGCCATCACCAAACGCGATGGCATCGGCCAGGTGATAGCCGTTCTGTTCCAGGACGGCTTTGACCGCGTTGCCCTTGTTGACGCCTTTTTGCATCGTTTCAAGGCAGGTCGGGGTCGAGAAGGCGATGCTCAAGCGATCACCGTAGTAACTCAGCAACCTGTGCTCCAGCTCCAGCAGATCCTCGTGTTCGCCGACGAAGAAAATCTTGTTGATCTGCTGTTTGTCGCAGGCCACCAGATCCTTGACCCGGTAGCTGAAACCCGAGTCCTTGTGGTAGGCCAGCAACTCCGGGCTTTCAGCTTCGACCAACCATTCATCGCCTTGATAAACATGCAAGGCGATGTCGGGGTGCCGCTCGACTTCGACCAGCTCCTGTGCCAGCGCAGCAGGGATGGTCTGGTTATAAATGCAGTGATCCTGAGGGTCGTGTACTACGGCGCCGTTCGCCGTAATCAGGTAGATATCCAGGCCCAGCGCATCGCGAATGCTTTGCACATCGATATGATGCCGGCCAGTGGCCACCACGAAGCGGATGCCACGCGCGGTCAGCGCATGCAGGGTGCGGCGGGTATGTGGGGAAATCTGGTGATGGTTATTCAGCAGGGTACCATCGAGATCGGAGACGACGACCTTGTACATAAACGGACCTCAGAAACACGAAAAATCGGTGGCAGCTTAACCGATTCTCCGCGTGACTGAAATCACATTTTTCACTCGAAAGTTACGACTTCTGTTTGAAGAAATCGAGCATCGCCGTCAGTGCCGGGATCCGGTAGTCGTCACTTTCATTAAACAGTTCGTGGCGTGCCCCGGCGATCTGCAACACATCGCCACTGCTGCAGGGGTGGCCGCCGGCGCGCATCTGCTGGCAGAATGCGCGCTGACTGTCGTTGTCGACCACGCTGTCGTCTCCGGCCTGTAGTACCAGCAGCGGGGTGCGGAGCGTGCGGCCCCGTGCCGTGGCCTGGGCGGCAGCATGGAGCGCCTCATTCACCCAGCGTGCGGTTGGCCCACCCAGTTGCACCTCGGGATAGGCCCGGTAGGTATCACGGAACCAGGCATAGCGGACGGCATCATGGCTCAGCTCGTTGTCGGCAAAGGGCACCGGATCATAACCACCCTGCCCGGGCGCATAGGGGGACTCAATGCCCAGCAACTGGGTCACGCCATCCAGCAACCAGGTGACGAAACGCGCCAGCCAGTTTGGCAAGGCACCGAGCGCGATGCCGAACATCGGCGCACTGAGGGCCGCGGCGGTGACATCTTCCGGGTACTGGTGCAGATAATTGACGGCGATGGCGCCCCCCATGGAGTGGGAGAGCAGGAACAGATGAGTGGGCTGATCGGCCATGACCACCTGATCGCGAAACACCTTCAGATCCCGGACATAGTCGTCAAAGTGCACCACGTGGCCCTTGTGCGGGTCGGTCAGCAGGCGCCCGGAGAAGCCCTGGCCGCGATGATCGTACAGATAGACACTATAACCTTGCTGATACAGGTCGTAGGCCAGCTCCTGATACTTGATATAGCTTTCGATGCGGCCATTGACGACCAGGATGGCATCGTGGCTGGCCGGATTGCGCAGTGCGACATACCGCAGCGGTACTCCGTCGACCCCACTGATCTCACCCGGTTGCGCGTGCTGATGCCAGAACTCGGGCAGCGTTTGCTGGTAAAACTCGGGCAGAGTGGCTGCCGTTTGCAGATGATAAGGATTGTCCATAGCCAGCGCGCGACCCGTTAGCGTGAGGATAAACACCAGTAACCAGCCCGTGCGGGCACCAAACGTCATGCCGATTGTCTCAATGAGCTCCTGTTCTGGCCGGCAGTATAAAGGAAAATTGCCGGCCAGATCGCGGTTTCCCGCGTCTGAAAGCGGGTTTCAAGCGGCCTTTTTGTTTGAAAAGGGTATCAAAGTGTCATGCGGTCGTTACGAGATGACATCCTCGTCGCCAAAGGCCGCATCCTGCTGGCGGGCTTGCCAGGCGGCCTTGCTCAGTTGCATCTGTTGCCACCAGGTGTCGTCGGCCAGCAGGCTGCCGTCGTCGGCGATGGCCGGATAGGGCAGGTGCTTCATGCGGCAGACGCGGGCCAGCACCGGATAGCCGCGCTCGAACAGCAGCCGGTCCTGTTCGACACGGGGCAGCTGGCAGCTTTGCGCGTAGCGGCCGACCAACTGCCGCTGGCGCTGGGCCTCGTACAGGATCAACGCGCCAGCCACCGAGACGTTCAGCGACTGCGCCATGCCGACCATCGGAATGATGATGTCCTGGTCGGCCAGCGCCAGGGCCTCGGCGCTGATGCCGTGCTTCTCGGCCCCGAACAGGATCGCCGTCGGGCGTGTGTAGTCGATGTCACGAAAATCCACCGCCCGCTCGGAGAGGTGAGTGGCCAGGATCTGCATCCCCTGCTGGCGCAGTTGGCCGACCGCCTCGTGAATCGTCTCGTGGCGCTCGACCTTGACCCAGTAGTGACTGCCCTTGGCGGCATGGGTGTGCATGCGCATGCGGCGGGGCCAGACGGCATGGACCTCCGGGATGCCGACAGCATCGCAGGTGCGGATCAGTGCGGCAAGATTATGCGATTTGTTGACCTCTTCCATGCAGACGGTGAGGTCGGGTTGGCGCAACGCCAGCATCTGGCGGATGCGGGCAAGACGTTCTGGATTCATCGGCTCCTCGCGAGCGGGTTACTGGCGACTGCGACTGACGCGCAGGACATCGGGCATGACGCGGATCTTGCGCATCACGTCCGCCAGATGGATACGGCTGCGGGTGGTGATCAGCAGGTTGACCTGATAGACGCGGGCGTCTTTCTCTTCGGTGCTGATGCTCTGGATATTGGCGCCCGTGGCGGCAATGGTGTTTGCCAATTGGGCCAGAACCCCCTGATGGTTGATCACCTCGATCTGGATGCCGGTGCGGAACTCATGCTCGGCACTGACCTCCGGATCCCATTGCACCGGCAGGTACTTGTCCGGCTCGCGGCTGTAGCCACGAATGTTGCGGCAGCTTTCGAGGTGAATGACCAGCCCTTTACCGGGGCTGATGTGGGCGACGATCGGATCGCCGGGGATGGGGCGGCAGCAGTTGGCAAAGGTGACCAGCATGCCATCGGCCCCCTTGATTGGCAGCTTGCGCACATGTTGTGGCAGCGCGTGTTCGATATTCAGCTCTTCGACGTTGCCGAGCAGGCGGCGGGCAATCACCACGCTCATGGCATTGCCAAGGCCGATGTCTGCCAGCAGGCCGTCCAGGGAATCGTGCTTGGTGTCCTGCAGGACTTTGGCGATGTTCTCCGGCGCCAGCTCCTCGAGGCGCTTGCCACCCAGTGCATGCCCGAGCAGGCGACGGCCCAGGACGATGGACTCTTCGCTGCGCAGGTTTTTCAGGAACTGGCGGATCTTGGTCCGGGCGCGTGAGGTGACGACGAAATTCAACCAGGCGGCATTGGGTCTGGCATTCGGTGCCGTGATGATCTCGACCGTCTGCCCGGAGGTCAGTGGCCGGCTGAGCGGATACGGCTGGCGATCGACCCGTGAACCAACGCAGGCATGGCCGATATCCGTGTGTACCGCATAGGCAAAATCGACTGGCGTGGCGCCGGCCGGCAACTCCATGATGCGTCCTTCCGGTGTAAAGACGTAGATCTCGTCGGGGAACAGATCGGTCTTGACGCTTTCAATGAATTCAAACGAGCTGCCGGCACTTTGTTGCAGCTCGAGCAGACTCTTCATCCAGCGTTGGGCGCGGCGTTGTGCCGTGGTGCTGGAGCTGTCACCATCCTGCTTATAGGCCCAGTGGGCCGCGACCCCCTTGTCGGCCATCTGATCCATGTACTCGGTACGGATCTGCACTTCGACCGGAACCCCATGCGGGCCGACCAGGGAGGTGTGCAGCGACTGGTAACCGTTGGTCTTCGGTATGGCGATGTAATCCTTGAACCGGCCCGGGCGTGGCTTATACAGGCTGTGCATCTGGCCAAGCACCCGGTAACAGGTGTCGATATCCTGCACTATGACGCGGAAGGCATAGATATCCATCACCTCATGGAACTGGACCTCTTTCTTCACCATCTTGGTGTAGATGGAGTAGAGGTGTTTCTCGCGTCCCTTCACCTCGGCTCGGATATGCACCTCGCCGAGGCGACCACGGATCTCCTGCATGATGGAGTCGATGATCTCCTTGCGGTTACCGCGGGCACGTTTGACCGACTCGCGCAGCACGCGGGCGCGCATCGGGTAAAGCGCTTCGAACCCCAGCTCTTCGAGCTCGGTCTTCATGCTGTGGATGCCCAGGCGGTTGGCGATCGGGGCAAAGATTTCCAGTGTTTCGCGGGCAATGCGGCGGCGCTTGTCCGGGCGCAGCGCACCGAGGGTGCGCATATTATGGGTTCGGTCGGCAAGCTTGATCAGGATGACACGGATGTCCTGCACCATCGCCATCACCATCTTGCGGAAGTTTTCGGCCTGCGCTTCCTTGTGATCACGAAACTTCAGCTTGTCGAGCTTGGAGACGCCATACACCAGTTCGGCAACCGCATCACCAAACAGGTGGGCCAATTGCTCCTTGGTGATGGCGGTGTCTTCGATGACATCGTGCAGCAGGGCCGCCATCAGCGTCTCGTGGTCAAGATGCATGTCGGCCAGGATGCGGGCCACGGCGACCGGGTGGGTGATGTAGGGTTCGCCACTGGAACGGCTTTGCCCCTCGTGGGCATCGCGGGCGATCAAATAGGCGTGCTGAACCCGTTCCACCTGTTCGGCGGGTAGATAGGTGCTGATCAGCTCTTTGAGATGTTGAAACAGGTACAAGGCCTACTCCGGCTCACGTCATACTGCGAGGTGCAGCAGCAGCTCCCGGCAGGGAGGTGATCCTGAGTGTGCTGCCAAACGCCGAAATTGTAAATCAGGCTCGAAGCGACGGCACCGGACGGCACCGTCGCCGGGAGGGATCAGAGCATCAGGCCGCGGCCTTCAGTCAGGACAGAAACGGCAGCCAGTTCAGCGGCTTCCTGCTCCTGCAGATCCTGACGATCCTGGGCATCCATGAATTCGGTGGAGATCAGGCCTTCTTCGATCTCGCGCAGGGCGATGACGGTCGGCTTGTCATTCTCTTCGTCAACCAGCGGGTCACGACCTTGAACGGCGATCTGACGCGCGCGGCGGGCGGCGATCAGCACCAGATCAAAGCGGTTGCCTACCTGTTTAACAGCATCTTCAACGGTTACGCGTGCCATGGGGACTCCAGCAGGTAAAAAATGAGGCGAAAGTGTACTCGATATCAGCTTATCCCGCCAGTAGCTGATCCAGCAAGCTGGCATGGCGCAACTGTTGGGCTGGCAAGCGGGTGCGCTCGGCCCGAATGATACCGATCAGCTCGCCGAGTGCGGTTTCAAAGTCATCATTGACGATCAGGTAGTCGTATTCGTTGTAGTGGCTCATTTCGGCCACGGCCTGATCCATGCGATTGCGGATCACCTCGGCACTGTCCTGACCGCGGCCATGCAGACGCTGCTCCAGGATCGGCAGACTGGGCGGCAGGATGAAGATTGAGCGCGCAGATCCCAACTGGTCCCGGACCTGACGGGCGCCCTGCCAGTCGATGTCGAGGAACACATCGATGCCCTGTTCCAGACAACGCTCAATGGTCTCGCGTGATGTCCCGTAGTAGTTGCCAAACACCTCGGCCCACTCGAAGAAGGCACCGCGCTCGATCTGTGCCTGGAATTCGGCCTTGTCGACGAAGTGGTAATGCACTCCGTCCGCTTCACCCGGGCGCATCGGGCGCGTGGTATGCGAGATGGAGATCTGCATACGGCGATCGACGTTGTAACGCTCGAGCAGGGCGGACAACAGACTGGATTTACCGGCTCCGCTGGGGGAGGAGACGATGAAGAGGGTGCCAAGATGGGCCATATCTGAACCTATGCATTCGGCTGCGCGGCGTTGACAGGCAACACGGCACAGGGGAAATCGGGATGACGAATAAGGCGGCTAAGGATAGCAGAGGAGGGTGGATAAAAAAAAGCCGGGCACGAGGCCCGGTAAACAACTGTAGCTTGCTGCGGAAGTGCCCTCCACGCAGGAACAGTTGTACCCCATGCCCGGTTGTCCTGCTGCAGGTTATTCCTTAATCAGACTTCGGTTTTTTGTTTTTTGGATGATAAATTCATATATATCAATGTATTAACGTTGCCTGACAACTTAAACGGCAGCTAAACGATTCATCAGTAGTGTGATCATGCACCGTGACTTGACAAAAAAGGGCCGGCAGTGCCGGCCCCGAATAGGGTCGCGTGTTATCAGGCCAGCGCCTGACTCCCCTGCAGGCGCCACTTCTTCAGCGCCAGCGCTGTCATGCCGGTCACGGTTGCGCCGGTCGCCATGCACAGCAGGGCCAGCAACGGGTGGTTCATCGCACCCAGCAACGCAACGATGGGGCCGCCGTGGGCGACGCTGTTGGTGATGCCGAACAGGAAGGCCATGACAGCGGCGACCATGCTGCCGAGCACATTGGCCGGGATCACCGCCAGCGGATCGCGGGCGGCGAATGGAATCGCGCCCTCGGAGATCCCCACCAGGCCCATGGCTCCGGCGGCCTTGCCGGCTTCCAGCTCGCTCCCGTCGAAGATGTTCAACTTGCGCCCCAGCGTGGTTGCCATTGCCATGCCCAGTGGTGCGACAGGGATGGCGCAAGCCATGGCGCCCATGAATTGGGTCTGGCCAGAGGCGATCAGCCCGACGGAAAACAGGAAGGCAACCTTGTTCACTGGGCCACCCATGTCAAACCCGGCCATGCCGCCCAGCACTATGCCCAGCAGTACCAGACTGCCACCGCTCAGCGAGACCAGCATCTGGTTCATCGCGGCCATCAGATCGGCAATCGGTGCGCCGATGACGAAGATAAACATGGCGGCAATGAATAGCGAACCCGTGATCGGCGCTATCAGGATCGGCACCAGCGGCTGCAGCATCTTGTGGTAGTGGCGCGCGGTGATCCAGCGGACCAGATAGCCGACCAGCAGACCGGCGAGGATGGCGCCGATGAAGCCGGTACCGGCGGCCGCACCGTAGAAACTGCCGTCGTTGGCAATCCAGCCACCGATGAGACCGGGGGCCAGTGCCGGCCGATCGGCGATGGCATATGCAATATAGCCGGCGAGGATCGGGATCATCAGTTTGAAGGAGACTACGCCCAGGTTGAGGATCTGGTTCCACAAGCTGCCTTCAGGGATCTGCATGCCATTGGGGGTCGGATCACCGCCAATCGCCAGGGCCAGCGCAATCAGCAGGCCGCCGGTGACGACAAACGGAATCATGTGTGACACCCCGTTCATCAGTACCCGGTACAGTTCACCGCGCATGCCGCCGGTTTGTGCCTTGGCCTGGCGCTGCTGCTCGCTGGCATCCGGTTGATAGGCGGCGGCATGCAGTGCCTTCTCGATCACGACCTTGCCATCGTGAATCGGCGCCTTGACGCTGGTCTGTAACAGCGGCTTGCCGGCGAAACGGAGCAGGTCGACCTGGCGATCGCTGGCGACGATCACCGCCTTGGCGCGGGCGATCTCATCACTGCTCGGGCTGTTTTTGACACCGATGGAGCCGTTGGTTTCGACCTTGATCGCGTAGCCCAGTTCAGCGGCCGCTTTCTCCAGCGCTTCGGCAGCCAGATAGGTGTGGGCGACGCCGGTCGGGCAACCGGTCACGCCGATCAGCAGTCCCTGATCGGCCGGGCGAGCCGGCGTTGTTTCGGCTTTGGCCTCATAAAACAGCGCTGCCGCCGCCGCCGCACTGGGTGCCGCCAGCAGGCGCTCGATAAAGCCGGTTTCGATTAGCCGCGAGGAGAGTTCGGCCAGTACCTCGACATGCTGATTGGCGCCATTGGCCGGTGAGGCAATCATGAAGAACAGTCGTGACGGTTGGCCATCCTGGGCGCCGTAGTCGATGCCGTTGCGGCTGATGCCGATGGCGACCGCCGGCTTCACGACGGCGGCACTCTTGGCGTGGGGCAGCGCTATACCCTCTTCGAATCCGGTATTGTCGATCTCCTCGCGGGCCCAGAGATCAGAGACAAATTGCTCGATATCGTTGATCCGACCATCGGCGGCCAGACGCGCAGCCAGTTCGCGGAACACCCCGTCCTTGTCGCTCGCCGCCAGCTGCAGACTGATCAGCCGCTCATTGATGAGTGATGTGATCATGACACCCTCCTCGGGTAAGTTGATAACGCTTGCAGTATCGATGGCCTGACGCGGTGGGAAAATCGGACAAATGTGTCGTTAACTGGATTTTTGTCACATCAGGCATGATGTGTGAACTTGCTCACAGGTAGTGTGGTTTGAAAGGCATCTGATTAGCTGAAGCTAACCTATCGTTTTATATGTAATTTTATCTGGCAGTGAGCGATGGTGCGGACGGGGCCTGATGCGTCGTGCGTCTGGTGAGTAGCAAATTTGTGAGGCATGCCTTGGCGGCAAATGGCCGCCAAGGCACCCTGTGGCGGATTAAGGCTGATTACCGGCTCGGGCGAAACGACCCATCGCCGATACCTGATAATGCCGGGTCGAGGCCGGGATAAACGCCGACTGCCCCGGCTGCAGAGTCAGGCTCTGGTCTGCATTGTCGCTCAGGGTTAGAGGCCCATCGATGGCAAACAGAATTTCTGCTCCTTGCGATGCCAACGCATGGGCTCCGGCAGGGTAGACGCTGAATGTGAAATCGGGGACAGGAACCGGGTAGTGGCAGATCTTGCCGTCACGCTGCGGGGTCAGCTTCAGGCTGCTGGCATCGCGGCCGCGGCACAGGGTGCAGTGCAGCAGTTCGTCGACATCGATATGTTTTGGTGTCAGGCCGGCGCGCAACACGTTGTCCGAACTGGCCATGATCTCAAGACCGGTGCCGCGGATGTAGGCGTGCGGAGTACAGGCATCCAGGTACATGGCTTCGCCGGGTTGCAGCGTCAGAACATGTAGCAGCAGCGGTGCAAACAGACCGACATCGCCGGGGTATTGCTGGGCCAGGCTGCTGATGACGGCGAAGGTTTCCTCATCTTGCCAGCGTTGTGCGGCGTCGAGCAACGCCTGCAAGGCCCGGGTCTTGGTGTCGCCGCTGAGGGTCAGCAGGGCACGAAAAAAAGCAGCGAGGCCGGCTTCATCCGGCTGCGCGGCCAGCGCCGCGGTCAGCGGTGTCAGCTGTGGTATGGCGACGCGGGCAAACAGCGCCTGTATCTCGGGGATGGGGCGGAAGGCGTTCATCGCCTGATACGGCGTCAGCGCAAACACCAGCTCCGGTTTGTGATTGTCGTCGCGATAGTTGCGGTTGGGGGCCGTGGCTGCCAGGCCGGCTGCGTTGTCCCGCGCAAAGCCGGCTTCGGCCTGTGCCTTGCTCGGATGCACCTGCACCGACAGCGCTTTTTCGGCGGCCAGCACCTTGAACAGGTACGGCAGGCGGCCATAACGTGCCGCCGTGTCGGCGCCGAGTGCCCGGGCCGGGGCGGCGGCGATCCAGGTATCGAGTCGGACCTCGCCCTCGGGCGTGACTAATTGTGAACAGCCGTTGGGATGGGCCCCCATCCAGAGTTCGGCCTGGGGTTCGCCGCTCGGGTTGGGCAGTGAAAACAAGCGGCTGAGGGAGTCCCGACTGCCCCAGTCATAGTGTTGCAGCGGGTTGTGCATCAAAAAGAAGGCTGGCTGGCTCATCGGATTTCCCCTTGAGTGCGAGTCGAACATGGGTAGCAGACCAGAATGGAAACGGACTATAGCATGCCGCAATCCGGTGGCTGACGTCGAGATAAGGTGTCGTTAGAAATGAATTTACTGTTTCATCAGATACTTGAAGAGGTGATATCCGAAGGGCAGGCGTTGTCACAGATCTGGTTTGCCTCCGATCGAGGCGTGCCGCCCGAGTTTAGCTATCAGGTCAACTTTCCGCGCCTGGAGATGGTGTTCAGTGGCCAGTATAGCAACCAGCTGTGGTCGCCCGATGGAGGCATGCAGTCGGTGACCTTGTTGCCCCGGCAGGTGTTGTATATTCCGCCGAATGCCTGGAACAAGCCGGACTGGGAGCCGCCCTGCTCAGTGCTCAGCCTGTTGTTTGGCAAGCGTCAGCTGGGCTTCAGTCTGGTGAGCAAGCAGGCTGGGCGCGAGCAGATGTTTGATGTTCACAAGCACAGTATTCCGGCGCCCACCGGGCGTGCGCTGGAGCATATATTGCCGGCGCTGGATGCGCTCTCTCGCGAGACGGTGACGGCGCCAATGGATCATCACCTGTTGCTGGCTTTGCTCGGCTGCGTGGAACAGTTGCTCAGCGAGGCGGAGACTGACCGTCCGCGCGGAGTCGATCTGTTCCATGGCATCTGCATCTACATTCAGGAGAACTTCCACCGGCCTATCACGCGCGACAGCATTGCCGAGCGTTTCAACCTGTCACCGGGGCACTTGTCGCGGCTGTTTCGCGACAAGGGACACATGCGGTTGGCTGATTACATCACCCGGGTCCGGCTGGAACGGGCCAAGTTCATGTTGCGCAAGTACCATTTCCATCTGGCCGAGGTGGCACAGCGCTGTGGCTATCCGGATGTGAACTATTTTTGCCGTGTCTTTCGTCACAAGGCGGGCGTGACTCCCAGCCAATACCGAGAACTCAGTCAGCCGGCTGGCTCAGTGGCAAAGTAAGCAGGCGTGCTGTCGTATGCACCAGGCGGGGTTGCTCCCAATCGCAACCTCCGAGAACTCAGTCAGCCGGCTGGCTCAGTGGCAAAGTAAGCAGGCGTGCTGTCGTATGCACCAGGCGGGGTTGCTCCCAATCGCAACCTCCGCGAACTCAGCCAGCCGGCTGGCTCAGTGCCAAAGTAAGCAGGGCGTGCTGTCGTATGCACCAGACGGGGTTGCTCCCAATCGCAACCTCCGCGAACTCAGTCAGCCGGCTGGCTCAGTGCCAAAGTAAGCAGGGCATGGCGTGCCGCCGGCTGATGATCGTTCAGCAGGGCGTGCTGCAGCAGGGGGTCCATCAGGCGACGTACCAGGCGTTGCAGCGGCAGCAGTTGCTCCTGAGTCGGCGACGCCGGCAGGACCATCAGGATCAGCAGGTGCGCCGGACCCGAAGCGGAACCCCACTCCAGTGGGGAGGGGCAATGCAGGAGTGCCAGCATGGGCTGTGTCACGACCGGCGAAATCGCATGGGGCATGGCGATGCCGGCGCACAGCATGGTGGAGGCGATCGCCTCACGGGCCAGCAACTGCTGGTACAAGGCGTCACCATCGCCGATCTCCGGCAGCAGGGCGACTAGCTGGCGTAGCGCCGAGGCGGCGTCACTGTCAGGTGCCAGCACGCCCAGCATGCCGGCATCGAAGCGCAGCGCCGGCGCCTGGCGTTGCAACTGGCTCTGGGCCGCGGTGAAGTCGGGGTGCCGTCCGCCGAGACGGGTTCCCTGCTCGTTGACCCAGGTGGTAAAGACGATGCAGGCCAGCTCGGCATCCTTGCCGCTGAGCAGCAGCTGGCAGAGATCTCCAGCCCGACACCCCAGCGCCATCAGCGACAAGGGTTCGCACACCTCGGTGTGGCGCGATCGCGTCAGATTGCACAAGCGGACCTGGATGCGCGCATGCAGCCGGGAGGCCAGCCGGTACAGGCGCCGGGCATCCGGTAGCGTCAGGTCGCGATCGCAGCGAAACGTCAGTTCACGCCGTAGCATCGTGCTGCAGTGCCTTAAGTACCGCCAGCGCATTCAGCAGCACCGGCTCCAGATTGACCTGTTTCAGGCGACAGCCGATGAAACGCTCCTGTTGCTCCACCGGTCGGTCGGAGGCAATCAACACCCAGTCGGCCTGGGCGATATCCCGTGCGCTGAGCGTATTTTCCAGCCCCATGGCACCCTGGGTTTCCACTTTCAGTTTGATACCCAAGGTGTTAGCGGCCCGCTCGAGCGCCTCGGCGGCCATGTAGGTATGGGCTATCCCGGTCGGACAGGCGGTAACGGCAACGATCTTCATAGCTAACCACGGTTTCGTCATGCGTTGCCACAGCATATCACCCCGCGATCCGCGCTGCGCGGCCAGGGCTGCGAAAGTGCGGGGCAGGCAGGAGGCTGACAGACACAGGCAGAAGGTGGTCCTGCTCAGGACCACCCGGGAGGCGGATTACTCGATGTTCTGAATTTGCTCGCGCATCTGCTCGATGAGGACTTTCAGCTCGACGGCGGACTGGGTGGTTTCGGCGTTGATGGACTTGGAGCCGAGGGTGTTCGACTCGCGGTTGAACTCCTGCATCATAAAGTCGAGGCGGCGACCACAGGAGCCACCTTTGGCGAGAATCTTGCAGGTTTCGCCGATGTGGGTCTCCAGGCGGTCCAGCTCCTCGGCGACGTCGATGCGTTGCGCCAGCAGGATGATCTCCTGTTCGACGCGGGTCGGATCCAGTTCCAGCCGGGCTTCGGCCAGGCGGTCGATCAGCTTCTGGCGTTGCCAGTCGAGGATCTGTGGCATCAGGGCGCGCACCTTGGTCACTTCGGCCTGAATACCGACCAGGCGCTGTTCGATCAACGCCTTGAGTTTGTCGCCTTCACTCTGACGGCTCTCGATGAACAGACCCAGCACTTCGTCAAATGCGGCCAGCAGCGTGCTGTTCAGCGCATCCATGTCCTGTTCCGGCGTCGCCATCACACCCGGCCAGCGCAGCACGTCCAGCGGGTTGAGCTGGCCCTGTCCGGCGCGATCGATGACCCAGAGGGCGCTGTCGATCAACTGCTCGGCCAGCTCGGCATTGATGTTCAACTGGCCCGCTCCGGTCTGGCTATCAAAACGCAGGCTGCATTCGATTTTGCCGCGCTCAAGCTGCTTGCGAAAGCGTTCGCGCAGTATGGGTTCCAGACCGCGCCACTGTTCCGGCAGACGCAGATAGGTTTCCAGATAACGCTGATTGACGGAGCGGATTTCCCACACCGCTGTACCCCAGTCACCCTTGAATTCCTTGCGGGCATACCCCGTCATGCTGTGAATCATACGAATCTCGTCGGTCGGCAAAAAAGTGCGCCGATTATAACGCTGCCAGCGGCAAAAAGCCCGTCGATGTGAAAAGCCGCCGTCGATGCCGTATACTGCGCGCAATTATCAGTAAGCAGGAATCGAACATGCGCCCGAATGGCCGAGCTCCGGAGCAGATGCGTCCAATCACCATCACCCGTCACTATACTGCCCACGCCGAAGGGTCTGTGCTGATCGAATTTGGTCAGACCAAGGTGCTGTGCAATGCCAGCGTCAACGAAGGGGTGCCCCGTTTCCTTAAAGGCAAGGGCCAGGGCTGGATCACCGCCGAATATGGCATGCTGCCGCGCTCCACCCACTCACGCATGAACCGTGAAGCCGCCTCTGGCAAGCAGGGTGGGCGTACACTGGAGATCCAGCGCTTGATTGGCCGGGCGCTGCGTGCCGCGGTCGACCTGACCCAGCTGGGCGAGTACACCATCACGCTCGATTGCGATGTGATTCAGGCCGATGGCGGTACTCGCACCGCGGCGATCACCGGTGCCTGCGTCGCGTTGGTGGATGCGCTGCGCTGGATGCAGGAACGCAAGCAGTTGAAGACCGATCCGTTGAAGTTCATGGTGGCGGCCATTTCGGTGGGCGTGCATGAGGGGCAGGCGATCTGCGATCTCGAGTATGTCGAAGATTCGGCCGCCGAAACCGATATGAATGTGGTGATGACCTCCACCGGCAAACTGATCGAGGTGCAGGGCACTGCCGAGGGCGAGCCGTTCAGCGAAGAGGAGTTGGTGACCCTGCTTGGCCTGGCCAAGGGAGGCATCGCCGAGTTGATCACCGCCCAGCAGGCGGCCTTGGCAACCTGATCCTGACGCGGCGAGAGCCGCGTTTTTTTTGACGTTAATCCGCGTGCGGTGGGTTTTGCTCATCCCGCGCCACACAGAACGCGAAGACAGAAGACAAGATAAGAAGAGGAAGAGACATGAAAGCCTATCAGCGCGAGTTTATCGAATTTGCTTTGAGCAAGCAGGTGCTGCGGTTCGGGGAGTTCACCCTGAAGTCCGGCCGCAAGAGCCCTTATTTCTTCAATGCTGGCCTGTTCAACTCCGGCCGTGACCTGGCCCGTCTCGGCCGTTTCTATGCCGCTGCGCTGGTGGATGCAGGGATCGACTACGATGTGCTGTTTGGCCCGGCCTACAAGGGGATCCCGATTGCCTCGGCGACCGCGGTGCAGCTGGCCGAAGTGCACGATCAGGATGTGCCCTGGTGTTTCAATCGCAAGGAGGCCAAGGACCACGGCGAAGGTGGCAACTTGGTGGGCAGCTCGCTGCAAGGGCGCATCATGCTGGTCGATGACGTCATCACCGCCGGGACAGCGATCCGGGAATCCATGGATCTGATTCAGGCCAATGGTGCCGAATTGGCCGGCGTGCTGATCGCGCTCGATCGTCAGGAGAAGGGCAAGGGCGAGCTCTCCGCCATTCAGGAAGTAGAGCGTGATTACCAAGCCAGGGTGATCGCCATCATTACACTGGCGGATCTGATCGCCTACCTGGAAGAGCAGCCGCAGATGGCCGCGCACCTCGAACAGGTGCGTGCCTACCGTACCGCCTATGGCATCGACGCCTGAGGGTCGGCCCATGTCGCGTCTGCTGGTGACCGGTCTCACTGGTACCTTGGCCCCCCATCTGGCGGCGCAGGCCAAACGCAGGGGGATGGATGTGCTGCCCTGGCCGCGCCAGACGGTATCGCCCGATGATGCGACGGCCGGTGAGCTGTTTTTGAGTCGTGTGCGGCCGGATGCCATCGCCCATCTGGGGATGGGCTCCGAGGCGTGGGCGGCGCAGCTGGCCGGTTATGCGGCACGCCATGCCCTGCCATTTGTGTTCACCAGCAGTGCCATGGTGTTCAGCCATGAACCGCCCGGGCCCCATCGCCGTGAGGATACACCGCACACTAGCGATGGCTATGGCCTCTACAAGCAGCGCTGCGAGGCGGCCATAGTCGCGGCCAACCCGGCTGCGGCCATTGCCCGTATCGGCTGGCAGATTGACGCCGATGCACGTGGTAACAACATGTTGGCGGCGCTGGATCACTGGCAGGCCCAACAGGGCGAAGTGGCGGCCAGCCGGGCCTGGATCCCGGCCTGCTCTTTCATGGATGACACCGCCGAGGCCCTGTTGCAGCTGTTGCTGACACGGGCGAGCGGCCTGTTTCATCTCGACAGCAATGCAAGCGAAGCATGGCGTTTTGATGAGCTGGTGACGGCATTGGCCTTGCGCTTTGACCGTTCGTGGCAGATCCGTGTGCACGAGGAATACCACCATGATCAGCGCCTGTTGGGCAATGAAGGGTACATGCCGGGGCTGAGTCGACATTTATGTCGCCGCTGAGGGATTAAAACAGCCGCTGATGCGGCTGTTTTTCTTGGTAATGTGCGCCATTGCCGACAATGTGCGGCCGACCGAAAAAGCAACAAGCGTGGCTTGTTTGAGGCTGGCAGAAACGGCATCATGGCGCGTCTACAACTGGTTTACATTTTTAAGAACAGGGAGAGCAGAATGAAAAAAGGGTTGCTTGCTGGTCTGGTGGTCGCGGCGATCGCGGCCGGTGCCGGCGGTTATTACTATGCCAGCCACAACAAGGCGGCAGGTGAGGGGGCATTGGCCTATGTGCCGGCCGATACCCTGTTGTTTGCCGGTGGTCTCGAGCCGATGCCGTGGTCGGCCATGGCCGCATTTCGCGATCAATTCAATTTTGGTATGCAGCCCGAGCAGGTCAATACGCTGATCGAGGAGATGCTGAAGACGGATCCGCAAAACCCGGATGCCGCACCTGCCGGCGCGCGCCTGGCGGTCAGCCTGTATGCCGAGTATGTCAATGCCGTGCTGTCGAAGAGCTTTAAGCCGCAGATGCTGGGGTTGAGTGATGCCGTCGATTCTGCGTTCTATACCGTCGGCGCCCTGCCGGTGGTGCGTGTTGCGCTTGCCGATCAGGCGGCGTTCGATGCGTTCCTGGCCAAGGCAGAGGAGCGTGTCAAGGTCAAGGCCGAAGAGGCCAAGCTCAAGGACTTTACCTACAAGCGCTACCCGCTGATCACCGATGGCGAACAACCTGTCTATCTGGCCATCGGCAAACGCGATGGTTTCCTGATCGTCACGCTGGATGTCGGTTCGCTGATCCCGGCAGAGGAGGGGTTGGATGTGGCGTTTGGCCTGACCAAGCCAACTCAGTCGCTGGCCGCTGCCGGAACCCTGCAGACCCTGGTCAAGGAGCAGGGGCTCAAGCCGTTCTCGATTGGTTTTCTTAATCACGAAGGTCTGATCCGTACCCTGACCCGCGCCGATAGCCCGATCGCCAAGCTGCTGGACAAGGTCAGTCATGGAGAGGCGACCAAGGAGCTGTCCGCGTTCCGTACTGCCGAGTGCCAGGCTGATATCGAAGGCATGGCCGCACTGTGGCCGCGCAGCGTTTTCGGTTATACCGAGCTGGATACCAGTGGTTCACCACTGCGTGCCAACAGCCTGTTCAAGATCGTCTCCACCGATGGCAAGACCATGGAGCAGTTGCAGAAGCTGCGTGGTTTCCTGCCGCAGTATTCTGGAGATAACAGCAAGTTCTCCTATCAGCTGGGGCTGAATATGGATGAGCTGACACCGGTACTGACCAATTTGTGGTCCCGCGCCATACAAGCCAAGTTCAGCTGTGCCCCGCTGGTAGCGGCCCAGGCACAACTGAAGGAGACCAACCCGGCACTGCTCGGTGCCATGACCGGCATGATCCAGGGCGTACAGGGCGTTGGTATCGACGTGCAGGATCTGAAGCTGGGCAAGGCGCTGGCGGAAGGCGAGATGCCCAGCATTGAGGCACTCTCTTTCGTGGCCACGCTCTCCAGCAAGCAACCGCAGCAGCTGTGGGGCATGCTGGCGATGATGCAGCCTGAGTTCGCCAGCCTGAAATTGCCGGAAGATGGTCAGAGCATCGATCTGCCGTTACCGCTGCCGGTCACCTTGCCATCCCCGATCAAGCTGGGTCTGTACGGCAATCATATCGCTGTCTTCTCCGGTGAACAGGGCAAGACACAGGCCGAGAGCCTGGCCAAGCAGGAGCTCAAGCCGAACGGTCTGCTCCACTTCGGGCTGGACTACGGTTTGCTTGCCGATGCACTGGAGGTGGTCATGAACGACGAGATGGCCAAACTCGAGGCGGCCGCAGATGCGGCGGCTGAAGAAGCGGTTGCCGCGGCGGCGGGTACGGAAGAGCCGCAGACTGATGAATATGGTCTGCCGATGCCGACTGCTGCCGAGCGCAAGGAGCAGGCCGAGAAACAGGTCGCTGAGTTGAAGTCTGCTCAGGCCATGCTGCTGGGGCTGCGTGGTGCCCATATCAGCTCAGGCATGGACTTCACGACCAGCGGTATCGAAATGCGTGCCGACATGCAGTTACCGAAAAAGTAACACTGCGGTGCGGACATGAGATTGAGGGCCGGCTTGCCGGCCCTTTTTTATGTCTCCGGCTCTCGGTGGCGTGTGACGGGCTGCGACTTGCCATTGGTGTGCGGGATGGACCAACGCAGTGGGGTTAAGGTGCCAGCGACATTCATACGGCGTCCACGCTAAAGGAACAGAGCCGTCGCGGTGCGTCGGAGGAACAGCCGTGCTGCCCTGGGGCATAGCGGGGGCAGAGGCGCCGCTGGCCGGATGCGATCAGCCAGCGTGCATTGCCGGTGGTGGAGTGGGTGCCCGGCATCAGCTCATGCAGACAGGACCCGCAGGTCCTGTCTTTTTGTGATGCCAAGCTACGGGCTTATTGGGCCTGGTGAACCTTCATCTGCGGGAAGGGGATCTCAATACCCGCTTCGTCAAATGCCAGCTTGACCCGCTCCTGCAGATCGAAGAACACCCCCCAGTAGTCGGCGGTCTTGACCCAGGGGCGAACGACCAGATCCACAGATGAGCTGTTCAGTGCGGCGACGGCGATGGTCCAGGCCGGCTCCTTGAGGATGCGCTCATCGGCAGCCAGCAAGCGTTCAAGCACCGCCTTGGCCTGCTGCAAATCGGCGCCATAGGCGATGCCGAAGGTCATGTCGACACGGCGGGTCTCCATGCGCGAGTAGTTGGTGATGGTGCCATTGAGAATGGCGCCGTTAGGCACGACCACCATCTTGTTGTCGCCACTGGTCAGCACAGTGGTGAAGATCTGCACTGTCTGCACGACACCAGCAGTGCCTGCGACCTCAACGAACTCGCCGGCTTTCAGCGGGCGGAACAGGATCAGCAACACGCCGGCGGCAAAGTTGGACAAGGAGCCTTGCAATGCCAGACCAACTGCCAGACCGGCGGCACCGATGACAGCCACAAAAGAGGCGGTCTGCACGCCGATACGGCTCAGGGCGGCAATGACGACGAAGGCCAGAATGGCATACTTGACCAGGTGGCCGACAAAATCGGTGATGGTGACATCGAGATTGCGGCTCTTCATCAGCCGCACCAGACCGCCGGTGACCAGACTGGCGGCAAACCAGCCCAGCAGCAGCGTCAGCAGCGCGGCAGCAATATTGACGCTGTATTCGATGATCAGTGCCTGATTGTTGCTCAGCCAGTGGGTGGCATCGGTCAGGATTTCGGGTTCCATACACTCTCCTCAGAGTTAATGCGGGAGAGGGCTCCCGCGATCAGCTTTGCAGCAACTGGTTATGAATGAACTGCCACTGTACCTCAAAATTGGCGGTGGGTGGCAAGCGGAACTGACTGCGGACAAACTGGCTCAGTCGCCCCTCGACATAGGCTAGCAGCAGATTGGCTAACTGCGCCTCATCGACAGAAAAGCCGGTCCCTTCACGGAGGCGGCGCTCGCGCAGTACCTGCTTGAGCTGGCTTTCGAGCTTGTCGAACATGTGGGTGACCCGATCGCGTAGCCGTTCGTGCTCGCCTTGCAGCGCATCGCCGGTCATGATGCGGGTGATACCGGGATTGCGTTCGGCGAACATCAGCAACAACTGCAGTATGCGTTCACAGCGCACCAGCGTCTCCTTCTCTTCACTGAGGATCAGATTGACCCGCGACAGCAGTGTCTCCTCAATGAAGTCGATCAACCCTTCGAACATCCGTGCCTTGCTCGGAAAATGGCGATACAGCGCCGCCTCCGAGACGCCGACTTCGGCGGCCAGGCTCTTGGTGGTGATGCGTTGGCCGGCCTGATGCTCAAGCATATGTGCCAGGGCCTGCAATATCTGTTCGCGGCGATGGGGTGTGGTGGCGGTAGCAGTAGCAGCTTGCGTTGTCATGTTCGAGTAATCCCTTCACAAAGGTGACAAACAGGGCAAAACAGGGGTCTGCAACCACAGACCCCGCACGGCTTAGTGACGGCCGGACGAGCCGAAACCGCCTTCGCCGCGTTCACTGACGTCAAACTCGTCGACGACGGTGAAGCTGGCCTGGACGACCGGCAAGAACACCAACTGGGCGATGCGTTCGCCAGGCTGAATGATGAAGCTCTGCTGACTGCGGTTCCACATCGACACCATCAACTGCCCCTGATAGTCGGAATCGATAAGGCCGACCAGGTTGCCAAGCACGATGCCGTGCTTATGGCCGAGGCCTGAGCGCGGCAGTATGGTGGCACACAGCCCCGGATCGGCGATGTGGATGGCCAGACCGGTCGGCAGCAGCGTGGTCGCGCCCGGTGCCAGTTCGATCGCTTCGTTCAGGCAGGCGCGCAGGTCCAGTCCGGCAGAACCTGGAGTGGCGTACTCCGGTAGCGGGAATTCGGTGCCGATACGGCTGTCGAGAATCTTCAGTTCAATCTGCTTCATGCTGGTACTTCTTGATGATGAGAGCCATAAGGTGGCGTGCCACCTCGGTTTTTGCGGCCAGTGGCAGCGTTTGCTGTCCTCCCGGCCAGAATACGGTCAGTGCATTGTCGTCGCTGTTGAACCCTTGCCCGGCACGGGAAACATCATTGGCCGCGATCATGTCGAGCCGCTTGCGCTGTAGCTTGTCCAGTGCGTACTGCTCCACCTGCTGGGTCTCGGCGGCGAAACCGACGACAAATGGCCGGTCGGCGCGGGCCGCCACCTCGGCGATGATGTCGGGGTTGCGCGTCAGGCGTACCGTCATGTCATCGGCCGACTTTTTGATTTTTTGAGTAAAAACTTCTTCGGCGCGGTAATCAGCCACTGCGGCACAGCCGATGAAAATCTGTTGTCCGGGCAGTTGCTGCTGTACTGCTGCCTGCATCTCCAGCGCACTTTCTACGTCAATGCGGGTGACTCCGACAGGGGTGGGGAGGGCCACTGGCCCTGCGACCAACGTGACTTTGGCGCCCAGCTCGGCAGCGGCGGCTGCCAGGGCAAATCCCATTTTTCCGGAGCTGTGATTGCTGATGAAACGCACCGGATCCAGAGGCTCGCGGGTGGGACCGGCCGTGATCAACACATGCAGGTCGAGCTCGGGACGGGCGAAGAAGCGCATGCAATGATCGACCAGGGCCAGTGGATCCAGCATGCGGCCAGGACCGACGTCGCCACAGGCCTGAATACCGGCATCCGGTCCCCAAATCTGCACTCCGCGCTGGGCGAGAGTCTGCAAATTTTGTTGCGTGGCGGCATGCAGGTACATCTGCTGGTTCATCGCCGGGGCGACGGCTACCGGTGCCGGCGTCGCGAGGCAGAGCGTTGTCAGCAGCTCATCAGCCATGCCGCAGGCCATGCGGGCGAGGACATTCGCCGTTGCCGGAGCAACCAGTACCAGATCGGCCCATTTCGCCAGCTCGATATGATTCATGCCCAGCTCGCTGGCCGGGTCGAGGACGCCGTCAGGAATGGCATGGCCGGAGACAGCCTGCAGGGTGAGTGGAGTAATGAAGGCACGGGCCGAGTCGGTCATCACGACGCGCACTTCGGCGCCCCGATCGCGCAAGCGGCGCACCAGTTCGGCGCTCTTATAGGCGGCAATCCCGCCGCTGACGCCTAACAGGATGCGTTTATTGAGCAATTCCATAATTTTGATTTCCGGCTGCAAAGTCGAGGCGGCTGAGCATACCACATGCCATTCACGGGCGGCAGAAACCGCCATCACACCCCGGCGAGCTGGCGGAGGCGTCAAGCTGCAAGATGCGCACCGGAGAACTGCCGGCTATGACAGTCCCGAGATGGGGGCCGCCTGCTATCTTGGGGACGGCATGTGTCGTTGTGATGACAGCAAGAATCGTGCAAGGGGAGAGGATGACGATACGGGACTGGCCTGCTGGCGAGCGGCCGCGGGAGAAATTGTTACACCGCGGCGCACCGGCGTTGAGTGACGCCGAGTTGCTGGCGATCCTGTTGCGCACGGGTATCCGTGGCTGTGACGTACTCGAGTTGAGCCGGCGACTGCTGCAGGAGTTTGGCTCCTTGCGTGCCTTGTTTGCCGCCGATGCCGAGCGTATTTGTGCCATTCCCGGTCTTGGCCACGCCAAATATGTGCTATTGCAGGCCGTGCTGGAGCTGGGGCGGCGCCATCTTGATGAGACGATACGCCGCGGTGAGGCGTTGACCAGTCCGACGGCGACACGGCGTTTCCTGCAGTCCCGGCTACGCGATCGGCCGCGGGAAATCTTCGCCTTGCTATTGCTCGACAGTCAGCATCGGGTGCTCTCGTTTGAAGAACTTTTTCACGGTACCCTCGACTGCGCCAGTGTCTATCCGCGGGAAGTGGTGCAGTGCGTGCTCAAATATAATGCGGCCGCGGTGATCCTCTGCCATAATCACCCGTCCGGCGTGGCTGAGCCCAGCCGGGCAGACCGCAGTCTGACCGAGCGCATCAGCGCCGCACTGGGTCTGATAGACGTCCGGGTGCTCGATCACCTGGTGATAGGTGACGGCGAGATGGTTTCTTTTGCCGAACGTGGTTGGCTATAGTCGATCACGGCAAGCCTTTTGCTTGATCTTCGCCGGCCGATGCTGTATAAAATGCCGCCTTCTATATGGCCCCGCAACAGGCCAGCGGGGCTGAGAAATGCTCGAGCAAAAGAAGTAAGATTTGGAGAGACTGACATGTCTAGAGTATGCCAAGTAACCGGTAAGCGTCCGGCAGTGGGTAACAACCGTTCCCACGCCAAGAACGCGACCCGTCGTCGTTTCCTGCCTAACCTGCAAACTCACCGTTTCTGGGTTGAAGGCGAGAAGCGTTTCGTCAAGCTGCGTGTTTCCACCAAGGGCATGCGCATCATTGACAAGCTGGGTATCGAAGCGGTCCTGGTGGACCTGCGTGCCCGTGGCGAAGTAGTGTAAGGAGATAGATCATGGCTAAAGGTGTACGCGAAAAGATCCGCTTGAACTCCAGCGCCGGTACTGGTCACTTCTACACCACGACCAAGAACAAGCGCACCATGCCTGAGAAGATGGAAATCAAGAAATTTGATCCTGTCGTCCGTCAGCATGTGATCTACAAGGAAGGCAAGATCAAGTAATTGATCCTGCACCTTGAAAAACCCGGCTCTGCCGGGTTTTTTATTTTCAGCGTCTGACGTTTTCATCTCTTCTGCGTCGCTGTCATGCCCTCTTCATTCCCGCCACACTCTACGGCACAATGCCGCTCTGTTATCCCGTTGTTACAAGATGAGGTTACGATGCCGGAGTTACCCGAGGTTGAAGTCAGTCGTCAAGGCATAGCGCCCTGGTTGGTCGGTCAGACCGTGACGCGTGTCGTGGTGCGCAATCCGCGCCTGCGCTGGCCAATCCCGGCTGAAATCCAGCAATTGGTGGGCTGCCCGATTGCAAGCGTTCAGCGCCGGGCCAAGTACCTGCTGCTGCGCTCGACACTGGGCACCGCGATTCTGCATCTGGGTATGTCCGGCAAGCTGCGGGTCTTGCCAGTCGGCACGCCGGCAGAGAAACACGACCATGTCGATATTGAACTCGGCAATGGCCAGCTGTTACGACTCAATGATCCCCGCCGTTTCGGCGCCTTGCTCTGGACCAGCGGTGATCCGCTTCATCATGGGTTACTGGCAACGCTGGGGCCTGAGCCGCTTACTGATGCCTTTGATGGTGCCTATTTGCACCAACGCAGCCGGCGCAAGCACAGCGCGATCAAACCCTGGTTGATGGATAACCACCTGGTGGTTGGTGTAGGTAACATCTACGCCAACGAGGCGCTGTTTGCTGCGGGTATAGATCCGCGTCGCGCGGCCTCGGCGTTGAGTCCGGACGAGTGCGATCGGCTGGTGCTTGAGATCAAGACGGTGCTGGAGCGTGCCATCCGCCAGGGGGGAACGACATTGCGTGATTTTACCCGTGCTGACGGGCGGCCCGGCTACTTCGTGCAGGAGCTCCAGGTGTATGGTCGGGCTGGTGAAGGCTGCCGGCGTTGTGGTCACCCGCTGGAGAGTCTGCGTCAGGGGCAGAGAACCACGGTCTTCTGCCCGCACTGTCAGCGCTGAGGTGTGCGGATACGCGCGGTAATGGTTCGTTATAATCAGTATCCTGCAACTGGCTGTGCCCGTTGCGGCTGAACATGTTACAGGCTCCAAGAGGGGCTTTGTCTATCCTGTTGATTACAACTCAAGGTTTTATCCGTTGAACAAGAAAGAGACCTCGTTCTATCTGGCCGCACTGGTCATTGGTTTTGCGCTCTCCTGTTTATATGCGGCCCAGCAAATTCTGACGGGGGATCAGTTGCAGATGATCGCCAAGGGTTATCTGGGTGCACACCATGGTGTCTGGCTGAGCTATGGCAATGCTGCCAGTGCCATGGGCAACGTTCCGGGTTCGCTCTCGGCCTGGCTGGTTGGCGGTCCGCTGTTGCTGTGGGACTCGCCCTATGCCCCGATGTTGCTGTTGCTGGTGCTCAAGCTGATCAGCTTTTTGCTGTTTGATGATGTCATCCGCCGTGAGTTTGGTCCCCGCGGCCGGCTGCTGTTCATGGTGCTCTACTGGCTGAACCCATGGTTTCTCTATGAGTCCATTTTGTACAATCCGGCCTATCTCTTCTTTGCCGCCGCACTGCATTTTTGGTCGGCGTACCGGATGCGGGCGCAGCCGTCGTTTATCTGTAGCCTGCTGCATGTCGTGTCCATCGGCTTTGCGATGCAGCTCCACTATTCATGGCCGTTGCTGGCAGTGATCTCCGGTTGTCTGTTCTGGCGCAAACTGATGCGTTTAAATGGCTGGGGGGTCATGGCGGGCGTGCTGTTGCTCGCGGCCTCGCTGATTCCGTATCTGCATGAGGTATTCAACCAACCCCAGCTGGCCCGTGCCGATGCCGATACCAGCGATCGTTATATCGGTTGGGGCTTGCTGCATGTCTATCCATTGCTCAAGTCGTTGATTTACTGGCTGCGTTATGGCTCTTGGATTTTTTCCACCAAGCTGATTAACGGCACCACCTTCGACTGGCTGGGCAGCGCTGTGTGGCTGCAACAGACAGCTGTCTGGATCTGGCGCTGTGTTGTCTACCTGGCTGGAGCCGGGTCGCTGGTGCTGACGTTGCTGGCCAATCGTTATGTCTGGCGTCTGGTGCGTCCGCATCTGTCGTGGCGCTGGGCATCCCAGCCGAGTGCGGTGACGTCTCAGGTGTGGCTGGGACTGTATGTGGCGTCGGCCGTCGTGGCGATTCTGGTGTGTGCGGCGCTGGCGCCGATAGTGTTCAGCTATTGGCATCTGATGCTGGTATTCCCATTTGCCCTGCTACCGCTGATGTTATTTAGCCACACATGGCTGGAGCGTGCCGCCCCGCAGTTTATGCGTTATCTGGCCGCCGCCAGCATTTTCTGCCTGCTGGTCAACCTGGTGGCGGCTAACGACAGCCGCAAGTTCTCTTACCAGGCGGACTACGCCGCCCAGACTCAGGCATGGGTCAGTAGCATGACGCCGCAGGACGCGCGCAGCCGAGCGCTGACGCAAAGCTCTGAGGGAGAGTGACCTTAGGGGACGAGAGAAGGGCGGGCCGCCAAGGTGTCCCGCCTGGTCAGCGATGGCTCAAATGCCGGTGCACTGCATCGGCAATACCTGGCGGGACAAAGCTGGCAATGTCACCGCCATGCAACGCGACTTCCCGAACCAGCGTGGAGGAGACACAACTGAGTTCGCTGCGAGCCGGAAGAAACAACACCTCCAGTGACGGCATCAGTTGGCGATACATGCCTGCGAGCTGGTTTTCATAATCAAAATCTGTCATCGAACGAATACCCCGGACCAGAACATTGGCGTTCTGGCTGCGAGCAAAGTCGATTAACAGACCGTCAAAACCGGCTACCCGGACGTTGCCCCATTCGCTGCAGACGACTTGTGCCAGACTGACCCGCTCCGCAAGCGCGAATAACGGCCGCTTGCCGGGGCTCATGGCGATGGCGACGATGACCTCGTCAAACAGGCTGGCTGCGCGGGATATCAGATCCTGATGGCCGAGTGTCAGCGGGTCGAAGGTTCCGGGAAACAGCGCCCTGGTATGCATGTCAGTCAATCCTTGGCAAAAGTGCTGGCCGGATTATAGAAGCTGTGGCTTGTGAAAGGTACGGGGTTTGGCAAGAATAGCCCGATTCCGAACGAGGAGAGTGTGTGATGCAACGAATACTGGTGGTGCGCAACGACAAGATTGGCGACTTCATGCTGGCCTGGCCGAGCTTTGCCATGTTGAAAGCCTCCTGCGACTGCCATGTGACCGCGCTGGTGCCGAGTTATACGGCGCCGTTGGCCAGACTCTGTCCCTGGATTGATGACGTCATCCTCGATCCGGGTGTTAATGGGGATGTTCCGGCGCAGCGTCAGCTCAAGCAGCAGTTGCAAGCCGCGCGATTCGATGCCGCGATTGCGCTGTTTTCGAACGGCAGGAATGCCTGGCTGCTGTGGCAGGCGGGGATCCGTTACCGACTGGCACCGGCCACCAAATGGGCGCAATTTTTGTTCAATCACCGGCTAGTGCAGCGACGTTCCCGTTCGCAAAAACCGGAATTTGAGTACAACCTGGATCTGATTCGCCACTTCTTGCGTCAGCATGATGTCGCGATCGTCGAACCTGCGCCCCCCTACATGCAATTTGATGCACCTACCCTGGCGACGGTGCGCGCCAAGACAGCGGCTGACTTGGGGTTGGAGGCTGCCATGCCCTGGATGATGGTGCATGCCGGAACGGGGGGATCGGCGACAAACCTGTCGATGACGCAATATGCCGAGTTGGTGCTGGGCCTGCAGCGGCAGCACCGCATGCCCTGTGTCGTGACGGCCGGCCCCGGAGAGGAGGCGAATGCCGCCGAATTACAGGCGTTAATCCAGGCGCAGGGGGGCGAAGTGCGCGTCTACCATTCCCGTCAGGGGCTGGACTATTTTTGTCAGCTGATCGCCAATGCGGCGCTGTTTATTGCCGGTAGCACGGGACCTCTGCACATTGCCGCTGCGCTGGATGTGCCAACCGTGGGCTTTTTCCCGGCCCGCCGCTCGGCGACACCGCTGCGCTGGCAGCCCTTGAATTCACGCGGGCGACATCTGGCCTTCACGCCGCCGGCGGGCAGTGATAAGGAAAAGGAGATGTCGCTGATCGCCATGCCAGAGGTTCTGCTCCGGGTGAACGACTGGCTGGCCGGTCTGCACTAAGGCCAGCCGGCCAGGGGCTCACTGCACTGAGCGCCGGGGTGTTCGGGTCCGGATCCACAGGTCGGCATATTTGACGAACGTGGAGTGGGTAGAGAGCAGGGCCAGCAGCAGCCCGGCCTTGCCGTCGAGAAAGCCAAGACGGAGGATGTACATGCGGAAGAAGCAGCCCAGTGCGTGCAAGGCGCCTGTCAGCAAGGAGCCCTTTTTGCCCCGCGCGATGCGGCCATCGGCCCAGGCTTTGGCGTAGCGTGCCGACTTTATCAGGTAGTGTTCGAGATCCTGGTACGGGTAGTGAATCAAGTCACCAGCGAGGGGCGCCGTGTGCATGCTCGCATCGAGGATGACCTTTTCGTGCACCAGGGCGTCATTGTATTGGGTTAATGCCGTCGGATAGAGGCGCCAAACCCGATCTGGATACCAGCCAGAGTGACGAATATAGCGGCCAAACACCCAGTTCAGGCGCGGTATGCTGTAAACGGTGCGGCCAGCGGGCTGGCTGCAGACCTGCTGCACGCTGGCCTTGAGCGCCGGGGTGACGCGCTCATCGGCATCCAACCACAGGCACCAGGTGGCGGTGACATGCTGCTGTGCGCGTTGACGTTGTATGCCGAACCCTGGCCAGTCGGCGTCAACCAGGTAGCGGGCATTGAATTCGGCGGCGATCATCGCCGTGTCATCTGAGCTGCCCGAATCCAGAATGACAATTTCGTCAACCCAGTCGGCCACGCTTTGCAGACAGCCGCGCAGGTTATGCCCTTCATTTTTCACGATCAGAACGGCGGCGATGAGGGGCGTAGTCATGATGTTGGCTCCAAGAGGGCGTAATGCTGACACAAGGTGTCGAAACAGGCGATCACCTGATCGCTCTGGATATGCTGCATGGCGTGATCATCCTTGAGGCGACTGCGCCAGGGCAAGCTGCTAACCGGTTTCCCGCTCCTGGCTTCCATCAAGGATTGATAGACGCTGACCAGGTAGTCACGACACAGATAGGGACCCACCCGTTCCGGGTTGTGGTGGGCATACAGTGCGATCACCGGTATGCCGGCGGCTGTTGCCATGTGGACCGGCCCGGTATCGGGTGCCAGCACGACCTGAACTTGCTGAATCAAGGCCATCATCTGTTTCAGGCTGCTCTGACCGACCAGGTTACGGGGTGGGTGGCAACAGCGCTGAACGATCTCGGCCGCCAGCGTTTTCTCCAGTGCGGACGGACCACCGCACAGCAACACCTGGAAACCCCGGCGCGCGGCATGGTCGGCCACGGTCGCATACCCTTCGGCCGTCCAATTCTTGTAGGCTTTGCTCGCGGCCGGCGCAATCAGAAGACAGGGCCGGCTGGCATCGAGTTGTTGGGCAGCCCATTCGCGATCGCTGGCGGCCAGCGGGATCTGCCAGTGAGGGGTGAGGTCGCGGATCCCCAGTTCGGCGGCAAACGCCATCATGCCATCCAGCACATGCAACGCGGCCGGAGAGGGGACCGTATGATTGGTGAACCAGCGCTGACCATCGCCGGCGCGCTGGGCATCGAAGCCGAGGCGGTAACGAGCACGGACGCCCAATGTCAGCATACTGGCGCGCAATGCCGATTGCATGTGCAGCAGCGCATCAAAGCGGCGGCCTCGCAACTGGCGCCAGACCTGTACGTAACCGCGCCAACCGGCTTTTTTATCGAACGGTATCACTTCAACCCCGGGGAGATCCCCGAGCAGGCTGGCCTCAACCTTGCCCATGATCCAGGTGATGGCGGTTGTCGGCCATTGTCGTTGTATGGCTTGTACGACCGCCACAGCATGCAGGCAGTCACCGATAGCGGAGAGGCGTACCAGACACAACCGTTCGGGAGCAGAAGAGAACAAGGGCATGACGCAACTCCGGAAAGCAAATGGGCGCATTATGCAAACTCGTACCGGGGTTGTAAAATGCCCGCTTTTGAATCACGACGAGAGTCTCGATGCATCAACTGCAAACCAAGCGCTGGGGCCCCGTGACCTGCTGGTATGACGCGTCCCGCGTTCCAGGCTTCAATGAGGCCTATTTCGACCCTGCATACTGGCAACAGCGCGATGCGGTCCTGGGCCAGTCCACCGGGCGAGGGGTCACCTGGTTCGTGCAAGGGCCATCCGGTGCGCTGGTTTTGCGTCACTACTGGCGCGGGGGGCTGATCGGCAAGATTCTGGGTGATTGTTTCCTGTATAGCGGCCTGGCGCGGACACGCTGTCGTCGTGAATACGCGCTGCTGACCTATCTGGCGGAGTTGGGCCTGCCGGTGCCGCGGCCGGTGGCGGCTCGCGTGGTGCGGCAAGGGCTCTGTTATCGCGCCGATATCCTGCTGGAACGCATTGCGGAGGCGCGGGATCTGGTCAGCCTGTTACGGGAACGGCCTTTGAGCCGCGAAGAGTGGATGGCGGTCGGGGCTCTGATCCGTCAACTGCATGAACACTGTGTTTGGCATTCTGATTTGAACAGT
Organism: Pseudaeromonas sharmana; assembly: GCF_042649925.1. Classification (NCBI taxonomy): domain Bacteria; kingdom Pseudomonadati; phylum Pseudomonadota; class Gammaproteobacteria; order Aeromonadales; family Aeromonadaceae; genus Pseudaeromonas; species Pseudaeromonas sharmana. Next base: position 167,693 of record NZ_JBHSAF010000003.1, read on the forward strand.
CACAATTTGATGCTCGATGGTAGCGGTAAGTTCTGGGTCATCGATTTCGACAAATGCGATGTTCGAGCCCCGGGCAAGTGGCAGCAGGGGATGCTGGATCGATTGTTGCGTTCGCTGCGCAAGGAGCTGGTGTGCAATGTGCCTTTCTTCTGGCAGGAGTCGGACTGGCAGGATGTCATGGCCGGCTATCAGGCCGGCCGTTAAGCTAGGGTAGCCGGCGCAGGATGGCGTCCAGCGTCTTGCGCAGCGCCCCCTGATTGGCCGCTACCACGTCAAAGGCGGACATGCCCATCTGCTGGCGGGTCGCCTCATCTTGCAGCAGGGCGATCACCGCTGCAGCAACGGCATCGGCGTCCTCCAGCTGACGGCAAGCCTTGCGTTCGCAGAGTTGGCGAGTCACATCACTGAAATTGAAACTGTGCGGGCCGATGAGGGTCGGCTTGCCGAGACTTGCTGGCTCCAGAAGATTGTGCCCTCCGATGGGGACCAGACTGCCGCCGATGAAGGCCAAATCACACATCTGCAGCAGCAGGGGCATCTCACCCATGGTATCGGCCAGGTAGACGGCTGTCTGTGGCGTGATGGGGTCATGACGGCTACGGCGAGCCAGCGTCAGCCCGGCTTCCTGGCACAGGCTGGCGACCGCATCGAAACGTGCCGGGTGGCGGGGCACCAGAATCAACAGGCTGTCAGGTAGGGTCTGCCGAATCAGCGGCAGACGCTCCAGCAACAACTCATCCTCCCCAGCATGGGTGCTGGCGGCTATCCAGACCGGTCGGCCGGTCAGGGTGCGGCGCAGTTGTTCGCCAGCGGCGACTTGCTCTGCGTCGAGCTGGATATCGTATTTGAGCGATCCAGTGATCTCAATTCGATCGGGTGTCAAACCCAGACGCAGGAATCGGGCCGCGTCATCCCGATGCTGACACAGGAACAGCTGAATGTGACGGCTCATGGTGCTGAAAATCGTCTGAACTTTCTGGTAGCGCTGACAGGAGCGCTCGGAGAGTCGGGCGTTCATCACGACGACCGGCAACTGGCGTTGCCCGCAGGCGGCAAGCCAGTTTGGCCACAGCTCGGTTTCCATGATCACCAGGGCGCAGGGGTGAGCCCGTTTGAGAAATCGGGCCACGGCGCCCGGGTAATCCAGGGGGGCGTAGCGGTGTTCCACCAAATCACCCAGCCGCGCAATCTGGTCTGCACCCGTGCGCGTGGTGGTGGTCACCAGGATCGGGCGCTCCGGTTGCTCGGCTTTCAACTGACGGATCAGCGGCATCGCGGCCAGCGATTCGCCGACGCTGACGGTATGAAACCAGACCGGTGATTGCGTGGCGGGTAGCGGCGGGATCCAGCCCAGCAACTCGCGCCAGCGCCGTCCATAGCCCGGCTTGCCGCGTTGTGGCCGGAATGTCACGAACAGTACCAGCGGCGAAGCCAGATAGATCAGTAGCGTGTAGAGCAGGCGATAGAGCATGGCAGTGGCTTTGAAAGAAGGATGGCCGGCAGTATCGGCCATCCGCGAGCCAGACTCAAGCCATCCGGGCACCGGGCTTACGCCCCTGTGGTCATATCAGGACAGAGGCGCATCACTGCCTGCCAGACCCGGTCCGGAGCCAGTTCGGTCAGGCATTTGAGATGTCCAAGTGGACATTGACGCTTGAAGCAGGGACGACAACCGATATCGGTGAACAAGGATTCGACCTTGTGGCTCAACGGTGGGGTGTATTCCGTGGAGGTCGAGCCGTAAACGGCAACTAATGGGGTGCCAACCGCTGCCGTGATGTGCATCAATCCGGAGTCGTTACAGACGGCCACATCACAGGCGGCCAACAGGTCGATGGCCTCGGCTAATGACGTTTCGCCGGCGAGAATATGGCAACGGGCCTGCGTCGGCGCAGGCAAGAGGGCGCGGATGGTTGCGGCGACCTCTTTATCTTTGGCCGAGCCCATCAGCCAGACGTCGCCACCCTGTTCGAGCCAGCGCGTTGCAATCGCGGCGTAGTGCTGTTCCGGCCAGCGTTTGGCCGGGCCGAATTCGGCTCCCGGACAGAGGCCGAGTACCCGTCGCGTCCGATCTAGCTGCAGACGCTGGCATGCTGCCTGCTGCTGGGCTGTGTCGACAGACAATTGCGGATACGGAATCGGTGGCAGTGCGGAGGCGGACGTCATGCGCGCCTTGTCAAAGGCCAGCGCCATATAGCGTTGGACCATCAGCGGGAAATCGCGCTTGTTGCTGCGCAGATCATTCAACAGACCATAACGGCTCTCACCTTTCCAACCTCGGCGGCATGGGATGCCGGCAAACAGCGGAATCAATGCGGATTTGAGCGAGTTGGGCTGCACTATGGCCAGTGCATACTCCTCGTGCGCCAGGGTGCGGCCCAGCTTCCAGCGTTGAGCAAGCGCGAGGGCACCATGGCCAATCGGCATCAGGATGGTGCGATCGACTTCCGGCATCCGCGCTAGCAGCGGCAGACACCAGGCGGGAGCCATCACATGCAGTTGCGCGGCCGGATGCTGCTGTTTCAGTAGCCGGTACAGACTCTGCGACATCACCATGTCGCCGACCCAGGCCGGGCCGATAACCAGGATTTTCATGCTGTTTTCTCATCTATGCCTGTGGTGCGCTGCCACCACAGGGGAAGGCGTTGTGCCAGCTCGTCCCAGGGCAGGGTATTGATATCCTGAGGCTCGGTTGCCTGGGAGATTAGTACCTCTGCCGCGGCATGGCGGGGTCCCCAATCCTGCAAGTTTTCGGTGTCCGGGTTGTAGAGGCCAAAAACGGGTTTGTTTAGACCTACGCCGATATGCACCGTAGCCGTATCAACTGAAATCAATGCCTTGGCTTGCCGTATCTGGGCGATAGCGTCGGCGATATGCTGGCTATCCGGATAGCAAAACAGCCTGGAGTTATGCGCATCGGCGACGAGGGACAGGACTTCGTCACGGCTGTCCGGGGCAAACAACAGACAGCAATCGACCTCCGGTATTTGGGTAAGGATCAGGTCGATCAGCCGTTGTAGATTCTCTCGGGTCAGGCGTCTGGATTTGCCACTCCCGTAGCCATTTACGGCAATCACCGGTCTGTGTGTCGGCCAGAATGCAGTCACCGCCTGTTCATGTGTCGGCAAACAGGGCACTCGATAATCGGTGGTGCATGCTGTGACACCGAGGGCCACCGCCAGCTGGCGGAACTTGTCAACGAAGTGCATCCCCTGACAGCGCTTGCCCAGCTTGATATCGATGGCCTGCAAGTGATCATCTAGCCCGGCAACATGCTGGGTTCTAACCTTGCTCAGGAAAAACAGGTCTTTCATCTTCAGCTGTTTGCTGAAGTGAACCAGACACTCAATCGAACCCAGATCCCGCGCCAGTGTTGCTAACTGGCGATAGCCAGCCCGCTTCGGACATTCGTATACGTGATCAGCGCCGAGATGATCGCGAAATAGCCAGGCCATGGCCGGCGTGGTGATGACGTCCACCTGAATGCCGGGGCGAGCCTGGCGCAGAGCATCGAAGATCCAGGACGAGACGATAGCGTCTCCGAACTTAGCATCCCAGCGCACCAGCACGACGCGGCCCGGCGTTCCACGAGAGGCGCGAACCGGTTGGTCGAACAGCCAGATACCCAGCTGTCTACGCCACAGATCGCGACGGTGTTGCAGGGCATGGGATATTGCTTTCATCATCTCGGCATTCCGCTTCAGATGCCTGCTGCGCCGAAGCGCTCAAGGTATACCGCCTCGGTGGCTGCCTTGTGCTCGAGCAGCTGTTGGCTGAATTCGGAAATGTTCTCCAGACGCTCCCGGATCAGGTTGTCCAGAGTGGACAGCGCTTCGCCGACCGGAACCATGGCAGCACGGAACCCCTTGACGGTAGAGGCGCGCGGGTCATGAGCAATCATGATGCCTGGCGTCCCCTGCGATGCGCTCATGCCGATGCCGTGTACACGATGGCCGATGACGAGATCGTAGCGACCGAAGATATCCAGGTAATCTCGGGAATCGAAAGAGTAGCGCAGGGTTTGCCCCGGGAAGTCCTGCTGGAACGGGCTCAACTCATCGATGTAATGGGCAACAAACTCGATCTCATACTGATTGCCATACTGCTGCAGTATGTGGTTATAAATCCGCATCAGATAGTCGTGTGTCGCGTCTGACACGTTATTGCAGGCCACGGCAGATTTAGTGCCGTAGATTAAACCGATGCGCTTGACCTGCTTGACGACCCGTTGCTCGCGGCTGGAAAACAGCGCCGGACATGGTATCTGGTGCACCGGCAGCGGTGACAGGCTCAAGCGGGTGTCTTCGTCGCGACAGGTGATCAACTTTGCCGCTTTGAATACGCGCATCTCATCGGCGGTGAAGTGAGTTTCATCGAAGGTAAAGCGGCCGCTGGTACCGATGCCTAGAAACAGCGTTGGCAGCTGATACTCAAGAATCGAACGGTACAGCTTGTTCATGCGCAGGCCACGCCACTCCGGCGAACCGGCAAAGACCACCATATCGGCATAATCCATCGGCAGCCGATCTTTAACCGAGTTATCGAGGAATTTCTCGATGAAGTCGCGCCCGAGCAGGTTGTCGATCTTCTTGACGAAATCATGCCGTCTGGCCCGGCGGATTTGCGGGTTACGGTTGTAGATGACAGGGTTGAAATCGCCGAGGTGCTTGCGCAGCAGGTTCATACACCCCATCAGAATAAATTCATCACCTGGGTTCCACTGGCGGGTCGTTGAAAAAACAATGTTCATAGGTTTGGCTTCATCGCAGTAATTAAAGGGTCTGCTGGCGGCGTCCAGCTGGTTGTGCCGCCATCAGAAGAGGATCAAGGCTTGTTCAGCCATTCCATGTATTCCGCGACACCGTCGGCGACGGAACGGAACTGCACATCGCATCCGGTGGCTCTGAGTTTGGTCAAGTCGGCCTGGGTGTAGCTCTGGTAACGGCCCTTGAGGTGATCCGGAAACGGAATGAATTCGACCTGGCCATGCCCGTGATGTTTGACCACGGCTTCGGCCACGTTCAGGAAGGGTTCGGCACGCCCGGTACCACAGTTGTAGATCCCCGATTTGCCGGCGTTCTTCCAGAACCAGATATTGACCTTGCAGACGTCTTCGACATAGACGAAATCCCGCATCTGGCCGCCATTGCCAAAGCCATCACAGCCCTCGAACAATTTCGGATTCTGTCCGTCCTTCATCTGGTTATTCAGGTGGAAGGCCACGCTGGCCATGCTGCCCTTGTGTTGTTCACGCGGGCCGTAAACGTTGAAATATTTGAGACCGACGATCTGGCTGTTGGTGGTCGGCAGCAGACGACGTACGTATTCGTCAAACAGGAACTTGGAATATCCATAGACGTTCAACGGCTGCTCGAAACGGCGATCCTCGATGAAGTTGTCGTTGCGGCCACCGTAAGTCGCCGCGGATGAGGCATAGATGAACGGGATGCCGCGCGCCACGCAAAAGTGCAGCAGGCTCTTGGAGTACTCGTAGTTGACCTCCATGACAAACTTGCCGTTCCACTCTGTGGTGGCTGAGCAGGCGCCTTCATGGAAGATCACCTCTATTTCGTCCCACTCCTCGAAGGCATCACCGGCCATGACACGGGCGATGAACTCGTCCTTGTCGATGTAGTCGGCAATATCGAGGTCGACAAGGTTGGCGAACTTGGTGCCATCGGTCAGGTCATCTACCACCACAATATTCTTGTGACCGGCCTGATTGAGAAGTTTGATGAGATTGCTGCCGATGAAGCCGGCTCCACCCGTGACGATGATCATAAGCTGTTGCCTCGTAGTACGTCATGACGACCTGAATTGTTGAGCGCGAGTTTACCATGGCGATATCGCTACCGCGAAACCGGCAACCGTTCGCGTGCGATTTATTCAAGTTTTATTCAAGATCGCAGCGGTATTGCCGTGCGGTGCTAATATGAAAAGAGCAAGTTACCTAATAACAACTTGCGCAATAAAAAGAGCCGCTTAGAGCTCGCACAGCACAGTTTGTGGCTTGTTCTCCGGGGAGAACGCTAGCCTTTATTCATAAGGGTGAATATGAAAACTAAAGATAAGATCATCCATGCGGCGATCGAACTGTTCAACCTGCAGGGTGAACAGAACGTGACCACCAATCACATTGCGGCTCATTTGGGGATGAGTCCTGGCAACCTCTATTATCACTTCCGGAATAAAGAGGACATCATCCAGGCGATTTTCGATCGTTATGCTGAGCAACTGAATCTGTTGTTTGGCCTGGATGACAACAGCGGTAGCGAAAGCGTCGGTGGCTTGCGTACCAGTATGCGTTACATGGAGGCCGTAGTCGGCTTGATGTGGCAGTTCCGTTTCATCTACGAGAATCTGCCTGACATCCTGAGTCGCGATGTCGTTATGGCGGAGAAATACCGCCAGATTCAGGAGCCGGTCTACGGGCTGATGACTCGCCATCTGCTGGGTCTGCGGGCACAGGGTATTCTGCTGGCCAATGATGAGGATCTGGACGCGCTGTTGCATCTGATGAAACAGGTGCTGATTTTCTGGCCGGCCTATCTGCACACCCTGACGCCGGGAGGCAACATTACCAAGGCGATGGTTTATGGCGTGGTGCCGCGGGTTTTCTTTATGTTTCGGCCGTATATGGCGCCTGAGGCACTCGATGAACTCAGACAGTTGGAACAGTACTTTCAAGACAAGGCCAGCCAGAGCCGTGTCAAAGAGGGCGTTGATGCCTGACAGCTAAGAGACTGGTTTAAAAACAGCAAGACAAAGGGCGGCCCGAGAGCCGCCCTTTATTGTGTCTGGATCCCGCACCAGCTCAGTTTTGTCGCGGTGCGGCGACCGAATGTCGAATGATCAATTCCGGTTGTACGTCGACGGCTTCGGCCGTCTGCTCCTTGTTGCGGATGCGGCTGACCAGGAGTTCAACCGCGTGGGCCCCAAGCTCGGCTTTGGGGTGACGAATGGTTGTCAGCGGTGGACTGGAGAAGCGTGCCATTTCGACATCGTCATAGCCGACCATGGAGATATCCTCCGGCACCTTCAGACCGGCCTGAGTCGCCGCACAGATGGCACCGATCGCCATGGGATCATCAAACGCGAAGACGGCGGTGGGACGAGTCGGGCGCGCGATCAGGCGTTGCATGGCGTCAAAGCCGCTCTGCATCTCGTAATCCCCTTCGAGGATATTCTCCGCGGCCAGTTCGAGCCCCGCTTCGGCCAACGCATCGCGAACGCCATCCAGGCGGAGCTGAGTGGTTTGTTTGGCCAGTTGCCCAGTGATACAGGCTATCTGCCGGTGGCCTTGCTCCACCAGATATTTCCCTGCCAGATAGGCTCCAGTACGCACATTGTCATTGATGACATTGGCAAAGTCACAGCGCCCGCCCCAATCCATCACGACCTGTGGCACATGCTGGTAACTGCGTAGCAATGCCTGGATCTCGTCATCCATATCGGTACAGATCACCAAGAGCCCATCGACGCGCTTTTCCATCAACATGCGTAGATAGTGCCGCTGACGCTCCAGCTGGTTTTCGGTATTGCATAAGATCAGGCTGTAGCCCTGATTGAAGCAATAATCTTCAACGCCTTTGACCACTTCGGCAAAGAAGGGATTGGCGCTGGCCGTGACCAGCAAGCCTATGGTCCGCGTGTTGTTGACCTTCAGGCTCCGTGCGACCGAGTTGGGGGCATAGTTCAGCGCGTTGACGGCTTCCAGTACATTGCGCGTCGCCTCTTCGCTGACACGTCGTGTGTGGTTCAATACGTGTGAAACAGTCGAGATGGAAACCCCGGCGCGGGCCGCGACATCTTTGATGGTAGCCATCAGGCATCTCCGGTATGAAAAGGGTTGCAGAAATTAGCAGATATTGTACCGGAAAGTTGAGAGATAATTCTCATGCTTCCCTCTGCCGATGAATATAGGTGAAAAACCCTGAGCTGGTGCCATACGGGCGGATATCCCACCCCGCGTTCCTGCTCAGAAAATGACGGCTTGTGGCAGATTAATATCCTGCCTTTTGTCCTTTTTGTTTCAGAATAATCTGGCGTTATTTTTATTTGTTTGGTTATTACTTCTGATATTGTCGAATTTGTCAGATTTATTACTATGGTAATTACCTGAATTATAAAAGAAAATTTTCAACTCCCTCTCTTGTGTGCCTCCCGTCGCAATGATAGAAAACGCTGTAAGGGTCACTGAATCACAGCAGACTCTACCAAAAAAGCGCAAAGCACATAATCGACAAGAATCAGAGGGAAGAACATGAGTAAATGGACAAAGAATGTGCTGGCGGCCGCCGTGGCTGTTGGCTTGTCAACCGTCGCCGCTCAGGCGTTTGCCGAAGAGACCATCAAAATCGCGATCGCCGGTCCGCAGACTGGCCCGGTGGCGCAATATGGTGATATGGAGTTTGCCGGTGGCAAGCTGGCGGTGGAAGAGATCAACAAGGCCGGTGGTATCGATGGCAAGAAAATCGAAGCCGTGCTCTATGATGACGCCTGTGATCCGAAACAGGCCGTCGCGGTAGCGAACAAGATCGTCAACGATGGCGTCAAGTTTGTCGTTGGCCACCTCTGCTCTGACAGCACCCTGGCTGCATCCGATGTCTACGAGGATGAAGGCATTCTGATGATTACCCCGGCCTCGACCAGCCCCAAGGTCAGTGACCGCGGTTATGAGATGGTGATGCGTACCATCGGCCTGGATAGCGACCAAGGCCCAACGGCAGCCCGTTATGTCATCGATGCCGTCAAGCCGAAGACCGTCGCCATCATTCACGACAAGAAGCAGTACGGTGAAGGCATCGCGACCAGCGTGCGTGACGAGCTGAAGAAGGCAGGGGTCAATGTAGTCTCGTTCGAAGGGATCACCACTGGCGATAAAGACTTCTCTGCGCAGATTGCCAAGCTGAAGAAAGATAACGTCGATTTCGTCTACTACGGTGGTTATCACCCTGAGCTGGGGCTGATCCTGCGTCAGGCCGCCGAGAAGGGCCTCAAGGCCAAGTTCATGGGTCCGGAAGGGGTAGGCAACAAGGATATCTCCGCGATTGCTGGCCCGGCCTCCGAAGGCCTGCTGGTGACCCTGCCGAAGCGTTATGATCAGGAAGCGGCAAATGCCAAGCTGGTCGAGGCACTGAAAGCGAACAAGCAGGATCCGTCCGGTCCGTTCATTTGGACCACCTATGCCGCCGTGCAGTCTCTGGTCGCCGGTATCAAGCAGGCGGGTGATGATCCTGCCGCTGTTGCCAAGGCCCTGAAGGCGGGCTCAACGCCAACGGTCATGGGCGATCTGCAATGGGATACCAAGGGTGACCTGAAGGGCTTCGAATTCGGGGTCTTCCAATGGCACAAGGATGGTTCCTCTTCCACGCTGAAGTAATCGCGTTTGCGTCATCGGTGAAGGGGCGGCAGTTGGCTGCCCCTTCATTTATCGTCCCGGTTTAATGGGGCGCACCTGAATCCATCGGGTGCACAGGAATTCGCTATGTCTGAACAATTTTTTTATTTTATCCAGCAACTGCTCAATGGCCTGACCATTGGCAGTACCTATGCGCTGATCGCCATCGGCTACACCATGGTCTACGGTATCATCGGCATGATTAACTTCGCGCACGGCGAAATTTACATGATTGGCTCCTATGTGGCCTTCATGGTGATGGCTGTGCTAATGATGATGGGCCTCGACAGTGCCGTCCTGCTGATGGGCTCGGCGTTTGTGGTGTCGATCATCATCACCAGTTGCTTCGGGTGGACGATAGAGCGTGTCGCCTATCGTCCACTGCGTGGCAGCAACCGTCTGATCCCGCTGATCTCCGCGATCGGGATGTCGATCTTCCTGCAAAACGTGGTGCGTTTTGCCCAGGGCTCGCGAGACATCGCCATGCCGGCGATCATCAGTGGCGGTTTTGAGTTTGGCCCCGAGCAATTCTCGGCCAGCCTCTCATGGATGCAGATCATCATCTTCGCCGTGACGTTCATCTCCATGTATGGTCTGACCCAGTTCATCAGCCGTTCCCGGATGGGACGTGCCTGCCGAGCCTGTGCCGAGGACATCAAGATGGCCAACCTGCTGGGCATCAACACCAATAATGTCATCGCCCTGACTTTCGTCATCGGTGCGGCGCTGGCCTCGGTCGCCGGGGTTTTGCTGGGAATGTACTACGGCGTGATTAACCCCTCCATCGGTTTCATGGCGGGTTTGAAGGCGTTCACGGCGGCCGTCCTTGGGGGCATCGGCTCGATTCCTGGCGCCATGATTGGCGGCTTGATCCTCGGAGTGACCGAAGCCCTGACCTCTGGCTATCTGAGCTCGGAGTATAAGGACGTGGTCGCCTTCGCACTGCTGCTGGGCATACTGTTGTTCATGCCGACCGGAATCCTCGGTCGCCCGGAAGTGGAGAAGGTATGATGCATTTCAAACCAGCCTGTATTGCTGCGGGATTGACCCTGCTGCTGACGTTGTGGCTGTTCGGCTTCCAGATGCAGGCCGAAGGCATAGGCTTGACAGTGGTCAGTCAGTTGCAGCACAACGGCGTCGCCATCTTCACTGGCACTGCCATCGTCTTTTTCTTCCAGTTGTTTCGCGATCAGATCCTGGGATTGTTTGCGGGAATCGGTGCTCGCACTCCCAAGCTGGTGCTGCCGAGCAAGAGTAACAAACCGATGCTATATCGCATCGGCTCACTGATTATGCTGTTGTTGCTGATCGCACTGCCGTTTGTCGCCAGCCGCAGCGTTGTCGACCTGGCTACGCTGACGCTGATCTATGTGATGCTGGGTTTGGGGCTGAACGTGCAGGTCGGTCTGGCCGGTCTGCTCGATCTGGGCTATGTCGGCTTCTATGCTGTCGGTGCTTACAGCTATGCACTGCTGAACCAGTACTTCGGCCTCGGGTTCTGGGAAGCGCTGCCGTTGGCGGGTCTGTTGGCCGCAGGTTTTGGTTTCCTGCTTGGATTCCCGGTCCTGCGTCTGCGCGGGGACTATCTGGCGATCGTCACGCTCGGCTTTGGTGAAGTGATCCGCATCTTGCTGAACAATCTCAACACCATCACCGGCGGCCCGAACGGTATCTCCGGGATTCCCAAGCCGACGCTGTTTGGCCTTGAATTTGCGCGCAAGGCCGACGAAGGGGGACAAACATTCCACCAATTCTTCGGTATCAAGTATGTGGCGGATCATAAAGTGATCTTTCTCTACCTGATGGCGGTGATGCTGGTGCTGTTGACGCTGTTCATCATCAACCGTTTGTTGCGCATGCCGCTGGGGCGAGCCTGGGAAGCGTTGCGTGAGGATGAGATCGCCTGTCGTTCGCTGGGGCTGAATCCAACCTTTATCAAGCTCAGTGCCTTTGCCATCGGCGCCGCCTTTGCCGGGTTCGCCGGCAGCTTCTTCGCCGCTCGGCAGGGCTTTATCAGTCCGGAGTCGTTCACCTTCATCGAGTCGGCCATCATCCTGGCAATCGTCGTGTTGGGGGGGATGGGGTCCCAGTTCGGGATCGTGCTGGCAGCGATCGTCATGACGGTATTGCCGGAAGTGGCCCGCGAGTTCAATGAGTACCGCATGGTGATGTTCGGGTTGTTGATGGTGCTGATGATGCTGTGGCGGCCACAGGGTCTGTTGCCGATGACGCGTCAGCACATGGAGTTGCGTAAATGAGCAAGATGTTGGAAGTCTCAGACCTCACCATGCGTTTCGGCGGCCTGGTGGCGGTCAATAAGGTGGCCCTGGAGGTCGAGGAGAAGCAGATCGTCTCGATCATCGGCCCGAATGGCGCCGGGAAGACGACGGTATTCAACTGCCTGACCGGTTTTTATCGTCCTACTGAAGGGGTTATCCGTTACGCCGGCGAGGAGATTCAGGGCCTGCCGGGGCATGAGATTGCCCGTAAAGGCGTCGTCCGGACCTTCCAGCACGTGCGTCTGTTCAAGGAGATGACGGCGCTGGAGAACCTGCTGGTGGCCCAGCATCGCCATATGCATGGTGGTTTTTTGCAGGGGATTGTCAAGACGCCGGCATTTCGTCGTGCGGAGGCCGAGGCGCTGGACCGCGCTGCCTACTGGCTGGATCGGATTGGCTTGACCGAACTGGCCAACCGCCCGGCAACCGGGCTGGCCTATGGCCAGCAACGTCGTCTCGAGATTGCACGTTGCATGTGTACCCAGCCCAAGCTGCTGATGCTGGATGAACCGGCTGCAGGTCTGAACCCGAAGGAGACGCACGATCTCGACGATCTGATCCGTCAGTTGCGCGATGAGTTTGGTGTCTCAGTGCTGCTGATTGAACACGACATGAAGCTGGTCATGGAGATTTCCGACCATATCTATGTTGTCAACCAGGGCTGTCCGCTGGCCGATGGCAAGCCGGATGAGGTCAAGAGCAACCCGGCCGTCATCAAGGCCTACCTGGGCGAGTTTTGAGGTATCCGATGCTGGAATTCAAGAATGTCTCCACCTTTTACGGCAAGATTCAGGCGTTGCACGACGTCAGTCTGCATATCAATCAAGGTGAGATAGTGACACTGATCGGCGCCAATGGCGCCGGCAAGACGACGCTGCTGATGACTTTGTGTGGTGATCCGAAACCGCAGAGTGGCCAGATCCTGTTCGAAGGGCAGGATATCTCGTCATGGCACACCTCGAAGATCATGCGCGGCGATATTGCCATCGTGCCGGAAGGGCGCCGGATCTTCAGTCGTCTGACGGTAGAGGAAAACCTCTTCATGGGCGCCTTCTTCGTCGATGACAAGCAGGAACAACAGCAGTTGCTGGAAGAGGTCTATGAGCTGTTTCCGCGTCTGCGTGAACGCATGCATCAGCGCGCTGGCACCATGTCCGGCGGCGAACAGCAAATGCTGGCGATTGGCCGTGCTTTGATGAGCAAGCCACGGCTGTTACTGCTGGACGAACCGTCTCTGGGGCTGGCACCGATCATCATTCAACAGATCTTTGAGATTATCGAACGTCTGCGCGAGCGCGGGATGACGATATTCCTGGTCGAGCAGAATGCCAATCAGGCATTGAAACTGGCGGATCGCGGTTATGTGCTCGAGACCGGGCGTGTCGTGCTCGAAGGCTCTGGCGAAGCGCTGTTGGCTGATCCGGCGGTGCGTCAGGCGTATCTCGGTGGCTGATGCCTCATCCCAAACCCTGTAATAACGAACGAAGGATCACCCGGCAACGGGTGATCTTTTTTTTAACAATCGGGTACACTGGAGCCATCAGCGGAGCCGCCATCAGGCTCCTGTAGCGGAGTGACCCTATGTCCGAATTCAAACGAATCAACCTTGTTACCGCGGCCGGGCTGCTAGCGCAAGGCGGTGTCCGCCTTGTCGATATCCGTGATGCCGCCAGTTTCCGTGCCGGCCATGCCCCCGGGGCCTACCACCTGACTAACGATACCCTGATGCAATTTATGCGTGAGGTGGATTATCAGGTTCCGGTCCTGGTGATGTGTTATCACGGCAATAGCAGTCAGGGTGCGGCGCAATATCTGGCGCAGCAGGGTTACGAGACAGTGTATAGCGTCGATGGTGGCTTTGAGGGCTGGAAGTTGGCGCATCCCGTAGTTCAGGGTGACGCATGAAACAGCTGCTGGTGATCAACGATGCGCGTCTGGCGCAGAGCTTTGCCGACTATCTGGGGAGTCGCGGCTTGCATTGCGAACTGACCCAATCCGAAACGGGCATCACCGTCTGGTTGGCTGACGAAAGCCGGGTGGCTGAGGCCGAGGTTGAGGTGAAGCGCTTTCTGAAAGAGCCTTTCCACCCGCGCTATGCCGAAGCGTCGTGGCAGAGCGGAACCCCTAACCAGCGCATCGACTATCAGGCGGGCCATCATAGCCTGAGTGCGCAATTTCTGATCCATGCCGGGCCGCTGACCTTGCTGGTGATGCTGTTATGCCTGTGTCTGTTTGGTTTGCAGTTTATCGGTCTGGATATCTACGCTGCGTTGTCCTTCCATCCTGATTTGCAGCAACTCACTGGTTGGCAAATCTGGCGTTTTATCACCCCGGCCTTCTTGCACTTCACGCCTTTGCATCTGATTTTCAACCTGATGTGGTGGTGGTATCTGGGCGGCATGGTGGAGCGCAAACTGGGCAGCAGCAAGTTGTTGCTATTGCTGCTGGTGGGCGCGGCCATCCCGAACCTGTGCGAGTTTCTGGTGTCAGGTCCCGATTTCGGGGGCCTGTCTGCGGTAGTCAATGTGCTGGTGGGCTATGTCTGGATGCTGGGCAAACGTCACCCGGATGGTGAACTGCAACTGCCGGACGGACTGTTCATGTTCATGCTGGTGTGGGTGGCGATTGGCTTTAGCGGGTTGCTGGGTAGCAACCTGGCGAATACGGCGCATCTGTCCGGGTTGGTGATTGGGTTGTTACATGGCTGGCTGGATGGCCGTCGACACGCGACGGCCTGAATGGGTCACTGATACAGGTAGTTGGTGAACAGTAGGTCACGAATGACAGGCCGTCCCTCTTCCTTGGTTAACAGGGCCTCGACAGCCTTCTTGCAACGTTGCCGTAGCTCCTCGCGACCTTGTTGGCTGCGGACCTGCTCCAGTGTCTGATCGCCGAGCAGGGTATCAATGGCATCGCGCAGCAAGGGGTCGTGTTTCTTCAACAGTTCGATGTCGGCGGCGTTGTCGACCATGAGGTCAACCTTGACTCTGACGTAACCCAGCGTCGGTCCTTCGGTGTAGTAGTTGGTGATAAACTCAGGATCCAGGGTGTAGTAGCCGATGCCGGACGGGGCAGCGGCTTCGCCGCCCTCGCCACCTTCGCCTCCACCAGAAGCGAATACGGTCAGCGGCAGCAACAGGCAGATCAGCAGCAGGGATCGAAACAGCGACATAAGACATCCTGTGATAAAAAAGGGGATAGCGCCCATTCTTGAAGGTGACCTGTTGGCCGTCAAGAACAAGCTTTCTAGTATTGTGGATGGATTAAGGTGACAAGTTCAGTTTTTTTGCCGGAGTCTGTGAACACGGTGGCGTCATTTGCTCCTGCTGGTGCAGCCCTGCTGCACGCGCTGTCGAATCAGACCTGGCGCCCGCTGGCGACGATGGCCGGGCCCGTGCCGGCTGACGCAGCGCTGAGCTGGTTGAGCGAGCCGGGCTCGCTGACGGCCCGGCTCAGGGCCATGCCAGGTCAGTTTGCCCTGCACTGTCTGTGCGAGGCCAGCGTGCACAACGGAGGGGTGCGCCAGGTGTTGTTGTGCATGGATGGCAGGCCCTGGATCTGGGGTCTGACGCACATCGAGGCAGGATTGGCTGTTGCCTGCCCTGAGTTGTTGCGGCTGGGTGGACAAGCCTTGGGGGACTGGCTGTTCCATCATCCGGAGTTGCAGCGCGACGCGCTGGAGTATGCCGATCTGGGGCTATCGCCATGCTGGGTGCAAGCGATGGCGGTACTGGGGCAGCCCATTGGCACGGCCTTGTGGGCCCGGCGTTGTCGTTGGCATCTGGATGGCGCGGCCTTGACGGTCGTAGAGCTGTTTTTACCTGCAGCACCCTTGTATGCCGGTGTGGAGGAGTAATGTGAGCAGGAGTGAGGTGGCACCACAATGGCAAGCTTATTGGCAGCTGGCGCGACTGGATAAGCCGATAGGCTCCCTGTTATTGCTGTGGCCGACCCTGTGGTCTCTTTGGTTGGCGGCCGGCGGTTGGCCGGGCTGGCAATTGCTGGCCGTGTTTATCGCTGGCGTCTGGCTGATGCGCTCAGCCGGCTGTGTGATCAATGACTATGCGGATCGGCATCTGGATGGCCACGTCAAACGTACGGCGGCCCGCCCTTTGCCGGCCGGCCGGCTTGGTAGCCGACAGGCACTGGTTTTTTTCGCCGTACTGGTGCTGGCATCGTTCGTACTGGTGCTGACACTGAACCGTTACACGATCGCATTATCGCTGGTCGGTTTGCTGCTGGCGGTGGTGTACCCCTTCATGAAACGGGTGACCAACTTGCCACAACTGGTGTTGGGCTTGGCCTTCTCCTGGGCCATTCCCATGGCGTGGGCAGCGGTCAGAGGTGAGTTAGTACTGACAACCTGGTTGTTGTTTCTGGCCAATGCTCTGTGGACCGTGGCCTATGACACCTATTACGCTATGGTGGATCGCGACGATGACCTGCGTATCGGCGTCAAGTCGACGGCGATCCTGTTCGGTCGACATGACAGGACGATCATCCTGTTGTTACAGGCTGGCATGTTGGTGTGTCTGGCGGTGGTGGCCGTGATCAGCGCGCTGGGCTGGCCATTTATGCTGGCCTGGTGTGTGGCAGGCGGGCTGTTTGCCGAACAGTACTGGTCGACCCGTTTACGGGAACGGGAACGCTGCTTTCAGGCGTTTCTTGGCAATAATCGTGTTGGAGCCGTACTGTTTGCCGGCATTGTGCTCAGCTTGTTATGAGTATTGGGCCTGCTCGCCGAGCAGGCAACGTCTCGCGCTCGTTAATAAAAAAACCTCGTGCAGCAAGCTGACGAGGTTTTTTTATCTCTCCGCCTTCAGGCTGCAGTTCAGCCGAGGTGCTGTATGGTTCGGCGTACCGGATCGGGCAGCAGTGGCAGCAGGCTGCAAAGCAGTGACTCGACTGCAGTCGTGTCGACGGTCAAGGGGGCGGCATCATCCCCGGTCAACAGGCCTTGATGGCGCAGGGTCTGCAACAAGGTCCGGAAAAGCGACTGATCACTGAACTCGGGGGCGTGAATGCCATGCAAGGTTGCCAGGCGCATCGCCATCATCTGGCTGTCGGCAGCCAGTTGTTCGCCATCAATGTGCGTGCTGCGCTGCAACAGGCTGAGGGTCAGTGCATAGCGCTGCAGTGTCTCCTGCACGCTTTGCGCCAACAGCAGCAGGCGTTGCTGTTCTGCCGCGCAGACCCAAAATCCGCCTTCACGTACCTCAATGAGTCCTTCATGTTGCAAGGCCGTCAGCAGTGCATCCACGGCTTCTGGGAGGGCGTCAATGTCGTTACGCAAGAACAACTCGCGCTGCATCAGCGGATAGATACTCCGACACAGGGCGAGCAGGCCGGGGGTGTCGATGCCTTCATTGCGTTCAATCAGTGTCGCCAGTAGTCCGGGCAAGGCAAACAGGTGCAGTATGGTGTTACGGTAGAAGGTCATCAGGATGGCTTGATAGCGATCGACGCTGATGATCTGGCCGAGCCGGTCTTCGGTCACCTGGAATTTGTTCAGTTCCAGCGCTTGGTCCAACAGGGTTTCGGCGGGCAGATCGGGCACAGTACTGAAGCGGCTGTAGGGAACCTGGCGCAGCAATTTGGTGTAGAGGTCAATTTGAGCGACCAGGGCATCCCGTGGCAGCGCCTGGCGATCGCTGGCCAGCAGGGCAAGGGCGCTCAGCGTCAAGCCGTTGACCGCGGCGGCATCATTGATGCGGGTCATCAAATCCCGTGCCAGCTGATCAACGGTGTCACCCAGCCAGGTCGGTTTGTGCTGGCCGCTGGGATCCATGTCATTCCGCCACGACGGAACCTGCTGTTGCAGGAATTGGTGCAGGGTCAGCGGTTCGCCGAAGTTGACGAAGCTGCGGCCGAAATTGCGCAATTTGCCGAGGATCCCGATGACCTGCCAGACATTCTCTTTTTCCTTGCGGCTGCCTTTGAGCTCCTTGAGGTATGTGTTGACCTCCATGACATGTTCATAGCCGAGGTAGACAGGGACAAATGTCAGCGGACGGCGCACTCCGCGCAGCTGAGCCTGCAGTGTCATTGCGATCATGCCGGTCTTCGGCTGCAGCAGCCGGCCGGTACGTGAGCGCCCACCTTCGGTGAAATACTCAACGGCATATCCACGGGCAAATAGCTCGCTGAGGTATTCGCGGAAGACGGTGCTGTACAGCTTGTCCCCCTTGAAGCTGCGGCGCAGGAAGAAGGCACCACCACGCCGGAACAGAGGACCCGCTGGCCAAAAGTTAAGGTTGATACCGGCGGCGATATGCGGCGGCATCATGCCCTGGTGGTAGATGACATAGGACAGCAACAGGTAATCCATATGGCTGCGGTGGCAGGGCATATAGATGATTTCGTGTCCTTCACGCGCCAGTCGGCGCACCTCTTCTCCCCCGTGTACCGTGATGCCGCGATAGAGCTTGTTCCACAGCCAGCCGAGAAAATAATCGAGGAAGCGAATCAGACGATACGAGAAGTTGGAGCCCATCTCCTCAAGGTAGGCGAGTGCCCTGCCGCGAATGACCTCGGGATCAACCCCTTCGCTGCTGGCTTGTTCACGGATGGCCTGCACTATGTTGTCGTTGCGCAATAACTCGTTGAACAGCGCCTGTCGGTCCGGTAGACGCGGGCCTTTAGCCGCCTGACGTTGACGGCTGAAATGGATGCGCGCTACGCGTGCCAGCTTGTGGGCGACCGATTCATCGGTGCCCAGCTCGTTGACCAGTTGCCGCAATGAGACCGGTAGCGAGAAGCGCACGCGGTTTTCCCGACCATACAGCGCGACAATCAGGGCCTTGTGCAGTGCGCTCGGCGTTTTGGCGGCCGGCGGCTGCAGGCGATGGCGACGCTCACGACCTGGGGCGCGTTGCCATAACAGCGTGACCGGGACCAGTTGCACATCCAGCTCGGCATCCTGGTGGTGCAGGGCCAGCCACTCCTGAAAGGTGGACAAATTGGGCCCGTTGCGCCGTTTGATGCCGAATGGCAGCGGGGTTCGGTCGAGACAGACATAGCGCGGATGGGAGCGGCCTTGCCACAACAATGGTGTGAACGGGCTTGGTAGCCCCAGTTCAACGGCACAGAGTTCCAATGTCAGCAGATCACTGAGCGAGTCGGTGTTCAGCGCGTAGACAATCGGCCGCGCCGGATCCAGACCGAGTTGGCTGACCGGATCCTCGGGCAGACTGCGATGATTGACGAGCAGACGGATCGGCAGGCGGCAGAGGGCCCGGACCAGGCGAGAGCCAAACGACATGATAGGTGGATCCTCAACTGTTGATGCGCTGCTAGCATACCAAAACTGGCCCGACTTGTCGTGCTGGCGCCGGATGCAATCGTGGTCGTTCAGGGCTTGCTTTGCGCAAACGACTGTATATACTCACAGTATTCTGTATAAATAGACAGGCCATTGCGATGAAACATCTGACACCGCGCCAGAACGAGGTCCTTGAGCTGATCAAGGAGTGTATGCAGGAATCCGGCATGCCGCCGACCCGGGCCGAAATTGCCCTGCGCCTTGGTTTCAAATCGGCCAACGCGGCTGAGGAACATTTGAAGGCACTGGCACGCAAGGGGGTGATCCGCATCATGCCGGGTACCTCGCGCGGTATCCAGCTGTTGCAAGACGAGGAGGAACCGGTTGAGGAGAGCGGTTTGCCTCTGATCGGTCAGGTGGCCGCAGGTGAGCCGATCCTTGCCAGCGAGCATGTCGAAGCACATTACCAGGTTGACCCTGCGATGTTTCAGCCCAAAGCCGACTTCCTGTTGCGCGTGCATGGCATGAGCATGAAGAACATCGGTATTCTGGATGGCGACCTGCTGGCGGTGCACAAGACCGAACAGGTGCGCAATGGTCAGGTGGTTGTCGCCCGGGTGGGCGACGACGAGGTCACGGTGAAGCGTTTTGAACGCAAGGGCCAGCTGGTTTGGCTGCTGCCAGAAAATGAAGAGCTGGAACCCATTCGCGTCGATCTGGGTGAGCAGTCACTCTCGATTGAGGGTCTGGCGGTTGGCGTGATTCGCAACGGTGGCTGGCACTGACCTTCCCCGCCGGTGTCCGCTTCAGCGGGCACCGGGAAAGCCCAGCTGACGCCAGCTTTCGTAAACAAAAACGGACACTGCATTCGACAGATTCATGCTGCGGCTCTGCGGCAGCATCGGAATACGCAAGCGTTGCTCCGGGGGCAGACTCTCGATTATCTCGTTTGGCAAGCCTCGGGTCTCCGGGCCAAACAGCAGTATATCCCCAGCGGCAAAACGGGTATCCGATGGATACTGTTGTCCCTTGGTCGTGCAGGCATAGACCCGGCCGTCACCCAGTTCGGCCAGGCAACTGGCCAGATCCGCATAGCGCCTGACATCGGCAAACTCGTGATAATCGAGGCCGGCGCGACGCACTCGCTTGTCATCCCACGCAAAGCCCAGCGGTTCAATCAGATGCAGTCGATAGCCGGTATTGGCACACAGGCGGATGATGTTGCCGGTATTTGGCGGAATTTCTGGTTGGAACAACACGATATGCAGCATCCTGACCTCGGAACAGCGCAGATGGGACGGCAAGGATACCCAAGCTGACGCGACAGGGGAATCCCGCTCGTGCACGGGGATTGTCCTTGAGACGGCAACGGGTATGATAGTGATCCTTTTCACACTCGCAGGCAGGATGCCTGCTGTCTGTCGGGGAAGAGACAGTGACTACCCATTCCTATTCCCGTCTGGTGACGTTGGCCGGTCTGGCCTCAACCGCCACGGCCGGAATTTTGATCATCGCCAAGCTAACGGCCTGGCTGCTGACAGGTTCATCCAGCCTGTTGGCCTCGCTGACCGATTCGCTGATGGATATCAGCGCTTCGTTGATCAATCTGTTCGCCATCCGCTATGCCCTGGCGCCGGCGGATGATGACCACAGCTTTGGCCATGGCAAAGCCGAGTCGCTGGCCAGCCTGGCCCAGGCGGCCTTTATCACAGGCTCGGCCCTGGTCTTGGTGATGAATGGCTTCTCGCGCCTGATTGCGCCGGAGCCAATGCGCAACATCGATCTGGGGCTGTGGGTGACGGTGGGTTCCTTTGTCCTGACGCTGGTGCTGGTTCTGATCCAGGGCTATGTGGTGCGTCGCACCAACAGCCAGGCAGTGAAGGCCGACCGACTACATTATCAATCCGATCTGCTGTTCAACGCCGGTGTGCTGCTGGCGCTGGTCCTGTCAGCCTGGGGCTGGCTGTGGGCAGACGGTCTGTTCGCCATGCTGCTCGGGCTCTATATCCTCAAGGGGGCCGTCGAGATAGGCTATGAAGCGGTGCAGACGTTGCTCGATCGTCAATTGCCGGATGAAGAGCGGGCGCAGATTGAACAACTGGCCATTTCGGTGCCGGGGGTCAATGGCGTGCATGATCTGCGTACCCGTCAGTCAGGACAAATGAAGTTCATCCAACTGCATCTGGAGCTGGACGACCAACTACCGCTGGTTTACGCCCACGCTTTGGCGGATCAGGCGGAAGCCGCCATTCGTCAGATGTTCCCGCAGGCCGATATCATCATTCACATGGACCCGATGTCTGTGCTGGCGACCGAGGCTCCCGAAGAGGGGGCCAGGGTATTACACTCTCAAGGATGATCTATGAGCTGCATCAAGCAAGTAACGTGGGACAAAATCCGCGACGAGGCGACACAGATGATCGCCGAGGAGCCGATGCTGGCCAGTTTCTTCCACTCGACGATTCTGAATCATGAGTCGCTGCGCTCGGCACTGAGTTTTCAGCTGGCGAATAAGCTGGGTAGTGCCGTCATGCCGGCCATGGTATTACGCGAGGTGATCGAGACCGCGCTTACGGCACAACCCGAGATCCTCGATGCGGTGGCGGCGGATATCTGCGCGGTGAAAGATCGCGACCCTGCGGTGCGCTACTACTCGACACCCTTGCTCTATCTCAAAGGCTTCCATGCACTGCAGGGCTACCGTGTCAGTCACTGGTTATGGAATCAGGGACGTCGGGCGTTGGCCATCTTCCTGCAAAACCAAATTTCAGTAGTGTTCGGCGTTGATGTCCACCCGGCCGCTCGAATTGGTCGCGGCATCATGTTTGATCATGCCTCGGGCATCGTCATCGGTGAAACTGCGGTGATCGAGAATGACGTCTCTATCCTGCAAAACGTCACGCTGGGTGGTACCGGGAAAGAACATGGTGATCGTCATCCGAAGATTCGGGAAGGGGTGATGATTGGCGCTGGCGCCAAGGTGCTTGGCAATATCGAGGTGGGATGCGGCGCCAAGATTGGGGCTGGCAGCGTAGTGCTGCAGGCGGTGCCGCCGCACACCACAGTGGCTGGGGTTCCGGCCCGCGTGGTGGGGACCCCGGGTTGTGACAAGCCGTCCCTGGACATGAATCAGGGGCTGTAAGGCCACAATGGCCGTCGGCCGTGTCATGCGGCGCAGACAGGCCTCTTTGCATGGGAGTCCTGATGTGAGTCGCGCTCTGGCTGGCGTGCTGATCCTCTGTATGTGGCTGGCCGATCTGGGCCACCTGTATCTGGGCTGGAGCCAGTGGCCAGCGGCCGCGCTGGCCTGGGGGGCGACTGTGCTGCTTGGTCCTTTTCTCGACCCTGCGGCACGACGGCAATGCCTGATCCTCTATCTTTGTGCACTTCTGATGCTGGCCGTGGCGTTGCTGCAGGGTGCCCGGCTCTCCTGGTCCAGCCTGTTGCTACCGAACATCGACATGGTGACCCTGTTTGCTGCCGTCAGTTGCCTGAACCTGGCGACACAGGCGTTGGCGCGCTCCTCCGGCACCGTCACCGGTTGGCGTGGGGTAGTGAGTACCCTCGCTGCCGTCAATCTGCTCGGGGCAGTCATCAACATGTCGGTGTTGTTTGTCGTCGGCGATCATCTGGCCAGAGATGGTCGGCTGGAGCGGCGGCAGGTGATCATGCTCAGCCGAATCTACTGCTGTGCCGCGTTCTGGTCGCCATTCTTTATTGCCATGGCCGTCGCCATGACCTACGCCCCGGGCATGGTGTTCAGTGCGCTGTTGCCGCTGGGGCTGCTCGGGGCCCTGGCGGCGATGGTCTTGACGGCGCTCGAGGTCGGCCGCCTGGGGATGAGTGGTTTCGAGGGGTATCCGTTACGCCTGCGCACCTTGTTGTTGCCGGGCACGCTGGCGCTGACGGTATTGCTGGGGCACTTGCTGTGGCCTGATTTGAGTATCGTCGGCATCATTGCGTTAACGGCTCCGGTGATCTCCCTATTGCTGATGCCGGCGACCGGTCGTCGGGCGGCGCTGCGTCGGCAAGTTACCGAACGTTTTCCTGCGATGGGTAGCCAAATCGTGCTGTTCCTCGGTGCCGGGCTGCTGGCTGCCGGGATTAATGGCTTGACCCAAATCTGGTCCCCGGCGCCGTTGCTGTCCTGCTTTAGTCACTATGGGGTACTCGAGGCCGCATTGACGCTGGCGCTGATACTGCTCATCGCCTATTTCGGCGTTCATCCGATCATCACGATCTCCTCTCTGGCGCCGCTGTTGTGGCATTTGCAACCGGATCCGACCCTGCTGGGGCTGACCTTTCTTCTGGCGTGGGGGCTAGCCACCGGTGCGACGCCGTTGTCGGGAGCGAACCTGGCGCTGCTGGCCTGTTACCGGGTGCGAGCTCGGGATCTGTTGTTTTGGAATCTGGGCTATGCCGGGCGGATGTGGCTGGTCTGTGTCGGGTTATTTGCGCTCTATCTCTGGTGGTATTGATGCGCAAAGCAGCAACCGGATGCCAGATCCGCTGGCAAAGCGGCTTGCAGCCTTGTTGCCTCTGGCGGCACGGGGTATTCTGGTGGCTCGAGCCTCGGGCAAGCCCCGAAACAGATCAATGAGACCATGGGTATGACTATGTCGCTTGAAGTACTGGAACAACTGGAAGCCAAGGTGCAGACCGCGGTGGATAACATTGCGCTGCAGAAGATGGAAATCGAAGAGCTGAAAGCTCAGAACCAACGGCTCAAGGATGAGAACCAGCAACTGCGTAACGATCATCAAGCCTGGCAAGAGCGCTTGCGCGCCCTGCTTGGCAAGATGGATCAGATGGCGGACGCAGTCTGAACCGCGACAGCTGAAATAGCACAACGCCGGCTCGAGCCGGCGTTGTTATTTGTTGCCCTGGCAAACTCAGTCGAGATCCAGCGGCTCTGGTGACAGAATGATGCCGGTGGTATCGGCGTACAGATGGTCATCAGGCAGGAAGGTGACACCACCGAAATTGACCGGCAAATCGGTTTCGCCGACATCGCTGTCATCGGCACCCACCGGGATTGATGCCAGCGCCTGGATGCCGATATCCAGCTCACCGAGCGCATCGACTTCGCGTACGCTGCCGTAACAGACGATCCCTTCCCAGCCATTCTCGGTGGCTGTCGTCGCCATCTCGGCATCCAGCAGGGCTCGACGCAGTGAGCCACCGCCGTCGATCAACAATACACGTCCGATCCCGTTCTCTTTGACGAGTTCGTTAATCAGACCGTTGGCTTCGAAACACTTGACGGTGGTGATGACGCCGCCGAAGGAGTTCCGGCCGCCGTAGGAACTGAACATGGGTTCGACAACGTCGACCAGATCAGCGTAGGTGTCGCAAAGTTCAGACGTATTGTATTCCATGGCTTGTTACCGAGGTGGATACAGGTGGCACAAGTATAAGGAGAGGCGGGGGCTTTTCAAAGCAAAACCCCCGCAGGGTGCGAGTGATATCGCGATTTGACGTGGCAGTGGGTGCCGGGGTCAAAGAATGTAGCGGCTTAAATCCTCGTCTTCGATCAGGGCACCGAGGTGCGCGTTGACATAGTCGGCATTGATGACATGCGTCTGGCCGGCATGGTCTGCCGCGCTGTAGGAGATCTCCTCCATCAGGCGTTCCAATACGGTATGCAGGCGGCGGGCACCAATGTTCTCGGTCCGCTCATTCACCTGCCATGCGGCTTCGGCAATGCGTCGGATGCCGTCGGTGGTGAAGTCGACGGTCACCTGCTCGGTGGCCATCAGTGCTCGGTACTGGGCCGTCAGCGAGGCATTCGGCTCCGTCAGAATGCGCTCAAAATCATCGGTGCTGAGGGCACTGAGCTCGACGCGGATGGGCAAACGACCTTGCAACTCGGGGATCAGATCGGACGGTTTGGCAATCTGGAATGCGCCAGAGGCGATGAACAGAATGTGGTCTGTCTTGACCATGCCGTGCTTGGTGTTGACGGTGCAGCCTTCAACCAATGGCAACAAGTCACGTTGCACCCCTTCGCGGGATACGTCGGGCCCACTTGACTCACCCCGTTTGCAGATCTTGTCGATCTCGTCGATGAACACGATACCGTTGTTTTCGACAGCATGAATCGCCAGCTCCTTGAGCTCCTCGGGGTTGACCAGCCTGGCGGCTTCTTCGTCGATCAACTGTTGCAGCGCATCGCGGACCTTCAACTTGCGCTTCTTGGTCTGGCCCTGCCCCATGTTCTGGAACAGGCTCTGCAATTGATTGGTCATCTCTTCCATGCCGGGGGGGGCCATGATCTCGACACCCATCTGCGGTGCTGACAGCTCGAGCTCAATCTCTTTGTCATCCAGCTCTTTTTCGCGCAACTTCTTGCGGAAGATCTGGCGGGTGTGGCTGTTGTCTGCTTTTTCATTACCCCAGCCTTCACGTGGTGGGGGTAACAGGGCATCCAGAATCCGCTCTTCGGCCGCTTCCTCGGCGCGATAACGGTTCTTTTCCACCTGCTGTTCGCGCACCATCTTCATCGCCATATCGGTCAGATCGCGAATGATGGAGTCCACCTCCTTGCCGACGTAGCCCACCTCGGTGAACTTGGTGGCTTCAACCTTGATGAAGGGGGCATTCGCCAGCTTGGCCAGGCGGCGGGCAATTTCGGTCTTGCCGACCCCGGTCGGGCCGATCATCAGGATGTTCTTCGGGGAGACTTCCTGGCGCAGGGCCGGCTCCAGCTGCATGCGGCGCCAGCGGTTACGCAGGGCGATGGCCACGGCGCGCTTGGCGTCGGCTTGGCCGATAATGTGGCGGTCCAGCTCGTGGACGATCTCGCGGGGGGTCATCTCGGACATGTTGGTTCCTCGGATACCGGAGTACGGGCCGCTCAAGCGGTGGCGTAATCCAGCACCTCAATGATGTGGTTGTGATTGGTGAAGACGCAGATGTCACCGGCGATGGTCAACGCCTTGCGGACGATCTCCTCGGCATCGAGTTCACTGTTTTCCAGCAGGGCGCGGGCGGCGGCCAGGGCATAGTTTCCCCCGGAACCAATGGCAATCAGATCCTGTTCCGGTTGTACGACATCGCCGTTCCCCGTGATGATGAACGACTTGTTGGCATCCGCGACGGCCAACAGCGCCTCCAGACGCCGCAAGGCGCGGTCGGTGCGCCACTCTTTGGCCAGTGCCACGGCGGCGCGTTCCAGATTTCCCTGGTGGGCCTGTAACTTGGCTTCGAACCGTTCGAGCAGTGTAAACGCATCGGCAGTACCACCGGCAAAACCAGCCAGGACCTTGCCTTGATACAGGCGGTGAACTTTGCGGGCATTACCCTTCATGACGGTGTTGCCAAGAGAGACCTGGCCGTCGCCGCCGATCACTACCCGGCCGTTGCGCCGGACCGATACGATTGTAGTCACGGTGATACCTCGTTTGCTGCGGATGAATGTGCCGGCGTCGAGCACCGGGGCATGTCAGCAGTTATGGGGGTGTCAGGGAAGGTTTTCAAGGGCACAGCCCGGAATGCCGGCTCCCGACGCAGATGCTGCGGCGTGATCTGCATTATTTCCGGCAGTATGTGTTCTGCTGTGGATAGGGAATTAGAAATGTGACAACAAATAAAAACGGGATTTAAATCATCCAATTAGCTGAAGTCGTTGTCAGGTGACAACGAATTAGCCGGTGTACCGAGGCGATATTTAGCGCCGCCTGTCATCGTTAGCAGGGGATAAGACAAATAGCACCACCGGCCACAAGCCAGGGCGGATTACCCAGCCGTCATGGCGGCCGGTCGCCTTGCTCCAGGACGCCGTCAGCCCCTATGCGAGGGCAGGCGGCAGCCGCGCCACCTGCAATTGGTCTCAATAGGTGCTTTATGCCGCCTGGGCATGAGGGCCGGTGGCTTATTTCATCCAGATGGTACAGTTGTCGACCAGATGTTTGGCCTTCATTGCCGCCCGCTGGCTCTCGGCTTCCGCCTTGCTGGCAAACGGACCCAGGATCACCTTGTACCAGGTACTGCCGTTGACCTGTCCCTGCTGAACTTGGGCGCTGTGCCCCTGGAACGCCAGACGTAGCTTCATCGATGCCGCCTGATCGTTGGTGCGGAAGGCACCACACTGCATCAGATAACCCCGGCCGGCCGGCGCTGTGCTGGCTGCCGGCGTGGCGGTCGGTTGTTCGCTGACCGGTTGTCCGGCCAGCAGCGCCGCCGCACGTTCGGCATCGCTTTGCGGCAATACGGCCGCCCCGCTTTGTTGCTGGGCTTTGAGTCGAGCCTGTTCCAGCTTTTTCTTTTCGGCCTCAGCCTGCGCCAGCAGGCGTTTTTGCTGCTCAGGGTCGACGCTAAAATCGGTCGGTTCCGCGCCGCTGGGCAGTTCGACATTGACCTCCTTGTTCTCCAGCAAGGTCATGTAGTCGAACTTTTCTTTGGCGGGCCGCTGGTCTTCGATCGGGATCGGTTTGGCCTGCGGCGCGGCGGCCGGTTCTGGCTTGGGTTCGCCGGCGCTGCCCTTGAGAATGTAGAGGAAGACGCCGAAACCGATCAGCAGTACCAGTGCCAGTACGGCACGGAACACCGGAAATGGAGCCCGTGCCGGCTGCCGGCCAGGACGACTGGCCGGTTTGCGTTTGGGACGTGCAGGGCGAGCCTTGCGGACGTAATCCTGACTCATGTTACATGCGCTCCAGAACCTGGATACCCAGCAGATCCAGACCCTGGCGCAGCACCTTGGCGGTGGCATCGCACAGTGTCAGGCGGCTGGCCTTCAACTCGGCGCTGACGCCGTCCTTGTTGATCGGGCAGGCCTCGTAGAAGGTCATGAACAGCCCGGAGAGCTCATACAGGTAGGTACACATCAGGTGCGGCATGCCCTTGGCGGCAACAGCCTGAACCGCATCGTTGAATTGCATCAGCTTCTGCGCCAGCGCCTCTTCGGCTGGGGCGTCCAGCACAACGGCACCCGGTCGGGCGTCAGCGCCGGCACGACGGAAGATGGACTGGATGCGGGTGTAGGCATACTGCAGGTAGGGGGCCGTGTTGCCCTCGAACGCCAGCATGTTGTCCCAGTCGAAGATGTAGTCGGTGGTTCGGTTCTTCGACAGGTCGGCATACTTGATGGCACCCATCGCCACGGCGTGCACTACGGCGGCCTGTTCGTCGGCCGCCAGGTCGCTGTTGCGACTCGCCATCAGGTCGCGAGCACGCTGCTCCGCTTCATCCAGTAACTCAGCCAGTTTGACGGTGCCACCGGAGCGGGTCTTGAACGGCTTGCCATCCTTGCCCAGCATCATGCCAAAGGCGGCGTGCTCCAGCGAAACCTGCTCCGGGACATAGCCGGCCTTGCGGGCTATGGTCCAGGCCTGCATCAGATGCTGATGCTGACGGGAGTCGATGAAATAAAGCACGCGATCGGCACCCAGCGTCTCGACGCGGTACTTGGCACAGGCGATGTCGGTAGTCGTGTACAGATAGCCACCATCCTTCTTGCGGATGATGACGCCCATGGTCTCGCCATCTTTACCTTTGTATTCGTCGAGGTAGACCACCAGGGCGCCATCGTCTTCGACGGCCATGCCCTTGGCCTGCAGGTCGCTGACGATCTGCGGCAACATGGGGTTGTACAGGCTCTCTCCCATCACGTCTTTGGCGCTCAGGCTGACGTTCAGGCGATCGTAGATGCGCTGGTTCTGCGCCATGGTCAGATCGACCAGCTTCTTCCACATGGTGCGGCAATATTCATCGCCACCTTGCAGCTTGACGACATAGCCACGAGCGCGCTCGGCAAAAGCCTCGTCTTCGTCGTAGTGCTTCTTCGCCTCGCGATAGAAGGCTTCCAGATCCGCCAGTTCCATATCACTGGCGTGCTCGTTCTCCATCTTCTCCAGATAGGCGATCAGCATGCCAAACTGGGTGCCCCAGTCGCCGACGTGGTTGGCACGGATCACGGTGTGGCCGAGGAACTCCAGCGTGCGCGTGGCGGCGTCACCGATCACGGTAGAACGGATGTGGTGAACTGCCATCTCCTTGGCAACGTTGGGTGCCGAGTAGTCCACCACTATGGTTTGTGCGGGGATTGCAACCTTGACACCGAGACGCGGGTCGGCGGCCAGCGCCTGTACCTGACGCGCCAGCCATTGGCTGTCGAGGTAGAAGTTGATGAAGCCGGGACCGGCGATCTCGACTTTGGCCACCCGTTCGGAGTCCGGCAGCGCATCGATGATCATCTGGGCCAGTTCACGCGGATTCTTACCGGCCGGCTTGGCCAGCAGCATTGCCAGGTTGGTGGCCAGATCACCGTGAGCCTTGTCTTTGGTGTTGTCCACCTGAATGCGGGGGGCGACGTCGGCCGGTACCACGCCCGCGGCGATCAGGTTGGTCACACACTGCTCCAGCAGCTGGTGAATATGCTCTTTCATCTCGGTCCACCCAATTAAAAACACATGCTGTACGAAAAATCGAAGGGCGGAAATTTTACTCCGAATAGCGGCGGCTGACTACCTTCCGACCGCAGATGGGTGTTGGCCAACTTTATGCTTGCTGTCGGGATGATTCTGTTGCCGTAGCGATCCGGCGGTCGTCATCGACCGTAATGCGTGATAGCGAAGCACATTAAGGAGGATCTATGCGTCTACCCCTGTTTCCGCTGTCGATCCATCTGTTTCCCGGCGGCATCATTCCACTGCGCATCTTTGAACCGCGGTATCTGCGGATGCTCACATTGAGTCAAACGAACGGTTTTGGCCTCTGCCTGCTGGGGCGAACGCGAGATGATGGACAGACGCCGATGCTGTCATTAGGCACCCGAGTGGAAGTAATTGATTTTAATCAGCTTGAAGATCAGACCCTGGGCATCACGGTTCGCGGTATCGAGCGCTATCGGCTGAGTCAAATCGAAGTCGAAGACGATGGTTTGCTGTTTGGCGAAGTCAACGCCTTACCAAATTGGACGATCACCGAGCTGGCTCCGGAGCAGGATGTGCTGGCGCGCAGGCTCGGTGAGCTGTTTGCCGAGCACCCGGATTTTGCCGCGTATTACCCGCAGCCTGAATGGTCGAACGCCTGCTGGGTCGCCCAGCGCTGGTTAGAGGTATTGCCATTGGCAGGAGAAGAAAAACTCCCGTTGCTGGAGAGTTCCGATTGCAGTGATGCGTTGCGTTTCTTGATGGAGGTGGTACACGAGCCGGTGCGGTCGCATTAACCGGGACACTGCAATTTGCAGCTGCGGGTTATGCATTTTGCAAAATGCACGCAGTGATCCAGCCGCAGATCGGCAACGTAGTACAGAAGATCCTGTTGTGAAACGGAGACGCAGATGGGGCAGAGTACAATCGGGTATACTGGCGAGACCGTCATCCACTCATCCCGGAGTCCGATGCGTACTGCGTCCGAAAGCTCTGAACAGGATCTCAAGCAGATGACCGACTGGCTCACCGCCGTGGCGCAACAACGGTGTCGTGATGCTTATCGGCAGCTGTTTCACTATTTTGCACCCCGGATCCGTGCCTATGGTTTGCGTCACCTGCGCAGTGAGGCGCAGGCCATGGAGCTGGTCCAGGATACCTTGCTTGCTGTCTGGCAGAAGGCCCACCTTTATGTGCCAGAACGAGGTACCCCCTTGACCTGGGTCTTCACGGTCATGCGTAACCAGTGTTTTGACATGTTGCGTCGGCAAATGAACAGCCGGGAACAATTGCTGGCCGAGGATCTGTGGCCTGTGCTCGAACCTGTCGATGGTAGCCAACAGGATGAGCGGGGGGAGCAGCAGATCCTGGCGCGGCAGTTAGCTCATTATGTCCATCTGCTGCCTGCGGCGCAGCAGGAGGTGGTGCGCGGTGTATATCTGCAGGAGATGACTCTGCAGGAGTTGGCTGATCGGCTGCAGGTTCCGCTGGGGACCATCAAGTCCCGTTTACGGTTGGCGCTGGAAAAACTTCGCGAGCAGGTAGGTAAGCAAGATGATTAGTTACCATCCCGAATCTAGCTGGCTGCGCGCATTTGCCGCAGGAGAGCTGCCACCGTCACTGGCACTGGCGGTGTCGGTACATGTCGAGTTGTGTCCGGTATGCCAGCGTCATCTAGCGGCACTGGAAGCAGAGTTGGCGAGCCTGGCCTTGACTGAGCCTGCGCTAGAGCCCGAACTCGAGGCCCCTGGCGGACCAGATTGGGATGCCATGCTGGCTGCCATCATGGCCACGCCGCAGGGCGTGGGCAAACCCTCGGCCCAGGCTTGTCCGCCGCTGCAGGTCGACTGGCAAGCGTCGGCCATCGCGCTGCCGCGCGCCATGCGTCATCTGGTGGTGCCAGAGTGGCAACAGGTGGGGAAGGTGGCGCGAGCCCGGCTCGATATTGCCGCCAGTCAGCATGAACGCACCAGCCTGCTGTCGATCGCCCCGGGGGCGGTGATTCCTGAACATACGCACAAAGGCTACGAGCTGACGCTGTTGTTAGCCGGTGACATGACGGATGCAGAAGGGACGTATCGTGCGGGTGATTTTCTGCTGCTGGATCGGCGACACGAGCACAGCCCCTCGACCCACGCCGGTTGTCTGTGTCTCACCGTGTTGGATGCGCCGGTGCACTTTACCCGCGGCTTGCCGCGGTTGCTGAACGGTTTCTCCGGACTGCTGTACTGACGGAGCTACGTAGCGGTTGCGAATAGCGGATCACCCATTACAGACGCAGGGTATCGTTCCACTGAGCCTCAGTGTCAAGGATGGGGGGTTGGCACCATGGATAGGTTTACCGCGTCTTAGCGTGTGCCACCTGGCCACTGTCGCATCATCAGGCGCAGGTATTTAGAACAGCTCCTGTGGGTCGACATCCAGTGACCAACGCACCAGCTTGGCGGAGCTGAGTCCCTCCAGAGGCGGCAGCCACTGTTCCAGACAGCGGGCCAGCCCCGCTCTTTGACCTGCTTGCAGCAGCAGTTGCATCCGATACTTGCCGGCCCGGCGTTCCATCAGGGCGGACACCGGCCCTATGCACAAGACACCCGGGTGCAATGGCCGCAACTGTTGCATCAGGCCGGCTGCCTCGAGCATGAAATGTTCTACTCGTTCACGCTGTACTGCTTCGGCCCGCAATAACGCCTGAAAACTGAAGGGGGGCAATCCCAGGGCTCGCCGTTCGTCGAGGCAGGTCCGGGCGAAATGGCCATAACCGTTGTGCACCAGATCTTGCAACAGCAGATGTTCCGGATGATGGGTCTGCAGCACCACCAATCCCGGTTTACTGGCCCGTCCGGCACGCCCTGCGACCTGAGTGTAGAGCTGGGCCAACCGTTCGGTGGCGCGAAAATCCTGTGAAAACAGGGCACCGTCAACATCCAGCAGGCCGACCAGCGTCACGTTGGGGAAGTGGTGCCCTTTGGCCAACATCTGGGTACCGATCAGGATCTGGTAGTGTCCATCCCGGATCCCCTGCAGATGACTCTCCAGCTCACCTTTACGCCGGGTGCTGTCTCGGTCGATACGCACAGTGCGCCATTGAGGAAACAGCTCGGCCAGCGCGCTCTCCAGTTGCTCGGTGCCGATGCCGGTACCCACCAGCTCATGACTGCCACAGTGAGGACACTGGTGCGGGATGGCGCGTTGGCTGTCACAGTGATGGCAATGCAGACGGCGGCTGCCTTGATGCCAGGTATAGTAGGCGTCACAGCGCTCGCAGCCGGCAATCCAGCCACAGTGATGACAGAGCAACGCCTGTGCATATCCGCGCCGGTTGAGAAACAGCATCACCTGATTTCCCGCCTGCAGATGCTGTCGCATCACTTGCTGCAACTGCGGTGAGACGCCAGCGACCAGAGGCACATGCTTGATATCCAGTACCTCCTGTCGTGCCGGTTGTGCGCCGCCAGCCCGACGGGTGAGTGTCAGCCGCTGGTATTTACCTGTGCCGACGTTGTGCAGCGACTCCAGCGACGGGGTGGCCGAGCCCAAGACCACGGGGCAGGACTCGAGTCTGCCGCGCAAGATCGCAAGATCGCGGGCATGGTAACGGAACCCTTCCTGCTGCTTGAAGGAGGCATCATGTTCCTCGTCAATCAGGATCAGCCCTAGCTTGCGGAAAGGGGTGAACAGTGCGGAGCGAGTGCCGATCAGGATGGCGGTGTCACCGCTGCGACAGGCGAGCCAGGCATCGAGTCGTTCCCGATCGTTCATGGCCGAATGCAGTGTCAGGACAGGGGCGGCGAAGCGCCGCCGAAAGCGTTTCAGGGTCTGAGGTGTCAGGCCGATTTCTGGCACCAGCACCAGCACCTGCTCACCGCGCGCCAAAACCGGAGCGATCAATTGCAGATAGACTTCGGTTTTCCCGGAGCCGGTGATGCCTTCCAGCAAGAAGGCGGCAAACTCGCTCTGGGCCTGGTTGATCGCCGCTACCGCCAAGGCCTGTTCGGTATTGAGCTGGTGGCGGTCATCGGCGTGCTCGAGCAGGGTATCGCGCCAGTCTTCCTGCATGGCGAGCAGATCCACCTTTTCGGCGAGCCCCTTCTCTGCCAGCCGTTGCATCACACTGCTATCGATGCCTTGTTCGCGCAGCTCGGCCGCACTCAGGGGGCCATCTTGCAATAGTTGCATCGCCTGTTGCTGGCGTGGGGCCCGGGGGATGGCGGGTGGCATGCTGCCATCACACAGACGCCAGCTTTCCAGCGGACGCCGTAAGGCCGGCTCGCCCTGGCGCAGCAGGACAGGCAGCGCGTTGTCGATCACCTCGCCGAGCGGGTGCTGGTAATAACGGGCGCTCCAGTGCAGTAACTGCCACAATGGTTCGGGAAACAGCGGCGCCAGATCGAGGTGCGAGTCGATTACCCTGAGCCGATCTCTGCTGATATCACTCTGTTGCGGATGCTCTATGACGATCCCCAGCAGTGACTGCCGGCCGAATTGCACGCGGACGCGGCTACCGATCGCGGGCCTGGGAGGCGGCGCAAGGTAGTCGAAGGCGCGGCGCAGCGGGAGAGGTAGCGCGATGCGTAGTAGGTGCAACTCGGTTTCGGTGGTCACGGCTTGTCTGTTTTTTCTGCGATCGGGCTTGCGACTGAGGGGATCGATCCTATATTATTCGCACCCTTAAAAACATCCGTTTCAACTCGTGTGGTGTTCGGCGTGAGGCTGGATGGCGACACGGCCTACTATGCAGAGGTTCTCCATGAAAGAAGGTATCCACCCAGAGTACAAGCTGATCAACATCAAGTGCTCTTGCGGTAACGAATTCCAAACCCGTTCTACCGGTTCTGATCTGAGCCTGGACGTTTGCTCCTCTTGCCACCCGTTCTTCACCGGCAAGCAGAAGATCGTTGACACCGGCGGTCGTGTTGATCGTTTCAACAAGCGTTTCGGCGCGCTGGGCACCAAGAAGTAATCGCCCTGACGATCGAAAAAAGCGCCCCACGGGGCGCTTTTTTTATGTCTGCATATCAGTCGGATGGTAGATAACGTGATCGGATCGTTGCGGGGAGATGTTGCAGTTCGGCGGCGATCCAGTTGTCAAAACAGGTCAGCATTGAGTTGGCAGCCTCGTGATCCCAGTGCGCCAGTAGCGTGGCTGCGGCTTCAAATGTGGATAGGCTATCGGCACGAGGTGCCTTGCGAATAAGGTAGCCGGACGCCCGCATCGGCGTCAGCTTGACCCGGGGCAAGGTGAGCAAGAGCGGATGGCTGTGCAGCAGGCGCAAGCTTTGACGCCAAGTGCCGTCCAGGAGAATAAAACAATATTCGCGACCGGCAGGGGCAGGGGCCAGCGCAGCCGGCGTCTGCGCCGATTCCCCGGGATAAACCAGGATGCAGTAGCGGCCTGGGTCGCGCAGCAACTCATCAAGCTGGTTATGTTGGCTAAAATCCTGCGTGGTCCAGCACAGCACTTGTGGCAGGCAATGTCTCAGTAAGGGGACCGTGTTCTTGGCGGTGCCCGCTTCACGGTGATCCTGCAATACAACCAGTGGCCACGGCAGTGAATGCCGGTGAACATGGCGACAAAAACAACGGTTTTGCAGTTGCTGGCACTGTGGACAGCGCGGCCGGTGTATCGTTTGTGTCATCTGTAGTGCTACCGGCAATAGTATTTATCTGAATTGGACTCGAACAGCCCTTGTCTGGTGAGGCAACGGGGCTATGATCGTGGAATCATACCTGATGCAACCTCATAGCCTGCATCATCAAGGAGTTTCTATGTCTGAACTGCGTCAGCAAGCGCTGGATTATCACGCTTTCCCGGTGCCAGGTAAAATAGCGATACAACTAACCAAGCCGGCTGAGACGGCCCATGACCTGACGTTGGCCTACAGTCCCGGTGTCGCCGAACCGGTACTCGAGATTGCAGCGAACCCAGACGAGGCCTATCGCTATACCGCCAAAGCCAATCTGGTTGCGGTGATCACTAATGGCACCGCTATTCTCGGACTTGGCAACTTGGGCCCTTTGGCAGCCAAACCGGTGATGGAGGGCAAAGCACTGCTATTCAAGCGCTTTGCCGGCATTGATGCCATCGATATCGAGGTGTCTCATCGTGATAACGACGATTTCATCCGCACTGTCGCCAACATTGCCGACAGTTTTGGCGGCATCAACCTGGAAGATATTAAGGCTCCGGAGTGCTTTGTCATCGAACGGGCATTGATTGAGTGTTGCGATGTGCCGGTATTCCACGATGATCAGCACGGCACCGCTATCGTGACTGCGGCCGGTTTGCTCAATGCGCTCGAGATTCAGGGCAAGTCATTACCCGATGCGCGTATTGTCTGTCTTGGCGCCGGTGCAGCAGGGATCGCCTGTATGGATTTATTGATCGCCTGTGGTGCCCGTCGCGAGCATATTTTCATGATTGATCGTCATGGTGTTATCCGTTCCGAGCGTACGGATCTGAATGGTGAGAAACCACGTTTCATCAATGATAGCGGCCCGCGGACCCTGCATGAGGCCATGCAACAGGCCGACGTGTTTGTCGGCGTATCGGGCCCGGACTTGGTTTCCGATGCCGATGTGGCGGCGATGGCGCCACGCCCGGTGATCTTTGCCTGTTCCAATCCTGATCCGGAGATTTCTCCAGAACGGGTACGCGATGTGCGTAGCGATGCCATCATGGGGACGGGACGATCTGATTATCCTAATCAAATCAATAACGTACTCTGTTTCCCGTTCTTATTTCGCGGCGCCTTGGATGTTCGTGCCCGCCGTATCAATACCGAGATGAAAAAAGCGGCCGTCGATGCGCTGCGCCTACTGGCACATCAACCGGTGCCGATTGAGGTGCAGGCAGCGGCAGGCGTTACGGATCTGACATTTGGGCCGGACTATGTGATTCCCAAACCGATGGATCCCCGGTTATTACCTGTTGTGGCACGCGCAGTGGCTCAAGCCGCCGTCAGTTCGGGGGTGGCTCGTCTAAGCCTTCCTGATCGATATCGTTAAGCCGTCACAGTCAGCAAAACGGCGCCTGATGGCGCCGTTTTGCTTTGATTACATCTGCGACTGCAAGTAGTTGGGCAAACCAATCAGATCGATGAGGCGTAGTTGTTTCTCGAGCCAATAGGCGTGATCGTCTTCGGTATCGTCCAGTAGCTGCTCCAGAATCTCGCGCGTTTGGTAATCCTGCTGTTGTTCACACAGCGCTATGGTGGTTCGCAGCGCCGTGACGACGTCGTATTCGAGCTGCAGGTCATTCTTCAGCATTTCGGGCACATCCTTGCCGACGTGAATCGGATCGCGCGTCGTCAGATCAGGTGTGCCTTCAAGGAACAGGATGCGTTCAATCAGCGCCTTGGCATGGCTTTTCTCGTCATCGAACTCATGTGCAATGCGTTCGTATAACTTGTTGAGCCCCCAGTCCTGATACATCTCGGAGTGGATAAAGTACTGATCCATGGCAGAGAGCTCGCCGGCCAGCAGACGGTTGAGGGCAGTAATGACTTCCGGTTGACCTTTCATCGGGATCTCCTTACTCGAGCATACTTTGCAGATAGTTAGCGAGGCCGGTGCTGGCGATCAACTGTTGCTGGGTTTCAAGCCAGTCCACATACTCCTCCTCTTCTTCCAGAATGTCCTCCAGCAGGTCTCGGCTGACATAGTCCGCGGCCTGTTCACACTGGGCGATGGCCTGTTTCAATAACGGTATCTGCTCCAGTTCGAAAGTCATGTCACAAGCCAGACGCTCTTCCGGGGTTTCACCGATCTTGAGGTGACCGAGTTGCTGAAGGTTAGGCAGCCCTTCCAGGAACAGAATCCGCTCAATCAGGGCATCGGCCTGTTTCATGTCCTTGATGGATTTCTTGTAGGCGCAATCATTGAGTTTCTTCAATCCCTGGTGGCGCCATAGCCTGGCATGCAGGAAGTACTGGTTGATACTGGTCAGCTCGCTGGTCAGTACACGATTAAGAAACTGTATGACTTGTTTGTCTCCTTGCATCTTGCCTCCTCACATACCCACAAAAGCAGTAACAGAAATTCAACATTTCAACTTAAGCACTGCACACCGTTTAAATAAAGTGAAAAGAGGTGATTGAGGTGGAAATTTGCTGGGAAAATGAGCGCACAGACTTGCCTTTGCAGGCACTGATAATTATTATCATATGATAATCGTTATCAGGAATGCGCCATGTATATCTGTTTGTGCCAGGGCGTAACGGATCGCGACATCACTGACTTGTTGCAACAGGGTGGGGTTGGCATGCGACAGTTGCGTCAACAATTGAAGGTGGGATCCCAGTGCGGGCGTTGTACCTGTACAGTGCGACAGATGGTGAATAGCTTCTATCAGATCGCAGAACCCGGGGAGTCTAGTGTGATTCCGCTGTCCTCGGCGCAGCCACCGCGACAACGTGTTGCCTGAACGGCGGGAAAAATCAGAAGCGTGCATAGAGAACGGGCGGAATTACCGCCCGTTCTCTATTGGGTTCACCCGTTAGCGCGACGGCGAAGCCAGACGCCACTTTCGACGTGGTGAGTAAACGGAAATTGATCAAATAGTGCGCAGCGAATAATGTCATGGGTAACAGTTAACGCGCGCAGGTTCTCCTGCAAGGTTTCCGGATTGCAGGAAATATAGAGTATCTGCCGATATTCCTGCACCATCGCCAGCGTCGCAGGATCCAATCCTGCGCGTGGTGGATCGACAAGAATGGTGTCACAGTCATAACTGGCCAGATCGATGCCCTCCAGACGCTGAAAACGGCGTTCCTGTCGAATGGCCTGAGTGAACTCTTCTGCAGACATGCGCAGAATCTGTACGTTTTCGATCTGATTTTCACGAATATTGAACTGGGCAGCATCTACCGAAGATTTGGCGATTTCCGTAGCCAGCACACGGCGGAAATTGGGTGCCAAGGCCAGCGAGAAATTACCGTTACCACAATAGAGCTCCAGTAGATCGCCTTTTGCCTCTTGCGTTACATCCAGCGCCCAGCTCAGCATCTGCTCATTCATCATGGCATTAGGCTGGGTAAAGCTGTTTTCTACCTGCAGGTAACTGAGCTGGCGAGTGCCTACCTGCAGGCGTTCGATAACATGATCTCGCTCCAATATCCGCTTCTGTTTATGTGCGCGGCCAACAATATCGACACATACCCCCTCTGCCCTGAGTTGCGCGCGTAACGTCTGAGCGGCCTGCTGCCAGTGATTATCCAGTTTCTTGTGATACAACAGCGAGATCAGGGCCTCGCCGCTGAGCGTGGTCAGAAAATCGACCTGAAACAGTTTGTGTTTGAGCTCGCTGACGCCGCGAACGCCGTCAAGCAGACGGGGCATCAGACGGTTGATCAGGGTGCTGGCAGCAGGAAACTGGTCAACGCGATAACGTTGCCGGGTCGCAGGATCGAACATGACATAGTAGAGGTCGTCACCGTCATGCCAGACACGAAACTCGGCGCGCATACGATAATGGTTGGGGGCCGAGGCAAAAACCTCCAGCGACGGCGCCGCAAAATCGGCGAAAAAGGTCTGCATCCGCTGCTGTTTATCTAGCAGTTGCTGCTGATATTCCTCAGGTTGACGTAACGGCGTGTACATGGTGTCTCTCGGCTTTCTCTCTGAAGGGCCGAGATTGTATGCGGCACTGCTGGATTGTCCAGAAAAAACTGGTCAAGTTTTATGCGTTCAGGCCGATAGTCTGATCAACCCGGGGTGTCGGAGCAAAGATCATGAAAGTTGAAAAGAGTCCTGAATATACGCTGCTGCAAAGGCGACAGTTAGAAGCGGCAAGCCGCCAGAATACCGCGAGTGGTGCCAACAGCCAGAGCGAAGAGGTGGCTTTGACACAGCCTGTTCGTGTTGGGCAGACGGTATTGTATGTCTCATTGAGCAAGACGTTGTCGTTTGCTGAAACATCGTTTCGGAACTCAGATAAAACCAGTGCCTCGACCAGCGATGAGGACACCGTCGAGCCCAGTGAGGATAACCCGCTGGGATTTGACTACAAGAAAGTCGCAAAAAATGTCCTGGGGTTTGTGACCGGTTATATCCGCAAAGCGCAGGCAGAGGGGGCCGATGAGGATAAGCTGAATTCGCTACTGGAGCAGGCTCGCAAAGGTATCGACAGCGGCTTTGGCCAGGCGCGGGATGAGCTCAAGGGCATGGGGTTGTTCAGCGAAGATCTGGATAAAGGCATCACCAAAAGCTACGACCGTATTCAGGATGGCCTCCAGGAATTTGAAGACGAGTTGTTTGGCAAAGGTGATGAGACGCTAGACGACGCGAATGCTGTGGCGCAAACGACTACGCCTGCGGATGGAAAAGCGCAGACCGGAGGAGTCAGCTCCTTGCTGGATGTGGCGCTGGGTAATCGGAATCAAGCCAGTGTCGATCTGGTCACCAAGGACGGGGATAAGGTCACCATACGTTTTGATGACAAGGAGAGCTGGCGTTATCAACAGTCAACAGGAGTACAGCGCAAGGCGCTGGCGGCCTATGGTTCCACCGAACGTAGCACCGGCAGTGAGGCGGGCAATTTCAGCCAACGTCTTGGCGGTAGCCAGAACAGTAGTAGCTTCTATTATTCTCACACCTCCTCATTCAGCTTTGCGGTGGAAGGGGAACTGAATCAGGATGAGCTGGGCGCCATTGGTTCAATTGTCGAGCAGATGGGATCGCTGGCCGATCGTTTCTTCAGCGGTGACATAGAGGGTGCGCTTGAACAGGCTAAGTCATTCAATCTGGACGATCGTCAGGTAACCTCACTTGCGCTTAATTTGCATCAACAGCAGACATTGACTGCCGGTGTGGGTGAGCAACATAAGACTGCTTCCAACACGGCAAGCGATAACGCCGATGCAGTGCAAAGCAGTAGCGAGAGTGAAACGGCAGATAGCGGCATGGCAGGGAGCGATTTGTCGACTTTGGTTGGGCCTTTCGCCGACTATCTGCAGCATCTGCAACAGATGATTGAGCAAGCCAACACCCTGTTCGATCCCGAGGCGCAGTCCGCCTTGGGTGTCTGGATGCTGAATCAACGTGACGAGTCTGTTGAACAGGGGCAATCCTTCCTCGATTTCAATGACCAGCTTCAGGAGATGATGCGTCAGCTGACTACCGCCTGAGTGTCAATTGCCAGCCTGGTGACAGGCTGGCACACTGCCGGTTATCGATGTTAGCCGCTGGAAACATGAAATGGCCCTTTCCAAAAGCCCGGATATTCGGGAGCTGTGTTATCCCTTCATTTTTGAAAGCAAACCGACTTGCGATTACGAAATTATGACCGACGAGCTCTGTTGTCAGGTCGGCATGGTACTGGCACATCTGGGCGACGCTTGGCCATCGCTACGCGAGGACCTGCTGCATTTGCAGACACTGATCTATCATCTCAACGGCTCGGTACGCGGCAAGAATGGCATTTTCGACTCCGACATCGACTGGTTGAAGTACCGATATGACTGCTATCAGCAGGCGGTATCTGGGCGCGTCAGTGGTTTCGTGTTACCACAGGGACCCATGCCTGTCCCGGCTCTGCATCTATGTCGTTGCCAGGCGAAGAAGGTGGTGCGCATGTTGGTCCGCCTGGATGAGGCCGGAATTAAGGTACCGCCCACACTGCCGCGATTCGCCAATTTGCTGGCAAACTTCTTTTTTGTGCTGACGGTGGTCGTCAAGTCGGACCTGAATGTCCAGGAGGTTCCCTATGTCAGCATTAATTACCCTGCGCCACGTCCGTCATGACTAGTCATACCGGCGGCCTGTCCCTATAATCGCCGGGCCTGGTGCGACACGCTTAATAGGGAATCCGGTGAGAATCCGGAGCTGACGCGCAGCGGTATGGTGGGTATAAGACTGGCACGCTCGAGTTGATCGAGCAGACACTGTCCGCAAGGATGGGAAGTCGCCGGTTCATGTTGTTACCACCGAGCCCGAAGACCTGCCAGATGCCAATGCCGGTTGACAATCCGGTCACAACTGCATCGACACTACGCGAATTAGGGAATGCTATGAAAAACACACTTCTGGTGGCAGGGCTGCTACCAGTTGCGGCTATGGCCGCTTCTTCTTCCGATACGTCTCCACAACAAATTGTTGTTACGGCCACACGCTTTGCCGAGCCGGAAGCCTCGATTTTGGCTCCAGTGAATATTGTTACGCGGCAAGAGATTGACCGATTGCAAGCAAAGAGTGTTACCGATGTCGTACGCACTCTGCCGGGCGTGGAAACCATTAGTTATGGTGGCAAAGGACAAAGTAGCTCGACAGCTGTGCGTGGCGGCACTTCGTCCCAGACGTTGGTGCTGATAGATGGCGTCCGCTTCAATTCCGTCACTTCTGGCGGTGCTGACCTGAATGCGTTGCCATTGAATCAGGTAGAGCGAATTGAGTATGTGCGCGGTGCTCGGGCTTCTATTTATGGCGCGGATGCGATTGGTGGTGTTATCAACATCATTACTCGTCCAGATGCCGGTACCAATGCGCATAAGTTCTCGGCCGGCGTCGGCTCTCGTGATGAGCGCGAGGCCAGCTGGAGCAGCAGCGTGCAGGTCTCCGATGTGGGACAGCTGAAAGCGGCGGCCGGATATCAGGATGAAGAGGGATATAACGTACATCCTGTTGCAGGTATCAACGACGGTGATACGCATGGATACACGGGGTACAACGCGCTGTTGGACTATCAGCACCAGTTGAATGAGCAATGGGGACTGTTCGCTGGTGGACGGTGGTTCCGCAACAAAGCGCAATATGATAATTCATATGACAATGCTTGGGGCTCCCAGCACCAGCGCAGTGAAACTTGGTCAGACAACCAAAGCTATCAGCTGGGTGGCCGCTATCACCAAAATAATTACCAGAGTGAATTACAAGGGAACTTCGGTCGCGAGAATATCTATAACTACCCAGATGGCCAGAGCCGCAGTGAGTCCCAGAACCAGACATTCATTCGACAGTACAATGTGAGCTGGCTGCATGATCTGAATCTGAATGATGCCTGGCGTCTTGGGGCGGGAGTGGACTGGCGTAGAGAAAAGCTGGACGACGACTCAATTTCCGATGGCAATGCCTATCCAGAGGCCACTCACGGCCGGGATAACACGGGCGTATATTCGTTATTGCAGTACCAATTGCAGGCTTGGCAGGCTGAATTAAGTGGCCGCAGCGACGATAACGAAGAGTATGGCCGACACAACACATGGCAGACTGGAGCTGGCTGGCGTTTCTTGAACGATTATCGTCTTTCCGTGCGC
Organism: Pseudaeromonas sharmana; assembly: GCF_042649925.1. Classification (NCBI taxonomy): domain Bacteria; kingdom Pseudomonadati; phylum Pseudomonadota; class Gammaproteobacteria; order Aeromonadales; family Aeromonadaceae; genus Pseudaeromonas; species Pseudaeromonas sharmana. The sequence continues at coordinate 210,253 of NZ_JBHSAF010000003.1, forward strand.
TATGGCACCGGCTTCCGTGCGCCATCATTTAACGACTTGTACTACCCTGACCCCTATATGCCCGGCAATCCCGATCTGCAGCCTGAAGAGTCGCGCAATCGAGAGGTGATGTTGGATGGTATCACTGGATTGCTGACTTGGCGGGTGACAGGTTACCGCAATGATATTGATCAGATGATCCAATGGGCCCCGAATAGCAGTGGCTTATGGCGTCCGGAGAACGTAGGTCAGGCACGTATCGACGGCCTGGAGCTTGAAGGGGAGTTTGATACAGGCTGGTTGGCCCATCGGCTTTCTGTGGAATTCAAAGACCCGGAAGACCGCGCCAGCGGTAAACAATTACAACGCATCGCGCGACGCAGTGCAAAATGGGTCGCGCAAGGCGACTGGATGCAATATTCCGGCTCACTGAGCTGGATCTATCAGGGTGAACGCTATGATGATGCCAGCAACAGCGTAACGTTGGGTGGTTACAGCCTCTGGGATCTGGCTTTAGCCTACAAGCCGGGCGCAGATTGGAAGCTCAATGGCAAGATTGCCAACTTGTTGGATAAGGAATACGAGACTGCGCAGGGATATCCTGCGGCTGGACGTGGCTTCTACGTATCAGTTGATTACTCGTTGTAATGTCAAACGAGGAAGGAGGAGACTCCTTCCTCGCTTCGCGACAAGGGGGTATCATAACCATCCTTGCGCGGGGGAGTTTTGTGGCAAAGCATGTTCTGATTTTTGATTCTGGCGTTGGTGGATTATCTGTATATCAGGAAATCCGCCATCTTTTACCAGATATCAGTTACACTTATCTGTTTGATAATGCGAAATTTCCTTATGGAGAACTCTCCAGCGAGGAGCTGATTCCGCGTTGCTGTAGCCTGATTCAAAACCTGCTGGTGCAACAGCCCGCCGATTTAGTGGTGATTGCCTGTAATACGGCGAGTACCCAAGTGCTGCCAGCGTTGCGTAGCCTCTTGTCGATCCCGGTTGTTGGTGTTGTCCCGGCGATCAAGCCAGCGGCCCAACTCACGCGAACGGGTTGTATCGGGTTGCTGGCGACACCGGCGACAATTGCTCGCCCCTACACGGATAAACTGATTCGCGAGTTCGCCAGTGATTGTACCGTGTTACGCCTTGGCTCAACCGAGTTGGTTGTAGAGGCTGAACGTAAACTGGGTGGACTAGAAGTAGATCTGGACCGTATCACCACTATATTAGCACCTTGGCTGCAAGCACCTCGGACACCAGATGTGCTGATTCTGGGGTGCACGCATTTTCCACTACTAAAAGCAGAGCTACACCACGTATTACCCACGGCACAACTTGTGGACTCGGGCCCAGCCGTTGCGCGCCGTGTGCGTTCACAATTAGAGTTGGTAGCGGTGCGCAACGTACCGCAGATTTCCGAGAATGGGGTTGCGTATTGCAGCAAACTGGACCAGACGGCGATGCGTCTGGTGCCAGCGTTGCAATCATTTGGATTCATGACATTGCGGGAGCTGAAAATCGAGGGCCCTATCGCCATCGGTTGATGGTATCGGGTGTTTATTCGAAATTCTCTCCCTGTTCTCGTTTTTCGTTGGCCTCTCTTACCTTCAACGTCCGCTGTAGATATTCGCTTTCATTCAAGGCTGCGATGGCCTGCATAGCATCTTTTTCTGGCATCTCTACAAAGCCATAACCACGTCGTTTCCCTGTTTCTTTGTCCTTGACCAAACGCACTGACAGCACCATGCCATGCGCTGCGAACAGTTTGCGGATTGCAGCCTCGTTGGCTCGGTATGGCAAATTACCGACGTATAGTGTCTTGGCTATGCCGTTATAGATATCCGTGGATGTTGGCATTTCTGCTATGTCCCCAGATTTGGCAGACACAGTAGATGCGCTTGAATTGTTGCCGTTCGTGCTGTGGCGAACCATTTCTGGCTTGCTCACCCACGAGCTAACAACACTAGCTGCGAAAACCAGTACAGCAATCAGTACGGGTGGTAGCGATTGTAAGGATGCTAAAACAAAAGCTACGACAGCTAATACAAGCGCTACGAGCAGAATTCGAGGATAACCACTAGAAGAAGATGTACTCATCGCAATAATCACCATTTAGAAGATGGAGTATCAGTAAGCAATTTAATAAACGCAGAGGTATGTTAGTGACTTGTAGCTGCCACGGCTAATCCCGTCTCCTCTTTACGCTAGCCAGTTAACATTTTTCCTTAACGAAACAAGTGGTTCACAGTATTGGGCCGGGCAAAAAAGCACCGCCCTGTGGATTGTTCTGTTGATAATTTGTAGCCGGCCTGGGAATAAAAGAAATATTCGAATTTTTAAACAAAATTAATGTCTTTTTGCTTGCCAGCGAGGCTGATATCCCTATAATGCCGCCTCGCTGACACGGCAAGGCCCGCACTCCTCGGAGCAAGCGCCACGC